>NZ_MDTQ01000001.1:0-972716 GCF_001709345.1 Terasakiispira papahanaumokuakeensis
CGATAAAAACACGCGCTCAACCCCAAAACTCCCTCTACCAATATCTATCAATCACAGCCCATCACACCCCTCCATCAATCTTTGGCCTCGGCAGTACCGGGCGTCAGTCTCCATACCTCTCTGAACCCAATGGTTGAATGTCTGTCTACAGGCGTGACTAAAAGAATGAGCCTTAAGCTTGGGGGATTTGGCAATTCAACAAGCATATTAGATAAGGTGATAAGTGTGAGGTTCATTTAACATCATGCACATTGTCGCGCTACATCTCATGTATAGATGATGTCTTTGAATTTGAATTTTAGTGTAAGGAAGTTTTATGAAAACAGTAGGCTATGCGGCATATTCATCTGATGCGAAAATGGCGCCTTACCATTTTGAGCGTCGCGCTTTACGAGCTAATGATGTGGCGATTGAGATCTTATATAGCGGTGTTTGCCATTCTGATTTGCATACCGTGAATGGTGATTGGGGGCCTCAGTCCTATCCGTTAGTGCCTGGCCATGAGATTATTGGGCGAGTCGTTGAAGTGGGGCCTGATGTTCAACGTTATCAAGTGGGTGACAAAGTTGGTGTTGGTTGTATGGTCGACAGCTGTCAGGCATGTGATCAATGTGATCATGACGAAGAGCAGTTTTGTCGCGAAGGGGTAACGCCGACTTATGGTGAGCCTGATCGGGTGAACGGGGAAACGACGCAAGGCGGCTATTCTAAACATATTATCGTACGAGAAGAATTCGTCCTGCGTGTTCCTGATGCACTGGATTTGTCTCGCGCAGCGCCCATTCTATGTGCCGGTATCACCACCTTCTCACCGCTGCGCACTTGGAATGTTGGGAGTGGCAGTCGAGTGGGAGTGATTGGCTTAGGAGGCCTCGGACATATGGCTGTTAAGCTAGCCGTTGCCATGGGCGCGGAGGTCACTGTGTTAAGTCGTTCTAAAAAGAAAGCACAAGAGGCCAGGGCATTGGGGGCAACGGGCATCCTGTCTTCAACAGACTCAGATGCCATGACCGAAGCTGCTGCTTCCCTGGATTTGATCATTGACACTGTGCCGGTTCAGCATGATGTGTCCATCTACACCCCTTTGCTCGATATTGATGGCACGCTGGTGATTGTGGGGCAGGTTGGTCCCATGGATGAGTTTATGACGATACCCATGATCATGGGACGTCGGCGTGTCGCGGGGTCATTAATTGGTGGAATTAAGCAAACTCAGGAAGTGCTCGACTTCTGTGCTGAGCATGATATTCATCCGCTCTGTGAGATCATTCGTCCTGATCAGGTGAATGAGGCTTTTGCTGCCATGGAGAAAGGTGATATCGCCCATCGCTATGTCATGGATATGTCTTCACTTTCTGTCGAAAGTTGAGTGTGTCGACATTGATGTCCCTGCTTCAGGCTAGAGCGATAGCCTTTACAGTAAAACACCCCGCTAGCGGGGTGTTTTAGCATTCAAATGTCATCATGACGGGCCTTGCTGTGAGGGGCTGTGTTGCCGAAGATGGGCTTGTGTTGAAAATCAGACCCGAATATCGATATTGCTTCCCATCTGTGGATCGGCAGATTTAACTGATTTTGGTCCCTCAGGAACAGATTCTATCAATTGCATGATCGCCTGACCCTGACTGTCTCGTGCATCTTTGAATACTTCGATTTGTGCTTGTTGACGGGCGTTCTGGTGGTTGAGACGATGCTCAGAACCGGTCATTTGAAGTCCCGCTGCCCCTGTAACATCCATTAAGCGTCTCCGTTGATTGAGTGTCAATTTACGTTAGCACTATTCGATGCCTTGAGCGGTGACAAACTGTAATTCTCTAGCCTATCAACGCAAGAGTTTTCCGTCACGCTTCACCCGTCGTGTTTAGTCGCGTTTTAACACCATAGGTCGTACTTTAAATTATGAGTAGTGCTTTAGTAGCACTTTAATATCATTGATAGTGGGATAAGTCTTTAATGTAGTTTTGACTGAGTTGTTTAAATTGTGCGTGTTGGCAATGTTCAAGCCATTCAAAAGCGACCATTTCTGGCGTCACCTGTTCTGCACCGTGGGCCACTAGGCGTTGCAGTGCTAATCGTTTATCTTTATTGCGTCGAGACCCCACTGCAGTATCGATGATAAAGACTTCATAGCCTTCTGTTAATAAGTCCATCGCCGTTTGTAAGACACAGACATGCGTTTCAACCCCTGTCATCAAAATCTGAGGCCTTTGTTGAGCGCTAATATGCTGAGCAATTAGTGGCTCGCGATAAGCACTAAAATGTGTTTTTGAAAAGATCTGAGCATCAGGGCTGCGCTGTAATAGCAGTGAGTGTGTTGATCCCAATCCTTTAGGGTTTTGCTCAGTGAATGTCGTGGGGATATCCATTTCCCTCGCGATATCGCAGAGCCAGAGATTGCTGTTTAGGCATGCCGTTGATTGCGCGATATGAGGCATTAGACGAGTTTGCAAGTCGATGATCAAAAGCTGGCTGCGATGCGCTTGCAGTAACATGTTAGACTCCTGGGTCAATGAAAGGTATCCCATTGATATAGGCTGCTGGATACAGGGAGTAAAGATATCGGGTCTGGCAAAGTGAATCTTGTGTGTTTGCCAGAGTCTTAAGCAATAAGACGTTTTGATGCCTGGACCATTGAGTTCAGACCTGAAACTTTAAGGAGGTAATGACTGGTGAAACACTTTTTAGTACTGCTGATGGGGTGTGTGCTGACTTTGGGGCTTGCTGCACCTGATGCGGATGCCAAACGAATGGGCGGGGGTAAGTCTTTCGGTTCTTTCTCTCGTCAAGCGCCTGCCAAAGAGTCTACTCGGACCTTTGGAACGACTTCGACTCAAAAGCAAAATGGTGTTCAGAATGCGACGAGCGGTCGTAAAGGGATGGGCTTTCTTGGGCCATTAGCAGGTTTAGCTGCGGGGGGGTTATTAGCTTCAATGTTCTTTGGGGGTGCCTTTGATGGCATTCAGCCATTGGATATTTTATTGATGGCAGGTTTGGCCTTTTTGTTATTTCGCTTTTTACGTCGTCGCCAGCCTCAAACCCGTGGTGCTCACCATCAAGCGGGTGCAGAGCAATCACCGCCTCCGAGTCATTTTGAACGTCACTCTTCAGCGTCTTCGGGTGGTGCACTTAATGAAGGGCAAGCCGCTCGACAGGATGATCAGCATGTCCAGTATGGTGCACCTGCTTGGTTTGACGAAGCGGGTTTTGTTGAGCGTGCTCGGCAACATTTTCATGACTTACAAGCGGCTTGGGATTCTGGCGATATGGCGCAGATCCAAGAATATGTGACTCCCCTCTTGTATCAACAGCTATGTGAAGAGCGTCAGAAGCAGGCCGGACAATCTCATACTGTGGTCGATAAACTGGCAGTTGAAATCAGCCAGATTCAACAGGTCGGTGAAACTGTAGAGTTAGCGGTGATGTTCCATGGGATGATTGCCGAAGATGGTGCTGCGCCTGCGCCTTTCCGAGAGATGTGGCACTTAATTCGGGATATGAAGCAGCAGGATGCGCCTTGGGTCATTCAAGGTATTGAGCAGCTTGCATAACTAATTGTTTTTGCATAACTAATTGTTTTGACGAGTCTTCGTCTAAAAAGCGCCCTGAGTTCGGGGCGCTTTTTTATGCCTAGCGTGGTGTGATGAGCGCCTAAAACTCAATGCTCCAGACGTCGAGTAAAGGTCCATTGTGTTTCAGTCGATTGGCTTTCATCGAACTGATAACCACCATAATCAAAACTTTTTAATTCTTCGGGAGTTTCCAGCTTGTGATCAATCATGTAGCGACACATTAAGCCTCGAGCTTTTTTGGCATGGAAGCTGATGATTTTATATTGGCCATTTTTCCAGTCTTTGAATACCGGTGTAATGACTTGTGCTGATAATGCCTTGAGATCAACAGCCTTGAAGTACTCTTGTGAGGCTAAATTGATCAGTACAGGGGCTGTGTGGTCGGACAATGTTTGATTGAGTTTATCGGCCAGTTGATGACCCCAAAAGTCGTAAAGGTCTTGACCTTTGGGGGTTTTTAAGCGTGTCCCCATTTCTAGTCGATATGCCTGAATCAGGTCTAATGGGCGTAGCAACCCATAAAGGCCTGACAAAATGCGCAAGTGAGATTGGGCATATTGAAAGCCAGTGTCATCTAAGGAAAACGCATCTAGGCCCACATAAACGTCGCCTTTGAATGCGAGAACGGCCTGCCGCGCATTTTCCGGGGTGAAGGGCGTTTGCCATTCTTGGAAACGCGCAGCATTGAGACTACCCAGCTTGTCACTAATCTTCATGAGTACGCTGATATCTTGAGGTGAATAAGGCCGTAATACTTCAATCAGTTCAGCGGATTCATTGAGCAGGTCCGGCTGAGTATAAGTGGAAGTAGGAACTGGCGTATCGTAATCAAGTGTTTTGGCTGGAGATATTACCGCAAGCATGGGGAGCTCCTTCAGTACCTTCAAATCAGAACCAGTCAGTATACGAGACTGTTGATCAATCGCTTTACGTTGAGTGTGAGTATACCTGTGGTTGGCTGCAAGTGATTCACTGCTATTGGGTTGATTACATTGCGCTATCAGTCGTTGCCGTTGCTGCTCTCAATCCTATTGGTCTTTAGGGGGAGTGACCTCTTGGGTATGACACGTCAGAATACTCTCCTTGTATAAAATAGGTCGCTATGTGAATTGTCGCTGGCGTATTGTTGAGCTTTCTGAATTGGACCTGATGATGTCGGCCCCTACTCCCCCCCGTGTTGCCTATTTACTCTTAATCCTCAGTACGTTTTTTTGGGGAGGGAATTTTGTGTTAAGTCGCGCTGTGCATGCGGATATGCCGCCATTGGCGTTGGCTTTTTGGCGATGGGTTCTGGCATTAGTAGTGATTCTGCCGTTCGCTTGGCCGCAATGGAAGCGACACCGGTTATTGATCATGCAGTACTGGAAGGTGTTGTTGGCGCTTTCTGTATTAGGTATTGCTAATTTTAATACGTTTGTTTATCTCGGGCTGCAAACACAGCCCGCAACGAATGGCCTCTTGTTGTTATCGATCGGACCTATTGTGATTTTGGCACTTTCACGGCTTATTTTTAAAGAATCCATCAATGTGGTTCAAATGTTGGGCATGATGATTTCTTTGTTGGGGGTGGGCGTGATTGTGACTCAAGGGCAGCCAGGGCAGTTGGCTCAACAGTTTGAGCATGCTGATGGGTATGGCTGGATTTTGGCGGCTGTTGTGAGTTGGGCCTTGTACTCGGTATTGCTACGGCTCCGACCGGCGGGGCTGCCAGGTATCGGCCTTTTTGGGCTGACGGTCTTGATCGGCGCAATCGTACTAGCCCCCTTTTATGCTTATGAACATTGGGTGCAGCAGCGACATATGGCGTTAACGGCAGTGAATTTATTGAGTATCGGTTATGTGGGGATTTTTGCCTCGATTCTGGCCTTTATGTTCTGGAATCGTGGGGTTGCTGATCTTGGGCCTGCTCGTGCAGGTTATGTGATTCACTTGATACCTGTCTGGGGGCTGCTACTCGCGACAGGCTTTCTTGGCGAGCAGCTGATGGCTTATCACTGGATGGGTATGTGCTGTATTTTTGGTGGGATCTGGTTGGCTACCGTACGCGGCCGTGCACGTAGCGGTAGCCGTGTGCTTAAAAGCGCTTGATTAATATGACGCCGAGGATCACTAACACAATGCCCGCTATGCGTCCCAGTGAGATATCGTGCTGTGGAAAAGTTGCCCAGCCGATTTTATCCAGGAATATGGATGCCGAGAGTTGGCCTGCCAATAGCGCAACCATTAATGCAGCGCCCCCGATCCGAGGCGCCAAAAAAACAGAGACAGATACGAAGACAGCGCCTAAAAAGCCGCCGATCCAAGCCCAGCTCGGCGTATCGGTGATGACGGCCATGCCAGGCCACAGTCGCTGGTTGAGTATCAACGTTAACACGCACAGGGCGACAGTGCCGACCAAGAAGGACACCATGGCGGCCCAGATGGCCCCATCTCCTTGCTGTGCCAAAGTGCTATTGATCCCGGCTTGAAGTGGCATGGCTGCGCCAGCAGTGATGGCCATTAAAAGCCATAACCATTCAGTACTCATGGTCGTTGAACGATTCCTTAGGGACATGGATTACTGATTTCACGATGGACCGCTTCGATATCTTCCAAAACGGATGTGGATAATTTGACCTCAATGCTTTTGAGGTTACTTTCTAACTGATTTCTGCCTGTGGCGCCAATGATGTTACTGGTCACAAAAGGCCGCGAGGTCACAAAGGCCAGTGACATTTGAGCGGGATCCAAGCCATGGTCATGTGCGATTTCAACATATTTTGAGATGGCTTTTTCGGCTATCGTACCTTGATAACGCTGAAAGCGCTCAAAAAGGGTCATGCGGGCGCCTTCAGGCCATTGACCATTGAGATATTTACCCGAGAGTGCACCAAATGCCATGGGCGAGTAAGCAAGCAAGCCCACATTTTCACGAGTACTGATTTCAGCCAGCCCGACTTCAAAACTTCGATTTAATAAATTATAGGGGTTTTGTATGCTGACGACGCGGGGCATCCCCTTTTGTTCTGCTTGTCGAATGCATTCCATGACGCCCCAAGGGGTTTCATTGGATAGACCGATATGGCGAATTTTTCCAGATTCAACCAAGGGCGCTAAAGCTTCGAGCGTTTCCTGGAGGCTAATCGCAGTCTCATCAGCTCCCACTTCGCTGTAGCCGAGCTTGCCAAAGAAGTTAGTATTACGCTCGGGCCAGTGAAGTTGGTAAAGGTCGATATAATCAGTCTGTAATCGCTGAAGGCTACTTTCAACGGCTGCGTTTAGGTGCTCTGCACTAAAACGGGGCCCATTGCGGACATGCTTCATCCACTCCCCAGGGCCACTCGCTTTTGTGGCGATGATGAGTTGTTCTCGGTCTTGTCGTCCGGCGAGCCAACTGCCAATGTAACTCTCTGTTCTACCTTGGGTTTCTGCCTTTGGTGGAACCGGGTACATCTCGGCAGTGTCAATGAAATTAACCCCATGATCCAGGGCTAAATCGAGCTGTTCATGTGCTTCTGACTCACTATTTTGCTCGCCAAAAGTCATGGTGCCGAGACAAAGACGACTTACTTTGGGGCCATCGGGTGTTAATGGGCTGTATTCCATTGTGATCTCCATTCTATTGTGTATTTTTGCACTAAGATGGTGCGTTTAGGCGAAGGAACAGCATAAAATACCGTTTTAGTGACAAAAAGGGTTATCAAACTATACCTAGATGGTTACAATCGCGCGCCTTACACACTTTGATTAACACCTATTCACTAGAAAACGTGGCAGGTTGATCATGCCGACATCTGTCGAACTGCTCGCCCAAATCGAATTCTCGCTAGCCCGGCGTCTATATCGCGTGGCTTATCGACCGGGTTTGAAGCTGACGCGAAAACTGATCGCACGGATGCTGAGTCATTCTGCAAAGGCGGGTCACCGAGAAGCACAAGTGACTTATGGACGCCGTTTGTTGGAACATGGGCTGACGACCCAAGATCGTTATTGTGGTGCGCGCTATTTAATTCAAGCGGCACAGCAAGGTGACCGGGATGCCCAGTGGTGGGCCGGTCGCATTCATGAGCGTGGTGTCGGGCCTTATCCGAGTAACGAAGCGCAAGCGGTCACTTGGTATGCAAGGGCTGCCCGGCAAGGTCATGTTGATGCCATAGAGCGTTTGATCCAAGCATATGATGAAGGTGAACTCAATCTCCCTCAAAGCGAGCGTTGTGCGCTAGAATGGCGCGAACGACTGGCGACTGCCAGCCAATAGAACCTCTATCATGTTGGCATAGAAGGCGCTTCGGCATACTCCTTGCATTCACTATGATGAGGTTACGTGGCTTATTAATTGGCAGAAGGGCATTAAATGGATTGGCCAACGATCATCGATGTGGAGGCTTCTGGCTTTGGACGGGGGAGTTACCCGATTGAGGTGGGTATCGCTCGTGCTGATGGCAGTGTGGCTTCGCGCCTGATATGCCCTGAGCCGAGTTGGCAACATTGGAATGAAGGGGCTGAGGCTGTGCATGGGATCAGCCGTGCTCAGCTCCAAAGTGAAGGTGGTGCCGTGACGGATGTGGCCGATTGGCTCAATAGTGAACTGAAAGGTTTGACGGTTTATTCAGACAGTTGGGGCTTTGACAGTAGTTGGTTAGCGTTACTGTTTCACCATGCTGATCGGATTCAACGGTTTCGTTTAGACACATTGCATCGTTTGCTGAGTGAGCAGCAGGTGCTTCGCTGGGGGCAAGTGAAGCAGCAAGTCGTGGCGGAGTTGGGGTTAACTCGTCACCGGGCGGCGGATGATGCTCAAATGTTGCAGCGAACTTTTCAGCTAACGGCAAGCCTCTAGATGTTTTTTGCCTTATCTATGGTGGTTTCAATCCTTTCCTGATGTCGATCTTTCATGATGGTCTATTGTGTCACCCTCTTGTACTGGCACTTGTTTTTCACTTCTCGCGATTACCGGCTTTTTGAACCTTTCAAACTCTTGTTTCACTTTGTGCTCTCCTGATCTAGACTGCCATGGCTGATGACTGAATTGTTGAAAGGGCTGTTAAAGCCTGTGATCTGAGGTCGCCATGTCTTTTGAGCATATGTCTGTTGAACACCTGTCTGCTGAACTCTCTCCTTTGAGTGTGCAGTTCGTTGATGGTATTGCAGAGGTTCGTTTATGCCGTCCCGAGCAATGCAATGCGTTAAATATTGAGCTGATCCAGGCATTACTTAAGTGTTTGACTGACCTACAGCACCGGCAGGATTTGAAAGCGGTGCTGCTCCGGGCCGAAGGGACTCATTTCTGCTCGGGGTTGGATGTGGCTTCAGTGATGCAATCGCCTGACTCGATTGAGTTCTTGTTGAGCCCTATGCCCGGTTTTCCCCATAATCGCGTCCAGCATTTGGCGCTAGGCTGGAAGGCCTTGTCTGTGCCTGTGATTGCGGTGATGAAGGGGTATGTTTTCGGCGGCGGCTTGCAAATCGCCTTAGGTGCCGATATTCGTTTAACCACGCCTGATTCACAATGGTCTGTTATGGAAGGGCGTTGGGGATTAATTCCCGACATGGGGATGACCGTTTCAGCGCGCGGATTAGTGCGAGAAGATCGATTGTTACAACTGACGCTTTCGGCAGAGCGCTTCAACGGTACACAAGCCCATCATTGGGGCTTTGCAACAGACGTTTTGGATGATCCTGATTATGCGGCACAGCTACTGTTATCTCAGCTAGCTGAACGTTCACCTGAAATGGTACGTGCAGCCAAGCGCCTATATCGGGACAGCTTCGATGAAGTCGAGACGAATCGTCTTACCTTGGAAGAAAAACTCCAGCGACGTTTGCTGGGTAGTGCTCAGCAGCGTGAAGCCGCTATGGCACAGCTCGAGCGTCGGCCACCTCAATTCGACTGAGGGGCTGTTCCAGTATCCCGTTATCTTGATGGGCATGGCACAATAACGTCATGTCCACACCTCCTCCTTTCTCATTACGTCCCTACCAAACTGATGCTGTTCAGGCGGTTATTCGACACTTTCGAGGCAGCCATGAGCCTGCTGTTGTCGTGTTACCCACTGGCGCGGGTAAAAGCTTGGTCATTGCTGAGCTGGCGCGTTTGGCAAGGGGACGTGTATTGGTACTGGCGCATGTGCGTGAGTTGGTCGAACAGAATCAGGCTAAATATGAGGCCTATGGGTTAAAGGCGGATGTTTTTAGCGCTGGACTCGGCCGTAAAGAAGCCTTGAGGCAAGTGGTTTTCGGCTCTGTACAGTCTGTTGTGCGTCATTTGGACCAGTTTGATGATGCTGGATTCACCCTGCTGGTGATTGATGAGTGTCATCGTGTCGACTGCCGGCAAGAGGCCAGCTATCAGCAAGTGATTCGGCATTTACAGCAACTGAACCCAAATTTAAAAATCCTCGGGCTTACCGCGACGCCTTATCGATTAGGTCAGGGATTTATCTACCATCGCCACTTGGTGCAGCAAGCCGTACGTGGCCGAGATGACTGTTTTTTTCGTGTTTGTGTCAGTGAGCTGCCATTGCGCTGGATGGTGCGTCAGGGATATCTGGTGATGCCAGATAAGCGTGATATGCCGATCGAAGGTTATGATTTCAGCACTTTATATGGCCACGGGGATGGTGCTTTTCGAGAAGCTGAGTTGGCTCAAGTGGTCGATGGTAGCCGAGTCACACCAACGATTGTGAGCAATATACTGCAGCAGGCCCAAGAGCGTCAGGGCATCATGATATTTTGTGCCACTGTACGCCATGCTCAAGAGGTTGCGGCGTTATTACCGGCAGCGGAAACTGCACTGGTTACCGGCCAGACGCCAAGTGAAACGCGCGAGTGCATTATTCAGCAGTTTAAAGCGCGACGCTTGCGCTTTTTAGTGAATGTCTCGGTGCTCACAACGGGCTTTGATGCGCCTCATGTGGATGTGATCGCGATCTTGAGGCCGACGGAGTCGGTCAGCCTTTATCAGCAAATTATTGGTCGTGGTTTGAGGCTTTCTCCTGAGACGGGTAAGCAAGACTGTTTGATTCTAGATTATGCCGGTAATCCATGGGATCTATGGGCTCCGGAAATCGGCCCCCCGCCTGGCGAGAAGAAAACGGTGCCGGTGCAGATCCCTTGCCCACTCTGTGGTTTTGCCAATACTTTCTGGGGGCGTGTGGATAGTCAAGGTCATGTGCTTGAGCACTTCGGTCGGCGCTGTCAGGGGTGGGATGATGAAAGCCAAGCCCAATGCGCGTATCGATTTCGCTCTCGACAGTGTGAGCAGTGTGGAGGCGAGTGCGATATCGCGGCACGCAACTGCCCGCATTGTGATGCGACCTTAGTGGACCCTGATGATAAATTAAAAGCGGCCATGAAACTCAAAGGTGCAAGAGTGCTACGCGTGGCGGGCATGACATTAATAGCGACCGTTAATGGCCGCGGCCACCCCCGTTTGAAAGTGACCTACTATGATGAAGAGGGTGAGGGGCTTGATGAATGGTTTGCATTAGAGACATCGCCTCAACGGCGGGCATTTGAGCACCACTTCTTAAAGCATCACTTAAAAGCCCCAGGTGTACCATGGCGCCCCCAGAGCCCTGACGCGGTTCAGGCCGAGGCGAATCGTTTGCGCTACCCTGATTTTGTCATTGCCCGCCAAGTGGGGAGACACTGGCGTATTCAGGAAAAGTTATTCGATTATCAGGGCCGCTTTCGCAAGGCAGTCAGTGCTGGGCCTGATGAATAGCCTCCTTTGACATTGCTTAAGTGGCCCATATAAAGGCTGATGGAAACGTATTGGTCATGACAGTGTGCCATTAGTGGGGGTTGATCTATGATGAAACTGGCCCCATTGCTTTACTGTTAAGACGTTATTTTGACATGACGGATCGTGATCAGCGTCTCGCGCTATAGCGTGGGCGCCCTGCATACCTGTCGGGAGTCGATACCCGTGATATCCCTCCCGGCTTTTGAGGAGGAGGTACTTCGCATGACTGACTCCAGCTCTAGCACTTTGGACGCCAAAAGCGTTCTCAATGTTGCTGGTACTGACTATACGTTCTATAGCCTGCCACAAGCCGCCGATCAACTAGGCGACATTCAGAAACTGCCTAAATCACTGAAGGTCTTACTGGAAAACCTGTTACGCCACCAGGATGGCGACACCGTGACCCGTGAAGATTTGCAGGCCATTGTCGATTGGCAAAAAGATGGCCATGCTGATCGAGAAATTGCCTATCGGCCAGCGCGTGTTTTGATGCAGGATTTTACTGGCGTCCCTGGTGTGGTTGATCTGGCAGCCATGCGTGCAGCGGTGAGCGAACTGGGGGATGACCCTGAGAAAATCAATCCGTTGTCCCCTGTCGATTTGGTGATTGACCACTCGGTGATGGTCGATCGCTATGCCAATGATGAGGCGTTCAAGCAGAATGTCGACATCGAAATGCAGCGAAACCACGAGCGTTATGCATTCTTACGCTGGGGTCAGCAAGCATTCGATAACTTCAGCGTTGTCCCGCCGGGCACCGGTATTTGCCACCAAGTGAACCTAGAATATCTTGGCCGTACCGTTTGGAGCCACGAGGACAAGGGTGAGCACTTTGCCTACCCCGATACGCTCGTTGGGACTGACTCTCACACCACGATGATTAATGGCCTCGGTGTTTTAGGCTGGGGGGTTGGCGGGATCGAAGCGGAAGCCGCCATGCTGGGTCAGCCGGTGTCCATGCTGATTCCAGAAGTGGTCGGCTTTAAGCTCACAGGCAAGCTCCGCGAAGGGATTACTGCAACCGACTTGGTGCTAACGGTGACAGAAATGTTGCGCCAGCATGGCGTTGTCGGGAAGTTCGTCGAATTTTATGGCGATGGCTTGGCTGATCTCCCTCTGGCTGACCGGGCGACGATTGCTAATATGGCACCGGAATATGGGGCCACCTGCGGTTTCTTCCCGGCGGATGCCGAAACGTTGAAGTATATGCGCCAATCCGGTCGGAGCGATGATCAAGTCGAATTGGTGGAAGCTTATACCAAGGCTCAGGGGCTCTGGCGGGAAGCGGGAGATGAGCCGATCTTTACGGCGACGCTGGCGCTGGATATGGGGGATGTGGAATCGAGCTTGGCTGGGCCTAAACGTCCCCAGGACCGTGTCGCCTTAAGCCAGATCAAATCTCATTTCGGTGATTTGCTGGACTTGTCTGTTGCGCCTGCCGGTGGTGATGCGGGGCGTTTAGAAGGTGAGGGCGGTGCGCCTGCGCCTGCAGCACCCGGTGAAGTTGAGGTTGAGCTTGATGGTGAAACCTTTACTTTGTCGCATGGGGCTGTCGTGATTGCAGCGATTACCTCCTGTACCAATACCTCTAACCCCAGTGTCATGATGGCGGCTGGCTTATTGGCTAAGAAGGCGGTAGAGAAAGGTTTGATGCGCCAGCCTTGGGTGAAAAGTTCTCTGGCACCAGGTTCCAAGGTGGTGACGGATTATCTAGAAGCTGCAGGGTTAACGCCTTATCTCAATAAGCTTGGGTTTAACTTGGTGGGGTATGGGTGCACCACCTGTATCGGGAACTCGGGGCCGCTACTGGATCCGATCGAAAATGCGATTCGCAAGGGTGATTTGACGGTGGCCTCCGTGTTATCGGGCAACCGTAACTTTGAGGGTCGTGTTCACCCGGCAGTGAAGACCAATTGGTTAGCCTCACCGCCCTTGGTGGTCGCCTATGCATTGGCGGGTTCCATGCGGGTGGACCTGACCTCTGAATCACTAGGTCGGGACAGCGATGGGCAACCGGTTTATCTGAAAGACATCTGGCCGTCTCAAGCCGAAATCGCTGAAGCTGTTGAGCAGGTCAATACCGAGATGTTCCGCAAGGAATATGGTGCGGTCTTTGATGGTGATGAGGCTTGGCAATCGATTGAGGTGGCGAAAGGTCAGATCTATGATTGGCCGGATTCCACTTATATTCAGCATCCGCCGTTCTTTGAAGGCATGGGGCGTGAGCCTGATCAGGTTGAGGATGTGCATAAGGCCAGTGTATTGGCTATGCTCGGTGATTCGGTCACCACTGACCATATCTCGCCAGCAGGTTCAATCAAGCCAGAAAGTCCTGCTGGGCGCTACTTGAAAGACAATGGTGTTGAGCCTAAGGACTTCAACTCTTATGGCTCCCGTCGAGGGAATCATGAAGTGATGATGCGCGGCACTTTTGCCAATGTGCGGATTCGTAATGAAATGGTGCCAGGAGTCGAAGGGGGAGAAACGCGCCATATTCCCTCTGGCGAGCAGATGGCCATTTATGATGCCGCTATGCGCTATGCCGAAGATCAAACCCCTCTTGTGGTTGTGGCTGGTAAAGAATACGGCACAGGCTCTTCGCGTGACTGGGCCGCTAAAGGGACGCGCTTATTAGGCGTTCGGGCTGTCATTGCCGAATCTTTTGAGCGAATTCACCGCTCTAATCTCGTTGGTATGGGGGTATTACCACTCCAGTTCCCCGAAGGTACCAATCGTGAAACCCTGAAGTTGACTGGGGAAGAAACGTTTACGATAACGGGGTTAGCTGAATTGCACGCGGGGGATGAGGTGAATACCACCATTACCTATCCAGATGGGCAAGAAACCACCGTTGCGATGCGATGCCGGATTGATACTGGCAACGAGTTGGCCTATTTCCGTCATGGCGGGATCTTGCATTATGTTCTGAGGAGGATGATTGGTGCAGCGTAGCGCCGGTTTAGGCTTTATACCGTTGTTTAAGCCTCGAGTATTTAGCGCTGCAAGTGTCTAGCGTTTTAATGACTGAGCGTTTTAATTTTTGACTTCTTAAGAGGCGATCTTCGGATCGCCTCTTCTTTCTGTCTTCTTTCTCATTGATCACATCGCCATCATGATATGGCACTCAATTCATCGAGGTCTCAAATATGTACAAGCTGGCTTTTTTTGTGCCTGAGCAGGCGGCTGAAGCGGTAAAGCAGGCGGTGTTTGCAACTGGAGCAGGGCGTATTGGTGATTATGAGCATTGTTGCTTTCAAACCTTAGGACAAGGTCAGTTCCGTCCTCTAGCGGGTGCCCAGCCGCATATTGGTGAGGTCGACCAACTGGAAACAGTGATGGAATTAAAAGTGGAGCTGGTCTGCGAAGATCATCTGGTGAAGGCTGCTGTGGCGGCATTGAAGGCGGCACATCCCTATGAAGAACCTGCTTATGATGTGTGGCCTCTGACGTCACTCTCAGCATTGTAGCTAGCCAGTAGAGGCTGCCATGGCGGAGGCATCGATGCTAGGATAGCCCGCTTTGATTGAAGGCTGAGACCGCTATGTTATGGAGTTCTGTGCTCGTTTTATTGCCCCTATTTGTCGGCTATGGATTGCGTTTGCCTCAGCCACGCTTGCAAGCCGCTATCGGACATACGATTGAGTGGCTTGTTTATGTCATTTTGGGGTTGATGGGGCTTTCGATTGGTGCACTTGACCAACTCGGTACGCAGTTGGCGGTCATGTCGGGTCAAACCCTGTTACTGGTTGTCGCTTTGGGCGTCGCTAATCTATTGGCTTTATGGCTATGGTCGCGCCGTTATCCGTGGCGCTTGCCGCTTAAAGTTGAAGAGACCACTGGCGGTGGCCTGGGGATGTTTAAGGGAACGGCTATCCTGCTGGGTGTCGTTTTTGGCGGCATCGCCCTGGGTACTCAAGTGCAGCTGCCTGAAGGCCTTACAGACCAGCTGGCGGAATATACATTAATGGTGTTGTTGCTGTTGATTGGATGCCAGTTGCGCAATAGTGGCATGTCGTTAAAGCAGGTACTGCTGAATCGCCAGGGGTTTGCAATCGCGTTTGTGGTGGTGGTCAGTTCACTGGTGATCGGTGGGCTGATTGCGCCTTGGTTAGAGGTGAGTCGTTACCAAGCGTTGGCCCTCGTCTCTGGATTTGGTTGGTATTCATTGTCAGCGATTTTAATCGGTGATGGGATGGGCCCCGTTTGGGGGGGCGCTGCTTTTTTTAATGATTTGATACGTGAGCTGGTCGCGCTTCTGCTGATTCCTTGGGTGATGGGACGGGCCCCCGCTGTCGCGATTGGTTATAGTGGCGCCACCAGCATGGACTTTACCTTACCAATGATTCAAAAAAGCGGTGGCATGCATTGTGTGCCAGCCGCAATTGTCAGTGGTTTTTTACTTTCTTTGTTGTCACCGGTATTGACCCTGTTTTTTTTGTCGCTAGCTGCGTGAGCTGGTGTGCCTGGGCATAAGTGCGACGAATGGCCGGGCGAGCACTGAGGGTACCAAACCAGCGCTTTAAATGAGGGTAATCTTCTAGCTCTTGTTGTAAATGTTCATGGCATTTGATCCAAGGGTAAAGGGCAATATCGGCAATGGTGTAATCTTCCCCCGCCACATAGGGGCGATCCGCGAGCCGTTTATCAATAACGCGGTAAAGACGAGTGAGCTCCTCTATCAATACCTCTATCGCGGGCATCATTTGCTCACGGTTGGTTTGCGATGACAGTTGATAAAGTCGTCCGCCTGCAGCGCCGATACCACTCATCTGCCAGTGCAGCCACTGCCGAATTTCGGCCTTTTGTCGAGCAGTTGTGGCGGTAAAACGCCCAGTTTTATCGGCGAGATATTCCAAAATAGCAGCCGACTCAAAAAGCTTCAGGGGGAGCCCTTGATCTTCTGGGGCATGGTCGACAATGGCTGGGATTTTATTGTTGGGGGATATCTTTAAAAACTGGCTCCCAAACTGGGCCTGTTGTCTTAAATCGACGATCTGAAACGTATAGTCGAGCTCAGATTCCTCCAAAAAAATGGCCACTTTGAAAGTGTTCGGGGTTGGCCAAAAATAGAAGTCGATCATTACAGGACTCCTGAATGTCGTGCGATATGGGAGGGCGTGCTTAACACCCGCCCATCACGGTTTATTAGGGGGCATGAGTGAAAAAATGATCCCGGTCCTCGGGCGTAATGTCACTGACATGAAGCGGGAACTGGCCATTTTTTCGGTCATGAAAGAAATGTTGTAGCGTGCGGCGCACGGTCAAAAATGCCAATTCATCCCAGGGGATCTCGTCCTCTTTAAATAACGCGACCTCCAGGCTTTCCGGGCCTGCGCCAAATGAGGCCTCTGGCAAGTGTGCGCGATAGAACATATAAACTTGGTTGATGGGTGTGAGGTGGATCAAAGTATAGAGGTTCTGTACTTCGACTTGAGCCATTGCCTCTTCCCAAGTTTCGCGAATGGCCCCTGCATCCGTGGTTTCTCCGTTCTCCATGAATCCCGCAGGAAGTGTCCAGTAGCCGATACGGGGCTCAATCGCTCGCCGACAAAGTAAGATGCGGTCTTTATAAACGGGCAGTGTCCCAGTAATAATACGAGGGTTTTGGTAGTGAATAGTGCCGCAGTGTGAACACCAGTAGCGCTCACGGTCTTCTTCGGGAGGTTGAGACCATGTCACCGTGTGTCCGCATTGGCTGCAATACTTCATGGCGTTATCCTATTGCGATATTGATCATTGCTTGGGTTTCGGTCACGTTCACTCAATAGGCTTGCCCTGCGTGTGCAGACCATCTCAAGCAATGGGCCTGGAATCTTAATCATATGCTTACCAGCTTAACGCATCGCTTACGACAGCATCAGCCCTTTATGATCACTCAGTCTATGCCTGAGGCGGCTGTCTTGATGGCGATCACGACCGGAGATGAGCCTGCGCTGGTGTTGACGCGTCGAGCCTCTCATATGAGCACCCATCAAGGACAAGTGGCCTTTCCGGGCGGGAAGCGTGATCCCGAAGACCCTGACCTACTCTATACCGCGCTGCGTGAAGCGGAAGAGGAGATCGCTTTACCTCCCGACCAGGTTGATGTGATCGGCCCCCTGAGTGACGTCGTGTCACTGCATGGTATTAAAGTGCGCCCTTGGGTGGGATTGATTCCTGAAGGGCTCCCGCTGAAAGCCAATGAAGCTGAATTGGATGCTATTTTTACGATGCCGCTGGCCTATTTACAGCATGATCCTCGTGCTTGGACGGATGTCATTCCGGTCGCGGATAAGTTTTGGTATGTGCCCGCTTATTGCTATGCACATTATGAGTTATGGGGGCTTTCCGCCATGATGGTCGTTGAGCTATTGCGTGTGGGTTTCGATTTACCGATCAGCCTTCACCAGCCCCCTCCTGCGGGGAGTCGGCTACGTCAGCGTCCCGTACGACAGTCATTTGAATAACCTTAGCAATCTGCGTTTTTTACTGATAACGATACAACAACTGATATAAGGATCTGCTATGCCTGTTTCTGCGATCGAAGCGGTTCAGCCCACGGTACTCGGCACGCCCTTTGCTAAAAGGGCAACTCGTGTGCTGATGCTGGGCAGTGGTGAACTCGGCCGAGAGGTTGTGATTGAGCTCAAGCGTCTGGGTTGTGAGGTGATTGCCGCTGATCGTTATGAGCATGCTCCTGCCATGCAAGTCGCTGATCGTTATCATGTGTTTAACATGTTAGATGGTGAGGCGTTGAGAGCCGTAGTTGAGCAGGAAAAGCCTCACTTCATCGTGCCGGAAATTGAAGCCATTGCCACGGCGACCTTGGTTGAGCTTGAGGCGGAAGGCTATGTGGTGGTGCCAACCGCTAAGGCGGCACAGTTGACGATGAACCGTGAGGGGATTCGGCGTTTAGCTGCGGAAACGTTATCGCTGCCAACATCGGCATACCAGTTTGCCAGTACTGAATCTGAGTACCAAGAGGCGATTAAAAGCATAGGCCTGCCTTGTGTCGTCAAGCCGGTGATGTCGTCATCGGGTAAAGGGCAGTCTTTAGTCCGTGAAGTTGCAGAAGTTGATCCCGCTTGGGCTTATGCCCAGAGCGGAGGCCGAGCTGGCGCCGGTCGGGTGATCGTTGAAGGCTTCGTGGACTTTGATTATGAGATCACATTGCTGACCGTCCGCTCGGTGTCCGGCACAAGTTTTTGTGGTCCCGTTGGCCATCGACAAGCCAATGGCGATTATCAGGAATCTTGGCAACCTCATCCCATGACGCCCGCTGCATTGGCTGAGGCGCAACGCCAGGCCACGGCCATTACTGATGCACTGGGTGGGTATGGGCTGTTTGGGGTTGAGTTATTTGTGAAAGGTGACCAAGTGTGGTTTAGCGAAGTCTCTCCGCGTCCACATGATACCGGTATGGTGACGTTGATTAGCCAGAATCTATCTGAGTTTGCCCTTCATGCGCGCGCCATTCTTGGATTGCCAATACCGGCTATTCGACAGCATGGTCCGGCGGCTTCTGCTGTGTTGCTTGTGCAAGGAGACTCTCGTGATATGTGCTATCGCCATTTAGCTGAAGCGCTAGTTGAGCCGGATACCGATCTACGGCTTTTTGGGAAGCCCGAAGTCTCTGGTCAGCGTCGTCTTGGTGTCGGGTTAGCGCTGGGGCAGGATCTGTCAGAAGCCCGTCAAAAGGCGCAGCATGTTGCCGATTCAGTTCAGGTGTCGTTGGGTGACTGAGCTGTCTCGTTTAACGTGCTAGGATGGAACCGTTCAGGCCGGGTGATGCCGGCCTTTTTTTCTGTTAATGAGATCATAAAGAGCCATGAGTAAGACCACTGTATTGACCGGAATTACGACCACCGGCACGCCTCATTTAGGCAACTATGTTGGGGCGATTCGGCCGGCCATTGAAGCCTCGCGCGATCCTAATGTGGATGCCTGTTATTTTCTGGCTGATTTTCATGCCCTGATTAAATGTCAGGATCCAGAACGCGTTCAACAGTCACGTCGTGAAATTGCCGCAACGTGGTTGGCGCTTGGGCTAGATACGGATAATGCGACTTTTTACCGTCAAAGCGACATTCCAGAAATTCCAGAGCTGACTTGGTTGCTGACTTGTGTCTGTGCCAAAGGCCTGATGAATCGCGCGCATGCCTATAAGGCTGCCGTTGCTGAGAATGAAACCGATGATAAAAAAGATCCTGATGCCGGAATCACGATGGGGCTATACAGCTACCCGGTTTTAATGGCAGCGGACATCTTAATGTTCAACGCCAATAAAGTGCCCGTTGGTCGCGATCAGATCCAGCATATTGAGATGGCGCGAGATATCGCTGCGCGCTTCAATCATTTATTTAAAAGTGAGTTCTTTAATCTCCCTGAAGCGGTGGTTGATGACAAAGTAGCGATTCTCAGTGGGCTTGATGGCCGCAAAATGAGTAAGAGCTATAACAATACGATTCCATTGTTTACGCCCGAGAAAAAGCTACTCAAACTGGTGCGTAAAATCAAAACCAACTCGCTTGAGCCGGGCGAGCCAAAAGATCCAGAGACGTGTACGCTATTCCAGATTTACTCTGCTTTTGCATCGGGTGACGATGTCAGCCAAATGCGCCAACGTTATGCCGAAGGGATTGGTTGGGGTGAAGCCAAAAATATGCTGTTTGAACATTTGAATGAACAGCTAAAAGGACCGCGTGAAGAGTATGAGCGGTTAATCAATGATCCCGCACATGTTGAGCAAGTGATGCAGGCGGGCGCTGAAAAGGCTCGTGAACGCTCAGTACCTTTCTTGAAGCAGTTGCGTGACGCCGTTGGGCTAGCGCCATTTGTCTAACGAATAGTGTTTAATGAATAGTCCTTAACGCTTAACGAAATAGTGCTTAAAAAAAGAAGGCCCTTTAAGGGCCTTCTGAGGTCTTCTTGAGCGCGATACTCTTGAGTGGCCTAATCTTCCGGCAGCCGTTTAGGCTGTTGTGCACTAGGCATTAACCGTATTTTTTTGATCAGGTTTTCTTTGACTTCTAAAGTCTCTAGATAGCGCCCGTTCAGTTCAATACAGATATTGCCATCCGGAATCGATTCGAGATATTCAAGCAGCAGGCCATTCAGGGTTTTCGGGCCTTTGGTTGAGAGTTCCCAGCCCAGCTGCTTATTCATTTCTCTAATCGTGACCATGCCATCAATGAGCACGCTGCCATCGGGCTGAGGCTGTATCTCATCGTCATGATGGGTCATATCAGTGGTGAACTCGCCGACAATCTCTTCCAAAATATCTTCTAGTGTCACGATCCCCTGAACATCGCCATATTCATCCACAACGACGCCAATCCGCCTTTTCTCATTCTGGAAGTTAAGGAGCTGTGTATGTAGCGGTGTGGACTCTGGAATGAAATAAGGTTCTCGGCTTTCCTGCATCAGCATCGCTTTGGTTGGATGCTCATGAGATAAAAGGTGTATACCCCCGCGTAGATGCAGGATACCTACAATGTTATTGATATCGCCTTTATACACCGGGATACGCGTATGTTGACTATGTTTAAGCTGTTCAATGATGCTGTCCATGCCGTGTTCGAGGTCGATACCGACCACTTCTTGGCGTGGAATCATAATGTCATCAACGGTGACGTTCTCTAAATCGAGTATAGACAGCAGCATGGCTTGGTGGCGGCGCGGAATCATGCTGCCCGCTTCATGCACCACCGTCCGTAACTCTTCGCGCGTCAGCTGTGTTTCACCGCTTTGGTCCGGGCGCATGCCAAAGAGGGCGAGAATACCATTACTGATCGCATTGACCAGCCAGACCAGCGGGTAAAATAGCTTCAACAGTGGTCCCAGTATGGTCGATGCCGGGAAGGCAATGCGCTCCGGATAAAGCGCGGCCATGGTTTTCGGGGTCACTTCGGCAAAAATCAGGACCACAATTGTCAGGGTAATCGTAGCCACTGCTGGGCCTAGCGTCTCACCAACTAAGTGCATGGCAATAATCGTGGCGATTGAGGCCGCAAAATTATTCACAAAGTTATTGCCGATCAGAATCACCCCAATCAAACGATCAGGGCGAGACAGCAATCGGCTGACTCTTTGCGCGGCTTTATCCTTTTGCCGTGCCAGATGGCTCAAGCGGTACCGGTTGATTGACATCATTCCGGTTTCTGAGCTGGAAAAGAATGCAGACAGTAGAATTAATACGCCGAGGATCGCAAATAGCCATCCTATGGGGATATCATCGTTCAAGCGGGGGTCTTCCTCGTTGCCCTGCGGTGAGTTCTATTTATGGGGCTAAGGCTCTGTGTGTCAAGCCTTGTGCCTTTTTCCTGAGCGGATTCCAGCATGGGAGCCTGTCTCACTTAAACCTCGCCCAAGACCATCTGAAGTACAAATTTGGTACCGAAATACGCCAAAATCAACATGATACTGCCGCCTAGCGTCCAGCGTACGGCCGTTAACCCACGCCAGCCGAAACGATAATGGCCGACTAACAATATCCCAAAAGTAATCCAAGAGAGGATCGAGAGTACGGTCTTATGGGCTAAGTGTTGGGCAAAAATATTATCCACAAAGATAAAGCCCGTAATCAATGAGACGGTCAAAAAGAGCATGCCCGCCAATAGCAGATCAAATAAGAGGCGTTCCATTGTCTGTAATGGCGGCAGTACCTGGATCAGCCCTGCTGTTCGGCGACGCTTGAGCTGGCTTTGTTGGCACCAGAGTAATAATGACTGCACCATGGCGACGGTGAACAGGCTGTAAGCCACCAGCGATGTCAGAATATGCACCATCAAGCCCTTGGGGATGTCGGGCACCACATAGTGTCGAGAGCTGAGTAACGCGGTAAGTATCGCCAGCGTTGCCAGTGGGAATAGTCCTGCTGATAAATTGAGTAATGGCATTCGCAAGCTGGCCAATAGCAAAAAGGTACAGATGAGCCAATTGATTAAGGATGCGGCTTGGAAGAACCCTAAATTGAGCCCCAAGTGGCCATGTAGCTCGGCATAGAGCACAACGCCATGAATCAGAATGGCCATCAGCCCCAGGGTTTGAACCAACCTTGGGCGAGGTGGCAAGCGCCTAAAGAGCACCAGCCAAGTATAGGAGCCGCCTGCCATATAAAAAGCGCAGGCCAGAAAAGTCATGGGGAGAATCGCCATGCTAGGCAGCAAGGCAGCCTGAATGGCTAAACCATGCAAAGAATCGACGGGCATCGCGATGGAAGTACTGGACATCACATTTTCCTGTGACAGACGCTAAAACAAAATCCGGTATTGGTTTTTAATCGGCACGTCATCTTAACCGATTCAATCACTGCCTGACATCCGCTTGATCGTGGAGTCTCAGGGGGCGGTTGCGTTATACTCGCTCGCCATTATGGTCGCGAAGGCGATTTGCATGGGCTGGCTTTACAAGGCCAAACGACATTGCGGCGGTTTGAGCAATGACATTTCAGACAGTTTAGAGCTGAATGAGCCTGTAGAGCGAGTCATTCGCTTGTATTTCAAGTCAGGTCCGCGGCATGCGGTCCGGGAGACGATCCATGTTCGATAACCTCAGTGAACGACTGTCGCAGACACTGCGCAAAATTTCCGGTCAGGCCAAACTGACCGAAGATAACATCAAGGATACCTTACGCGAAGTGCGGATGGCGCTGCTGGAAGCCGACGTTGCTTTGCCCGTAGTCAAGGAATTCGTGAACCAAGTCCGCGATCGTGCGGTGGGGCAAGAAGTTTCTCGGGCGCTTAATCCAGGCCAGCAGTTCCTGAAGGTCGTGAATGAGGCGATGGTGGATGTCATGGGCGAGGCCAATGAAGGCCTACAGCTTAAGGGCGAACCACCGGTTATTCTGATGGCCGGCCTGCAAGGGGCGGGTAAAACGACAACGGTTGGGAAGCTGGCAAGGTTTCTGATCGAGCGTGAGAAAAAGAAAAAGATTTTGGTGGTTTCGGTCGACATCTACCGACCAGCGGCCATTAAACAGCTAGAAACGCTGGCGGGGGAAGTAGGCGCTGACTTTTTCCCGTCATCAACGGATCAGAAACCCACTGATATTGTTGAGGCCGCTCGACGTGAGGCTCGCATCAAATTTTATGATGCGCTGATTGTCGATACGGCGGGTCGCTTACATGTCGATAGTGACATGATGGATGAAATTCGCGACGTCCATGCCGTAGCTCAGCCCTCTGAAACGCTGTTCGTTGTGGATGCCATGACCGGCCAGGATGCCGCGAATACGGCCAAGGCCTTTAACGATACGCTTCCGCTGACCGGGGTCGTCCTGACCAAGGCGGATGGTGATGCCCGTGGTGGTGCGGCGTTATCTGTCCGTCAGATTACCGGCAAGCCCATCAAGTTTATGGGGATGGGCGAAAAATCTGATGCGCTGGAACCTTTCCATCCTGATCGTGTGGCTTCGCGTATTCTGGGGATGGGCGACATGTTGTCGCTCATTGAAGAAGCCGAGCGCAAGATTGATAAGGAAAAAGCCGAGAAACTGGCGAAGAAAGTTAAGAAAGGCAAAGGGTTTGATCTGGAAGACTTTCGCGAACAGTTGTTGCAAATGCGGAATATGGGCGGTATGGGCAGTATGCTCGAAAAACTGCCTGGCATGGGCAGCATGGCCAAGCTCGCTGAAGCTGAGGGCCCGATGAAAGAAATGGGTAAAATGGAGACGATTATTAACTCCATGACGCTGGCCGAGCGGCGTAAGCCGGAAATCCTCAATGGTTCGCGTAAGCGCCGTATCTGTGAGGGCTCTGGGACCCAGGTGCAGGATTTAAACCGGCTACTCAAGCAACATAAACAAATGCAAAAAATGATGAAGAAAGTCTCCGGCAAAGGGGGCATGCAAAAAATGATGCGTGGCCTCTCCGGACAGCTGCCGCCTGGCATGGGCGGAGGCCCTGGAGGCCCTGGAGGCATGGGCGGCGGCGGTATGGACGGTGGTGGTTTTCCTCCTCGTTTCTAAACTGTGTTCGGTGGTCGGGTGCTATGCGCGCGAGCGCGGTACCCGATGGCAAGATCAAAATGCGACCATGATTCGCATATTAATTGTAAAAACTGGTATTCCAGGCTTGCGTTTATGTGGCGGGGCCCTACAATAGCGCCACCGCGTAATTCAGGCGGGAGAATACCAGATTCAAGGTTCCCAAGGCGGCTTTTATCGCTTAGAATATGCCGCCTTTCGGGCTGTGTGGCGCCTACAGACTATAAACGCTCAAGGGTAAGTCCTTGAAAGTAGTGTCTGTGGGCCAGTGCGACGTTCGGCACCTGCTCGGCCCGTTCCGAGCACAGGCTCTGGATCTGGTGCCATCGGTGCAATGAAATGTCAGCAATGCTTTGGCTGGCGCTTGTGCCGCTGGTGAAATGCAGAGCTGTGGTGACCGGTACGATGGGCTGTCGCTGATCACCCGAATAGATTGTTAATGGGTGTGGCTCGGCAGCCTCAAACTGGCTTATTCCGAATACGAAGGAAAGATAGCATGGTAACTATTCGACTGGCGCGCGGTGGCGCCAAGAAGCGCCCCTTCTATCACGTGACTGTGACTGATTCTCGCAAATCTCGTGATGGCCGTTTCATTGAGCGCATCGGTTTTTTTAACCCGGTAGCGCAAGGTCAGGCAGAACGTCTGCGTCTGGATCTAGACCGTCTGAACCACTGGGTTTCCCAGGGTGCTCAGCTGTCTGGTCGCGTCGCGACACTGGCTAAGGAAGCCGCCAAGACTGAACAACAGTAAGTTGTGCACCCCATGAGTGATCCAGATCGTGAATCAATCGTCCTCGGACGGATTACTAGCACATTTGGGATCAAGGGGTGGGTCAAGGTGTATTCCTACACAGATCCGATTACCGGCATTTTTGACTATGACCAGTGGTACCTGTCCAGAAATGGCCAAGTACAACCTCTGGAAGTTGAAGCCGGTAAGCCTCACGGTAAAGGGTTGATTGCCAAGCTTAAGGGGTTTGATACGCCTGAGCATGCACAAACTCTTGCTGGGATGGACATCCTGATCGATAAGCAACAGCTGCCCGATCTGGATGACGGTGAATATTACTGGCATCAGTTAAAAGGCCTCCAGGTGATCAACCTCCAGCAAGAATGTTTGGGGCGTGTTGATTATTTATTTGAGACCGGTGCTAACGATGTCATGGTGGTTAAACCCAGTGTGGAAAGTCTCGATGACCGAGAACGCTTGCTGCCTTATCTGCCGGAGCAGGTGATTTTGGATATCGATTTAACCCATGACCGTATTACGGTTGACTGGGATGCTTCGTTTTAATCAATAGTCCATTCTTATCATGGGTTGATTGAAACGTGATAATCACCATTAAGTCCCCTTTGGGGCATGAAAAAACAAGGTAGTCTTACGGTGTGGGTTGGCGTTGTCTCCCTGTTTCCCGATATGTTCTCGGCAGTGACCGATCACGGTGTGACTGGCCGGGCCGTTAAGCAGGGGCTGCTAGAAGTCGACTTCTGGAATCCGCGCGACTATACACACGACCGACACCGAACCGTGGATGATCGCCCATATGGCGGCGGACCCGGCATGCTGATGAAGGTGGAACCCCTTCGTCAAGCGATTCGCTCAGCGCGAGCGGCTGCTGGAGGTTCTGCCCGGGTGATCTACCTGTCTCCCCAGGGGCGCCGATTGGATCAAGCAGGCGTCCGGGAACTCGCAACACGCGAGCGACTGATCCTGGTGGCGGGGCGCTATGAAGGCATCGATGAGCGCATCGTGGAGGCAGATATCGATGAAGAGTGGTCTATCGGCGACTATGTGCTCAGTGGTGGTGAGCTGGCGGCGATGACCCTTATAGATGCGGTAGCGCGTCTGGTGCCGGGGGTATTGGGACACGCCGACTCTGCAGAGGAAGATTCTTTTACTGCGGGGTTGCTGGATTGTCCTCACTACACCCGCCCGGAGCAGATCGAGGGACGCAGGGTTCCCGAAGTGCTGCTCGGCGGCAACCACGAAGCGATACGCCGCTGGCGTCTAAAGCAGGCGTTGGGACGAACTTGGTTGCGGCGACCGGATCTGTTGGCTCAATGCCAGCTGAATTCGGAGCAGCAAGAGTTGTTGGCAGAATACATCCGCGAAAACGACACATCGCGCGAGATGGCGCAAGTCGAGCGGCTAAAGTCTAGGAGCGAGCAATGAGCAGCAAGAACAGCATCATCCAAGCGATCGAAGCCGAACAGATGAATAAAGAAGTTCCGGCTTTCGGTCCGGGCGACACCGTTGTCGTTCAGGTTCGAGTTAAAGAAGGTAACCGTGAGCGTCTGCAGGCTTACGAAGGCGTGGTCATCGGTAAGCGTAACCGTGGCCTGAACTCCGCTTTCACTGTCCGCAAAATTTCCAGCGGCATGGGCGTTGAGCGTACTTTCCAGACTTACAGCCCGGTAGTCGCTTCTATTGAAGTTAAACGCCGTGGTGATGTACGTCAGGCTAAACTGTACTACCTCCGTGAGCGTTCCGGTAAATCCGCACGTATCAAGGAAAAGCTGTCCTGATCCTATCCGGTTTAGCCGGTTCGATTTGCCACAGCTGAAGCGGGCGGCCCCACAAGGTCGCCCGTTTTGTCATATCTGATAAGCTGTGCCAACGATGATCTTCAGCAAAGGCCTGAATGGCGATAAACGCCTGAATGGTGATAAAAGGGGGCAAGATGTCTGAGCAAAACCCCCGTCATGACCTGCCCTTGTGCCTACAAGAGCAGCTTGAGGCCTTTTTGACTTATTTTTGGCTCGAGCGTGGGGGCAGTGATCTCACGCTGGACGCTTATCGTTATGATCTCAGCCAATACTTAGGCTGGCTGCATCAACATCATTTGACCAGTGCCTCTGTTTCATCGTCCGACGTTGCGGATTTTTTTGCTTGGCGTCTAGCCCAAGGGTATGCCAGTCGTTCCAGTGCACGTTTATTGTCCGCGATGCGTCAGTGGCATTTGTGGTTGATGGACCAGGGCATAGCTTCACAGAATCCCTTACAGCTCATGAAGGGGCCTCAACCGGGCCGACATTTGCCTGATGTGCTGACCGAGTCTGAAGTCGCATCGCTATTAGCAACTCCTGACCCGACAATTCCTCTTGAGTTGCGTGATAAAGCCATGCTTGAGCTCTTATATGCCTGCGGGCTTCGAGTGACAGAATTGGTGGGGTTGGAGATGGATCGCATCGGTCTCCAGCAGGGTGTTTTGCGTATTCTGGGTAAAGGGGCTCGTGAACGCTTGGTTCCCATGGGCGAGCATGCACAGTATTGGTTGGATCAATGGTTACGATTGGGTCGCCCAGCCATGTTAGCTGCTGAGGTGAGCCAGCCGGTCGTCTTCCCAAGTCAACGCGGGCGCTTTATGACGCGCCAAACGTTCTGGCATCGGCTGAAGCACTATGCTCAACGAGCCGGTATTGAACGACCTTTATCGCCCCATGGTTTACGCCATGCATTTGCAACGCATCTGCTTAACCACGGGGCCGATTTACGTGTCGTACAGATGTTACTGGGCCACCAGGATTTGACGACCACTCAGATTTATACGCAAGTGGCCCAGGCACGTCTTGAAGCGCTTTATCAAGCCCATCATCCTCGGGCCTGATGAGTGGCCGGTGGGTTATCAGTCCCTTTCAAGCACCGCTTAACGGTTAACCGATGGTGGCTAAGCGATCGGCTTGGACGATCTCTATCCAATAGCCATCAGCATCACGGATGAAAGCCACATTGCGCATTTTGCCGTCTTCCGGTCGTTTGACATAATCGACGCCTTGTTGGTCAAACCAAGCGATTGCTGCATCAAAGTCAGGCACTGAAAAGCAGATGTGCCCGAATCCTTGGGGTTCTGCATTACCATCATGGTAAGCAAAATCCGCTTGCTGCTCTGTGCCCCAGTTGTGGGTGAGCTCAAGAATGCCTCGTTGGGCAAAGGTCCATACTGTCCGATCATGAGTCTCTTGGGGCACTTGCTCCTGGTCATCGAGTTGGGCCAAGAAGTAAAGGCTGAATTGAAACTCTGGGAAATCCAATTTACGCAGTAATGTCATGCCCATGATGCCGGTATAAAACGCTAATGAGATCTCAGGATCTTTGATTCGCAGCATGGTGTGATTAAATTGAAAACCTGTGGTCTCTATGGGTGGGGTTTTGACGCCAGGTTCCTGTTCCCCAGAGAAAGGGCCACCTGTTGACTGAGGGATTGAGGGGGTTGTCATGGCCATACTCCATTAATTCGTCGTGGTGGATAAGTGTCATCAGCTGGCTCTTTTAATGGCGGCGAGATCAGTGGATTCAACCCCGATCATGGTCTTTTCGCAGGGAGATGGGCATACTGCTTAAGCCTGGATTATCAATAAGGTCATAATGAGGATGATAATGCGAATTCGACTCTTGGCATTGCTGGTATTACTGTGCAGTGGATCTGTTTGGGCAGATCAAGTGGCTGATGCCATTAGCGCCCAGGTAAAAAAAATTGATCCGCGGTTGAAAGTTGCCCAGGTTCAAGCCAATGAGGCATTACCGGGTCTTTACGATGTCGTGCTAGAAACTGGCGAACGCCTTTATGCCACCGCCGATGGCCAATATATGTTGGCCGGTAGCCTGTTGAAGATTACGGACCGTGGCGCGATTGATTTGACTGAGGCGGCTCGCGCTCAGACCCGACAAGAGGCGCTGACCGCAATTCCGGATGATCAAGTGATTGTGTATCCGGCACAGGGTGAAGAGCGTGCAGTCTTGAATGTGTTTACTGATATTTCTTGCCCGTATTGTCGCAAGTTTCATGAAGAAGTCCCTAAGCTGAATCAGCAAGGGGTGACAGTACGGTACTTGGCGTTTCCGCGTAACGGGCTGACGGCTCAAGCGGCGCAGTCTATGCGCAATGTGTGGTGTGCGAAAGATAAAGCCGAAGCCCTGACCGCTGCTAAGGCGGGTGAGAGTGTTGAAACCTCGGCTTGTGACACTGATCGCGTGGCGGAGCAGTATGAGCTGGGCCTTAAATTAGGCGTTCAGGGAACGCCTGCGTTAATGCTGCCAGATGGCCGGATGGTGCCTGGGTATGTGCCGGTTGACCGACTGATCACTTCGCTAGGGCTTTCTTTGCGCTCATCTTGAGTTGGTCATCGCTTTGTTGAGGCCCGGTATTGTTGAAACCCGTGTTGTTCAATACGGTGTTGTTAAGGCTCTGTGTTATTAAAAATAGCGTTGTTAAAACGCGTCGTTGAGATAGAAAAACACATCATCGAATTGTGAACGGTGTCGTGATGAAAGTCGCCATCACTCTGTCAGCGATTGACTATTGTCTGCGATTGACTATGACACGACCCCTTCATAACGTGTATACCCCGGCATGTGTCGGGCTGGACACAGCCTGTTGGTCTGACCGCTGACAGGTTGGCAATCATTATAAAGAGGTGAAGCTTGAAACCGGTAAAAGTAGGTCTGTGTGGTCTGGGTACTGTCGGCAGTGGCACTTTTAACGTGATGCAGCGTAATGCCAGTGAGATTACGCGGCGCGCAGGCCGCCCGATTATGATCGAGCAAGTGGGGGCACGCCGTGATAATCCGGATTGTGATACCACTGCGGTGCTGGTCTCCCGGGATATTTTTGAAGTCGTGAATAACCCCGAAATTGACATCATCGTGGAGTTGATTGGCGGCTATGACACGGCCTATGAACTGGTGATGCAGGCGATCGCAAATGGCAAACACGTCGTCACTGCGAATAAGGCCTTGATCGCGGTAAGGGGCAATGAAATTTTCCAGGCGGCGCGAGAAAAAGGGGTCGTGGTTGCCTTCGAAGCGGCTGTGGCAGGGGGCATCCCGATTATTAAGTCCATCCGTGAAGGTCTAACGGCGAACCAAATCAACTGGCTGGCTGGCATTATCAATGGGACGGGCAACTATATTCTGACCCATATGCGTGATGAAGGCCGTACTTTTGAAGATGTCTTGGCCGAAGCGCAAACACTAGGCTATGCCGAAGCAGACCCGACCTTCGACGTTGAAGGCATTGATGCCGCCCATAAACTCACCATTCTGGCTTCGATTGCGTTTGGGGTGCCGCTGCAGTTTGATCACGTCTATACCGAAGGTATTTCACGGATCTCTGCTGAAGATGTGGCTCAGGCCGATGCTTTAGGTTATGCCATTAAACACTTGGGGATTGCCCGCCGTGTGGCGAATGGGTTGGAGTTGCGAGTACACCCGACGTTGATTCCGAAGCAGCGTCTTTTGGCGAATGTCGATGGTGTCAAGAATGCGGTTATGGCCCATGGGGATGCCGTCGGACCGACGCTGTATTATGGTGCCGGGGCCGGCTCTGAGCCGACAGCGTCTTCAGTCGTGGCAGATATCGTTGACGTTGTGCGGGAGATGGGGGCTGATGTCGCATCTCGCGTACCTTATTTGGCATTTGCGGAGCCGAATCGTGATGTCGAAATCTTGCCGATGGAAGCGATTGAAACCGCTTACTATTTACGCTTGGTGGCGGTGGATCGTCCTGGGGTCTTGGCGCGTGTGGCGACGATTCTCTCGGAGCAAGGCATCAGCATTGAAGCCATTATCCAAAAAGATGCTAATGATGCGGATCTCGTACCGATTATTCTATTGACGCATCGTACGCGTGAGTCTGAAATGAACGAAGCGATTCGCCAGCTTGAAGCCTTGGCGGATATCGCGGGTGATGTCATGCGCATTCGAGTGGAAAGCTTGAATGACCAGTGATGTGATACGGCGTCTGTAGTACTCGATCTGTAGTACTTGATTTGTAGTACTGGACTTGTAGTACTCAACCTGTATACAACACTGAACGAATCGAGGCTGATCTGTGTTGAGGATGAGCTGAGAAATGGGTGTTACTCGCTTTGAACTGATGCAAGCTGTACTGATTGAAGCAGAGCGGATCAGGCGAGTGACGCAGCGTATTTCGGTGGCATCGCCACCCCTGACTGACGGAATATGACCGTGCGTTATATCAGCACTCGCGGGCAGGCGCCCGCCCTTAATTTTGAAGAAGTAGTCCTGACGGGCATGGCCTCGGATGGCGGTTTATATGTACCGGAGTCTTTTCCGACATTCAGTACTGAAGAAATCGCTGAATTTGCGGGCCTGCCTTATGACGAAGTGGCTTTTCGGGTGATGAAGCCTTTCGTCGGTGACAGTATTGACGATGATACTTTCCGTACGATTGTGCGTGAGAGTTATGCGGCTTTTAATCATGATGCCGTGACACCATTGAAGCAGTTGGGTAGCCATCACTTCTTACTGGAACTGTTCCACGGTCCCACGCTGGCCTTTAAGGATATTGCGCTGCAATTATTGGGCCGATTGCTGGATCATTTCCTGGGTAAACGCGGTGAAAAAGCGGTCATCATGGGGGCAACCTCGGGGGATACCGGTTCTGCTGCTATTGAAGGCTGTAAGCCTTGTGAGCATGTCGATATCTTCATTCTGCACCCGCATAATCGCGTCTCTGAGGTTCAACGCCGTCAGATGACCACGGTGCTGGCTCCTAATGTGTTTAATATCGCTGTTGAAGGGGATTTCGATGACGCGCAAGCCATGGTGAAAGCCAGCTTTGCGGATCAGTCTTTCCTCAATGGCACGCGCTTAGTGGCAGTAAACTCGATTAACTGGGCGCGTATCATGGCCCAAGTGGTTTACTACTTTGTCTCGGCGGTGGCGGTGGGATCGCCTCATCGTGAGGTTTCATTCACTGTTCCCAGTGCGAACTTCGGCGATATTTTTGCGGGTTACGTGGCGACCCGTATGGGTTTGCCAGTGAAACAGCTGGTTGTCGCGACAAACGCGAACGATATCTTGCATCGTACTTTGCATGACAATGACTTCAGTCGTAAAACGCTGATGCCAACACTTGCGCCCTCGATGGATATCGTCGTGAGCTCTAACTTTGAGCGCTTACTCTTTGACCTCTATCAGCGTGATGGGCAAGCCGTAAGCGATTTGTTAGCACGCTTTAGCCAAGGGCCTGTTCAACTTGATGCGCAAGCTTGGTCTCGGGCACGTGAGTTGTTTGATAGCTTTGCCTGTGACGATGCCACGATTCTAGAGATTATCCGTGAAGCCCATCAGCGCACAGGTGAGTTGTTGGATCCGCATACGGCCACTGGCTATCGAGCAGCCGAACGGTGTCAGCGTGATACCACGACGCCAATGATTACCTTGGCCACGGCTCATCCGGCTAAATTTGAGGAGGCCGTTCAGCAAGCGGGCTTTGAAGGGGCGCCTTTGCCTGAACATATGCAGGGATTGATGGAAAAGGAAGAGCGCTATGCGGTCTTGCCTGCTGATCTAGAGGCAATCCATCGCCATGTGAATGCGCATCGACGTCACTAAATAACGTTGCTGTTGAGTCTCTTGGTCGCAGTCCAATGCGATGTTTGAATAAAAAAGCGCTCAAGGGCGCTTTTTTATTCGTTTAAATATTGATTAGCGATCTTAGATGATCGACAGGCTTGTCACGGGTCTGTCTCATTCAGGGCATCAGGCCTGAGATCTCAGGCACCGTTTCGGGGACATATAAAGGCCCCGCTGTTTTGGCCACGATTTCGTCAATACTCACGCCCGGCGCCCTTTCTTTCAGAATAAAGGTGCCTTCTTTAATTTCTAAGTAAGCCAAATCAGTGAGGACGCGTTGAATGCAGCCTGCTCCGGTTAATGGGAGTGTGCATTGAGGTAATAGTTTTGAGGCGCCAGATTTAGACGCATGAGTCATGGTCACGATGATATTGTCTGCACCTGCGACCAGGTCCATCGCGCCCCCCATTCCTTTCACCATTTTCCCTGGGACCATCCAAGACGCAATATTACCGTGGGCATCCACTTCTAAAGCCCCCAAAACGGTCAAATCAATATGCCCACCACGAATCATGGCAAAAGCATCGGCTGAATCCATGATCGAAGCCCCCTCTCGAGCCGTGACCGTCTGCTTACCCGCATTGATCATATCCGCATCCAGCGTGTCCTCAGTTGGGAAGGGGCCGATGCCGAGGAGACCGTTTTCGGACTGCAGCATCACGGCCATATCATCCGGGACATAGTTAGCCACCAGAGTGGGGATCCCAATCCCCAGATTGACATAAAAGCCGTGTTCTAATTCCTGGGCGACGCGTTGGGCCATTTGTTCTCGTGTCAGGGCCATTTTTTTATATTCCTTCTTGGCAAAGAGGTGTGATCACTCAAGGTCGATTGCTCGATATGACTGAAATAAACGGAGTGATGCACATCAGTGGTCACGTGTCGTACGTTTTTCGATGCGCTTTTCAAATTGACCGCAGATTAAGCGATCGACATAGATGCCGGGGGTATGCACTTGATCTGGGTCTAACGCACCGTCGACAATTTCTTCAACTTCGACCACCGTGACTTTACCGGCAGTGGCCATCAGTGGGTTAAAGTTACGCGCTGTATGGCGATAAATAACGTTGCCATACCGGTCCGCTTTCCACCCTTTGATTAAGGCAAAATCTCCCCGAATTGCCTGCTCCAATACATAATGCTGTCCATCGAATTCGCGTACTTCTTTGCCTTCTGCCACCGGTGTTCCATAACCTGTGGCCGTGAAAAACGCGGGAATGCCTGCGCCACCTGCCCGGATTTTTTCGGCCAGATTGCCCTGTGGGGTTAGCTCTACTTCGATGTCTTGGTTGAGCAGTTGCTGCTCAAAAAGAGCATTTTCACCCACGTATGAGGCCACCATTTTGCGAATCTGGTGATCTTCCAACAGGCGACCTAAACCGAAGCCGTCAATACCACAATTATTGGAAACGACTGTCAGATCACGTGTTTTTTGTTGATAGAGCTGATTAATAAGGTTTTCAGGAATGCCGCATAAGCCAAATCCTCCTACCAGAATGGTCATGCCATCGGTGAGGCCCTCTAGCGCTTGAGCGTAGTCTGTAATGCGTTTATCAAATCCGGCCATCTTATGTCTCTTGTTTTATGAGTCGGTTGTTGTATAGGGCAGTTGTTGTATGAGGCTGTTGTATGAGCCCGTTGCCGTATAAGTCGATTGACTGCCTTGATGCGGTTGATCAACGAGATGTTGGGTTTAGTGAGCATTGATGTGATGGTGTTGCCGCATACGGGAAGCAGTGTTGCTTGATTTTTTTAATTTGTTAAATTGGTTTTTTAGCTTGATTATTGAGCTTTATAAATAAATTAAGGCGAGTGATGCTCTAAAGGCACCGAACTCACTGAGACAAAAGAATGAGCCACAGAGAAGGGTCGGTCAGGCGATGACAGTCAAACAACTACGGGCGTTTCTTGCTGTTGCTCAGACGTTGAGTTTTTCAATGGCCTGTGAGAGATTGCATCTCTCTCAGTCAGCATTAAGCTTGGCGATTAAATCGCTTGAGGCCCAGTTAGGTGGTGCCTTATTTCAGCGCACGACTCGACAGGTGACATTAACCCCGGAAGGGGAAGCGTTATTACCGATGGCGAGGCAGCTATTAGCTGACTGGGATGATGCGCAAGATGCCATGCGCCAGCGTTTTTCGTTACAGCAAGGGCAAGTTTCGCTGGCCTCTATGCCTGCTTTCGCAGGCAGTTGGTTGCCGACGATGCTGAAAGACTTTCGTCAGCGTTATCCTCATATTGGTGTCAAAGTTCAAGATGTGGTCAATGAAGAAGTGATTGAGCGGGTGCGGCGCGGACAAGTCGAGTTGGGAATTTGTTTTGCGCCCGCTTCGATGGAAGGGCTTCATTTCGAACCTTTGTACCTTGATCGCTTTGTGGCGGCTATTGCGCCAGATTCTGAACTTGTGGTGACAGCGCACCATGATGTGGCCACCATCCTGTGGCGTGATTTGTTAAGTATGCCCATGGTGTTGTTACAACGTCCCTCAAGTGTTCGAGAGATGGTGGAGCGGTTTCTTAAAGCACATCACCTTGAAGCGGATATTGCGTTTGAAAGTCATCAATTGGCGACCGTCGCCGCCATGGTCTCGGCAGGCTTGGGCGCCAGTATCGTGCCTGCCTTTAGTGCGGCCATGATGCGCGCTCAAGGGGCATTATGTTATGCCTTACCCTTGCCGGCATTGGCGGAGCCGGTGGGGGTGGTCTATTTGCGTGAACGTGAGTTATCGGTTGCCGCTCAGGCCATCTTCGAGACCTTGCTATCCTGGCGGCCTTTCCTTGAGTCACAGTTGGCCTCGCCATCATCCGCTTAGGTGATTTCTTTACGGGGGTGCTCGATCATCTCCCACAATGTTTGGGCTGCGATGGAGAGCGGACGGCTTGTATCACGGAGTAAAAAAATCTCGCGAGTTAACGGTGTTGATAGCGGGATCGTGCACAAAGAGGGGTGGTTAAACTGGGAAAGGGTCAGCTCCGGCAATAAGGTGATCCCGAGCCCATTTCTTATCATGGCGGCAACAGTGGCTAGATTCTCAACTTCAAAGCTGGCTTTTGCGGGGCTGTCTGATAAAGGTTGTGCGCTTAAATGTTGCTGTACGCTGGTTTCTCGTGCCAGCCGAATGACGTCATGGGCATGGACTTCGGCGAGTGTCACCTGTGTGTGTCGGGCCAGGGGATGGTCTTGACGACAGACCATGAAGAATCGATCTGCCAACAAGGGCGTTTTGTACAAACCTTCTGGAATTTGTAACGGTGCAGCAAGGGCTAGGTCAACCTGTCCACTTTGTAATAGCGTCAGGCAGCGGTCCGAGAGCACATCATGAATTTCAATCGCAATCCCTGGATACTGTGCTCGGTATCGTGCAATCACTTGAGGGAGCCATTCCGCAGCAATGGACGGCAATGCGGCAATGCTGACACGTCCCTTTTTACGCGTGACATAGTCATTCAAATCATGAAACCGCCATTCAAACTCATCTAAAAGATGGCGAGCCCCTTGCAAAAATAATTGTCCCTCCGGGGTTAAATGAACGTGCCGCGTGCTGCGTTCGAATAAGCGTGCGCCGATATCTTCTTCAAGCCGTTGAATTAATGCGCTGAACGCCGGTTGTGATAAATGACTGCGGCGAGCGGCCTGAGTGAAATTACGACATTCCGATAGCAGGATGAATGCCCTGAGCTGTTTTGTGGATAGATTGATCAACATTTTGGATTAACTGATCCTAAAAATCGATTTCACAAATTTATATCCGCTGAGCAGACTGCTGGCAATGGTGTGTGGTGCCTTTGAGATCGGTCGGACGCGATCGATGTCGGTGTCGTGGGCACTTCAGGCCGACCAATAACAATGACAATAAAGGGGCAAGCCCCCTGATTTCAGGAGATCAGTCATGCTGGCATTCCTCGGCTTGATGACGATTGTCACCTTACTGGTGGCGATTATGAGTAAGCGTTTATCGGCCATGGTGGCCTTGATTACTATTCCCATTGTGGCGGCACTGCTTGGCGGCTTCGGTTTAGAGACTGCCGATTTCGCGCTGGCGGGAATCAAAAATATTGCCCCCGTTGTGGGGATGTTTGTCTTCGCGATTTTATTTTTTGGCATCGTGAAGGATGCGGGTCTCATGGACCCCATTATCGACGGCATATTAAAAATGGTGGGCCACAAGCCTGCACGCATTGTCTTGGGGACTGCGGTGCTCGCGTCATTAATGCATTTGGATGGCTCCGGTGCGACCACCTTTCTGATTACGATTCCCCCCATGTTAGGGCTTTATGAACGCCTCAACATGGATAAGCGTATTTTGGCGGCAGTGGTGGCCGCAGCGGCCGGTGTGGCCAATGCGTTGCCTTGGGGAGGCCCCACCATTCGTGCGGCGGCCTCGCTGGATATTCCGGTGATGGATATTTTTACGCCGGTGATTTCTGCTCAGATCGCAGGGCTATTGTTTGTTTATGCGTTGGCTTGGTGGCTGGGGCATCGTGAAGCCGTTCGCTTAGGCTTGACTGAACAGCTCTCGACCCAGCATCACCAACATTGGCTTTCCGATGATGAGCGTGCGTTGCGTAAGCCTGGGCGTATTGGGCTGAATGCGCTCTTGGTGGTCGCCGTATTAGGGACGATGGTGGCGGGTCTATTGGCCCCAGTAATTTGCTTTATGTTGGGCACCGTGTTGGCGCTACTGATTAACTATCCGTCGGTCGAAGCACAGCGTGAGCGTGTTGATGCTCATGCGCGAGCCGCCTTGATGATGGCCAGTATCTTGCTGGCTGCAGGGGTCTTTACCGGCATTATGAAACAAAGCGGTATGTTATCGGCGATGGCTAATACCATGGCTGCGCATATTCCTGCGGATATGGCGACACACTTTCCTTTTGTTCTGGGCCTCTTAGCCATGCCGATGAGCCTGCTGTTTGATCCAGACTCTTTTTATTTTGGCATCTTACCCGTATTGGCCGAGGCAGGCAGTGGCTTGGGAGTGCCGCCAGTGCAGATGGCGCAAGCGGCGATTATGGGGCAAATGACCACCGGTTTTCCGGTTAGCCCACTGACCCCCGCGACTTTTTTACTGATTGGGTTAGTCGGGGTGGATTTGGCTGATCATCAACGTTTTACCATTCCCATTTTGTTCGCCGCCTCAGTAATCATGACGCTCACCTGTGTGGTGACGGGTGTATTTCCTCTATAGCGACGGGCAATCTCAGGAGGTGTTATGAAGACGGTACGTATTGGGTCCGGCGCAGGATATGCAGGGGATCGTATTGAACCGGCGGTTGAGTTGGCACGATATGGCAATATTCGCTATTTGGGCTTTGAGTGTTTGGCTGAGCGGACGATTGCGTTGGCCCAACAGGCGCGGCAACAGAATCCTGCTTTGGGGTATGACCCTTTGCTGAAGGAGCGGATGCGAGCGGTCCTTCCTATTTGCCAGGCTCAAGGGATTACCGTGATTTCCAATATGGGCGCGGCGAACCCTGCTCAAGCAGCGATTAAAACTCAACAGATCGCCCAGTCGCTTGGGTTAACGGGGCTGAAAATTGCTTATGTGACCGGCGATGATGTGCTCAGCCAAGTTCAGCAAGCGTCTTTCCGCTTACTTGAAACAGGGGAGGATTCAAGCCAGCTGAATGAACAATGGGTGTCAGCCAATGCTTATTTGGGGGCAGCGCCCATTGTCGAAGCGTTAGCGGCAGGCGCCGATGTTATTTTGACGGGTCGGGTGGCAGACCCGGCATTATTTGCAGCACCGCTGATTTATGAATTCGGATGGTCAATGTCTGATTGGCATCGCATGGGGCAAGCGACTCTGGTGGGCCATTTACTCGAGTGTGCCGGTCAAGTGACCGGCGGTTATTTCGCTGATCCGGGCATGAAAGACGTGTCTAATCTTGCGTGTCTAGGGTTTCCTATTGCTGAGGTCAATGAAGCTGGATCGGCGGTCATCACTAAGGTCCCTGGTTCTGGTGGTCAGGTCACATTGGCCACATGTAAGGAACAATTGCTCTACGAGATTCATGATCCCGCCTGTTATTTGACGCCTGATGTGCAGGCGGATTTTTCTCAAGTCACGATGCGCTCGCTAGGTGAAGACCGTGTTGAGGTTTCTGGTGCCACGGGGCATCCGCGACCAGAGACTTTGAAAGTGTCGATGGGGTATCGAGAAGGGTTCATTGGCGAGGGCCAGATGTCTTATGGCGGGCCTGGCGCGCAAGCACGCGGCCGTTTGGCGCTGGAGATTATTCAGCAGCGTTTAATGCAGCGGTCTATCCAAGCGGAAGATATTCGTTGTGATTTGATTGGCCATAATGCGTTGTTGGACCCCTGCCGTGATGTTGAACCCAATGAAGTGCGAATGCGGGTCGCGGTGAGGACGGATGATCCCGCGGTAGCGGCGAGTGTCGGGCGTGAAGTTGAGGCGTTATATACCAATGGTCCCGCCGGTGGTGGCGGTGCCAGTCGGAGTGTGCGTGAGGTATTGGCGGTGGCATCGCTCTTATTGCCGCGCCAGCTGGTGACGCCTGAAGTGAACTATTTGACGGTGTGAAGCCAGGTTGAAGCGAAGAGATTGGCAAGGAGAGAGTGACAAGATGAAACTAAGAGAGATTGCGCATGCGCGAACCGGAGATAAAGGCAACATCTCCAACATCGCTGTAATTGCCTACCAACCTGAAGACTTTGATTTTTTGGTTCAGCATTTAAGTGAAGAGCGGGTCGGGGCTTTGTTTTCTGATATTGTCCATGGCCCAGTTAAACGCTATGAGCTGCCAAAACTCGGTGCTTTGAACTTTGTCATGTCACAAGCGTTAGGTGGCGGAGTGACGCGCTCTTTGGCGTTAGATGCCCATGGTAAAAGCCTGAGTGCCTATTTGCTGGATCTTGACCTGCCGGATCGCGGGGCTTGATCACTTTGGGCCTGCCTAGATGAATCCACATGCGTTATGTCGACAAGGGGTGTGACAGTATTTAGTGGTCTCTGATGTTAAAGTAGTCAACTCGATTCGAATGGTATGATGGCGGAGCGCGTTGAACGCTCCGTTTCTTTTTGATCGCCTTAAGGCGATCATCGCACTGATTCTCTATGACTGACCCTCAATGACTGACTCTGATTTTCGCGAACCGCTGACCCTGCAACGGCGCCCTCTCAATGAGGCCCTGTATCAGGCGGCTCAAGCCCAAGGCGTTCATCCCCTGCTCGCGCGGGTTCTAGCGGGGCGCTTGTCCCCGGAGCAACTGCCGGACCCACAGCTGTTATCAGGTGTGGTGGCGCCGGCGTTGCAATACCTGCCACCGCCCCAGTTACTGGCGGATCAAGCGGTTGCGACTGCGCGCTTGATCCAAGCGATTGAGCAGGAGGAGCGGATTGGTATCCTCACGGATTATGATGTCGATGGGATTACCTCGCATGTGGTGTTTTACCGAGCGCTCACTGAGTGGTTTGGGGTCCCCGCAGAGCGTTTGCATAGCCTGATTGGTCACCGCTTGAATGATGGTTATGGGGTAAGTGATCCATTAGTGACCCGTATTCTGGATGATGATGTACGTCCTTCACTCATCGTGACGGCTGACTGTGGCTCATCGGATGAAGCTCGTATTGCCCGTTTGAACGCAGCGGGTATCGATGTCGTGGTGACTGATCACCATGCTTTGCCGGAGGCGGGGCCACCGGCATCGGCCTTGGCGGTGATTAACCCCACTCGACGAGATTGCGACTATCCCGATGCGACTATTGCCGGTTGTATGGTGGCCTGGTTGTTGATGGCGGCTTTACGCCAAGCGTTGATTGATCACGGACGGCTGCCGCCTGACACCGCTAAGCTGGGCAGTCTCCTGAGTTATGTGGCGTTGGGTACTGTTGCTGATTGCGTCTCTTTGGGTGCCAGTCGAGTCAACCGGGCGGTCATCCGTACAGGTTTATCGTTGATCAATCGATTTGATCGCCCTTGTTGGGAGGCGTTACATCAATTATTGGGTGAGCGTACGGAGCAATTTGATGCCGGTACCTTGGCATTTCAGGTGGGGCCTAGAATCAATGCGCGATCCCGAATGGCCGACCCTTATGCCGCGCTACATTTTATGTTGGCGCCGGATCTTGCCACCGCTCAGCATTATCTGAATGTACTGGACAGTGATAACCAAGATCGTCGTCAAGTCGAGCAGCAAATGGTCGCCGATGCGCGCCAAGCGGCGGCGGAGCAGGTCAAGGCGGGGTTGCAGTCACTGGTGGTTTATCTGGATGATGGCCATAGCGGTGTTCAGGGGATTGTGGCTTCGCGACTGCTGGAGCGCCATGGACGCCCGACCGTTGTCTTGACGCCCGCCAATGAGCCTAAACAGCTCGTTGGATCTGCCCGTAGTGTTCCCGGTGTGCATATTCGTGATGCGTTGCAGCGGGTAGATCAGCTTTATCCGGATATTCTAGTGAAATTTGGCGGCCATGTGGGGGCTGCAGGCCTCACCCTTTGGCAACATCAGCTGGCGCGCTTTCAAAAAGCATTGGATCAAGCGGTACGTCACCAGTTAGGTCGTCGACGTTTGGGGCCGGTGTTGCTGACTGACGGGCCCTTGAACGCCGACACCATCACCTTAGCCACTTTAGATCAGCTGGCCGCGCTAGAGCCTTATGGGCGAGAATTTGAGGCGCCGGTGTTCGAAGGCAATTTCATCGTCGAAAATTTGCGCAGTGTCGGCCACGAAGGAACTCATATTAAGCTCGATTTGAGCTTGGATGGGGATATGTTCAATGCCATTTGGTTTCGTGCACTGCCCTATCCGGGGGCGCGATTACGCTTTGGCTTAGGCGATACGATTCGGGTGGCCTATAGCTTGGATCGTAATACTTGGCGAGGTCGATCCTCTATCCAGCTGATTGTTCGTCACGCGGAACCGGCCCACACGGCTTAGGGTCGGCTCTCTATCAATACTGATATCAATCCATATGGTGCTCTATGCCCGTTTAAAAATACACCCCTTCAGGATCTCTGAGTTTCAGGTTGCCTTGACGGGCCTTATTCAGCACGTGGGCAAAAAACGGGGCCAATGCCTGTTTAAATTGATCAATACTGGGAATATCCAAGCCATCGTATAAAGGCTCGTCGCGGATCTGTTCTAATCGACGATTAGATAAATGCTGCTGGATCGATTTCTCTAAGGGTTGATGTTTGAACAATCTCAGTAAGCAAGCCAGTGTTTCCAGACTGGCCTCACGCAGCAAGTCTTGTAATTGCCTGGGGGGGAGCAATAACAAACTTTGCATGAGCTGTCGGTAGAACTGCTCCAGCGTTTTACGAATATGTTGCTCATCGGTTCCCATCGCTTGGTCAAGAGCAATCAATAACAAGAGCCCATCATGTAGATTCATGTTCATGTGGAGCACTTGATCCTGCAAAATCAGTTGTTGATTTTGTACGACAACATCCAGGCTCATTCGGGACCTCCAGAGGCGCGTTGTGTGCGAATCAGCTGATTTAATTCGGTGAGTAAGTGGCGCAGCTGGACATCGTTAAGTTTTTGGGGGGCCTGTTGGCGCAACTGCTTGTACAGTTTGCTGGGCAGGGTGATGTTGAGTTTTTGGTGCATCAGCCTGGATTCTACCTGGCCGGTTGCGCCGATCAGGTGCAATAGCTGTTGACGTGATAATTGCTTGAGCAGTTGTTGTAGCGCGGCGGCTTGTAAGTTGCCGAGTTGATCAAGGAAGTGTCGGCTTTTATCTAAGAGTGCTTTACTTGGCGCCGTGCTATCGCTTTGTGCTTTTTGTTGATGTCGGGCCGGTGCCAGCCAGCTACTCACCAATTCGCACAGTTGATCTCGTACCCATTGTGGTTGGGGTGGCATGCGGTCGAGTTGTTGTTCCAGTTGTTGATATTCTGCGGGTGTCAGCTGCTCCTCCAGCCAGTGATCATAGTTTGACCAGCGCTGCGTGCGTGCCAACTGCCAGAGTTGTAAGCGCTGTCTGGGTTCTAGCAATTGAAAGATCTGTTGGCGTCGTTCAGGTGGAATCTCTGGGAGCGATTTGAGCCATACGGCTTGCTCGGTAAATTGCTGTGCTCCGACGTCGGGATCGTAATTCATTGGCGGGAGCGGCGGCATAACATTGCCCAAGCACTCCGCCAGCATGGGGTGTAGTGCCTCAAAAGCCTCAATGACTCGGTCAGCGGGTATCGGGGCACTTTGGGCAGCACTCTCTTCGAGTTGTTCGACGGCGCGTTGTGACATGAGGGTGCTGAGGCGATCAATAAATGCCGGCTGATGCTGGCGTGCAAAGCGCCATAAAGGCACCAGCTGCGAATATTCCATTTGAATGACCACTTGGCGTGCTTGCTCATCGTCAAGCCATAACATGAGCTCCAGCAGGAAAGTTAACTGTTGGAGGTGCTCGAGTTGGCCCTCTTTACGACTTAATGGATCTTTGAGTGCATTGCGTAATGAGCGGTCCAGGTTTTCACGTAACGTCGGGCCTTGGGCATGACCAATCTGCGCCTGTACTGGTCCCATGGTGAGTTCCAGGTAGTCGGGGCGGCTGTGAACCTCTATTTCCATCAGGCCGTGGTCTCCTTACAAATCAAATGGCAAGTTGCCTGCGATGGACTCTCGAATTCGGAGCCTTCTTGCTTGCCAGTGTAGGGTAATTAGGCGTGAAAACAGCCTGTCAAATGGCGTTTTTTTGCAACAGCTTATTGCAGAAATAGCGGCAATGTTCAAGTCAGGCTGTCGTGAGGTGGGTGACGATAGCGCCTGGGTTGGCTACAATAATGGCCCTTTGGCATTGGCTTGCCAATGTGTCTGAATTTATTCCCGATTGAGCTGATGCAGCGTGAAGTCCTTGTCGTGGATGCGGAGTCTGGCCCAAGCGGGCTTGCGCCTAACCGACAATGATGAAGCACGTGGCATGGTCTATTTCGGGGCGAATATCCTGACCGAGTGAATAACATTATCATGTTGGAAATCAATCCGATTAAGCATCTGATCAAGGAGCTGTCCGAGCGGGCAGAGGTCCTGAGGGGGTATCTTTGACTATGCCGAACGTAAGGATCGGCTAGAAGAAGTCTCTCGCGAGCTAGAACAACCCGATGTCTGGAATAATCCCGAACGTGCCCAGGCGCTGAATAAAGAAATGGCGCAGTTGGATACGGTCGTGAAAAGCCTGGATGAGTTATCCAATGGGCTCAATGATGCGGATGAGTTGTTGGAGATGGCTGCTGAGGAGCAAGATGACGAGGCCGTCGCCGAAGTCGATGCAGAAGTGAGCCGGCTACAAGCGGTATTAGATAAGCTGGAATTCCGTCGGATGTTTTCCGGTGAGATGGATGCCAATAATGCTTATCTGGATGTTCAAGCAGGGTCTGGCGGTACAGAGGCACAGGATTGGGCTAACATGCTGCTGCGCATGTATTTGCGTTGGGCTGAGCATCATGGCTTTAAAGCGGAAATCGTCGAATTGTCGGCGGGAGAAGTGGCGGGGATTAAGTCGGCGACCATTCATATTCAGGGTGAATATGCGTTTGGTTGGCTACGAACAGAAACGGGCGTACACCGCTTAGTTCGTAAAAGCCCGTTTGACTCAGGTGGCCGTCGCCATACGTCATTCGCTTCTATTTTCTTATCGCCTGAGATTGATGACAGCTTTGAGGTGGATATTAATCCATCCGATTTGCGCGTTGATACTTACCGATCCAGTGGCGCGGGTGGTCAGCACGTTAATACGACCGATTCTGCCGTCAGGATTACTCACGAACCCACAGGCATTGTGGTGGCGTGTCAGAACCAGCGTTCACAACATGCGAACCGCGATTTTGCTATGAAGCAGTTGAAGGCGAAGTTGTGGGAGTATGAGATGGACAAGCGCAATGCTGCGAAGCAGGAAGCTGAAGACTCCAAGGCCGACATTGGGTGGGGGAGTCAGATTCGATCTTATGTTTTGGATGATCAGCGCATTAAAGATTTACGTACAGGGGTTCAATCCAGTAATTGCGATAAAGTGCTGGATGGCGATCTGGATCAGTTTATTGAAGCCAGTTTGAAGCAAGGTCTGTAGTTCATCCAAGACCGCTGTTGAGTCAATGCTGTTGTTTGTTCCATGTTGTTTCTGTGCCATATATCGCGCTGCCCTAAGCCTCATCGATAAACGAGCTTAGGGCGCGTGCTGATTTCATGGCCCGCTGAGGTGGGTCTTTCTTTAACCGTTTTCTTATTCCAGGTAGCGCCATGTCCCATCAAGATGATGCCCACCAGGACGAAAACCGCCTGATCGCTGAGCGCCGCACTAAGTTAAGCGAGCGCCGCGAGCAAGGGCAGGCTTTCCCTAATCAACGTCGCCGAGATAGTTTGGCTGCAGAGCTGCAGGCCGAGCTGGGTGACTTTGATAAGCCCACACTGGAAACCAAGAACCGTCGCGCCAGTGTGGCCGGACGTATCCTACGGATGCGCGGTCCTTTTATCGTGATTCAAGATATGAGTGGCCAAATCCAGCTGTATGTGGATCGCAAGGGCTTGCCCGAGGCGATGCGTGCGGATATTAAAAGCTGGGATCTCGGTGATATCGTCTGGGCTGAAGGGCCGGTCCATAAATCCGGTAAAGGCGACTTGTACGTACACATTGAAGATTGCGAGTTACTGACCAAGAGCTTGCGTCCTCTGCCCGATAAGTTTCATGGGTTGTCTGATCAAGAAATGCGCTACCGTCAACGTTACGTTGACTTGATTGTGACCCCTGAAAGCCGCCGGACTTTCCAAGTTCGGGCCGGTATTGTGGCCGCGATCCGCCGCTTCTTAATCAATCGCGGCTTCATGGAAGTCGAAACGCCAATGCTGCATCCGATTCCGGGTGGGGCGACGGCTCGGCCTTTTGTGACCCATCACAATGCGCTGGACCAGGACATGTACCTGCGCGTGGCGCCGGAGCTTTATCTGAAGCGTTTGGTGGTGGGCGGTTTCGAACAGGTTTTCGAAATTAACCGTAACTTCCGTAATGAAGGTTTATCCACACGCCATAACCCCGAATTCACAATGTTGGAATTCTATTGGGCTTATGTGGATTATCGCGATTTGATTCGCTTGACCGAAGAGCTGTTGCGTAGCGTTGCCGAAGAGGTACTGGGGACTACGGCGCTCTCTTATCAGGGCGAAACGCTTGACCTGGGCAAACCTTTCGATGTGCTCACCATGCGCGATGCGATCGTGCGTTATGGCGACAACATCACGCTGGCACAGTTAGACGATTTGAATGAAGCGCGTGCCTTGGCTGAATCGCTTGGGATTAGCGTCAAACCAAGCTGGGGACTGGGCAAAGTCCAGACTGAAATCTTTGAGGAAGTGGCTGAGCATCAACTGCGCCAGCCCACCTTTATCACGCGTTATCCGGCTGAGGTCAGCCCGCTGGCGCGTCGTAGTGATGATGACCCCTTCTTTACTGACCGTTTTGAGTTCTTTATGGGCGGGCGTGAAATCGCCAATGGCTTCTCAGAGCTGAACGACGCGGAAGATCAGCGTGATCGCTTCTTGGCCCAAGTGGCAGAAAAAGAAGCCGGTGACGATGAAGCGATGTATTTTGATGCCGACTATGTCAGGGCACTGGAATACGGGATGCCGCCGACAGCCGGTGAAGGGATTGGGATTGATCGGTTGGTGATGTATTTCACCGACAGCCCGTCGATTCGGGATGTGCTCTTATTCCCAGCGATGCGTCCGGAAGGGCAGCAGGAATAAAATCCTCCAACCGCCCATCATGGCATCTTTTGTTGCCATGATGGGTGAAGTGATTTGACGTGTTGGCTATAAAAAAGCGCTGTCCCGAGGGATGGCGCTTTTTTATTAGGTCAGGTTGATGAGGTCACCTGGGGCGGGTTGATGAGGTTTGGCATGGAATGGTGAGTGACGATATACAGGCTTTTTACAGTGACTTTGTCGGTTATTTTACATCTAGATGCGGCTCGTTATTCTCAGGTTAACACCCGGTACTCATAATAATGTATTTGTAATGCTTTTTAAGTGAAATGTGGGCCGGGGTCATGATGAAAGCTGATTGGGGTGAGAGCACTGTTGTAGTCAATCGTTATCGTTCTTTCCGACGAGTTTATTTTATTGATGCCGGAGTCGACGATTCGAGCCAGTTGTTAGCCCAAATGCAGCCAGGCGATATCGGTGTACGACTGCCTTATGGGGCGCGTGCATTGGATACGATGGTTGAGTATATGGCGACTCATCCTCAACCCGACGCGGTGGCCCTCATTGCTCATGGAGAGCCTGGCGCTTTTCAATTGGGTGGTCAGCATATCAACACCCAAGCGCTGATGCGTGACCAAAGCTTGTGGCTGCGCATCGGTCAGTATTTAGGACACCGGGGGTCTTTGGCGCTTTTCAGTTGTCGTCTGGCCCAAGGGGAGAAAGGTCAACAATTTTTAAAACAGCTGGCGCGTATTTCTGGCATTGCTCATATCGCCGCTTCTGCCCGGACATTAAGTCCACAAAAGGGGTGGTGGTTGAATATTCGCCATGGCGTGCCCTCACAAGACGTTGATGTGATGGTCTCGCGCTTTTCGCATTATCCTCATGCCCTTGCTTCTACCGATATTCACTTCACGTTTGATAAAGCCAGTATAGAGGGTAAGACCGCAGTTGAAACTCATGACGGCCTGACGATGCGTGTTACGGCGCCGGGCATTCCTAGCGTCAGTTTTAAGGGCGGTATGTTTGCAATGGAGGCTGCTAAGGCCAAAAACAGTCTGATCGAGGTGCAGTTTGATCAACCGGTGGTGCTGAATGATTTATTTATCCGGGTAATCCGCCTCAAAGATGGGTCTTACGGTGGGACGACATTTCTCTATCAAACTGACGCAGGTGAAGATAAGACGAGTTTTTACAAAACTTCGTCCTCTCATAAGAGGGCTTCATTTGATCAACCCTTTCAGACGCTCACTATGGAGCAAGTTAATCCTAATTTTGAAAATAGTGAGTACGGTATTCGTTGGTTGTTGGATTACCTTAAGGTAACCCCTGTTCCTCAGTTCGAGAGTGCACGTTACGACGCTGATAGCGGGATTTTGACAGTCGAGGGGCGCTATTTTGCCAGCCAGTCAAATGGGGACGACATTGATGCTTCAAAAATCACGTTAGTGGGGCAAGGAGGCAAGTCCTATACGCTCACAAAAGCATCTAGTGGCGAGCTCAGTTCTGACCAGCAATTTAGCTTACAACTTTCATCGGCTGATCAAGCGGCCTTAACTGCGTTAATGAACCAAAATGGTGTTGCGGCCTTTGATGATTCGGCTTATCAACTGCATTTTGCCGAAGGTTTCAATACGCCTTTGCCTAAGGTATCCATCAGCGCCCCGAGTACGAGTAGCCCTGTGACGGTTTCAGGCATCTCTCCTGTCGATGTGACGGAGGCGGCTTACAACATGGAGAGCGGTACATTAACGATCAGCGGTCGTGGTTTTGCTGTTGATCCCAATGCTGATGATATCGATGCTCAAAGTATTACGCTGATCGGGACTGGGGGTGAGCGATATACCTTGAGCGATACCGCCGATGTTGAATTGATGTCTGAGCAACGTTTTCAGCTCTCATTATCGGATCAGGATCAGCAAGCCCTTCGTGCGATTTGGGATCAGTCAGGCACTCAAGCCCATGATGCGACGGCTTATCAAGTTGAGCTATCGACGGGCTTTATGACGGCACGTCCCGGGGCCTCAGGGACGTCCTCGGTCACCGTTGGGCAAGTCCCCGTTGCGGATATGGTTGAGGTGAACTATTCAACGGCCAGCGGTTTGCTGACGGTCACTGGCCACGATTTTATGGCGCAGGCGGATGGCTCTGATATTAATGTGAGCTATCTCACCATTACTGGCGCTAATGGACGCGCTTACACCTTGTCTGACTCCTCTGATGTGGCGTTGACTGATCCCCAGCATTTTAGTGTGCAGTTATCTGATCAAGACCGGGCGGCGGTCAGTCGGTTACTGAATGAAAATGGTCTGAAAGCCTTTGATGGTACGCCCTACCAGTTATCGGCAGGGGCTGGGTTTATGCCCGTGCGAGACTGGATCAGTGATGCCGCGGTGAACACTTTCGAGGTGACGGATGTGGCCCCTGTCGTCTTTTCAGGCTTCCATTATGATATGGCGACAGGGTTGCTTTCAGTTGATGGGAGCGGCTTTGTTGCTGACATGTCAGCTGCGGATATCGATACAAGTTTGTTGGCGTTGGTGGGGGCTGGGGGGGAGCGATATACCTTGACCGACACTGCCGATGTCGAACTGATGTCTGATCAACGTTTCCAACTCTCATTATCGGATCAGGATCAGCAAGCATTGCGAGATTTGTTTGACCGTTCTGGCGACAGTGCTTTTGATGACACGGCCTATCAAATCGAGTGGCAACAAGGCGTTATTTTGGCTCGACCTGGCACCTCAGGCAAGGCGTCTCTGGAGGCTGTTAATGTTCCTCAGCCGGCAATTGAATCGGCCCGGTATGATGTAAAAACAGGCCAATTAGATGTGGTCGGCTCTGGATTTCTTCATGTTGATGATCAACTGGATGTCGATGCCTCAAAGATTACGTTAGTCGGTGATAATGGTCATGATTTCACTTTAATGAATACGAGTGATGTCAATATTAAAAGTAGTACATCATTCACTTTGACTTTGTCGGCTAGTGATCAGAAGGAAGTCATCGCATTTTTAAATCAAAATGGCACTGTCGCACAAGACAGTACCGCTTATAGTGTTAAAGCGGCGTCAGGTTTCATGGTCGCACGGGATCAGGTTGCTGATGTGGCCAATAATCGTCTGACTGTGTTTAATATTGCGGATCCCGACTCACAGCCGACCCCCGATACTACCCCTGACCCGCAGCCGACCCCGGGGATTGATTCCGGTCCAGCGCCACGGCCTGATCCAGATACTAACCCCAACCCACACCCGACCCCGGGGACTGATCCCGATCCAGCTCCACGGCCTGACCCAGAGCCGCAGCCTAACGATGGTGATAATGGCGATAATATTCCTGATGTTGAACAGGCCTCGGTGACCTCATTGGTCTTTCTTGAGACCCCAATGCCTATCAGTCAGCCGAATAATGCACCTGCCACCTATGTCTCGTTATCCACAGACGAGGGAAATATGTTGCAAGATGTCATGCAGCAGGATGCGCTGCATGATCTACCGACCAGTATGAAAATGCCCATGGGTATGTTGACCTTCAAGGCGGTGGTATTAACCGGACAAGTGGCTAACTTTCAGCTTGTGGTTAATGATGATTTGGGTGTTGACGGTTACTGGAAACAGGATGCTCAAGGCGAATGGGTGAATCTGGCCAGTGAAGCGATGGGAGGCGATATGGTGAAATTCGACGACCATTTGATGTTGACTTTTTCAATTATGGATGGCGGCGAGTTTGATGGGGATGGTGAGGCCAATGGCCAAATTGTTGATCTAGGGGCCCCAGGCCGCTGGGTTGAGCCGCCTATGCCGTTTGATGAAACGCATCACGGTCACGATCATTTTGACTGGTTTACGCTGACCGATTGATGTTGGTTTTGCGCTTCTTTAGATTCATTGTAAATACACCATTTCATAAGATTACGTGGACTTTCTTTGTATTTATAGTGTGTTAACAGGCTTTCCGGACAATGATTCATTAAATATGAATCATTGTTTTGTAATGATCTCATTGAGATCTGGAAGATGCTATGAACCTGAGTCATTGGATTGACCGTAGTCCTGCGGTGCTTTCTGGTCATTATGAAACCTTGAGCATGACGCGTGTTTACTTTATCGATGCGGCGATTGCGGATGCCCAGACATTAATTAATGGGATTGAGCCGGGTGCTGAAGTGGTTCGTTTATGGGCTGGGATGGATGGTATTCACCGTATGGCCGACTATCTGGCAGGCCACCGCCAGCTAGATACGATTCATTTAATGGCGAACGGCTCTTCTGGCTGCCTCTACTTAGGCAATACGGTGCTTAACCAGGACTCTTTAATTCGTTACGTAGAACCGCTGCATCGCATTGGTCAGGCACTAAAGTCATCAGGTGATATTTTGATTTATGGTGAGAATGTGGCCCAAGGGGAGGCTGGCCATGAATTATTGGAGGGGCTTTACTGGACCACTAAGGCTAATATCGCCGCTTCAAGTACACCGCTAGGCGGTACTCATGGTTGGGTACTCGATACCTTAGTTGGCGATGTCACTTCTGAAATTGGGATTTCATCGTCAGCTTTGGATACTTTTTCTAAGCACCGCGTTGCGGAGTGAATTGTTTTTACGTATTGAACGCATAGGGCAGGCTTAATTGAATTAGGCCTGCTGACCTTTGTTAACAGAAGTTAGCCCTTGGATCTGATAAATTATTTCGTGCCTTGATTTTTGATTGCGTTGGCCTCGTCAATATTCATTTGACCTTCAATTGCTGACTAATTATTTAACATACAGGGTTTGGGTACTGGCAGCTTGAAGAGCGGGTATCATCAATGAAGTGATTAAGATTGCCATAAGAGCGCTGCTATTAATAAAAATAAATCAGGTGACCCCATTGATATTGGCCTTTTCATCGGTGAGCCCTTGTTGTCGGGCATTCCCGAGGTTGAGAGCTGTTCTATGGTTGGCATGATGAGTGAGAGAAAGAAACATGGAAATGCCGGTAAAGGTATTGTTGGTCGAAGATGATGTGGCTTTATGTTATTTGTGTGCTCGGCTATTAAAGAAAGAAGGATTACAAGTTGAGTCCGTCAGTACTTATAAAGAAGCTGAAAAACGATTGTTAGCTCAACGTTATCAATTGATTTTATTAGACTTAGGTTTGCCTGATGGGGATGGTTTAGCATTGGCGCAGCGTTTTGGGCATCTTGATGACTCAAAAATCCTGATGATGACGGCGCGCGGCGCTGCACAGGCTCGTTTGGAAGGGTTTGAAGCGGGGGCCTGTGATTATTTAATTAAACCATTTCATCCCGGCGAGTTTCTTCATCGAGTGCAAAGAATTTTACAGCAAGTGCAACGACAAGCTGCACTCCGCCAGTTTGGGGGCTGGGTGTTAGATATGAATAGCCGTTCATTGAAACATGAGCAACATGGAGGGGTGACATTAACGCGGGGTGAGTTTGAGCTCTTAGATACATTGCTAAACGCTAATGAAAGACCGCTCTCTCGCCAGCAGCTGTTGGATGTTATTGCGCGAGATGTGGATAGTGGTAATCCTCGTAGTGTGGATGTTTTGATTTCGCGTTTGCGCAAAAAAATCGAAGACGTGCCTGCCCAGCCAGTCCATTTATTGACTGTTCCCAGCGTAGGGTATCGATTGGTCCATAGTCCATGAGATGGTGGTATCGAAGCATACTGACTTTTTTGGGGTGTGCTGCTGCTCAATATGTGTTCGCCCAACCCCTGGTTATTCCAGAGCATGATGCCACTCAGCTCCCTGCCGATACCGCATTGGAGTATTTGCCTCTCAATGTGTTGTCGGCGCCGCCACAATCATTGAATGACGTTAAAACAGCGCCTTTTGTTCCGGTTCAGCAAGGTGTTTTGAACTTTGGTTTTACCCGGCAACCGGTGTGGGTGCGCTTAACAATTTACAATATGAATGCCCAGTCTCGTTGGTGGTTGTCGGTGGGGACGGTGCGCCTTCAATCTGTCACCCTGTATCAGCAAGATGAGCAAGGCCGCTGGTATGAAAAAAGGCAAGGGTTGGACTATTTAGATGAGATTTCATCGCACCATCGAGACCATCTTTTTGAGCTTAATATAACGCCAAACCACTCTCGCACTTTTTATATCAAAGTAGAATCTCTTACCGCCATCGCGTTACCCATTACGTTATGGCAGCCACTTTCTTATATTGCCAAGCATGACCAAGGTGCGCTGCTTCAGGGAGGGCTCTACGGTCTGTTCATTGGTATTGCGATTTATTATTTAATCGTCAGTGTTTTATTAAAAAAATCAACTTATTGGCAGTTTTCTAGTTTTCTGTTTTCTTTTGCGGTGACTTCGGCTGCTTACAATGGTTACTTACAATTATGGTGGGGGCCCTTTCCTGGCCAGTGGAATATTCGCATTATTTTATTTTCGATCGTATGCACTAATATTGGGCTGGTGGCATTTGTTCGTAATTTTCTTCATGTTCGCCGCTATGCCCCTTTAATGGCTTATGGGTTGACAACATCTCTGATCGCCAGTGGTGTATTGCTGGTCGCAACCGTGGTCTGGACTGATTATGTAACACTTTCTCGTTTTTTATCAGGCTGGAGTCCGATGAACGGCGCTTTAGTATTAGTGGCGGCCATGTGGGTGATGCTTAAAGGTTACCGCCCAGCGCGTTTATTTTTGTTGAGTATGACCGTGGTCTGGGTGACCTTACTGCTCCATATTTTGTTTATGTTGGGCTGGGTTGCGATTCCTTTTAGTGAACAAATGGTGCTATGGAGCCTAATGGGGGTTGTGCCGCTAATGGCCGCTTCTTTTGCAGACCAGCATCGGTTACTGGAGGCTGAAAAAGAAGCAGCGCTGGAGCAAGCACTTGAACTTAAACAGCAGTCATTAGAAGCATTGGAAGATGCGATTGCCGAGCGTACTCAGCAGCTTGATCAAGCTCGACAAAGGGCTGAAGCGGCCAGCGAGGCCAAAACTAATTTCTTGGCCGTCATGAGCCATGAGTTGCGCAGTCCTATGACGGCTGTACTGGGGGCCGCGAGATTGCTCAATCGCCAACCTCTTCCTCAGACCGCTTACGAGCTAGTCAACACGTTAGATTCGGCGGGTGATCAACTCTTACGCTTAATTGATGATGTGTTGGATTTATCACGGGCCGAGGCAGGCCAACCGATCTTAATGCCTGCGATTTTTAACCCCGAGCAATTGGTGTCTGAGGTCTATAATCTGATGAAGCCTGTGGCGGCAGATCGGGGGCTTGAACTTGTCTTAATGATACAAGGCACATTACCAGAAGCCTTATGGGGAGATGCTTCTGCCCTGCAGCGGGTTTTCAATAATCTTGTTGTGAATGCGACCCGTTATGCTGAGCGGGGTACGATTACCATCGGGGTTGAGTGTCAGCGTGAGCGTGCTCGGAACGTCGTTTTAAATTGTTGGGTTGAGGACCAAGGGCCAGGCATTTCAGTCGACCAGCAGGCGATCATTTTTCAACCTTTTGAGCAGCTGGACCAAAGTCATGGCCGGCAGCATGGTGGGGCAGGGTTAGGCTTATCGATATGCCGACGTTTAGTCGAAGCTATGTCCGGTACGTTATCGCTGAAGAGTCAGCCCGGCGAAGGGACTCGTTTCTATTTTTCGGTTTCTTTACCTGAAGTCAGGGCGGTGGCTTCAGATAATGTGTGGCAGCGTCCCTCTCTACGTATTTTACTGGTCGAAGACGTGGCGATGAACCGTGAGGTGCTGACTCAGTTGCTTAGCCACGAAGGGCATGATGTTATTGCTGTCTCGGGGGGAGAGCAAGCGCTACAACAGTTTCGACTGTCTGCACCGGTTTCGGATACTTGTCACCTGCCAGCCGCTCCCTTGTTTGATGTTGTTTTATTGGATATTCAAATGCCGGGTATGGATGGCTTTGAGGTGACGCGACAGATCCGTGCATTGCCCAAGGCGCTGCAACCCCGTCACTTGTTAGCACTAACTGCCAGCTATACGCAGCCGATGAGAGCGCAATGTCTTGAAGCGGGAATGGATGGCTTGGTGGCTAAACCATTACGACTGTCGTTATTGTATCAAACATTGAAATCCTCACCGTTAGGTTCGTCAGAGCTAGCAGATATCGACAACGCGCAAGTTCCGCCACCCTCAGCGATATGGCATGAGTATGCAAACTATCTTGATGAGGATGAACTGGAAACCTTTAAAGCGTTGCAACAGCAAACGCTTGCAGAGCGTTTTCAGTGGCTACAAGAGGCTTGGTCTCAACGAGATTGGAAGCAAATGGAGCGCAACGCGCATGATTTAATCAGCATGCTCGCGGGTGTCGGCGCTATTTCGTTGAGTGATCAAGCCTTGGCTTTAGAGCAAGCGCTGAAAGCTTCTGATGAATCGTTGGTGCATTCGTTGATGGTGACGTTTTTGGCCAATAGCCAGCACTGGATGTAATACTTAACATCCGTGCAGGCTTCAACGGGCGTTGAGGGCTAACGGTTCAGGATTCAAACGCATGCCCAGAATGATTATCCCCAGGTGAATTCAATATTGGCTTGTTTTAGATAGCGCTGCTCTTGCTGCAGGTCGGCTTGAACCAGGGGTTGGTCAATGAGCCAGCCTTCCGGGAAGACGATATCGACTTGGCTTTCTGCAACATTCAACTGGAAATCAAGAAAAGGGGTTTCCGGACGGCTGTGATGTAGCAAAACGGCTAAGCGCAGGAGGATGGCCAGGGCCCGAATACTCGGTTGTTGTTTCTCTGATAGGCGACTGAGCTCATTAACAGGAAACTTACGCCGATGCGCTCGAATCAGTACGGATAGTATTTGTTGCTGGACCTGACTGAAACCGGCCAGATCGCTGTACTGTGCGAGATAAGCGCCGTGCTTGTGATACTGCGTATGAGCGACCGCGAGCCCAATTTCATGGAGTTGGGCTGCCCACTCCAGTTTTCGGCGCAGGTTACTCTCATCAAGACCCCAGGCGGTTTTGACTTGATCGAAGCCTTGCAGGGCCGCCAGTCGAACATGCTGTGCCTGCTCGTTATCGACGCCATAACGTTCAGCCAGCGCTTTAATGGTTCTTTCGCGGACATCGAGTTCGCTGGGGTCTCCTAGCATTTCATAGAGTAGTCCCTCGCGCAGGGCGCCGGATGAGTAGTGCATAGACTCAATCTTCAGCGCTTCAAAAATCGCTGAGAGAATAGCCAGCCCCGCAGGCATTACGCGAGCGCGATCCGGCTTCATGCCTTTGCCGATCCAGCATTGTGCATTTTTCTGCTTTAACAGCTGTTTTTCCAGCTTCATCAAACCATCGCGGGTGATGATCTCAGGTTGCCCCTGGCCAATGATGTTGGCAACGGTTTTGATGGTGCCCGAGCTGCCCATGGCTTTGGTCCAGCCATGACGCTGGTAAGTCTTACGTATGTTCTGTAGCTCTCCCAGGGCGGCTAAGCGTGCCTCTTCATAACGCCGAGCAGTGGCTTCGCCATCCGGGAAGAAGCGTTCGGTATAACTCACACAGCCCATATGCAGGCTTTCCATCAGACGTGGCTCAAAATGTTCGCCAATCACAAACTCGGTACTTCCACCCCCGATATCGGCAATCAATATCGGGCCTTCTGTGGCCGGGTTGGTATGGGCGGCCCCCAAGTAAATCAGACGGGCTTCTTCTCGTCCGGCAATGATCTCTAGCGGTACGCCGAGCACTTCTTCGGCACGGCGGGCAAACTCATCGCGGTTATGCGCGGCTCTTAGTGCATTGGTGCCGACTACACGGATATGTTCAGGGGCAAGTCCCGTTAAAAAAGGGGCAAAACGTCTGAGACAATCCAGCCCGCGCTGTTGAGCGTCTTCGGATAAGTAATGCTCCTCATTCAGCCCTGCGGCTAATTGCACTTTTTCACCCAAATGTTCGATGAGCCGGATTTCGTTTTGGCTTTGCCGGGCCAGCTGTAGGTGAAAACTATTGGAGCCCAGATCCACTGCCGCCATCAAGGCGCCATCTGAATGGGGTGAAGCGGGGGGGGTATCGCTCATGAAAGATCCTTTGACGGCAACGTTCAGAGAATAGTGCTATATCGGCATACCTGAACAATTCTTTTGGTGTCGGTTCTGGAGTGCTAGTATAACGGTCAACTGAGCCATTTTGCTTTTGGAGAATGCCTAATGAGTGAGAATATCCACGCGGTCACCGACTCAACCTTCGAGGACGAGGTTCTGAAATCCGAAAGCCCCGTGTTAGTTGATTATTGGGCTGAGTGGTGTGGCCCTTGTAAAATGATCGCCCCAGTATTGGAAGAAGCCGCTGCCGAATATGGCGATCGCTTGAAAGTTTGTAAGCTGAATATTGATGATCATTCTGAAACGCCAGCTAAATTTGGTATTCGTGGCATTCCGACGTTGATGATCTTTAAAGGTGGTAATGTTGAGGCGACTAAAGTGGGCGCCTTGTCTAAAAGCCAGCTGAAAGAATTCATCGAAAGCTGCCTATAAGGCGGCTGCCCCGTCGTTTTATCCTGATCTATAGCATGGATATGCGTCGGGGCATTGCAATGCCGGTCCATTTCAGAGTATCTTACGTTCAGCCGAAGCTCAAAAATTTTCGGCTCCCTTGCCAAATGCCGTCATCACGCACTGGTCCGCTGCTTTATCGACACCCTTTTAGTTGAGCGGTATCGATCTGATCCGGTACAGTCTTATCGGACCTATTCAGTCATCATTGCAGCTGTGCGATTAACTTTTACATACCGTACACGGACCGGACTTTCAGTATGTACGGAATCATGACACGTACTATATCCGAACAGAATCCATGAATCTTACCGAACTCAAGCAGAAATCCGTCCCGGAGCTGATGAGCATTGCTGCGGACATGGGCATTGAACATGTTGCCCGATCTCGTAAGCAAGATATCATTTTTGCCATCCTAAAAAAGCACGCCAAAAGCGGTGAAGACATATACGGAGATGGGGTGCTGGAAATTCTCCAGGACGGCTTCGGTTTCCTGCGTTCGGCGGACTCTTCATACCTGGCAGGCCCGGACGACATCTACGTTTCCCCCTCTCAGATCCGTCGTTTCAATCTACGTAAAGGCGATACCCTCTCTGGTAAAATTCGCCCCCCCAAAGATGGCGAACGCTACTTTGCCCTACTGAAAGTTGATTCAATCAACTTTGATCGACCCGAAAACGCCAAGCATAAAATCCTATTTGAAAACTTAACGCCACTGTTTCCGCAGAAACGCTTGGCGATGGAGATCGGTAATGGCTCCAGTGAGGATTTAACGGCGCGCGTTATTGATCTGGTTTCGCCGATTGGTAAAGGGCAGCGTGGTTTATTAGTCTCGCCGCCTAAAGCCGGTAAAACGCTGATGCTGCAGAATATTGCCAACAGCATCACGCGTAACAATCCTGAATGTCACCTGATTGTCCTGCTGATTGACGAGCGCCCGGAGGAGGTGACCGAGATGTCACGGACGGTGCGTGGCGAAGTCGTTGCTTCGACATTTGATGAGCCGCCCGCTCGTCACGTTCAGGTCGCTGAAATGGTTATCGAAAAAGCCAAGCGTCTGGTTGAGCACAAAAAAGATGTGGTCATCTTGCTGGATTCCATTACTCGCTTGGCGCGTGCTTACAACACCGTGCAACCTTCCTCCGGTAAAGTGCTCACCGGCGGTGTGGATGCGCATGCTTTAGAAAAACCCAAACGCTTCTTTGGGGCTGCGCGTAATATCGAAGAAGGCGGTAGCCTGACGATTATCGCAACCGCGCTGGTGGATACGGGTTCTAAAATGGATGAAGTTATCTATGAAGAATTCAAAGGCACCGGTAATATGGAAGTGCACTTGGATCGCCGCATTGCGGAGAAACGGGTTTATCCCGCCATTAATATTCGTCGCTCAGGGACTCGCCGTGAAGATTTGCTGGCGACTGAAGAAGAGCTTCAACGGATGTGGATCTTGCGTAAGCTCCTCAACCCCATGGATGATGTCGCTGCGACTGAATTCCTGACCGAAAGGCTCAAAGATACGAAGACGAATATCGAGTTCTTTGAGGCGATGAAGCGTAAATAACGCGGTGGTCTGATAAAGCGGGCACTCATGAGTACCCGCTTGGTTTAAATGACCCGGTTGTGCTGGTGAAGGCAACCTAGGTAAGGGGCAGGCATACGCTTGCCCCTTTCTTGCATTTTAGGGGGCAAAAACAGTATGAAGTACAAGGATTTACGCGACTTCATGGCTCAGCTTGAAGCGCGTGGCTTGCTCAAGCGCGTCACCCAGGAGGTCGATCCACACCTGGAAATGACGGAGATTGGTGACCGTGTCCTCCGGGCTGGCGGCCCGGCCATTCTGTTTGAAAACCCTAAAGGACATGATACGCCAGTTCTGATCAATCTCTTTGGGACGCCTGAGCGTGTGGCGATGGGGATGGGTGAAGAAGAGGTGTCGTCATTAAGAGAGATTGGCAAATTGCTGGCCTTCTTGAAAGAGCCTGATCCGCCCAAAGGCTTGAAGGACGCTTGGGAAAAGTTACCTATCTTCAAAAAGGCCCTCTCGATGGGGCCCAAAGTGGTCCGCAAGGCGCCCTGTCAGGAAGTGGTTGAAGAAGGTGACGCGGTTGATTTGACCCGTTTACCGATCATGCATTGCTGGCCAGAAGATGCGGCTCCCTTGGTGACTTGGGCGTTGGTGGTGACTCAGGGCCAGGAAGGCGGGCGTGAGAATCTGGGCATTTATCGTCAGCAATTACTCGGCCGTAATCAGTTGATTATGCGTTGGCTAGCTCACCGGGGCGGCGCACTGGATTTTCAGCAGTGGTGTCGCGACCATCCGGGTGAGCGCTTTCCGGTCAGTGTCGCCCTGGGAGCGGATCCCGCGACTATTTTGGGTGCGGTGACGCCGGTGCCGGATACCTTGTCTGAATACGCGTTTGCCGGCTTGTTACGTGGCAGTCGCACTGAATTGGTGAAATGCCTCGGGAATGAGCTTCGAGTGCCGGCATCCGCTGAAATTGTCCTAGAAGGGTATATCGAACCGGGAGAAGTCGCACCCGAAGGCCCCTTTGGGGATCACACCGGTTATTACAATGAAGTGGATGAGTTTCCGGTATTCACTGTTGAGCGGATTACGCGGCGTCAGGATGCCATTTATCACAGCACTTACACGGGGCGGCCGCCGGATGAACCGGCTGTACTCGGAGTGGCTTTAAACGAAGTTTTTGTGCCGATTTTGCAAAAGCAGTTTCCGGAAATCGTGGATTTTTACTTGCCGCCTGAAGGCTGTTCTTACCGCATGGCAGTTGTCAGTATGCGCAAGCAATACGCCGGTCATGCCAAGCGAGTGATGATGGGGGTTTGGAGCTTTTTGCGTCAGTTTATGTACACCAAGTTTGTGATTGTGGTGGACGAGGATGTCAATACTCGCGACTGGCAGGATGTGATTTGGGCGATTACGACTCGAATGGACCCCGCTCGAGATACCGTGATGGTTGATAACACCCCGATTGATTATCTTGATTTTGCTTCTCCCGTCTCTGGTCTAGGCTCCAAAATGGGGCTAGATGCGACCAATAAATGGCCGGGCGAAACGGATCGTGAATGGGGCCGCCCGATTGTCATGAACGATGATGTGCGCCAGCGGGTTGATGAGCTATGGGATGCGCTGGATTTGCCGGGCCATCCGCGTGCCTGAGTGGGCAAGATAAAGGAGTGAAGTGAATTTATGAGTGAGCCTCAGACATTGCAGGCCCGTATCCGGGCATTAGAAACATTGCCCGATCGCGTGACACGATTATGGCTGCTGCCTAGCGCTGGGCAATGGCCGCTATGGCAGCCTGGCCAGTACCTGGAAATTGGGTTGGATGATAATACTTGGCTGCCTTTTTCGATTGCCTCTTTAGCGGGGGGTGACACACTTGAGCTGCATGTTCAATTACAGCCACAAAGTGATAATAGCCAGCGTTTACAGGAAAAATTGAGCATTGGCGAGATGCTGACCGTTCGGTTACCGGGTGGGCGTTGTGTTTTAGAGGGGCCTGATCGTCCCTTGACGTTGATTGCTGGAGGAACCGGCTTTGCTCAAGTGAAAACCATGCTTGAGTATTGTCTTAAGCAAGGTTGGCAGTCTCGCCTGGATTTTTATTGGGGCGGACAGCACCCCCACAGCCTTTATTTATTGCCATTGGTGGCTCAATGGGCGCGTCAGCACGAGAACCTCCATATTCATCCCGTAGTGGAGCTAGGTGATGAAGGGTGGAAAGGCCGTTTGGGTCGAGTGACGGAAGCTTTGGCGACAGATATTGATGATGCCCGTGATCTAGAAGTCATTGCCAGCGGCTCTCCGGCGATGGTGTATGCCATTGAAGACTTTCTGCTGGAGCGTGGCTTGTCCATCGGGCAGATGCGTTCTGATGTGCATGATTATGCACCGCGAGAAGTGAACCCACCCGGTCAGTCGTCAGGCGATTGAATCGGCGACTGAGCTGAGGCTGATATTGCATTGCGAGTGTGCGTAATGGTAACGCGCTCATTGATGATGAGATCACTAAAAGAGACGAGCCTATGACGACGACAAATGCTTTATCGACAGCCCCTATTTTAGTGACCGGTGCGGCGCAACGAGCAGGCTTACACTGTGTGCAACGTTTCTTGGCGGCGCAACAACCAGTGATTTTGACTTATCGTCGTCACCGGCCTGTGATTGCTGAGCTTGAGCAAGCCGGTGCGGTATGCCTTCACGCTGATTTTTCAACAACTGATGGCATTGAGGCGTTGATTGAAATGCTTAAGCAGGTGACGCCAGCATTGAGGGGGATTGTGCACAATGCTTCTGTCTGGTGGCCTGATGAGCCCGGTCGTGCTGGTGCTGATCATTTCGAAACATTATTTCGTGTGCACATGCAGGCCCCTTACTTAATCAATATGGGCTGTCGTGAATTATTAGAGGCTTATCCTGGAACGGCCGATATCATTCATATGACCGATGCGGTCGTGCGTAAAGGTTCGGCCAAGCATGCGGCTTATGTGGCCACTAAGGCGGGCTTGGAGAGTCTGACGCAGTCATTTGCATCAATGTTGGCCCCTCATATTAAAGTTAATGCGATTGCTCCGGCCTTGCTGGCCTTTAATGAAGGGGATGATGAGGCCTATCAACGTAAAGCCTTAGACAAATCGTTGTTGAAGATTGAGCCTGGTTTTGATGTGTTGTATCACACGCTGCGTTATGTGTTGGATAACCCTTATCTCACGGGCACTACACAGCTATTAGATGGCGGCCGCAGCTGTCGCTGATGCGTGCTAAAAGATGTGAAGCATTAACCGCAGGGCGCTCAGTATACTGATGGCATTCACGGAAACTTTGCATAACCTTTCAGTATGCAATGGCATTGACGGAATCTTCCGCCTAAAATATGGGGCTATTGATACACGTCATGATGAATGCAACATGATTCATTTTATCCAAGGGAGTGAGTTTGATGTCAGAGCATGATGAAAATTTTCGTGATACCGCTGGACCTGTCTGGATTTTGGTTGGACTGGTTGTTTTGCTCGCCATGCCCTGTTTGGCTGGTACCATCGTATGGACCCAGATTTTAACCGGCAATACGATTCCTTATTGATCAATCCCGTTTTGGCTGGCACGCCCCTTCCCTGTTATGCCCTTTGCGTTGCCAGCCCTTTCAACCTGCTTGCGTTATCCCTGTTGTTACGTGCCTCTGTTGTGACTCGCCTCTCTTGAGCTTCTCTCTGCCCCTCTTTCCTTTCGACGATGGGTGATGCCTCTCGATACTTCTCATGTCTCAATGTCATAAGTATTGAGTTGCTTGTTTTTCCTGTTTCTCGCAATTTTATGGCTTTTTGCTGGGTTTTAGACTGAAATGCGCCCGAATATTGCGGTCAAAATCCGATAGGCTAACCCATTGATATTCCTATCTCATTTTTGCTTTATAGGCTGCTTCATGATCACTTTCTCGAAGACTGCTTTCTCTTCTGCGGTCTCTTTTTCGCGTGCTTTGGCGATGACCACCATGGTGGTGACAGGCGTATTAGCGGTGACGGCTCACGCTGCGCCTGAAGGTAAAACAGAGTGCATTGCGCCAGCGAAGCCAGGAGGCGGCTGGGATTTTACTTGTCGAAGTACGGCGCGTGCGTTACAGGATTTATCGCTGATCCCGGCTGGCATGCAAACGATCAATATTCCCGGCGCGAGTGGTGGGGTGGCCTTCAGCCATGTGCGTGCCAAGCGTCAAGGGGATGACAGTGTGATTGTGGCCGCTTCTACGGCCACGACGACGCGTTTGGCTCAGCAACGCTACGTGGGCGGTAATGCGGATCAGGTGCGCTGGGTCGCTTCACTTGGTGCCGATTACGGCATTATTGCGGTGCCGGCAGATTCTCCATACCAGGATTTGAAATCTTTGATGAGCGCCTTGGTTGACAACCCGAAAGCCGTGAGCTTCTCGGGTGGCGATGTCGCCGGTGGATTTGATCACCTCAAAGTGTTGATGACGGCGCGTCAGGCTGGTGTCGAAAACTTACGGGGCATCCGTTATTTAGCATTTGATTCCGGGTCTGTGGCAATCACCCAGTTGTTGGGCGGGCATATTGATGCCTTTACCGGTGACTTGTCTGAAGCCATGGGCTTTGTTGAGAGTGGCGATTTGCGCCTATTGGCTGTCTTTTCGGAAGACCGCTTACCTGGTGAGTTGAGTGATATCCCGACTGCACGTGAGCAAGGCTATAATGTGGTCGCGCCCAACTGGCGCGGCTTTTATCTGCCGGGTGGCGTGTCTGATGAGGACTATCAGTGGTGGCAGTCGCGTTTGGACAAGCTTTACGCTTCTGATGAGTGGAAAGAGATCATGGCGACCCATGGCTTGCTGCCCTTCCATAAAAGTGGCGAAGCGATGTCGCAATTTGCCCATCAGCAGGTTAAGGATATCCGTGAAGTCTCCGAGACGCTGGGGTTAGTGCAATAACATTCATGTCGTGTTGAGACATGCGCCACTTTTGATGGCTGAACGATGAGCCCGTACCGAGTATCGCGAATAAGCGGTGTTGGGTGCGGGTTTTGGCGTAATGTGAGATCTAAAGAGGGGCGATTACTGGTATTCAGCGCCGCTTTCTGCGACCTTGAACGTGAATTGTTTGGGGTAGGTGATTAACCATGTCTGCATCAACGCATAACACTCAGTCAGCACAGGCTCAGTCGAAACAAGCTCAGTCAAGTCATCAGCCGCCCGCGATGAACTCAGGGCATCGAGACCCTGATGGTACGTCTGCACCGCTGAGTAGTATTGAACTGCTGACTCAATTGGTGGGCTTTAATACGGTATCACGTGAATCCAATCTCGACTTGATCGATTACGTCGAAGCGTATCTTGCGCGTTATCAAGTACCGACCTGGCGCGTGAGTAATGATCAAGGGGATAAAGCCAATCTGATCGCCCAGATTGGCCCCGATGTTGAGGGCGGCGTTGTTTTATCCGGCCATACCGATGTCGTACCGGTTGTCGGCCAGCCCTGGCAGACGGACCCTTTCACGTTAACTGAACGTGAGGGGCGCCTCTATGGGCGTGGCAGTTGTGATATGAAAGGGTTTATCGCCTGTGCGTTGGCGGCAGTGCCTCAGTGGTGTAAACAATCACTTAAGCGCCCGATTTTTCTGGCCTTCTCCTATGATGAGGAAATTGGCTGTCTAGGTGCGCCTGGCTTGATTGAGCGCCTGATGGCGGATTGTCCTCGGCCTAGGGTGGCGATCGTGGGCGAGCCGACCTTGATGGCCCCAGTGGTGCAGCAAAAAGGCATTACCACACTGCGAACCCGTGTCGAAGGTATTGAGGCTCATTCTAGCCAGGTGAATCAGGGAATTTCGGCGATTCATGTGGCGGCCCGCTTGATTAATAAAATTGAAGATATCATGGCGGAGCTTAAAGCCGACGGGTGCTGTAACTCGGCCTTTAATGTGCCTCATTCGAGCCTTCATGTGGGCACGATTCAAGGGGGGACCGCGATCAATATCATGGCCCGCCACTGTGAGTTTGAGTGGGAAATTCGTCACTTACCTGAAGATGGTTTTGAGGCCGTTTATGACCGTTTTATGCGTTTTACTGAGGCCTTGATCAAAGAGTATCAGCAACGATTGGGTGAGGCTGCGGGCGACGCTTTCTCAATAACAACGACGCCATTGGTATCCACAGTGCCCGCTTTGGAGCATCGCGACAATACCCATGCCATCGCGTTATGTGAGCAGCTCTTGGGGGCTCAGGACTACCAGGCCGTGGCCTATGCGACTGAGGCGGGGCAATTCCAAAGTGCGGGTTTGGACACCGTGATTTGTGGGCCTGGCAGTATTGCTCAGGCCCACCAACCGGACGAATATATCGAACTGGATCAGTTACGCCAGGGCGATCGTTTTATGGCGCGCTTGGGCGATTATTTGTCCGGTGAAGCGCTTACAGCCAGCGGGTCACGCCAATCAGCCCCATGACCGATAAGCTGAGGGTATAGGGGAGCGCCATCCACACCATGCGGCCGTAGGATAATCGAACCAAAGGTGCAATCGCTGAGGTTAATAGGAATAAAAAAGCGGCTTGGCCGTTGGGTGTGGCGACACTGGGGAGATTGGTGCCTGTGTTCACGGCGATGGCCAGCTGCTCAAAGTGGGGGCGATCAATGGCTCCTTGCATCAGGGCGTCTTTGATTTCATGAACATAGACGGTGGCGACGAATACATTGTCAGAAATGGACGATAACAACCCATTGGCAATGAACAACATGCCAGGCTGCTGTGCCTCGGGGAGATGTAGGACCATTTCAATAAAGGGGTGGAACAGTTGCTGGGCCTGAATGACGGCCACAATCGTAAAGAACACCACCAGTAGTGCTGTAAAAGGTAAGGCTTCCTGAAAGGCCCGGCCAATTTGATGTTCTTCATTAACGCCATTGAGGCTAGTGAGCAAAATAATGACGGCCAGGCCGACCAGGCCGACCTCAGCCAGATGAAAGGCTAACGCTAAAATCAAGAAGATGGCGACACCGCCTTGGACCCAAAGCGCCATAATGTCACGTTCATTGCGACGCAGGCGTTGCGCTTTATCATGGCGTTTTAATACCGTACGGACACTCTGCGGTAACGGGGTGCCGTAGCCAAAGAGGTGAAAGGATTCGACTAGGCAACAAGTCACAAGCCCGGTCAGGAGCACCGGCAGGCTGATGACTGCAATATTGAGAAAGAAGGTGATGAAATCCCAGCCTGCCGCTTGGGCGATCAGCAGATTTTGTGGCTCGCCCACCATCGTCGAGACGCCTCCTAAAGCAGTGCCAATGGCGCCATGCATCAATAACGAGCGGAGAAAGGCGCGAAACTGATCCAGGTCTTCAATGAGGCTGTCCTGAATTTGTTGATCATCGCTGTAATCGTAGGCGGGGGCATTACGGTCTGAAGACTCTTCACCTTCTGCAAGATCCGCACGCCCTGATGAGCCTTCAATGGGCTGTCCTGAGGCCACCCGGTGATAAACCGCGTAAAAGCCAACCGCAATGGAGATAATGACGGCGGTGACGGTGAGTGCATCCAGAAAGGCCGATAAAAGGGCTGCACTGAGGCAGAACAGCAGTGAGAGCACCAGCTTGGAGCGAATGCCGAGCAAAATCTTAGTGAAGATAAACAGCAAGAGCTGTTTCATAAAGTGAATGCCCGCCACCATAAACAGCAATAGCAGAATCACTTCAAGATTGTTTTGTACTTCCTCATACACCTGATCAACCGAGGTCATACCCAAGGCAACGGCTTCAATCGCCAGCAACCCCCCTGGTAATAGCGGATAGCATTTCAACGCCATCGATAACGTGAAAATAAACTCTGCAATCAGCGCCCAGGCCGCAACGGTTTGACCAAAGGCTGGGGTATACATCAACACGGGGTTGATCAGTAAAAAGAAAATCACCAACAGTTTATAGCGGCTGGGGGCGTTGCCGAGAAAATTACGGGCTAAACCCTGAACCAGCATCGGGGTCATAGTTCTCAATCCTTATACGGTGAATATCAATCACCCTGCGCCGCTGTGAGCTCATGTGTTGCTGTGAGTTCAGTGTTGCTGTGAGTTCATAGCACAGGGGCAGCCAGTGCGCTTGAATCCATGAAGCGGCAAGGGCCCACATAGAGGTCGTATTATTATGATTATGGTAGAGGCTCAGGCGTGGTGTCGTGATCGCTTGTCGGTCGCAATGGTTCTATTGCGATGGCCTAATGCTAGAATGCGCCGGTACCTGGGAGTCTGCAATGAAAGATCCACATAATACCGGTTTAACTCATCTACGCAATTCGACACGCTATTCGGTTCAAGGCCTAATGGCGGCGCTGCGTCATGAGTCGGCTTTTCGTCAGGAAATCGTACTCTGTACGATATTGTTCCCGCTCGCCTTTTGGCTAGGGCGATCGGCTGTCGAAATGATTCTATTGGCGGGCACTTGCCTGTTGGTGCTGGTTGTCGAGCTGTTGAACTCTGCGATTGAAACGGCGGTTGACCGTATTGGCGCAGAGCGTCATGAACTGTCTGGGCGTGCTAAAGATTTGGGGTCCGCCGCAGTATTGATCTCCCTGTTGTTGGCAGGGCTGTGCTGGGGGCTGATTGCTTGGGATCGATTTATCGGCTTTTAGTCCGCTATTTTAATAGAGTCTGGTTGCGAACCTTTCGTGAATTCTGGGTGAGCTGTTAGCGTGCCTCGCGCCGTATCGGGATGACGCCTGCTGATGATGCGGTGCGATTTATTGCTTGAGTCGTGTTAGGGGACTTCTTATCCTGATCAGTGCTGGTCTCTTCGCACAAGGAATGCCACTTTATGCCGCTGGATCTCGAATTACCGCTCACGCACTTGCCCGAGACGCTACATTCAACCGCCTTGTCTGGGCTGGCTCGGATTGAAGCCGCTTTATCAACGGCCGACATGGTGGCCGAGGCGACCGGTCGACCGATCCCTTCCACGCGGCTCAATGCGCTTTCGATCGATGACCGCCGTGATTTAGCCCAAGTGTTGGTCGCCAGTGATTATGTGGCTGATGTGCTGGCCCGAATGCCGGACTTGCTCCCTGATCTATTAGAGGCCGGCCGCTTGGAGCAGACGCTGAGCACGGATGAGATTCGACAGTGGTGCCAGCAAGCCCTCTCTGACATTGACTCTGAAGAACAGCTCCATAAGGCGCTGCGCCAGTTTCGTCGCGCTTTTATGGTGCGCTTGATTTGGCGTGATGCCCTGCATCGTCAATCGGTGTGGCAAACCAGTCGTGAAATCTCTGATTTAGCCGATGTGACGGTTGAAGCGGCTTTGAGCTGGCTGGAGCAAGCCAATGCGGCCGCTTGGGGACAAGCTTTTTATGCCGATGGAGAGCCCATGCGACTGGTTGTCCTTGGGATGGGAAAACTGGGGGCTCGTGAGCTTAATTTGTCCTCCGATATCGATTTGATTTTTGCTTTTGCTGCCCATGGGGAAACCCAAGGAGGGCGGCGCAGTTTTGAGCATCAGGAGTATTTTTCTCGCTTGGGGCGCAAGTTAATCGCAGCCCTGAGTCATGTCGGTGGTGATGACTTTGTCTTCCGGGTGGACATGCGCTTACGGCCCTACGGTGAATCGGGGGCTTTAGTCCTGAGTTTTCCTGCGATGGCTGAGTACTATCAGGATCAAGGGCGTGAATGGGAGCGCTATGCCATGATCAAGGCCCGCGTGATGGCGGGTGATCGATCAGCCGGTGAACGTTTGTTGGCCGAGTTGGCGCCTTTTGTTTATCGCAAGTACCTCGATTTCAGCGCGATAGAATCCCTGCGTGCGATGAAGGCACTGATCAACCGCGAAGTTCGGCGCAAAGGTTTGGATGACAATATCAAGCTGGGGCGTGGCGGTATTCGAGAAGTGGAGTTTATTACCCAGGTGTTCCAGTTGATCCGAGGGGGACGGGATACCGAGTTGCAAACACGGGCGATTGCCGAGGTCTTACCGGTGATTGCAGGGCTTGGACTGATGCCGGCCAGTGCTTGTGATGAACTTAAGCATGCTTATAGTTTCTTGCGACAACTGGAGCATGCCTTGCAAGGGCTGGCTGATAAGCAAACGCAAACCTTGCCGGATGATGAGGCCTCACAAGCGCGTATCGCTTACCGGTGTGGGTTTGCCGATTGGTCTGAATTGATGAGCGCGCTGGATAAACAGCGGGTGATTGTTCGCCGCCATTTTGATGCGGTGATTGCGGCGCCTGACGAGGAGTCGGATGTCGAGAGCAGCGGTGATTGGCACCATTTCTGGCAGGATGATCTCAGCCAAGCCGAAGCCGAGCAGTGGCTAAGTGAGGCTGGATACCCCGATGCCCCGACGGTATTGCGTCGCCTCAAAGCGTTACGTGATGGGCGACCGGTGCAAAGTATGCAGCGGGTAGGGCGAGAGCGTTTGGATACCTTGATGCCATTAGTGCTGGAGGCTGTGGCGCAGGCCCCGCAACCGGATGTTACGCTTGAGCGGATTCTGTGGTTGATTGAAGCCGTGTTGCGCCGTACTGCTTATTTGTTGCTTTTGACTGAAAACCCTGGTGCTTTACAGCAGCTGGTTCGGATGTGTGCCGCTAGTGAATGGTTGGCGGAGCAGCTGGCGCGAATGCCGATTTTGCTGGATGAATTGCTCACACCGGAAACACTTTACACACCAGCGGACCGAGATCGGCTCGCGGATGAGTTGAGGCAACATCTAGGTCGTGTACCCGAGGACGATGTTGAAGCGCAAATGGAAGCGCTGCGCTATTTCCGTCATGCCAATGCGTTGAGAGTCGCTGCATCGGATATTGTGGCGCAGCGTCATTTGATGAAAGTCAGTGATTTCCTGACCTATATTGCTGAAGTCGTTTTGGATGCGGTGTTCCATATGGCTTGGCAGCATTTGGTGAGTCGCTATGGGCAACCGATGCATGCGCCTGATGAGCCCTGTGATCCGGGTTTCTTGATTGTAGGCTATGGCAAGTTGGGGGGTATCGAGCTGGGATACGGCTCGGATTTGGATCTAGTCTTTTTGCATGATGCGAATCCTCAGTTGGAGACACAAGGCGGGCAGCGCAGCTTAGATGGCGCGACGTTTTATACCCGCTTGGGTCAGCGTATTATTCATTTGCTGAGCACCGTGACGCCTTCTGGCCAACTTTATGACGTCGATATGCGTTTACGTCCGTCAGGGACTTCCGGGCTTTTGGTCAGTACCTTGAAAGCCTTTCATGATTATCAGGAACAAGAAGCCTGGACCTGGGAGCATCAAGCATTAGTTCGAGCGCGAGTGATTGCGGGTGATCCGGCATTGGCCCAGCGTTTTGAGGCCGTTCGAGCTGAGATTCTAGGCCAACCCAGAGCGCTGGCTCCGCTGCGAGAGGAGGTTATCAAGATGCGTCAGAAGATGCGTGATCACCTCGGAAGTACTGCCGCAGACCAAGCCGCTGGAAGCTTTCATATCAAACAGGATGCCGGTGGCATCGTCGATATTGAATTTCTCGTCCAGTACGCGGTCTTGGCTTGGAGTCACCAAGAACCGGCGTTGCTGACGTATACCGATAATATGCGCATATTGGATACGTTGGCCGAAACGTCATTACGCCCTGAGCATGAAGTGCGGGCCCTGCAAGCGGCATATCTGGATTACCGGCGGGCCACCCATGAAGCGGCGCTCTCGAAGCGGGGTAATTTAGTCGAGGCGAGCGCTTATGACGCTCATCGGCAAACCGTGATGGCCTTATGGCAGGCTTGGCTGGACACGTCTGCTTGATCGCTTCTTGATGGTCTCATCAGGTTGATGATTCAGGCTTTGAAGGTTATTAATCAAACGAGTATTTTTTCGGTATGCGTTATCGACCGCCGCAAGACCCCAAAGGCTTAGTGCTGAGCCCTGAGCATCCGCGTGATGTCTTACTGATGCAGCCCTTGTTGCAACATTTGCATCAGCAAAAGCGGCACCGTCAACTTACAGTGATGGCGCCCGAACATCTCACCGGACTGGTCTCCCGTATGCCAGAGGTGAGTCGTGTGCTCAACCAGCCGCTATTGTCGATGAGCTGGAAAGTCTTCTGGCGTACAGGCGTTCAATTGCAGAGCGAGGGATTTAATGAGGCCTGGGTGCTACAAGAGCCCTTTAAACCGGCTTTAATCCCGGCTTTAGCCAATATTCCTGATCGCACTGGATATCGTGGTCGCTATCGTTACGTGTTATTGCTGGATATTCGTTTGCCACGACCGGATCTTCATCCCCATCTGGCCGATCGTTATCTCGCCTTAGGGGTGGATTATGGGGCGGATTTGCCCGAATTACCGCCTGCTCAGTTGAAGGTTTCACCTGAACGCCAAGCACTGCTCTGTCAGCAGCATGGCTTGGACCCTAAGCGAGCCCCCATTCTGGCGTTATGCCCTGGCGGGGTTGACGTGCCGACCCGACGTTGGGATAGCGAAGCCTTCGGTATTCTGGCGCGACGGGCGATTGAGCGCGGCTATCAGGTGTGGGTGATTGCCTCTCGACACGATCAAGCGGATGCTGAGCGCATTTGTGATGCCTTGGATATGCAGCAGCAGCTCAGTTGCGATAACTTGGCCGGTCGGTTGAGTTGGGAGGATTCCCTCGACTTGCTGGCCTTGGCCCAGCAAGTGGTCAGTAATGATGGGCCCTTGGCCCATATTGCTGCGGCGACGCCTGTGCCCCAGGTGGATGTGGTCTTGGGCGCCAGTCATCCGAATTATGCGACGCCGCGCCATCCCAATGTGGTCTTGCACTCGGTTGGGCTGGAGTGTCAGCCTTGTCAGCAACCCCGTTGTGCGCAGGGCGGACGTCCTTGTCTGACTCAGCTTGATATTGAAGCGCTAGTGCCTGAGCCCTATTCGACTCAGGGCACAGCGCAGGCCTTAGCTGAGCCCTCTGCAGAAGAAGGCCCTGTCATTAAAACGTTTTAACCCCGCACTTTTTAATCTAGTGCTTCTTAACCCAGTGCTTGTTTAATCGAGCACTTTGGCCATGGCGGTGAGTGCGGCTTGCAATTGTGCCTCAGGGCACCCTAGGTTGACGCGGATAAAGCCCGGGGCCCCAAAGTCGCGTCCATCGGAGACGGCAACGCCAGCGTCAAGCAGTGTTTGAGCGGGGTTCTCCAGCCCGTAAGCACGCACGTCAAGCCAAGCGAGGAAGGTCGCTTCAGGGCGCCGATAGCCGATGCGTGGGCGTTCATTAAGCCAGACTTCGAGTTGATCAAAATTCTGTCGGATATGCTGACGCAGTGCTTTCAGCCAAGGCGCGCCGGTCGTCCAGGCTGCATGGGCGGCGATCAGGCCTAAATAGTTCATATCAGGCGTCAGGCCGCGCAATTGTTGTTGAAACAGGCGACGACGCTCTGGATCAGGAATAATCGCCACGGAGCAGGACAATCCAGCGATATTAAAGGTTTTACTGGGCGCCATCAGGGTAATGGTGCGCGCTGCCAGTTCGGGAGATAGGCTGGCGATCGGCGTATGTTGTGTCTGCGGATCAATAATCAAGTCTGCCCAGATTTCATCACTGATAATGGTGAGATCGTGTCGCTCGGCAATATCTCCTAATTGCTTTAACTCATCCCGGCTATAGACGCGTCCTGTCGGATTCTGAGGGTTGCACAAAATAAGCGCTTTGGCATCCGGGGTAACGGCTGCACCGAGTTCTGCGATAGATAAGCCCCAGCCGGTATTTTCGGAGTCGTTATGAGCCGGTTCAGTGAGCAAGATATCCAGTGTTGGGCGCCCTCGGGTGCGTGCCAGATTGAATATGGGCGGATATACCGGACTTTGGTGAATCAAAGTATCTTCTGGCTGAGTCAGCGCCTCGACCGCAAAATTAAACCCAGGTACGACACCTGGAATCCATACCAGCCACTGAGGATCGATGGTCCACTGATATTGCTCAGCAGCCCATTGAATAAAGGCGTCAATCAGCGCTTCGGTGATGGTGCCATAACCGAAAATACCGCGTTCAGCGGCGGCCTTAAGCGCGGCCTTTACCCCCGGCGGTGAGGCTAGATCCATGTCCGCGACCCACATCGGGATAGCGTTCTGGCGTGCATAACGCTCCCACTTGTTGCTAAACGTATGCTGACGATCAATCGCTGTTGAAAAATCAAAGTGCTCGGTATCTGACGAGGGTATGGAGAAGGCCGACATAGTGCTAATCCTTTTAATCGCCGTAGACGTTCACATGGGCTGCCTGCATGCTAGGATGCTGACGCTGATGCATAGAGCCTATACGATTTATCCGGTTTTGGGAGCCCATTCATGTCACAGACGACCGATTTACCTGCTTTGGCCAAGATTTGCCTGAGCCAACAATATCGCTTACCCCAACGATGGGCGGCTTTGGCGTCTGGTGAAGTGGACTTTATTACGCGAGTGCTGGCCGATACCGCCCGTCTACAAGGATGGCTACGAGATGCCCAGCAGCCTGATGCCCAAGCGTTACAGCAATGGTGCCAAGGTGAGCCCCCTGTCTGGGTCTGTAAAAGTGCTTTGTTTTTACTGCAGCGCATGCCGGCTCAACCGCTACCGGAAGATGAGCATGAGGTGCTGGCTTGGCTTTGGGTGTGGGTACAGATTGATGATGATGGGCAGTTTCCTGCCCATTTGAAATCGGTGCTCGCGCCGCGCTGGCCTGAGGTCAGGGCCGCTTGGAAGACCTGGCAAGGGCAACAAGTATTGGCGCGCGGCTAGGCGGCGGTCGATCTGGGGACAAAAAAGTGGGCTTGATCAGTCGAGACAGGGCCAATGGGATAGGCTGTGACTGATCAAGCCGAGGATATGATCGCGCTTATTCGCTGATCGGCGTTTCGACCTTAGCGAGAAACTCGTCGCTCAGGTACAACTCATCATTACTGTTGACCTTGACGCCTTGCTCAATAATACCGCGAGCGATCGCTTGGGCTTCTTTCAATGAGTGCATCTGGTAAGTACCGCATTGGTACTCATTCAGCTCTGGAATGTCCTGCATGCTTTTGACATCCAGTACATCCTGCATGGCGGCAAGCCAAGCCTGGCTGACGGCCTCTTCTGTGGGCTGGCCAATGAGGCTCATATAGAAACCGGTGCGACACCCCATCGGGGAGAGATCGATAATCTCAACACTCGGCCCATTGAGATGATCGCGCATGAAACCGGCAAACAAGTGCTCTAATGTATGAATGCCCTTTTCTGACATGATCTCTTTGTTGGGCATGCAAAAACGTAGGTCAAATACGGTAATGGTGTCGCCACCAGGGGTTTGCATGGTCTTTGCCACCCGAACCGCTGGCGCATTAAAACGTGTGTGATCAACACGGAAACTATCGAGCAAAGGCATGATGAACTCCTCATCAAACAAAATGGCCCCAATGGGCTGATGATCATAAGGGCTGATGATCTTAACGCCATAGGATAGCGCTTTTACCGCTGACCTGGCGACCTGATCTGGCCTCTGTCATTGGTCAGAGGCGTGATTGATGAATGGAGGGCGTTACTTATGCGCGGGTGGTGTTACTTATGCATGGGTGGCGTTACTTATGCATGGGTGGCGTTACTTATGCGCGATGGGGGTTACTTATGAATAGGTGGCGCTGCGTTAAGCGCGGCCGCCTGGCGTTGCTGGCGCCACTTAGCCAACTCGACCTCAGCTTGTTGTAGTGCTGTACTGTTGAGCAATTTGCGCAGCATCGCAATGTGGACGGCGCGCGTTCGCAGATTAAACATCTGGTTGGCGGTTTGCTCATGATCATGTTCATGCACATGAAGCTTTTCATACAGCTGTTGCAGCCGGTTTTGTACGCTACGCAGTGATAAGTTACGCCTTTGCGCAATCATGCGATCGGTGAGGCCCAAGGCGATATCTTGCAAAACTTCGTACTCCAGATCATTGAGGCCAAAATGTCGATCCTGAGCTTGTTGTTGAACCCCGCGAACTTCGCGGTCAATGACGCACTGTTGCTCAATAAACAGGCTGCGAAGGGCTAATTGAAGATGTTCCTCGGAGGCCGTTTTGAGAATATAACCGTAGGCGGCATCATGGGGCACAATTCGGGAAATTCCCCGAACATAAGCCTCATCGGCATAGTTGGACCAAAACAAAATGGCCGTTTCTGGCCGCTCTCGCCAAATGACCTTGGCGGCCTCAATACCTGTTTTTTGCGGCATTTGCAGATCCATCACGACGGATGCAATGTGATGCTCACGCGCTAATTGCTCACCTTCGGCACCTTGTGTGGCCTCCCATAGTTGCTGGCACTCTGGCATTGCCGATGTCACCATCTCCTTGAGAAAGCTTCGGTGTACGGGATCATCCTCAATTAATAGGATCTTCATGAGGTCTCCTTGCCGTATCAGTGTTTGAGGCGTGTGCGTGAGGGTGTGAGGCGTGGGTGCTTGAGCCTGAAGCATGAGTGGGTAGCGGCAGCTCAACCGATACCCGTGTGCCCTGACCATAAGGTTGGGGCTGAACCATTAAATGAGCGGCCATGAGTCTGGCGCGGGTATACATGTTGCGTAGACCGCTGCTATGAGGCGTGCCGTTAACGGCTAACCCATCGCCGTTATCATGAATGCTCAGAAACAGATGGGAAGATTGTTGGTGAATCACCACCTCAATCTGGCTGGCATTGGCATGCTTGATGGCGTTATTGAGGGCCTCCTGAACAATGCGGAACAGCCCGATTTGCGTGGCCTCATCCAGCGTATTTCCTAACCCTTCGGTGTGGTCGGTCAATCGGGTTTGGATCCGTTGACCACTATCTCGCACGGTACTGATCAGTAAATCCTCAATACCTTCTTCGAAGCCAAACAGCTGCAGGACGGTGGGTTTCACCGCATCAATCAATCGCCGTAGCTCCCGCATGCTCTCCAGCAGTATCTGGTTCAACTGCTCAAGCTCTGCTTGTGGTGGCGACGGTAAGCTCTGCAGGCGGGTGATTCTGCGATGGATACGGGTCAGATCGGCGAGTGTCTGGTCATGTAAATCCATACCGATGCGCTGGCGTTCTCGCTCAAGTTGCTCGGTGAGCCCTAGCGCACCTTGCCTTAGCCCTTCCTCCCGCGCTCGCATTTCAGCTTCGATGATGGCCAGTTTTTTGACTTCATTGGTTTGTCGCAAGGCATATAAGTAAGAGGCCAGCAAATCGGCAACATGCTGAGTATGCTGAACATCGGCTTCAGTATAAAAGTTGGCTACATGGGTTGAGCAAGACAGTGCGCCAATGATCTCACCCCGAACCCTTAACGGCACATGCAGGCGCGACCGCAGCTGCGCTTCAAAAATAGGATGATTCATCGATTCAGGAAAGATAAAGCGGTCATCTTGGGTGGCATCGGCGGACAAAATATAAGGCGCTTCGCCCAGTAATAAACTGCGAATCGGGCTGTGTGCGATCGGTACTGGGTGCTGAGCAATATGACCCCAATCGGTATTGACCCCGGTTTCATAGGCCGCAATATGGGTTCGACCATCCAGCAGCAGCAGCGTGACATCAAGATGATCATGCGGAAGGATCGGTCGGATTTCATCCGAGACGGCATCGATCATGGGCTGAAATTCGAGTTGTCCAGCCAGGGCTCTTGAGATGCCTAGAAAATGGCGCAGTACCGATTCGGCACTGACCGCAGGGCGTGTCGACATGGTGAAACCTGCCTTTGTTTATTGTTGTTATCAGTCGTGTGTTGATCGCTATTTGTTTGATGGCCCGTCTTTTTTAATGAGTCGTTTTTTTGATAAATCGTTCTTTCGATGAGCCCTCGTTTCGGTGCGCCATCTTTGATTCGCGCCCGATCAGTTAACGCTACGCTTTTTTGGAGGCCGCAGCGGTACGGACTTACGTGTGCTTTTTGCGGGAACCCGCAGCTTTTTTGCAGGAGTTCACCTGATTCATGCGCTAAGCCTCACTGACCCGGCCTTCAGTGAACCATAAACTCAAATAGTGCACAAAGCGCTGGCGTGACCCAATAGGGTGCATTTTGCTGGTGCTAATGGACAAGCGGAACTGGATAGACGCTTTTAAAAAATAAGCATTTAAACATTTAGAACGACCAACCCGACAACAATAACAAGGGATGCTCATGTCTATACGCTCACTCAGTCAAACCGCGCTGGTGCTGATGGTGGCAGCGCTGACGACCACCGCGCATGCGGATACTGCTGACCGCCGGATTGCACTGTCGAATAATTATGCCGGTAATTCCTGGCGCCAAGTCATGCTAGAAAGCTGGCAGAAGACCACATCAAAAGCCGTTGAGGATGGCTTGATTGCGGGGGCTGATGCTTATACCACGGCGGAGAATCAAGCCACTGAGCAGGCCGCTCAAATCCAGAACCTGATCCTTCAAGGATATGATGCCATCGTGATTGATGCTGCTTCTCCAACAGCACTGAACGGGGCCGTCCGTCAGGCTTGTGATGCCGGTATTGTCGTGGTGTCATTTGATGGGGTGGTGTCAGAGCCTTGTGCTTATCGTATCTCCATGGATTTCCCTGCCAGCGGTGTGGAGGAGATGGATTACATTGCTCAGCGCTTTCCTGACGGCGCCAACGTACTGGAGGTCAGAGGGTTGGCCGGTGTCTCGGTGGATGAGTTAATTCATCAAGGGATTGAAGCCGGTGCTGATAAGCACCCCCAGTTGAAGGTGGTCGGTTCGGTGCATGGTAATTGGTCTCAGACGGCGGCTCAGAAAGCGGTGGCTGGGGTCTTACCGAGTTTGCCCCGCATTGATGCCGTGGTGACACAAGGCGATGATGGCTTTGGCGTGGCGCAGGCTTTTGAGAACTCCGGGCGCCCTTTGCCGATCATTGTTATGGGGAATCGTGAAGCCGAACTGTCCTGGTGGAAAAAGCAGCATCAGGCCAATGGTTATGAGACCTTCTCCATTTCCAGCTCTCCCAGCATCTCATCGCTGGCCTTTTGGGTCGCTCAGCAGATTCTAGATGGCCATGAATTTCCCAAAGATCTCCGCTCCCCGCCGACTCGCGTGACCCAAGATACATTGGATGACGCCTTGGACGGACTCGCTCCTGGCTCCATTCTCACTGAGCCTTACACCGTTGATGATGCGTTGTCATTGAAGGCGGCAACCTCATCTCAATCGGCTGAATAATCCAGGCGGGCGTCGACTCAGTCGTCGCCCGTTAAGGAGGAGATCATGAGTCAGCATACCCATACTCAAGGGTTGGTCGAGCTGTGTCACGTCAGCCGATCCTTTGGGCAGGTGAAGGCACTTTCTAATGTGACCTTGACGATTCGTCGGGGCGAATGCCTGGGCTTGATTGGCCATAATGGTGCCGGTAAATCGACCTTGATGAATATTCTCGCGGGGACATTAGCGCTGGATGAAGGCGATATGACATTCGCGGGCCAGCCTCTGGGTCAAGATTATGCGGTGAATCAGGCTCGCGCCTTGGGGGTTCGGTGCGTTTTTCAGGAACTCTCTTTGTGCCCTAATTTGAGCGTTTTGGAAAACACCCATATTGCCTGCCCCGAAATTCGTGGCTGGCAGTGGCGCAAGCAAGCGGCGGCGCAGATGACTTCATCGCTAGATCAAATCTTTCCAGGTCATGGCATTAAGCCTCAGCACATTGTGGCGGACCTTTCGATTGGTCAACGCCAGATGGTGGAAATTGCGCGGGCATTTACCGCCGTCGACAGGCCCGTTGAATTAGTGATCTTGGATGAGCCGACTTCTTCGCTAGATGCACGTGTCGCTCAGCAGCTGTTGAGCTTTGTGCGGCGCTTTGTCGAAGGGGGAGGCAGCCTAGTGCTCATCAGCCATATCTTGGATGAAATGTTATCCAGCTGTGACCGTATTGCGGTGATGCAGGATGGCCATGTGGTTGAGGTGAGGCAGGCGACTGATTATACCCGGGACTCTTTGGTTGAAGCCATGGGGCATGCGGCATCACCAACTCACACTCAGTCTGATGTGCGCTCAAATGAGAGCTCTGTGGCTGATCCGACGGCTTCTGAGTCGATGACTTCTGGCGCTAGCAATGCGCCCCTTCGAGTTCATCAAGCCAGTGGGCCAGCGGCCCATACGCCTGTAATTGAGGCCCGGCAAGGCCAGATTATTGGTTTGGCGGGGCTGGCGGGACATGGACAAAGTGCTTTTTTGAATAAGGTCTTGATGTCGCGACAAGGGGCGGGCCAAGTCGCCTTTGTGGCCGGAGATCGACAAACTGAGGGCATTTTTCCGTTGTGGTCTATCGCCGAAAATATGGCGATTACGTCTCTCAAAGGGCTGAGTCAGTATGGTTTGATCGAGCGCCAAAAAGTCATGGCTATGGCCAACCAATGGCAGCATGAAATGGGGATTCGGACGCCTAGTGTTCAGAACCCCATGGGGTCACTCTCTGGCGGCAATCAGCAGAAGGTGCTGTTTGCGCGCGCATTAGGGGCCAGTGCGGATTTAATTCTGATGGATGACCCGATGCGGGGTGTCGATGTGGGCACCAAGCGCGAAGTGTATGAGCGTATTCAAGCTGAGGCAGCCAAAGGGCGGACTTTTATCTGGTATACCACTGAGTTTGAAGAGCTGAGTTACTGCGATCATATCTATGTTTTTCGTGATGGGCAGGCGGTGGAAGGTTTTCCGCTGAGTGAGTTGAGCGAAGCACGCGTATTGAGTAGTTCATTTGAGGAGGACGTTGTATGTTGAGTCAGCGCTCGATCCTGTCATCATCCTCTTCTTCGTCTTCTGCCTCTGCATCGGCAGCCACTTCATCTTCGACATCACCACCGACGTCTCTGGTCGGTTCCCCCGAGTGGCGGGCTCATATTCCGCGCTTATTGAGAACCTTGTTGCCCGCGTTTTCATTGACGCTATTGCTGTTGGCCATTTTTGTGATGCAACCACGGGCCATGAGCTATTTTGGCCTGAATTTGATGTTGAATCTGGCCGTGCCGATTGCGCTCGCCACGATTGCTCAGATGATGGTGATTGCGATTAATGATCTGGATTTATCGCTGGGTGCTTTCATCAGTTTTGTGGCCTGCGTCGCCGCTACTTGGTTGAATACGCACCCCGTCGCTGGGGCACTAGCGTTATTGGCTTGTGTGGGTATTTACGCACTCTTAGGGGCTTTGATTCATCTTCGCCAATTGCCTGCGATTGTCGTGACTTTGGGGATGTCATTCGTCTGGTCAGGTGCGGCCATCTTGCTATTGCCTTCGCCTGGAGGCTCAGCACCAGATTGGTTGCGTACACTGGTGTCGATTAAAACACCTTGGGTCCCTTTGGCCATTGTGGCGTCGGTTGTGCTGGCGCTATTGGTTCATTTATTGATGGTGCGTTCTACCTTGGGGGTGCGTTTACGGGGCGCTGGCGGTAATGCTCAGGCGGTCGCGAAAAGTGGGGTGTCCTTGTTTAAAGCCCGGGTGACCTTGTATGCCTTCGCCGGTGTCTTCGGTGTTCTGGCGGGGTTATGTCTGGTGGGGCTGACCACTTCAGCCGATGCCGGTATCGCGATGCGTTATACCTTGCTATCAATTGCTGGCGTCATTCTAGGCGGTGGGGAGTTTGTGGGTGGCCGTATTGCCCCCATCGGGGCCGTGCTCGGCGCGTTAACCCTGGTGTTAGCGGGCTCCTTATTGTCGTTTATTCATATCGCACCGGATTGGCAGATCGGTGCCCAAGGGGCCATTTTGATCATTGTGCTGGCGTTACGAACGTTGGCCAACCGGATAGGAGCCCGCTCATGAATCGCTTAATGCAAGCCACGCTAAACCGCCAAGCTTGGGCCGCTCGGCCGTGGATCTGGTCATACGTTGCGGCCGTGTTGGTATTGATCGCGACTTGGAGCTTTACCGGTGGCGCTGGGGCAGGGGAATTACTCTCAGGGGCGCTGAGCTTTTCCGCTTTTTTTGCGGTGGCGGGGTTGGGACAAATGCTGGTGATCACCACCGGGCCTGGCAATATCGATTTATCGATTCCAGCGAATATTGCACTCAGTGGTGCTCTAGCGATGAAGGTGATGAATCAACAGGACAGTCTGATTGGGCTCGGCGTGCTGGCGGTTGTCGGTTGCGGGTTGAGTATTGGCTTATTCAATTATGTCTTGATTCGACTGCTGCGGATTCCGCCGATTATTGCCACCTTGTCCTCCAGCTTTCTGGTGTTATCGGTTGCCATTGTATATGGCCGGAGTGTCCGCATTCAGCCTCCCGAAGGGGTCTATCAGTTTGCCACGGGTAAGGTGCTCGGGGTGCCTTGGGTGGCGCTCTTAGTGATGTTGTTGGCGCTGATGATGGCAATTTTGCTTAAACGCACTCGTTTGGGATGGGGCGCCCTGGCAATTGGCCAGAATCCTCGGGCCGCAGCATTAGCCGGGATTCCGGTGGAGCGCATTCGCTGTTGTGTCTATATGGTCAGTGGGTTGATGGCGTCACTGTGCGGCCTTTTGTTGGCCGGTTTCTCGGGAGGGGCTTCTTTATCGATGGGCGAGGAGTATCTATTGGCTTCTATCGCCGTCGTCGTGATCGGTGGGACTTCGGTCGGTGGAGGCTGCTCAAATGTGCCGGGCGTGTGGGGGGCATCGATTTTTCTTTATCTGTTGGTCAGTATGTTGAATACCTTTGGCCTGGGGGCTGGCGTGCGCATGATATTGACGGGCTGCATCATCATTGCGGTGATTACCGCTGTGAGCGGCAGTGCTGTTAGTCAAGCGAAGGCGCGCTAAATGTGTTGTTGGTGTCTCAATGGAAGGAGCTCTCGTATGTATGCATCTCAATTATCCGCCACTCATGTTGATACCGTGTCACTTTCGGAACCTGAATATGACGTGATTGACCCGCGCTTTCGCCGACTGATATTACCGAATACGCAATTGGAATGCTTATTCACAGGCTGTCGTTGGGCGGAGGGGCCGGTTTGGTTTAATGACGGTGGCTACTTGCTGTGGAGCGATATTCCGAATGAACGCATCTTGCGTTGGTTGCCGGAGGTCGGGGTGTCGACTTATCGTCGTTCATCAAATTATGCCAATGGTCATACCCGTGATCGTCAAGGCCGCTTGGTCAGCTGCCAACATGGCACGCGCAGTGTGACCCGAACAGAACTGGATGGCCGGATCACCACACTGGCCGATGCGTATCAGGGGAAACGACTGAACTCGCCCAATGATGTGGTGGTGCACCGGGATGGTTCTATTTGGTTCAGTGATCCGACTTACGGCATTCTTACCGACTATGAAGGTTTTCAGGCAGAACCGGAGCAAACCGGTTCTCATGTCTATCGGATTGACGGTCACACGGGGGAAGTGACGTGTGTCGGTGATGATTTCCAGCAGCCAAATGGCTTAGCCTTCTCGCCGGATTTCAGTCGACTTTATGTGGCGGATTCTGCCCGTACGCATGATCCCGACGGCGCTCATCATATCCGTGAATTTGAGTTGGATTCCCAGGGCCGCTTGGGGACTTCGCGGATCTTTGCCGAAATCGAACCGGGAATTCCCGATGGTCTGCGCTTAGATGTTGAAGGGAATGTCTGGACCAGCGCTGGAGATGGTATCCAGTGCTTTTCGCCAGAGGGGACTTTGTTGGGGAAAATCTTTATCCCTGAAGTGGTCTCGAATCTGACCTTTGGTGGCCTGAAAAATAATCGCTTATTTATTACCGCCAACACCTCGGTGTATTCAATTTTTGTCGGCGTTCGGGGGGCTCAAACCCTCTAAGTGTTTTATGCCCTAAGTGTTCTATGTCCTAACAAAACGTATTGGCATGGCGGTCATGGTGACCGCCATGCTGAGCCGAAGTTAGTGTGAGCTCTCAGCCGGAACCAGCTTGCCTGGGTTCATCAGGTTGTGCGGGTCTAGCGCCTGCTTGATACTGCGCATCATGGCCAAATAGGCATCGCCATGCTCGGTTTGCATAAAGTTGAGTTTGCCATATCCAATACCATGTTCGCCGGTACAGGTTCCCCCTAAACGTAATGCGCGCTCGACCATCCGGTCATGCAATCGGTTGGCCTCAGTAACTTCATCGGGGTTATTCGGATCGAGCAAGATGAGCGTATGGAAATTGCCATCTCCAACATGACCAACAATCGGGCAGGTTAAAGGGCTGGCATCACAGTCTTCGCGGGTTTCCCTAATGGCTTCAGCCAAACGCGAGATAGGCACACAGACATCGGTCGGCATACCTGATTTGCCCGGTTGGAAGTTCATGGCGGCGTAATAGGCTTTATGACGTGCAGCCCATAGTGCATTCCGATCTTCCTGGCGGCTGGCCCATTGAAACGCTTGAGCGCCGAAATCCTGAGCAATGGCTTCTACTTGTTCGGCTTGCTCTTGAGTCGAGGCCGGTGTGCCATGAAATTCAAAAAATAACATAGGGGCTTCAGGGTGTTGCATATTGGCATAGCGGTTGATGGCTTTCATTTGTAGCTCATCAAGCAATTCAATGCGCGCGACAGGAATCCCCATTTGTATGGTCTGAATCACGGTATCCACAGCCGCATCCACACTTGGGAAAGCACAGGTCGCAGCACTCATGGCTTCAGGAATGCCATAAAGACGCAGGCTCACTTCAGTGATGATGCCCAGGGTGCCCTCGGAACCGACAAATAAACGGGTTAAGTCATAACCTGCAGATGATTTCCGTGCTCGGTTGCCTGTTCGAATGATGTCACCTTGGGCGGTGACCACCGTGAGGTTCAATACATTGTCGCGCATGGTGCCATAGCGTACTGCGTTGGTACCTGAAGCACGGGTAGCGGCCATACCGCCAATTGAGGCATTAGCGCCGGGGTCAATGGGAAAGAACAAGCCGGTAGCCCGTAAGTCTTGGTTGAGTTGCTCACGGGTCACGCCCGCTTGTACCCGACAGTCCAGATCTTCGGCATTGACCTCTAAAATCTGATCCATTTGGGAGAGATCAATACAAATCCCGCCATGAATCGCCGCGATATGACCTTCAAGCGATGAGCCACAGCCAAACGGGATAATCGGCACTTGATGTTCTGCACAGTGCTTGACGATGGTGGCGACTTCTTCGGTGCTGCGTGCAAACGCCACCGCATCAGGGGGAGAGGCCTGATGCCAGCCTTCATCGGTACCATGCTGAGTGAGAATCGCGGTGTTGGTGCTGAGTCGATCACCCAATAATTGACGTAATGTATCCAGCAGCGGCTCAGGGACTGTAATGCGTTCGAAAACATGGTCTGACATGAATCATCCTTCTTGTGTCATACAGGCGCCCAGCGATGAGCGGTGTGAAAGTAGAAAATAGAGGGGGTCGCCGTCAGTTAGAGACTGATCTTGGGATAGGCATTAATGGCATGCCATTTAAACCGGTTTTACCATACGCCGATTCATCTATATTGGCTATTCACTGAAATGAGCGGCGATAAACAAGACTGAATAGATGAGCCCAACTGAATTGAGCCTCGGCTGGGTTAACCTCTTTCGTCTTTGGCTGAGTGCATCACGATGTGAGTACTGATGGCGCTGACATGAGGTTGTGTGCCGAGAATGTCGGTGTGGAAATACTTGTAATGGGCTAAGTCTCGCGCTTCGACTCGAAGCAAGTACTCAAAGCGACCGGCCACATTGTGACATTCCACGACTTCATCAGCGATGTACATGGCTCTTTCGAAGTTTTCCTGAGCGGTTTTGGTATGTGATGACAGCCCCACCGTGATATAGGCTAAAAATCCTTTGCCCATCTGTTCTGGATCGGTGATCACGCGATACCCTCGAATAACACCGCTTTCTTCTAAGGCTTGTACGCGACGTAAACAGGCGGAAGGGGACAGGTTAACGGCTTGTGCCAGTTGCACATTGCTCATGCGGGCATCTTGCTGAAGGGTTTGCAATATCTTGCGGTCTAGTGTGTCCATAATCGCTGTTTGTTGTGTCGGCAATCGATTTTAGAGTTGTTTGAGTCAAAAATTGTGCAGTTTGTTTTTTAAAATTGTGTTTGTTGCGGCCCGTTCAGACTTTAACGCAATTTGAGTCTTGAGTTCAAAAGCTTAAGGGCTCGAATGTTCAAAGGCTCAAAAAACAGACCGCTCAAAAGTCACTCACTCAAAGACCCCTATTGATGAATATCTCGATCTTAATTGCGCTCACGGCTTTTGCATTTGTCACGACCGTCACCCCAGGGCCGAATAATTTAATGCTCATGGCCTCGGGGGCCAACTTCGGATTTAAGCGAACATTGCCGCATATGATGGGGATTGTGCTTGGGTTTACATTGCTGATTTTGATTGTCGGTAGCGGCCTGATGGCGCTGTTTGAGACCTACCCGGTATTGAGCACCGTGCTCAGTATGGTCTCGGCTGTTTATTTACTTTGGTTGGCTTGGAAAGTGGCCACCGCCGCCCCGTTAAAAGAGGCCGCAGCGGCGGGGTCTCCGATGACTTTTATGCAGGCCGCTGCCTTTCAGTGGGTGAACCCCAAAGCCTGGGCTATGGGGTTCTCTGCTACCACCTTGTATGCCCCCGAGCAAACGTTGGGGGCCGCGTTATGGGTGGCGGGGGCTTTCGGCCTGGTGGCGTTCCCAGCGATTGCAGTATGGGCTTGGCTGGGGATGATCTTGCGCCAGTGGTTGAAGAGCCCTTTGCGGTATCGCGTGTTTAATGTGACGATGGCGTTACTGCTGGTGGCCTCTTTATACCCCGTAGTGGGTATGAATATGGGGTGAGTGATCAGCCCTGTTTTACTGGGATGGGCTGGTGTGATCAATGGGGGCGTGATCATAGTCGATTTCGCCCCACTGACGCGTTAATGGTTTCACGCCCGCCCAGATCGGTAAGGCCATATCGGCGGCATCATCGACCGGCCCCCCAGTTCTCAATTTCCCCGACATTTCTGTTAACTCAAAAGCCAGCACATCGGTTGCCTTGAGTTCATTCTCGTTCGGCGGTCGGGCCTCCTGCGATCGGCCAGTGCTGAATTTTTCCAGCATCAAATCGAGTAATCGACGCTTTTCTTGAGGTTCAATAATCGGTTTGGCGTAACCGTAAATAATCACGCTACGGTAATTGACCGAGTGATGGAATGCTGAGCGGGCAAAGACAATACCATCCAGCAGCGTCACGCCAATACAGGCCTCCGCACCTTCAATAAGCGCACGAAAGAGTCCATTTTTACTTGAGCCATGAATATATAAGCGATCCCCTTCACGCCAGTGAAGGGTGGGCTGTAACCCGGTGTGGTCAGCCTGTTGCGCGGCCACATGACAGACAAATGCCTCATCTAGGATGGCGTATAGCGTGGCTTGGTCATAATGGGCCTTTTTCGCCCCCCGCTTAACTTGTGTTTTCTGTGTGGGGGCGCTGGGGGGATTGGATGGACGTTGCATGATGATCTCCTCAACAAGAGATTTGACTGTACGTTAGCTTTTGGGTCTCTATAAGACCCAATTTTGTATTATCGTTTAGGCCCAATGGTCTGGAGCCATAGGGTGATCTACCTGGAAAATGGTGTGGAGATGAGGCATGCGTGAATCGGCGTCAGGGCGTAGCGAACTTGGCCTCTATTTAGCATTAGATGAGCAGCCAAGCCATTTGCCGCAGTACCGGCGCTTATTTATGGCATTGCGCGATATGATCTTATCGGGGGATCTACCTTCCGGTCGTCAGTTGCCGCCAACGCGCCAGTTAGCCTCAATTTTGGGCATCTCACGCAATACGGCTAAGTCAGCTTATGAGCAGTTGCAGGCGGAGGGATTTATTCACGCCCGCCCGGGCCGAGGGAGCGAGGTCGCTCGGTTACCCGAGCGGCATCAGGCATCGCATGCGACTACACCGGTTAAGTGTCAGACTTTAGTGGCTGCAGAAGTGAGGGCAGAAGTGGCGGCCGAGCCCCGCACTCTGCCATTACAGCCTGCTATTCCTGCGTTGGATGCCTTTCCCCTCAACCGGTGGCGTCAATGTCTGGCGCGCGCCAGTGGAAGCCCTCATTTGTTGGCCAGCCCGCCTGCGGGAGAGCCTTTATTACGTGCCCAGATTGCTCAATGGTTGGCACGGCAAAGAGGCATGCGGGTGTCGCCGGAGCAGATTGTCGTGACCTCGGGTTCACAGCAAGGGCTGGATTTGATTGCGCGTCACTTACTGACGCCAGGGGATAAGGTGGTGCTCGAAACACCAGGCTTTCCCGGGACAGCACATTCAATGGCGGCGGCAGGGGGTGACTGCCTCTTTTGGCCGCAGCAGGCTTTGGCTCAGGCTCAATTACCCCCGACGGCACGGCTTTTACTGGTGACGCCTTCGCGTAACTTCCCGCTGGGACATTCATTGGATGCCCATGCCCGTTTGGCTTTATTGCAATGGGCTGATGATGTCGGGGCCTGGATTATTGAAGATGACTATGACTCTGAATTTGCCGTCGGCGAAGCCCATACCTCACTTTTTTCGTTAAGTGCTCACCCGCGTGTTATTTATACCGGGACTTTCAGTCGTACCATGTTTCCTGGTTTACGCCTGGGGTATTTGGTCTTGCCAGAAGATCAAGTGGAGGCAGTGCTTCAATTGCGCCGTTATGCGGATGGTGGCTTGTCATCATTGACTCAACGGGCCTTAGGCCTCTGGATGGCTGAAGGTCACTATGATCGTCATTTAAGCCGGATGAAGCGGCTGTATGCCAAGCGGAGAAGCCAGTTACTCTCACTGTTATCCGAGACGCCTGCCTCTGATTGGCCTTGTTTGGATGCGGGGGGTGGGATTCACTTGGTCTTAGGATTACCCGTCACCTGGAGTGATCGGGCGTTGGAAGCTCGACTCGCGGCTGTGGGCGTGGGCAGTCGGGCACTGAGCCTTTATCAAGCCGCAACTGATCAACAAGCCCGGCAAGGGATTGTGCTAGGGTTTGCAGGCTGGGATCAAACGGTGATGCGTGCTGCGGTAATGCAATTGGCGCGTGTGTTGAATGAGCATTAATGGTCAATCAAGAGATTTTTCTGATGCGAGATATTCATATCGAATATTTTTATGGTTGTTATGACCCTTTCGGGTATTTTTGACCTACTCAGACAGGGTAAATATGACCTTGCATTCTTTTAAAATGCCTTTTAATCCGTGTTTGAGTTGTTGGCACGTGTTTTGAATTACCCCCTCCTAGTTAATAAGACAATGCTGGCCCCTGCCTGATCTGAAACATGGCTTTTGTTCACTTCGGGATGAATGACGCAACTTATTACTCATAAGTAAAAGCCATTCTGACAAGGCAGAGGTCCTCTTCAGGTTAAGGGGTCGATATGTCGCTATGGAATAGGAATAAAACAAAAACGCTGGCGAATCAGTTGGCGGAAGAAAAAAAAGAAAATGAACACTTAACCCAACTGTTGGCAGCGTCTCGTCAACATGAGCAACAATTACAATTTGAGATTGATGCGTTAAACGAAAAGCAGCAATGGCATCAGCGTGTTGTTTCTCAGTTGTTATCTTTTGATCAGTCGTTAAAGAGTGTGACAACAGCGTTTTATAATTTAAATACTGCGCTTGATACTGCCAATAATTTAATGGATAAAACGCACTCTGAAAGCCGCTTAAGTCATCAAAGATTCAATGAAGCTCATAATGAGTTGCATCAACTTTTTGCACAGCTGGAGGATATTAATCACCGACAAAAACAGTTGAGTCGGCAAGCGGATGCGATCAATGAGAGTGTGCTGTGTATTGAGAATGTCGCCGCACAAACAAACCTGCTGGCTTTAAATGCGGCGATAGAGGCTGCTAGAGCAGGCGAGGAGGGACGAGGTTTTGCCGTGGTTGCTGAAGAGGTCAGGGCTTTGGCTTCCAACTCCGCAGGGGCTGCTCATACGATTGGTGAACAAGTGGAAAATATTCACCAAGCGTCGACATTGAATAGTCAGCAGTTGGATGACATTGATCAGCAAGTGATGAAAGCGCAAACCTTGTTAGGGCATGCCGGTACATGTCTGACTGCTGTCGATCAACGCTGCCAAGAAGTTTCCCATTCGATCCAGTTTGGCACTGATTTATCTCATGTTGAGTTAGCATCGTTAGATGAGTTGAGATTGAAGTTTGCTGTTTACAAGCAAATGTTTGGGCTAGAGCCGCTAAGCCCGATTGTTAGCTCTGAAGCGTGTTTATTAGGGCAGTGGTATCAACAGAAAAATAATGACTCATTAGCTCAATTGGCGATCACTTTTGAAACCCCCCATCAACAGACACATCATCATGCTCAGCAAGCACTTATCGCTTATGAAAATGCTCAATGGTCTCAAGCTGTTGAGCACCTGGAGGGGATGGAGGTTTGTAATCGTCAGGTCATCAGTGCATTAGATGATTATCTACATCAAGTGATGATGATTGATGGGCCAAGAAGAGAGGATGCTATAGAAACATTGTCGCCTGTATAATTTGTGAGGGGGTTTTCAGTACTCACACAGAGCAGCCCTTTGCTAGCACGAGATCACTCAATCGCTTATGCCGACTTGAGCATATCCAAGATGAAGTGAGCCCGTTGATCGGGTGACTGTTGGGGCACTTCGATCAGTTCATAGCCAAAAGTGTGATAGGCGGAGATCATCGCATCATAGGTGGCGACGGCTTCGCTAAAGTCTTGTTTGCGTTCAGCATCATTCATAAAAATAGACGCCCAGGGCGGGAAGATAAAAACACGGTGATGGTATTGAAGTTGTTGGCAGCTTTGAATCAATGGCGTCGTCAGTGTTAACTGTTCGAGTAAGCTATAGCCATAGACATCGATGACGCCTCTGTCGCAAAAGACGGGCGGTGTCTGACTGACGCTGGATTCATAGTGTTTAATCTCAGCCTGCAGCATGAGGTCGCGAAAAGCGGTTTTATCTTGCCAAGGTAATGCGGATCCGTTTGATTCGATTTGGGCTTGGATGATACGGCGCCCCACTTCAGGCGTTGTCGCATAACCGAGCGCTTGAAGGCAGTTAATCACGGTGGTTTTGCCTGATCCCGGCCCACCCGTGAGGGCGATAGGGTGATCCATGATGGTTACCTTAATCTTTATCCGGTGCTGATTTGAGCTTTACGGACATGGCTTTGAACCAGGCATTGGAGGCGGGAGTGAACATTAAAATAATCCCAATGATAATCAAGACGTATGATGCGGCTGTGCGCATCGGGAACGCCGTTAAAGGTATCATGTTGCGTGTGTAGAACGAGATGTTGTAAATGAGTTGAATGGTGATCCAGAGGGTAAACATAATTCGCGCCCAGTGGCGTCCGGTCCAGATTTTATAGAGCAGTAATAAATATAAACTATTGAATATTAACTGTATTGACAGGGCTTCTTTGAACCCCGGTTGATGCCTGAAGTCGTAAAGATTAAATAGATTTAATGAGATGCTGAGCAGTGCAATGATGACGATAAGCGTAATGGATTTTTTAATCGCCTCAGGTCGTCCTTGAATATTCATGTGGTGTGTTTCTCTTATGCTTGTTAACTGATTGTAGTCAGTAAAGCTGCTGGGTTCGTGAATCTATTGGTATTCATGCATGAGTCACGGGGTGCCTCATGCATGAAGAATTTATAAGTATTCGCTGTTGTTGAGTGTGGTGATCTTTGTTTTAATCAAATTAATATTTGAAACATTTAATGCTTAAAGGATAAGGCCAAACTTCCCCTTGGTTGGCTTTAACCGCAGCGATAATGGCGAATATCAAGTTAGCGATGGCCAGGACAATGAACCCGATCATGCCAATCACAAAAAACCATAACAAGGCGCATACAATAGAAAAAATAAGCATGCTAATAAACCAGTTGAAGATGATCTTGCCATTTTGGTCGATCACTGCATTCTTATCTTTGTTAGTGGCCCACATAATGATCGGGAGAATAATGCCTAGGCCTGGTGCAATAATGCTTGCGAATTGGCTAAGATGCATCAACATACAGAATGTGTTGAGTGGCATGCCCCAGTAATTTTCTTGCTGCTCGTCCATAACATAACTCCAATATTTAATTAATGTTTATTGAGAATAATCTTGTGCTTGAAATCAGGTGTCGTTTGAATTCAACAAACTTTGCTGTAACACTCTTCTCTCCCTTATTTAGGTGGTGCTTATGGGAGACGGCTCAATATGATCGACCCGGTTTTACATGCCTTTTTGAGAGACTCTGATCAGACTTTGCCATGATATGGCTGATATCTTTCCAGTCTTGGATAAGATATGCATGAAATCCTACAGGAATATAAATCAACACACTTGTGTTGCTTAAAGCAGACGCTCATATGTCTCTGCCGTGAGAATGGCCATAAATCTTCAGTTGATGATCATGTTCATCTTGCGTAGTTTAGCCACCGATAAATGAGGACGACCTCTCCCGATAGTGGGTAATCATGACCAGGACGGCCTGGCACTCATCGTTTTGGAGCGGTTATGGCTTGGATCTATTTATTCGTCGCCGGTGTCCTTGAAGTCGTGTGGGCTTACACCATGAAGCAATCCTACGGTTTTAGTCGGTTGCTGCCTTCGGCGATCACTTTTGTCGCCATGTTGGCCAGTTTTTCGCTCTTATCCATCGCCATGCGCACAATTCCCTTGGGAACGGCTTACACGATTTGGACTGGAATTGGCGCCGTGGGGACCTTTCTGATCGGAATCATACTCTTGGGCGAATCGTTAAACCCGATGCGCCTTGTGGCCGCGATGCTGATCGTCTCTGGATTAGTGCTGATGAAACTCTCAAGCTCATAAGTTTCAAGCGGTTTATGCCATAAATTTCGAGCGATTCATATATTTGGTGTTTCTAATGTATGGAGGCGATTCGAGATGGAGAGGTGTAATGACAGAGATAAGAGAGATCAGTATGCCAGAGAAAAACTAAAGAAAAAGAAAAGAGGGGGAGCGTTAGAATGAAGGGCTAGCGACTCGCCACGGTATCACTGGTGGCTGCATCAAAGGCAAAGGAAAGAAAGTGGTGCCGGCTGCAGGAGTCGAACCCGCGACCTACTGATTACAAGTCAGTTGCTCTACCAACTGAGCTAAGCCGGCACGCAGAGTCTGATGAACATCAGACTGAGAAGTGGCTGGGGTACCAGGATTCGAACCTGGGAATGCCGATACCAAAAACCGGTGCCTTACCACTTGGCGATACCCCAGCAACAGGTGTAGACGGTGGTGGCCAGAGACGGAATCGAACCGCCGACACGGGGATTTTCAATCCCCTGCTCTACCAACTGAGCTATCTGGCCCCGTCAACAGGGGCGTATTAAACAAGGTTCGCTTGGATGCGTCAACTCCTGTTGCATACTTTTTCTGACTTGCTGCTTTTTGCTTGGTTAAGGCCGTCATATTCGGCATGGATCACGGAGAATATTAGGCAACGAGGTTGGCAAAAGGCTAGGTTGGCTTTAAATATAAGACAACTCTAATGTATTGAGTATGAGAAAATAATTTATATGATGAATGTGTTTTAAAAGGATTGGACATCAAAGGAGGAAAGAAAAATGGTGCCGGCTGCAGGAGTCGAACCCGCGACCTACTGATTACAAGTCAGTTGCTCTACCAACTGAGCTAAGCCGGCACGCAAGTCTGATGAACATCAGACTGAGAAGTGGCTGGGGTACCAGGATTCGAACCTGGGAATGCCGATACCAAAAACCGGTGCCTTACCACTTGGCGATACCCCAGCAACAGGGTTGTAGACGGTGGTGGCCAGAGACGGAATCGAACCGCCGACACGGGGATTTTCAATCCCCTGCTCTACCAACTGAGCTATCTGGCCCCGTCGACAGGTGCGTATTAAACAGGGTTCGTTTTGAATCGTCAACTATTTTTTTATTCTTTTTATGGTTTTTTTCAAAAAAATGAGGAGGTTGGCTCGTCTCACTGATGTTTATGCTGTCAAGATGACGGCGGCACATAACCTTCGGCTTGTTCCAGTTCATCACTGTTATCTAAAAAGCGTTCCATTTGTTCCATCAGGTACTGGCGTGCTTCTGGATCAAAGACACGTAGGTGCTTTTCATTGATCAAGCGGGTTTGGTGGGTAAGCCAAGCTTGCCAGGCCTGTTTGGATACCGTGTCGAATAATTCCTGGCCTTTGGGGCCGGGGATAGGCGGTTGATCCAAGCCTTCCAGTTCTTGCTGATATTTACGACAAAAGACAGTGCGAGACATTACTCGGACTCCGTCAACGAGAGTTGTTGGGGTTGATGCAATGACTCCAGCAGCTTTTTAACAGGAGCTGCCAAGCCAATCGAATCAGGTTTTTGTGGATGGTACCAGCGCCAGCCTTCGGTTGTCGTGGGTTGGCCGCTGACGTTAAGCGGTGCCAACCAAGGATGTATCTGGAGCTTAAAGTGAGTGAATGTATGGCTGACGCGGCTCAGCGCCTGGGCCGGTGCGGTGGCCCATTTCCAGGCTAACCAATGATGCATTTCAGCGCTGGATTCAAATTCGGGCAGGCTCCAAAGGCCACCCCAAATCCCTTCGGCTGGGCGCTGTTTTAATAACACATGGCCATCAGGCAAGGTGACCAGTGGCATGCAGGTGCTGCGCTCAGGAATGGTTTTTTTCGGTTTTGGCGTTGGCAGTTGGTCGACGAGCCCTTGATGATAAGCGGCGCAGTCCATCTGCAAGGGGCAGCAAGTGCAGGTTGGGCGGCGGCGGGTACAGAGTGTCGCCCCCAAATCCATCATGGCTTGCGTATAGTCACCCACGCGCGAATCGGGGGTATGGGCTTCGGCTTTTGCCCAGAGTTGACGCTCAATTTTGGGCTGGGCTGGCCAACCTTCTATCGCGTGGTAGCGGGTGAGCACTCGCTTGACGTTGCCATCCAGAATGGTGGCGCGTTGGCCTGTGGATAACGCAATAATGGCGCCAGCAGTGGAGCGGCCGATACCCGGTAAAGCACACATGGCGTCCACATCATCGACCGGAAATTGACCTTGATGGTGCTCTACGACGGTCTGAGCACAGCGGTGCAAGTTACGCGCTCTGCTGTAATAACCTAATCCAGTCCATAGATGCAGCACTTCATCTTGGGCTGCTGTGGCTAATGTGGCGACATCCGGGAATCGCGCCATAAAGCGTTCGTAGTAGTCCAAGACCGTGGCCACTTGAGTCTGCTGTAACATGATCTCCGAAACCCAAACACGGTAAGGCGTTTGGTTCTGTTGCCAAGGCAGGTGCTTACGCCCATGTTGATCGAACCAGCGCAGCACACGTTGGGCAAAGGTGTCAGGTGCAGAGTGATCAGTCATGTCAGTCGGTCAGGGCTCAAATTAGATATCACGATTGACGAAAAGTGATGGGTGAGTTTCAGCGTTCAGGTCTCACTTGCTTGTCATTATGGCGGGGTTGAGGCCCTTCCGTGAAGACCATTCGTTAAAAGTTCCCGTGTTTGATTCGAAGCCTAAAAAAAAGCCCCGCGATCCTCGCGGGGCGATAATAGATGATTTCACTGCTTTCAAAACGACTGCTTTCAAAACGACTGCTTGATAACGACGGGTTCGCAATAGTGCTTTAAAACAACCCTCAACCTTAAAACAACTCTTGATCACAACGGGTCATCACAACCCGCTAAACGGCATTACTGTTGCTCTTTCTTTTTAAATAGATGCCTTAGGCCGCGATTAAGTTCCTCATCGATTTTATTTTTCACTTTTTCACGGTTTTCATCGACTTTTTCCTGGAGCCGTTCCTGGCCCCGCTGAAGCTCGGCAGCGGCTTTTTCGCGGGCTTTTTCTTCGGCCATGGTCTTCACTGCATCGCCAATACTGCGAGTATCGACGCCACAACTTATGCGGCCTTCTTCTCCCAGATTACCTTGGCATTGTAAGGGCCAGCGGACTCGGGCCAGCGCTTCGGTGACAGTACAAACGCCTTGTTCTGCGTCTGGCTTAAAGCGTGCGCCGAGGTTGTAGAGAAAATCTTGAAGCGTGAGATCAAAAAAACCGCCGCCACTGATTTCAATCCCCGGAATGGCCATGACGAGCGGCTCATTTTTGATGCGGCCATCTTGAATATCGACATCGGCTGAGAAGTTGGAGAACTCTGTGCCCTCAGACCAGTCGCGCTGGCTCTGTCGGTCTTGCACGCGAGCAACGGCCTGACACAGGGTTTGTGAAATATTGATGCCATGTAAGACGCCATCATCAATATTCAGCTTACCTTGACCATTCAAGTGTTGTTTCCAGTCAGGCAAGGTATTGCCTCGTGTCTTGTATTCCCCGTTGAGTGCCAAGGTGCCGGCTAGCTTGTCGGGGTGGCCTAGGTCTTTCAACAGTGGCGCTAAGTCAAGTTGCTTCAATGTTTGGGTGAAGGACAGCTGTAATGGATCACGACGGGCATCGATCTGACCCTGTGCACGCCATTGACCTTGGTAGAGATCGGTATCGGCATGGGTCAGTTGGATATTGCCGTCACGAGCCGTGAGCGCTAACCGGTTATTGTTCAGAGTGAGGCCTTGGATTTTCAATTGCTGTAATTGTGTTGCGATATCCAGGTTCAGCTGACGCAAGGTCTCAACAGGGAGTAACGGCGCTTGGTTGCCTGGCCCTTTTCCCATTGGTGCGGTCGGTTGGTTGGGATCTTGCGGCACTTCTGCTGGCGTACTGTCTGTCGTGTTGGTGGCCGGTGGTGGTAAATAACGGTCCGCATCCAGTTGATCGCCTGACAGGTTCAGGCGAATTTGCCCATCGTCCAACCCATACCCGGCGGTGCCCTCGAAGGTCGTTTGATCCAGGGTCAGCTTTAATGGCTTGATATTGAGCTGCTGTGAGCCTAGCGCGGCGGTCAGTGACAGCGTCATGGCTTTTAATGTTTCCGGGTCCTGTCGTTCAGGTAGGGCGATTCCCAGTTGGCTCAGTAATGTCTTGAGCTGATCCGTTTTGAGGCTGAAATTGGCTTCGCCTTTTGCTTGTTCAGCCCACTGCGAGATTTGTCCTTGGCCGCTTAATACCAGCTCGGCGAGTTTTCCCTGAAAGTGTTGCAGCTGAGCCTGTTGGGCTTTTAGGTCAGCTTTTGCATTCAAGCTCACACTGAACGGCAGCATGTCACTATTGGCTGCTTGGGTTGGACTGCGCAGATCGCCCGTCAGGCTAAAGCGGTTCAGATCGAGCTGTTGCGCATTGGGCTTAAATTTCAAACCCAGATCCAGGCGAGTGTTGTCGAGCCCTAGCGCGTGCCCGCTGGGATCTGGCGGTAATGACATATTCGCCAGCGTAAGCGTGATCGGCAGGTCGATCATGTCCTGTCCCAAGTCGGCATTCAGATAGCCGCGTATAGTCAGATCCAGTGGACCTTGTGCAATTTTCGGCTGAGCTGCACTGACCTTAAACGTCAGGTCTTGCAGTTGGTAGTGCTGTGCATCGAGTTGAACTTGTATCAGGGTATCCAACGACCACTGTACATCGACGGGCATCGCTTGATTCCCTTGCCCTGTTTGGCCTTTCAAACGCCCGGAAACTTCCAGTGGGAAAGGTGCGTTCAATGAGACGTTATGGGCCAGCAGATTGAACTCTTGCAAGCCCATTGTTAAGGCGCTGGTTTGGTCGTCGAGTTTAACTTGAGCCTGTTCAATGCTGAGCTGATCAATCGCCAGAGACATTGGCTTTTGCGTTGAAGAGGTGGGCTCAGAGGTGACGGCCTCTGTCTCTTTTTCGCTGGTGGCATGAGTCTCCGTCGAGGGGGTCAGATGGGCCCAATTGCTATCACCTTCGGCATTTCGGTAGAGATAAATGGAGGGGCGCACTAAGGCTAAAGTGTCGATTTGGATCTGGCCCGAAAACAAAGGAATCAGAGCAAGTCCCACCTGGGCACTGTCGATCGCGGCCAATGGGTTTTGTGTCTCAGGACCTTCGAGTGGGGTCACCGAGGTTTCTCCGAGGTTGAAGCCCAGCCGTGGGTAAAAGCTCCAACTCAACTCTCCTGGCATCTCCAGCTGGAGACCTTGGCGGGCCGCTAAAGCTTTGAGTTGGGGTTTATAGCTGTTGGGGTCAACCAGTAGTAGTAAGGCTACCACTGTGATGATGGCAATCCCCACTACGGAAAAAACGGATATCAATCCCCACTTGAGCCATCGTCTCATACCGCTCACCTCATTGATCGTGTTCATCATCCCTGCTGCGACGGGTATCGGTGTTGAGTGTCGTACTTTGACCTTTCCCGCCGGCAGTCCAAGTGTGCGCTATTGGAGTGCTTGGTGCACAGTACTTGTTGGGTTGGCTGGTTGTTTGCCGTTTGTGCCTATGTCAGTTACGCAAAAGTACCGAAATTAAAGTACAGGCTTTAACGTACAAGCTTTAACGTACAAGGGTTAAAACACTAGAGTATAAGGTGTCGCCATCAGATGTCATGGTGATGTCAGATGACGACAAGGGGGCTGGATGATATGAGCAATGGTCATGCTGGAAAGATTAGGGCCAGAAAGATTGTTGCCAGCGCTGCATAAAATACTGATGACGTTGGCTATCCAGCAGCGCCAGTAGGCTAGCATTCATATTAATCGGGTAGAGGCGTGGGCCGACCTGATCCTTGAGGCGTTGTGCTGTATAGGGGCCTTGTACATCCGGACGAATACTGAAAAGTGGGGTTTCACCGGCCAGAATGTGCTGACCTTCAAAACTGAGTAAGAAGTTGACGAAGCGCTCAGCGGCTTGTGGGTGGGGCGCTTCTTTGTGAATAAAGGCCATGCGCATCACGACCAGTGAATAATCCTGAGGGACTTGAACAATCACTTCCGGATGTTCCAAGGCCCAGGCCATGGCATAAGAACCTAATAAATTGTAACCCAACCAGTAGCGGCCGGATGAGAGCCCTTTTAGCATGTCGGGGGTTGCGGATGCGGTGCTGGCTTGCACTCGACCCATGGCTTGAATCAGTGACCAGAAGCGACCGGAGTAACGGGCATCTTGTTGATACAAGGCATACCCGAGGTCACTGCCTTGTGGGGTATAAGTGACGACTCTCTGTTGCAGAATATCGTGATGATCGTTTAATCGCTTGAGCAGGTCCGCATGAGACGTCGGCGGCAGCATGTGTTGTGCCAAGTCGAGCCGGTAAGCCATCACGATCGGTTCAAATGTAAAACCAAAAACTTCATTTCGCCACTTGGCCCATTTGGGCCATTGTTGTACCTGTGGACTGTTTAATCGCCGGGCATAACCTTGGTTGACGCGCCCCATTTGTTGGGCCATGGCTGCGCTAATGATGACATCGGCGGTGACCGGTTGACGAATTACGGACTGATCTGTCGCCTGTGTATTTTGGTCGTGGTATTCAATCTCGATGTCTGGATAGGTCGCCATGAACTTATCCAATAGCGGTTGAATAACGCTTTGGTCAAGAGCCGCGTTGATCACCAGGGGTTCGGCCTGAGCTGAGTGGGGGGTGATACTGAACAGCGATAGTAGGATGCAGCAAGTGCCCAATAGTTGACGTATGCTCATGACTCGGCACTCCTGGTCCTTGGGAAACGGATGCTGACTCTTAGCCCGCTGGGGGCTCGTTCACTGATCTGAAGCGCTGCTTGGTGTTGGCGTGTAATCGTGTCGACAATGGCCAGCCCGAGCCCTGACCCAGCGGTATCTTGACGACCACCTCGCTCAAAGGGGTGGTGCAGCCGTGGTAACTGGCTGACAGGAACGCCGGGCCCATTATCCTCAATGAATAGCTCAACGTGTTGTGCTGAGGGCAATAACCCCAAAGTGATTTGTGTGCCTGGCGGTGTGTATTGAAGGGCATTATCAATAAGATTATTGATTAATTCTCTGATCGCCCAGACGTCACCCGGAATCAGTATCGCTTCTGAGGGGAGATGGTTGAGCCCGAGGTCGTGATGATAACTGTATTCGCGTTCTACCCATTCTAGCGTGACTTCCTGAAGGAGTGTTTTCAAATCCAAGAGGGTGTCATGCTCTGGTTTTTGGGCATGGCGTAAACGCGCTAGGTTCAGTAGTTGGCTGGCCAGTCGGCTGGTTTTTTGAGCGCTGAGATTGATTTTTTCTAATGCCGAGTGCCATTGCGAAGGGTCTTGCTGGCCCAATGCCAGCTCGCTGATATTCTGTAGGCCTGCCAGTGGGGTTCTAAGCTGATGACTGGCATCGGCGGTAAAGCGCAGTAGTGCATCATGATTATCTCGTTGTCGGGCGAATAAGTTATTCAGGGTCTCGACCAGCTCGTCCATCTCCTTTGGGACATTAATATCCAGCGCATAATTATCATCAGGACGTCTTTGTCGCAGTTGTTGTCGTAGCTTTTTCAGCGGGGCAAGGGCAACGTTCATGGTGGTCATCACCATGAAGGATACGAGTAATACCATCACGAGGAAGCGACCGACGGCGCTTTGAAACAGCTTTTTGGCCAGGGCTTTGCGCCCTTCTGTCGTATGCCCCACCCAAATCTGCACGGGATCTTGTTCTTGCCAGCCTGCTGACTGAATGCTTTCACCGAGTAAGCGCCAGCGCTCATGCTGGTAATCCATATCAGCCCATACCGAATGATGCTGAGCTTGATCCATATCGGTATTGGATAAAGGGATATCCAGGTTGCCTGCCAGAGATTGGCCCTGGGCATTCAGCACACGATAAAAAATACGTTCTTGGTGGTCGGTTGCCAGCATTTGTAATGCTGCTGATGGGATCATGATATGAGGATGGCCATCTTGCCACTGTATGGCTTCGCTGATGGTTAATACAGCGTCGGATAAGGCGCGGTCAAATGCGCGAGTGGCCGCACGCTGAGTGCTGTAGTAGGCCTCAAGCAATAACAGCACGCCAATGAGGCCGACCATCAGCAATAGCCAAGCCAGCAACTGGGCCTTAAGTGAGCGCCCTAACCGCATCATGATTTTGGTCGCTCCAGCCGATAGCCCAAGCCTCTTAGTGTCCGTATTTGCAAATCGCTGCCATTTAAGCGTTTGCGTAGACGGCTGATATAGACCTCCAGCGCATTGGAGCCGACTTCGCTATAGCCAAATACCCGGCTTTCTAACACTTCTCGCGGCACAATGCTGCCGGCTTGAATCAACAGACTTTCCAGCAGACGCAGCTCCCTTTGAGGTAAATCCAAAGGCGCTCCGTTCAAGATGACATTGCCGCTATCGGTATACAGCGTCAACGGGCCATAGCTGAGGCCGTTGTCTGAGCGCTGTTGGCTGCGTCGGATCAAGGCACGTGCACGTGCCTCTAATTCAACGAGAGAAAAGGGCTTAGGGAGATAATCATCGGCGCCAAGGTTAAGCCCCTGAACTCGATCATCCAGCTGGTCTCGGGCGGTAATGATCATGAACGGTGTCAAATCGCCCCGTGAGCGTTGCTCTGCCAGAAGTTGGAGCCCTTCTCCATCCGGTAGGCCAAGATCTAGCAATATCAAATCAAACCCCCCTTGGCGGAGAGCGCCACGGGCTGAAGTTGCGGTATTCATGATATCGATGACATAGCCCTGAGGGGTAAGCGCTTGTTGCACCGCGTCGGCAATCAGCGCGTCATCTTCAATGATAAGTAAACGCATAGGCCTAATCTTATACGCCCAAAGTATTATATGAATAGCGCTATGATGACAGGTTGCTGACAGCAGCTACCCCTAACATCCAATTGTGCTTATTGAGGCCTGGTCAAAGGCGTTATCTCCAGAGCCATTCAAATGGAAAATAAGCACCACATGCCTGATGGTTTGTTCATTATGACGGACGGTTTGTTAACTGGCTGTTTTTTAACTGGTTGTTTGTTAATAGTGTGTCCATTCGTGAAATGCGCACACTATTAAAACAGAGCCCAGCATCTAAAACAGAGCCCAGCACCGCTGGCAGTGAATAACCCCATGTTGAACAAAATCAATGTTGAATAAAACAAGTATTGAATAAAACAACACGACTGGAGTATCCCATGACACTGATTCGCTCTCTGCGCCATTGCGCAGCTTTAACCCTGTTAGGATCTGCGCTGATCTCAGGACAGAGTCTGGCGGCGGAAAAAACAGAATGTATCGCACCGGCTAAACCTGGCGGTGGTTATGACTTAACTTGTCGTCTCGCTGCTAATGGCCTCTTAGAGACTGGATTATTGGACCGTCCGATGGTTGTCACTTATATGCCCGGAGGTATCGGCGCGGTGGCTTATAACCATGTGGTCGGTGTCCGTAGCGATGATGAAAACCTGATTGTTGCCGCCAGCACCGGCGCTGCGGTCAATTTGGCGCTGGGTAAGTTTGGTCGTTTTGGGCCAGACCAAGTGCGTTGGGTTGGCGCTTTGGGGGTTGACTATGGTGCGGTCGTGGTCAGTGCTGATGCGCCTTGGCATAACCTCGATGAATTGCTGCAGGATATGAAAAAGAATCCAGGCAGTATTCCTTTTGGTGCCGGTGGTACTGTGGGCAGCCAAGACTGGATGAAAGCGGCGCTGGTGGCCAAATCGGCTGACATTGCACCACGCAATTTGCGCTATGTGGCCTTCGAAGGGGGCGGTGAAGCGCTGGCGGCACTGTTAGGTGGCCACATCAAGGTATTCACCGGTGATTTGTCTGAACTTCAATCTCAGCTCGAGGGTGGCAAAATTCGAGTATTGGCGGCCCTGTCTGATGAACGTCAGGAAGGCCCTTATGCCGATATCCCCACAGCGAAAGAGCAGGGTTATGACGTGACCTGGCCGATCTGGCGGGGCTATTACATGGGTAAAGACGTCAGTGATGAGCAATATCAGGCTTGGGTTGATCGTTTAACTGAGCTGGATGACAACCCTGAGTTTGCCAAAATGCGTGCTGATCGTGGTCTCTTCCCGATGCATAAATTTGGCCCCGAGTTTGATCAGTATGTGAAATCTCAAATTCAGCAATTCAAAGATCTGGCGACTGAAGTAGGTTTAACGAAATGATGCGTGCCGCCGACCGTATTTTGGGAATAGCCCTGCTCGGTCTGGCGGCATTTGTCGCCGTCCAGGCTCAGAGCTTTTATGTGCCATTCAGTTATGACCCGGTTGGGCCTAAAGCCTTTCCGGTCGGTCTTGCGATTATTCTGGCCCTCTTATCCTTAGTCTTGATCTTGCGCCCAGGCCCTAATGGGCAGTGGCCTTCAGCGGCAACGTGTTGTCGTTTGGTTGGGGTGCTTGTGATCATGGGCGTTTATGCGCTGCTGTTTACGCGTTTGGGATACACCTTGTCTACCGGACTGGCCATTTTGTGTCTGGCCCGAAGTTTCGGCGCCTCTTGGGTTAAAGCGCTGGTCACTGCTGTTGTGATGGCGGTTGTGACTTATTTTCTGTTCAGCGATGTGTTGGAAATCTCGCTGCCCTCCGGTCAATGGTTGACGGCACTGTCCTAGAGGTTTGTCATGTTCGATTTTTTGATTCAGGGCTTTGATGTTGCCCTCACACCACTGAATCTGGGGCTGGCCTTTGCGGGTGCTTTGATGGGCACCCTTTTTGGGGCTTTACCTGGGATTGGGCCGATTAATGGCATCGCGATTCTAATGCCACTGGCGTATACCTTGGGGTTGCCTGCTGAGTCTGCACTGATCCTATTGGCGGGCATCTATACTGGCGCCGAGTATGGCGGTCGAATGTCCAGTATTTTGTTGAATGTCCCGGGGGATGCTGGCGCCGTAATGACCACGTTGGATGGTTACCCGCTGGCCAAAAAAGGGATGGCAGGGCCGGCATTAGGGCTCTCTGCGGTCAGCTCCTTCATTGGTGCGTCGATCGCGATCCTGGGTTTGACGCTGTTTGCCCCATTGCTGGCGAAATTTGCTGTGATGTTCGGCCCTGCTGAGCTCTTCGTGATGATGGTGTTTGCCTTCTCCTCAATGGCGGTCATGATGGGTAAAGACCCGATCAAAACAGCCATTGGTGCCGTACTGGGGATTTTAATTGGCATTATTGGCGTGGATTCGGGTACCGGTGTTTTACGCTATACCTTTGATTTACCTGAGCTCTATGACGGTATTGATTTTGTCGTCATGATTATTGGGCTTTTCGCGATCAGTGAAATTCTACTGATGCTGGAAAGTCGCCATAACCCTGCCGGTGAGGCAGAAATGCCCGTTGTCGGCCGAGTGCTGGTGAGCATGAAAGAAGTTCTGTTTTGTAAGGCCGCAATGCTGCGCTCGGGCTTGATTGGGTTTCTGATTGGTGTGCTACCAGGGACTGGCGCCTCTGTGGCTGGGGCGGTTTCCTATACCACTGAAAAACGCCTCAGTGATACCGAAGGTACTTTCGGTGAAGGTGATATGCGTGGGCTAGCCGCGCCTGAAGCGGCGAATAACGCATCCGCTGCCGGTGCTTTTGTTCCCATGTTGACCTTGGGTATTCCGGGCTCAGGTACAACGGCGGTCCTGTTAGGCGCGCTGATGCTTTATAACATCACTCCAGGGCCGATGATGTTTACTGAGCATGCTGATGTGGCGGGCGGCCTGATCGCATCGCTGTACATTGGTAACTTGGTGCTGCTGCTATTAAACCTGCCTCTGGCTGGCTTGTTTGCCAAGGTTCTGACGATTCCACGCTGGGTGTTAGTGCCCGCGATTGCGGTGCTGTCTTTTGTTGGGGTCTATCAGCTGCATTCCGATCTGAGCGCTATCTATCTCATGCTGGTGATTGGGGTGGTCGGCTATCTTTTGCGTAAGCTCGGCTTCTCGCTGGCGACGGTCATCCTGGGTTATGTGTTAGGTGGTTTGATGGAAGATAACCTGCGCCGAGCCTTGTCGATCAGTGGTGGGGATCTGGGCATCTTGTGGCAATCTGGGATTTCGATTGGGCTATGGGTCGCCTCTGTGGTGATCCTGATCGGGCCTTGGCTCTGGGGCCGTGTAAGGCGCTCGATGCAAGCTTAATGATGTGACGAGGCATCCCGTTTAAAAAACACTTTCTCTTCGTTGTTGTTTTGGTCGTGATTGATCAAGCGTGATTTTTCGGAGCCAAGGCTTCTGTTTGAAAACGCGCTCAGCCAAGGATATATCGACAACCCGGCTTTGATTAGCCGGGTTTTTTTATACCATCGAGAAAGTCAGTGCTGTGGATGATCGCCTGACTGGCGTTGCGCGTTGAAAAACCGCTGCAGCAGCTGACGACAGCGGCCTTTTAAAACACCTCCTCGGACGACAACCTTGTGTGGATACCAGGGTTGATCAAATAGATTGCAAATCGAGGCGTGAACCCCGGTTTTAGGTTCTTTCGCACCGTAAATGACTTCCGCAATGCGCGCATGGATGATAGCGCCGGCACACATTGTGCAAGGCTCCAGCGTGACAAATAAACGACATCCGTTCAGACGGTAATTCTGTTGATGACCGGCGGCATCGCGTAGCGCCATGATTTCGGCATGGGCTGATGGATCATGATGTTGTATCGGTTGGTTAAAACCACACCCGATGATTTCATTTTGGGCATTAACCACGACCGCCCCCACAGGCACCTCGCCTAAGGCAAGCCCTTGATGGGCTTGATCCAGCGCCCGATACATAAAGTACTCATCTTTGTGCTGTGTCATATGTATGGCGTCACCTGTGGTGTATTACGTGTATTGTGAATTGACGTTTAGTGGTTGAGTCGCAGTGGTTGAGCTGCGGTGGTTGAGTCGCGTCATAAAACGGGTGGGAGCGAAAAATCTAAATCATTCATTTTTGGCAAGATAGTTTATGCTTAAAAATGCCCTGCTTGAAAGTATCCTGATGTGTGCTGAATGGTCTTTATGCATGTTGAATTCTCCTTATTGGGTGAAATGCGGTCAGAAGTTGCTTGCGGGATGCGATGATCGTGGACGAGGAAAATAAGAACGAGGATCTGCGCATGGCGAAAAAGCTTTATCTGCTGATTGGTCGCCAGGTGACGCTGGGGTTTATTGTCTTGACGTTCTTACTGGTCGTGGTGGTCGGTGCGGGGATGTTCGGGCTGTTGCATCAACACCACCAGGCCATGACGTTGCGGGAAGATTACAGTTTTGTCCGTGAACGTTTAGAGCGGCTACGGGTTGATGTGGCCATGATGCGCCGTTATGAAAAGGATATTCTGCTGCACTATAGTGAACCGACGACACGTGATGCTTATTTTGGACAATGGCAACGATATTATGACAATGCCTATCGTGGGACGCGAGATTTAGCCGAGTTGCCTCAAGCACCTGAGCTCTTGACCCGCCTGACTCGCACCATGTTGACGCATTTAGAGCGCTACTCTGAGGGCATGTCGCTATTGTCGGGCGACCTGGTTGCGGGTCGTATTACCTCGCCGAAAATAGGTAATCAGGTGGTTGAGCTGTATCAATCCAATCTGCGCGAGTTAGATACCGCTCTGCTGCAAACCAGTAGTTATCTGACCAGTCGGGAGGCTCATTTTTATGAAGCCTCCTATGGTTTACGTAATCAGATGCTGGTTGTGATTGGAGGGCTTGGATTGCTGGCATTATTAGCCAGTTTATTTGTTGCTTTCACCGTCACTCGTCGCGCTCGCACGATTGCCCTTCAATTAGACTATCAAGCGACTCACGATGACCTGACTGGGCTGTTGAACAGGCGAGGCTTTGAACGAGAAGTCGCATCCCGGTCGCATTTTCTCGACAAGGCGTCACTCGTTCAAGCGTTGTTTTACATCGATTTAGACCAGTTCAAACTGGTCAATGATGTGTGTGGGCATACTGCGGGTGATGAGCTATTGCAGCAGCTATGCCAGGTGATGAAGGAAGTTTTGCCTGAAAAGGCTGTTTTGGCCCGTATTGGTGGTGATGAGTTCGCGCTCTATGTCGATTTAGAGCAAATGGAAGATATTCCCTGGTTGGCCCAACGTTTATTGGATGCGGTACAGCAATATCGGTTTGCCTGGGAAAGCCGGTTTTTTGCTGTGAGTGCAAGCATCGGCATCATTCAGTTAGAAGAAGATGGAAGGCTGTTAAGGACGAGCTTGGGCAGAGCTGACGCGGCTTGTTTTATGGCCAAGGATCGTGGTCGCAACCAGTATGTATTGTTGGATGAGGCTGACCTGAAAAGTAGTGAATGGCAAAGTCAGGTGGATTGGGCCGCTCGTATTACAGAATTAATTGAATCGGACCGGCTACGCCTTCATTTTCAGCGTATTTTGCCGGTTGCGAACCCCGGTGATCGCTATAACAAGTGTGAGGTCTTGTTAAGAGCGCTGGATGATGACGGTGAGCTGATTATGCCGGGGGTGTTTATTCCTGCGGCAGAGCGTTTTTCGTTGATGAAGAACTTGGACCGTTGGGTGGTTCAGGCGGTGCTGCGTAATATTCAGGCGGGAGGCGAGTTATCACGGTTTCGTACCATTAGCCTCAATTTATCCGGAGATGCGATGAGTGACCCGGAATTTTGCCAATTTCTAGAGGCTCAGTTGGAACATAGTGGGGTTGATGGGCATCGCTTGTGCTTCGAGGTGACTGAAACGGTCGCGATTAATAACTTTGATCATGCCATACATTTGATCAGTGCCCTGAAACAGTACCATTGCCGCTTCGCTTTAGATGATTTTGGTGCCGGTGTTTCTTCCTTCGGCTACTTGAAGCGTTTACCGGTTGATGTGTTGAAAATCGATGGCGCTTTTATTCGTAATGTGAATTTGGATGCCGTTGATCAAGCCATGGTGCGGTCTGTGGTCGATGTCGCCAATAGTTTGAACCTGCTGACCGTGGCTGAGTTTGTTGATAACCCTGAGGTGATGGCTTGGCTTGAAGCCAATGGTGTGGACTATGCCCAAGGCTTTTATCTGCATAAACCCGAACCTGTTGATGGTGCTGATGCTTAATCGGGTATGAGCACCGCGTATTGCTTCTCTGGGTGGTTCAAGTGTTTCCGCCTTGCTTTTCTCTTTTCTCTTTTCTCTTTTCTCTTTTCTCTTTTTTATCGCATTGTCTCTCGTTTCGCTTCTCTAGGCCATCTCCGGTGGCCGAAGTACTTGTTCTTTGGGTTATTTTTTTTATTTATGAGAATGTTAATAATTATCATTTGATTTAAGGTTTAATAAAACTTAATCTTTACCCCTCTCAATTCCTGATAGAACTGACCTTGCTTAAACAGACCTTGATGTTCAGTCAGTCCACCATTTCGATGAGGGGGATGACGAGCGGTCTTCGTTAGGTGCTTGTCCCCGCTGGGTACTGGCTATTCAAGGTGTTCGTCATTGATCGGTCTGTTGAGTGTTGCTTGTTGAGATTGCCTGTTGGTTGAGCCGTGCTTCTTGAGCGTTATCAGCGGTTGTGTCGGAGGGTATGGGAAATGCGAGTATTGATTGTGGAAGATGATCACTCTGTGGGTCATTGGTTGACTCAAAAGTTTCACCGTAAAGGGCATGACTGTCGTCTGGTTGATGATGGCGAACCGGCGCTTCAAGCATTATCCGCTGAAGCTTTTGATGTCGTTGTGCTGGATCGAATGCTACCCAAAATTGATGGCTTAGAAGTGCTCAAGCGATTGAATGGTCAGCATGTGCCGCCCGTATTGATTCTCTCTGCCAATGATCAAACTTCTGATCGAGTGGAAGGGCTCAAAGCAGGGGCTCAGGACTATTTGGGCAAGCCTTTCGATTTTACCGAGCTATTACTGCGGGTAGAACTGCTGGCTCAGCGACAAAGTGCTTCTCCTATGGATGAATGTATTGAAATAGATGGCCTCTGTGTTGATCTGAAGCGTCGAGAAGTCCGGCGTGATGGACGCCTCGTTGCGTTGACAGATAAGGAGTTCAAGTTACTGGCGGTCTTGGCCGAACGGCATGGGCAAACAGTGACGCGCTCGATGTTGCTGGAGAAGGTTTGGGGATACAGCTTTGATCCCCAGACTAATTTAATCGATGTGCATTTATCCAAGCTGCGACAGAAAGTAGATAAAGGCTTTGCACGTCCACTCATTCGAACCATTCGTGCGACGGGTTATGTCCTGGGTTAGTTTTTTATCGTTGCGACAACTGTTGAGTACCAGCAGTTTTCGGCAGGCTTCAACCATTGCTTTTATTTGTCTGTTGGTGTCTTTGGCCTCCATTGTATTCAGTAACCACTTGCTAGAAGTGATCATGCGAGGCCATGTGCGTGACATGATTCTTAAGGATATTCGCAGCCATCAAGTGCGTCAGGATTTAATGAGCTCCACGTCATTACTCAGCGCTTTGGAAGCGGCCTATGTGCCTGAGCTCAATCATGATCAATATCTAGTGTTGACGGATGCCTCGGGACAACAGCGCTACGGTGCCCCGTCGCTACGTGCGCTTAGCCTGTGTGAGCCGAAATGTCAGTGGCAAGAAGATGAAGTGATCTTGCCTCAAGGGCATGTATTACAGCTACTGGGGATGACGGTACGCTTGCCTGATGGCGGACGTTATTACACTGCCTTTGATATTCGCCCCATGTTGGAACGGACACGGATCATTTCTTTGATGACCGGGGCTGGCCTGTTGTTAATTCTGCTATTCATTCTGGTGATTAGCTTACCCTTCGGGGTGCGCAATTTATACCGTATCAACCGTATACATGAAGCACTACGCCAATTCACGGGCGGCGATCATCAAGTGCGTGTGCCGGAAAATCCGATGGGTGATGAATTTGATCGCCTGGGTTGTGAAGTGAATCAAAGTTTGAAGCGCATTAACCGTTTGATGGAGGAAGTTCGACATGTCTCCAATCATATTGCACATGAGTTACGCACCCCCTTAACACGCTTGCATGGTCAGTTAGAGCGCGCCGTGGAGCACAGTATCGATATGCAGCAAGATGACGCCATGCGCCAGCCGTTACTGGATGCGGTGACGGAAACCGAGCGTATCCAGCATTTGTTCCGTGCGGTGATGCGTATTGCCGAGGTCGAGTCTGGGCGCTGTGCTCATCAGTTTGAGCCCTTTAATGCTCGCCAGCTATTGGCTGAAGTCGCTGAATATTATGAACCGCTGGCACAGGCGCGAAGGTGTCAACTTCGGATTGAAGCCGATGATGAGCTTTGTCTGGTGGGAGATCCTTCGCTGCTCTTTCAAGCTTTGGCCAATTTAATTGATAACGCACTTAAATACGCGCCCGAAAATGAGCCTTTAGTGTTGTTCGCTGAGTTGAACGCGCCATGGGCTTATTTAGGCGTCGTCGATAAAGGCCCGGGAATTCCTCGTCATCAAATTGCCTATGCGGCAGAGCGTTTTCGACGTTTTCACTCACCGCGTGAGATACGGGGAAGTGGTTTGGGGCTCACGCTGGTACAGGCGATTGCAGAGCTTCATGGCGGCGATTTACAACTCTCTCATAACCCTCAGGGATCGCTCGATGCGCCGGGTTTAAAGGCCGTATTGGTGCTGCGTTCATTGGCCTCGGCTGAAGTCGTCGCCTGAGTTCAATCAAGCACTGTGTTTTTCCTGGCTCGAGTTAAGAATTCTTAATGATGCTTCGGTTGCCTGTTTTATGAGAATGAATCTTAATATCACGAAGTCGGATCAATGAGAAGTCGGATGGATGATGTGGATTTATTCATTCAGGTGCGACTCATTCCCTCTATTTTTTACTGTGTGGAGCCCATGACATGTTACGTGCAATTAAGCGTTTCCTTCAGGATGACAGCGGCGTAACCGCTATTGAATACGGCATTCTGGCCGCTGCAATGGCGGCTGCTATCGGATTGATCTTTGGCTCTGATGGTGTCTTCGTAACGGCTTTGAAAGATCGTTTCGCTTCTATTGCTGACCAGATTACCAATACCAATAGCCCAGGCAGTGCAAAGTAACTCATGGATGGTGTGATTCCCTGGACCACATGGCTGCTGGTGCCTTTTCTCATCTGGGTTGTGGTGTCTGACATCTTGTTTCGGCGTATTGCCAACCGATTGATTTTGCTGATGTTGTTGATCTGGTCTGTAGTGACGTTGGCACATCTTGTGATCGCGGCAGGAGAGGGAGGGCTTGCTGAAGCGCTGAGTCACCTTGGGCATGCCGTTGTCGGCGCTATCGTGGTTCTGGTCGTTGGCTTTCTTTTGTTTCAGATGGGGCAGGTCGGCGGCGGTGATGTCAAGTTGATCGTCATGCTGTGTTTATGGTTAGGGCAGGGCGAGCAGTGGGTCTTTGTCATTATGACTTCCTTGATTGGGGGCGTGATGGTCTTAGGGTTGCCGCTGTTATATCGAGCGGAAGTTGGGTTGGCCCGAGCTTGGCAGAGTGTTAGCCGAAGGCTGGCGCTTAATTGGCCGACGCCATTGGTATTGACCGAACATCGTCCTCAAGGGTTGCCCTACGGTTTGGCCATTGTGGCGGGTGCTTTTTACACCCTCTTTGTTCACATTTATTACTGATTCATGGTGGGTATATGAAGACCCCTTCTGTATTGCTACTGGCCGGAACCTTACTTGTTGCAGGCAGTGCAGCCGTGTTGGTGAGAGCTCTGTTGCAACCGGCACCTGCGCCAGTGGTTCAAGTTAAAGATGTCGCGCCTCCACCGCCTAAGCCGCCCCAGCAAGCCATTCTTGTGGCGCGTCATGATCTGCAGCCCGGCGCTTTTTTGGATATGGGAGCCATGCAATGGCAGGCGGTTGAATCATCCTCATCTTCAGCATCGTTATTGTTTTTTGTGAAAGGTCAGGATGATGCCCGTGAAGTCATGGGCGCAACCCTTAGGCAGCCGATCAAGGCCGGAGAAGCCATCAGTCGTCGTGATGTTGTGAAGCCTGGTGAGCCCGGTTTCATTGCGGCGGTGATTCGCCCTGGTTATCGCGCTATTTCGGTGCCGACCAGTGCTGTAGCCAGTAATTCCGGCCTGATTTCGACCGGAGATCGAGTCGATGTGATTCTGAGTCTTGAGCGGGATCAAGGCGAAGCTTCAGGCCCAGGACAAGTGCCATTCTTGGCCTCACAGACGTTGCTACAAGATATCCGAGTATTGGCTTTAAATAATGTGGCGATGAGCGAATTGCAGTTGAGTGGAGAGCAAGCCGAGCCGTCAGATAGTCGCCGTTATAGCCGCTACGACACTGTGACACTGGAGGTTCTGCCGCGTGAGGCTGAACAGTTGGCGGTTGCCAAAGAGGTGGGGACCTTGCAGTTGGTCGTGCGTGGCCGTCGAGAAGCGCCTCTTCAAGGCCAATCAGACCCTTCGCAGCAACGTCTCGCTGTGACCACCTTGCCCCAGGCCACACAGGTCTATCAATCCCGACAGCCTTCTTCTTCTATTCGGTTGTTTCGTGGTGAGGCCGTCGAAGAGCGGCTTCAGTGATCGTAGATTGATTGGGCGTCATTAGCGCCTCCAGTCACCTCCTGTGTCTGTTCATCACAGGCTTGGGTTAACCGGAATGTTTACAGCATGATGTGTTTATTGACCTCATTATTTTCAGGCCATCAGGCATTGTTGCGCCCTTTGTTGTTACGACTGTTGCGGCCATTGTCGTCGTTACAGCTGGTGTCACTACTCTTCTTTTTTCAGGTCGGTCTCGTTCAAGCGAATGTGCCTGAGCCTCTCAGCCACGTTGCGTCGCCGAGTACGCATGCACTGACACAAGTTGAAGAGCAGCAAACGCTTAATCTGGTGGTCAAACAGGGGCGTCTGCTGACATTGCCGCGAGCGGTATCCAGCGTATTAGTGGCTGATCCTGAAGTTGCGAATTTTCAGCTACCTTCTCCACGTAACCTCTTTGTGTTTGCGAAAGGCGCCGGTACGACCACGCTTTATGCGCTGGATGCGCGAGATCGAGTCGTGGCTGCGATTGAAGTGGTTGCACAGCATGATCTTGAGGCGTTGACCCAGGCCGTCGAAAGTGAGGTGCCCGATGCTCAAGTTCGCTTTGCTCCTGCCTCGGGTAATGGGCTTGTTGTGCGTGGACATGTTCGTACGCCCCAGCAAGCGAAGCATGTGATGCAGGCCATCAATGCTTTTTTCGGCGGTGACGAAGGTGATTCTGGCGGTGGTCAGCAGCAAGGGCAGGGGGGTGGTCAGGGCAGTGGTAATTCAGTCCCTCGGATTATCAATCAGCTCAACGTCGAACTATCAGCTCAAGTCAATATTAGTGTGCGTATCGTCGAAGTCTCTCGCAGCTTAAGCACCGATTTAGGATTGAACTGGGAGCTAACCCTGAAAGGCGGCGACTATTTTTTCCGCAACGGCACTGCACTGTTTGATAGCGCGACGAATAGTTTTATTCCCGATGCGATGACCAGCGGCATCGTGGCAGGAGGGACTAAATCTATTGGTTCAGCTTCAGTCGGCGGGTTATTAAATGCGCTGAGTAGTGATGGCCTGGCCACCGTATTGGCTGAGCCCAATCTGACGGCAATGTCCGGTGAAACAGCCGGCTTCGCGGCCGGTGGTGAAGTCCCGATTGTGATCGTGACCAATAATAACGTCACCATTGATTACAAGCAGTATGGCGTGATCATGCGGATGACGCCGACGCTGCTCTCCCCCAACCGCATTAGTTTGCATATTGCGCCTGAAGTCAGTGATCTCTCCAATGATGGCGCTGTCACTTTCGGCGGCAACCAAATCCCGGCTTTTAAAGTTCGTCGTGCTGATACGACGGTTGAGTTGGCCAGTGGCCAGAGCTTTGCCCTGGCAGGCATGTTGCGTAGCAGTTCGGCGCAGGAAGTATCAGGTGTGCCAGGTCTCCGTGATATTCCCGGTTTGGGCCGGTTGTTTGAGACCGAACGCAACCGTCAGGAGGATACGGAGCTGGTCATTATTGCCACTGCCTATGTCGTCGAGCCCAGCAATGCCGGTGATTTCCAAACCCCAGGTCAAGGCATCGAGACCTTGGATGCAGCGACTTTACCGCCAAGCGCTTCAGCGGGTTATTTATTTTAAACCGGGCGTCTCAAGCCGAATGTTTATTGAAGAGGAGCTGCCAGATGTCCATAGCCATTCATCCTCGGTTCATACGTACAGCCACCATGAGTCGACGTGCCGGTTTCGTTGTACTGCTGGCCTCGATACTACTGATCAGTGCTTGTGACAGTTCAATCAATCGTATGCGTGTGAGCCGCTTGGGCCCCTTTCCTGAGGCCAGAATGCCGGAAGTTAAACCCGTGGCATTGAGCACCTATGTTGAAGTCGATGAATCCGGGGCGCTGAGTTCGGATTCCATGACGCGATTGAATCGTTTACTCCAACAACAAGGGCGACTACATCATCAGACGCTGATGCTGCGCCCGATTACCGCACAGGGTGAAGCCATTGCCCCACGTTTGGCTGCTCGCTTGATGCGTGGGGGGGTGCCAACAGATCAAATCAAATTGTTGCCACGAGCGGATCAGCACCAAGGGCTGACGGGCGATCTTGGCATTTTATCTTCGGCCTTAGTGGTGCAAGTCCCTGATTGTCGAATTGCGCAAACAGACACCTGGATGGTGAAGCCTTATGCCAGTGTGGGCCCTTTGGGATGTGCTAATCGGGCTAACTTAGCGCGTATGGTGGCCGACCCAGAAGATCTGCTCCATGGCAAACCTCTGGCTGGAGGTGATGGTCGAGCGGCGGCCAATAGTGTGGATCGCTATTACGAAGATGATGTCCGGAAGCTGCTGGATATCGATTTCAATGGGGATGACTGATGTCGGCTTGGGTAAGACCTGCATTAGATGAGGTCCGTATATGAGTGAGAAAAAGTACGTGGAGACTGCTCGAGAGCACGAACAACAGGCGGCGTCTTTGATGTTGTTTGTTCAGTCCCGTCAGGAGGTCAGTCATTATGCCGAGATGCTGGTACGACTGAATCATGCCGCTGAGCAAGTGAAAAGTGGCGGCATTCAGTCGGCAACCCAATGGTGTCAGCAGCACCCCACTCCACAAGTGCTGATTGTGGATATTGATGGTGACACCGTACCGCTGCAAAGCTTGTCGGAGCTGGCGGCGGTCTGCCACCCGGACAGTGCGATTGTCGTGATGGGGAGCCAGCAGGATGTCAATTTATGTCGGACGTTACTGCGTCATGGTGCTTTTGATTATCTGCTCAAGCCTTTTGCTTTTGATCTTTTGTCCGACGTTTTTAAGCGTGCTTTAGCGCGTGATGATTATGAGGCGCAACAGACCCGTGTGCGCAGCGGGCGAACCATCGCCGTGACGGGCGCTCAAGGGGGCGTGGGTTGTAGTTCTTTGGTTGCCGCGCTCTCGCGCCAACTGTCAGAGCAGATGAAAATGCGTTGTGCGGTTGTGGATTATGATCGTGTCAATGCGGCACAGGCGCTCTTGTTGGGTGGGGAGGGTGATGCCGGTTTAGCCGCAGCACTCTTTAGTGAGCATATTGATAGTCGCTTTTTGCAACGTGCGATGAATCAAGTGAATGAGCGGCTATTTCTATTAGGCCAGGAGGCTGAATTCGAGCCGGATTATGCCTTCGAGCGAGACCACCTTTTGATGACCGGCGCCAGCTTGTGTCGCATGTTTAATCAAGTCATCTGGGATCTTCCTGCTGCTCGCCCATACGGCGCGCTTGATGTGTTGCGCCATGCCCAAATGCGCATTTTGGTGACTGAGTTGACGGTGACTGGGGCGCGTAATACCTACCGGTTGATGCAGGCCATTGGCAATGAAAGTGATGGCCAGCAGTTATTATTGGTGGCTAATGCTGCCCATGCTGACGCGGCTCAGGTGATTGCCCGTGATCAGTTTGAAGCCTTTATTGAGCGCAAGTTGGATGTCGTGCTGCCTCATGCTGGGGATGTATTGAGTCAAAGTCTTTTAAATGGGCCTCTGGAATGCTCGCCTCAGAGTGAATGGACTCAAGCACTAGAGCGCTTGACAGCTTTGGCGGTGGGTCATAACCCCCAATCGCAACAAGCGGTGATGACCCCTTGGACTCAGCGTTGGCGACAGTGGCTCAAACTGGGTCGGCAGGCCGCTTAGGAGGGATGTCATGCTCGTAGATTATCGGCCATCGCGTGTTGCAGAGTCGACGTCATTGTCGTCATCAAAAAGGGCGTCTCAGGTAGCAGAGACTTCATCTACGGATTCTTTGCATTCAGCACCTCCGGATGAAACAGCAACGGTCGCATCGTCTGCGCCAGTCGTTGATCACACGTCTTCTGGTGTGACGTCGACATCATCGGCCAGTCGGCGTCAGTCGCGTGGATCTGGCAGCAAGCGTTCAAACACCTCGACTGATCTCGGGCATCAGCATCGTCGGATGATTCGAGGTTATCTGTACGATCAAGTGGATCCTCGTAAAGCAGCGACCATGGCGCCGGAGGCGCTTCGTGTTCAGATCGAGGGTTTGATTCGGAGTTTCTGTGATGACCAGCGCCTCCAGTTATCGCGCCAGGAAGAGGGCAGCATTGCTGAAGAAATGCTGCATGAAATGGTGGGGTTGGGGCCTCTAGAGCCTTTGCTTCACGATGACAGTATCAACGATATTTTGGTGAATGGTCATGGTCAGGTGTTTGTCGAGCGTTTTGGCAAACTTGAGTTGAGCCATGTGACCTTCGTTGATGAAGAGCATGTGTTTAATACCGCACAGCGGATTGCGGCAGGGGTCGGGCGCCGCATTGATGAAAGCCACCCGATGGTGGATGCCCGCTTGACTGATGGTAGTCGTGTCAACGTGGTGACCTACCCCTTGGCGATTGATGGCACTAGCATCTCGATTCGTAAGTTTATGCGTCGAGATATCTCATTGCAGAATCTGGTTGAGCGCGATGCGATTTCAGCGGAAATGGCTGAGGTCCTGGGTCGCGCGATGATGGCCCGTTTAAATGTGGTGGTTTCTGGGGGTACCGGGGCCGGTAAAACAACATTGTTGAATGCATTATCTCGGCAGATCAGTAATCGTGATCGTATTTTGACCATTGAAGATGCTGCCGAATTGCAGTTACAGCAGCCCCATGTGGTGCGTTTGGAGACCCGCCCGGTCAGCGCTGAAGGGACCGGTAAAGTCGATCAGCGAGATCTGGTACGCAATGCTCTGCGTATGCGGCCGGATCGGATCATTCTGGGTGAGGTCCGAGGGGGTGAATGCTTCGATATGTTGCAAGCGATGAATACCGGCCATGATGGCTCCCTTTGTACGGTGCATGCCAATACGCCGCGCGATGCCATTATGCGAATGGAAAATATGGTGATGATGGCGGATATGCCCTTGCCACTGGAAGCCATTCGCCGTCAGATTGCCAGTGCGGTGAACCTGATCATCCAGATTGAACGCATGCGGGATGGCACTCGTCGTATTGTGTCCATCACCGAAGTATGTGGGATGGAAAATGATGTGATTCAGACTCAGGAGCTCTTCCGCTATCAAGTGACGGGCACTCAGAGCGATGGCCGCTTGATGGGGCATTTTGAATCCAGTGGTCAACGTCCGGATTTCTATCACGCTCATGCGCACTTGTTTCAGGGAGGTGCTGCGTGACGGCTTTACTTGATCTGTTGACGTTGCTGGTTTTTGTCGGCGTCATCCTGATGGCGATGACCTGGCGTAGTTTGAAAGGGAAAAAGCGCCAGGATGAAGCTATTCAAGCACGTTTAGATCTGTTGAAGCAGCATTGGGCGCCTACCGGTGTGTCGTCGACCGATGCCGTCGGAATTCTGCGCGATCTGGATACTTTGCCGGTGAGTCATTGGCCTTGGATCGGACCGATGATGACTCGGCTTTGGTTGAACCTGGGGCTGATTGGTTGGCAGGCCGGATTGCGTCAACGTTTGATGATTCTCGGGTTGATCAGTGTGCTGGCGGGTGCAGGCCTGGGCCATCAGACGCCATGGCCTTGGATGGCCAGTCTGGGGCTGACACTGACCCTTTGGTGGGGGCTGTTTCAGCTCATGTATCGGCATGCGCTGAATCAGTATCTCAGTGCGCTTAAAGCCGCTTTGCCTGAGGCGATTGATGCGATTACCCGTGCCGCGCGGGCGGGCGTACCCGCGACGAATGCATTTGCGATGGTCGCGCAGAATATTCCAGGCGCTTTAGCGCGCGAATTTACCTTGATTGACAGCTGGATGCAGCTGGGGATGCCGCTAAAGCAAGCCATTCAGGATTCTGCTAGACGCGTGCCGTTACCCGAATATCGGTTTTTTGCGGTGATTATCATCATTAACCAGGAGGCCGGTGGGCGTTTAGGGGAAACCTTGGAGCGTTTGTCTGCCACCTTGCGTGAACGTGCGGAGTTGGCATTAAAGGTTCAATCAAAAACATCTGAAGCGCGCGCATCCTCCAAAATTGTGGCCTCTTTAGTCCCACTGGCGTTGGCTTATATGTATTTCAGTTCACCTCAGGATTTTCATTTCCTATTGAGTGATCCGACGGGCAATAAAGTGTTGTTTTATGCTTTTGGTAGCGTGTTGCTAGGGCTTTTGATTACTCAACGTATGGTCCGGAGGGTTTCATGAGGAGGGGGTCATGACGATCGTTGCGGCCGCTGCTTTAGCCTGCCTGATGGCCGGTAGTGGGTTGGTGTTGATTGCGCTTCACCTACGTCAGCGTCATGTCGGGCTGAATGAACGTTTACAGATGGTGCCCCAAGCGCAACAGGATCCACAGACGCGTGACAGTGTGCTCAAAGCGCAAGGGTTTGCTTTGTCATCGGCTCAGGCTCGCTGGTTGAATCCGCTCATTCAGTTGGGTGACCGTTTGGCCGGTACCGAGGGCGACCGAGAGAAAATGCAGCGTCTGCTGTCTATGGCGGGTTTTCATCAGGGTTATGCGCTGGGGCTCTTACAAAGTATCAAGTGGTTCAGTGGCGGCCTGTTGATGCTGTTTGTCTGTGGTGGGCTGCTTGATAGTGATTCGCGCTGGGGGCTGAGTGGCTTGGTTGCGGCCTTAATTTCACTGTTTATTGGCACGATGCTGCCTGAGCTGTTGCTCAAGTGGCAGAGTAATCGTCGTGGGGGCCGTTTGGCTCAGGCTTTGCCGGATGCGTTGGACTTGATGGTGATCTGTGCCGAAGCCGGCTTGCCGCTGGGACGAGTGCTTCAGGTGGTGTCTCGGGAGATGACACTCTCAGCGCCTGAAATTGCCGGTGAACTTCGTTATACCTTTGCCGAGCTCCAAGTGCTGAATGACCGGCCCCGAGCTTTGCTTAATCTCGCTGAACGCACCGGCGTTAGTGGTATTGAAAGCATGGTGGCAACCTTGATCCAGGCTGAGCGTTATGGCACTCCGCTGGCACAAGCGTTGCGCACGATCTCTGATGAGAGTCGTAAATCGTTGGTGCTGCGTTTGGAAGAGCGTGCTGGCAAGCTCCCTGCCCAACTGAGTGTGCCACTGATGACGCTGATTTTACCGCCTATTGTCGCCATGATGGGGGCGCCTGCGATGGTGCGGATTATTCGTATTCTGGGGCAGTGATGGGTGAGTGTTGTGAGGAGTCTGGGTCATGGCGCCATGCCATGCGATGACACTGAAATCGAAATCGATAAGTGAGCAAGAGAGCACATGATGTTACTGAGTTGGCACTGGTGTATGACATATACCGCTCTCCATGTGATGAAGGTGGTCTCTGCGGTGATGACCTCTGCGGTTAAAGCCTGGCTTGGGCTGCTATTGCTGGTGATGGTGTTAAGTGGCTGTAGCGCTGCGGCAAGACAACCCGATGCGCCTCAAGCGGTCACCCCTGAAAATCGGGCAGAAGAGGCGCTGAATCTGGCGCATGTCTTGCGTGACAATGGTCGTTTACAAGCGGCCTATGAAGTGTATGCGCGTATGGACCAACGGGGTGAGCTGGCGGGTCAATATTTGCTGGAGTTTGCGACATTGGCCAGTCGTGTGCGTCCTCCGCAGGATGCCTTACAGCTTTATGCGCGTGCGGCCAAGGTATTGCCTGAACCGCGTGCAGATAAAGTGCAACTGGCGTTATGTCTGGGGCAAGGGCAAGCGCATCTAGCACTTGGTCAGGTCAATGCGGCGGCTCATGACATGCGCTGTGCGCTCAAGGTTTCGCCCGATAATGTACAGGCGCTGAATGGTCGCGGGGTTGTCTATAACCTGCAAGGCCAAAACCCGCAAGCCCAGGCGGATTTTTCTCGGGCGCTGCAGTTAGATCCGGGGTTTACTCCCGCATTGAATAATCTTGCGCTCGCTCACCTCGTCGCGGGTGACATTAAGCAGGCCATTAACGTGTTACAACCCGCCAGCCAGCATGGAGGGGTGGCATTACGATTGAACCTGGCGTTGGCCTATGTGCTGAATCAGCAGCCTGAACAGGCTCGGCAGTTACTGGCGGAGCGACTTAAAGCGGATTATGTCAGCCGTATCATGGATCGTTTTGAAGTGACGGCTTCACGTATCGCTGGGGGGGCCTCGGTGGCGCATGAGTTGCTATTAGCCAGCCAACAACCATTGCCATTGAAGGATCAGCCATGAGAAGCCGATTGTGGCGCTTAAGCTTCACGCGTCATCAAGCGGGGGTGACTGCCGTTGAAACCGCGCTGATCTTTCCGATTTTGATCTTTGGCATCATGATGCTATTTGAGCTGGCACGTGTGGGTCTGATGATCAGTATTGGTGGCACCGCTTTGGAAAGGTCGTTGCAAAGTTTTCGCTATGACATCGCTTTTTACGAGCAGGGCGACAGCGTGCTTCGGGATGTCATTCGCACGCGGATGCTGGATTACGGCTATGGGTTGTTGACTGACGATGCGCTTAAAATTGATGTGCTGAGCTTTGACTCTTTAGCGCGCATGGGGTCTGACGACACCGAGCCTGATGCATCATCGGATGAGGCGTCATCTGATGATGAGGCCGAAGCGGGCCAGCGGGATCCGTTATTACCCCCAGTATTAACCGTCACGGCTGATATCAAGGCCCGTTTTATGACGCCTTTGCCCGAGTTATTTGGCCTGGGCAATACATTCCAGTACCAGTTTCGACAGGTCTTGGGGAATCTGACCAGTGAATTGCCTGAGTCTGATGAAGATTAATATGAAGTGGTGGCGATTCCGGCGCTTTCAATTGCAACATTGTCAGCGGGGGAGTGCTGTTGTCGAATTTGCACTTTTGATGCCGCTGCTACTGTTCCTGGCATTTGCTGGCACGGATTTGTTTCGCGTCAGCCATGCACGGGCCGAGCAGGAGCAAGTGGCCAATACCTTGGCATCAGTACTGACTCAGCAATCAACTTGGACCGCACCGGGGATCGATGCACTTCTCGCCCATTTATTACCTGATGATCGGTCGTATGAAGTGGTCATCAGCCGTGTGCAGTTAGATCGTGAGTTAGTTTGGTATCCATTATCCCTGGGGAATACGACTGAGCTTTGTCCCCGTTATGGTGGCGATGGCGGTCTTTATACGGCTTCGCTACCGGAGGAGGCCAATATCGGGGGTGATGGTGATAACAGTAATGGTGATGAAGATCAGCGGCACCAGGTGTCTTTGTTAGTCGTTCAGCTCTGTCGTCAAAGTGATGATTTGAATCTACTGACAGGGTTATTAAACAGTAAATTAATGCAGAGTATCTCGATTCAACGAATGGCTCATCAGCGGATTGAACTCGATGATACTTTGAACGAAGCGCTAGTGAAGGAGGATGACGAGCGAGATGGCGCCTGATGATATCAAAACTCGAGATAATCCGGGCGCAATGGTTTGGGACGCCAATTCTGCATTAATGGCCTCAGGTTGGAAACGCCGTGCCTATCAATGTTTGGCTTATCTCAGTTTGGGCGTTGCGCTACTGGGTGTCATTCTTCCTGGGCTTCCTGCTACTGAGTTCGTTTTGTTATCGGCCTGGGCCGCAAGCCGAAGTTCTCCGAGATTACAGCGTTGGCTGTATCAGCACCGTCTTTTCGGCCCGATGTTATACAACTGGCATCAAGGTGGGATTGTGACGCGTCGTACCAAGTGGATGATGACGCTGAGTATGAGTGCTGGTGCGATCATTTTATGGCTACATCAGCCGCCACTGTGGTTATTGGCGTGTGCCTTGGTCGGCATGGCTCTCGGTGCAATCTGGGTGTGGCGCCGACCTGAAACGTCTAATTAATATCCGAAAGATGAACGCAGCCAAACGGCTGCGTAGTCAATGAGGCCTGTTCGTTGTGAGCTCTGTTCGTTGTGAGATCAGTCGTTTATAAGAGATTGGCCGTTGCATAAGATTAATTGATTATGCGGCCTCAATGGGTTGGAAAATCTCATTTAAGGCTTGGCGATAGAAAGCGAACGCCTGACGAGCACCTGAGATACCTGCGGTTTGTTGTGCAGATGAGAGTGGCAGGGCATTCATTTGAGCGACAAACTGGCGCCAGTGCAGACCTCGACCTTCAGGATGAGCGGCTAAATGACTTGCCCCATGAGTTTCAGTCAGCCCCATTTTCTGGGTTTCTTTAAATAGAAAGGCTGCCCCTAGGTTGGATCCCTCACTGCAATATAACCAGCCCAGTGCGGTTTCGGGGTGCAGGTCTTTTAATGGTGTTGGACGTGCAGGAATCGCCAGATCTAAAGCGTCCAGGTCGGCTTCGACCTTCTCCAGTCGAGGCAGCTCATTCAAGCCCGGTAACCATTGATTCAAGGTGTCATGGTGATAAAGCTCGTGAATGATGCCGTGAAAGCGATGCTGCAAGCGCAGAAACTTCTCGTAATGGCGTAAGCTACTAAATGGTTCAGCAGCCATAACATGATGGTCAACACCTTCGTGTTCTGAACGTGTAGAAGCCTTCAATTGTGCGGCAAAAGCCAAAGAGGGGTCTGCTGGCTCTTTGGCCATGTGCTGAAGGTCGGTTACGTGATGGTTTGAAGCATTCATGGTGATTCTCATGATTGATAATGATAGGCAATATCATGAGTGGCTGGCTCATTTGCCTCAATCTGAGAAGCATTAAGAATGCTTAACCTGGGCATTATCTCGCTGCGATTAAAAGCTGGTTTCTCGGATCAATACGGCGGCCACTGATTGCCAAATACGCACAATTAGGCTTTGTGGCTGACCATCGATGACCAGCGTCCCTCGGTATCGTTGCTTGGGGGCTTTGAGGGGCTGAGTTGGGGTTAAATGGAGCCGGTATAAAGCTTGTTCTGGAATCGCTTGTTGTTGCTGGTCGAGACGGGCGGCGATAGGCCCACCGAAAGGCGATGCCAATTCGGGAAGGCGTTTAAGGTGGCTCACCGGGCTGGATTCAATTTGGTTCAGTGCCATGCTCAAGGGCGGTTGCTCCCATTGTTCTGGATAGAAAGTGGCCTGGTCTCCAGGCTGCAAGCGCGCCAGATCTCGTTCGCCTACAAAGGCTTCAAGGTGGGCTTGATCGGGTGTGATCACTGTGCCCAACCAGTGTCCTGCAGGTAACCAGTCGCCTTCTGCCAAAGGTTGTTGGACATCGACAACTTGGCCGCTAATGGGGGCGCGTAATGTCAGTGCTTGCTGCTGTTGTTGGCGTGAGGCGAGGTGGGTTAACGCGACCGCTAACTCTTCTAATACGATGGGCAGTTGTGTCGCCGTATCAGGGTTCATCCGCTGAAAACGACTTTGCCACCGTAAGGTTTCGACACGTCGGTGTAAGCGTTGGTGCTCATGATCTAATGCAGGATCTTGAAATTGAACTAATGGCTGCCCCGCCTGGACGATTTGGCCGGGCGATAGCGCAAGGTTTGCGATACGGGCATTAGTGGGGGCATAAAGCGGGTAGGCCTGAGCGGCTTCTAGAACCGCTGGGGCATGAATCTGTGTGCGCCAGGGGATCAGTAATCCAAGTAGACATAATAGCAGCAGGCTACCGGTCAAAAAGGTATGACGGTTCATCGTGATTTGTTGCCGTTGTTGGTACCAGTGTCGGCACTCTTTTGCGATGGGCAGTAGCAGGAAGTACCCAATTTCAATCGCAAATAAAGCAATGCCGAGGAGTTTAAAGGCGAAGTGATAGACCAGTAATGCGATCCCCAAAAACAGAAAGAAACGGTAGATCCAGGTGCCAAACGCATAGCCCAGTAATAGGCGCTGTAGCCCTGGTGCAAAGTGCTCAGGAGGTTCGGCTTGCCAACCAAACAACGCTTCACGGAGCCGCCAGCGGGCCAGTTGAAAGGCGCGTTGCTGAAGGTTTGGCACATTGATCAGGTCAGACAGTAAAAAATAACCATCAAAACGCATGAAAGGGCTGAGATTGATGGCTAACGTGAGGATCCAGGTGGTCGTGGCCAGCATAAACGCGGCGCTGCGCCATAAACCATCAGGGAGAAAGCTCCAAGCCAGTGTGGCCCAAGCCGCAATCATCAGTTCTGTCAGCATGCCTGCCGCCCCAATGGCTAGGCGCTGATGCCGGTGAGCTAAGCGCCAGGCACTGGATGTATCGGTATAGAGTACCGGCCAGAGCACGAGAAACGCGATGCCCATGGTGGCGACATAACCCCCATAGCGTTTACAGGTATAGGCATGGCCTAATTCGTGAGCCAGTTTGACCAGTATGAGTGTCAGACCCGCGATAAAAGCCCCTGGCAAAGAGAAAAAATATAAAAACGTATGGGTAAAACTTTCCCACTGGCGGGCGGCTAAAATGAGCCCTGTCAGCCCAGCGAATAGCGTCATGAATGCCCAGGTTCGTGTATAAAATAAGCGCACCCAAGGCTGTGTCCGGCTCAACCAACGATCAGGCTGAAAAAGCGGAATTCGTAAAAATAAATAATGTTTTAAAAGCCACTTAAACCAGTGTTGTTGATGGGCCTGTTGGTGTTGGCGGCGCTGCTCTGTGAGTTGCTCTTGAGCTTGGGTATCACTGGCTTTTAATAATTGGTGGTGGCGTAAGAATTTAATAAAGTCGGCCACTTCTTGTGGGGTTATGGCGAGCGAAAGTTGTTGTTTTAACTGTTTGACGAGTGTTGTGATACTGCCCGCTGACCAGTGGCTCAGTAGTTGCATTTCCAGCCAGCCGAGCCGAAAAAATTGACCTTTCAGTGGGTCTTCAAGTGTCCAGCTGGGACTGCCATCACGATGAGTCGGGCCGGGGTGCAAGGTCAGCTCCGGTCTCAGTGGCGGCAGTTGATTCGCATTCGGTGCTGTATCTGAGGTAAGTGATGTCATCATGCGATGTGCTGACCCTTAAAAACTGAGCCAAACGCGCAGCATTGAGAGCGGCCGCCGCAGTAAGTAAAAGCCTAAACGGGTTGGTTCACCATAGAGTTTTGCTGTTCCCTTGAAGCCGAGTTGTCGGCTTTGAGCGTTAAGTGCTTTATCACCATCAGGTATCACCGAATGGTCGAATTCAGCCTTGAGTGGATACGCCAAAGTGCCCTCTAAGGTCGGTTGTGGTCGATAGGCTAACTGCGTTAAATGTGCTTTGAGTGGTGTGGTTGGCTGACTGTTGAGAAAGAAACGAACGGGTGTATCCGGGGTGAGATGAATCGCATCGTTAACGGGTAACTGAATATTGAGCTGCTGTTGGTCCGCTTGTGCAATCTGCATAATGCGTTCCCCCAATGCTACGGCTCGACCTTGCCAGTCGCTAGGGTTATCGACAATGACAATCCCTTTTTGCGGTGCTGTAATCGTCATGCGTGTCTTGGTGTCGGCAAGATAACGGACTTCGCTGGCGGCTTGATCTCTGCGGCGCCGGAGCACTTCTAGAGAAGCTTTGCTGCGCGGGTCTGACAGCGCTTGTTGTTGTGCTTGGCGAAATTCAGCTGCCGCGATGGCATATTGTTGGCGACTGGCCTCTAGCTGACTCTCTATTTCCCGTGTATCCATTTGAACGACGGCTTGCCCTTCGCTAACGGGGCTATTCGGTTTGACCAAGATGTCGGCCACAACGCCTCGGATCGGTGCTCGGAGAATACTGGGATTCTTCGCTTCAATTTGTGCTGGCGCCAGTACGGTTTGTCGTACGGGCCAGCAAAAAAGCCCAATGAATCCTGCCAAGACGATGAAGATGAGTAGGCGTTGGCGCGATCGCCGTAAGCCGGGTAGTTGCCAGCGCCGGGCTGAGCGCTGATGTGCTTGTAACGCACTGAAAGCATGGCTGGCGGCTTCTTGCCAGCGACTGAGGAGAGGATAAGCCTGTAGCGTGATGGCCTGCTGGCTGACCAGGAGCAAAGCTCCGATCAACTTGGGATGTGTTGTGTCTGAGGGGGAGGCTGTGATTAAAGGTAACCACAATACGTTTGTGGGCAAATAGGTCGACCACTGAGAAGCCAATGCTTCCGGGCATTGCTCGGCAGTGAGTGTGCGGGCTTGTTGGGCATTGGCTTGCCTAGACCAGTACTGGCAGCACTGGTTGAGCCATTGATTTAATGGCGTATGGGCGTCGACTTGAGTGACATGAGCCGCATGGGTAATACGTTCGGCATCGGCTTGCCAAAGAAAGACTTGGTCACACGGGCAGAGCATACCGGTATGGTTGACCAAGGCAAACCCGAGTGCCGGTAAACTGTCTGCTTGGCGAAGTTGTTGTTCCAGTTGAATGAACTGGCTCAGTTGCTGGGCAACATGTGATGGGCTGGACATCAAGGAACCGATGGATTGAGTGAGTCAGTAAAGGGCTGTATGTCTGTCAGCATGTCTGTTGTCAGGGCTGTCGCTGCGGATAAATCTTGGCCTTGCGAAGGATGGTCGAAATGGGCTGTGCCGCTCATACCTGGCAGTAGTTTCGCGGGTGTCTGGTGGTTGGCTGTCTGATCATCCGAGCCATCAGGGTCTGATGAGACGTCCGGCGTGATCTGCCCCATCAACTTAATGGACTGGCTGACCGGATCAACGATGGCCCCCAATCGTGTCAGTGTGGCCTGATAGCTTTGGCCGGTTTCATCTAATGTGACTGTGAAAGGCAAGCCAGGCTCAAGCCAGCGTAGCCATTGAGAGGGGGCGATCAGTTCGACGTCAAACCGGTCATCAGCATACAGCGCCAACAAGTCGGTGCCTTCGCTGACGTATTCTCCTGGTTGAACGAGCCTCTCCGCGACGCGGCCATTGAAGGGGGCCTCAATATGACAGCGATTGACCATGACGCGGTGAATCCCGCTTTCTGCTTCGGCCATCTGTTGATCGGCCTCGGCTTGAGCGACATCCGTCATACTGATGGAGTTCAGCTGATTGAGCTGTTGGGCTATGGCCAGTTTTTCTTGCGCGGCTCGTTCTGCTGCATTGGAGCGACGTAAGCGTGCTTGATGAATGGCGCAGTCAAAGGTCAGCAGGGTCTCGCCTTTCTCGAAATGATCCCCTTCTTCAACCCGAACCTGTTTCAGTTTTCCGCTTAATTCACTCGATAAAGTGGTGTGTTCATGGGCGCTGAGCTGAAGACGTAATGCATGAGGCGTTGTGGTGTCTAACGTCGGCGTGGCCTCAGATTGAGGGGTAGCCGCCTGGGCGCTGAATGCGCCCAGGAGCATTAATGTTAAGCCGGTCGAGCGGGCTTGGAGGCGTACGGTAGAATGACGGCGCTTCATTGTGAGGCTTGATCCAGACTGGTGAGGGGAACACTTTGAAGGCTCCCCAAGTTTTGCCAGAGGTCGAGATTGACGGTTTGTGGCTGGGTTGTGCGATCCGGCATCATGACATGGGCGCCGGCCAGCATAATGCCGATCTCAGAGAGATCCCCTTTGGCGAGCACTTGACGCTCTTGGCGAATGGCGTTCGTTAATGTCGAGATTTTGTCATCGCGCACATACAAAGGCACTGCGTCTAGTCCTGCCGCTTGATAAATGGCGCCGTAAGCGGTGCGTAGATCCGCATAACTACGATCTCTCTGACGTGTGGCCAGAACCGTTTCGGTATTGGCTCTTACACGCTCCAGCAATGATTGAGCCTGACTTTGAAGGGCATTATCCGTCTGCTTCAGAATGCGACTTTGAACCTGCTGTAGCTCTTGGCTGCGTTCGAATAAGTGACTGGCGCTTTGGAACTGTCGCCAAGCCACGTTGACTTGCGTAAGCACCGTCATTCTCAATGCCTGACGACGTAGATGAGCGACCTGCTCGCGGGCCTCGCCGGTACGTTTTATGCTTGGGAAAGAAAATACATTCAATAAGTTCCAGCTGACTTTAACCCCGGCATCGGCCCAGTCATTATTCACCAGGTAATCATTACTGTTGTAATTCAAGCCTGAAAAGAGTGTGGCACCGGGCAGTAGTTTGAGCAGTGCACTGCGAGTTTCTAAAACTGCATTCCGTGCTTTGTAGGCTTCTTCACGAATTTCTGGTCGCTTGATCATGGCCAACTGTTCCAACTGAGTGAGTCGGAAGTTGAGATCAGGGACCTGCCACTGTTGTGCGGAAGCGACTTGAAGACGGTAAGGTGTCCCCGGTGCGAGGTTCATTAAGGCCGCTAAACGACTTTTAGCCGTCGCTAACTCAGCATCTAATGTTTCCAGTTGACGCACCATTGTCAGCAATTCTTTTTGGTATTGCAGTGAGGCTAATGGTGTTAATAAACGCTGCTCTTCGGTTTGACGGGCTTGTGCCAAGGCTTTTTGAGCTTCTTCGAGCGCTGATTTGACCTGAGGTTGTAAGCGTTGAGCCGTGGCCGCATTCCAGTAAGCCTGACGGACCTTTTGCATAATATCGGCGACGATATAGCGGCGTTTTTCTTCAAAGCCCAATGCGCGATTGGCCTGCGCTTTGGCGCTGAAATAACTCAAACCGAAGTCGAGAATATTCCAGGACAGTTGCAGATCAGCTGTTCGAATATTGCGCTCTTGACTCGTGGAAGGTTCTAGAGACTCGGTCCCTGTCCTGATCGATTCGCTTGATGAGGCCGAGACATTGCTGCGGTGATTCCATCCCGCTGAGGCCGCTAACTTTGGCAGCATACTCAGGTTGGCCACATCCAGCTGGTTGCTTGCCAGGGCTTGCTCCATTAAAGCCAATCGTTGATTCAGGTTATATTTAATGGCCCTGGCCATGGCTTCATCCAGGCTAATGGCGCCCTCAATCGGCGCTTGCTTGGCAAACATGGCTTGGTGATCGGCATTGGCTTGCAGCACCTGCTCATCCAGGGTAATACGCTCAGGAGAGACACCGCAGGCACTTAAGCTCAGCAGAGCCACGCTGAGCGTTAGAGGGCGGAGCAGGTAGCGGTTGAATACCGGAGACGTGTTTTTAATCACAACAATTCCTCTGGGCGAAGTCGGTCCTGACAAGAGCGTAATGTTTTAAAATTAATGCGAATAATTCTCAATGAAGTCTTCATTAAGATTCCTTCACAAATGCCGATGCTTGCTGTTGATGCGTCCCTTGATTCTGGTTGGGCGAGATGCCTGAGATGTCTTCTGAATGGGTCTGGGCGGTCGCCAGTAGTTGCTCAATCAGCTGTTGAGCCGCGCTGAATAAGTTGCGTGGACCGGCTTCAGCCAACTGTACCGATAAGGGCTGATGAGATGGGGTTATCTCTTCTTGCTGTGCGGTTTCATCTGGATCTTGCCCACCCTGCGTCGGTATATCGTTTTGGCTGAGATTGAGCATGATGAATAAGGACTGGGTTTGGCCTTGAGCGTTGACCATTTGCACTTCAACACCCAGCTGCTGCACCGAATGTTGAGTCCCCGCATCAACATCAATGCGTTGCTGTGCGGCATCAAAGTGAGCCCAGCTGGGAAGAGGAGCGCCATTCGCTTGACGCACAGTGATTTGATGATTCTCTTCTAGTAATTGTCGGGGCAGGGCAAATTGCTGTTGTCCGGCGTCGCTGCGTATCGCGGTTAACTCAATGATGGCAGGGGATGTGATCTCGGTTCGGTTGAGCGCAATCTCATCTAGAGGGTTCGCCGTGTGATCCGATGACATGTCGAAGGTGTGCCACTGTTGACCCAGTGTATGTGCTTGGGAGGTTTGATCCCATTGATTCCATGGACGCTGAGTATCCAGTACCGACTGAATCTCACTGTCCATATTCGGTGGGCTGGCCAGTGTGATTTGAGGTTGTGCCGGTAAAGCGGGGTCTGCGGGAGGCAGTGTGACCACGAGTGTTAACGTTCGGCTACCGCTGGCATTACTGTCATCTGTTGCCGTTAGTGTGAGATTGAAAGTGGCTTCCTCACTGGGCATGCCCGTGATGGTGCGTGTTGCTGGATCAAAGCTGAAGCCTTCCGGTAGACCACTGAGTGACCAGGTTAAAGGATCCCCTTCTGGATCGACCAAAGCATCAATAGGGATTTGATATTGATACGCTTTGCCAATCTCCGCATTGGGCAGCATGATGTCTGCATCGCCTGTCGATGGGGCCTGATTGCCTTGCAGAACTTCTAGCGTAATTTCCCGACTTGTGCTGGCACCGACCGTATCTGTTGCGGTGATGGTGATTGTTATACTGCCTTCTGCCTCTGGCGTGCCTGAAAGGGTCCGTGTTTCCGGATCAAACGTGAGGCCACTGGGTAATCCGCTGATGGAGAGCGTGAGGGTGTCGCCATCGGGGTCAGTGAATAGCCCTTCTGGTAATGTAAACTGGTACTCAATGCCTGCAGTGGCATCGGGAAGGGTCAGCGTGAGGTCACTGGCTTCTGGTGGCTGGTTGTCGATGACCGCATCCCCAACCGTCAGATTGATTGTCCGTTCGACGCTGGCGCCCGCCTCGTCGGTGACGATGACCTTGATGCGGTAGCTGGCTTCTTCACTGAGTTTACCGCTAAGCGTCAGTGTTTCTGGATCGAAGCTGAGCCCTTCAGGTAAGTCTTCAATTTGCCAGGAGAGGTCGCCAGACTCCGGGTCTGTCACTAAGTTGCGATCAAATGTATAGCTAAAGTCTTCATTTGGCGTGAGTTCGAGTGTCGTCGGAAAGTCGTCATTCACTTCTGGCGGCAGGTTATCCATATCCACCATTAAGCTGAGCGTGAGCGACGTCGATAAGGTGCCGTTATTCGCCGTGATGGTGATCTCATGTTCACCGCCTACCGTGGGGGTGCCTGATAAGGTGCGGGTGATGGCATCAAAACTCAGGCCTTCCGGGAGTCCACTCACCGTGAGTGTGAGATCCAGATTGTTGGGATCGGTGAACAGGTCTTCTGGGAATGTAAAACTGTACGCTTCGCCGCCTTCCGCCTGGGGTAGGGTCAGGGTGTCATCAGTCAGTTCAGGGGGCAGGAAGTCACCGGCGTTAATGGTTAATGTCCGGCGCTCACTGTTCGCTTCTCCATCGTTGAAGATGAGCGTGACTTCATGATCACCAGGTGTGGTGGTTGTGAAGTTAATCTGATGCAAGATGTCATTGGCTTGGGCGCTTGTCGTGGTGGCGGTAAAGGTGAGGACGGCTTGGCCTGAATCATTGGTCAGCTCAGCAATCGCTTGGCCGTTGAAGTGTATTTGTCCGTTACTGAAGGTGTAGTGCTCAGTCTCGCTAAAACCAAAAATATCGGCACTTTGTCCTGATAAGGTCAGTGTTGTCCCTTGGTAATCGCCCGCGCCGTTGTTGGCGGCATCTAACTCTGCATCGCTGATATTGAGCCCCTGACTGAGTCGTAGTGGCTCTCCTTCTAAGGCATAATTCAACGTCAGCAGTTGCCGATTAAATGCTGACAGTTGCCCATCACTTAAAGCCAAGACATGATTGTTTGCATCAATCAATACTTGTTGACCGTTATTGAAGGTTAAAGCGCTTGCTGCAGATAACGTATTCCTTTCAATACTGTAATCGACGAGTGTGTTGTTATAGATGACGCTGAGTGCTTGACCATTTTCACTGATGGATAAGCTTTGAATATTATCTTGATTCAGTACTTGGCCTGCATAAGTCAAGGTTTGGCTATCAGGATCGAATTTGAAGTATTGCAAACCATTATCATCGACAATAAATATCTTTCGCTGATCGCTGCTGACGGTAATGGCGTTAGGATTGCTGAGGTGTACGGCTTGGTTTTGGCTATCAACTTGGCCGTCTTGTAAGAAGCTGACGGGTGTTAATCCGCCATCATTATCTTGGTGGTAGATGATGAGGCTATGAGCCGCATTGGGGTCAGTCGTGACATAGACATAATCCCCTTGCGTCATGAGACTACTGGGGGACCATAAGTAAGGTTCAGACCCCATACTGCCTTCGAGTGCGGCTTGGTGAGAAAGCTCACCTGTGCGGGTATTTCGATCTAAAATAATGACGGAGTAGTTATTGATCGCATAAATATGCTGACCGTCATCAGCGATCTGGATCATGGACGTATCCCAGAACGCATTGCCATCAAGATCAAAGTCAGACTTATATTGTCCTTCCAATGTTAGGTTGCCATTGTTATCAATGGCGTAAGTTGAAATTTGTTGTCCTTCACTTAGCATGATGGGATCGTTATTGGCATCGCGGCCGCTTTCGACTTGTTCTGTTTGACCCAATACGTAAAGAAACTGATTGTCGGGAGAGACCACGAGTTGCTGAATGCCACTACCATCAGTGGCTTGTGCTGCTTCGATCGTTTGTGTGCTCAGATACGTTAGGCCATTGTCATCCCGACTGAATACCGCGATATGAGTACCCGCGGTATCGCCGACAAAAACGTGACGCCCATCTTCTGACATGGCCATGGTGCCGAATGCATCCAGCTGCTCAATATCTGATAACCGAGTGATTTCACTGAGTGCGCCAATCGAAGCCAGTGCATTATCTTCCAGCGCAGGAATATCGTTAATGGTGGTGATTTCAATTGCGAACTCAACTGATGATGAGGTCAGTCCTTGCGGGTCAGTGGCGGTGATGGAGAGCTGTACCTGATCAGCTGGGGCGTCGCTGTTATTGAGATAGTTGATTTGATGTAACAAGTTTTGCACATCGCGACTCTGTGGGATGGTGCCTTCCGTATCGATGAACTCAATAACGACCTGCCCATTATCTTCCTGCCAATGGGCAATCGTTTGTCCGGCCTTAGTAATGGTTTTCTGGTTACTGGCATCTGTGACGAGGGTTAAGTCATTGCCGTCATTAAAGTTGAGTTGACTTGTATTATGGGTATCCGTCAGGGATAAGGTGATGGTGGCGCCGCCATAGTTGCCCTGCCCATTATTGAGCGCATCCAGTTGGTCATCTTGAAGACTGAGTCCGGAGGGTAGTGTGATCGCGTCACCGTTCTCAGTATAGCTGAGCGTTGTTGTCGATGATGTCAGTGCTGGGGCTGTATTGGCGACTTTGGGGGGCGCTAATGTGATGGTTGAAGTAAGTGCTTCAGAAAACGCACCGACTGATCCTGATCTCCCCCAGTCTGCAAAAGATAGTTCGATTTTGCGCTCACCCGATAAATTACTATTGCTGTTTTCATATTGAATGCTATCGACAATAGTGCTGACGTCCTCTGGCGAGCTGTTCAGGGCCAGGGTCAATGTGGCTTGATTGCCATCGATTTGAATGTTGTAAGTATAGTCAGCGCCACTTGGTGAGGAGAGAAACCCGCTAACGCCTTCATCAAGCTTAAATTTATCCTCACCGATACGGATGATTTCGTTTTCACCACTGGCGTTTAGCGTGAGTTTAACGCGCGCAACCAGTTGGTTTTGTTCAATGGTGTCCAGTGCGGCGTCACGGTATAAATTGACCGCTTCGCCTTCTTCATAATAAGTGGGGTTTTCTAGTGTGATGGTGGCCTCAGGAGGGTCATTAACGCCGGTCAGCTCGATTCCTCTGACGATTTGTGTTGTTGCACCTGAAGGGTCTCTAAAAGTGATCTGGACAGCGATATGTTTACCATTCCGCGTAGGGTCATCGCTGGTATTTTGATAAGTAATTTGACGCAGTATTTCCTGCGCATTTTGCGCTGTGGTTTGAGCGTTGAAGGTGACTTCCAGTTGTCCATTGGTTGCGGTGTTCAATGTCGCGACCGTTTGGCCGTTGGACATGATTTGCTGACCGCTGATGGAATAGCCGTTACCCGCTTTGAAGCTGAAAAGATCGTCGCTATCGGGACCAGTCGATCGGCCAATCGTCAATTGGGCGTTGTTAAATGTTGTGCCGTGAAGTTGTCCTTCCGGTAGTAAGATGACCGGATCACTTTCCTCTGTGTAATCATCCCCTGATGCGCTCAGAGACAGGCGCATTATGGTGCTCCCCATGAAGGCGTTTTGACTGATCATGAGGTGCTGACCATCGGGGCTGAGTAGCACTTTGTTCGCGTCTGAAACAAGAATCGAGCTCCAGACATTTTCGCCAGGAAACTCTGTGATCGTATTGGACAGTGTCAGGGTGTCATTTTGGTAGAGCACGACATTGATATTATCGCCCACTAAGTAGACCGTATTACCATCTTCTCGGACGGTCAGATCATTTACTTCGTTATCATCAAAGGTAATCGTTTTACCCGTGGCGGTGAGGCTGCCATCATCATTGACGAGATAGCGGCTGAGTGTATAGCCATTGGCGTGATCTAGTGCATATAAGGTGCTGCCATCAGCGCTGAGTGCAATTTGTTCGGTGATATTGAGATCACTGCCTGTTGCACCGCTATCGCCCGCCTCGGTAAGACGGCCATCGTTACCAATGGCAAAAATACTCAGTGCGCTGGTTTCTCCAATAGTGGCGACATATAAGTGTTGTTGGTTGGGAGAGATGAGCGCTTCGCCACCATCAAGAGAGAACTGTTGATCAAGGGTCCAGTTGCCATTGCTTTGCTGATATGTTCGCAGCTCCGTGGTGGTCGTGATATAGAGGCTGTCGTTATTGGATACGATATCGCGAACAATCAAATCGCTATTATCAAAAGTGATTTGGCTGTCACTGCTGAGTTCGCCTTGGGCACTGATATTGAAAATAGAAACGCCTTGTTCTGTCAGCACATAGAGCTGATGCTTATCGGTAGAGAGCGTGAACGTTTGAGCACCTTCCAGTTGTTCACTGGTTTGGCTAATTTCTTTGAGTTGGCCGGTGCTGTCGCGCTCATAGACGGCAAGACGGGCATTGCCTTCATTATCTGCTGTGAGCGCAATCGTGTGTGTGCCTGACAGTGCTAATTGGTGTGTTTTTGAAGCATAGCCTTCAATCTCAAATTGATTATCAACGCTCATATCATTCATTGGGCTGCTGATGCCGTTGGCTTCGACATTGGCTTCGACATTGGCATCTACGACGGCTTGAGCTTGTTGGGGGGCTGCCTCGTTTTGTACTTCTGCTTGTTGCTGCGTCTCGACGGCGGTGGCCACTGCTGCGGCATCGAACATCATCCGAGGTTCCAGGCAAAGTGCTAAGCGTTGACGAGATTGCTGGGTAGACAGTGACATAAGCGTTCCTTCCGGTCTGAGTCGATGACGGTTTATTCGACGAGACGAATACTGTTGTTAAGTTGAATGTCGTTCAGGATCTGGTCCAATTGGTTTTGGACTTGGTCCTCACCGGTCGCAAAGTTTTCGGCGTCCACGAACTGGAAATCGCCACCTTTTGCCGTACAGATCTGTAATCCTGGGCCGGCCACTTGATCAAAAAGCTGGCGCCCAAAGTCCTCTGGATCGCCAGGGCGAACTCCAATAAAAAAGAACTTCAGGCCTCGGCTCTGGAAGCTCCTACAGAGATCGATGAAACGCTGGCGTGCAAAGTTAATGGCTCCTTCTGTACCGGTTTCTCCCGAGCCTTCGCCGGGGTTAAAGTTATAAGCATCGGTGTCGAACCATTTTCCCGTGGTGTTGGCCAACATGATGATGATTTTTTGATTGTCGCTTTGCCCAGAGGCATTGAACTCAAGAGGGTGTTCGGGATCTCCCCAACCATCGCTTCCGCGCATATTGGGCGAGAGGCTGGCGCCTGCCCAAGACATTGCAATGGCATAGTTCACATTGAATCTAGGGCTGAGTTGGTCTAGGCGGGATTCCACAGCTTGTGGATCTTGTGTCAATGGCAGTAATGCGGCGTTTGGACACCCCTTATCAGCGACCATCCAACGTGTATCTTCGGCGCCTTCGCCTCCGAGGTCTGGATTCGGGCCTGTCCATGAAATGGGGGGGGCTCCCGGGCTGCCGTTTTCAGGTAAGTCGTGGCGATAATAGATGCGAAACTGACCAGCGGGCGGCTGATCCCAATCAAAGTTCTCGCCTGCGGCGAGTCCTCGATACATGCATAAGAGATTCGCACGGCGATCAGGAATGCGAGGGTCTGCCAAACTACTGGCCTTACCGCTTTGAAATAGGGTTTTTAATTCTGATGGCGTTGTGGCCCCAGGTGCCGCCCAGCGTTGGAGCCGTTGACTATCCTCATCGCTGTAGATATTGACGGCTTGGCTGTAAGGCACGAGCGATAGCCAGACCTGATTACTTTCTTTGAGTAGTGCTTGATTTAAATACTTGCCCAGGCGTTTAAGGGCGGCAATGTCGCCGTTGCTTTCACTCAATGTACTGGGGATGACCACTGCAATTTCGGTTGGACGGCTGCGGACTTCTGCGGTTGAGGCGACTTTAAGCGTTTGTGTGGCGGCCCCCAGCAGAGGCGATTCAGCTTGAAACTGGGCCGAGACGGTATACCGCTGAAAGTTATCGTCGTCTGATGTTGTCGTCAGCGTGACTTTATCCAGTGACACGTTATCGGCTAGCGCTTGGTCCATGCCCAGGTTATGGCTGATATACCCTTCGGCTAGTGTTTGCAGTTCGGCCATTGGGCGGTCGCTATCGAGCATTCTCTCTTGACCGACTGCCAGCACAGCCGCATCTGTTGCCCGTTTGAGTTGGGCACTGTTATCGCTCATGCGGCTGGTGTCCATGACATAGGCGGTCGCCATGAGGCCACCGGCTATAGTCAGAATCGCGAAGGGGGCCACATTACCCTGTTGAACACGCAATGAGGGGCGTGAGCGTTGTTTTAATCGGTGTCGAAACCGCATGAATATGCCATTGAAGTGATATTAATGCGAATAAAGATAAGAATTATTCGCAAGTAACTTCAATAGTGGCTTCATTAAGTTTGCTTAACGTGATGCTTTAGGATCGTTTTCAATCACTGGACGGCATGGGTAACGACAGGGCTGCGAAAACTTCTGATTGTGGGAGTTGATGAGTGATCCAGGTCAGTGATGAGCGGCGATCATCATCCGGCCATGTCGGTAAGGTTTGCGGTGGGCTGATCACATGCTGAACGCCATGGACGACAACGGGTTGTTCACAGCCCGCCACGTTAAAGAGCCCTTTGAAGCGTAATAACCGTGGCCCTGCCAACGCTTTCATTTGCTCAATCCATTGATTCAACTGCGCTTGCGTCACCGGCGCCTCCAAGGTGAGGCCAAACGTATAGAGATCATCGCCATGCTGATGGGAAGCCTGTGAACTTGACGGCATCGAATGGCCAAGCGCTACGGGCTGGAATGAGTTCATCGGTTGAAAAGCCTGCACCGGCTGAAAGGCATTCAACGATGGATCTGAACGCTGAGTGGGCTCTGTCCACGCGACCTGAATCTCGGTATTCAACGGGCATAGATATTGTGAAGCGGCGGGATTCAGCGCAATCAGTTGTGATCTCAACGCTTCGTATTGGCCGTCTTGCGCTTGATCGGATTTGGTCAGCAGCAAGGTGTCCGCCATCATCATTTGGCGTTGTGCCTGTGGGTGTTCTTGAAGTGTATGGAGACCATGAATTAAATCAACGGTGGTCAGGACGTGAGACAAACGAAAATGTTTGAGTAGTTGAGGATGCGTTGTCAGCGTTTGAATAATGGGAGCTGGATCTGCCAGCCCCGTGGTTTCGATGATCACCTGCTTGAATTGCCGTTGGCCGCCGCGCGCGAAACGCCAGACACTATTACGCAATGTTTGCACTAAGTCTCCGCGTATATTGCAGCACATGCAGCCGTTATCCAGTGTTTTAACGACATTTTCCTGGCTATGGGCGACGAGCCGATGATCCAGTGCGCGCTCCCCAAACTCATTGATAATGACCAGTGTTTCGGCCATATCTGGTTGTTGTAACCACTGGTTCAATAATGTGGTCTTTCCACTGCCCAGGAATCCAGTGAGGAGTGTTACGGGGATTAACGCACGGTTTGCAGGCATGGCTGTACTCATCCAATGTAAGGGCTCAGCCATTCACGAAAGGTCTCTTGATGATCCGGCTGTGGCGTGTAATAGACCAAGCTTAAATGATGTTGCTCATCGGCCAAAAGGCGAGTGTGCTGAAATTGAATCACCCCGAGTCCGGGCAAGTTCAGGTCACGCAATCCTTGGCATGGAGCATCAACGGCATGGGTTGACCAACTTTGTTTAAACTCGGGTGACAGCTGCATCAGTGATTGCACCAGGGCTTTAAAATCGGGGGCTTCTCGTGCATTGACATAGTCGCGTCGAAAGCTGGAAAGAATCCTGGGCATATTGATCTCCCATTGGTGGATCAACTGGCGTAAGGGTTCATGGGCATACAACATCCAGATCAAGTTACGTTGCGCTGCCTCGGTTTTGCTGAATGAGAACAATCGATCCGCTGCCGTATTCCAGGCCAAGATATCCCAACGTAAGTTCATGACATAGCAAGGGCTATAAGGCAGCTCATTCATCAACTGCTGCACAATCGGTGGCACCTGACACCAGTTAATCCCCGTTTCCACCGGTAGGCGCTGGTGAGCCAGCAAAAACAGGTGGCGTCGTTCCATCTCATCGAGTCTGAAGACTTCGGCCAGCCGCTCCAAAAACAGGGACGATACGCCAATCTCTCGACCTTGTTCCAGCCAGGTGTACCAGCTCACGCCGACCCCTGCCAGCGCGGCGACTTCTTCACGCCTAAGGCCCGGTGTTCGACGTCGTTGACCTGCGGGAAGACCGACTTGCTCGGGCTTTAAACGGGCGCGGCGGGTGGTGAGAAAGTCGGCCAGCTCTGACCGGGTTCGGCTCATGCGTGACATGATGTGGCCCTATGATCGAGGGTGTAGGGTGATGGCGTATATGCTGGAGTTGAGATCAGGAATGACGTTATGGGGATGACTTCTAGTAATAGCATAAACTGTTAAATTGTAACATCTTGAGTGCCGTTGCACACTGCCGCCATTCTGAATAATGACGCCCTTGGGTGTCTTGAGTGGAGGGTGTTTGATGTCTCATCCCGTTACGGCGACTTCAGCCAAAGTCGTCACCTATTCTGTTGCTGCGGGTGCCTTTGCATTGGGAATGGCATCTTATGTGACGGCTGGACTGATCCCGATGATTGCCCGCGACTTCACGGTCTCTGTCGGGTTGGCCGCGCAGCTCGTGACAGCGTTCACTTTGGCTTATGGGCTGGGGTCGCCGCTGCTGGTGGCTTGTTTGCCGGCAACGGCGCGTAAGGCCAGTCTACTACTGCTGCTATTGGTTTTTGTGTTGGCTAACGCTGCCAGTGCGATGGCCAGTGAATTTGTATGGTTGATGATACTGCGGGCAATCGCCGGGGTGTCTGCAGGGACTTATCTGGCGTTGGGGATGTCTGCGGTGGCCAGCGTGACGAGTGCCGAACGTCGGGGGCAAGCGATCAGCCATATCATGGGCGGCATGGCCAGCGGCACGGTGCTCGGGGTTCCTGTGGGGTTGTGGTGTGCCCATCAGTGGGGGTGGCCCATGGCCTTGGGGCTCATCGCGTTAACCGGTGCCATGGCGTGGGTCGGCTTGTGGTTGTACCTGCCTGCGTTATCGCCTTCAGCCGTACTGCCTTTTCGTCAAAAACTACGTATTTTGAAAGATGGTCAGGTGAACGGCATCTTAAGCGTATCGCTGCTGGCGGCGATCTCAAGCCTGGGACTGTATACCTTTATGTCGCCGTTGGTCGCTGTATTCACCGCTCAATCGATCACGCCCTTCCTCTGGATATGGGGTGTGGGCGGGATTGTTGGGAGTTTTTGTGTGGGGCCTTTAGCGGATCGTTGGTCTGGCTCCCAACTGACATTGGTGATTATGGGGCTCTTAACTCTGGCGCTCATCACCTTGCCCTTATTGTTGGCGGTGAATCCTTGGTTAGGGCTGCTGCCGATTGCCTTGTGGGGTGCCGTGGGTTGGGCGTTGCAAGTGCCGCAGAATAAAGCCTTGATTAAGGCGCGAGAGGCTCACGGTGATGGTCAGTTGGCGTTGGCATTGAATGAATCGGCGCTGTATTTAGGCAGTGCAATAGGGGCTTTGTTGGGCGGTGTGTTGATGAGTCATCAGGCTTCCCCGACCTTGATCGCTTGGCTAGCTGGGGCCGTTGCGCTATTAGGGGTGTGGGTGCAATGGTCCTTGCGTCGTCGGCAAGGGCGTACCGTTGTATCATCGAATGCCTGAGCTCGACGCGAACACTTCAGTGGCGGGTGAGACGCGAGATGACAACGTCGACCGTGAGGGTTAATGACGTCAGGGCCGCGGCACGTGCGCGGCCCTCGGCGCTGGCGCGATAGAGATGAGGGGTCATGGTCAGTAAGTCGGCAATCGCACTGTTATCGGCTAAATCAATGGTATAGCGTAATGTGTCCTGTCCGGCTTGAGTAAAGCCTTCAGGGGCCTCACTGGAGGCGGGTCGCGGTGCCTTGAGCACGGGGTAAATGACCTCGCGCAGTTCGCGAAGGTGGTCAGGCCCGGCATCCACTTGAATCAGTTCGCCACCGGATTTCAACACTCGGGCAAACTCCGTGTAAACGGGAAACCCAAACATACAGAGCACTCGGTCCAGGGTCTGAGCCTGGATGGGCAGGTGGGCATTCGAGCCCACCACCCAAGTCGAGTTTTGATCTGCTTTGGCTGCCGCCAGAACCGCCCATTTAGAGATATCCACACCGACTAGTGACAATGAGGTCTCGGCTGCACTCAGCTGTGCCAACTGGCGCAGATAATAGCCTTCACCACATCCAGCATCCAGACAACTCAATGATGAGGTCGTCGCGTTTGCCCACACGGCCTGGGTCACGTGTTGTGCAATGCGCTCATAATGGCCTGCGTTAAGGAACCGTTGACGTGCCGCGACCATGGCTTTGCTGTCGCCTGGATCGCGTGAACGCTTGTGCTGAACGGGCAACAAATGCACATAGCCCTGACGCGCGATATCAAAGGTATGGCCCTGAGCACAAGACCAGACCCCGGATTGCTGCGAGAGCGGATCACCATCCAGTGGGCAACTCAGCGCATCAAAAGGTGCGGTACTCATGGGCTTTATCCTCATCATCAGTGGCAGAAAACAGAGCGCACTTTACCGCTGATCGAGTGATAAAAGAACCCTCGCGGGATATCGCCACTAATGGGATCGTTAGCTTTTTAAACGCCAATACCCTTTAACATGATTACAGCGAGGGGCAAGATGTCGTTGATTTCGTAAGTAATGCCTCACTTGCTTCGCTGATTCGGATTCAAGCGCCGCCCAGACCGCCTCGATTGTTTCGATATTGGCTAATCGTTGCAGCACTTCTTGTCCCTGACGTTCTGGAGGACAGACGATGCGTTGAATCTGGCTGTGGGTTGGCCACATGGCGTCATTAAAGTAGTGCTGATCTTCGGCATGCGTACTGAGTAAGATGACATGGGGTGGTTGGGGGTTATGCCATTGTTCGAGTAAGCCTGCGAGTGCGGGAAAGGCGGTTTCATCGGCGATTAATAAGGCCTGACCACTGAGCAAGTGTGGATGCCGGTCTGCAGTTTCTGAGCGACTCATAATGATATCGCCCACGTTGAGTTGTTTGGTCCATAAACTCCCCGCGGTTTGACCGTGGGTAAAAATATCGATATAGCCTAAATTACGATAATGGGCGTTTTCGCCTTGCCATGCCTGACGCAGCGTATAAAGGCGAACACTTTTGTTCACACTCATCATCAAGGTTTCGCGTTTTGAGCTAGAGAGGTGTTTCATTAACCAGATGAAAATACGATCCACGAGTCGCTTATGCCAAGGGGTCGCAGTGGGTTGTGGCGTATTTTGGCGATATTCCGGGCGCTTGCTTATTGTCTTAAGTAAAAAAGCATAGGCATAGCCAGGGTAATCATCTGGGAAGGGGCTTGCCGAGTGAATCGTAATTCGGGTGATGTTAGCGGTCAGCTGCTGTGTATCGATGACTTCGAAAAAACGTTTAACATTGTTTTTTAAATGATGACCTTGCTTGGTGATAGCGGCATAAGCAAGATAAAGAATTTTGTCTTCTAAACTACCTTCGATTTCAAAGGGAATGCGAAGTAATTGAGTGGGTGAATCGGTTGATTGATGTACCCTTAATAATAGTGCGTCATCTTCAATGTCTTCGACATTGAATGCGTGCAGAGTGTCATGGATATTCAACAGTGGTTCTGTGGCGTTAATGACACTGCTCTGCTTGCGGCCATAGTGCTTTACAATGGCTTGCAACTCTTCACTATGATCCTGATTTACGTGATCGATAATATCGAGTTTGTGGTCGAGCTCACTAATGGATGCATGCTCGTTCATAACATTCCTATAATGCTCTAAGCATGATGAATGAATTGGATCTGAGCTGACGTATAGTCAAGGCTGATAAAGGGGCTAAGTGGCCCCTTTTTAGGCAAGTCATTTAAATAATGGAATATGTTACATTCGATATAACAAGCTGATTCCCAGCGTGCGAGTTTGTCCAACGGTGGCGAGGCTTCCGCTTCTAAAGTAAACCGCATCTTCGTTGGTTAGGTTTTTGATGTAACCGTTAACGGTGATATCGTTCCATTTGTATTGGAGTCGGGCATTGGTGATGGTGTGGTCACCGACCTTTGAGGCTCGACTATTGCTTAGGTCTGAGTAGTAGCTTCCGACATAGTGGGCATCAAGGCCATATGACCAGTGATGGTCTATGTAGTGGGAGAAGCCAAGCCCGAGATTGGTTTTGGGGGCACTGGACAGTTCATTGCCTTTATATTGTGAATCTTGATCAATTTCGCTTTGCAGTAACCCTATCGATCCTTTGAGTTCAATATTTGAAGTGAGCCAGCTGGCCGCTTCAACTTCGAGCCCGAAGGTATGTGCCGATTTAACATTACCAACAGCGAAGCCGGTTGCGGCTTGGTAGTCGTTATAATCGCTATAGAACAAGTTACTATTCAGTGTTGTGCCATTGCTGAATTGACTCTTACTGCTGAGCTCCCATGACGTTACTTCTTCACTGTCATAGTCATAAGCGGTATTTGATGTGACGTCGATGCCTGAACCTGCTGGGCTGTATCCCTGCTTGATTGAGGCGCCAATCGTGGTGCTATCGAATAGCTCATGCGTCAGACTGATTTTGGGTAAATAATAAGTATTATCACTGTTTTGTGAGACATCGTCTCGTCCGAAAGCGGTGCCATCTTTATCAATGCTTTCGTGCTCAACTCGAAGCCCGAGTGTTGCTTTGGTTCGTGTTGAAAGTGCATAGGTCGCTTCGCCATAGGCTGCGGTGGTGTATGTCGTATAATCCGTGCTGAGCCGGGCCTGATCAGTCGATAATGACGCTTCTTTTTGGGCAATAAATAGGCCGAATAAACCACTTAATTCGGCATGTACAGGGTTGATGAGTAAACGGTTCTCCAGACGGGTTGTTTTCTGGTCGATATCATAATTAAACAAGGTTGGATATTCATCAGCATGCACATCGGCATTGCTGTGGCTAAGGTGTAGAGAGTTGATCAAACTTGGTGTTAATTCATATTCGACATCGGCAGCGATATCGTTCGCATTGGAGTCTTGAATCCGTGAGCGCGTGGTGTCGTTCAGTGTCAGCGTCTGTGTTCTCATACCCTGATGTGTGTTGCTCGCAAAGCTTGCATGCTCACCTTTGTTTTTGTGGTAGTTCGTGGTGAGTTTGGCCGATAACGCTGGAATATTCAGGGGTTCCCAGAGTAGCTTTGCTCGTAAATTAAGGTGTTCTGATTGGCTGAGGTTGGGCGTGTCGTACCCTTGTTGATGGTAGTTGAGCCAACCTTCACCTGTACTCCCATCAAATGCCAAGCGGTAAGCAAGCTCATCTTTCATCAGCGCGCCGGATGACATGGCGGCCAAATTGTATTTCATGTTGCCGTTGTCATAGCGTTCTAACCCCGTTCGCACGGCGGCTTCATTCTCAAAGCTGGGATCTCGTGTTTTAACGACCAAAGCACCCGCGATGGCGCTTGCCCCCTGAGTTGTCGACTGGGGCCCGCGCAAGACTTCGATCTGTTCGATATCCCATAAGGTGTTAGGGGTAAAGTTATAACCTGACCAATCCTGTGTCGTGCCGTCGATGATGGTGGCAATTCGGGCGCGAGCACCGGTGATAAATGCCAAGCCGCCAGTGGCAGCTCCGTTACCGGTAATCCCCCGCATCGCAATGTTGCCAAAAGAATCCGTCACCACATTGGAGGCGGAAGTGGCTAGCGCTTTAACATCATCGTATTCTCCGTTGGCAACGGCTTGATCATTGAACACCGTGATGGCACTGACGGTATCTTGTAAGTGCTTGTCTATTTTCTCCCCCGTAATCACGATGGGCTTGGCTTCTACTGGGCGCCCTGGCGGTTGCATCTTGTGGGTATCGTCCACGCTGGAAGTGTCAGCATGGGCTGATGTCACCGCTAACAGGCTTGTCATGGCTAAAGCGAATGACGTGGTGATTGAAGCTGTTGTGATTGAAAATGACGTAATGGGTGGTGTCGTGAGTGACGAGGCATGGATTGAGTTTGATCGGGCAAGTGAAGTATTAGAACGTGATATTTGATAGGATTTCATGGTTAATTTGGTTCCGCGTTTTAATGTCGTTATATTGGTGAATTTTATTTATTTTTATTTTAAATATTGTCTTTGATTGGATTAAGAGACACGGTGTGATTAGGCTTTTTATTTTTCAAGAGAATAAAATGACTTAATAATGCAATCGCTAATGTCAGCCCTGAGCCGATGATGACTACAAGGCTGTATCCAACCTGGGTTGCCAGAGTCATGCTGAGTGCCGAGTAGGCAAAACCAAAGACAGAGGCAAAACTAAATTGAAGTGTAAAAAAGGTGGCTTTATATGATGTCTTGGCAGCCTTATCCATCATCAGTGTTGAGGTCACCACCAGTAAGGCTGGAAAACAACAAAAGTGCGCCGTTACCGCACTATAGACGAGCCATTGTTGAGTATGCCCCAGTGCCAGTGGAATCATCATCATGAGGGCAAACGCTTGCGCAATAATTAATGAAATAAGCGATTTTTCACGCCCGATCCATGTCATCAGTGGGGCTGCGATGGCGGCAGAGAATAGCCCAATGATGGAGCCATAAATCTTGCTGACAAAACCAATTTCATCGAGTGCCCAGCCACTATCAACCAGCAAAGGATTGAGTAATGCAAAACCGACAGTTGACCCGATCGGATAGAGCAAAAGCAGTATAAACCAGGGCTTATGGTGTGTGATGAACTGTATTAACTCACTTTTTAATGATGATGGCTCTAGGTCGGAATTGCTATTGTCTTCCATGAGTTGATGAGGTTCATTAAAGCGCATCAATTGGTAGATGGATACGCAGGTTAAACTGGCCAGGAGCCAGAGTGAGCCCTGCCAGTTTAACCAAGGGTAGAGCATCAGGATGATGCCGCCACCTATCACATTGCCCATGAGATTGCCCGAAAACTGGATGCTGTTCGCCAATTGTCGGGTTTTGATATTAAAAAGTTTACAGGAAAGGCCATCGACAGCGACATCTTGAATGCTCATCAGCAAGACATATGAAGCAAATATAAGTAGTAGTAAATTGAATTGCTGTTTGAAATCAATAAAACCCGATATGATTAATAATAGTGCCATACCTGTTTGAGCGATTAATAACCAGCCTCGATACTGTCCTTGGATTGATAAAGTATAACGGTCAATGATGGGGGCATAAATCACTTTGCCGGCCATCGGCAGTACGGCAAGATTTAATAAAGCGAGCTTGTCTAGAGCGATGCCCTGTTGACGTAAAATGGCCGTCGCGGCAGAGAGAATAAACGCAATGCCAATATATTGAGTGATATAGAGGCTGGCCAGCATCAACCAGGGAGTATTCTGTGCTTTCATTAAATATGATCCAAGTGAGATCAATCCTGATATAAGGGTCGCAGTGTAGCGGTCAGGTGGGTGGGGAACTTTCGAGAATAGACATTATATTTTGGGAAATGGACAATCATTGGCGCGATCGGCCATCGGCGGCTTGTCTGTTCAGGTTTGTGCGCGATAAGCCGATGATAAAGATTGGCGGTATTCTCGTGGTGTAATCCCCATTTTGCTTTTAAATAAGGTGGCAAAGTGCGCCTGGCTTTTAAAGCCCACGTTGTTGGCTATTTCGGTAATCGAGTGGCGTCCTGCTAACTGACGACAGGCGGCTTCAAGTCGACTCTGTTTGAGCCATTCACGAAAGCAGCTCCCGGTTAAATTTTTAATGTCCTGTTTAACGTAGGTGCGATTGCTACCTGCCAGTTTGGCCACTTCGGGTAATGTCCATGTTTGTGCCAAGTGGCTTTTTATATGGTTGAGAACCTGACGTAGTTGGGCCTGTCTTGATGAGGTCAGAGATAGGGTGGGCGGCTGTTTTCGATGATGTAAAAATAAGGCGAGTGCTTCTTGTGCTTTTGCTTTGATAAACAACTCACGTTCGAATCCAATGAATGGACAATGCCACACGGCTTCACAGCATTGGTGAATATCATCCGGTACGGCCCCCAGCTCCGCCAGACTGATTTGTGGCACCTTATGGCTGAAATTAGCCCGTAATGAGGGAAGCAGTATCTTCTTGAGGTCCTGAGTAAGCGGTAACATGATGGACAGTGTTTGCCAAATACTGTCACGGGTGAAGTGCATCTGGCTCATACAGGATTGGTTAACGACAGCCACCATGTATTGGTGGCTGTAATCACGTTGCGAGTCCATGCCTTTGTTCAGTGTTTGCCCCTGGCACTGGCCGACCATTGAGATATAAACCCCGGGCTCATGGGCGTGCTGGACATGGGTCTCTTCAGTGAAGACATGATTGATTGAGCGAGCCCAGCTATTGGTCATGATATCCAAATGGAAGCGCTCAGAAGACACCATGTCCTCGATCGCGCAAGGTTTCTCTGTGCCATACGCGACTGAATCATGCGCGACTGAATCATATGCTACTGTGCTATTCACCATTGTGACTGCCTCTCTAGCCGCTGATTATACTCATTGTTGATAATCTATATGATACTAAGAATCATTGACAACAATAAGTGGCTGGAGCTTTACCTGAGTCGTCGTGCTCAGTGGGCGGTCTTTTATGACTTTGACACATCAGCCGCTATACGCATTAGCCTCTATGTTCACTGGAAGTGCCATGATCACCTGATGTGCTTAAAGACACCGTCTGCGTCGGATGCCATATGGAAGCGTCGCCATGGGTCACAATGATCAGTGTTGAAGGTTGTTGTCTCAGCATTTCAGCAATTTGGGCTTCTGTCGTTTTGTCTAGGGCCGATGTGGCCTCATCGAGTACCAGGATAGAGGCTTGCTTGATCAAGGCTCTGGCAATCGCCAAGCGCTGACGTTCGCCACCAGAGAGTGCCGATCCTTGGTAACCCACATCTTGATCGATACCTAATGGGTCTTGTGCGAGCAAGTGGCCTAATGCGGCTGATTGAGCCACGCGTTCGATCTCGTGATCGCTGGCTTGAGGGTGACCGATACGAATGTTATCGGCGAGTGTTCCGGTAAAAATGATGGGATCTTGGCCGACGTAAGCCATGTGGTGAGTGATTGTCTGTTCGGTCATTTGCGTTAATGGCACGCCGCCCAGTGTGATCCGTCCATGGTCGGGATCATCAAAGCGCATCAAGAGTTCAAGCAATGTACTTTTGCCACTGCCTGTTGCGCCGGTCACGACCAAGCGTTCACCTTCATCCACTGTCAGGTTGATTGCACGATGCAGGCCTTGATGATTCACCTGCTCGGTCGTGATCGCATAGCCTGAAGGCGACTGAGCGGCGGCAGCGGTCGGCATGTTTAACGTCGGTGCCTCTGCGATCACATGTAAGTCTTTCAGCGAAGCACGTAGGTCGTTGAGGCCTAAGCCTGCCAAGGCGATCGCTTCTAATGGGGCGGTGGCCCGCGTCATCAGGACTAAGAGCGCTGCCCATAAGGCGGGCTCAAGCGGGGTCGTGACGGTCAGATAACAGGCAAAACCTACGAGGGGCAAGGCACTGGCTAAGGCTGAGATGAACGTCATGATCGATGCGCTGAAGTGAGTCTGACGTACTGATTGCTCTTGGCGGGTCCACTGTTGTTCTAAGCGTTCGCTTGCACCCTGAGGGCCTGCACAGGTTCTGAGTAACTGCAGGTTTTCGCTAAACTCTTGTGTGAGTTGAGCCGTCTGCCGGTCGTGAGTGTGGCGTTGCGCATCGGCTTTTTGTAGCGCCTTTTGTGCCCAATATTGCATCGTGAGTGCCGCGATGAGTAGCACGATAGCCCCTAGCATGACTTGCCAACCCGCCACGACAACTATGCCGACCATCAGAAACAAAGGGATGAAAGGGGCATGCAATAAGGTTTGTAATTGGTGGGCGGGAATACTCATAAAGCCAGGAATACCTTGTCCCGCGAGTAGCGTTACTTCAGCACGGTGTTCAGCCGAGAACCAAGATAACTTGGCCCGCGCCAATGCATCGCCCAGTGTGTCGTAGAGATTGCCCGCAAGCTGCGCGCCGCACAAGTAACCGGCCCGTGATACCCCAATGGTCACGCCAATGGATAGACCTGCAAAGATCAGTACGATGGTCGGTGATTGCTCAAACACAATGGCCCATGCCAAAGCGGTGTAGGTCGTGGCTTCTAACGCAGCGACCAGGACCCACCCGACACTGATCATGATCAAACGGTGACGCGAGAACGATGACAGCAGTTCATGCTGTGAGGGGCTGTCATTCAATAGTGAACGCTTCATAACAGAACCTTTATTCGGTATGGCCCGATTGCATATTGCCCGCTTGGGTCGTACTTGTTTGGGTCGTACCCGCTTGGCTGGTGCCTGATTCAACCGGGTTTGAAAGCACCAAATGGTCGTCGGCGGCAGCGCTCAATGCTGGGTCATGGGTGATGGCAATGACTGTTTTGCCCTGTGCATGAGCCGTGTGCTTTAAGGTTTCGATCAGCGGTTTGGCGGTAGCCTGATCCAAGGCACTGGTGGGCTCATCAAGCAGAAGAATCGGCGCGCTTGAGAGCAGGATGCGGGCTAACCCCAAGCGCTGTTTTTCACCACCCGATAAAGAGGAGGCTTGAGCGTCGAGCGACTGGGAGAGCTGTACTTGCGCCAAGGCGGATCGAAGTTGTTCATCGGTTGACTCAGGTGCTGCCGTCAGCATTAAGTTCTCTCTAATACTGATGGGCAGTACCGGGGCGCTCTGAGGGAGCAGTTGTAGTGATTGATGGCGGGTGTGCTCATCGAGTTGTGACAGTGCCGTACCCGATAATTGAATGCGACCTGCGTGTATCGGCTCCAAACCTGCCAGGGCATGAATCAGTGTTGTTTTCCCGGCGCCGCTGGGGCCTGTGATGATAGTCAGAGTGCCCGGGATAAACTGATGGTGGCCGCTGATGACGATGGCTCGACCGTTAATCATCAAGGTGAGATCATTTAACTCAAGTGGCTGTAGAGAGGGCTGGGCGGCGAGGGTGATGTTGACATCGCCGCAGGGTAAAATGGGCTCGCGGAAGAAGTTGTTGAGCCGATCAGCGGCTGCTTTACCCGCTCTCATATAATCCAGCCCGTGGCCCAGTCTCAGGACCGGTGTCACGATGGCTAAACCAAAGAGAAGTGCTGCCGTGATGGCTGTGGGGCCTTGTGTGTAGGTTACGCTATACGCAATCGCGAAAGTGGCCACGGCTTGAAGAAGTGCCCCGGCGACTGATGCGGCCGTGACGACTTTTTTCACCCAGCCCAACAGCTCGCGAGTAAAGTCACGGGTCGCGCGGTGGTAATTCGACAGGGCGCCTGATTGAGCCCCATAAAGGCGATTCACGCGGATACCCCGCACATACTCGTCGACGGCGGTCACGATGTTCGACATGATCTCCACTCTTTGGGTGCCATATCGGGCTGACACTTTAGGCATCCACCACAAGTAATAAAGCGATGCCAAAAGGCCCGGGAGTAAGGCCAGCAGGGCGAGTGGGCCTGCCATTGAAACCAAAAATAATAGGGAGACCAGCGGTGAGATGATAAAGGTCGTGATCTCTGCTGGTAGGTGTGCCAGCAGATGGTGGAGCGATGCAATATCGTTTGATAGCAGACCGCGTAAGGATTTCTCATCCCAGCGGCTGAGGCTGCTTGATGGCAGCCGAGCGAGCCGTCGTGCCACTTGCCGACGCAGGCGGGCAGCGACTTGGGCTTCGGCATGATGAGAATACCATGAGGCCAGTGCGAGCAGTACGGCACTGACCAGTGACAACATCGTGGCCCAACCCATCCAGAGAAGGTCGGGCGTTGTGATCAGTTGTATCAGGCACCACAAGGTGGCCAGTGTCGACACGCCGGCTAGGGCTGAAGCTAGGGTGCCAGCGGCCAGCATCGGCAGTGCGGGCTTGAGTGCCTTAATCAGCCCTGTATCCGGGGAGGGGTTGAATAAATCATGATTCATAAGAGGCGGCTTACCCTATATTGGCTTGGACTTGCAGTCCTGGGCGTTGAGGTGATGCGGAAAAGGCCTCCGCAATACTTTCATCTGAGTATTGCGGGGCCTCGCCAAGGCGTGGGTTTAGTGCCTGAGAAGGCTCAGAATCCCATCGTGGCGGACAGCATGACCGTTCGGGGTGCGCCGACCGCTAATGCTGAATAATGAGCCGCCGCCCAATACTGTTTGTCGGTGAGGTTTTTGATATCCAGTCGCCAAATAAGCGCGTGGTTTGAAAGGTCCATGGCGTAACGGGCCCCGAGGTTGTAAAGCGTTCGGCCAGGCAGGGCGAGGTCATTGTCATCAGCCACGTATTGTTTGGATATGGAGGTGGCATTACCGGTCATGGTGAGTCCAGGTAATGCAGAGATGTCCCATTCGACGCCTAGCTTACCCGTCCATTTTGGAATGCCTGGTGCTTGGTTGCCTTGATTGATGCCGTCAGCGGTTTGGGTCAATTCGGCATCGATATAAGCTACCCCACCCATTAACCGGAGGTTGTCGAGCGCACGCCCAAAGAAGGACCACTCAGCCCCACGGTTACGTTGCTCACCGCCTGAACTGAAGATATTCGTGACGGGGTCGGTATAGCTACTGGGACGCTTGATTTCATACACACTGAGGGTGTGGGCAAAATCACCCATATCTATTTTGAGGCCCGCTTCATATTGTTTGGTTTTGAAAGGCTCGAATATTTCCCCCGCATTCTCTGCCGTATTAGGGGCGGTGGCGCCTTGACTGAGCCCTTCAATGTAGTTGGCGTAGAGTGAGACCGTCTCGGTGGCTTTAAATAACGCAGCGGCAGCGGGCGTAACGGCGCTTTCATCATAGCGACTCAAGGTCATGCCCGTCGCGGCCATGGCGCTTTTCTGAAAGACATTTTGGTGACGTGCGCCCAGTGTGAGCTGAAAACGGCCGTCGGCCAATGACAAGGTATCCGCGATCCCGTAACTGGTCAGGCGTGTTTCAGTGTCGGTAATGGGCTGGACACTGTAAGGGGTATCGCGAGGGGCCCAAACGGGATCATAGAGGTTGGTGATCCAATCCTCGTTCAACACACCTCGGCGAGCATTCAGGCTATAATCTTCTTTATAGTATTTGATATTGATGACCAGCTTATGGTCGATCCCGCCTGTTTGGAATTGACTTCTCAGCCCTGTTTCGCCTGATGAACGATCTGCTTTATCGCCAACATCGCCGAGATTATTGCGGTAATCCCCTTGGGCATTAATGATCTGAGCCACTGATGAGTTGGTAGAGCGAAAGCGTGTATCGCTGGCCCCTACAGCGGCATAGGCAGTGAGGTTGTCACTGATATCGAGCTCACCGCGGATCATGGCACCCTTGTCTTTTGAATGGTTAAAGCCCCACTCCGGGTTTAATAAGGTGTCCGCATCTGGCACCTTGGGTAGATCAATGCCTGGGGCAAGGGTGATGCCGCGTGTTGCACCATCTACGTTGTCTTTGCTGGCATAAAGGTCGGCAGAAAGGCGTGCATTCTCGCCACGCCAATCGAGTGCTAAGGCAGCCATCTGCACTTCTTTATCTTGTCGTTTGATGGAGGTTTCCCCATCGCGATAAACGCCATTAAAGCGCACACCAAATTGGTTGTGATCGCCAAAGCGACGCCCTAAATCGAGATGTGCGCCGATTTGAGATTCCGACATATAGGTGCCGGTGACTTGGGCGGTCGGTTCATCTTGTGCCCGTTTAGGGACCAGGTTGATTGAACCGCCGACAGAGCCATTGGGCGGCATACCGTTGAGGAGAGACGATGGTCCTTTGAGGACTTCAATACGCTCGAACATCTCTGGAGAGCTGCGGTAGTAAGGTGCAATACCAAACATGCCATCGAAGGTGACATCACCAATATCGCTACTAAAGCCCCGTATCGAGTAGCTCTCCAGGTTTTCCCCGGTGACGCCACTATTGAATACAGATGGGTCTGTGGCGGCGATAACGCCAGTGATGTCTTGTGCTTGACGATCCTTAATGTACTGCTCGGTATAGCTGATGGTGTTAAAGGGCGTATCCATAAAGTCGCGATCGCCCATCATGCCCATACGGCCGCCGGAGGCGATCTGACCGCCTGCATAAGGTTTGATGCCTGCCTCGGCTTGTCCGGTCACGGTGACAGTATCGAGCGACTCGACTGACTCGGCGTTGGACTGATCGGCCGCCGCAGCGGGGGCATAATAAAGAGAAGTGGTGGCGGATAACCCCAGGATAAACGATAAGGTCATCGCGGTTGATTTAGGCTTTTCAACCGGTATGACGCGGGTGTTTGTGGTCGATGACTGTGGGTGGAAGCGGGATGAATGAGGTTTACTTTTCATTGTATTGCCCTGTCATTGTATTGTTCTGACACTGTCTTGTCCTGACATAAGGCCGCATTGGACTGGCTCCGTTTATCCTTGAAAGACAAACAGAGTGGCCCTTTCAGGTGTTAAACCGGCTTAAACTTGAAGAAAATGCAATTGAGTGGGTTTAGTGTTGATAGCCGCTTATGACCTCGTCGATCACAATGTTGAGTGACGTTAGACTGGCGGCTGTGATGTACCAGGCATCGGCATCGACAAACACCACATGTCCATGTTTCCAAGCCCGGGTTTGGCGTAAGAGAGGGTTGCTGATTTGTGTTGACGTGATCACCGGACGGCGCTCCATGACGGCGGTACGGTCGATGATGTAAATGATGTCCGGATTAGCTTGATGGATAAATTCGCTGGTGATCGGCTGCCCATGCAAACTGCTTTCCTCGTCAGTGCTGGCGGGCTGCACACCGAGCGCCTCAAAAACAAATCCATAGCGTGACTGAACACCAAATGAACTGAAAGCGCCGTTGTTGTGCATCACTATGAGCGCTTTCTCCGGCCGACCCTCGGTGATATGGCGAGCCTGAGCCACTTTGGCCTCTAGTTCCGCGATTTTTTGCTGGGCCAGTGCTTCTTTATTAAAGATATGTCCGAGATCCTGAAGGTGCTGCTTCACTGCCTGGATATGACCGCTTTCACTGTCTCGATAGTTAATATCAAAGTGCAACGTCGGTGCGATCTCGGATAAGGCGTCATAGTGATTGGCCTGCAGCGATGTCATCAGTATCAGATCAGGTTTGAGTGTATAGATGCGCTCAAGATTCGGTTGGGTGATGGCACCGAGGTCCTTAACCGCTTCATCGGTTTTGTAGCCTTCCAAAAAATGCGGGACATAATCTTTCGTCATACCGGCAATCGGCACATTGAGTTGATCGAGAAAGTCGGCTTCGTTCATATCGAGCACCGCCACTCGATGGGGGCGCTGAGTCAGAGTGGTGGTGCCTAGCTGATGTTGAATCACGATAGGCGTATCGAGGGACTCTGAGGTGGTGACGGCCTGATCTTCCGCGGATTGCTGGCATCCTGGTAGACTCAAAACGACCGCGAGCGTGAGTAGTCCGAATGTTCGGATATGCTTACTCCATTTCATTGTGATGCTCCGAGGCGTGGCGTGAAGTAATCACAAACGCAGCCGCGTTTGTTGTTCATAATTTCAAAGTCCAATTCGTATAAGTCCCGAAGTAATGACTCATCGATGGTGTCATGGGTACTGCCACTGAACTGAACTTCTCCTGCCTTTAAGGCCAGAATGTGATCGGAGTAGTTGGCGGCGAAATTCACATCATGGATCACCAGAATCACCGTGCGCCCCTGCTCATCACATAGACGCCTTAATGACTGCATGATGTGTACGGCATGCTTCATATCGAGATTATTGAGCGGCTCATCCAACAACAGCACGGAAGTTTGCTGCGCGATGGTCATGGCCAGGAAGGCGAGCTGCCGTTGGCCGCCGCTGATTTCATCGAGATAGGCGTGGCGCAAAGGGGCGAGAGATAAAAAATTGAGGGCTTCATCGATCATTCGATGATCGTCTTGAGTCAGTGAGCCGCGACTGTAGGGGAAGCGTCCAAAGGCCACCAATTCTGCCACCGTGAGACGCATATTGAGCCCCGGAGATTGCCTCAGCGTCGCGACGTTTTGGGCATACTGGTTAATCGGCATTAAGGTCGCGTCGTCTTGGCCCAGTAACACCTGACCTTGGCTCGGTTCGAGGAGTCGCGCCATCAGCATGAGTAACGTCGACTTGCCTGCGCCATTAGGGCCAATCACTGAAGTGATCTGGCCCGGCGGGAAGTCATGACTGGTCGCAGACAATACTTGGCGTGCACCATAGTACTTGGAAAGATTTCGAACTGAGATCATAGGGTGCCTCTCGTCCGGACGATCAGCATCAGGAAATAGGCCCCGCAGACCAGATTGATCAGGATGGTGACCGTCGTTCTGTAGTTAAAGACATGCTCGACCAGAAGCTGAGCGACAAGAAACAGCGTCATTGCAATGGCACAGCCCATGGGCAGCGTCAGGCGATGCTTACGGCTGGCAGATAGGGCATAGGTGATGTTGGCAACAAAGATCCCGAGGAAAGCGGTGGGCCCGATGAGGCTGGTCGACACGGAGACCAAAATGGCGATCAAAGCCAAGTAAAGCCGCATGAGCTGGGTCGTATTGACCCCCAGGGATGTCGCTTGGGCTTGTCCCAGGGTGAGGGCATCCAGCTCCGGCCAATACTTGTAGCCGATCACGCAGACCAGAGTGACAGCAATAATCGAATACAGCAGCGTGTCGGTATTGGCTCGAGTAAAAGAGGCGTAGCTAAGCCCTTGGAGGACGGCAAATTCACCAGGATCGATACGCAGCTGTACAAACTGGGTGAAGGTGCTGATCACCATGGTCAGCACCAGCCCTATGAGCAGCAGCCGGTAAAGGTCTGGTCTGGCTTGGCCAAGTAACCAGCGCTGGAGGAGCCATGAATACACCAGCATGAGGGCAAGTGAGATGAAAAAATTGCCGCCAGTGCCGAGCATTGCCAATCCATGAGTGCCTAGCGTCAGTAGCAAGAGGGCTTGCCACATCAGATAGACGGCTTCATAGCCCATAATGGCCGGTGTCAAAATGCGATTGTTCACCAGTGTTTGAAAGATGATGGAAGACAAGGCCACACATAGACTGCCGATGATAATGGCGGTCAGTCGGGCGAAGCGTTTCGGGATAATGTAGTCGACATCCAGCCCAGACCCTGCCAGTAGCAGTATCAGCGAGAGCGCCACGATGAGCAGCAGCAAGCATGAGAGTTTTTGGGTGTAGTGCCTGTTTGAGTTGTGTCTGTTTGAATCGAGCTTGTCTGAATAAAGCATTAGCGCTGGTCTCCTCGCAGAATCAATGCCAGGAAAATAGCGCCGCCGATAGCGCCCGCCGTGAGGCCAATCGGTACTTCAAAGGGATAGACCAGCAAGCGGCCGACAATATCGCAGGCCAATAACAGCAAGGCGCCTCCCAGGGCGACGGTGGGCAGTGTGTGTCGAAGGTTGTCGCCATAGTGCAGGGCGACAAGATTAGGAATCACCAAACCAACGAAATAGATGGCCCCGACGCTGATCACGGTGACGGAGACCGTGATGGCGACCAGCATAAGCCCCATCGCCGCAGTGGTGGTATAACCTAAGCCCAGGCTCTTCGCCGTTTCTTCTCCCATCCCCATAACGGTGAAACGGTGGGCATAGAGGTAGGTCACGGCCACGATCGGCAAAATCAGATAGATGACTTCGTACTGACCTTGCACGACTTTGGAAAAATCGCCCAGTAGCCAGCCTTGCATGCTCTGCATGATGTTGTATTGATAGGCGTAGAATTCGGCACAGGCGCTGAGCAGGCCGCCGTACATCAGGCCAATCACCGGCACTAAGGTGGTGTTTTTAAACTGGATGCGACGGATGATGGCGATGTAAACCAGACTTGTGGCCAAGCAAAAGGCCAACGCCAATAACATCTGCCCGATTTTTCCCGCTGTTGGGATCTGCGTTAGTGCGATCAAAATCCCCAGCTTGGCGGCATCTAACCCGCCGGAGGTGCCCGGCTCTACGAAACGGTTTTGCACCATCTGCTGCAGGATGACGCCGGAGACGGCTAATCCAATACCGGTTAACAGAATGGCCACCAGTCGAGGCAAACGACTGGCGGTGAGCATGAGCCAAGCCTCTCCCGATCCGATGCTTAAATCGGCCCAAGCAATGGTATGAGCGCCCAGCATCAAAGAGACGCCGCATAGCCCAATCAACAGGTATGCCATACGCCTGTTGATGGCGGCAACCGCTAGGCGGTTGTCTGTGGTTTTTGTGGCGGGCTCGCCCTGCGTTCGCGTGTTCATTCTTTTTTTACGCTGCAAATGATAATTGGTCGCAAACATTAGAATAAAATCTATTTAGTTGCAACTGTATAAACTAATTTGACGGCACGCGCTCAACGCGTTTTCATAGCCGTTGGCTTGTTGAGAGAATCATCATGGAACCTGTGCAAAAAACAGCGTCAAGAGGGCGCCCCCCCACGATTACTCGGGAACGGATTGCCCAAGCGGGTATTGATATGGGGTTGCTGAACATCACCTTTGTCGGACTCGCCGCCGAAATGGGGGTCAGTCATATGGCGTTGTATAAGCATGTGCCCAGTCTTAAAGCGCTCAAGACCTTGGTGGCAGAAGCCATTTTTTTACGTTGGGAGGCCCCTGCGATATCGAGTGAAGACGGGATTGAGCTCAAAGAATATCTCGAACGGTTTGTCGGTGCGCTGCGGGACCTGGTGACTGCTCACCCTGGGCTTACGCCTTATTTATTGCGTCGATCGGCATCGACCTCCCATATCAGTGACAAAATCATGGCGCATCAGCAGCAGGTCGCTGATGTTTATGGGTTGTCTCAGGATCAGGCGCGCCGGTTACTCTCGACCGTGGCCTTTCATTGCATTGCTGTCGCTGATGCGCTTTATCCATGGGAGAGCGAAGAGGCTCGCCAAGCCGATGAGGCTGAGGTGGAAGCTGAGTTTTCGCAAGGCATGAATGCCTTGATCGTGGGTGCATTGATGATGTTAAAGCAGGATCAATGATGGTGAATTAAAGCTTAGCCTGACCTTTGTATCTGAGCTGGGGCCTCATGAGGACATATCTCATGACGACATATCTCATGACGACATACCTGATGAAGCTATAAGTCCGAGTTGCTGTCATCAAAACATCATTTGTGTTGCCTTTAAATATGTGAATAATTACATATGTATTATTTTGAATGTGATTGTTGAGTGCTGAGATATTTTGAATATCAGGAGCGTTGGGTCTTTGAATACTGGACTGCAAGAGAAACGTTGGACTGACTATGGAAGCTGTCACTTTATTTAAGTGTTTATCTGATCTTTCACGCCTCAAATTGTTGTTATTGATTGATCAGGTTGAAGAGGCGTGTGTCTGTGATTTGATGAGCGCCATGATGCTGGACCAACCCAGGACCTCTCGGCATCTAAGAGATTTACGTCAATGTGGTGTGGTGCAAGATCAGCGTCGCGGCAAATGGGTGTATTACCGCATTCACCCGGATTTACCGGCCTGGGCGCTGACGATTATGCGTACCACGGCCCAAGCTCATCCCAATCTCTTGCGTGATGAACGGGCCGCTCTTCAGTCCGCTTCTGCTGATCGCGATCGATGCGGTGATGGGGGCGATTCGTCACTCAACCTTCTATGTCGATGAGATGAGAGCCCTGCCATGAAGCCTGTCGTCAGCCCTGCCATCAACCCTATTATGAAAGTGCTGTATCTCTGTACCCATAACCGCTGTCGCAGCATTGTGTTTGAAGCAATGACGCGCCATTTGGCGGGCGATGTCATTGAAGCGCGCAGTGCCGGTAGCCACCCTGCCGGTGAGGTCCACCCGCTCACGTTGCATTACTTACAAGCCGAAGGTGTGTCGACGGCAGGATTAACCAGCCAGTCTTGGGACGCCTTCGAAGGTTTTGAGCCCGATGTGGTGGTCACGGTGTGTGATGCCGCTGCAGGTGAGCAGTGCCCTATTTGGTTCGGGCCAGTGTTAAAAGTGCATTGGGGGCTAGATGACCCCTCTGCCGTATCGGCTGAGCAGACTGATGCGGCTTTTAAACATTGCTTGAACGAAGTGAGCGCGCGGGTGATGCAGCTCAAGATGATCGCGGAACAATCGTTATCACCTGATCAGCAGCGTCGAGCCATTCAGGCGCTTGATATCTCCATACCGAACCATTGACCCAGTAAGAGGAGACGCTTGTGGGACTTTTTGAACGTTATTTATCGGTGTGGGTGGGGTTGGCGATTATTGTTGGCGTCTTGGCAGGATACGTTGTGCCATCGGCGTTCGAAATGGTTGCGAGCTGGCAATACGCCCATGTCAATCTCGCCATTGCCGTGCTGATTTGGCTGATGATTTACCCGATGATGGTGCAGATTGATTTTTCTTCAATTCGACATGTCGGTCAGAACCCCAAAGGGTTGTTACTGACGCTGGTGATTAACTGGCTGGTGAAGCCTTTTACCATGGCGTTTTTGGGGTGGTTATTTTTCAAAGGAGTGTTTGCGGACTGGGTCGATCCGCAAACGGCTTCCGAGTATATCGCTGGAATGATTCTGTTGGGCGTCGCGCCTTGTACGGCCATGGTGTTTGTGTGGAGCCAGCTGACCCACGGTGATGCCAACTATACGCTGGTGCAAGTATCACTCAATGACATCATCATGATTTTTGCTTTTGCCCCGATCGCGGGCTTGTTGCTCGGGGTGACCGATATCACCGTGCCTTGGAAGACCCTACTGATCTCTGTTGTCTTGTATGTGTTGGTGCCTTTGCTGGTCGGTGCGGCCACTCGTCACCAACTGGATCGGGCCGATGATCATTCACGCTTGAATACGTTTTTGGCGGCGATGAAACCCTGGTCGATTATCGGACTATTGGCCACCGTGACGCTGCTATTCGGCTTTCAATCCGAGACGATCATGTCCAAGCCTCAAGCCATTGTGATGATTGCGATTCCTTTGCTTATTCAGACTTATGGCATTTTTGCGATCGGATATTGGCTGGCTCAACAATTGAAGCTTCCCCACACAATGGCGGCGCCTGCGTGCCTGATTGGGACGTCGAATTTCTTTGAGTTGGCGGTGGCTGTCGCGATTTCACTTTTTGGCTTACATTCCGGTGCCGCGCTGGCCACCGTCGTGGGTGTGCTGGTGGAGGTGCCGGTGATGTTATCGCTGGTCTGGTTTGCCAATCGAACTCGGCATTGGTTTGTTTAAATGCGGATTGTTTAAATGCGAACCGTTTAAATGCGAATTGTTTAAATACGGTTCACCTCAAGGCTAAATATCTAAACGTCTAAATCTATACTTTAGTTGTGATTTAGACGTTTGGCGTATTGTCCCTTCATGCCTGTCACTCTAACTTCAAATGTATGATGTATGACATGAGCGATGACTTTCATCTGGCCAGGAAGGACTCGACGCCAGGAAGAGCTTAACAGGAAGAACTCAACGTGTGTCATTGATTGCGCTTAGGCTATTCATTGATTGTGCTTAGGGTAAGCAGTTTGAGCCCTGGGCCAAGCAGTTTGGGACCTGTTCAAGACATGCTGCGCTGATCAATGTCCACGCCAGTGAAAGACGCTTTTCGTGAAGAAAACCCTTCAACCCCTGATCAGTCCAGAGGTCTGTGATGCAATTTAAAAAAGCACTGTCATTAAAAAAGACGTTACTTGGTATGGCCTGTTTTGCCATGTTGGGCGCTAGTTTTGCGCATGCTGATTATCCTCGCCGTGATGTTCGAGTGATTGTACCGGCGGCGGCGGGGGGGGGGACTGATGCCATTGTCCGTAAAATTACCAACATTGCAGAAGATGACTTCCCGGCTTCCATGTATGTGGAAAATGTTTCTGGAGGGATGACTGCAACTGGGTTATTGCAACTGATGAATGCACGTCCTGATGGCCATACGATTGCTGCAATTACTTATGACAGCATCATCACGATTCCGTGGAAACAGATGCTCCCCGGCTTCACTATGGACAAAATGCGGATGATCGCCCGCATCACTCAGGAAGCTGATGCTATTACGGTCGCTGCCGATGCGCCTTATCAAAACTTGGACGATCTCATTGCCGCGGCCAAAAAAGCGCCCGGATCTATTCGCTTTGGCATTCAGAACATGGGCGCGCGGACGCACTTGACGTTGTTACAGCTTCAGGATTTAACCGGGGCTGAATTCAAAATCGTGTCTTATGACAACAGTGCCGCGACACAGAAAGAAGCGCTGCTAAACGGTGAGGTTGATGCCGTTGTGACTAGCCTGGGCGATCTAGCGCCTTTGATTGAATCGGGTCAGGCGCGCGGCTTGGTCGAATTCTCTGATACCCAAAATGAAGGCTTCCCCAATGTGCCGCCGGTGACGGCATCAAACCCGGATATTGATCTGCAAATGGGGAGCTTCATCACGCTGGTGGCGCCTGCCCGAACGCCAGATGAGGTGATTGAAAAGCTAGAAGCGACTTATCACGCGGCTTATGACAGCGATGAATTCCAGCAGTGGCTGAAAAAGATTGGTGTGACGCCTGCCTGGTTAGGTTCTGACGAAGTCACTCAATGGTCTAAGACGACACAGAAACAGCTTTTTAGCACCATGGATGAGCTGGTTGAGAAAGGCGTGTTGGAGAGGTAAATCCTGCACATAAAGGGGTCTACTGACTGCGCTATGCATTGGGTTGTGCATGGCGCAGTGTCATTCTCATGGGTGTTGATATGTCTTCTCAGCGAATAACGTTAGGTGGTGGTTTTTACGTGCCAGCCGTATTAGCCGTGATCACGGTGATTTATTTGATCTCGGCGTTGCAGCTTGGGCCGCCGATGAAAGGCGGCAATATGACGGCGGCTTTCTTTCCCATCATGACGTCGATCATGATGTTGATTGCCCTGGCATGCGCCATGGGCCAAGCCGTGAAGCAGGCTCAGCAACAGCGAGCCGCGGCATCGCTGGAGACCGATCGCAGTGCCCCCGATTGCTCAGCGACAAAGCGTCTAGGTGGCGACGATAAACGCCCAAGTTACCTGGGGATTTCTCTAGGGGCTCTGGGCGTTGTCGTGCTGACAGCGGGTTATCTCATTGCCTTTGATCGGCTCGGTTACCTGGTCGCCACCCTCGGCTATGTGCTGTTACTGATTGTTCTGTTTAGCGGGGGGATTAAGCACAATCTCGTCATGAAGTTAGTGGCAACCGTGGTGATTACAGGCGCGGGTTATCTGTTATTTGAAATCGTTTTCCAAGTTCGTTTGCCAACGTTGTGGAGCCTGTAACCATGGACGCTATGAATGGGATTTTGGGAGGCTTTGCGGCGCTGGCTAACCCTGAAACACTGCTCTACATGATCGCGGGCTTCCTGATTGGTATGCTCTTTGGCGCTGTTCCCGGATTAACTTCGGTGCTGGCGATTGCCCTGTTATTACCCTTGACGTACAGTCTGGACGTTTCGACGGCCTTGGTGGCGTGCGCCAGTATCTTTATGGCGGGCATGTGTAGCGGCAGTATTACCGCGACCACGATCAATATTCCCGGTGCGCCCTCGTCGATGATGACGGCGATTGAAGGCTACCCCATGCAGCAGCGCGGCGAGGGGGCTAAAGCCTTGGGGCATGCGGCTTTGGGGTCGATGATCGGGGGCACAATAGGCGCATTGTTGTTGATGGTGGTGTCACCACTGGCGGCTGATGTTGCCTTACTGATTCGAACCCCTGGAAAGTTTTCGCTGATCGCTTTTGCTCTGATCGTCATTATTATTTCGCAACGAGGTTCGATCACTAAAGGGATGATTGCCACACTTCTGGGGGTAATGATCGCTTCCGTCGGTATTGATGTGGTGCAGCCGATCGCCCGCTTTACTTTCGGTACCAGTGCGCTGGTGCAAGGCATTGAAATGATGCCGCTGATCATCGGGACTTTCGCCATTAGCGAGCTATTGGTGCAAGCCGATAGCCGCAGCCTACTCACCGTAGACCCGGGTAAGATCAAGAGCACTTTGATTCGCCGCCGGGATTTCATTCCACCCTGGTCTGAAGTTCGCGAAATTGGCCTGTTGCGATACCTAAAAAGCGCCATCATCGGTTATGCCGTCGGGATCTTACCGGGCGCGGGGGGATCAATGGCGGCGTTTGTCTCTTATGCCGAATCTATGCGCTCTTCCAAGCATCCTGAGCGCTACGGCAAAGGCAGTCCCGAAGGCATCGCGGCCGCTGAGTGTGCCAATAACTCCATGTGTGGCGGGGCCTTTGTGCCTATGCTGACGTTTGGTATTCCTGGGGATCCGACGACGGCGATTGTCTTGGGGGTTTTGGTGATCAATGGCCTACAACCTGGGCCGCAGTTTATGTCGCAGCAGTTGGATCTGGTGGCACCGATGTTCGCGTCTTTGTTCGTGAGTGCTCTGGTCTTGGTGCCACTATCGATCTATTTGTTAGGGCCTTACTTCCTAAAACTAGTGTCGATTCGACGCGATGTGCTCTACTCTAGCATTGCGGTGGTGGCACTGGTCGGTAGCTATGTCGCCACTTACTCCACCTTTCAGATGGCCTTGGCGTTAGTCTTTGGCGTCTTGGCGTATTATCTACGTAAGCAGCAATACCCCACTGTGTGCATGTTGCTGGGTTTCGTTTTAGGGCCGAGCCTCGAAGAATATTGCCGTCGGTCACTGTCCATTAGTGATGGCAATCCCATGGTGTTTTTCACCAGCCCGGACAGTGTGTTCTTTGTTGTGCTGACCGCCATCTTTTTCTACTTCATGGTGATGCGTAAGCCAAAAGAACGTTCATTGAATCAGTCCTAGGCTTAAGCGAGCACCGAGCCCTACCTGCTACGGGGGCTCGGTGCTGAGCGGTAATGGTGTTGAGCGACCATAATGTTGAGCGACTATGGTGTTGAGCGACAATAGGGATAACACGAGTCAGATGTTCTCAGCACTTACCGTCTTATCCTTAGTGCTTAAGATTCTCCCCAGAACTGGTTCGCGATCTCCAATGTGAGGCGGAGTTTATCCCACTGAGCTTGTTCGGCTAAATGATTGCCTTCTTCAGTTGACGCAAAACCACACTGTGGACTCAAGCAAAGTTGTGACTTGGCCACCCAGCGTGTTGCTTCTTCGAGTCGTGCGCGCACGGCATCGGGATCTTCCAGCGTGCCGACTTTGGTTGTGATCAACCCCAGTACGGCTTGCTGATGGCCTTCTGGTATAAAACGTAATGGCTCAAATCCCCCTGCGCGTTCGCTATCGTATTCCAGGAACCAAGCGTCAACACCCACCTGACCAAAGAGTGTTTCGGCGACAGGTTCGTAACCGCCTTCACTGATCCAGGTGGAACGGAAATTTCCTCGGCACACATGTAAGCCGACATAAAGATCTTCCGGCTTATCGGCCAGTGCATGATTAATCATGTCAGCATAAATCGACTGAAGATTTGATGTGTCGAGTCCACGAGCCTGGGCTGCGGCTAACTCTTTTTCTGAGCATAGATAAGCCCAGACAGTGTCATCTAATTGTAGGTAACGACAGCCCGCTTGATAGAAAGCGTGTACGGCATCACGGTAGGCATCCGCGAGGTCTGCGAAGAAGGTCTCGCGTTGAGCATAACGACTATGATCGATGCGACCTGCATTACGAAAATGCAAAACACTCGGGCTTGGGATCGTCATCTTAGGGGTAACGGTGGCGATACTGTTGAGAAAACGGAAGTGATCGAGCATCGGATGTTCAGGGTTAAAACTAATTGGCCCATCAATACGGACTTGTTTGGCGCGGGTTTGTACCCCTTGAAACTGAATGCCTTGTTCACCTTGATAGCCGGTCACGCCATTGAGATGTTCTAAGAAATCGAAGTGCCACCAGGCGCGTCGAAACTCACCATCGGTCACAGTTCTAAGCCCCAGTGCTTCTTGTTGGGTCACCAGTTGCTGGATTTCACGATCTTCCACTGCCTTCAGCTCGACAGCGTTAATCTCACCTTGTTGATATTGTATCCGGGCTTGTTTGAGTGCCTCAGGACGAAGAAAACTACCGACAATGTCGGCACGAAACGGCGGTTGGTCAGACATGAAGAATTCCTTTAAATCACAATATCTATCGGTATGACAACATGAAAGGTCATCATCGAATGGATCATGCACCCATGATGCCCGTCGAGCTGGCATACGGCTATTGGTGACTTTTCACGGCGAACTTGAATTATTTTCATGTCTAGATCCGCTGACGTAGATCCATCTGGGTCATGTTCCTACCGATCGAATCGTGAAGGCCATGATGAAGCTGGCCGGTAATCACACAAGCGGATTATCAATACAATCGGCCGATTAGCTCGGTACGGTTGTTGACCCCTAGTTTGCGATAGAGGTGATCGAGATGGGTCTTGACCGTAGAGGGGGCGATACCAAGCTCGCGAGCTATCGCCTTGTTGCTCAGGCCTTGTCGTAAGAGCGGTACGAGCTGGGTCTCTCGTTCGGTCAGTGCGGCGGGTATTGGCTCGGTAGGCGCCGGGGCGAGTTCGAAGGCGCGTTGGGAGACCGCCAGTTGCAGCATTTCCTGAAGCGATTGTAGTGTGTCGAGCTCGTGGGCGGAAAACCGACCGAAACGCGATTTTCGTAACAATGAGATACCAAGCACTGGGCGGTTATAGGTATAGAGCAACACTTCGGTCACATCGACGACGTCGTATTGGCTTAGAAAATGCTGATAACCCTCATTGTGTTGACGTGATTGCAGTGCTTGGGCGTCCCGTAGGGAGATGACTTGTCGGCCTAACCTTTGGCAGTAAATAGGCTGAAGTGGGTCGAGGTGGCGGTAGCGACGCAGGTAGCAGTTATGCATCTGGTCGAAACCACCGTACAGTTGGAAATTGCACGCACTTAAGCCGCCATCAATGTGGTAAAACGCCGCTAGTGATGCGGGTACGGCGCGGGTGAACGCGTTGAGACAGTATGTGCCAAGGTCTTTTGGAGACTGCATGGCTGGCCGACTCCCTTTTGGTCGAGATCACCAACATAACGAGCCGGCTGTGTGAGGGCAACGTGAATTTATCGCCACAAAGTCCTTCTGACTGCTCAGGTGAGGGCGGTCACACTTTCTGGTAGTAGCGCACCGCCATCGACGATGAGGGTCTGGCCGGTGATGTATTTGGCCAGGTCGGATCCCAGAAACAGCATGGCGTTGGCGATGTCTTCTGGCGCGCCCAGATGGCCCAGCGGAATGCCGCGCTCCAGGCTCTGGCTATGCTCATCATCACCAAGATTGTCCATCGCGGGCGTTCGGATCATACCCGGCTCGACGCCGTTGATGCGGATACCTGCGCCGCCCATTTCAAGCGCCGTGTTGCGGATGAACCCGTTGACTGCGGCCTTGGAAGCGGCGTAGTGGGTCAGACCCGGGTAGGCGACCCGATTGCCGGTGACCGAAGAGGTACACAGGATCACGCCCTTACCTTGTTGCTTGAAACGCGGTAAAAGCGCCTGCGTCATCCAGAACAACGACTGCACGTTGACGGCGAAGGTGCGCTCGACCCGCTCGCGGGTCAGGTCCTCGAACGGCGTCAGCGGGAAGTAGCCGGCGTTGTGAACGAGTACATCGATCGGGTCGTTGTCTTCAATCATGGCGCGGGTGGCGGTCTCGTCGGCCAGATCCACCGGGCAGGCATTGATCTGATGCCCGTCGGCGGTGAGCCGGTCGGCCACGCTTTTTGCTTGTTCTTCGTTGATGTCGGCCAACGTCACCCTAGCGCCAGCCTCAGCGAAGCGAGTCACGATGGCTTCGCCAATACCTTGGGCTCCACCGGTGACCAGCACGTGCTGGCCGCTGTAGTCGATGTTGATGCTCATGAACACACTCCCGTCATGAAAGGAAAAATGGCCGGACTCATGGGCCCGGTGGTACGCTGTAGGCTCAGGCGGTTGGCGCCAGCGCCTCGAAAGCAAGCGTCGGCATATCGACGACGTGGGAGCCGCCATCAGCCATGATCATGCTGCCTGTGATGATGGCCGACGCCGGGCCGATCAGGAAATCGCAGATGTGGGCAATCTCGTCGGCGCTGGCGGGTCGGCGCAGTGGCACGTTCTGAGTCACACGGGTGTAGGCGTCATCGAGGGATTCGTTGTAGTGCGCCATCAGCGGCTGCATTTCTTCATCGGCCATCGGCGTTCGAATCCAGCCCGGGCAGACGCAGTTGACCCGCACCCCCTTAGGCCCGAAATCCCGGGCCATCGAGCGCGTCAGCCCGACGATCGCATGCTTGGCGGTGGTATAGCCGCACACCTCACCGCCGGCCTGGAACGAGGCCAGTGACCCCAAAAGCACCATGGTGCCTTGCTGTTTCATCAGGTGCGGCAGGCAGGCGCGTGCACTATAGAACGCGGTATCCAGATTCAGGCGCATCGACAGCTGCCAGTCCTCGTCGGTTATCTCGGTGGCAGTGCCGAGACCATGGCCGCCGGCGCTGCAGATCAGGCTGTCGATTCGACCGTACGTCTCGATAATCCGTTGGCAGAAGCCCTCCCAGTCCGAGGCGCTGGCAGCGTCGCCTGAGAGTACCAGCCCGCCGGTATCGGCGGCCAAGGCCTCAAGCGGGGTCTTGCGACGTCCGATCAGTACCACATTATGACCCAGTGCCGCCTGCTGGCGGGCGCATGCTTCGCCGACGCCGGTGCCGGCGCCGGTAATGACGATGGTCTTGGTCTCAGTGCTCATCGGGGTACTCCGTTTCGTTCAGACGCTGGCAGTAGGAAGCCATCGGGAAGTTGGCCAGCGGCGCGTCTTCGGTATCGCCCACACCGAAGATCTTGCCGTCACTTCTGTGGTTTTGCTCATCGATCATGACGATGCCGAGCGTCGGAACAATTTTTTCGCGCCAGATGAACAGATAAAGGTCGTCGCTGATCTTGTAGTAGTGACAGGCGTCGGTATCGCACAGGTTTTTTTCCACACCCTTAAGGCAGTGCCAGGTGTAGAAGTTTTCGTTGAGGTAGACGTGTTCGTACACCTCGGTCGGGCTGTAGCGGTAGAGGTTGCGCACGCCGATCAGTTCATCGGTCTTGACGTGCGGACAGACGTCCTCGCGATACGCCTGGTTGACGGCACCGTGGCTGATCTCGACCTTGACGTCGGTCAGCGCCCGACCGCCGAGGGCGCGCTCGTAGAGTCCGGTCTTGATGACATCGAACGTGGGCAGGGTGCCGATAACCTGGGTATAGCTGTCGGTCAGCGTATCCAGTACCACGGTGTGGGATTGGGTCGGCTGTGCACGCTCGTCCAGCCAGTCCAGCAGGTAGACGCCCTGACGCAGTGAGGTGATGCGGACCTGGACCGTCTCGTCGTTGTTGATTTGAAGCTGATCTTGGTCGATGCCAAGGCTTCGAACCTTGCCGTCGGCGTCATGCAGCTCGATTTTCTTGCCGCTGAGGTCAGCCGAGTTATCTAGCGCGTATGAGTCTGTCTCGAAGCCTTTCTCAAGGCCGGTGACCGAGATCCAGTCGCTGTGGGTAGAGGATGCTGTCATGGTGTTCTCTCCTGGAACCGAGTGAGGTGGACGGCGCCATATGGCCGTCAACGCTTCTATCCTCTGTATGGGTCTCTCCGAGCGCTATCCCCCGAATGGGGGAGGACGACCATGGTCGAGTGAGTTTGGCGACGGGGGCAAGCAGGGGTAAATTTCTGGCAGCACCGAACAAGAATGAATGATGAGCAGCGTGCAGATTGAAACCTAGTGTGTCCGTGTACGCCCAACAATAATTAAACCGGCCAGGAGAACGCTCATCATGACAGACACTTTAAAGACCGGGACGATGCCCCAAGTCAGCGACCCCACGCACCAGCACCTCGGTTTCAAAACCATGATTGCGATCTGTATCGGGACCGTAGTCGTTCAAGGGGCCATGGCATCGGCCTTGCTAGGATTCGGTATCGGGGGCTTGAGTTTTTTGGCCGCTATGTTGGTCGCCACACTGTTGGCCGTTTGCAATGCGATGTCTTTTTCAGAGCTGTCACTGATGTACCCTCAGGCGGGGACGCTGGCCACCTATACCCAAAAGGCCATCGGCCATTTTCCGGCGATTGTGTCGGTGTTTGCTGGCTATGTCGTTGTGGCCATCTTCGCGATTCCGGCCGAGTTCTTACTGGTGGATGCACTTTTACAAACACTGTTTCCTGAAACATTGCCTTCGCATCTGATACCGGTGTTGCTGCTGGCAACACTGGCCCTACTCAATATCCTGGGCACTGACGTCTTTGCCAAACTGCAGAATGTATTTACTTTTGCCATGGTCGTCGCTATCGCGCTGGTGGGGGTTACGGCAATGATCCAGCCGCCCTCGGCGGAAATTGCCCAGACCGCAGTCGGTATTGATTGGGGGATCAGTGGCATCGTCGATGGCAGTTTCATCGGCTTGGTCGCGTTGGCCATGTGGATGTTTGTCGGCTGCGAGTTTGTCTGTCCGATGATCAGTGACATTCGTCAGCCGGAAAAGCGTATTCCGCGCGCCATGTTTCTGTCGTTGGGCATCATCTTCGTACTGTTCTCGCTCTTTTGTCTTGGTGCGGGTCATTACCTCTCCGCCGAGACACTGACGACGTCACCACTGCCATATCTCGACCTGGTGGATGGTGTGTTTGGCAAGTCGGGGCTCATCATTGCCACGGTGATGGGGATCACCGCCACCTGTAGTACGGTCAATACTGTATTGGCTGCGGTGCCACGCATGATGGCGGGTATGGCCGACAATGGTCAGGCGTTCGGCATTATGGGCAAGCGACATCCGCGCTATGACACGCCCTGGGTCGGCATTGTGTTTCTGGCCGCAGGCGTGCTCATCCCCTTTTTGTTGATCAAGCCCGACCAGATTATTTCGCTGGTGATCGCAGCCGCGACCAGTTGGCTTCTGGCTTATATCGTTGCGCACATTGATGTCATGGTGCTGCGTCGGAGTCGACCCCAGCATCGTCGCCCGTACCGTACACCGTTCTATCCACTGCCTCAGATCGTGGGTATTGCCGGTATGGCCTACGTGGCCGCCAACGCCTCGCCATCGCCGGACATGACCGCTTTGATCTATACACTTTTAGGCGTGGTGTTGGGCATTGTCAGCCTGATCGCCATTGTCTGGGTCAAGTTCAAAATGAAAAAGGGGCTTTTTGAGCCGGATCTGAGTGATTGAATTTGTGACTGATGATGTCCCTAAACGCACCCTCGGGGTCCTTTTGCGCGCTTGAGCACGAGCGCGCTTTTTTGTGAGTAGAACCGATGTCCGCGGGGGTCTTCAATATGAAGCTCCCCGTTCGTTTCAGGCCGCATTGATCACATGGTCAGCGGCTTTTTCTGCAACAGCGATAGTCGGTGCATTGGTATTGCCGCCTGGGAGGGTAGGGAAAACCGAGCAATCGATGACCCTAAGCCCCTCTACTCCATGAACCTTGAGCTCGAGATCGACCACCGAATGCTCGGCATCAGGGCCCATGCGACAGGTCCCTACCGGGTGATAGGTCGTTTTACAATATTGGCGTACAAAGGCTTCTAGTGTCTTCTGGCTGTCAGTGTGGCTCTGTGCCATCAGCTGGCGTGCCTCAGGTGGAGAAAAGACATCATGGATTAAACTCGATAGCGATGGTGTGTCGAGAAACGCCATGCCCGCTCGTAGTGAGCGTACCTGATGTTCGATATCTTCAGGCGCATCCAGATAGTGGGCATGAATTTCGGTGACTAACCGATTGCCTGAATTGGCCAGTCGCACATGACCTCGCGAGACGGGGCGTAGGTGACCTACTTTGAGCGTAATCCCATGGGTTTGGCCACGACCAATACCGTTAGGGTCGTCCCATGTGTCGAGGATCGGCATGAAGTGAATTTGAGTATCCGCACGTCCCTCATTGGCAGTATCCAGAAAGGCCCCGCCTTCCAACACATTGGACGTCATAAGCCCGCGACGATGAAGTAGCCACTCGGCTCCATGGCTTAATGCTCGCAGACCACGATCTTCACCATAAAGGGATACCGGATCTTTAAGGCTGGCATTGATTGACATATGTAAGTGATCTTGCAAATGATCCCCGACGGGGAGGTTGCTAAGACACTCAATGCCATGCGCGCTCAGATGATCCTGGTGACCAATACCAGAGGCCATCAGAATTTTTGGACTACCGATCGCACCGGCACTGAGGATCACTTCGCGGCGGGCGTGAAAGGTCATGTCGCCCTTTTTGGCGTGACGGGCCTGTACGCCAGTGGCGCGGCCTTTATTGATGACCACTCTTTCAATATCGGTATTGGTTAAAACGGTCAGACGAGGATGCTGGCGCACTGGCTTTAGATAGCCTTTCGAGGCGCTGTAGCGTTCACCTTCGAAGGTCGTGGTTTGATAGTAGCCGACGCCCTCGCGAGCGTTGTCATTGAAGTCGTTAACGTAGGGCAGCCCAAGCTCCTGACCGGCGCGCACGAACGCTTGCGACAGCGGATGGCGATAGCGATTTTCACTCACCTTGAGCGGGCCGTTATGACCATGGAGGGGGCCCGCGAGCGATTCGTTGCTCTCGCTCTTGATGAAATACGGCAACAAGCTGTCATAGTTCCAACCGGTGCAGCCGTTGTCGACTTCCCAGGCGTCATAGTCACTGCGATGGCCGCGGATATAGATCATGCCGTTGACCGAACTGCTGCCGCCGATCATGCGCCCTTGGGCGATGGACATCGTACGATTGTTGGTCGCCGCGTGCGGCATGGTCATGTAGGGCCAGGTATGAGTTGGAATCACTTTGCCGACTGCGGCGGGCATACGGATCAGAAGACTTGAATCTGAGCCGCCGGACTCAACTAAAAGAACCGTGACTTCCAGCGCCTGGAGTAGGCGATGGGCGATGACGCACCCGGCCGAGCCGGCCCCAACGATGATGTAGTCGTAGTGATGCTGCATACTTTTCTCCTTGAATCGTGAACGCCTGGGGATATCAAGGAGAGATTAGGAAGCTGGTCAAAGGGTTAATTGACCGAGCGTGACAAGCCATTGCCTGAGCCTGCCTTGGCTAATAAAGTTCTTGTATATTAAGAGGTTAAATGGAAATACTTTAGTAGCATATAGGTGCTGATAGGCCGGGTTAGGTCTCAATCGTTAGGATCAAGCTGTTTCACTTCATTGAGTAGACTCATCAGCATATGGTATTTCTCTGGCCCCAACTGTTGCTGGATCTTTTGATATTGGCGCATCATTTCGCCTTTCATGTTCTCGAACAGGGCGTTGCCCTCAGGCGTTAGGGTGACGCATAGTCGACGTTGATCGGTTTCAGGCTTCCAGCGATGCACTAAGCCGTTTTGTTCAAGGCGCATGAGTACACCGGTCAGGCTCGGGCGTAGAATGCAGGCTCGCTCGGCCAATTGATAGCTCTCAAGCGTCTGTTCTTCCGCCTGCCATAGGGTTCGAACGACTCGCCATTGTTGTTCGGTGATGCTGTTGTGGTTAAGGTGCGGCCTAAAAAAATCCATGGCGGATTCGCGGGCCTGAAGCAGGGCCAGAGTCAGGGAAGGGGTTGGAGACGCCATGTTCTACCTTGTTTGGAAAGTCACTGAAGGATTCGTATCCTGACGGCTAAGCTCTAAACTGTCGAGACCTTGGTCGTAAATATAGGGCGGGCTCGACCGAATATTGGCCGAGCCTTGATCAACCCCAATATTAATGCTTTAACTTTGTCTTCTGAGGATTGGGTCCTCGTAGAATTTAGTAGACTGAAGACGTCGGTTGTACCGGGGCGTCGTTCCCCTTGAACTCGCCCGCGAGCGTTTTCAGCGCGCCCATCAGCACACTGGTGTCCACGCCCACGGCCACGAAGGTGGCGCCCAGTTCGAGATAGTGCCGAGCGAGGGCCTTGTTGGCTGAGAGGATACCAGCAGCCTTGCCCGCCTTTTGAATACGAGCGATCCCGTCTTCGATGGCGGCTTGCACGTCTTCGTGCCCCGGATTGCCGCGATGGCCGAGCGAGGCACTCAAATCCGCCGGGCCGATAAAGACACCGTCGACCCCCTCGACGGCCGCAATTTCGTCCAGGTGTTTGAGCCCTTGCTGAGTTTCGATCTGCACCAATAGGCAGAACTCGTCATCGGCGTGATCAAGATAGCCCGGAATTGAATTCCAGCGCGAAGCACGCGCCAAGGCGCTACCGACACCGCGAATACCCTCCGGCGGGTAGCGAGTGGCGCGCACCAGCTCACGTGCCTGTTCAGCAGTGTCCACCATGGGCACCAGTAACGTTTGCACGCCCACATCCAGGTACTGCTTGATCGTCGCGGCGTCACCTACCGGGGGGCGGGCGATCGGTTGAACAGGGTAAGGTGCCACCGCTTGAAGCTGATCGAGGAGGGTACGAAGATCATTCGGCGCGTGCTCGCCGTCAATCAGCAACCAATCGAAACCGGCATTGGCGGCAAGCTCGGCGCAGTAGCCATTGGCAAGCCCTAGCCAGAGACCAATTTGAGCCTCCTGGTGGCCAAGGGCCTGCTTGAAGGTATTGATGGGCATGTCCATGGAAGACTCCTCAGCAACGAATCACATTAAACGTATCCACATTCAACGTATTCAAATTCAACGTATCCACCTTAAAAGCGCGTCGCATTAAAGCGGAAAAACGGCGTTAATCTGGCCAGTTCCTGAGCTGCCGAACGGGGCCGTTACAATTTCGGCCGGGCGGTCATAGCCCTCACCGAGTACCCCCAGTAGCATGGCGGTATCATGCATGCCGCCTTCGCCGTAGCAGTGCTCGGCGTATTCCGGCAGCATTTTGCGAAATTCGTCGAATTTGCCCTCGCGCCACAGTTCCACTACGCGAATATCCATCTGGCGATCGAACTCTCGTGACCAACGGTGGAGGTTTTGCTTGGCGAGGTTGTTATCGGTAAAACGGTGCGACAGTGAGCCAGAGGCGAGCACCATGACCTTATGGTCGCTGGCCTCAATCGCCTCGCGTATGGCAGCACCAAAACGGATGCTATCGTTCAAATCGTGCCAGGCATCCCAGGCGGCGATAGAAATCACCTTGAAGGCTTGATCGTTGGGCACATCCATATGCATGTAGCGCATGGGCACCAAGGTGCCATATTCGAGCTTAAGACTCTCGATGTTGTGCGCCATGGTGCGGATATCGGAGCGGTTGGCGTATTCGGCGATCGATCGACCTAGTTCGGGACAGCCATCGTAGCGGTAAGCCATGTTCTTAATGAAGTGCGGTAGCTCATTGCTGGTGTAGACGCCTTCGAAATGATCACCGCAGTTGATGTGGTAGCCACTGTTGACCAGCCAGTGGGTGTCGAAGACGACGACAACGTCGACGCCGAGTTCGCGGGCACGACGACCGATCTCTTTGTGGCCGGCAATGGCTTCGGCACGGCAGCCATGGTGTTCACCCGGCTGTTCAGAGAGGTACATCGAGGGGACATGTGTGATCTTGGCGGCAAGTACGATTTCACCCATGAGAAAATTCCTTGCAGTGGACGGACGGGACCGAAGGTCTTAAGCGTGAGTCAGGCACTAAACGTGAGTCAGGCACCAAACGTGAGTCAGACAATGTCATGGAACGACATGACCGTCGGTGGTTAATATGTCGGGGGGTAATAAGATCTATTGGGCGGAGGCTCCGCACGAACTCAGGAATATCGCTATGGCGCTTGATCCCATTCCCAACATTACGATCGGTCAGGAATACGATCAGCGGTACGCCGATGCGACGGTGCATTACGATGCGCTGGACCGGATGGCGGATTTCTATGGCCGCAACATGCCCGTGCATCATCACGACCGCTTCTTTCAAGTGCACTATGTCAAACGTGGCATGGTGCGGGTTTATCTGGATGAACGGCAGTTTCACCAGCAAGGCCCGCTGTTTTTCCTGACACCGCCGACCGTGCCGCACTCTTTTACCACGGAGGAGGGCAGTGACGGTCATGTTCTGACGGTCCGTCAGCAGCTGGTGTGGTCGCTGCTTGAGGAGCTGCCTGAGCTGGGCGATGCCTCGATGGTGGCGCCTGTCTGTGTCGCGACTGGCCGCGTGAGCGAGGCGTCGCGGCTTGATGTCAACCGCATCGAGCGGCTGTTTGATGAATTGCGTCTTGAATTCGAAGCCGACCGCCCGGGCCGTGAAGTGACGCTGATGATGTTGACGCGGCTGATTTTTGTGAGCCTGTTTCGGCTGTCGGCCAGTTCTCTGACCGCTCAGAGCGTGCGTCACGATGAGCTGTCGCTGTTTCATCGCTTCAATCTGGAGGTCGAGGCCCACTACACTGAGCACTGGACGCTGACCGACTATGCGCGTGCGCTCAACGTCACTGAAGCGCGTCTTAACAGTGTCTGCCGTCGTATCGCTGGCGTACCCAGCAAACGCGTGGTGCACGACCGTGTGATGCAGGAGGCACGACGACTTCTGACCTTCACTCGAATGGGCGTCAATGAGATCGGTTATCGGCTCGGGTTTCAGGATCCGGGCTATTTCTGTCGCTTCTTTGCACGTCATGCCAACACCACTCCCTCAAGTTACCGTCGAGCCCAGCCTGGCCATCGATAGCGGGCCTATTATCGATAGTGGACCTATTGCTCGACAGCGGGCCTGTTGCCTAGTCGAACGTCAACGATACGGTGCCGAACGCGCCGTAGTCTGCTTCGATCCGGCTGCCGGATGGGCATTCCACCGGGCCGATAAAAGAACCCGATAAAATCACTTGGCCGGCCTCAATGCGCTGGCCATAGGTGGCCATCCGCCGCGCCAGCCACACCAGCCCTGTGACCGGGTCGTCCAGTACGCCAGCGCCCAGGCCGGTGGCGACCACGTCGTCGTTGTGTTTGACAATGGCGCCGACCCAGCGTAGATCGAGTGCGTTCGGGTCGTGGCGCGCTGTCCCGAGCACGATGCCGGCATTGGCGGCGTTATCGGACACGGTGTCGAAGATCACCCGAGATTGGCCGGTCTCGGTGTCTTTTCGAACGATACGGGTGTCGAGGATCTCAAGGGCTGGCGTCACGTATTCGGTCGCGGCCAGCACCGCTTCGCGGGTGACCTCGCCCTCAAGCGGTGTCTTCATCACAAAAGCGATCTCGGCTTCGATGCGGGGGGCGATGAAGTGACCCTTCGGAATGACCGCACTCGTGTCATAGCGCATATAGTCGTAGAGCACACCGCTGTCCGGGGTGTCGATGCCGAGCGCGTCCTGCATCACTTTGGAGGTCAGCCCGATCTTCCAGCCGAGAATGGCGTGATCCTGGGTTTTGCGCGTCATCTGGGCTGTCTGGATCGCATAAGCATCGTCTAGCGTCATGTCCGGGTAGCGTTTGGACAGCAGCCCGATCTGCTTGCGGGTCGCTTCTGCCTCCAGCAGCGCCTCGGCGGCTTCAGCGATCTGGGTCTCAGTCAGTGCCATGTCGTTCGTCCTCCACACCGTTGATCAAGGTGCCAATGCCGTCGGCCTCGATCTCGATCACATCGCCCGGTTTGAGCCAGATCGGTGGATCGAAACGGGCCCCGGCGCCGGTAGGCGTACCGCAGACGATCACATCGCCTGGGACCAGGGTGGTGAAGGTCGAGACGTAATTCACGATGTAGCGGAAGTCGAATATCATCCGTGAGGTGCGGTCGTGCTGGCGTACCTCGCCGTTGACGCGGGTGGTCAGTTCGATGTCATCGAGCTGTTCGGCACGTTTGAACGGCACCAGCCACGGACCGATAGCACCGGTGGCGTCGAAGTTCTTGCCTTGGGTGACATTGAATTTGGCGTGGCGGACCCAGTCTCGAATCGTGCCCTCGTTGCACAGCGTCAGCGCGGCGATGTGCTCATAGGCCTTCTCGCGCGCAATCCGGCGGCCGCCCTTGCCAATGACGATGGTGATTTCGCCTTCGTAATCGAGCTGTTCGCTCTCCGGCGGGCGCACGATGTTCTCGTGATGACCGACGAAGCTGCGCGGAAAGCGGATGAACAACGACGGTTTGCTGGGCGCTGTTTGGCCGTCCTTGTACTCTTCGTTGCGCGAGGGGAAGTTGACGCCGACGCAGATCAGTTTTTCCGGGTGAGCGATGGGGATCAGGTAGGTCACGTCTTCTTCGCGGTAGCTTGGACTGCGGCCTTCGGCAACACTTAAAAGCTCATCCATGGCGCCCGCCTCAATGACTTCTTTAAGGCCCTTGAAGCGGCTGCCGAATTCGGGGGTTAGATCGACAATACCGTGATCGGTGACGACACCGAAGCGATCGGCGCCGTTGGCACGAAAGGACGCAAGGCGCGGGGGAAGAGGGGTACTCATAAGCATTCTCCTGACGACCCGAGTGATCTCGGGCCCTTTGAATCATGGGGTGATGCCTGCGGCGGATCGTTCAGGCCGCAGCGCATCGCGCTGTTCACCAGCGGTTAGCCGAGTTTCGGCACTGGGTGCACCTTACGTGGGAAGGAGACATTGACCGTCTCCATATAGAAATCGAACGACCAGTCGCCACCATCGCGGCCGATACCCGATGACTTCACGCCACCAAAGGGCGATTCCAGGTGGCGCACGTTTTCTGAGTTGACCCAGATCATGCCCGCTTCCAGCGCGTCGGTTAGGCGCATGGCGCGGTCGAGGTCATTGGTCCAGAGATATGCGGCCAAGCCGTACTGGGTGTCATTGGCTAAGCGCAATGCCTCTTCTTCATCCTTGAACGGAATGGCCGTGAGCACCGGGCCAAAGATCTCTTCTTGGGCGATGGTCATGTCGTTGCGTGCGTGAGTGAACAGGGTCGGGCGTACGAAGCAGCCTGCCTCACCGACTTTTTCACCCCCCGCGGCGATGGTCGCGCCCTCTTCGCGTGCCTTGGCGAAGTAGGACAGCACCTTCTGTTCGTGTTCGGGGTGGATCAGTGGGCCGACCACGGTTTCTGGGTCCAGCGGATGGCCGACTTTGACGCCGTTGGCGACTTCGGCGACGCGGCGGGTGACCTCGTCATAAATGCGCTCGTGCACCAGCAGGCGTGAGGACGATGTGCAACGCTCGCCGTTGAGCGAGTAAATCATGAAGGTGGCGGCGTTAACGGCGCGGTCGATGTCAGCGTCATCGAACACAATGACTGGATTCTTGCCGCCTAGCTCGAAGTGGAAGCGTTTCAGCGTCGGCGCGGCTTGGGCCATGATCAGCTGGCCGGTATGGCTTTCACCGACGAAGGCGATGGCCTTGATGCCAGGGTGTTCGGTCAGGGCCTTGCCCGCGCCTTCGCCCATGCCGTTGACGAGGTTCAACACGCCCTTGGGCAAACCGGCTTCCTCGGCGATCTCGACCAGTAGCTTGGCGGTCATTGGTGAGAACTCCGCCGGCTTGTGGACCACCGTGCAGCCCGAGGCCAGCGCCGGAGCAATCTTCCAGGTCGAGAGCATGAACGGCGTGTTCCAGGGAGTGATCACGCCGACCGGCCCCAATGGGCGTTTGGAGGTGACGTTCATCTGGGTGTCGTTGCGTAGTGCTTGGCCGTCTTCGGCTTGCGGAGCGCGGTCGGCAAAGAAGCGGAAATTGGCCGCGCCGCGAATCGCCGCCTTGGACATGAAGCGCAGTGATTGACCGGTGTCCATGCACTCAGTGAAGGCAATTTCTTCGGCACGCGCTTCGATCGCTTCGGCCACCTTGATCAGAATCGCACGACGCTCTTTGCCTGGTGTCTTGCTCCAGCTCTTGAACGCTTTTTCGGCGGCCTTGACGGCGCGGTCGATATCGCTGGCGTCACCATGAGCGACGTTGGCCAGTGGCGCCAGATCCACCGGCGACAGCGTCTCGAAGGTCTTGCCGGAGTCAGCGGCGACTGATTCACCGTTGATGTGGTTCAAGACGCCTTGCTCACGAAACCGCTGCATGTACTGCTGTGCGCGGTCGATGTTGTCGTTCAATTGACTCATCAAGCATCCTCCTGAAGGGATATAGGTTCACTGTTGGGAAAGTCGTGCGTGGATGGGCGTGTCTTTCCAGCTCAATACGGCGTCGATTTCGCGGATTTCCAGCGAGAGGGCGAAATGTGGTGTGGCCAGCGGGTCCGTCAGCACCTTCTGGACGGCAGCAAATAGCGCGTCACCGGCCGCTTTGAGATCACGCTGGGCGCGTCCGCTGCCGACACTCAACGTCATGGCCAGAAAGTCGTTTTGAGGATGGTCGTCGGCCACGATGCAATGATCGGCGGCAAAAGCGCGGATCCGAATCCCTGCCGTCGGAAAAAGTACGGATGCCACCATCACCTGATGGGCAGCGCGACAAACCTCTTGAATATCGACGCGCTGCTCGAGACTGGATGAGTATTCAATATGTAAATGGGGCACGTCGTTCTCCTGAGTCGTTTGAAGCCTTTGGTCGTCTGAAGCTGTTGATCACCTGAACCTGTTGATCACCTGAATCGTGATGTGGGCAAACGGCCAAAATTTCATTTCATTAATATATTAATCATATGTGGGGCGACTCCTGTCAAGCATTCTCATCTCATCATTTAGATGGGGGTGACATTGCAGTCTGTGACACCTAGTTGACTGTGTTAGACAATGGCTTGAATAAATTATTTATAGATTAACGAAATAATAAGTCGATTAGGGCATAAGCCGACCAAGGTAGGGGCTATATTGATGAAAAGTACAATTAAGTCGCTGTAAAACACATCCTCATTGATCTCTTGGGTCTGCAGCATGAAAAGGGTGAGGGCTTGAGGTCGTGTCGTTAGGCGTGAGCACTTTGTGTATTGCACTTCATTTGTGCCGCTTTGTGCCGCCGGGCCTGATTCAGTCCGTTTCGATTCAAACAATAATGAGGAGTCAGTCATGCAATTCCATCATCACGGCTATGTATCCGGCGATCCCCGTGTTCAACCCGCGCTCGGCGAAGGGCTTGATCGCCCTGAGACGTTGCCCGACGAGGTTGATGTGCTGATTGTAGGGACTGGGCCTGCCGGTATGATCATGGCCGCTCAGCTGGCGCAGTTTCCGCATATTCGTACTCGCATTATTGAGCGCCGAGCGGGCCGGCTCGAAATCGGTCATGCCGATGGTATTCAGGCGCGTAGCGTTGAAACGTTTCAGGCGTTCGGTTTTGCCGACCGGATCACCGCCGAGGCGTATCGGATCACCGAAATGGCCTTCTGGAAGCCAGACCCGGCGCGCCCGGAACACATTATGCGCGTGGCACGTACACCGGATGACCCTGAAGGCATCAGCGAGTTTCCCCATTTGATCGTCAACCAGGCGCGGGTGCTCGACTATTTGGCTGAGTCCGCTGCCAATGGCCCGGCACGCATACGCCCAGACTTCGGCATCGAATTCCAGGGGCTTGAGGTCGAGGGCTCGGGTGATTACCCCGTGCGCGTCTCACTCAAGCATGTGGCCGGGCCGGAAAGCGGCCGCGAGCGCACGATCCGCGCCCAATATGTCGTCGGTTGCGATGGTGCGCATAGCGGGGTGCGCCGCGCGATTGGCTGTACGTTAAGTGGCGACCAAGCCAATCATGCCTGGGGCGTGATGGATGTGATGGCCAAGACCGACTTTCCGGATATTCGCACCAAATGCGCCATTCAATCCCACGCCGGGGGCAGCATTCTGCTGATTCCTCGTGAGGGTGGGCATCTGTTTCGAATGTACGTCGATCTCGGCGAAGTGCCGGCCGACGGCACAAACGAGGTGCGCAATACCTCCATCGAGCAGATCATCGCCAAGGCCAATGCGATTCTCACGCCTTATACACTGGATGTACGCAATGTTGCTTGGCACAGTGTCTACGAAGTGGGGCACCGTCTTACCGACCGCTTCGACGATGTCGAAACCCCAGACTCTGGCCGCTTGCCCCGTGTGTTTATCACCGGTGATGCCTGTCATACCCATAGCGCCAAGGCAGGCCAGGGGATGAACGTTTCAATGCAAGATGGCTTTAATTTGGGCTGGAAGCTCGGCCACGTTTTGTCGGGACGCAGTCCCGCTACGCTGCTCTCCACTTATTCTGCCGAACGCCAGGTGGTGGCCAGGAACCTGATCGACTTCGATAAGCAGTGGTCGACGATGATGGCCAAGCGCCCGGAAGAGTTCGACACCCCTGATGAACTGGAGGCTTTCTATACCCGCACTATTGAGTTTCCCGCGGGCTTTATGACCGAGTATGAGCCGTCGCTGATTACCAATGACACTGATTACCAAGCCTTGGCGACGGGCTTCCCCGTGGGCAAACGCTTCAAGTCTGCGTGGGTTTCGAGGGTGTGCGATGGTAATCCGTTGCAGCTAGGCCACCAGGCCACAGCAGACGGCCGTTGGCGTCTCTACGTCTTTGCCGATGCTGCGCCCGGCCAAGCGGATTCGGCGACTCAGCGGCTTGCCGACTGGCTGGTGCAGGCGGCTGACTCGCCCCTCAATGCCCCCCAGCTCGGCGGTGCCTGGGTCGATGGGTTCGATATCAAAGTGATTTATCCAACGCCTCATGAGGAGGTCTCGATCACGGCGGTGCCTTCCGTGTTCACCCCAGACGTCGGTCCGTTTGCGTTGACCGATCTCGAAAACGTGTTCGGTGTGATCCCCAGTGATTCCATTTTCACGGCTCGTGGTATCGCGCGTGAAGGTGCTGTGGTCGTGGTCCGTCCCGATCAGTATGTGGCCGATGTGTTGGCGCTTTCCGATACCCCTCGTCTTGGCGCGTTCTTTAAGCGTTTGCAGGCATAGCGCGACCTTCCTTTTATTCATGTTTTTTATGAAAAATACAATGCTGAATCAGCCGACCCGCATAAGCGGGTCGGCTGATTCAGCTAAAAAAGCGGTTTCTTTACACAAAGTATAATAGTTAATTTATTAATAATTGGCGCAAAGTATATACATTAACTTATTAATGACTGATTTTTTTAATGGGTCGCCCATGCGTTAACTCTCGATCGATGACTTTTATTGAGCCGCTGTCCTTCTTCCGGAGATCGTATGAATCACGCCAATCCTTCTCGACCAGCTCCAGTCGCGGACTGGATCGATATCAAGACGCTCTACCACGACCCCTATCCGATCTACGAACGTCTGCGTCGTGAAGGAGGGGTTCACTGGGTACCCAGTGTCAATCGCTATCTAATCACCAGCTACGAGGCCGTGATCGCCACCGAACATGATCAGGAAACCTTCTCTGCCAACGAGCACGATTCGTTGCAGATCCGTGCCATGGGCCATTCGATGTTGCGCCGCGACGATCCTGAGCACTACCGCGAGCGTCGCCAGTGGCAGAGTGTGTTCAAGCCGAGTGTGGTCAAGAACGTCTGGACCCAGGCTTTCCATGAAAAGGCTCGGGAACAGCTTTCCAAACTTGTCGATAAGGAGTCGGGTGCGGATTTGATCTGGGATTTTGCGGCGCCTTTTGCGGCGGAGTGTTTGAAGGAGCTCCTTGGGCTCCACAACGTTTCGTCGGAGGATATGCAGCGCTGGTCACAGACGCTGATCGACGCCACCGGCAATTACGCCAACGATCCGGATGTTTGGGCTGCCGGCAAGCGTTCGTTTGACGAGGTCGATATCGCGCTCGATGAAATGCTCGAGTGGCACCGGCATAACCGCGACCATTCGCTGATATCGTCACTGCTTTCCTCGCCTGAGGAGCAGATGCCGATAGAGAAGATCCGCGCCAACATCAAGATGAGCATCGGTGGCGGGCTCAATGAGCCACGCGATGCGCTAGGCGTGGCGGCCTGGGCGATGCTGACCCACCCTGATCAACGCCGGGCCGCCGAGCGTGACCCGAGCCTCTGGTCGACGGTGTTCGATGAATCCATCCGTTGGATCGCGCCGATTGGGCTGTACTCGCGCCAAACGACTCAAAAGACTGTGCTGGCCGGTGTCGAGCTGCCCAAAGGTGCCCGCTTGGGTATTTGCATTTTGTCGGCTAACCGCGACGAGTCGGTATGGGAGCGCGCGGATGAGTTCGATATCTACCGCGAGGTCAAGCCTCATTTGGCCTTCAGCAAGGGCACCCACGTCTGTCTTGGTGCGCGGGCGGCGCGAGCCCAGATCGCCGACGTCGCCTTACCGCTATTATTCAACCACCTGAAAGGGCTACGAGTTCATCCTGATCGCGAGCCCACCATTGGCGGCTGGGTATTCCGAGGCATGCTCTCTCTGCCGGTCACTTGGGAGAGCGTCGTTCCCTTCAAGGGCAGCGGCGCTGACGCGGCCGCCTCTGCCATTACCTGCGAGGCTGAGGCAACGCACCACATCGCCATCGTTGGCTCGGGCCCGGCGGGCTGTTTCACGGCGAAAGAAATCCAGCGCTGCATGCGTGGTGCCCATATCGATCTGATCGATCGCTTGCCGGTACCTTACGGGCTCTTGCGCTACGGCGTGGCCGGCGACCATCAGGGCACCAAGGCCGTTTCGCGCCAGTTCGACCGGCTGTTCGATTCGCCTAAAGTACGCTTCATTGGCAATACCACTATCGGCGATCAGATCTCCTTCGAGGCGCTGCGCGCGGACTACGACGCTGTGGTCGTCGCCTCCGGAGTGTGTGCAGATCGTCGACTCCACATTAACGGTGAAGACCTGACCGGTGTGTTCGGTGCAGGCGGCATTACTCGACGGCTGAACGGTCACCCGTACGAAACGACCACCCCGACGTTAGGTCGGCGCGTGGCGATTATCGGCCAAGGCAACGTGGCCATCGATGTGCTTCGGCTATTGTCGATTGGATCAGAAGAACTCAAAGGCAGCGACATCGACGCCGCCGTTCATGAAGCGCTGACTCGTGACATCGACACGCTGCATATTATCGGCCGCTCGAGTGCCGAGAAGGCCCGCTTCGACCCGGTCATGATTCGCGAGCTGGGCCGCTTTGCGAGCATCGAACATCGTCTCCATGGCGTCGATCTCGACCGCGTGCCGGAAGGCAAGGATGCGCGGTTGGACGCGTTACGCACATTGCCAGGCGCCTACCAGGTTAAGGTTGAGGGCGCGCCATCCATGACGGTCGAATGGTGGTTCGAAGCCACCCCTGAGCAGATCAATGGACAGGGCAAAGTCGAAGGCGTTTCCTTGGGCCTCGGCGGCGAAACAATCTCGCTGGCGGTGGACTCGGTGATTACTGCCATCGGCTTCGTTCCCGATCCAGAAGATGTCATATCCAAAGCGCTGGCCCAGCTTCCCCGGGCCTCTGACACCGGGCGCGTGGAGGCGGGGCTTTATCTGGCCGGATGGTTGCGTCGTGGTGCCAGGGGCACGATTCCCGATCAGCGTACCGATGCTCGGGCGTTAGCGGGTGTGATCAGCGGTGACATCGCCGCCGGTGAGGTGACGTGTACTCGCAGTGGGATGACGCCTCCTGTGGATGCGACCGATATTGACGGCTGGTGGCGCATCGATCACCAGGAGCGCGATCAAACCGCGCCGGACCGGGTGCGTACCAAACTGACTACGCTCGAAGCGCTGCTCGAGTCAGCGCGGGACGAGTCGATCGTGTTCGAGCGTCGCACTCAAGGTGTGGTCGGTGACGGCAAAAGCCTAGGCGATTTGTCCGTGAGTGTACTGTTCGGCACCGAGTCGGGTAACGCCGAACTGGTGGCCGAGGAAATCGGGCAGATGCTTGACGGCCGCTGCGCGGTGGACGTGGCCGACCTGGGCGATGTCGACCCACACGCTCTCGATCCTAACCGGCTCTATCTGATTGTCTGCTCGACCTACGGTGACGGCGATGTGCCGGGCGGAGCGAACAACTTTTATCAGACGCTTCGCGATGGCGCCCCGGATATTTCCGGCATTCGCTTTGCGAGCTTGGCACTGGGTGATAGCAGCTACGCCCGCACCTACTCCCGTGGCGGCGAGCTACTTACCGAGGCGATGGTGGCCTGTGGCGCAATACGTATCGGCGAGTTCGGCCGCCATGATGCCAGCGGCCCGCTGATGGCCTCTGAGGTCGCACTGGATTGGGCCGAGGGGGTACTGAGTTTGGTGTTGAGCGAAGACCCGGCAACCTGAGCCCCGCGACGGGTTGAATCCTTCATTTTCATTCATCGCCCGAGGGCAAGACTTAAATCTAAAGCACCATGAGAGGGACAATGATCATTATGAAAACAATAATAAAACATGCTCCTGGCCGACTTCAGCGGCTACTCTTGGCCAACATCATCACCTTGCTCTGCGGGCTTGTAAGCGCTCAAGCCCTGGCCGCGACGACGCTGCGCATCACTCATTTTTTGCCCTCGGTGGCCAGTGTTCAACGCGGTGTTCTTGAGCCCTGGTGCGCCGATCTGGAAGCACGCGCCGAGCACACGATCCGCTGCCAGATCTATCCCGCCATGCAGCTGGGGGGAATCCCTTCGCAGTTGCCCGATATGGTGCGCAACGGTGTGGTCGACATTGCCTGGACGGCACTGGGCTACTCTGCCGGACGCTTTCCACGCAGCGAGGCGCTGGAACTACCTTTTATGCTGCCGGCTGGCGGTGTGACGGCTAGTCAGATCGCCTGGGACTTCGTCCAGGGCCCGGCGCGAGACGACTTTGCCGACTATCACGTGCTGGCCGTGCATAGCGATGGCGGCGCTGTTTTCCATTCTCGCCCTCGTGCCATTCACGGTATTGACGATATGGTCGGGTTGAAGCTTCGCGCGCCGACCCGAATGGCCTCGCGGCTGATCGATGCACTCGGCGCTTCGGCGGTGAGCATGCCGCCGGGCCAGATTGCCGATACGCTGGCCAAGGGCGTGATCGATGGCGCCTCGGCGGGCTGGGAGGTGGTGCCGCCGACCAAGCTCGACGAAGTCACTCACTACCACACTGAGTCGGCATCGGATCAAGCCACACCGACGGTAACCGTGCTGGCCTTTTTAATGAACAAGCAACGTTATGAGCAGCTGCCCGCGCAAGCCCGCGAGGCGCTGGATTCGCTCAGCGGTGAAACCCTCTCGCGCCGCTTTGGTCGTGCCTGGGACAACGCCATCGTGCCGGTGCGTATGCGGCTTGAAAACGACCCCGAGCAAACGGTTATTGCCCTGGACAATGCCGCTTACGAGGCCATGCGAGACGCCTCGCAAGGCGTGACGGATGACTGGATGGCCTCTTCTGCGGGCGACATTGACCGAGCCGCGTTGGTGGATTCGCTGCGCGCGATCGTGGATCGCTACGTCAATCTACGCCATTAAACGCTGCGCGATTACCGCTACGATCACTGTGACCAGGGAGAGCCACCCATGATTCAACCTTTTTTAAAACGACTCTCAGCAGGGCTTGCGCTTATGGGCGGCTTGCTGTTGTTGGGCGCCATCACATTGTCACTTTTCTCTATGGTGGGGCGTCGGCTCTGGGCGACGCCCATCACCGGCGATATGGAGCTGTTGCAGATGACTATGGCGGTTGCCGTGGCCTGTTTTCTACCGTTATGTGAAATCAACGACCGCCATATCCGCGTCGATATCATCGCCTCAGCACTGCCTGCGAGGGTCAATCGGGGACTGCTGGCGATCTCGCATCTGGTGTTGGCCGTCGTCAGCGCGCTTCTGCTATAGCGCACAGCACTGATGACCGAAGACAGCTTTCTTTATCACGCGCAAAGCGTTCAGCTGGGGTTGCCCGAAGGCGCTTTTCAGGTCGCCATGCTGCCAGGGCTTGCGCTCATGAGCCTGTGTGCGCTGTATCAGAGCCTGCATCATCTGACCCACGATGAGGCCACGATCCTGACTGATGAGGAGGGCATCTGATGGAAGGACTGACGATGGGGGCTGTGGCACTCGGAGGTATGCTGGCGCTGCTGGGATGCAGACTGCACGTTGGCGTGGCGATGATGATGGCTGGAGCCCTGTGCTATTGGCTGGTTTATGACGGCGATACCCACGCGCTGTTGTATACGTTGAACAATCTCGTATATGCGCGGTTTTCGAGCTATGACCTCGCTGTCATTCCTATCTTCGTGCTGATGGGGCAGTTTGCCATTCATGGCGGGCTCTCGGCGACCCTCTTTCAAGCCAGCGCCAAGTGGATTGGACATTGGCGCGGTGGCCTTGCGATGTCGGCGGCGGGGGCTTGTGCTGGGTTTGGCGCCATCTGCGGCTCATCGCTGGCCACCGCGACCACCATGAGTCAGGTGGCCCTGCCTGAGCTCGAACGCCATCGCTACAGCAAACGCCTCGCCACGGGGACCATCGCGGCGGCCGGGACACTAGGTATTCTGATCCCGCCCTCGGTGCCGTTGATCGTTTACGCCGTACTGACCAATTCGTCGATCACCACGCTGTTCATGGCGGCCGTCTTGCCGGGGCTGCTCGCTGTGGCAGGCTACTTCGTGGTGATTCGGCTGCTGGCCGTGCGCGCCATGGGCGGTGTCGAGGCCTCTCCGCGCTACAGTTGGGCCGAGCGGTGGGCAAGTTTGCGCGATATTGCGCCGGTTCTGGTGATCTTCTTCGTGGTGATCTTTGGCCTCTACGGGGGCTGGGCGAATCTGACCGAGGCGGCGTCACTCGGCGCAGCGGCCTGCGGGGTCTATGCCATGTGGCAGGGGATGCGCTGGCCCGGGCTTGCCAAAAGTTTGCTGGGCACCGCTGAGGCCAGTGCGATGATTTACCTCGTCGTCATCGGCGCTGATCTACTCAACAGCGGGCTGGCTTTGGGGCAAATGCCCACTGCGCTGGCTGACTGGGTCTTGGGTAGTGGACTCGCGCCACTGGCGATTCTCATGGTGGTGTTGGCGATCTATCTGGTGCTTGGGTGCATGATGGATTCGCTGTCGATGATTTTGCTGACGATTCCGATCTTCTTCCCGATCATCATGCAGCTTGAGCTGTTCGGGCTGACTGGGCCGGAGAAGGCGATCTGGTTCGGTATCGTCGCCTTGATGGTGGTCGAGATCGGCCTGATCACGCCCCCCATGGGGATGAATCTGTTCATCGTGCAGAAGTACAGTCAGGGCGCGACGTTGGGTACCGTTAGCCGGGGCATCCTGCCCTTTCTCGGTGCCGACATGGTGCGCATCGCCATCGTCGTGTTCGTCCCGGCGCTGTCGCTGGTATGGCTCGGCTAAGTGACGCGCCCAGGGATGGACGCTTGATCGTCATCGTCGAGCCGTTCGAAAGTGTTCGGCTGGACGAAGAGGAACATTTGGATTAAGCGGATAGCGGCAGTGTCAGACAGGTTTTCGTCAAAGGGAGGCAAGAGCGACGGGTGGAGGCTCGCTAGCCTGTGAATAGAGACCGTACAGCTTGTGCGTGCGGTCCATTATCACGGGTTCTAAAAACAAGCATAACGACAATAACAATGGACGATGACTTCATGACTCACTTGCCCTCTCGACCGATGCTGTCAGCACTTGCTACAGGCACGTTTGTTTCGCTCGCCTTGTGTGGAAACGCTTCTGCAGTTGAGCTTCACAAGTCAGCGGATACGACCCTCAACCTCAATGTCAACGGTGTCGCCGGGGCATTTCACAGCCAGAAAGGTTATGCCCAGTCGGAAACGGCGAAGGCGGAAGGCCGTGACTGGCAGGAAGGCTTCATTACCTACGGTATTGACCTGACGCATACGCTGTCGCCCAAGGCAGGGTCGCTTTATGCCGATGTGGCCTGGACCTCCAGTGGTACTTGGGGGCAGGGCGATGCGGCAGGCTTTACCACTGGCGATGAGCGTCATACCCATATTGAGCATTTATTCGCTGGCTGGAAGTCTGGTGAGCTGATTCCGGCGTTTGGCACTGACGGGCTCGATGTGTCGGTGGGTCGGCAATATATTCAGATCGGCGACGGGTTCCTGATTGCCGGTGACGCGCTCAATTTCGGTGAGGGCGTCTTAGGCGGAGATTTAGATAGAGGCGGGGCTTACTATCTGGCCGCGCGGCAGTCCTTTGACAACACCGCCGTCATTCGACTCGGCGGCGACCAGGGCTGGCGGGGTGACTTGATGTGGTTGAAATCTGACAACCCGGCACAGGCCAAACCTGAGATGGCGGTCGGCACGTTTGAGCATGTCACCGATGATGCCACACTTGGGGCCACCTACATTAAGGTGCTCGATACCGATCGTGACTTCGCGTTTCTTTATCCCGACCGGGAAGATACCCAGGTCTATAGCCTCTATGGTCACGGCAATGCGGGAATCAAAAACCTGTTCCTATCCGGCCAGTATGCTTGGCAGGAAAAAGGCGACGATAGCGATGAAAACGCTTGGTATCTGGAGGCTGGCTGGACCTTTGACGAAGTCGCCGGATCACCCTACATCAGCTATCGCTTCAGCCGTTATTCCGACGGCTATGACCCACTGCTTTACGGCAACGGCCGTGCGCTCGGTACCTGGTTCCAAGGTGAAGTAGCGGCTAACTACGCTGGGCCGTTTTCCACGAATGCACGCATTCATCAGGTCACACTGTCGGTCACGCCGAGCGAACAATTCAACATCGGTCTGCTGATGTACCGCTTCGATACGCTGAATACCGACTCAGGTCATCTCGATGGTCACGAGATTGATCTCTACGGCAGTTGGACAATCAACGATCACTGGTGGGTGATGCCGCTTTTGGGTCGTTATGATCCTGATCAATCGACTTCTGGCGGCGGTTCACAGCTCGGTGACAGTAGCGCCAACTATTATACCCAGCTGCTGGTTGGATTTAACTTTTAGCGCTTGGTCAACGCTGTCTGTTGATCGTGAGCGTCTTTTGGCAGGCGGCGTTTTGGGCAGACGGCGTTTTGGGCAGACGGCGTTTTGGGCAGACAAAGTCATGCTCCTGGCAGACACGCACAAGCCGTTGGGGGCTTGGCGCATTAGCCTGAACCGCAGACAACGCTTTTCAGTACAGAACCCTTTTCCGGCGTCGAGCTTTTGTGCACTGTCGTTTGTACTCTATAGAGAGCACTTACAGAGCCTACAGAGAGACTCTGCTGGGAGATCCCTCAGTGCCGCATGACTCGACGTTTCGCAAGCGCAGGAGATCGTTTATGAGTCAGGATGCTGTATCACAGGCGGTAGAAGACTTTTTAGCAAGGGCGACAGGCTCGTTCATTGACGGTGCTTTCTTAAAAGAAGGCGCCTCCCGTAATGTGCTTGATCCCTCTACCGGTCAACCGCTGACCCAAGTGGCCGAAGGTGATATCACCCTTGCCAATAGTGCGGTCGCATTAACCCAACAGAGCTTCGAGGATGGTCGTTGGCGCAATATGACGTCGGCGGCGCGTGAACGGATTTTATTGCGCTTTGCCGATCTTGTGGAAGCCCATGCCGATGAGCTGGCTCGGATTGAAACGCTCAATCAGGGTAAGTCGATCAACATTGCCCGGGGTGTTGATGTTGGTTTCTCGATCGATTTTATTCGCTATATGGCGGGCTGGACCACCAAGCTCGAAGGCCGTACTCGTGACGTCTCCATCGGGATGCCAGAAGGCGCCAAGTTTAACGTCTACACACTGCGTCAGCCGATCGGTGTCGTCGCCGCTATCGTGCCATGGAACTTTCCCATGATGATTGCGCTCTGGAAGGTCGTTCCAGCGCTGGCCGCAGGATGCTCTGTCGTGCTGAAACCCGCCTCCGAAACGCCGCTCAGCGTGCTGCGTCTGGCCGAGCTGGCCATCAAGGCAGGTGTACCGAAGGGGGTGTTCAACGTGGTCTTGGGGCCGGGCTCTACGGTCGGCACCTGTCTGTCCGAACACCCGGATGTCAATAAAGTCACATTTACCGGTAGTACTGAGATTGGTAAGCAGATTGGTCATGCCGCGGTCGAGCATATGGCGCACTTTTCGTTGGAACTGGGCGGCAAGAATCCGATGCTGGTACTCGAAGATGCCGATGTTGAGAAAGCCGTTAATGGGGCCCTCATGGGGGGGCTGCTCAACCAGGGACAGGTCTGCGCCGCGGCATCACGTTTCTATGTGCATCGTCGCTTGCATGATCGTTTCTGCGAGCTGTTGGCCAAGGCGATCGATACCATGCAGGCAGGTCCTGGCATCGACCCCGAGGCGCAGGTGAATCCCTTGGTGTCTAAGCGTCAGCAGCAGAGCGTGCAGGGCTATATCGATCGCGCACGTGCTCAAGGTGCCCAAGTGCATGTTGGCAACCCGGTACCGGCCGAAGGCTTTTATGTGTCGCCCACCTTGGTCAGCGGCGCGACCCATGACATGGAAATCGCTCGGGAAGAAGTGTTCGGCCCTGTCTTGACGGTGATCGCTTTCGATGATGACGAAGAAGCACTGAAGATGGTCAATGATAGCGACTTTGGTCTGGCCGCAAGCCTTTGGACTGAGAGCTTGTCCAAAACCATGGCGATGACGCCACGCATTGAGGCTGGCACTGTCTGGGTGAACACTCACGTGACGCTCGATCCGGCGATGCCGTTCGGTGGGCTCAAGATGTCGGGTATCGGCAAGGAGTTTGGCCCGGAAGCGGTCAATGCCTACACCGAACTCAAGTCAATTTGCATCGCTTACTGACCGAGTGCTCGATTTAACTAACAGGCTATTGCTTCAGTTAACAGGGCTATTGCTTCAGCTAACAGCGTACTCGAGCCTGCCAGTGAACACTGGGCCTGGCTCGAGTAGGTTGCGTTCACTGATGGTCTGAACTGAGTTCGCCTCTGGGCATGGTGGCCTTGCCATTGTTTGCTTTGAGCCATTGTTTGCTTTGAGCCATTGTTTGCTTTGATCAGACGGCATATGCCAAGCGCATTCGGCGATATTCCCGGGGTGAGCTTGCAAACTCGCGTTTGAAGGCGCGGCTGAAGTGGGCCGAATCAGTAAAGCCCCATTTGTAAGCAATCTGGGTGATCGAGCGTTTGGCCAGCGTCGGGCTTGATAATTCCTCGGCACAGCGGGTCAACCGGCGACGTTGAACGTAGCGGCAGACGGTTTCACCGTGTTGTTCGAACAGGCGATAGAGCTGGCGCACCGACATGTGAAAGACTTCCGCTAGACGTTCTGGGCTGATGTTCTCTTCATGTAGATGCTGATCGATAAATTGTTGAATACAAACGAAAAGCGTGCCGTCAGCCTGTGCCATGAATGAGGGTGAGAGCGCCTGATGCTGATGGATCGCGGGTAACAGGGCGACCAATGACTCGGGGATACCGCCTTCGCACTCACCCGCAGTCGCGAGCGGCTCGGTCACCATCCGATTGACGACCAATTGCAGAATCTGGCTACTGGCACAGTCCGCAGTGATTTTCATGAACGGAATCGAAGTATCGCCGAAGCGATCGGCGACTTCGCTGCGACAGAGATGCAGGGAGTCATGTTCGATCAGGCCATGGGGAATGATGTCGCAGGCCTTGACTGAATCCATCAGCGCCATCTCGCCCGGACGTAATGTGATGGCCTCATCGTTTTGAACCAGTGTCGCATGACCTTGTTTTTGCACCACTAGGAAGCAGTGGCGGTCCTCATGGTGGCGTTGGGCACGACAACTCGTCATCTTTTCTGCGTTGGTGACGATGTTGGCAATATCGATCCCGCCATTAGATCGCATTGAAATGCTGCCTTGAAAGTTGCGCCGGTCTCGGGGGATTGAGTCGAAATCGCCACATGTTTGCCGTAGGGCGCCAAGCCAGACATCGAAAGGCAGCGAGGTTGCATTTTGAGTTAGCATTGGGTCACCATATTTATTAATATTTTAATGACTTGGTCGACACTAAAGAAAAATATACCTGGGCACCACTATCCATTGGTCAAGCATTCAGTGGTCAAACATCCATTGATCAAGCATTCCCTGGTGAGCCCCTGTATTGATGACAATAATGAATGCAATTCCCACGCCATGAGGCGATCGATGTGTGGGAAGGAGTCAACCATGACGATTATGTTGCACCGCTGCTCTGATGCTGCCGATCACGCCAATCGTTTAGAGGGCTGGCAGCAGGAGTCAAGCCAGATTGAGGCGGGCGCTTTTGTTGGCGAGATTGTTGATGTTGCCAGCCATGAAGTGCGTCTCTTTCGGGAAAGTGCCAATTTGGGGATACACCAGCAGATGCATTTTCCCGAATCGCAGTGGCACCTTGTTACGCCGATACGTTGGTCCAACAACGGGCTGTTTAGTCCTGATGTTGTGACTGTACTGCCAAGCTGTGATCAGTTTTGGAGTGTGGCGCCGTCGAACTACGACTTGCTGGTGGCTTCAATTGATCGGGAGCGTCATGCGTGGCTCAGCCGCGATGAGCATCGGTTGCGGCGGCTCGAGGTACCGCGCGGGTTTGTCACTCAAGTCCGTGGACAGTGGCAGGGGATGACCGATTATCTGCGCCAGCGCCCCGCCCATGAGCTGATGACACCTGCGCTTAAGCAATCTCTGGTGCGCCAGATTGCGGACAGTATCGAACTGCTGTTGAATGAGTGTGAATTGGCTTTGGAGCCGGACATTAGCAATTATCGGACACGACGCTATATTGTCGACCGCTGCCAAGCCATGATCCGCAGCCAGCCCGAGGCGCCACCTTCGTTAATGGCGTTGTGTGCTCAGTTGAAAATTTCACGGCGTACGCTTCAATACAGTTTTCAGACCGAAGTGGGGCAGTCACCGGTCCATTACCTGCGTGCGTTGCGGCTCAACGCTGTGCGCCGGAACCTTCTACAAAACCCGACGCAGCGTCTGGCTGACGTTGCCGCCAGCCAAGGTTTTTTTCATCAAAGTTATTTTTGCCGCGAATACCGACGTCTTTTTCAAGAATTGCCTTCCGCCACTCGCGACCGGGCGCTCAAAGCGATCCGGTCTGAGGTGGCTTGATTAAAAAGCGTGGTGTCGCCTGCGTGATCTCAGAAGCGGCCAAACCGATAGGGATGGGGATCGATAATCGGCTTGTTGTTCATGACCAGATCTGCAGCAAGTTGACCGGCGGCTGGTGAGGTGCCGAAGCCGTGACCAGAGAAGCCGGTCGCCAGTGTCAGGCCCGGCACGTTGGGGACGGCATCAATGACCGGATTCGAATCTGGCGTGATGTCGATCATCCCCGCCCATGATTCTTCGATCGTCATGTTCTGGAACACCGGCCAAGCGGCGGACAAATTACGATACGCCTCTTGATTGAGCCCTTCGTTGATGGGCGGGTCGATGGTACGCACCTGTTCAAAGGGTGATGGACCATTTTTCCAGTGTCTTGATTGCATCAGATCCCGCCAGAAGTGTTTGCCCAACGAAATTCGCAATAACCCTCGTTGTGAGCGGAGCGCGCTCAGATACTTGGCGCCGATTTTCAGGTGATCGAGCGTCAGTGGGGCGTCCAGCGCGCCGCGCTGGGTCACGATAAACCCGCCATCCTTGTGTTTTCTGAACGAGAAGTCCGGTCCGCCGACGGCGGCGTCAGTGGGGCCGTTCATGGCGCCGGTACGAAAGACTGACAGCACCAACGGCAAGGTCGGTAGGGAGATGCCGATGTTGCCCAGGAATCGTCGGGAGCCCATACCGCCGGCTAACAATACTTGGTCGCAGCGGATCTCGCCGCGTTCGGTCACTACGCCGCTCACTTTGCCACCAGAGCGTGTGATATTACGTACGGCGCAGTGCTCGATAATGACCGCACCGCGAGTCATAGCGGCTTGGGCGATGGCACTGGAGGCCAGCGTCGGCTCGGCGTAGCCATCGGAGGGTGTGAAAAGGGCGCCAGCCCAATGCCCTTGGCCACCGGGCACCTGAGCCTCAATTTCGCGGGCACTCAAAATTCTCGAATCCAATGAGAGACTCGAAACTGAGTCAAGCCAGGCTTGATGCTCGGCCAGCTGTTCTGGTGTGCGAGAGAGAAACATGATGCCCGATTGACGGTAGCCTACGTCGCAGCCGGTGCGCTCAGCCATGGCGGCCCAAAGCCGGTCAGACGCCAGTGCCAGCGGGACATCCTCGCCATGTCGGTTGGTTTTCCGGATCCACCCCAAGTTACGGGATGACTGTTCTCCGGCGATGCGTCCCTTTTCTAGCACGGTGACGGCGACGCCGCGCTCAGCGAGTGTCAGTGCGGCGGTTAGACCGATGATTCCACCACCAATAATGACGACGGTGGTTGAGGTAGGACAGTCGGTTGAAGTCTCGATGGGAGCGATTGTGGGTGCCATGAACGCGTCCTGATGAGTCGGTGACCCAAGGCAATACGATCGGGTTGAGCGGTCGCACTACCTTGACTCGAATTAAGGGACGAACTCCGCCTCACTGAACAGAGGTGTCAATCCGTGTGGTTTCGGCGCGTCCGGCGCCGCGGTAGGCGGTCACTTCCAGCTCGACCTTATAGATTTCAGAGCCTAGCGGTGGGCAGGTCACGGTAATGACGGGATCGATCCCCCGCATCGTTTCACCGAACAGTGTCATGACGGTTTCGGTATCGGCTGGATTCTGGATAAAGATCTTCGCCGACACGACGTCGGATAGATCACTGTCGACGGCGGCCAGGCCCCGTTCAATGTTGGCGAACACCTGCTTCAACTGCTCACTGACGTCATCAGCAATGGTCTGAGTGTCTGGGTTACGCCCGGCGGTATTGGACACAAGAATCCAGTTGTCGACGGCCACTACGCGGGAGTAGCTGGCGTGTTCTTCGAATTTGGAACCGGTTTTAACTTTGGTGATCGTCGTCATGGTAGAACGCTCGTGTTGAAGTCAATGAGAAACGGAGGGCACCGGCGCTAGTCCCGATGCCCGAAAAAAGGCGCCGTGACGCTTACTTGAGCGCGGGCTCATCCCACAGATTGAGTGACACGCCGATGCCCTGTTCCACGGCCTTGCGGTAGACGACGGTGGCCCAGGCAACGTCTTCCACGGGCATACCGCCCACCGACATCATGATGATTTCGTCATCGCTTTGACGTCCTGGACTGTCGCCGGAGACGATCGCGCCAAGATCTTCGAGCGCACTGGCTTCCAGCGTACCGGCATGGACCATGTCCATAAACTTCACGCCGACCAGCGGAATGCAGTTGTGGGCGGGCTTGGGGACTTCTTCGTACCAAGCTTCGTAGAGGCCTGTGTTATCAAGTACCTTGCGAACGTCAGGGGCTTCCATACCCGCATCGAAGTTGCACGGTGCGGGCATGGCCATAAACGCCCCAGGTTTGACCCACTCGCGCTTGACCACCGGGTATTGATCAGGATTGCCGACTTCGCCGGAGGCGCAGTAGGTCACGATGTCGGAGCCGCGTACCACGGCTTCTTCGGTGTCGACGATCTCGACGCTGACCTGCGGGTAGTGCTCGCTTGCCCACTCGACAAAGCCGTTGATGTTCTTTTCGCTGCGGCCTTTGAGCTTGATGGTGTCGATGTCAGGGCAGACCGCCATGAACGCCGCCACGCTGGTGCGCCCCATCACGCCCGGGCCCAGCAGGCCAATGACGCGGGAATCTTTGCGCGCCAGGTGACGCGCGCCGACGCCTGGTACCGCACCGGTGCGGTAGGCCGACAGCAGGTTGGCTGACATGTACGCCAGCGGTGCGGCAGTGTCGGGGTCTGTCAGCGTGAACATCAGAATCGAGCGAGGCAGGCCCTTTTCGCGGTTGGCGATGTTGGAGCCGTACCATTTCACGCCGGAGGTGCAGAAGCTGCCGCCGAGGTAGGCCGGCATCGCCATCATACGGCGATCCGCCGTCGGCTTTGGCATCGTCGGGAAGGGCGACTCTTCCGGGAACATGATCATCGCGCCGTGCGAGTCATTGTTTGGCCCGGCCATGCGGTAATCGCCGGTATGGAGCAGGTTGAAGACCTCTTCCATGGTGTCCACGCAGGCGGCCATATCGGTCACACCCGCACGGATCATGTCTTGCTCGGAGAGGTAGATGAAATCGATTTTTGTATTATTGTTCATTGTTAGGCTCTCGATGCGTAGCTTTCGATGTGTAGCTCTCGATAAATGCGTATTCGAATGCAACACAGTTTATAGTGCGTATCGGCACGCACAGGTGTTAGCACAGATCGGCAATTCGGTCTGAATATCGGTCGATAGCGACAATCGTCGCCCCTCTTTTCACCATGCTTTCGATTGGAGTCGCCATGCTTTCCATTGGAGTTGCCATGCTTTCGATTGGAAAAGCAGGGTCATCTCCGGTTATGGATGGGGCTTTGTTTGGCTTTCACGCGGGCCTTGTCAGCTTTGATCCGGTCGCCAGATCAAAGCGCCGATCCCTGGCTGATGGGGCTTGGTGTTTGCCGTAAAAAATTGAGTAATGCTTTAAAGGCTGGCGGGTGTTGGTGGTGACTGGGGTAATACATAAAAAAGCCGGGGAAGGGGGGAGTCCAATCGGCTAATAGCTGGACCAGTTGGCCTGAATCGATCAACTCGTCCACTTGATGGGCAAACTGATAAGCCACTCCCGTTCCGGCCACGGCTAAGGTCGGCAGCATGGCGGGCTCATCGACAATGATCGGCCCCGTCACGGTGACTTCTCGATGGTCTGTGCCGTGCTCAAATTCCCACCGATATGGTGAAGCATCACTTGGATTGCGATAACACAAGCAGCGGTGAGCCAATAAATCAGCGGGATGCTCGGGGGTTCCATAGTGGGCGAGGTAGCTCGGGGAGGCCACGACTTTCATTTCCAGATCGCCACTGATCGGTACGGCAATCATATCCTGGTGTAACTTTTCACCCAGCCGGATCCCCCCATCAAAGCCTTGGTCGACGACATCGACTAACTGATCTTGCACAACCACATCGACCTGTACCTCGGGATATTGCTGTAGAAAATCGGCGAGGATAGGTGCGAGATACTGGGTCGCTGCAATGCGTGATGCATTCAGTCGAATCCGGCCGGAAACACGCCCCACGGCAGCTGCCGCTTCGGTTTCGACATCTTCCAGTACCGATAAGGCCGGGGCGATCCGTTGATACAGTCGTTGCCCAGCCTCCGTCACCGACACGCTCCGAGTGGTGCGATTAAACAGTCTTAAGCCCAGGCGAGTTTCCAGCGTTTTCACAATTTGGCTCAGGGACGAAGCCGGTAACCCGAGATGGGCTGCGGCACGGGTAAAACTGCCATGTTCTACAACCGCACAAAAGGCTTTGAACTGATAGAGCTGGCGGCCACGCATTTATGTCTCCTTTTCAACATAGTTCATGTTCATTATGGCGTATAAAACTTATAGCCCCTAGCCGTTACAGTGAGGTCATCTCGAATCGTTTCCACACCGAGAAGGTCATCAACCTCAACGAGGAAAAGGCATTGTTATGAACCGTTTTGAAGGCAAACGTATCTTGATTACTGGCGCCACCCGAGGCGTTGGGCGGGCAGGGGCGCTTAGAATGGCGGCTGAGGGCGGCGAAATTATTGCGACCGGGCGGGATGCGGCTGAACTTGATCGGCTGCGCCAATCCCTGCCTAGCCATGCCACTGTGCTGCACAATGATGCTGCTGACCCCGCTGCGGCTGAAGCGTTAGCGATGCAAGTTGCCCAAATCGGCCCTTTAGATGGCCTTTGGTTGAATGCCGGGTTTGCTTGTGTGGGGGAGATTGATGCGGTGACGTCGGAAAGTTTTGATCACTTGATGAATGCCAATCTTAAAGGACCTGTGCTGCAAATGGCGGCGCTTAAACAGCATCTGAAAAGCGGGGCCTCAGTTGTCTTGACCAGCTCGACATCCACTTATGAAGGCGCGGCTGCGGCAAGCCTTTATACCGCAGCTAAAGGTGCGCTTGTCGCTGTTGCTCGATGCTGGGCCAGTGCATTGGGGCCAGAACAGATCCGTGTGAATACCCTTGTGCCCGGCCCCATTGATACCGGATTTCGCGACTTTATGCCCGCTGACTTTCGCGCTGATTTTGAAACCGGTGTCCTGAGCCGGTTGGCGCTGCCGCGCATAGGCACTGCTGAAGAAGCCGCGGCCGTTGCCGCCTTCCTGCTTTCTGATGATGCGGCTTTTGTGACCGGTAGCCAATATGCGGTGGATGGTGGTTTGACCATGATCTAGTGATGTCGGGCGGGGATCTAGCGGGAGGTCACTGACCTTGTCACCCTAACAACAGCTCACTTTCGATGGGGTTAAATTGGCTGGCCGCGTGAATCAGTGACTGGGCGGTTAATTTAGGCACGCCGTAAACCTCCACACGTTTGCCGTGGACTTCACGAATCTTGCGGGCCAGCAAGTCGAAGTCGCCATCGCCAGAGGCCAGCACGACCACATCGGCTTGCGCCGCATACTCAATGGCGTCGAGGGTGATGCCGACATCCCAATCGCCTTTGGCCGAGCCATCGGCGCGCTGGATGAATGGCTTCAGTTTGACTTCAAAGCCAATCGTGCGCAGCGTATTTTGAAACCCTCGTTGTTTAGCATCGCCTCGGTCGATGGCATAGCAGCGTGCGGCCAGCACTTCTCGACCCGCGGTGACTTTGGTCCAGAAACGACGGTAATTGAACTGCTTGCCGTAAGCATCGCGCACGGTGTAATAGATATTCTGAGTGTCGACGAAAATCGCGACGGTGGTCATGGATTACGTTCCCGTAGTGGTCGGTCATGGCCGATTGATCGTCGGTTGTGATTGAGTCGTATTTGAGTGCTTGAGCTCAGTGCCTTTAGCTTGCCCCGCAGCGGTTGTCGAGACAAGAGCTTTGTTTCCTCTGCACGATAGGCGATACGACGTGAGGCTTCTTTCTCGTTCGCGGCTGCGGACAGGTCAGCTGATCAGCAAGGAATTAAGAGGATATCGCGAATTTGACATTATAGACGGTCGGTCTAATATGTGACTATGATTAATTCTAAGCCCAGACGCGGTCGCCCTCCCAAGGTTGCGCGCAGTTTTGATGACACTCGTGAAGCACTGCTGCAATGCGGTATGGAAGTACTGACGGAGCAGGGGTTTGCCTCTACCGGTATCGATGCCGTGCTGAAACGCGTTGGCGTTCCCAAGGGTTCTTTCTATCACTATTTCGACAGCAAGGAGGCTTTCGTCCAAGAGGTGATCAAATGCTATGCCGACTACTTCGCGCGTAAGCTGGATCGCTGGTTGCTGGACGAGAAAGTGCCGCCCCTGCAGCGTATTAGCAACTTTATCGAAGATGCTAAGACAGGCATGACAAAACACCAGTTTCGTCGCGGATGCCTAGTCGGTAACTTGGGGCAAGATGTCGCTGTTCTGCCCGCTGCTTTTCGCCAACAGCTGGAGAGCATTTTGCTCGACTGGCAAAAACGACTCGCCCAATGCTTGACTCAAGCCGATGATCAAGGGCAGCTCCGGGAGGGGAGCCACTGTGATGCGCTGGCTGCTTTTTTCTGGGTGGGCTGGGAAGGCGCCGTACTGCGCGCAAAACTGGTTCAGAATACACAACCGCTTGATACATTTGCGGCCGGTTTTTGGGCCGCTGCGACAACGCCATCATGTGTTAACGGGTGATGTTGAACTCGTGAATTTTATCGAGTTATTTTTTTAATTATTTATAGACGATCGGTCTAAAAAGGAGGCGCTTATGTTTAAGGCAGTGTTGATTGATAAGAGTGAAGACAACTATCAAACGAGTCTGACCGAGCTGGACGATACTCAACTCCCTGAGGGGGACGTGACGGTTAAAGTGGACTACAGCACCTTGAACTATAAGGATGCACTTGCCATCACTGGCCGCAGCCCGATCGTCCGAAAATTTCCGCTGGTGCCGGGGATCGATCTCGCTGGCACTGTCGAAGCCAGTAGCCATAAAAGCTATAAAGCGGGAGATCGCGTATTACTCAATGGCTGGGGTGTGGGTGAAAGTTATTGGGGCGGGCTGTCTCAGAAAGCTCGGCTGAACGGTGACTGGTTGATTCCAATGCCCGATCAATTGAGCTCGCGTCAGGCCATGGCCATCGGGACTGCGGGTTACACCGCCATGCTCTGTTTGTTGGCCTTGGAACGTCACGGCGTGTCCCCAAGTCATGGTGAGGTCCTCGTGACCGGTGCCAATGGAGGCGTCGGGAGTTTCGCCATTGCGTTGTTGGCCGATCTAGGTTATTCGGTGACAGCCTCAACGGGCCGTCTTGATGAAGCGGATTATCTGAAGCGCCTGGGGGCTACTACGATTATTGATCGAGCAGAACTGAGTGGTCCTGGTCGTCCTTTGGCCAAGGAACGGTGGGCGGGTGCGATTGACTCTGTGGGCAGCCATACTCTAGCCAATGTGTGTGCTAGTACGCGTGCCGATGGTGCTGTGGCGGCTTGTGGTCTTGCCCAAGGGATGGATTTTCCGGCGACCGTCGCGCCCTTCATCTTGCGCGGCGTGAGCTTGCTGGGTATCAACAGTGTGACCCGCCCCTATGAAGAACGGATCACCGCTTGGCAACGCCTGTGCTCTGATTTGGACCTGGCTCGACTGGATGAGATCACACGAGAGGTTGCGCTTAGTGAGGTCATCGATGCTGCCGATGAGCTGCTCAACGGCAAAGTGCGAGGACGCCTGGTCGTCGATGTGAATCGCTGAACCCTCAATACCGCGCTCAATATGCTCCGGGGAAGAAGGGATTGCTCTGACATTGCCTCTTCCCTGTAGTGCATAGGTCACTGTAATGAAATTCAGGCTTGACTTGAAGTCGACTTGAAGTTGCATAGTCGTTGGCAACTTCACTTCAATCAGGATCAAGCCCATGAAAGCAGTGGCTCACCCGTTGGATAATCAATTGGCTTTAGTCGCACTGGCTGGCTCCATGCTACTGGCCTCACTTGGGATCAGCGTCACAACAGTGGCACTGCCAACGCTGGCTTCGGTTTTCTCAGCATCGATACAGCAGGTGCAGTGGGTCGTGCTCGCCTACCTGGTATCGCTGACGGTGGCTATCGTCTCCGTAGGGCGTATGGGGGATCTGTACGGAAATCGTCGTGTACTGCTTTCTGGCCTGTTGCTTTTCACCTTGGCCACGGTCGTTTGTGTGGTCGCTCCGAACCTAGGTTGGCTCGTTGCGGGCCGGGTGGGACAAGGTTTGGCTGCTGCAGTCCTGATGGCATTGCCAATGTCGCTTACCAAAGGCCTGGTCGCCAAGGAGCGTATGGGGACGGTGATGGGGTTGCTGGGCACTATGTCGGCAATCGGTACGGCGCTGGGGCCTTCGCTCGGAGGGGGGTTAATTGACCTGCTGGGTTGGCGTTCGATCTTTGTTTTGTTATGCCTGTGCGCACTGGGTGTGATGTTCATTGTGGTGGTGGGCATCCCCAAGGAAAAAGGATCGACTACCGCGACAGTCCGTATGGATTCAGTCCGTATGGATTGGGCGGGCAACCTATGGTTGTGCTTGGCGCTGTTGCTTTTCGCGATGTCTGCCACCGGGGGACAAATGGGCATGGCGCTCCCGATCTGGGGGCTACTGATCTTGGCCGCCATTGCGCTGGCAGTGTTTGTCGGCGTCGAGAGGCGAGCCGACCATCCGTTGGTGCCCTTGGCCTTGCTCGGTCGCCGAACGCTTGCCTCTTCGTTGATCATGAATCTCATTGTCAGCGCCATCATGATGTCAACGCTGATAGTCGGCCCCTTCTACCTGGTGTATGGCTTGGGATTGAGCGAACTGATGACCGGCATTGTGATGGCCTTAGGCCCTGCTGCTGCGGCGCTATCGGGTATCCCCGCAGGCCAACTCACTGACCGGTTTGGCCCTGATCGAACTCTACTTACGGGGCTGGTGCTGGCAACAGGGGGATTGATCAGCTTCGCACTGCTGCCTATTCGAATCGGGGTGCCCGGCTATGTGATGGCGCTCATATTGACAACGCCAGGCTTTCAACTGTTCTTGGCCGCCAACAACACCGCCATGATGGCCGATGCGCCAGACACGCAACGGGGCATGATCTCCGGCCTACTGGGTCTGTCGCGTCACTTGGGTTTTATGACCGGTGCATCACTGATGCCACTGCTTTTTGCCTCACTGTTGGGTGATCAGGGTGTGACCTTAAGTACTTCCTTTGCCATTGGTGAAGCCTTCACCTTTACCTTTCTTTTGGCAGCAGCCTCGCTCGGATTTGCCATGGTGGCCTTCTTCATGGGGAAGAAGCGCCCAATATCCATGTCGATTTCATGAACTCATCAAGGAGAGCATCATGACTGACACAAGCTCACACCCTCTTGCAACTCAAGTGGTTGGTGAACCTCTGCCTACCTACCTCAGCGGTCAATTCCATCTCGTCAGCACGGGTATCGGCGATGCAGGCAACATTACCGTGAACGCCCAGGAGGTGCTCCGCCGCGCCGATGTTGTCTTTGGAACCTCTCGTTTGCTGGAGACCTTTGCGGATCTCCTCAAGGGCAAGGCGCTTCACGATGCCGGACATGGCCTCTTTATGGATTTGGTCCGCAGAGACACGCCAGCCGAGCACGCCGACGCGATGGAAGCCGAAGTGAGGCAAATCATTCGTCACGCCGCGGCGCAAGGCAAGCGCATCGCTGTGATTGACTATGGTGACAGCATGATTTTTGGACCGCAGGCTGGCTTCATCCAAGAGTTCCGCGACCTCAACCCGATCGTCATCCCGGGCGTATCGAGCTTCAACGCCGCCAACGCGGCTTTAGCATGCGATCTCATGAGCGGCAGCGCGAGCCGGTCAGTCATACTCTCATCTGCTTTTGATGCCCTCAACGACGATGCCGACACCCTACAGCGCCAAGCGCAAACCGGTGCCACCCTGGTCTTTTTTACGATGCGATCACAGTTCGAATCATTGATCGAGCGCTTGAAGCGTGTACTGCCTGGCGACACCCCCCTCGCAGTCGTCTGCCACGCTGGCCGAAGTGAACAGCACACCGCCGTGCGTGCAACTTTAGACACCGCTGTCGCTGCACTCGAAGGGCAGAAACTGCCATTCGAACACCTCGTTTACGTGGGTGACTTCTTGATGGATTGAGAGGAGAGGAAAACACCGACGCCGAATCCTCCTGGCACCGGGTAATCCTCGCGCTGTAACCGATGCGCTGGAGGGCCGCGGGTGATCAGGGCCGAACGACAGACACGATAGAATAGCGAGGCCGCTGCTATAATCATGTTTTTGGAATTCTGAGGGGCCTTGTGATGGTTCGTAAAACCTCAACCGGCAAAGTCACTGTGTCACGCGAGCGTATTTTGCGCGCCGCGGCCAGCTCAAGTGCGATTGAAACCGGAGAGCGTACCTCTGTGATCGAGCAACGTCTCAAGCGCCGCTCGCGTCGTTTTGCTAAGTTGCCCCTGGCTTTCTGAGGCATTTTGTAGGCTACCGCTCCCCCTTACTGCGCCTCCAAAACATCTTGAACCAAGCGCTTAATGTACTGATAGTCACCATCCCGACCGGTCTGAATCGCTTTAAAATAGTCATCTTTATGCTCATTCCGAAGGCCGTAATCCAGTGGTTGAGCCCACGCTTTTACGCATATAACGTCCAGCGCCCTCACTGCCTGCCACCACGTAACGCTTCATCAATAGTCCTGCCGGAATGCTTTTGACATAGCTTATACTTGTGGATGTACCACGAAACCATCGGCGACTTCTCGGCCTGTGGCTTGTGCCCCACGCTCGTTCAGGTAAAGCGTGGGCGTGTCGTCAGTAAGGAAGACGCGGATAGACGTTGGGCGGACCTGAGGCGATGTCATACACACTCCAAAACGGTGATGATCAGGATGACCATTGATTCGACAGCAGCTCGGCCTGCCGGAGAATCAACTCGATGACTTCGGACGATTTGTCCGGTGGGTATTTGTAGCGCTGCAGCGTTCGGCGTACCAGAATCCGCAGCTTGGCACGCACGCTTTCGCGCACCTGCCAATCGACGGTGGTCGAGCCGCGCAGCTTGTGGGTGACTTCAACCGCCAGTGCCCGCAACTTATCGTCACCCAGCTCTCGTACCGCGCTTTCGTTGGTGATCAAAGCGTCGTAAAACGCGATCTCGTCGGGGTTCAGGCCCAGCGCCTCGTCGCGCTCCATATCGGCCTTGAACTGCTTGGCCATGGCGATCAGTTCTTCGATCACCTGGGCCGTTTCGATGCCGCGGTTGTTGTACTTGCGCAGCGTCTCCTGAAGGCGATCAGAGTACTTTTTCTCCTGCACGGCGTTAGTGCGCGTTTTGGCCTTGATGTCATCCTTGAGCAGTTTCTCCAACAGCTCAACAGCCAGGTTGCGATACGGCATCTGGCGCACGTCTTCGAGAAACTCATCGGAGAGCAGCCCGATATTGGGCTTGTCTAGCCCGCAGAGCGCGAACACATCCGTCACATCGTCGGCCACCACAGCGTTATCGAGGATCTGCTTGAGCGCGGAGTTCTTCTGCTCCTCGCTCAGCGAGCGGTTTGTGCTGGTGTGCTTGACCAGCGCCGCCTTGATCGCCGAGAGAAACGCAATTTCTTTGTGCAGCGCCTTGGCTTCATCCAGCGTGCTGCAAAGCGAGTACGCCTTGGTGAGCTGCAGCACGGTATCGAGAAAGCGCTTTTTGCCATCGTCCAGGCTCAGAATATAGTTGGCCGCTGGCGGCAGCAGTTTATGCGGCGCCTCTTCAAAGCCGCTGTAGTCGAAGCCATCGCGGTTGGCGCCCTTGGCCAACATTCCATGGATGATATCGAGCTTCTCTTCCAGCACCGCGAAGGCTTCCTCGGCGCTGTAGGTGGGCTGGCCCTTGCCGCGGGAGTCGGTGTAGGTCTTGAGCGCGTTTTTCAGCTCGTTGGCGATGCCGATGTAATCTACCACCAGCCCGCCCGGCTTATCCTTGAACACCCGGTTCACCCGGGCGATGGCCTGCATCAGGTTGTGCCCCTTCATGGGCTTGTCGACGTACATGGTATGGCAGCACGGCGCGTCGAAGCCGGTCAGCCACATATCGCGCACGATCACCAGCTTCAGTGAATCAGCCGGGTTCTTGAAGCGCTTCTCCAGCCGTTTCTTGGTTTTCTTGTTATAGATGTGGGGCGTTAGCAGCGGGCTGTCGGCGGCCGAGCCGGTCATGATGACCTTGATCGCGCCCTTTTCCGGATCGTCGTCGTGCCACTCGGGGCGCAGTTTGACGATTTCGTTATAGAGCTGCGCGCAGATGCTACGGCTCATGGCAACGATCATCGCCTTGCCCTCGACGATCTCGTTGCGCGTCTCGAAGTGCTCGACAAGATCCGCTGCGATGCGCTGCAAACGTGGCTCGGTGCCCATCAGCTTTTCGAGGCGGCTCCACTCGCCCTTGGTGCGCTCCCGCGCGCCGGTATCCTCTTCGTCCTCGATGACCTCGTCGACCTGCTCGGAGAGCCGGTTGATCTCGTCGCGGTTGATATCGAGCCGCGCCAGGCGGGATTCGTAAAAGATGGGTACAGTGGCTCCATCGTCCACGGCGTCCTGGATGTCGTAGATCGAGACGTAATCGCCGAAGACGGCTCGGGTATCCTTGTCTTCATTGGCAATCGGCGTGCCGGTAAAGCCGATGAACGAGGCGTTGGGCAGCGCATCGCGCATATGCTTGGCGAAGCCGAATTTATAGGTGCCATCCTGCTTGAGCGTGGCTTTCAGGCCGTACTGGCTGCGGTGGGCCTCGTCCGAAATCACCACGATATTGTGGCGGTCATTGAGGCTCGGGTGGTCGCGCTCGTCGTCTAGCAGGGCAAACTTCTGCACCGTGGTGAAAAGGATACCGCCAGATTCACGCTCGGCGAGCTTCTGGCGCAGGCTCTCGCGGTCTTCGGCCTGGATTGGGTCCTGCTTGAGCAGGTCGCGGGCGCTGCTGAAGGTGCCAAACAGCTGACCGTCCAGATCGTTACGGTCGGTCACCACAATCAGCGTCGGGTTGTGCATCGCCGGTTGCTGCAACAGCTTACCTGCATAGCAGACCATCGAAATGCTTTTGCCTGAGCCTTGGGTATGCCACACCACCCCGGCCTTCTTGCTGCCGGGTGTGACCTCGTCACCGTAAGTCGCGCGTTTCTCGCCCACGCCTGCCGCAGGCGCTTCAGCGGCGATCACTGTCGCCTTCACCGCCTCGCGTACGGCGTGGAACTGGTGATACCCGGCGATCTTCTTGATCACCCGCTCGGCGTCGGTCTCGAACAGCACGAAGTAGCGCAGATAATCGAGAAACAGCGCCCGGTCGAAAAAGCCGCGCACCAAAGTTTCCAACTGCCACTCCAGCAGCGGCTTATCGTCTTCATCCTTGATGGTGCGCCACGGCATGAAGCGCTCCTGATCCGCCGTCAGCGACCCCACCCGCGCGGTGTAGCCATCACTGATGATGAGCGCTTCGTTGGTGACGAACAGATCAGGGGTTTCCGTCTTGTAGGTCTGCAGCTGATTGAAGGCACCGGAGATATCGGCGGTTTCGCTGCTCGGGCTTTTCAGCTCGATCACCGCCAGCGGCAGGCCGTTGATAAAGCAGACAATATCAGGTCTACGGGGCTGCTTGCTGCCCTGAATCGTGAACTGATTGATGGCGCGGAAACGGTTGGTTTTGAGGCGCTCGAAATCGATCAGAAAAGCGTGGTCATACACGACCTTGTCATCGCGCTTGTACTGCACCGGCACACCATTGAGCAGCCACTGATGGAAGGTACGGTTACTGAGCACCAGATCAGGGCTTTGCGGTTTACTGACCTGCGCCACGGCTTGTTGCACGGCGTCATCCGGCAGCTGCGGATTGAGCGTTCTAATGGCCTTTTCGAGATCACCGGGCAGCAATACCTGCTGGTAATCGTCGCGCTCCGGCGTGGCGCCATCGTGGGCGATGTTCGGCCCGTGTGCAGTTTCCCAGCCGTTTTCGGCGAACCATTCAAGGCAGAGCTGCTCCAGTTGATCTTCGGTCATTCATGGCACCTTCGACGGCATCTCAAAGGTCGCGACTTGATGCCCGCGTCATATACGCCTGCATCATGTGAGTCGGAACTTGAGGAAAAGCTTGAATCAGTAGTCGGTTCTGAAGCATTTTCTTCAGATACTGATTGCGTAATGTATCCGGTTCTCTTTTTACTAGTTCAGCCAGGCACGCGCGCGTGATGTAGTGGCCACTGCACAAGTCCAGAAGAACCTTTTCGAACTCCTCGGGGGCTACCCGTTTTTTCTGACGCGGGAAGCGGGCCATGTATTCCAGTTCATTTCTGAAAGCGGGAGACAACTTTTCAAGGTCATGGATCATTGGCGCTGGAAGGTCAGGCGTCAGCAACCGCCCGTATTCATCGTAGTGTTCGTGATCTACGTTGGTCTCGTTACCTACAGAGCTCTCCGTACTATCTACGGAGCTTGCTTCGTTATCTACGGAGCTTGCTTCGTTATCTAAAGAGCTCGCCGCGTTATCTACGAAGCTTGCTTCGTTATCTACAGAGCTGGCGTCGAAAGAGGGTGATGCAGAATTTTGAGCGCAATCAGCGGTCCCGTATTCGCTGTCGTGATCTTCTACCAGTGTGGATGCCACGACGCCGCCAAACACCTGCTCTGGTGTAGGCAAGCTTTCCCCCGGCAATTGGTAGACCGTGCCACGGCCATGCCCGGTAGGGGTCAAGAAGTCCTGTTTTGCCAACTGTTGCAACGTCGCGGTTACATCACGGGCATGCTGCGTAGTGATTTCACAAATTCTGGTATGCGTGATGACTTGCTCTGTGACGGCCGTCGCCAGAATCAGTCTTTCAAATTTGGAAAGACGCAGAAAAGTCTCGCCAAATATCCCGCTCAGCTGATCCAGCACTCCCTCGGGGAATAGCTCCAGCATTCTCAGTTCCAGGAGCGTCTGCTGAGGCTCCAGCTTTTGATAGAGCGCCGGGCGCCGCCAATGGCGCCAGTCCCAACCGCTGTAAATCTTAGGTAATCCTGAACCTGCGCGCTCCCCAAGACCGATCATCAAAAACATCTGGTGCATGATTCTGTTACGGCAATCCGACAAACCGCCTCGCACAGCGTCTTCCTGCGGAATGCGCATATCACCAGGGTTACGGAATCCGAACATATCCGGGCGCTTGACGACCAATACCGGTACGTTACCCGAATAATCGGCGTGCACCAGTGTATTAATAAGGGCTTCTCGAATGGCCTCGTGGACGGGCGTATCTTCCCGACGCTGCCCTTCCGAGAGTTTGAAAGGCACCTTGAGGTCTTCAGTCAGCTTTCGGTAAACACGTCGATAAAAGTCAAACAGGTTACCTGACCAGCTGCCATCCGGTACCAGACGGTCCACCCAGCGAAGCTCCGTCTTGGCCTCGGGTCGCTCCTGGTAGTCCACAAAATAGTGCGGGGCGGCTTCCTGAATGGCTGGCCAGCACCCAAACATGAGCAGCCCCGCCAGTGTCAGCCCTTCTTCTCCCGTTGAGCGGTCTTTCCGCCAGCCGCGCAGCTTTTGCAAGAAGGTTTTGTCGTCGAGTTCGAGGTAAGGGTGGCCCGGCTTGGCATCCATGAGCATCTGGCGGTAGACACGCAAACTATCCGGCTCGATGTCCTCCATACCGAACCCCTGCAAAATACGGGCGTCGCGTTCGTCCTCGGCCTGCTCGGCCAGCATTCGCCGCACCACCTCACTGCTTTGCAACTGATCGGTACTGTTAAGGCGCCGGTACGTTCCAACCAGAGGGTTGCCCTTGATAAAAACAGGCTTGTTTTTGCGGGTGGCCACCGGTACGTGAACCTGAACCAGCGTTTTTCCGTCAATTTGCAGCGTCTTTACATACTGACTCTGCAAGATATTGGCGCTGGCTTTTTGAGGGTTGTTAAGCCCGGTCCACAACTCATCAATGACTTTCTGGGGATCAGCGACCCCCGCCAGCTCGAAACGATGCCCCGACTTTTCGGCCACGCCAAGGAGAATATCGCCACCCTGCGTATTGGCGAACGCGCTATAGGTTTCCCAGAAATCCTTGGGTAGCGCACCCTTACCATCACGCCCCTGAGCCAGCTTGCACTCGACATCCACGCTTTCACGCAGCGCAATGATGTCTTCCAGCGAGGCGATCTCAAGCATCGGCCACCTCGGCCATTCGCGCTTCGGCGTCGGAAATTGTCAGCTCGCCGGAGAGGAGTTTGGTGAGGAGGGTGTCGCGTAATTCGGCTAGTTTTTGAGACTGGTTAATATTTTTAGCTTGTGCGGTGAAAAGTGGTTGCGCTTGGCGCGCGTAACGAAGTGCCAATGCTTCGCAAGGTGCCACCACGTCCATTCTTGCAACCTGCTTGGGCTGTGCCCTTTGTCTACTGCCTGTAGAACCAGTGACGCTGGCTATAACGCCTTCCTGAAAAGGGGAGGAGGAGATCACTCCAGCGATGAAAGCTCTTAGCTCCTCAGACTTTGGGACAAACTGCATAAACTCTGTTGAACAAATAGCAGACTCGTTATCCAGAGGCTCGGGCCACCATACCCGAGAGGTGCCCGGGTTGAGCTTTGAGATAAGAACGGAAGTCTTTTTAACTTTATATTTTCCACTTTTAATGCTTATACCTGCATCCAAAGCGGGCGCTTTTCCTGCATCAAAGGCCGGAATGCTGTAATGCTCCCATATCTTTTCTGGGTTATCTGAAGGCTTAATAGAGCTGGAATCTAACTTGGCGAGTTTATCGAACGGTGTTACTTCCCACCCCTCCGGTATCTCCCCCAGCTCACTCGCCTGCATCGCCGAGGGAAACAGCGCGGCAGTTTCATACAGCTCGTTGTAGCGCTTGGGGTCTGCCACGCGCAGAGCATCCAGCTTATCCACCGTCTTGCCTGAAATCACCTGCATCGCGGCGCGGTTCATGTAAGATTCCAGATCACCCAACGCGGGCGACTGGTCAAACTCGGCGGCGTAGCAGACGGGGGAGGCGGGTTCATTCTCCGGCTGGAGCGCCTGCCAGCGCTGGCGCGCGGCGATCTTGGCCTTGACCGGCTCGAAATCAACAAACCAGCTTTTGAAGAGGGCCTGGGCCATCTCCTCGAGGGTTTGGTTGATTTGGTGGTTGAGAGTGACCTTTTCCTCAACTGCTTCAAGCACTGCCACCAAATTTTCCCTAGCCGGAGTTAACTTAGGCACAGGATATGAGAGAAAGTCCTCCCTACTTAAAGAGAGATTGGTTGTCCCCATAGCTCTAGCACGACAGTAGGCTTTGTATTGAGGAGAACGAAGAACCCAGTAAAGGTAGTTTTTTGGCGCATCATTTTCTTTGAAAACCAGCTTTACCGTATCTTGAGTCATGCGCCCTAAGGAGATTCTGTCGGGAACGCGTGCGACAGAGCCTAGGAGATCTCCAGACTGGGTAACATCCTTTAAAGACACATAAATGTCGCCTGGATAAACTAGAAGCTTTTCCGAAGTATGGCCGCCGTAAGTTCTTAATTTATCATCACGAAAACCTCCCTCCCGTGCGATCGACGCAAGCCCCAAAAGATACGGCCCAGGCTGATCAAGAAGGGCACTTTTGTATGTGTTTCCACGCTGAAGAGTCACAAAGTCATCGATACATTGATCAGATGCCATAACCCAGCCCCCCAAGATTCCGTTTGATCTCTGCTTCCAGCCGGTCACTTTCCTCGAACTGGTCTTTCAGTTGCGCGGTCAGTCGCGCCATCTTGTCGGCAAAGGGCTCGTCGTCCTCTTCCTGCGCGGCGGCGCCCACGTAGCGACCCGGCGTCAGCACGAAGTCGTGCTTCTCGATGGCGGCGAGATCTTTTGAGGCACAGAAACCGGGGACGTTTTCAAAGGCGTCGGTGCGCTGCCAGGTATGGAAGGTATCGGAGATCCTGGCGATATCTTCACGGGTGAAATCGCGCAGTACGCGGTCGCGCATGTAGCCCTGCTGGCGGGCGTCAATAAATAGCACTTCGCCTTTACGTCGACGTTTCTCGACGCCGTTGGGGGAGAGACCGCCGGTCTTGTCGCGGGTCAGAAACCAGATGCAGGCGGGAATCTGGGTGTTGGTAAAGAGCTGGCCCGGCAGGGCGACGATGCACTCGACGAGATCCTGTTCGACCAGGCGGCGGCGAATCTCGCCCTCACCGCCGCTGTTGGAACTCATTGAGCCGTTGGCGAGCAGCAGTGCCATGCTGCCCACCGGGGCGAGGTGGTGCAGCATGTGCTGCAGCCAGGCGAAGTTGGCATTGCCCTTGGGTGGGGTGCCGTACTGCCAGCGTACATCCTCGGCCAGCGATTGGTGCCACCAGTCCTTGACGTTGAACGGCGGGTTGGCCATGACGAAGTCGGCGCGCAGGTCGGGGTGTTGGTCATCGAGGAAGCTGTCGGCGTTTTTCTTGCCGAAGTTGAAGTCGATGCCGCGAATGGCCATGTTCATGGCCGCCAACCGCCAGGTGGTGGGGTTGGATTCCTGCCCATAGATAGAAACGTGTTTTTTCTGCTCGGCAGGGTCGTAGTGGTGCTCGCGGGCGTGCTCTTCGATGAACTTGTCCGATGAAACAAAAAAGCCGCCGGACCCCATCGCCGGGTCATACACCCGGCCTTTGTAGGGCTCCAGCATCTCGACGATCAGCGAGACGATGCTTTTGGGCGTGTAGTACTGCCCGCCCTGCTTGCCTTCGGCCAGGGCGAACTGGCCGAGGAAATACTCGTAAACATGGCCGAGAATGTCCTTGCTGCGCAAGCTGAGCGGCTCGCCATCGAGCGTCGGCTGGGTAAAGGAGGTGTCCGAGAAGGAGTTGATCAGCCCGATCAGCTTGTCGTTATCGACCTGGAAGCGGCTGATGCCTTCCAGTACGCCCTTGAGCTTGTCGTTGCTTTTCTCGATGGCCTCCAGGGCGTTGTCGATCAGCCAGCCGACCGAGCGCAGGCGCACGTCTTCGCCCTTGCTGTTCTGCCATAGCACCGAGCCGGTGGGCAGTGCTGCTTTTTCTTTCAGCGTGCTCCAGCGCGACTCTTTCGGCACCCAGAACACGTTGGCCTCGCGGTAGTAGTCAAGAATTTCCAGCTCATCATTGAGCGCCTGCTCATACTCGGCGTCGCTGTCGAAATCCTCGCGCGGCAGGGAGTAGATGTTGTCGTCGGCATCGTTCTTGAACAGTTCGAGCAGCTCGCGTTGGCGCTCTTCAAACGCATCGGAGACGTACTTCAAAAAGATCAGCCCCAGCACCACGTGCTTGTAGTTGGCGGCGTCCAGGTTGTTACGCAGCTTGTCCGCGGCTTTCCAGAGCTTCTCATCCAGTTCGTGCAAAAATTGTTGTTCAACGCTTGGCATGAATTACTGACTCCCGTTCAATCATGTCGTTATGTTACTGCAGTGCTGTATGTGGTGCCATGAGTCAGGGGCGCGAGTGAATCGATAAAAGGTTAATGGCCCCATTATTGGGCCCGTTTCTCGGCATGTACGGCCTGCCATACTTAAACCGCCAGAAAAGAGGTATAAAACAGAAAGCCCGCTCATAAGCGGGCCAGGGGGATGCGGCTGCTCAGTGCCCGTATGGCGTTGTGAATTCGATCCACGAGTATCGACACCGTGCCTTGGAACAACCGGAAATTGCTGCCTATATAGCCTAGGAGCTCTTCTCTTAAGTCGTCAGAATCAATACGCAGTATCCTGCCCAGCCCTTCGAATCCTTGGGTCTCTAAGTCATCCAACGCTGCAACATATTCTTTGGCTCTCCGTCTTTCCTGTCTCAGGAGAGCCCGGCGTCCAGACCAGCGCGACACCGTTCAAACGCGTGGCCTCTTTGGTTAAACATCGGTGTTATTGTCCCGGGGAACGGTTAGGATTCCCAAGGGTTAATTACGTCTACATTGGCCGCTTCAAAGGGGGCCATGTCGCAGGATGCAACCTGGTAGCCTTGTGATGCAGCAATGGCAGCAATGTAGCCATCCGGTACAGGGAAACCACGCCCAGCGGTTCTGGCGGTTACGGCCAGATCGGCGTACTTGCGGGCCGCATCCGTGTCAAAGGGCAATATTCGCTCCCTGAACAACTGCATAAGGCCGTCTAGGGTCTCGCTTAGCAGGTCCTTGCGCTTCCCATTCGGCAGCGCCGCAATGTCAAACAACAGTTCAGCCAGCGTCACGCTGGATAGATACAGCGTTTCGGCTGACTGCTGATTAAGCCAGGCTCTCACGGCTGGATCTGGTTCGGGCTTCATCGCCTCGGAAACGACGTTGGTATCCAGAACGATCATTCAAACCTCATAGGCTCAGCCGGTGTTTTGTCGCGCACCTGCTCGAAGACTGCAAAGTCTTCATTGGTCAGCCCAACCTTACGGCCCAGCTCAGCCAAGGCGTCCCCCATTTTGAGGCGAGTTTCTGGCCGCGTGGCCTCTTCCAGGATGGCCCGCACCTCAGCCTCAGCGCTGCGGTGATGCCGCTTGGCCCGCGCTTTCAGTGCATTGTGTACTTCGTCAGGAATGCTCCTGATGGTCATCATGCCCATAGCTTTAACCTCCTATTGCATGTGATAGGCGCTTGTGCGCTCTATATGCATTCAATATAACAAAATGAATGCATTGAGCAAGTTTGACCAGCGTCAGCCGGTAGCGGTGATTTTCAACCCCGTTGTCCAAATGACGGCCTCTAAGCCGCCTGTTTATGACGCTCAACTTCCTTCAGATTGCCAGGGTTGAGCGGTACTGAACCGGGGACCTCCCAATTTCGGGTTTTGCTCGATCAACCCGTTTTGGAATATCGCTACTTTGTCGGCAATGGCTTTCATCTTCGGGCCTTGTGCGTTGTTATGCAGCCATAACGACAAAAGTGATGACTAACATGACCATAAAAAATGCCAGTCAGAAACTGACTGGCATCTTAGTGAGTTGGAAAGCTTAATCGCTATCTAGCGAGCCCTACTCCCACTCAATCGTTGCAGGCGGTTTGCTGCTGACGTCGTAGGTGACGCGGGAGACGTGTTCGATTTCGTTGATGATGCGGTTGGAGACTTTTTCCAACAGGTCGTAGGGCAGGTGGGCCCAACGGGCGGTCATGAAGTCGATGGTTTCAACGGCGCGTAGGGCGATGACCCATTCGTAGCGACGGCCGTCGCCGACGACGCCAACGGATTTCACCGGTAGGAAGACGGCGAAGGCTTGGCTGGTTTTGTGGTACCAGTCGGCGTTATGCAGTTCTTCTATGAAGATGGCGTCGGCTTCACGCAGGATGTCGGCGTATTCTTTTTTCACTTCGCCGAGAATGCGTACGCCCAGGCCGGGCCCCGGGAAGGGGTGACGGTAGACCATGTCGTAGGGGAGGCCGAGTTCGAGGCCGATTTTGCGCACTTCGTCTTTGAAGAGTTCACGCAGGGGCTCGACCAAGTCCATTTTCATGTCGTCAGGGAGGCCACCGACATTGTGGTGAGATTTGATGACGTGGGCTTTGCCGGTTTTGGAGGCGGCGGATTCGATGACATCCGGGTAGATGGTGCCTTGGGCCAGGAAGTCGACATCGGTCAGTTTGACGGCTTCGGCATCGAAGACGTCGATAAAGGTATTGCCGATGACTTTACGTTTGGCTTCCGGGTCGTCGATACCGTTGAGACGGCTGATGAAGAGGTCTTCAGCGTCAACACGGATGACTTTGACGCCCATGTTCTGAGCGAACATTTCCATCACCTGGTCGCCTTCGTTTTTCCGCAGCAGGCCGTTATCGACGAATACGCAGGTCAGTTGATCGCCAATGGCTTTGTGCAGCAGGGCAGCAACAACGGAGGAGTCAACTCCCCCTGAGAGGCCTAGCAGTACTTTGCGGTCGCCCACTTGTGCTTGTACGCGAGCGGATAAGTCTTCGATGATGCGGGCTGGTGTCCAGAGGGCTTCACAGCCACACATGTCACGCACAAAGCGTTCCAGCAGGCGCATGCCCTGCAGCGTATGGGTGACTTCGGGGTGGAATTGAACGCCATAGAATTGCTTCTCGACGCAAGCCATGGCGGCAATCGGGCAGCTTGGCGTGGAGGCAATGACTTCAAAGCCTTCAGGAATACGGGCCACTTTGTCGCCGTGGCTCATCCAGACATCCAGCAGGGCTTTGCCGTTGTCGCCCATGTGATCTTTGATGTCTTTAAATAACGGCGAGGTGGGCTCTACTTCGATTTGCGCGTAACCAAACTCACGCTTCTGGGAGCCTTCAACGGCGCCGCCCAGTTGTTCAGACATGGTTTGCATGCCGTAGCAGATGCCTAAAATCGGCAGCCCCATTTCGAAAATACCCTGAGGCGCGCGGGGAGAGCCGAGTTCGGTGACTGATTCTGGGCCGCCGGCCAGGATAATACCTTTGGGATTGAATTCGCGGATTTCCGCTTCGCTCATATCAAAGGCGCGGATTTCAGAAAAAACACCCAGCTCACGAACACGGCGGGCAATCAGCTGTGTATATTGAGAGCCAAAATCAAGAATCAAAATCTTATGCGCGTGAATATCGGTCATGAGAGGTCTCGCTGCCAGTCAGGGCCTAAAATGGCGGTTTAAAAAACGGTGTAACGTTCAAAAAACAACGGGAGGCCTTGTGCGGCCTCCCGTATCTGATCACCGACCCAATTTAGCTGCCCCGGTAGTTGGGCGCTTCTTTGGTGATCTGGACGTCATGGACGTGTGATTCTCGCATCCCGGCGCCGGTCACTTTGACGAAACTGGGCTTGGTGCGCATTTCGTTGATATCCCGGCAACCCGTGTAGCCCATGGAGGCGCGTAAGCCGCCCATCAGCTGGTGGACGATCGCGCCCATGCTGCCTTTGTAAGGTACGCGGCCTTCGATGCCTTCCGGAACCAGCTTTTCAACGCCTTCGTCTTTGTCCTGGAAGTAACGGTCAGAAGAGCCTTGCGTTTGGGACATAGCACCCATGGAGCCCATGCCACGATAAGCTTTATAAGTTCGGCCTTGATACAGTTCAACTTCACCAGGGGCTTCTTCAGTACCGGCCAGCAGGCTGCCGACCATGACCACATTGGCCCCTGCGACAATGGCTTTGGCTAAATCGCCGGAGAAGCGAATACCGCCGTCAGCGATCATCGGAATGCCATAAGGTTTGATAGCCTCAGAGACATTGGAGATGGCTGTGATCTGCGGTACACCGACACCGGCGACGATACGTGTGGTGCAGATTGAGCCCGGGCCAATGCCCACTTTGACCGCATCAGCCCCGGCTTCTGCCAGCGCAACAGCGGCATCAGCAGTGGCGATATTGCCGCCGATAACTTGAATCTGTGGGTAGTTTTCTTTCACCCAGCGCACGCGGTCGATGACGCCTTTGGAGTGACCGTGGGCCGTGTCGACGACGATAACGTCAACGCCGGCTTCGGCCAGAGCGGCGACGCGCTCGGGGGTTTCCGGCCCAGTACCGACTGCTGCGCCGACTAATAGGCGGCCATCTTCATCTTTGGCGGCATTGGGGTAGGTTTTGGCTTTTTCGAGGTCGCGGAAAGTCACCAAGCCTTGCAGCGTGAAGTTGTCATCGACCATCAGCATTTTTTCAACGCGATGCTCGTACAACTTGGCTTTGATGGCTTTCAGTGGGGTACCGATACGGCTGGTGATCAGCTTGTCTTCAGGCGTCATGATCGCCGCAACGGTGTCACCGGCATCAGGCTTGACGCGTAGATCTCGGCCGGTCACGATGCCGACCAGTTTGCCGTTTTCAACCACAGGGAAGCCCGAAAAGCCGTACTCTCGGGACATCGCCATGATTTCATGAATCTTGGCATCGGAGGACACCGTCACGGGGTCTTTTACAACAACGGATTCATGTTTTTTGACCTTGCGAACTTCTGCGGCTTGTTGTGCCACTGTCATGCTTTTATGGATGATGCCGATGCCACCTTCTTGGGCCATGGCAATGGCCAGGCGCGCTTCAGTGACGGTATCCATTGCAGCAGAAATGACAGGCAGATTTAATTCGATATTTCGTGTCAGGCGGGTTTTTAACGAGACTTCTTTGGGGAGAACTTCGGAATAACCCGGAATTAGAAGCACGTCATCGAAGGTGAGGGCTTCTTCAACAATACGCAACATAGCAAGTGGCCTGCGAAGTTTGGATCGGGAAGGAGAGAAAAGATTAATCCCCTATTTTAACTGTCTTCAGGTTTTGCGTAAACTGCCGAAAGCGTGTCTTGCGTAAGCCCGTGTCTTGCGTAAGCCCGTGTCTTGCGTAAGCCCGTGTCTTGCGTAAGCCCGTGTCTTGCGCCAACAACTCATACCGGTTTGAAGTGAGCGTATGGGCATCCTCATGGTGATGGTGCTGTTTAACCTGCTGATAAGCTGAGCCTCTTCTTTATGTCTGCTTCTACTCCTCTTGCGCCTCATGAACGTTCCAGCCTTGAGCGTCCGTTATCTGTCTCACAATTAATGGGACGCTTGAACCGCCTTTTGGAGTTAAAAGTTCCTTCTTTTTGGGTTGAAGGCGAGGTGACGGATTTTAAAGCCATGCGCTCGGGCCATTGGTATTTTGCGCTGAAAGATGAACGGTCACGTATTCAGTGTGTGATGTTTCGAGGGCGTAATCAGTTATTGCCGCGGCCGTTGCGTGAAGGGGATTTAGTGCGTGCTTCGGCCCAGGCCGGGATCTATGAGCCTCGTGGCCAGCTCCAAGTAGTGATTGAAGGTATCGAATTGTCGGGAGATGGGGCTTTACTGGCCGCTTTGGAAGCCCTCAAGCAGAAACTGGCTGGCGAAGGTTTATTTGACCCCGCGCGGCGTCGGCCGTTACCGCCTTGTCCTCAGGTCATTGGGGTGGTGACGTCGGCTCAGGCGGCGGCACTCCGCGATATTCTACATGTGTTGGAACGGCGTTGGCCGGTGGCTGAGGTTCGGGTTTTTCCAGCCCAGGTTCAAGGGGAGGAGGCGCCGGTTGAGTTACGCCGCGCTTTGGCCTTGGCCCAGCGTGAGGAGGCGGGGCAGGCTTGTGATGTGCTGATTTTGGCGCGAGGGGGTGGGTCTTTAGCCGATTTACAGGCGTTTAATGATGAGTGGTTGGCCCGCATGGTCGCCGCTTGTCGTATTCCTATTGTGACGGGCGTGGGCCATGAAACGGATACGACGCTGGTGGATTACGCGGCCGATCTGCGGGCCCCAACGCCGTCGGCCGCCGCTGAAGCAGTCTCGCCTAGTCGGGATGAGTATCTGAGCCGGTTGCAGTATGCCGCTGGACGTTTGCAACAGGCGGTCGCGCGGGGTTTGCAGCAGCGGATACAGCGTCTGGATGAGCTCAGTCGGCGATTTAGCAATCCTTTGGATCGACAAGGCCCGCAACAACAGCGTTTACAACAGCTATCACGGCGTTTGATGTCGGCGGGTCAGCGTTATTTAGTGTTGGAGCAGCAGCGCTTGGGGCAGCTTCAACAGCGCCTGGAAGCGGCGAACCCTGTACGCTATTTACAGCATGCGGAACAACAGTTGATAGGGTTGCAAGCGCGGTTATGGCGTCATTCGCCTGAACGGCAGGTGCAACAAGGGCAAGCGGCGTTGACGCAGCTGTCACAACGATTGGCGCGTGCGATCACGCAATGTTGTGATCAGCGCCAGATGCATTTAGCTCACCTGGGGCAGCGCTTACATCTGGTGAGCCCGCTGGCCACCTTAGGTCGTGGCTATGCGCTGGTTCAGGATGATCAGCAGCGTATTGTGCAAACGGCAGGTGCTGTTCAAGTGGGCGATCAATTAACGGTCCGTTTGGGCGAAGGAGGGTTGAGCTGCTGTGTGGAAGATACTTGGGAGTCGTTGGATGATGAGTATAAGGTTTCCCCTTAATCATAACGGGGCCTTCCGGTCAGTGTTGAGGCGCCGTCTGTTCGGCCGTCTGTTCGGCCGCCTGTTCTTGTGTTTGCTGGCTATGGGCGCGGGGTCCGCTGTCGCGGATGGGTTTAGACCTGAACAAGGGCGTTATCCCGGGGGTGTGGCCATCATTGAGGTGCCTCAGCATAGTCAATCGGCCCCTTTGGTGACGTTTCAAGGCAAACGTTTGTATACCCAACGCACGCCAGCGGGTGATTGGGAAGCTTGGGTGGGGCTGCCGTTATCACTTCAACCGGGTGACTATCAGGTGGATTGGGCGGTGAAGGCGGGCAGTTTGCCGCTGCGCTTTACCGTTGAGCCGAAACAGTATCGTGAGCAGCGTTTAAACGTCGATCGCAAACATGTGGATTTATCCGCTGAAAATTTGGCGCGTTATCAACGAGAAAAGCCAGAAATACTCGGCGCTTTGGATGGTTGGCGGCCGACCCAGACGCCATTAGGCGAACAGGCTTTTGTGCCGGTGATGGGGGAGCGCAGTGATAGCTTTGGGTTTCGCCGTATTTTTAATGGTGAGGCTCGTAAACCACATTCTGGGATGGATATTGCCGCGCCAAAAGGCATGCCGGTGTATAGCCTCTTGCCGGGTCGAGTGGCGGCCATTGGGGATTATTTCTTCAATGGTAAGACAGTCATTCTCGATCACGGTCAAGGGTTGACCAGTTTGTATTGCCACTTGTCGTCGATTGAGGATCTGCGTATTGGCCAGACGTTGCCGGGCGGGACCCCGTTGGGAGAGGTGGGGGCGACCGGGCGTGTTACCGGACCTCATTTACACCTGACGGTGTCGCTCAATGGGGCCCGTGTCAACCCGGCGCTTTTTTTGCCGAAACCGTAATGTTGCCCAAGCCGTAATGCACCTGGGCTGATGACTTGAACGCGTTTAGCGGCGTTTACGACGCTCATCACGAGCTTCTTTGGTTTTACGCAGCTGGCGTGCTTTAGCGGCTTCGCGGCTATCTTTGTGGTTAGGATCGAAGGGGTTTTCGCCGCTGCGGAATTCAAAACGCATCGGTGTGCCTCGAACCTTGAGCACCTTGCGGAAGGTGTTCATCAGATAACGTTTGTAGTTATCCGGCAATCGGTTGGTCTGATTGCCGTGCACCACAATGATGGGCGGGTTAACCCCGCCTTGGTGAGCGTAACGCAGTTTAATTCGACGGCCTTGAGTGACGGGTGGCTGGTGTTCGGCCACGGCATCAATCAGGAGGTTGGTCAGGCGGTTGGTTGACCAGTGCGTGGTCGCTGAGGCGTAAGCCTTTTCGATCGACTTGAAGACATTGCCGACCCCGGTGCCGTGAAGGGCCGAGATGAAATGTATGTCAGCATAGTCGACAAAGCCTAGGCGGCGTTCGATGTCTTGCTTGATCGCCTGTTTGTCATCCTGGGTCATGCCATCCCATTTATTGATCGCTAAGACCAGGGCGCGGCCGGATTCGAGCACGAAATCGAGCAGGTGTAGATCCTGTTCGACCAAGCCGGTGCGGGCATCCATCACCATCACCGCCACGTTACATTCGCGAATCGATTGCAGCGTTTTGACGATAGAGAATTTTTCTGCGGTTTCGCTGACATTCTTGCGACGACGAATACCCGCTGTATCCACTAGGGTGTAGCCTTTGCCGTTACGCTCAAAGGGAATGCTAATGGCATCTCGTGTTGTGCCCGGTTGGTCAAAGACGACGACGCGCTCTTCGCCCAAAATTCGATTGACCAGGGTGGACTTGCCCACATTCGGGCGCCCGATTACGCCGATTTTTAGGTCGCGAGCGGGGCGTTGATCGGATTCAGTGCCATCGCTTTCCTGTTCCGTACCTTCCTGTTCCGTACCTTCCTGTTCGGCGTCTTCAGGGTGTGCTAACAGTGCCGCATCATCATCTTCTTCACTGTCGACGGCTTCCAACAGGTCGCTGATCATGCCGGTGACGCCACGGTTATGGGCGGCGGCAATCTGGTAGGGGGCATTCATGGCTAGGCTGTAGAATTCGGCCAGTGCCATATCCGGGTCTAGGCCGTCTAGTTTATTGACGACGAGGTGGGCTTGCTTACCATTTTGGCGCAGGTAGGTTGCGATGGATTCATCCGCAGCCGTGAGCCCGGCACGAGCATCGACCAGAAACAGTACGATATCGGCTTCATCAATCGCCAGTAGTGATTGACGTGCCATGGCGGCATCAATGCCGGTTTCATCTCCGCTGATACCGCCGGTATCAATCAGGATATAAGGTTTGCCGCCAACGCGTCCCTGGCCATATTGGCGGTCGCGGGTTAGGCCCGGGAAGTCCGCCACCAGGGCATCCCGGGATCGGGTAAGGCGGTTGAATAAAGTGGACTTGCCCACATTGGGGCGGCCGACCAAGGCAATTACAGGGATCATGATAGCGCTGTGTACTCTGTGGGGGCGCTCACGCGCGCCCGTCAATGAAATAAGAATAGGGTCAGGTTGATCTAACCGACACAGGGCCGGTCAGTGACCAGCCCTGTTATCTACGGTCATACCCGTATCTATTAATTATCGCGTATTGGGTGTAGTTCAAACAAGCCAAGATCACCACGAACGGAGTTGAAAATAACGCTTTTCCCATCCGTTACGGGGGGCGCTTTGACGCCGTCATAGTCGAATGCCGTTTGACCAACAATCTCACCGGTTTTGGGATCAATCGCGTGAATATAACCTTCTTCATCAGCGACGACGATATAGCCATTGACCAAGGCCGGTGAGGTCAAGTTACGACCAAATAAACCTTCTTGCTGCCATAGCGTATTGCCTCCAGAAAGTGACAAGGCCCGGATACGGCTGGCTTCATCAATCACAATCACTTCGCGACCGACAATGACCGGTGAGCGGTAGCTGGAGAGCTTTTTCTCCCAGCGACTGCGACCGCTGTATGGGTCTAGCGCCATGACATTGCCTTGGAAGCTGGTTGCAACCAAAGCACTGCCTTGCATCGCCGGTTGTCCATCGATATCGACCAATCGTTCGATATCGGTACGGCCTTGGGGTACAGCGATGGTGGCGCGCCAACGCACTTGACCGGTGCGATTGTCCAGCGCCACCAATTGCCCATCGGCAAAGCCCACATAGGTCATGGTGGCGGTGACGACCGGTGTACTGGTGCCACGCAGTGTCAGCAAGGGCTCGTTATGATCATATTGCCAGCGGACTCGACCATCAATCCGTGAGAGGGCTTGTACATGCCCATCACTGGTGTACTGAATGATCTGGTCATCGCGGATAATGGGCGGGCTCAGTGCTTCACTGGAGAGCTGGTGACGCCAGCGCTCGTTTCCGGTTTGGGCATCCAGGGCAACCAGTTCACCATTTTGCGTCGGTATCAGCACCAGCCGACTATCAGCGGCTGGGCTGGCACTGGCTCCTGCGTCAAGCGTCTTCCACCAGAGCGCTTTATCTTCTTTTAAATCGAAAGCTTGTACATAACCTTCAAGGTCAACGCTATAAAGGTGATGACCTTGTAATGCAGGTGCTAGCTGGTAGCCTCGCCATTTCTGACCAAAGCCGCCACTATCACTCCACGTTTGATCAATCTCAACCGTGCCTTTGTCATCTGGCAGCGGTGCTGGGGGATATTCGGGCTCAGGAATGCCGCTACAACCGGTGAGCCATAAAAGGCCTGTTAACCCCAGAATTGGCGCCAGACGCATCAGGCATCTCCCTGGGAACCGAGGTTATCAATTTTCATCTGGAGCGTGGGGTCACTCTGCCCTTGCTCGCGAGATGCCGTGAGCGCTTTATTGTAAGCTGCTCGGGCTTCTTCTTCTTTGCCGGTGGCGACAAGAAGATCACCTTTCAGCGCATCGTATTCGGCTTCAAAGCTGCCCGTCTCAACGCCGTTCAAGAGCGCCAGAGCTTCATCGGGTTTTGCTTGGGCTTTGAGTACCCGGGCCAAGCGTAAACGAGCGACCAGCTGGATCGTATCGACCTGACTATGCTTGAGCGCATGGCGCAGGTAGCCGGTGGCCGCGGCATAGTCCTTCTGTTCAACAGCAATACGTGCAGCAAATAAATCCGCATAGTCGGCATAGATGCTGCCGTCATATTCACCGGTCAGTTTCTCGACTAGGGCGTTGGCTTCTTTATTGCGTTGATCGCTGGCGGGCTGCTGAATGACGGTTGTCAGTTGTTGATACAGCGCCGACGCGGCTTCGGCACGCTGGGTATTATAAGTTTCCCAGGCTTTCCAGCCGCCAATACCGGCCACGGCAATCGTGATACCGGCAATCAGCGATTTGCCGTTGCTTTGCCACCAATGTTTAAACGCTTCTAGCTGTTCTTCTTCGCTGCGCAGATCTGCCACTTATGCCTCCGCTGGGGGCGTCTGGTCACGCCCCGGTATCGACTGAGCTGAATGAAAGCGATGGCCATGCGATCTGATCGTCATGGCCGGATGGGCTTTCAAAGTGCAGTGTTTTCTTTTAGATAAGACGCGAGATCTCCTAAAGCGACGGAGACTTGGTCGCGCGCCTCACGCAAATATTTGATACTGACCTGTCCCTGAGCCACTTCATCTTCACCCAGCAGCAGCGCGATGGCGGCGCCAGATCGATCCGCTTTTTTCATCTGGGATTTGAAACTACCGCCACCACAATGGGTTTGTAGCCGCAGTTCTGGGAGCTCGCTACGTAAGCGCTCGGCTAACAGCAAGGCTTGATGGTCAATATCCTGACCCACGGCCAGCAGATAAACATCAATGTGTTGGTCTAAGGTGGCGGGGAACGCTTCGAGCGTCTCCAATAGTAGGATCAAGCGTTCCACCCCCATGGCAAAGCCGACGGCGGGAGTGGGTTTGCCTCCAAGCTGTTCAACCAGGCCATCATAGCGGCCACCGGCACAGACGGTGCCTTGGGCGCCCAGTGCTGTGGTGGTCCATTCAAAGACCGTTTTACCGTAATAATCCAGGCCACGCACCAGTGTCGGATTGACAACATAGTCAACGCCAGCATCATCGAGCATCGCTTTTAAGCGGTTAAAGTGCTCAAGACTTTCGGCGTCTATATAGTCATAAAAGCTCGGTGCGCCTTGCAGGACCTGACGCGTGCTTTCGTCTTTGCTATCCAGAATACGTAACGGGTTGCTGCTCAGTCGACGACGGCTGTCATCATCTAACTGATCCAGATGTTGTTCCAAATAGGCAACCAGTGCTGTCCGGTAGGCTTGACGAGCCTCACTAGAGCCAAGTGTGTTGAGCTCCAGAGTGAGGTGCGACAGGATTCCTAGTTGGCGCCACAGGCGAGCGCTCAGAAGGATGAGCTCGGCATCAATATCCGGGCCCGTCATGCCAAAAGTTTCAACCCCAATTTGATGGAATTGGCGGTAGCGTCCTTTTTGCGGGCGTTCATGTCGGAACATGGGCCCCATGTAATAAAGCCGCTGTTGTTGGTTGTAGGTCAGGCCATGTTCTTCACAGGCGCGCACACAGCCTGCCGTGCCTTCGGGGCGCAATGTCAGGCTATCGCCGTTGCGGTCTTCGAAGGTATACATTTCCTTTTCGACAATATCGGTGACTTCACCGATTGAGCGTTTGAACAATGCGGTTTGTTCAACAATCGGCATGCGAATTTCGCGATAGCCATAGCTGTTGAGCAGTTGTTTGACGGTACCTTCAAAATATTGCCAGCGGGCTGATACATCCGGGAGGATGTCGTTCATTCCGCGAATGGCTTGTATCTTCTGTGCCACGAGTGGATATCCTGTACTTTTCGCTGAAACATCAATTTTGACGCGGCTATAATTTTGCGCGGCTATTCGCTACGTGCAATGACCAGCCTTTCCTGCGCTTCTTTTTCGGCCACTTTTTCTCTAATCACGCTTTCTAGATCATCGACCAGATGGCTGGAATCCAGTTTGGATGCGGGTTTGCCATCGATATAGACCAGATGCTTCGGCGAGCCTCCGGTAAGCCCCAAATCGGCTTCCCGTGCTTCTCCTGGACCATTAACGACACAGCCAATCACAGCGACATCCAGAGGGGTCAGAATGTCATCAACGCGGGCTTCCAGGGCGTTCATGGTGCCGATCACATCAAAGTTCTGGCGTGAGCAGCTTGGGCAAGCGATAAAGTTAATGCCCTTACTGCGCAGACGCAGGCTTTTTAGGATGTCAAAGCCAACCTTCACTTCTTCCACCGGGTCTGCGGCCAGAGATACGCGCAAGGTGTCGCCAATGCCATCCATCAGCAACATACCAAGGCCAACAGACGACTTCACTGTACCGGAGCGCAGACCACCCGCTTCGGTGATACCCAGATGCAAGGGTTGCTCAATTTGTTCTGCAATTTGCCGATAAGCGGCCACGGCCATAAAGACATCGGAAGCCTTAAGGCTGACTTTGAACTCTTGGAAGTCCAGCCGATCCAGAATATCAATGTGACGTAATGCCGATTCGACCAACGCGGCAGGCGTTGGTTCACCATATTTTTTCTGCAAATCTTTTTCTAACGAGCCTGCGTTGACGCCAATTCGGATCGAAATATCTCGATCACGGGCGGCTGCGACCACTTCTCGGACGCGGTCTTCTCGACCAATGTTACCGGGGTTAATACGCAGGCAATCAACGCCTAATTCGGCAACGCGTAAGGCAATCTTGTAATCAAAGTGGATGTCCGCAATCAGCGGCAAGTTAACGGCCTGGCGAATTCGGCCGAAAGCCTCGGCGGCTTCCATACTGGGGACTGAAACACGGACCATATCTGCCCCAGCCGCTTCCAGCCGCTTAATTTGAGCGACGGTGGCTTCGACATCACAGGTCTCAGTGTTGGTCATGCTTTGGACGGAGATGGGCGCATCCCCGCCTACCAGCACATTGCCGACGCGAATCTGGCGAGATTGACGTCGTTGAATCGGGGAAGCATGTTGCATGGCGGTATCGCTGCACAGTTCGTCAATGAAAGATGGCGGACAGGGTAACTTACCCTGTCCGTTTTGTATCGTGTTGTGTTATGTCCGCTGACTCAATATTCAGTCAATCTTGAAGTCAGTCAACTGTAAAATCAGTCAACCGTAACGGTGGCATAGCCGTTACTGCGAATACGATCACTAATGTCTAGCTTTTTGCCCTGATGGTAGAGCGAGGCGCCGGGCGCATAACCGAGTCTGATATGGTAAGGCGTCGGGCCAGAGACCTGAAGTGATGAGCCTTTTGCAGCCACTTTAGAGACCAGAATTTTATCGTTGGCATCTTTCACTTCCAGCCAACATTTTTCGCTGAAACGGATGATCAGAGCATTCGGTGCGGCTGCTGAAGCGACTTCGGGCGTTGATGCACTATTGCTTCCAGCCGTGTCAGAGGGGCTCGTGTTTTCAGGCGTACCCGCCACTACTGAAGCTGGAGATTCAACCTGTGGGGCTTGAACCTCGGTGATCTCTGAGTTTTCAGTCGTTGCACTACCTTGATCATTGTGTGCCTGTGGCGCGGCCTCACGATTTGACGATGCTGTCTCTTGAGCCTCGTTATTTTGTGAACCTTTTACGGAGCGTTCGACCAGCGGAGCTGTTTTATCACGCGCCATTTGAGGTGTCGTTTGCTCTGCATCCCGGGCCTCTTGGTCACCCGAGTTGGCAATCACCGTGGTGCCGTCAGCCGTTTCTACTTTGACTTCTTCTGAAGAGAGTAGGCTGAGAGGCTCATCGGTTCGGCTTTGCCACCAGTTCACGGCTAAGGCCATGAGTGCGGCGATCACCATGAGTGTAAATAGGGTGAATAAGCGCTTACCCCAACGGCGCTTCGGGGCATTTAGCGGCTTAACTGAGGTGACTTTATAATGGTGCGTATCAGGTTCCTGATACTGCTCGGAGTATGCCGCTAGAATGTCTTGACTGTTGAGGCCCAGGAAGTTGGCATAGGCACGTAAATAGCCTTTGACAAAGGTGCTGCCATGCAGCTGACTATAGTCATCGTTTTCAAGGGCCGGAATATAAAAAGGTAGAAAGTTGAGCTTACGTGCAGCTTCTTCCTGAGAGAGACCTCGTTTTTCACGGGCCTGCCGCAATGCTTGGCCTGGAGAGGCCATTGCCTGTCCTGATTCTACCGAAGTGTTGGCCCCCTCGGTTGACTGTTCGGCGGTCTGATCAGTCATGATACTGGGAATCCTTGTCACTGAGGTGGTTCGTCGAAGATATCGGGTCATTGTGCTGACGACTCTTCAGCTCTGCTTCCATGACCTGATCCCCCCGGGCCTTCGCAATTTGAAGCCCAATTTTTTGAGCGCGCTCATTTAATTGAGTCCGTCCAGCATCAAAAAGTTGCCAATGATGCTGGGCTTTCGTCAATTGCTGCGTTTTAAGATACCACGTCGCCAGCTCTAAATGGACATCATAGGCCATAGGGTTCAGGTCCAGAGCACGCTGAAAGTGGTCTAAGGCCGCCTGGGTCTGCCCCAGTTTGAGCTCGCATCGCCCGAGATTAAGCAGGATGCGGTCCCGGTGCGGATAGCGAATATCCTGCACGGCCACTTGCAGTTGGCTCCGAGCTTCATCATAACGGCTTTGTTTAAATAGGAAAGCCGCATAATTGTTGCGGGCAATGGTTGAATCAGTATCTGACTGCAATGTTTCAATAAAATAGTGTTCGGCCAGACGCCTTTCGTTTTGTCGGGCAAAAATCAGTGCCAAGCCATGTAATGCTTTTGGGTCATGGGCATTTAAGGCTAAGGCCTGATGAAAATATTTCTGTGCACGGCCCAGTTGGTTCGAGCGTAAATAAGTGTAACCAAGCTGTTGGTAGGTGTCGATGGCTTGGTTTTTTTCTGGGGAGGGGCGCTGGTGACTGCAAGCCGTGAGGGTGAGAGCCGAGAGGGCAAAGAGCATCAGGAATACCCCAATGCTCTGTCGCCGTGTCCTGATGATGCGTCGCGCCTTAGGCATCGGTTAGCCTTCAGCCGCATTCCGAACTTCAGGGGCGGGTGTTGCTGGAATCGGGTCACCGGCGATATTCACCGCTTCTATTTTCCGGTAGCGTTCGCTGCGACGCGTTTTATCTTGTACGCGACCGACCAATTGGCCACAGGCCGCATCAATGTCATCGCCACGTGTCATGCGCAATGGCGCGATATACCCTAACTCGTAAAGCCATTGCTGAAACCGCATGACTTGATTGCGTGAAGGGCGTTCATAACCCGAGTTGGGGAAGGGGTTAAACGGAATCAAATTAATTTTGCAGGGGAGCCCGTTAAGCACTTGGGCCAATTCCTGCGCATGTTCGTGTTGGTCGTTGATGCCTGCAATCAGTGTGTATTCTACGGTGATGGTCCGCTTATCATCACATTTGGCAAGATAGCGGTGGCAGGCCTCTAGCAGGCTTTGAATGTTGTACTTCCGATTGACCGGCACCAGTTGATTGCGCAGGGCATCATTAGGCGCATGAAGTGAGATCGCCAGGGATACATCAATTTCATCGCCCATGCGATCAATTTGGGGAACCAACCCCGAAGTCGATAGCGTGACGCGACGCTTGGATAGGCCATAGCCATAATCATCCAGCATCAGCTTCATGGCCGGCACCGCATTATCATAGTTCATCAGCGGCTCGCCCATGCCCATCATCACGACATTGGTGACTGGACGCTGGGTGGTATCTGTGCGTGGACCAAAAGAGCGCTGCGCGATCCAGACTTGGCCGATGATTTCTGCTGCTGTCAGATTACGTTGAAAGCCTTGCTTGCCCGTCGAGCAAAATGAGCAATCTAGTGAGCACCCCACTTGGGATGAAACACAAAGTGTGCGGCGGTTGTCTCCAGCGGGAATCAAGACCGTTTCGACATGGCTGCCATCACCGACTTCCAACACCCATTTACGGGTACCGTCATTCGAAATATCTTCTAGTACAACTTTGGGGCCACGGATTTCGGCGGTTTCGTTTAATCGAGCCCGCAGTTTTTTGCCGAGGTTGGTCATGTCGTCAAATTGATCGACATTCATGTGGTGAATCCAGCGCATGACCTGGCTGGCACGGAATTTCTTTTCACCGATGGACTCAAAAAAGGCTTCCATTTCGGTGCGGGTCATGCCCAGCAGGTTGGTTTTGGTCTCACTCATGGGTCGTTACTCAAGGCATCAAAAAAGGGCGCGGAAGATAGACGAAGGGGTGAGCGGCCGCTCACCCCTCCTGGGCGACATTATAACGCTTGGATCATGATTCCGCGAAGGTCATGATGTGGTCGCTCTACTCGTCTGAGCGCCTTATGTTGATTAGGCGTCCAGCGTCACTTAGCCGCGCGGGCAGATTTCGTCGTCGCTGAAGAAGTAAGCCACTTCACGCTCAGCTGCTGCCGGGCTATCAGAGCCATGTACCGCATTGGCATCGATTGAGTTAGCGAAGTCTGCGCGAATGGTGCCTGCAGCTGCTTCTTTCGGGTTGGTGGCGCCCATCAGGTCACGGTTTTGACTGATGGCATTTTCGCCTTCCAGTACTTGAACAACGACCGGACCAGAAGTCATGAAGCCAACCAGCTCACCAAAGAAAGGACGTTCTTTATGCTCAGCATAGAAGCCTTCTGCCTGTTCGCGAGAGAGATGCAGCATTTTGGCCGCAACCACTTGCAGATTCGCTTTTTCGAAGCGTGCAATGATTTCACCGATTACATTTTTGGCAACAGCATCGGGCTTGATAATGGATAAAGTACGTTCTACGGCCATGTAACTCTCCTGATAGGCCACCTGTTATAGGGGTGGCTTGGCTCATCGACAAATATCGCAGCACTTGAACAGTGCACATAAAGAATGCAAAGCCGATGGCAGGCATCGGCTTTAAACGCCTGCATTATACGCATGCAAATGCAGGCTGAGTAGCCTTAAGCCATGATCTTCGATATAAATGTGCTATTTATACGCGATCTATGCAGCTTTGGTTCTTAACTTCTCGGTTCTTAACTTCTCAGTTCTTAACTTCTGGGTTCTTGACTTCTGGGTTCTTAACTTCTCGGTGCTTCACTTTACGTTCTGGGATGATCTCCCCTGAGGTGTGCGTGCCTGGAGAAGCCTGCTTAGAGGTTAGCTTCTACGCTGAAGCTTTCACCACAACCGCACTCATCAACGGCCCGAGGGTTGTTGAATTTAAATAAACGGTTAAGCCCTTCGCTAATATAGTCGACTTCGGTACCGGCCATCAGGGCAACGCTGTCCCGGTCAACGATCAGTCGTGCGCCATGGGCGTTAATCACTAAATCCTGCGGATCGACTTGGTCGGCAAAGTCCAGAGCATAGGCGTAACCGGAGCATCCGCTCGGTTTAATCGCTACGCGCAGGCCTTCGCCTTGGCCTCGTTGTTCGATACAGCGACGAATATGAGCGGCTGCCGCTTCAGTCAAGCGGATGCCGGCGGTGTCATCGACGTTGACGGCATGTACTGTCATGGTGTTCTCCTTCATATCTGCACGGTTTTTCAGGTCGCGCACGATAGATGTGATCAGTTCAGTATGGCACGCCCTTAAGGGGTGCGCAGTCGAGTGACGGCTTCAGCCACCCATTGGCCTGCTCGTGATGCCTCTTCCACTTCGGTGAAACGTCCGAAACTAAAGCGCACCGATGACAAGGCCTGTTCCCTAGAAATGCCAATGCCTGTCAGTACAAAAGAGGGATCAACACTTGCCGAGTTACAGGCTGAACCTGTGGAAACAGCGAGGTCTGGTAGTGCCATTAATAAGGTTTCACCCTCGATGCCTGTAAAGCCTAAATTCAACAGGTTGGGGACCTGATGTGCTTGGCCTCCGTGATGAATATACTCAATCGGCTCTAGTGCCTTTAAAAAAGCGTCTCGGCATGCTTGAAGGTGATCGTGATCCTGACTCATGCGTTGCGCCGCGATTTCAAAAGCTTTGCCCATGCCCGCTAATTGATGCGTGGCCAGTGTGCCTGAGCGCATGCCGCGCTCGTGTCCGCCGCCATGGATTAAAGGCTCAATTAGGGCTTGGGGTTCGCGGCGAACAAAAAGTGCGCCAACCCCTTTGGGGCCATAAACTTTGTGGGCTGAGAGGCTGAGTAGATCAACCGGGACCTGTTGCATATCAATAGGCAGCTTGCCCGCGGCTTGGGCGGCATCGACATGAAATAACGCCGGATGCGATTGCAGCCGCTCAGCAATGGCCGGAATCGGATTGATCGTGCCCAACTCGTTATTGACCCACATGAGTGAGACCAAAATCGTATCGTCACGAAGCGCTTCGATCACTTGCTCTGGATGTATCACGCCTTGTGCATCGGGTTGAAGATAAGTGACTTCAAACCCTTCTTGCGCCAGCCAGTGAGCACTGTCGAGCACAGCCTTATGTTCAATGGCGCTGGTGATGATGTGTTGGCCCTGATGCCGATAGGCCCGTGCTGCGCCAATCAGCGCCAAGTTATCCGATTCAGTGGCGCCTGATGTCCAGACGATTTCTCTCGGATTCGCCTTGATCAAGTCAGCGACTTGGCGCCTGGCTTGCTCAACCACTTGTTCTGCCTGCCAACCGAGAAGGTGCGATCGTGAGGCTGGGTTCGCAAATAATCCTTCGGGCGTGAGGTATTCCATCATGACCTCTGCAACTGCGGGGTCACAGGGGGTGGTGGCTGCATTGTCGAGATAAATAGGCGCCATATCAGTTGCCATGTCGATGATGATTAATCTATGTGGTGTGAATGTGGGTGATCAGCCAAACTGTGAGGGTCTCAGCGGCGTGATCAATGGATGCTGACCACCTGTGAGCCTCTATTCAGTGAGCGGTTCATTCACCCCAGATCAGTCTCTAAAAGCGCAGGCTCTAGAGATCAACCTTTAGCCCTTCGCCGTTAGAGAAATAAGCCGGTCGCTATCAGCCTTATTGTCACGCTTGTGATACCGCTCACCTTCTTGAGGTCATATTACGGATAACTCAATTTTACCGTCCTCAGAGGGGGACAGGGGCTGACGCTGTTCCTGCTTTTGCGCGGTGGTTTCTCGTACCAGTTCGGCCAGTGTGATGGCGCTTAAAAAGTCATGAATCTGATCGGAGAGTCGGCACCAAAGGTGGTGTGTCAGGCAGGTTGTACCGTCGAGTTGACAGTCCCCTTGGCCTCTGCAACGAGTTGCATCAATCGATTCATTGACCGCATCAATCACTTCGGCTACTGAAATGGCTTCTTTCTCGCGAGCTAAGCGATAACCGCCGCCGGGGCCGCGCACACTGGAAACCAGATCATTTCGGCGCAACCGTGAGAACAATTGCTCTAAGTAGGAGAGCGAGATCTCCTGGCGGCGCGAAATGTCGGCGAGGGAGACTGGCCCATCGTTCGCATTGAGGGCCAGGTCAAGCATAGCGGTGACTGCATACCGCCCCTTGGTGGTCAATCGCATGGGCGCACCCTTCTGAATTCATGAAAGCGAATCAGGATTATGCAAAGACCTAGTAAAATGGTCAAGAAATCTCGGTATTCACTTTGGCGCGCGGAGACGATGACTCACTCATTGGAGTGGATTTTATCCGGTTTTTCCTGGCGATCTAAGTCATGGCGATCCAGCGCCTCTGTGCTTGTTGTCGCCAAGGGGGCTTCCGTTGCCGCTGTGTCAGTTAGACCCGTTTCAGTTGAACTTATTTCCGCGGTGTCAGCGAGGGCTTGATCAAGACTCGGATCAACGGGTGCTTGTGTTTTGTCTGCTCGGCGGCCAATGCGATCGAGCCCTTCTTTGCTGCAAGGGGCGACGGCTTCTTGAAAGTCTTCTTCACGCAGTTCCGGCATGGCGTGAGAGCGGAAGCTATTGTCTAGGCGGTTGAGTGCACCACAGATCTGGTTCAATCGACCATCAACGGCATGCATATGATCAAGCAAGCCTCGAATCGATTTAGCGACGGGATCAGGCATCTCTTCACTGACCCCGTAAGCATCAAAGCCGAATTTATCCTGAATCGCTTGGCGTTTAGCCGGATCATAAGTGGGCTTTTCTTCCTGATCCGGATCAGCGCGTTTTACAATTCGCGCAGGAATGCCGACTAAAGTGGCGCCTGGCGGGACTTCTTTAGTGACAACAGCATTGGAACCAATTTTGGCCCCGGCACCCACCGTAAAGGGACCGAGTATTTTGGCACCGGCACCGACAATGACACCGTTGCCCAGCGTCGGGTGTCGTTTGCCATTTTGCCAGCTGGTACCACCGAGTGTCACGCTGTGGTAAAGGGTGACATCATCGCCAATTTCGGCCGTTTCGCCAATCACCACGCCCATACCGTGATCAATAAAGAAGCGCCGCCCGATATGAGCACCAGGGTGAATTTCAATACCGGTGAACCAGCGTGCGAAGGATGCGATTATTTTGGCAGGCCACTTGATATTACGGCGCCACAATGCATGACTTAAACGGTGCATCAACAGGGCATGCACACCGGGATAAGTGGTGAGCACTTCAAAGAAGTTTCGGGCTGCGGGGTCACGGTGGAAGACGCTATTCACATCTTCTCTTAAGCGTTCAAACATGGACTACTCCTGCAATCGAAAGGTGCGCCATCATCGAAAGGTGTGCCATCGTCCAGCTATCAGTTGATAGACTTTGTCGGCATGGCGATAAAGGGATCAGTCAGTGTCCTTTCGACAGCGATCAGTGATGCCGCCACGAGCTTCTTTGTTCATGATGCTGACCTTATTCGTGATGCGGATCCGTGTCGGAGTGCCCTTGATGTTGCGTTTGGCCTGCGCTCTTAGAAGTCGATGCTGTTGCTGCGCATTTCTCGGTAGCCGATAAAATGCCGCGCAGAATATTCAGCTCCATCGTATCAGGCTGGGCCCTTAGATAAAGTCGGCGTAATCGCGCCATGAGCTGTCTCGGATTATTGGGGTTGTGAAAGTCGATATCAACTAGGGTTTTTTCTAAATGAACGAAGAAGCGTTCAAGATCTTCTCCGGTGGCAAAAGGCACATCCCATTCAGTACCAAATGGGGGCTGTTGCGCTTCGGCTTCTTCATGAAGTGCCAGTCGCGCTTCGTAGGCCAATACCTGAACTGCTGCGGCCAGGTTCAGTGAGCTGAAGTCTGGATTGGTCGGGATATTGACGTGCAAATGGCACTGGTGCAGCTCTTCGTTAGATAACCCTCGGTCTTCACGGCCAAAGACCAATGCCGCTTGTGCCTGGGGGTTGGGCAGCGTGGCTTTGAGCTGCTCGCCTAATGCCCGAGGCTTGATTAAAGGCCAGGGCATATTGCGGTTGCGCGCACTGGCGCCCGCAATCAATGTGCAGTCAGTCGTGGCGTCGGCCAAGGTGTCGTAGACGTTCACTCGGGACAGAATATCCGTTGCACCGGTCGCCCGATGTTCTGCTTCCGGGTGGGGGAATTGTGCCCGAGGGGCAACTAGGGCTAAATCACTTAACCCCATGTTTTTCATGGCCCTTGCAGCTCCTCCAATATTGCCGGGATGGGAGGTGCCTACCAGGATGATGCGAATGCGCTCAAGCATAACCCTTGTCATTCCTGTAAAACGGTCTATGATACCCGCCCAGCTGACTGCTGTCAGTGAACCCACCTGATTGACTTTAAGTTTGTTGTGAATTTCTTTCATTAGGGGGTTATACAGGCAGCCGAGGTATTGCATTCTTTATCCGGGTGACGTGAGACGTCATCCGCGTTCTTTAACAGTGACGACCAACTGGCAGATCACCATGCATCCAATGATTCAATTGGCGTTGCGTGCCGCACGCAGCGTTATCGAACACTATGACCACGTTATCGAGCGACTGGACATTGCCCGTCAAGATCGCAATGTCGATGAATTAATTGACCACTGTGCCTTCCGTGTTGAGCAGGCATTACAGCGTCAATTAAAACGAGGTTATCCTGATTTTAGTTTTAATGGCACACATATTCGTGAAGAAGCCCAAGGCGATAGTACCTGGGTGGTGAATCCGTTAGTCGGTCGTGACAATCTGGCGCGAGGCTATCCTGCCTGCGCCTTATCGGTCGCCCTTTATGCGGCCGGCCGCCTTGAACATGTCGTGATAATTAATCCCTTATCTGGCCAGGAATTTATCGCTGGTCGTGGTCGTGGTGCCAGCTTGAATGGTCGACGTATTCGAGTGCTGACGAGCTGGCATGCTGAGCAAGCGCATGTGGCGATGCCATTGCCTGAAATGGGTGTGCGGATGCGTATGTTGCCGACTTATTTGGACGTTCAGCAGTATTTGGGTCAGCAAGTTGCCCATTTGAATACAATGAATGAGCCGGTGTTGGATTTGCTTGCGGTGGCCGCAGGGCAGTTGGATGCTGCGATTATCCTCGGGGCCGATATGGATGCCTTAGCACCGGCGCTTATGGTGTTGAAGGAGGCAGGCGGCCTCTATGGCGATGTCAGCGGTGCCCCCAATTTAGGGTCTGATGCACGCTTATTGGCGGCCAATCCAAAGACCTTTAAAGCGCTTGTCTCAGGTATTCGCCCGGTATTATGAGCCCCTGTTTTACGTGATCGTATGATTTGAGGCTTATGACCTAAAAAGCCATCTGCATTGAATGCAGATGGCTTTTTTAGTGTTCTTTTTTAGTGTTCTTTCTTAATACTATTCTGAGGTGCTTTGAGCTGAATAAAGCGCCTTGAATTAACAAGACGCCTTGAGCGTAATGAGCTTAAGGACGCCCATCATCTTCAGCCCCTTCTTTTACCGGCAGCATCATGTCTTGGCGTTGCAGGTTGAGACGCAGCAACAGGGTGCCGGCAACGTAGATCGAAGAATAAGTCCCTACGCCGATGCCAATGATCAATGCCAATGCGAAGTTATGAATCATTTCGCCGCCAAACAAGAACAATGCGACCAGCACCATCAAAGTGGTTAAAGAGGTGATGGTGGTTCGGCTCAATGTTTGGTTAATCGACAGGTTGATCAAGTCGGCAGGGCCGCCTTCACGGGTCATGCGGAAGTTCTCTCGAATACGGTCATAGACAACGATCGTATCGTTCAGAGAGTAACCAATCACGGCCAGTACTGCCGCCAGCACAGTGAGATCAAAATCCAGTTGGAAGAGCGAGAAGACCCCCAGCAGAATGATGACGTCATGGGCCAGCGATAAGACAGCGCCGAGTGCAAATTTATACTGGAAGCGGAAAGCGACATAGAGCATGACGCCTGCCAGCGCTACCAGCATTCCGATGCCCCCTTGCTCTTTCAGTTCATCCCCGACCTGTGAGCCGACAAATTCAGCACGCTGCAAGTGCACATTCGGCGTGTCTTGCGCCAGGACATCACGGACTTCCTGGCCGACATCAGCGGTAAAGCCTTGATTCAGCCTCACCATGACATCCCGCTCTGTGCCAAAGTGCTGGACGACAATATCTTCGTAGCCGGCTTGCTCCAGCCGGTTGCGGACTTGATCCAGTGACGGGGCCTGTTCATAAGTCAGCTCGACCAATGTGCCGCCGGTGAAATCCAGACCGAATTTCAGTTGTTGGGCGACCAGTGATCCCAATGAGATGACGACCAGGAGCAGGGACAAGGCAAACGCCCAGCGGCGTTTACCCATAAAGTCGAGGTTCAGTTGTATCAGTTTAGACATCTTAGTCTCCGCACCTTACATCGGTAGCCGGGTGAGCTTGCGTCGGCCCAATGTCCAGTTGACCTGCATGCGGGTCACCATTAACGCTGTGAACATGGACGTGAGAATCCCTAATGAGAGCGTGACAGCAAAGCCTTTGACGGGTCCTGTTCCGATAGAGAACAGAATCAGCGCCACCAGTAAGGTGGTCAAGTTGGCATCCAAAATAGTGGCAAAAGCACGTTCATAGCCGGCATGTATCGCGCTGTGAGGTGACATGCCACGGTGATGCTCTTCTTTGATGCGGGCATTAATCAGCACGTTGGCATCGACCGCCATCCCCAGGGTCAGGACGATACCGGCAATCCCAGGTAGGGTCAGTGTTGCCCCCATCAGAGACATCAAGGCCACCAGCAGTGTCAGGTTGAAGAAGAGACCAATGTTGGCAAATATGCCAAAGAGGCGATACCAGGCCAGCATAAAGAGCACAACCGCCACTAAGCCGATTTCAACCGAGAGAATGCCTTGATCAATATTTTTTTGCCCCAGGCTCGGCCCAATCGTGCGCTCTTCTACGAAGTAGATCGGTGCTGCCAGTGCCCCTGCGCGCAACAGCAATGACAGCTCTGAAGCTTCTTGCACCGTGCCTGCACCCGTAATTCGGAAGCTGGAGCCCAGCTCACTCTGAATTGTGGCCAGTGAGATGATATTGCGCTCGGTATAAGGCACCCGAGACTCCATCTTTTCACCTTTGGCATTAGTGGTGATGCGCGTTCGGGTTTTATGCTCGATAAAGAGTACCGCCATTTGCCGACCGACATTATGCCGAGTCGCTTGGCTCATCAAGCGGCCACCTTGGCCATCCAGGCGAATGTTAACTTGGGGCTGGTTGTTTTCATCGAAGCCGACAGAGGCGCTGGAGACGTTGTTCCCGGTGGTAATAATGTCGCGCTCAAGCGTGGCGCTCCGGTTGGGGTTATCACGGAAGCTGAAAGATTCCGTCTCCATGGGGTTGGCCCCGGGTTTTGCCGCTAATCGGAATTCCAGATTGGCGGTGGCCCCCAGAACACGTTTGGCCGCAGCCGTATCTTGTACACCGGGCAGTTCGACGACGATACGGTTGCGTCCCTGACGTTGGACCAAGGGTTCAGCGACACCAAGCTCATTGACGCGGTTACGTAGCGTTGTCAGGTTCTGCTTGATGGCATAGTTTTCGATCTCTCGGGTGGCCACTTCCGTGAGAGAAAAGGTGAGTGTGCCGCTGTCTTCGTCGATTTCGCTGGTATATTCGTTGCCCAGGGCTTTAGACAGGACTCGTGCGGCGTCTGACATTTGTTCGGCGCGTGCCATACGAATGTTAAGCGCACCATTTTCAACAATGACTTGGCGGTAGCGCAGACGTGCTTGGCGAAGCTCTGTGCGTGCTTGGCCGGCAGCGACTTCCAGACGTTGTTTGACCGCAGCAGGCATGTCAACTTCGAGGAGGAAGTGGACGCCACCTCGGAGGTCAAGGCCCAGCTTCATGGGCTTGGCGCCCATGTCTTTCAGCCATTTCGGGGTGTTTTCTGCCAAGTTTAGGGCGACAACATAGTCTTGGCCCAGTTGTTGTTGAATCAGTTCTTTGGCCGCTCTCTGATCTTGATCAGAATTGAAGCGAACCAGTAACCCTTTGCCGCTATCATCGATACGTTTAGGGGTGATGTTATTGGCTTGAAGTACCGCTTGAATGCGGGTTTCAGCTTGAGCCCCCACCTCGGTCGAACTGCGGGCGCCGCTGATCTGAACGGCAGGGTCTTCAGAATAAAAATTCGGCAGTGAGTAAATCACACCAAAGGCGAGAATCGCCAGGATCAGCAGATTTTTCCAAAGTGGATAACGGTTGAGCATGAGCTCGGTTCCTTCACAGGCGTTCAGGCGCCAGATTCGTGGAGAAACGAAAGCGGCGCCGGTCGGCGCCGCTGACAGGATCAGTCGTTTTCTACAGCTTTCAGTGTGCCTTTGGGCAGCTCAGCGGTGATCGCCTGCTTTTGCACGGTGATTTCAACGCCGTTGCTGATTTCCAATACGCAGAAATCATCTTTCACCTTGGTGATACGGCCCATAACGCCACCGGCCAGGGCGACTTCGCTCCCTTTTTGCAGGTTGCCGATCAGGTTTTTGTGTTCCTTGGCGCGTTTTTGCTGCGGACGAATCAGCAGGAAGTAGAAGATGACTACAAAGCCCACCAGCATGATGATGCTGGAGATTGGGCTTGCCTGGCCAGCACCGCCTTCGGCATATGCGGAAGAAATCAATTCAAGGCTCATTCACAGCTCCTGTCGAGGTATCGTTTTATCAAAGTGTTTTGATAACACAGTTTTTTGAATCAAAACAATTGCTTAACCTGTTTGGTTGAACCGTATTGGGTTGAACCGCAGTGGGTGAAACAAGTTGTTAAACCATTAACTCTGTTGTTAAACAACACATCAGCGTTGAGTGCCGGGCTGATGTGCGTTCGAATCAGTTCTTTTTTATGCCTGTCGTTCTTTGGCGCTAAGCGTGCCTTGTGAGTGGCGACATCACTCGGACAACGGCGGCGTGACCAAGTTGCGCCGGGCATAAAAGTCATCGACGAAGTCAGCCAATTTACCCGCTTCCAGAGCCCCGCGCAAACCGGCCATCAGCTGTTGATAATGGCGCAGGTTGTGGATGGTGGCTAACATGGCGCCTAACATCTCGCCACACTTGTCCAGATGGTGCAGATAACTGCGAGAAAAGTTCTGGCAGGTATAGCAATCACAGTGTGGGTCCAGTGGGTTGGTGTCATGTCGATGCTTGGCGTTACGAATTTTTATCACGCCATCGTGGACAAAATAATGACCGTTCCGTGCGTTGCGAGTAGGCATCACGCAATCAAACATATCGACCCCTCGACGAACGCCTTCGACCAGATCTTCCGGTTTGCCGACGCCCATTAGGTAGCGCGGTTTGTCGGCGGGCATCAAATCTGGAAGATAATCCAGCACTTTAATCATTTCTTCTTTGGGTTCGCCGACGGAGAGGCCGCCGATGGCCATGCCGTCAAAGCCAATATCATTCAGTGCGGCCAATGATTGTTCACGCAAGTCTCGATACATGCCGCCCTGGATGATGCCAAATAATGCTGAAGGGCTGTCGCCATGGGCTTCTCTGGAACGCTTAGCCCAGCGTAATGACATTTCCATCGATTTACGGGCTTCATCATGGGTCGCCGGATAAGGGGTGCACTCATCAAAGATCATGACGATATCTGAGCCCAGCGCTTTTTGTACCGCCATTGACTCTTCTGGCCCCATAAAGACTTTGCTACCGTCGATGGGCGATTTAAAGGTGACCCCTTGTTCAGTGATTTTCCGCATCTCACCCAGTGAAAAGACCTGAAAGCCGCCTGAGTCAGTCAGGATCGGCCCCTGCCATTGCATGAAATCATGCAGGTCGCCGTGTTCTGCAATCACCTCGGTGCCAGGGCGTAGCATCAAGTGGAAGGTGTTACCCAAAATAATATGAGCGCCGATATCCTGAATATCACGAGGTGTCATGCCTTTTACCGTGCCATAAGTGCCGACAGGCATAAAAGCGGGTGTCTCGACATCGCCGCGCGGGAAGCGTAAACGGCCTCGGCGTGCTTTGCCTTCAGTATTGAGCAGTTCAAACTGCATAAAACATTCAGAACGCATGGTGATCTCTTGTCTCTGGGGCCATATCGTCGGCGCTCGAAGGCCGTCGTGTTAAGAACATGGCGTCGCCATAACTGAAAAAGCGATAACGTTGTGCCACCGCCTCATGATAAGCCTTCATCACGGTGTCGTACCCTGCAAAGCTGGACACCAGCATGAGCAGCGTGGATTCGGGGAGGTGGAAGTTGGTGATGAGTGCATCCACGACCTGCCACTGATACCCCGGATAAATAAAAATACTGGTATCCCCGCTAAAGGGCTGGACCTGGCCACTGGAGGCTGCTGTTTCCAAGCTGCGTACGCTGGTGGTGCCGACAGCGATGACGCGTCCACCCGAAGCGCGTGTTGATCTAACAAGTTCGGCTGTTTCTGCTGAAACTTGCAGCCACTCTTTATGCATTTGGTGTTCTTGAATATTGTCGACGCGCACGGGTTGGAAGGTGCCTGCGCCCACATGGAGGGTGACAAATGCAGTATTCACCCCTTTAGCACGAATTTGATTGAGCAGCGCTTCGTCGAAATGCAGGCCCGCTGTCGGCGCTGCGACGGCGCCAGGGGTGCGGTTATAAACTGTTTGATAGCGCTCGCGATCACTACCGGCATCAGGGCGGTCAATGTACGGCGGCAGTGGCATATGACCATGCTGCTCAAGCAGTTCAATGAGCGGTGTTGGAGACTCAAAGCGGAGTAGGAATAGTGTCTCTTCACGGCCCTCACAGGTGGCCTCGATGCCGCCTTCAAGATAGAGGCGAGCGCCTGCCTTTGGCGCCTTGCTGGCGCGAACATGGGCCAGGGCTCGATGCTCATCAAGTGGGCGCTCAATCAGGATTTCTACTTTGCCTCCAGAGGCTTTTTGACCAAATAAGCGGGCAGGAATCACTCGTGTGTCATTAAAGACCATCAAGTCGCCTGGCTGTAAGTGGTCAAGAATGTCTGGGAATTGTTGATGTGCGAGTTCGCCCGAAGAGCCTTCCACAACCAGTAATCTTGAACCGGTTCTTTCGGGGGCAGGTTGGCGGGCAATCAATTCATCCGGAAGGTCAAAATCAAAGTCGCTGCGTTGCATGTTAGCTCGCTATTGTCGAGGATGGCGGCATTGTAACGCAGAGGATTGAAATCGTCATTGACGAATGATTTTTTGTCCGTATAATACGCCTCCATCTCACCCAGCCCGGGTGGCGAAATTGGTAGACGCAGTGGATTCAAAATCCACCGATGGCAACATCGTGTCGGTTCGAGTCCGACCCCGGGCACCATTTCCTGTTTTTTCTTTTTTCTCCTGTCATTACTTGCTTTCTCGATTGAGCTTTTCGCTTTTATCATCGATATCCCTATATGATTGCGATGTATCTCCATTGGATATAGGTCCATTGTGAGCGCGGCTGTATCGTGAGTGCGCCCTGGTTTAAGTGCGTCTAAGCTTTTCTCTCGACCCTGCTCTCTCAGTTCTGTCCTCTCGATCCTGTCCTCTCGATTCTGTTCCTTCTTCGCTCGTCGCTGACCTCGGTCACGTTGACTTTTTTCTATATTGAATATCTTTTCATTCGTCTCGGCGGGCGTCTCATCTTTATGGTGACGTTTTATGATGAAATGGATTTTGGACGAACGGCATTCAATTTTTTTGTCTAAGACGGGCGCTTTGGGCGTGGGTCGGGGCGACGTTCTGATGCTTATGTTGATTTCATCTTGTTTTGATAGCACCCTATTTGTTAATATTAATTTAACAATGTTGTGAGTTGGGTTCCATTGTTACGGTATGGCGATCATGCCATGCCGTTTTTTCTACCGGCTCTCTGATGCGTTTTGAGCACATAACGAGTTGATCAGTGGTGAGTAACGGATTGATTAAATGGTTATTTTTTCGTTATGGCGAGAGAGTGAGTAGAGTACACGGTGTTAATGGCTTTTGAGGTATTCGAAAATACTTATTAAGTCTTTTCTCATCAATATTTTCATTTATTCAATATTCTTCATTCAACACAGGGTGACTCGCCCTTGTTTGGAATTGAGGCGCCAGCGCTCAATTATTTGAATCGACAACCATCATGACATCATCCCGCTTAAATGTTGCCCAGCAGAACTTGATTCAGTTGCTGGGAGAACGGTTTCCTCGCCACGAGTTCTCTGTTCAGTGCCTTAAGGTGCTGCACAAAGGACGTTTTGCGAATGCCATGGTGTATCGCTACCACGATGACCAATATGATTGGGTGATTAAAGATTTTAGTCATAGCCCTTTCTGGATTCGCTGGTCTCTGGGCCGCTTGATCACCGCTCAAGAAACTCGGGCTTTTGATTGTTTGCAAGGCTTAAAAGGCGTGAGCCCGCACCACTATGCGCTTTCACCTGTCACCTTAGCGTATGACTTTATCCCTGGAACGCCATTGAGAACTTTAAGCCAGGAAGACAAGCAGTTACCCGCGCATTTTTTCTTACAGCTGGAGCGGATGGTGGCCGCGCTCCACCGTCGCGGCATGGTGCATTTAGATCTGCGCAACATGGGGAATATTCTATGTGGCCGTGATGGCGAGCCTTACTTTATTGATTTTGGTTCTGCGATTCGTTATCGCCGATTTCCCCGTTGGGCACGCCAGTTTATGCGCGGTGCCGACTTGACCGGGGTCTACAAAGGCTGGCGTTCTCTTGGACGAGATTCTTTTCCAGACTCTCGTCAGGCTTTCCTGAAACGCTACAACCAAGTGCGTAAGCGCTGGATCTTCAGGGGATATCCGCTTCGACGCTTGTCTGCTTACCTGAATTTGATATTGGCACCGCTATTAAGTCATCAGATTTTATTGAGTATTTTGGAAAAATTAGTGTGAAAATCGTTAAATGCGAGAAGCGTTCATCGGACAAAAGTGAATATCAGGCTTCCATTTTGTGGAGAAGATCGGGGAGTTGATCAATGACCCAGTCAGCAAGATGGCTGAATTGATGATTTTTCCCATAGCGGTATAAGCATGCAATGGCCCCCGCATTGTGTGCGGTTTCCAAGTCATAAATAAAATCGCCCACATAAACCAGTTGATTCACCGGGTGCTCAAAATGTTGAGCAATGCGATGCAACCCTTCCGGATCCGGTTTGGGTGCACAATCTTCTCGTGTCAGCATCAAGTCCGCACTCAGGCCGAGCCGACTTAAGCTGAGTGTCGCTGCTTCTCGTGTGTTTCGGGTCAAAATGACAATCGGATGAGCCTGCTGCTGTAAAGCTGAGACCAGTTGTTGCGCCCCTGGCATCCAACAGGCTTGTGCTGCTCCGGCCATTTCATATTGATGAATCACTGCGGCGGCCTGTTGGGCTTCCCGTGGGGGCAAAGTGGTCATGTGCTCTAGTAATCCGATGCGATCGGGAAATCCCAATGCCTGACGTATGGCCTGAAAGTCGAGTTGTGAATCCACCAGGGTGCCGTCTAAATCAAAGCTGACCAACCAGGGTGAGGTCATAACGATGTCCTTATGTGATTGAAAGGTGTCGGTTGTGGTTGATTGTGCTTGATAAGAGTCGGTGCAGGCGAATTGTACGATTCATATAAGACTCACTCGAAATCAATAGACATACCGCATGCAGCAGTTGCATTAGCAGGTCTCTAGCCGCTATTGTTAATAGGCTGTGGAGGTTAAACACTGTTGTTTGACTGACCCTCAATTTTAGATTCTCTATCTTTTAGACCCACTATCTTAGATCGATTACTTTAGATCGATCATTTAGACCCACGGAGATGCCGCCATGATGCGCACTATTATGATTACGATGACCCCTACGATGATTAAACGAATTAAACCCATGATCGCTGTGAATTCTTCGCCGTCTTGTGTTTTCTCTCATCTGGAGTCCTCCTACCATGGCCTTGTCCGTCGCTACAGTTGATGCTGATCTGAGTACTGCTCAGGTTTTAGCTTTTGATGTTGAGTCTTATCTGGACCCCGTTGATGAGGGTCTTGCTCGCCTCCCCCTGAAATATCTTCATGATGCTGCGCTCGATACCTGTCCTCGATTATCTCATTATCGACAGGATTGGCTGGATCACCTGACTTTTGAAACCCCTTTTCTTGTCAGTCATGAATTTCATGACCGTATTTGGCGTTATCGTGTTCGTCATGATCAGCCCTGGTCCGGTGCGGGCACTCAGTTAAAACGCCTTTTTCAACACTCTCATTTATTGCAGCTGCCTCAGCGAGAAGGTCGTTATTTGGCCCCTTTGGCAGAGCGTTGGCTTTATGTGCCGCATCGTGCGGGGCAAACGTTTACTTTATCAGCCCACTGGCAGCCAGGGGCTTTGTATGGATATCGTGCCTTGAAAGAAGTTTGTCATTGGTTGCAAGGATTACAGGCTGAACAGCCTGCGGAGGTCTCTGATGCTCATTGGGTGGCGGCACCGTTGGAAAGTCTTCCTTTGACGCTGGCACCCGTGGTAAACGTTGAGCAAGTGTTTCGGCGCTGGCGTCGTTTAGCGTTACAAACCGGTGAGCGGCCATTAGTTGAATTAGATTGGATTCACTTACGCCATGGCCAGGTGCAAGCGGGGATGGGCTGCTTGTTTGATCATCCTGACTGGGCTAACTTGCGCGATCGGGTCAATCAGTCTGCCTGGGCGCAAGGGGATTGGCTGTTGTTGTCGCGACGAGATATTGAACAGACCTTGTCGCGGTTATTAACAGTTGTTTAATTGACAGTCGTTTAATCGACTCTCAGGCTAACTCTCGGCCGCGATTGATTAACGATAGCCACTGTTTGGCCATACGAAGCCCAGGCGACATCCGGTCGCCTGGGCTTTTTGATGGGCGCTGTCATCACACAGTCACGTGTCGGCGTTGATTCTGCTGTTGTTCGGTTTGGTTAATCGTTGTTCAGTTCGTCTGTTTTTTATGTTTTTGGGCAGGAATGACCATGATCCGTGTACCCGAAAGTAAGTCGGGCCAGGCGCGTTTTTCTGGATCCCAGAGTAGCCAAAAAAAGCCTAACCCTAAGCAAGCCCAGGCCGCCAATCCCCCCACCAAACGTAGCACGGTTTGTCGAAAGTTAATGGGTTGGGCCTGATCGGTTTGCACTCTTAGACGCCATGCCTGCATGCCCAGTGTCTGTCCGTTTTTGCGCCAGAAAAAAGCAAAAAATAAGCTAATACTCATCCAGATTACGGCGCTAAAAGCGGGATGTTGGACCGCCTCGCCATGGTTGAGCAGAACGCCTATACCGGAAATGACCATGGCCAAAGCAATAATCAGTAGGCCATCGTAAATCATGGCGCCTAGGCGGCGTAACAGGCCTGCGGGGTAAACATCATCGGCCTGTGGGAATTGGTGCACTGCCATTACTTAATTCTCCTGCGCTCTTTAGCCTGCCCGGCGGATAAGATGAAGTGCCCAGAGTATACATAGACCACTGGGAAGTAATACTGACAGGGCTGGGGTGAATCCCCATAAAAGTGTGGCCGGACCGAGCAAATCTTGTGCAAACTTCAACAGTAGGCCGATAACGATCCCGTGAAAAATACGGGTGCTCGCTGGAATGCTGCGCATTGAGCCAAAGGTAAACGAAGCACCTAGCAAGACGACGCTGAATATCGTGATGGGCAATAGTGTTTTACGCCAGAAGGCGAGCCAGTAATAGCCGCTATCGAGCCCCTTCTCATCCAAATAGTGCGCGTAGCGCCAAAGTGTCGGCGCTGAGAGATCGGGCGGATCGTAAGCTTGAAGTGCTATGAATTCAGGCGCGACGGGCAAAGATAAGGTAGCCTGATCAAGGTCATGGCTGATAATTTTGTCGTCACTGAGTACAAGGTCATGGGCCTTCTGAAGACGCCATTGCTGTTGGTCATCCAACGTCGCTTTGGGGGCCGTGATCATCCGGATGAGGTCCCATTGATCATCCAATTGATAAACGGTGATACCCAGTAGAATACCGTCATCTCGGGCGACGTTGATACGGATGAAATTGTGTTCGTCTCTCAGCCATAAATCCTGAGTGACATTATGGGCGCTCGCCTCTTGTCCATTCATCTTTTCCCAACGCCATGTCTCCGCAAACTGAATCGTGTTAAACATGAAGACTTCGCTAAAAATCATCAGCACAATCAAAAGACCGGCGATCGGCCGCATGGCCAATGAAATAAGGCGTGGGATAGAGAGCCCGGAAGCGCGCATCACGGTGAGTTCACTGGTGGCGGCTAGGCCACCTAAACCCACCAGGGTCCCGATTAATACAGCAATGGGGAAAAAGAGATATAAGCGCTCGGGTAGGCGCATCCCCATATAGAGTAAAACATCCACGAAGCGGTATTGGCTGGAAATATCGCCCAAGCTATCAATGATGGTGAAAGTCAAATCCAGCCCGAGAATCACAACCAGACTGGCGAGTGTGGCTTTGAGCACGGCTGAAGAGAGATAGCGGCTTAAATGAGAGGTCTTCATCTGCGCACCCCTCCTGCGCGAAAGACGCCTCTTCGCCAGCACATCAGTAGGCCAATCACGGTGAATAGGCCATGTAGAATCCACAACCCAGGCATTAAGGGCCAGCCGCCATCATTAATCACTTTTTGTAATGACAGCATGCCAAATAAGAAAACCAGCAGCATCATGACGACGGGTAAGAGGGCGCCAAAGCGTCCTTGGCGTGGGGCGACTTGGCTCATGGGGAGTGCAATCAGCATCATCACTGGCAACATCAAGGGAAGTGCTAGGCGCCATTGAAGCTGCGCTTTAGCCGCTAAATCATCGCGTTTGAGTAGGTTGCGAGTGCTGAGCATCTCCGCTTCATCCGGTACGCTGGGGGGCGTGAAGACGGCGATTCGCTGGGCGAACTGGTCAAAGGTGAGTGCTTCAACCGCTTGCCCTTGTGCCGGCAGGATATAACGGTGTCCTTGCTGTAATACCAGAAACCGGCTGAGTGTTTGCGGGGCCACCTGTTGAGTGCCTTTTTTTGCCAAGATCAGCGTATTGCGCCCTTGCTCGTCTACCGAAGCGATCAATACATGCTCCAGCTGTGTTTTATCGTCACTTAACGCTTGTGCATAAATGCCTTGCTGGCCTAAGTGGGTAAATCGTCCAGGGGTGAGCAATTCAAAACTGGAGCGTTGTTTTTGGGTTTGGATGACTTCTTCACTTAACGCTTGCGTGTAGGGCGTAATATAAAGTGAACACATGCTGGCGAGTAAAGCCATGGCCAGCGAGAGCACCATGACACCGCTTAATAGTTGACGTTGGCCGACTCCGCTGGATTGAATGACCGCCATCTCGTTTTCCATATACAAGCGGCTAAAGGTCAGCATGACGCCGAGGATGAAACTCAAAGGGAGAATCAATTGAATGGCATATGGCATGTACAGGAGCGTCAATTGCCCGAGCACATTCAGACCTATTTCGCCTTCTGCGGCATTATTCAAATAACGGGCAAAACGGCTGCCTGTAATAATCAGGAGCAGCACGCCGCCGATAGTCAGCGTTGAAAGCAGGATTTCACGTGCGATATAACGATACAGTATCAAGGGCATCCCCAGCTGCAATGCAAAACGGGCCACGATTCCTTACACTGACCCAGGACCGGCGGTGAGGGTAACGGCAGGGGATTATCCTATATTCCATGCTTGAATATCCATGCCGTCGACTCGATCTTAATCATGAGTATTCTGATTGCAGTGATTTTCTTGCTCTGCAGCTTCTTTCATTTTACAGGTGCCGGGCTTTGAAGCCGGCTTCTCTGTCATTGCCATGTGGAGTTCCTATGGAGTTTAAGCTCTTATCTCAATCACCCGCGAACCAAAGTACGGCGTGTCTGGTGATCCCGGTTGGCCAGGATGGCCAATTAACCGCTGTGGGTGAGCAGGTTGATAAAGCCACTGAATCCCTTGTGCGCCAGACCTTAGACCGGGGAGATTTCAAGGGCAAGCTGGGGCAGACTTTTTTACTGCCTTTTGCCCCAGGCCTCAAAGCCGAGCGTCTATTGCTGGTGGGCTATGGTGATGCAGACAAGTTGACTGAATCACGGTTCCGTAAAATGGTTCAAGCGTCTGCCTCTGCGTTACTGGCCCTTAACATTCACGACGCCTTGGTTACGCTGGCAGATACGCCTGTTTTAGAGCGTGCGGTTGATTGGCGGATTCGCTTAATCAGTGAGACTTTCCTGACCAGTCGTTATCGCTTTACTGAGTTCAAAAGCCAGCCCGAGCCCGAGCCTGGCTTGACCGAGGTCGCATTATGGCTGCCTGCTGGTGAAGATGAAGCGATTGTCGCCCAAGGGTTGGCGATTGGTGAGGCGATTGGTTCAGGACGTAATTTTACCCGCACCTTAGCGGATCGACCCGCTAATCTCTGTACGCCACGCCATTTGGCCGATGTCGCCGCCGAACTGGTTGAGGGCGATGACCGTTTCAAGCTGACGGTTCTAGATGAAGCGCAAATGGCTGAACTAGGAATGAATTCTCTGCTGGCGGTAGGCCAAGGCAGTGATGAACCCTCACGATTGGTGGTGATTGAGTATCGTGGCGCCGATGACCCTGAGGCCGCACCTCATGCTCTGGTGGGTAAGGGCATTACGTTTGACTCCGGCGGGATCAGTCTGAAGCCTGGCGCGGGTATGGATGAAATGAAGTACGACATGGGCGGGGCCGCTTCCGTATTAGGCACTTGTGCGGCAGTGAAAGCCTTGGCGCCCAAAATCAACTTGGTGGCGGTATTAGCGTGCGCTGAGAATATGCCTTCCGGTCGAGCCAATAAGCCGGGTGATATTTTGAAGACCATGTCCGGCAAGACGGTTGAAGTTCTGAATACTGATGCGGAAGGACGCTTGGTCTTGTGTGATGCGTTGACTTATGTCGAGCGATATCAGCCGACCACGGTGGTCGATATTGCCACGCTCACCGGTGCTTGTATTATGGCATTGGGCCATCATGCAACAGGCTTATTGGCGAATGATGATGACTTGGCGCTGTCTCTGCTGGAAGCCGGTGAAATGGCTGAAGATCGTGCCTGGCATTTACCGCTATGGGAAGAATTCCAAGAGCAGTTGGACTCTAACTTTGCGGATATGCAAAACATTGGTGGGCGTCCGGCGGGGACCATTACGGCGGGCTGCTTTTTGTCTCGCTTTGCTGAAAACTTTACTTGGGCACACTTGGATATCGCTGGAACGGCTTGGGTGTCTGGGAAGGCTAAAGGCGCAACTGGGCGTCCGGTAGGTTTGCTGACCCAGCATCTGCTTGACCGGGCTCAGGAAGAGAATACGGCCGAAGAGAAAGCCTAGTCTTATGCCCCCGTAGCGCTTGCATGGCCTTCGGGGGTGTTGCCCTAGTCGCAAGTTAGTTCTCGTCAGGCTTTAAGCCCCAGTGATGCGTTGCTGGGGCTTCTTGATGGCCTTATCAACTTTGTCGTTCCCGTCAGGAATTGATGCGACTCATGACACAAATTGATTTTTATACGTTAGCCGATGAGCAAGAAGCCGCCCGGCTGGACTTTGCTTGTCGCTTGATTGAAACCATCTGGCGCAAAGGGCATCAGCTCTATGTGTTCGTCGATGATGACGTGGCAGTCGCCCACTTGGATGAATTACTTTGGGCCTTTCGTGCGGATAGCTTTGTGCCTCATGCCCGGCTGGATAGCCAAGTTCAGGCACCTATTCATGTTGGGTGTGACGAAGCCGGTGGTACACATCATGATGTGCTGGTGAATTTGGCGGCCCAGATTCCAGCTTGTTTTTCACGCTTTGAGCGCGTCACTGAGATCATCACTGCCGATGAGCAGGTGTTGCAGAATAAGCGTGAGGCTTGGCGTTTCTATCGACAACGCGGCTACCCGCTCAAACATCATGATATGCGGCGCTAAGCGCTAATGCTGACTCTGAATGCTTATTTAATGCTTATGTTTTTGATGTTTGAATTCTTTCTGCTTGAATGAGGCAATTTGCGGCTCTATCTCCAGAAAGCAAGCTGTGAGAGAGGGGTCAAAGTGACTGCCGCTTTCGGTGTGGATGAGCTGACAAGCATCTTCACGCGTCCAGGCTTTTTTATAAGGGCGTGGGGATGTCAGAGCATCATAAACATCACAGAGCGCGACGATACGCGCGGATAGTGGAATCTCTTCACCTTTGATCTGCTGCGGGTAACCGCTGCCATCCCACTTTTCATGGTGATGCAATGCAATTTCTGCGGCCATTTCAATGACAGGAGCATGCTGCTCAACTGACAGAATGGCATGACCAATTTGTACATGGGCGCGCATGGACTCGAGTTCTTCTTCAGTTAATCTCCCGGGCTTCAGTAGAATTTGATCAGGCACGCCAATTTTGCCGACATCATGCATGGGGGCGGCGAGTCGAATACGTTCGACGTATTCAGCGGGTTGGCCAATATGTTGCGCCAGCAAGGCAGCGCTTTCGCCGATGCGCATGACGTGAGCACCGGTATCATCGTCACGATATTCTGCTGCCGCGCTGAGTGCATTAATAATGGCGTTGCGCGAGTGCTCTAATAAATGCGTTCTTTCTTTGACCTCTTGCTCCAGTTGCCGCCGATGTTGTTGAAGCTGTCGAAAGCTGAAACTGGCTTGAAGGTTATTACGAACGCGCAACAACAGTTCAAGGTGGTCAAACGGCTTGCTAATAAAATCACGCGCGCCTGCGGCTAATGCTTGATGCCGGGTTTCGGTATCTTGAAGGGCCGTTAGCGCAATCACCGGCGGGTTTTCTAGCGAAGGAAGTCCAATGGCTTGCATGAATGCAAATCCATTCATTCCCGGCATATTGATATCCAATAACACCAGATCAAAAGGCGCTTGCTGATGCATTGATAAGGCCTCTTGGGGCGACTCCTGCAAGGTGATATCGGTTAATCCTGCTCCCTTTAAAATTGCACTCATTAAGCGCAGGTTGGTTGCAATGTCATCCACCACGAGAATACGGCTGGCTGTCAGATGAGGTGGAATGACGATCATAAGCAACTCCCGACAAATCAGAGATAAAAGTGTCCATTTCGGCAGCGGTTATGGGTAGATGAAGGCGTGGCAGTAATGCTAACAGTGGATCATTGGGGCCTTCATCGAGCCTTATACAGCCGGTTTGGGTGATCAGCTGATGCCAGTCTTCCGTGATGGGGAAGGGGAGCAACTGTGTTTCGATCATTAATAATGGGGGTGCTCCCTGTTGACTCATGGCTTCTATTAATTCGAGGCCATCTTCAGGGTGATCACAGACCAATAAAATATAGCCCAAGGTTTGAGCGGCTGCTTGAAGTTGGTTGATGGTGTTATGGTCTTGAGTGATCGCCAGCCAAGTGTCTGTGCTCCAATGGCTATGTTCATCTGAGGTCTGAGGCGTTTGGCTTAAAGGTAAGGTAAACCAGAAATGAGCCCCTTGCCCCTCCTCACTGTCGAGCCCGATGTCTCCTCCCATACTCAATACCAGTTCATGACATAAGCTGAGCCCGATACCGCTACCTGGAATCGGGCTATGCTCCATCCCCAGGCGATTAAAAGGCGTAAATAGCTCGGCTTGGCGAGCGCGGGGAATACCTGTGCCGTTGTCTTTGACTTCAATACGAACCCAGCGCTCTTCGGGGATTAACGAGACCGCCACATGACCACCTGGCCAGTTGTATTTAATCGCGTTAGAAATCAAATTGTGCAAGATCTGTCTGAGTCGCGTCGCATCCGCTCTGACGAGCAATGAGTCTATGTGGGGGCATGAGGTGAGCTGGCATTCAATTTGATGCGCTTGGGCGATGACCTGCATTTGGTTGACCACACTTTTGACCAATGCGATCAGGTCTATGGGGGTGAGTTGAAGCCTCAGTGTGTTGTTGTGTGCCTGAGGTTGATCCAGCAAGTCATTGATTAAGGCATTCAGATGTTGGCCCGCAACCAGCACTTCTTTGACTTGGTGTAGGTGCTGCCCGGTTAATTCCTGCGAGAGAAGCTGGCTAAACCCTATGATGCTATTTAAGGGTGTTTTGAGTTCATGGTTCATCCGCGCCATGAATTCGGCCTTTGCTTGATTGGCTTCTTCGGCCACTTTTACGGCTATTTCAAGCGCTTCTTGTTGGCGCTTCAGTAGGCTGATATCGACATCCGTACCCATCAATTCGACAGGCTGGTGACGTAGATCTCGTTGATTGGTTTTGCCTTGAGTCATGACCCAAAACCACTGCCCATGAGCATCTTTAAGCCGGTAGTCGCAGATAAACTGCTCGATCCTGCCGCTGCGAATCTGCTGGCGCAAGTGGTCCAGTCGGGCTTGGTCTTCTGGATGGATCAAAGGATTTAAATCTTCCCAGTGAGTGAGCTCATCTGGTGTCAGCCCTAATCTATGCGCAAAGCCCGGGCTGCACTGATAGCGATCGTGGACTAAGTCGATGTGCCAAATGTTTTCTGTTGTCGTTTCTAACACTTGCTGTAAACGAAGATGCTGCTGTTCGGCGGCCGCAGCACTTTGGGCCAATAAGTGCCCCATCCGTTGTACCGCTTGGCCCGCTTGTTGTATTTCAAAAATAGGGCTCTGGAGGACAGGCTGTTGATATTGCCCGGCACCGATTAGGCCGAGTTGATCATGTAACTGATGAAGCGGGGAGGCGATGTTATTGGCGATGACACGACTATGGCGCCAGATATAACCCAAAAAACCGATATAGAAGAGAAGCAAACCGGTAATCATGACATAGCCCAGCTGCTGGTATGAGGCATAGAGCTGATCTGTGCTGGCATAAAGGTTTTGATCTTTGGCCAGGGTGAGCAGTTGCCATTGGGTATGGGGTATTTGTGCCCAGGCCACGGTAAAGGCCTGTTGGTTTAAAGTGATATGAAGCGCACCATTCTCTGGGGCGTTTTGAATGGCCTCCATTAAATTCTGTTTCATGTGTTGGTGATGGCCCGCCTCATGAGTCTTTAACAACACATTCTTGTTTAACGTTGAGCGGGTCGGCAGGTTTGGCGTAGAGGGAGCGTTTAAATCCAGCCGTCCCTGTGGGGGCACGGCTAATAAATTGCCATTTGAGTCCATTAACGCGGCATAGCCGGACCAGGGCACTTTAAGTTGCTCTATGTGCTCAACCAGTGTTTCTGCGGAGATATCAATGCCTACAACGCCACTCATTGGAGCGTTGGGCTCAAGGTAAATTGGGGCGACGAGTGAAATTGTCCAGCCTTGTCCTGCCGGGTCCAGGTAGGTTTCGGTCCAGATGGTTTGACGTTCAGGGTTGTGAGTGGGGTCGGCTTGGTAGTAAAAGTTGAATGCTGTGATATCCACTTGATCAGGGTATTGCTGGTGCGTATCCATCCAGGGATAAATACGGTGATAGTTGTCTGCGGTATTGAAGTAAAGCGCGGTAATCCATGGATTTAATGCATAGAAATCCTGCATCAGCGGGTCTAGCTTGGCCATATGGAGAGCCATTCGGTGATCTTGTTGGCTGAGCGGTGTTCGGGCTGAATAAAAGGCCGCTGCTCCGCCTTGGTCGCGGTCGGTATAAAACACACCATTTTCAGTGGTGCGGTACCGTTGCGCTTCTTCTGAGTGAAGAATTGAAGCCTCGATGGGCGTATTTAAAATTCGCTGGGTATCGCGCTGTAATACCGTCAGGGTTTGTTCCAAGTGATTTAACTCTTGCTGAACAATCAAAGCCTCACGCTGGGCACTGTGTTTTAAGGTGTACTCTGCCTCCGAATGGGTTTGTGCCATGCTGTCTTGCTGCATCATGGATTGTGTCAAAAAATAAACGGTCACGAGCACCGCCTCTACCAGCATCAGGGGTAGCAAGGCATTGCGAATGAAGCCGCGGTACATCCATTGACGGGCTGATAACAACACAGATCGACTCCCTCGGGTTGTGCACGAGGAATCAACTCAGCCTATGAGGCTGACGGTTTTGAGATCCCTCTTTTTAGATATAGTGAATTTTTCGCGACTTTTCTGTGTTTAATGAATCATGGTGCTGTGCTGGGGGCGACGGCGAGGCGGTGTTTTTACTTGGACAAAATCGCTATACTGTTACGCCTTTCTTGATCGCTTGATGTTGATGCTGATCACGCGGAGCAGGTGGGCGCTTTAGCACGCGGTATACACGTTCTGTGCGGTGCTACGTTCATGCGTAGTGATCAGCATAAGCTTGGCGGATATCAGTTCAGCATTCCCCTTATTTTTTGATTAGCGGTTCGGGCTTATTACATAGTCCCGCCCGGTCTCAACGATGGCATAGACGGCATGGATAAAACTTCACAGACATCTGAGCAAAATTCCCTGGATAAGACCTACCAACCGGCTGATATTGAACGACGCTGGGCGCCGCATTGGGAGGCTCAGGGTTATTTTCGTCCTTCTGGCCAGGGCCCTTCATTCAGCCAGATGATCCCCCCCCCGAATGTGACCGGTAGTCTGCATATGGGGCATGCATTCCAGGATACGATTATGGATATCCTGACGCGTTGGCATCGTATGAAAGGGCATAACACCCTTTGGCAAGTGGGCACCGATCATGCCGGTATTGCGACTCAGATGTTGGTTGAGCGCAAGCTGGAGGCCGAAGAAGGTAAAACGCGCCATGATCTTGGGCGTGAAGCTTTTCTCGATAAAGTCTGGGAATGGAAAGCTGAATCGGGCGGCAATATTACCCGTCAATTGCGTCGCTTGGGGGCCTCTGTTGATTGGGAGCGTGAACGCTTTACGATGGATGACGGCTTTTATAAAGCGGTCCAGCAGGTCTTCATTCGGCTGTATGACGATGGCTTGATTTATCGCGGTAAGCGTTTGGTCAATTGGGACCCTAAACTGCACACGGCTATTTCTGACTTGGAAGTTGAAAACAAGGATCAGCAGGGCCAGTTTTGGCACTTTCGTTACCCGCTGGCCGATGGTCTGAAAACACGTGATGGCCAAGATCATTTGGTGGTGGCGACGACTCGCCCGGAAACACTGCTGGGTGATACTTGTGTCGCCGTTAACCCTGATGATGAGCGATATGCTGATTTGGTCGGTCAGCATGTGATCCTGCCTTTGGTTGGGCGCCGCTTGGAAATTGTCGCGGATGAACACGCCGACATGGAGAAAGGCTCTGGCTGCGTCAAGATCACGCCGGCTCATGATTTTAATGACTATGAGGTTGGTAAGCGGCATCAGCAGCCGCTGATTAATGTCATGAGCTTGAGTGCAGCGATTTTGGATCAAGCCCAAGCCTTTGATCTGAAAGGTCAGCCGTTGAGCGGTATCGATACATCTATTCCAGAAGCGTATCGTGGATTGGACCGCTATGAAGCGCGTCGTTTGATTGTGGCGGATATGGAGGCGGCTGGCTTGCTGGAGCAGGTTGAGCCGATCAGTAATACCTTGCCTTATGGCGACCGCTCCGGAGTGGTGATTGAACCGTTATTAACGGATCAGTGGTTTGTCCGTATTCAGCCTTTAGCTGAGCCGGCGATTCAGGCTGTTGAGGCTGGGGATATCCGGTTTGTCCCTAAACAATATGAAAATATGTATTTCGCCTGGATGCGCGACATTCAGGATTGGTGTATTTCTCGCCAGCTTTGGTGGGGCCACCGTATTCCCGCTTGGTATGACGATCAAGGGAATGTCTATGTGGGGAGTGACGAGGCCGATGTCCGCGCCAAATATGGGTTAGCCGATGATCTGACCCTGAATCAGGACGAAGATGTATTGGATACCTGGTTCAGTTCTGGCTTGTGGACGTTCGGCACTTTGGGTTGGCCCGAATCCACCGAAGCGCTGAAAGCCTTTCACCCAACCAATGTCTTGGTGACCGGGTTTGACATCATTTTCTTCTGGGTCGCCCGGATGATTATGCTGACGCTGCACTTTATGAAAGATGAGCAGGGCAAACCTCAGGTGCCTTTCCGGGATGTCTATGTGACCGGCCTGATTCGTGATGAGCAAGGCCAGAAAATGTCTAAATCCAAGGGTAATGTGTTGGATCCGCTGGACATGGTGGACGGTATCAGCCTTGAGGATCTGTTGGCTAAACGCACCGGCAACATGATGCAGCCACAGATGGCGGAAAAAATTGCCAAGCGGACACAGAAAGCTTTCCCCGACGGGATTGCCGCACATGGTACCGATGCACTTCGCTTTACGCTGGCGGCGCTGGCTTCCACTGGGCGTGATATCAACTGGGATATGAAGCGTCTGGAAGGGTATCGTAATTTCTGTAACAAGCTATGGAATGCCGCGCGTTACGTGCTCTCTAATGCCGAAGGCGAGGATTGTGGCCAGCATGGTGGTGAGGTCGAGCTGACACTGGCGGATCGTTGGATTATCAGTCGTTTGCAGCAAACTGAGCAAAGTGTCACTCAACATCTGGAGCAATATCGCTTCGATCTGGCGGCCAATACCCTGTATGAGTTCATTTGGAATGAATACTGTGATTGGTATTTAGAATTGTCTAAGCCTGTCCTTTGGGATGAAAATGCGAGTGCGGCACGTTTGCGAGGCACACGTCAGACGCTTGTCCGAGTATTGGAAGTGACCTTACGTTTGGCTCACCCCATTATGCCGTTTATCACTGAAGAAATTTGGCAGCGCGTGGCGCCGTTGGCGGGCTTAGCGGGCGAAACGATTATGTTGCAGCCTTGGCCTCAAGCCGATCAATCACGTATTGATGCTGCGGCAGAGCAAGATATTGAATGGGTGAAAGGCATCATTGTGGCGATCCGTAATCTGCGTGCGGAGATGAATATTGCCCCCGGAAAACCTCTGCCGATTCTGCTTTATAAAGGGCATTCTGAAGACCTGCGTCGATTGAATGACAATCGTGTGTTCTTGCAGAAGCTAGCCAAGTTGGAGTCTGTGACTTGGGTTGAGCATGAAGCTGACTTGCCGATGAGCGCCATGCAGCTGGTGGGTGAGATGGAAGTTCGTCTCCCCATGGCCGGTTTTATCGACAAAGAAGCAGAAATTACACGCCTGAGCAAAGAGGTCGATCGTCTGGGGCAAGATATTAAGCGCACTGAAGGCAAGCTCAGTAACGAGGCCTTTGTGAGTAAGGCGCCTGAAGCGGTTGTCCAGAAGGAGCAAACCAAATTAGCTGAGGCGCGCCAGGCTCAAGCGACACTGCAAGAGCAAATTGAGCAGCTCAAAGCACTGTAATGAGGATGCTGCTGGTGACCACTTGTTCAGCGAGTGGTTTCCAGCATGAACCCCTGTGTTTCTCTGGCCGCTGTTAAAGGCCTCAATATGAAGCCCTGTCTGGGTCGATGGCAGGGCTTTTTTTATGTCGAATGTTCTGGAGTGTTTAACAATGACAACAGTGGATCCAGTGCAGCACTCTTTGCTTGAAGATATGGTGGCGATGCTGCTAGGTACCGCCTTAGTGGCATTAGGGATCGCCTTTTATACTCATGCCCAGTTGCTCACAGGCAGTACGGCGGGGATGGCCTTCTTGCTGACCTATGCTTCAGATTGGCGTTTTGGCCCCTTATTCTTTTTGATTAACATCCCTTTTTATATTTTTGGGGTGATGCAGATGGGGTGGCGATTCACTTGCCGGACTTTTGTGGCGGTGGGTCTTGTCTCACTTTTTTCAGAACTCACGCCCCAATGGGTGACTTTTTCGACGTTAGCACCGGCTTATGCCGCCATTCTGGGCGGTTTGATGATGGGCGTCGGTTTTTTGATTCTGTTTCGTCATAAAGCGAGCCTGGGCGGTGTGAATATTTTGTCGTTGTACTTGCAGGATCGCTATGGCATTCGGGCGGGTAAGTTTCAGATGGGGGTTGATGTCTGTATTGTCGCTATGGCCTTTTGGGTCGTGCCTTGGCCGCAAGTGCTTCTATCCGTATTAGGCGCGGTTGCGATGAACTTGGTCGTCGCCTTGAATCATCGATCTGGACGTTATATCGGTGTGAGCTAATCAGCCGCTTTTGTGTCGAATAGACAGACATATCCCCTTTTTGTTTGTAGCGTCTTTGTATGTGGCTTCATCCTGACCTATGATGGATAAAGGTGACAGACAGAAAAGGGGCTTTTCACCGAGAGATTGAGCGCTGACCAAGAGACTTGCAAGTGGAACTTTTGAACATGTGAATGTTCTGATTGTGGTAAGAGTTCTTGTGTTAAGACGTTGCGGTAGGCGAGCCGATGTGCTGAGAGTGTGATATTTGATCACTGGCGCTCATCTGTTTGTTTTTTGTCACTCCCGACTGACCGGAGGGCTGCTATGACCTTAGAAGGTTTAACTGTTGTAATGTGGTTGGCGGCGTTGCTGGCTGGCACTAGTTTGCTATTGAATCAGTGGCGGCAAATCCAAGCAGCACGTCAAATGAAGCGTGTGCCCATCCGGATTGATGACGAACAGCCACGTCGGCGAGAACGTTTCTGACGTTGGTTGGGATGATTTGATGAGCGTGATTTGATTGAAATGACCTAATCGAAACGCCTTAATCAAAATAATCTAATCCAAGTCACATGGTCCAAATAACATAAAACCCGGCAACGATCGTTGCCGGGTTTTTTGATCACCGCGTGGTCATCTGAGTGTTGATCCCCATGGCTATGGCATGGCGATCAATATGAATGGGTCACGCTGTGATCGCCGAGTGCCTTAGGAAACAGTGACTTTAGCCGCCTGCAGTCCTTTTTTGCCCTGAGCCACTTCGTAGGATACCTGCTGCCCTTCCTGCAGGGTTTTGAAGCCGTCGGCTTGGATTTCAGAGAAATGAACGAAGAGGTCATCACCTCCGTCCGCCGGAGTGATAAATCCAAAACCTTTGGCGTCGTTAAACCATTTAACTGTACCGGTTGCCATCTTGCTTTCCTTTACTTTTCCAATCGTTCTTACCAAGAGCCCGGATAGGCCCATCCTTCCGGGTTGAGGTTCTACAAGTGAGACTTCAGCGGACGATCGAAAAGCTCAGGTGGCACTGTCATGATGTCACGTCGCCTCGATGACACTGATGTACTGCTTTGGACTTGCGACCTTCAAAATGAAGACTGGGATATTTTGCAGGCTTTGTCGAGTGCTTTTTAATTGATATTTACATTTCGATTTAATGACAACTTAGTGGGAGGTCGCGTCATATCGCGTTTATAGCATACAAAAACTGGCTGAACTGCGTTTGTAGAAATACCGTGAGCGTTTAAGTGAATAGCTTTCGATCTAGGCTTGTCGCTAAAAAGTATCAGTCGTTATCCCGGGGAAGTCTGGTTAAGGTTTAGCCAACGTTGGGTCTGGTTCCGCGTGTGACATAGGAGACGTGATATGTTGAAAACTTGGCTCGACAACGACACGGCTGAAGCGACGAAGGATCTCGATATGCAGGCAAGCCCGCAGGTGCAGGTGGATAACCGATGGTCGCTATGGGGGCAATGGTTGGCCATGATCACGATGACCCTTGATCATGGGGTCCGTTTTTGGCCGGGTCTTTGGCCCGATTTAGCTTGGGTATCATCGAGTTTTGGCCGTGTGGCTTTTCCACTGTTTGCCTTCATGGTGGCTTGGCATGGCACTTTTAACACGCGTGACCCGTTACATCAGTCCAGTCGTATTTTGCTCATCGGGCTTTTGGCACAACTACCTTTTGTATTGCTGCCGCGCTCCACTCCCACTGAAATTTGGGATTTGAATGTTTGCTTCACCTTGGCGGCAGGCCTTGCGCTCTCGGAGTATGTCATACGAGTGGCTCATCAGTGGCGTCGCTTGCCGATCATGTCCGCTTGTCAGCTGGTCGCGATGTTGGCTGCGCTTGTTTTTTTAGGGCCTTTGATGGATTACGGCATGATTGGCATCGTGGTGTTAATCGTCATGCGGTTGGGCCTTTTAGGGCTGCGTGATGGGCATAAAGCTCAGGCAGGTTTGCTGTTGTTGGTGCCTGTTATTGCGGGCCTGCTGAATAGCTCTGTGATGGCTAAGAGTATTACGGTGGCCACTTGTGTGGTTTTGATCCTGATTGCTTGGCGCTTGGGCGGTCATATTCCCAAACCTCAATGGCGCGTTCCCCGTTGGTTGTGGCGCAGTTGGTACCCGCTGCACTTGGCGTTATTGGCTGTTGTGAGCCATATTCCCGCTTGGATGGCATAGGGGCTGTTTTTATCGCCCGCTTTTATTGTGATGATGCGAGTGCTGAATGTTGTGGGGATGTGAGTGCTGGAGAATAAACTGGGCATTGCGCTCAATGGCTTCATCCCAGCAATCCTTGGTCGTGCGACCACTGCGTTTGGTGGGAATAAAGCTATGGTCTCCGGCTTCGATCCAATGTATTTGAAGAGGGCTCGGAAGCTCATAGCTTGCGACGTCATCAGGCCGACCAAAAGGATCCCCTGTGTGCCTTGGGTAATCAGTAGCGGGTGTGATGCGTTGTGAAGGGGGAGTAAACGAGTTTTGTCCGGCTTTCCCGGTGGGTGAAAAGGGTAGCCCAGTGCAATGACCCCAGTAATGTGGGCCTGTGCTTGACTCGCGATGACGGCCATTCGCCCGCCCATGGATTTGCCTCCGATCCAAAGCGGCGGCTCTTTCGGGGCTTGATCAATCATCTGATGCCAATAATCGATCAGTATGGGTTGGCGGTCAGGGGGGCGCCGCTGACCTTCAAGGCAGGCACGCTGCATATAGGGGAAGTTAAAGCGAATGACTTGAATGCCCTGTTGTGCGAGCCCTTCAGCCATTGCTGTCATGAAAGGGCTATGCATACTTTCGCCCGCCCCATGAGCCAAAAGGAGTGTCGCTTGGCAGGGTTGGCGAGCGGGCGTGAGTAACGGCGTACTGACTTCGACCTGCGTTGATGCCGTTTGAGCCGATGTCGTTTGAGTTGATATCGGCTGAGCCGATGTTGATAACACTGTCATGGTATTGATTGGGGCTTGTTACGCCCACACCCCACCCATTCTTGGTCGTTGTGGTCCAGTAACACTCGGATTGGCCAACGTTGACCGCTTACGGGGTCCATACAGCCCACATGCTCCTGGGTCAGTATTGGGGCTTGGTTTCCGTTTAACTTAAAACGTTTAACCAGCATGCCTTGCTCCAATGGGCGCCAGCCGGAAAAGTGACGAAGTTGTTGGCCTGTTTTCAAGGTCAAGCTACCATCACTGTACATGTCCAGTTGCCAGGCCGGGCTTTGCCCACGGGCTTCCCAAATAACCGGCTGGTCGGGAGTGGCTTGAGCGGTGGTGCCTATCGGGGCGACGGTTTCTCTGCAATAAGTGGGCTGGTTGCCTTCCAGCTGTAAGCGGGCCTGATGAGGGCGGTAGAGAAAGTTATTATGCTTGCCTTCGGCATAGAGTCGCCCAGAGATAGAACGAGCACGTTCCATCTCGATCCATTGCTGCTGTTTCGCTGGGCTAATCCACGCTTTTTGGTCTGTGAGCCGTGCCTCATAAGTACCGGCTTTACCGCAATCGTACCAAGTCGATGAAGCTTCTTCAGCGGGCTGAATATGGGTACAGCCAGACAGTACGATCACACCGACCAGTGATAAAGCGTAAGTACAGAATAACCGCATGAAATACAACCTCGAGGCTCATCATTAAGTGGGGCAGTATTGGCTCTAGAGCCCAGGGACGATCATTCGATCATCGCCCCTGGTGGTTTGACATGAATCGTTCTAAGCCGAGTTTGGCGCTCTATCAGTCAGGTAACTTGCTGACATCTCGTACTGCACCTTTATCCGCCGACGTGGCCAACATTGCATAAGCCTTCAAGGCCGTGGAGACTTTACGCGGACGAGGCTGTGCGGGTTTCCAACCCAGCGCTTCTTGGGCTTTGCGGCGTTCGGCCAATGTGGCTTCATCGACTTGAAGTTCAATCTTGCGATTGGGGATATCGATTAAAATCGAGTCGCCATCTTGAACCAGGCCAATCGTGCCACCGGCGGCAGCTTCAGGTGACGCATGACCAATAGATAGGCCAGAAGTCCCACCAGAGAAGCGTCCATCAGTCAAAAGTGCACAGGCCTTGCCCAGCCCTTTCGATTTCAGGTAGCTGGTGGGGTACAGCATTTCTTGCATGCCTGGCCCGCCTTGAGGGCCTTCGTAGCGGATGATGACGACATCGCCCGCTTTGACTTGGTCATTGAGGATGTGCTGTACCGCTTCCTCTTGAGATTCAGTGACATGGGCTGTGCCTTGGAAGACCAGGATAGAGTCATCCACCCCAGCGCTTTTAACCACGCAACCATCTTCAGCTAAGTTGCCATAAAGCACGGCAAGACCACCTTCACTTGAAAAGGCATGCTCAAGGCTACGAATACAGCCTTGGGCTCGATCGCCATCCAAGGTGGGCCAGCGAGTCGACTGGCTGAAGGCTTCTTGAGAGGGGATACCCGCAGGGCCTGCCTTATAAAACTCAATAACAGCTTCACTGGGTTGGCGCATGATGTCCCATTGCGCTAGCGCTTCTGCCAATGTTTTGGCATGTACCGTGGGCATTTGAGTATTGATCAGGCCTGCTCGGTCCAGCTCGCCCAAAATACCGTAGATCCCGCCCGCGCGGTGAACATCTTCAATATGGTATTTCTGAGTGTTCGGCGCGACCTTGCATAGCTGTGGGACTTGGCGTGATAGGGCATCAATATCGCTTAAGGTGTAATTCACCTCGGCTTCTTGTGCGATGGCCAATAGATGCAAAATCGTATTGGTGGAGCCGCCCATGGCGATATCTAACGCCATGGCATTACGAAAAGCCCCTTCGTTGGCGATATTACGTGGCAGCACTTGAGCATCATCCTGCTCATAGTAGCGCTTGGCCAGTTCAACGATTCTGTGGCCGGCTTCTTCAAATAACCGACGACGGTCGCTATGAGTGGCTAATGTTGTGCCGTTGCCGGGTAGCGATAGACCCAGGGCTTCGGTCAAGCAGTTCATTGAGTTAGCGGTGAACATACCAGAACAAGAGCCACATGTCGGGCAGGCGCTCCGCTCATATTCAGCGACGGTGTCATCATCGACACTGTCGTCGGCGGCGATCACCATGGCATCCACGAGGTCGAGGCCATGTGAAGCCAGCTTCGTCTTACCCGCTTCCATGGGGCCGCCGGAGACAAAGATAACCGGAATGTTCAAGCGCATAGCGGCCATCAGCATGCCGGGTGTGATCTTATCGCAGTTGGAAATACAGACCATGGCATCGGCGCAGTGGGCATTGACCATATACTCAACGGAGTCTGCGATCAGATCACGAGAGGGTAAAGAATACAGCATGCCGTCATGGCCCATCGCAATGCCATCATCAACGGCGATGGTGTTGAACTCTTTGGCGACCCCACCGGCTTTTTCAATCTCGCGCGCCACCAGTTGTCCCATGTCTTTGAGGTGGACATGGCCTGGTACAAATTGAGTAAAAGAGTTAACAACAGCGATAATGGGTTTTTGAAAATCATCATCTTTCATGCCAGTGGCGCGCCATAAAGCACGGGCCCCGGCCATGTTACGGCCTTGTGTGGTCGTATGAGAGCGATACGCGGGCATTTTAACCTCAATCATTCTTGTGAAAGCCTCTGGTGGGCTTTGCACGGCGTCTCAGTCGTGAATACTCAACGATGATGACCCTATCGAGTCGTGGCTTAAACGATCAAGCCTGTTTCGCATCATGGGCTTCATCATCAGTGCTATCTCGATCATCAGTGCTATCTAGATTATTAGTACTATCTAAATCATCAGTACGATCTAAATAGCTGCTATCGAAATCGAAATAGGAACTGTCGAATATTCATGAAATTTTTCGTGTCCAGCGGCTTAAAGCCGTCCGCTCATTCTACACGCATACGCCGAATACACACATCCCTGGTTGAGGTATGAACTTCTGGGCTGGTGGTGATCGGCGGTGGTGTATTACGGGTATTGCGATGTTTCTAAAGTGCGACGGTTGTGGTCGGTTGGGTTAGTTTAATTAAATAGGGTTCAGCCGTACTGAGTATCGTTTTATGATGCTTTTTTATGGCTGCTTTTAACTATTGGTATTATTAATGCCATTGGTATTATTAATGCCATTAAATCAGTTTTTTAAAGGCATCTTAGCTAGTGGCCATATTGTTGGATCTTATTGGAAGAGTTCGCGATATGTTCGGCGCATTTTCAGATACTGATGTGTTTATTGATATCAAGATTCATCTGATTGAATATTGAACATGGGTATTATTGAACGTTTGTGACATTGACGTTGAATGTAGGCTAAGATGATTTAGTGCTGTGAATGCAGTGCTTCGGGATCGGGTTCCGTAATTAATAAATAAGAAGGATTGACTATTATGAAAAAGATGATTGCTGCTGCGGTTCTAGCTGCCATGCCCTTTACAGCTGCTCAGGCTGATCCTGATGCCGGTTGTGGTCTGGGGTCTATGATTTTTGCCGGTAAAACAGGTCTGACCTTTAAAGTGCTGGCCGCAACGACTAATGGTTCTTCTGGTAACCAAACGTTTGGGATGAGTTTCGGCACCTTGGGTTGTGATGGTAAAGGTACTGTGAGCTCCCGTGAAAAAATCTCCATGTTTATTGATAATAACCTGGATAATCTGGCCCGTGATATGTCTCGTGGCGAAGGTGAATCTCTGGATACGCTGGCTGCACTATGGGGTATGGATTCTGCCGAAAAAGCACAGCTGTCCACGCTGGCCAAAAATAACTTTGGTCAGGTGTTCTCTTCTGAAAGCGTCACCGCTCAGGATGTTGTGAACAACCTGAATGCACTGATGGCCGATGATCAAGCGCTGAGCCAGTACACTCTGAGCTAAATCACGCTTGATGAACCATCCATTCTCCATGCCGATGAGCACGAGAGATTAACTTTGGTGCTGATTTAATGGCGGTGGGCGGTTTAAAAGAGTTAAAGATGAGGGGCGCTTAGGCGCCCCTTGTTTGTATCTAGTGTTTTATTATTGAGCATTATGTGAGTCCTATCAGGAACTTCCTTGTTTTGAGGGGGCTCATTATGCTCAAGACAACACGGTGATGGACTTGGCGTGTTGGGGTTGTAACAGGATAGATATTGATATGATGCTATTTAAATCATGGTTATGATGTGAGTCCGCTTAACGCCTATTGAATAGGGTGATATATAAAGTGATTCAGGGCGGGACACTTTTATTGATTAATTGGAATGGGGCGAGGTGATTTTGCGCGTTTTTCAATCTGGACTGACGGTTGTGGTCGGGTGGTTATTCAGCCAGTGGGTGTTAGCCAGTGGGCTACCCAACTTTACGATGCTGGCGCAAGAAAACGCCTGGCAGCAATTGGGTCATTATCATCAGACTTTATCGGGATGGGAAAGCCAAGTCGATGACCCTGATTTCTTTCTCGCCCCTGATGGTCAACATAACCCCGAAGCGGAACTCCGTGCGACTTGGGACTCTCTGCAAGGAGCGCTTCGAACATCGCTTGATGAAGCTGAGGATATTCGCTGTCATTGGCCCGCGCGAGTGCATTGGCTAGAACGACGGCTGAGTCTGGATATTCCCGAACGTGCTTGCCCTGAGATGGATCGCTGGTTGTCGGCGGTGGCTGCATACAATATGACGCTAGTCTTCCCTGGGGGCTATATGAATAGCCCGTCCTCAATGTTTGGTCATACCTTATTACGTTTGGATGCCCAAGATCGTAGCCGTAACCCTGATCTAACGGCTTATGCGGTGAATTTTGCAGCCAATGTGGCCGCCGATCAGCAGGATGCCCTTTATGCCATTAAAGGGATTTTTGGCGCTTATGGTGGCTTTTTCTCGTTAATGCCTTATTACAAAAAGGTCAATGAATATAATGACCTGGAAAGCCGGGATTTGTGGGAGTATCGGCTAAATCTCTCGCCTGAAATGTTACAGCGTGTGCTGTGGCACCTTTGGGAGCTGAATGATATTCGCTTTGATTACTGGTTCTTTGATGAAAACTGCTCCTACCAGTTGTTGGCATTACTCTCTGTTGCCCGAGATGATTTAAACCTGACTCAAGGCTTTGATCTTTATGCGATTCCGGTGGACACCATTCGTCGCTTACGTGAAGAGGGTTTATTGGGGCAAGTGCATTATCGGCCGTCTTTTGCGACTCGTTTAAACGCGATGAGTGAACAGATGCCTGCTGAGGCGGTGTCCGTAGCGAATCAGTTGGCGCAACCGCAGGCGCCCACCGCGCCGGTGGATCGTTTGACTCGCGATCGTCAAAAAGCGGAAGCCCTTGAGTTGGCCTATGAATGGATGAACTTCCGGTTTCAGCATCAACCGTTACCGCGTGAAGAGGCTGCGCCGCAATTGAGGCGCTTACTGTTGGCGCGTGCTCGGGTGCCGGGTGGAAGCCCATTTGAATCGGTTCAAACGCCTGAAGTGACCCCTGATGAGGGGCATGCTTCATCCCGCTGGACGGTAGGGGCGGGTCATTATGAGGGCAACTCTTATTTGGATCTAAGGTTGCGGCCGTCTTATCACGATATGTTGGATGATCCCGCTGGATACTTGCCAACCGCTGAGTTGAACTTCCTTGAGCTGGATATGCGTTATTGGGCTGAAGATGCGCGTTTGGAGCCTTGGCGCCTGACGGTGATGGAGTTGGCCAATTACGCGCCGCGTACGCCCATTTTTAAGCCCCTGGCCTGGCGTCTGAAAATAGACGGTACACAGGTGGGCGAACCGGGTGAGGGATACTGGCGTGGGCGCTTTGCGGTCGATGCCGGTCAAGTGGTGGGCCAGATGAATGGCCTCTATGGTTTTGCATTTGCTGGGATTGAAGCACAAGCGGGTCATGCCAGTGGTGGGCTCGATCAGCCCGGCCATGACCAAGCATGGGGTTTGGCTCCCAGCGTCTCTTTAGGTAGCGGTTGGCAGCCACTGGACCGGTTGCGTTTACGTCTGGAAGCACGCTGGTTGCCCTTTGTGAGCGGTAACCAGGGGGATGTCTTTCAAGGTCAGGTCGGTGCTAATTGGCGCCTTTCCCGTGAACAGGCGATTCGTCTTGAATGGCAAGCTGAGCACCAAGCGCAAGGAGAGACTCGGGATGATATCCGAGTCAGCTGGTTACATTACTTTTAATTCATGACCGGTCATGGGCGACATGAGTGATCAGTTGAATCGATGGTCGGTTATGCGGCTGTTTGTATGACCATGGTGATGAGGATGGTGTGAGTGAGAAGACAATATGGAACCTTCGCGATATTGGGAGTGATGCTCAGCTTTCTCAGCGGTTGTAGCAGCTTGTTTTATTGGCCTGAATCGAAATGGGTGCGTACGCCTGATGATGTTGGCTTAACGTTTCAAACGCTCGATTTTGAAAGCACTGATGGCACGCCGCTCAGTGGTTGGTGGTTACCGGCACAAAATGGTGAACCGGCTTTAGGCGTTGTGCTCCACCTTCATGGCAATGCGGAAAATATCAGCACTCATTTTGGTAATGTGTATTGGCTGGCTGAACAAGGCTGGCATGTAATGGAGTTTGACTATCGTGGCTTTGGTCATTCACAAGGTTCACCAGATATTATTGGTGTTCATCGCGATGCCAGGGCTGCGTTAGCACTGGCTGCTCAACGAGCAGAAGCGCTAGGTTTACCGTTGATTGTCTTTGGGCAGAGCATCGGCGGGGCCACCGCCATTACGGTACTGGGGCGCGCACCAGAAGCGCAGTATGTACGGGGGGTTCTGATTGACAGTGCTTTCTCTAGTTATCGCGACATTGCGCGAGAAAAGCTGGGAGATATTTGGCTGACATGGCCCTTTCAGTATCCGCTGTCTTGGCTATTTAGTGACGATTTAAGCCCCATTCGCTATGTGGATCGAATCAGCCCCACACCGCTGGTGCTTGTGGCCAGTCGCGATGATACCGTCGTGCCTGCCCATCACAGTGAGCGTTTATTCGAGAAAGCTCATTCCCCCGTGGCCCTTTGGTTACTGGATGACCATCGGCACATCGTTTTCCCCAGCACGCTTGTTGGGCGACGTAAGATCTCTGCGCTTTTCCAATGCTGGGCGGCAACGCCTCAGCCTCAAGGCGAATGCATCCAGCAAGCCGATCAAGAGAGTGGCACAAGAGTACTCGGCAGTGAGGTCCGTTAATCGTGTGCGTGAGCGGGATAGGTCAGTGAAGTGAATCCATGTTGATCAATCATGAGCCCTACCATCATGAGGTATGGCAGGGCTTGAAATCGCCAGCTTAAATGAGTCGCCCGCTTAAAAGTGATAGTAGGCGCCAAGGTAGCCGTACGATAGGTGGTTCAGGGTATATTTGCGGTTGTAGTAATAATCATCGTCTTCAGATTCGGCATCGGTTTTGCTGTAGCGGTAGCCGAGTTCGAGTGTGACGGGGCTGTCACCTAATTGGACGATGCCACCGACTTGCCCTCCAAAGGCTGCACTTGCATCGGTATCATCATCGGCATCGTCATGACTGAAGCCTGCTGTTCCGACATGGCCACCGACAAACAGCTGAACACCGTCAGCTAAAGGCAGCAGAAAATCGGCATTGGCCGTGATCGTTACTGCGGCGGCGTTATCCCAGACCACTCCCCCCAGTTCACCATAGAGGCGAAAGTGCTCGGAGGGCTTATAGCCAAAACGCCCTGACAAGGCGGTCGTGGTGTCACTATCGACCTCTCCTTCATATTGACGGGACCAGGGTGTGCGGCGTTGTGAGTAATCGATGTCACCATCACCTGCGCCCAAAGCCCCCCCTACGAACAAATTAAGCTCTTCGGCTTGTGCGTGTTGCACAGGCACAAATGATAGCCCTGCGAGGAGTGTTAACGAGGCGGTGAGTGTGAAGAATGGATGCCGTGCCTTATGGTGCTGGAGAGGGTGCATGATCAAATCCCTGATATGAGATGGTGATAGTGTATCGCTCGATACGAACGTGTTGAGTATGGTGAATTACGTTATTAGTGAAGAGCGTCCCAGGTGCACGATATGTTAATACATCAAATTGACGCTTACTGGCCTGATTTTCTCTAATTTTTTGTAGGATAAACAAATATGGCGCTTGGGTCAGCCTCCCAAACGCCATAAGTTTATTCACCGACATGTCTTGAATTCAGCAGCAGGCTCAACCCTAGAGGCGGCTAAAAGTGTTGGCCATTGGTTAGGCCCAGTCGGTTTTTTTACGTCGTTTCAGCATGGGTAATAATAAGCCTAAGAGCATACCCACAATCAGAATACCGGCGCCGACAATTAAGCAGTCCCGGATGATGTTGGTGCGTAACACCACATTCTGTGTGCTGAGATCCTCAGTTTGTGTTTCAAGTTTGCTGAGACGTTGTTTTAACGTCTTATTTTCATCCACGATTTGCGGCAAGTTGCCTGTCGACTCACGCAGTTTCTTGTGCTCGCTCTGTAAGTCATCGTATCGCGTTTGCAAATCACTCAGAGATTTTTTGAGTTCATCACGGGTGGTTCGGGTTTCAGTTAGTGATGACTCTAAAGATTGGTTCTCTTCTTTGAGTTGGGTCACGGTTCTTTCAGCAGAGGCCAAGCGGGCTTTGGCTGAAGGCGTGTCGCTGATTTGGTCTGCCAGCATCCAGCCTTCACCAAAGGGTGTACTGACTTTCGCCCAGCCTTGCTGGGTATCTTGTACATCAATACGGGTGCCCGCTGGCATCAGCTTGGTAATCCGGTACTGGGTGCCTGGGCCCGTGCGTAGATTGACCGACAGATCATCAGTCACATAGGCCGCCTGCGCCACAGCTGAGACACTCAGCAGGACGAGAAGCAATAAGCGGGACAGTACGGATAGCGGGTTCTGCATTTGAGCCTCTTAACTAAATCATGCGCACCAGCGGTTAGCCGGCCGACTTGCTTTCTTTGAACATGGCCGCTTCAAGATCATGCCGATTAAGGAGTTTATAGAAATCGGTCCGGTTACGCCCAGCGATTTTAGCGGCTTGAGTGACATTACCTTCAGTGAGTTTCAGTACTTTGCTGAGGTATGTTTTTTCAAACTCAGCCCGGGCATCATTAAACGACGGAATGCCTTGAGCTTCATGACTCAGCGCTTGAGCCACTTGGGCTTCACTGATCATGGGTGTTGGGGTGAGCGCGACACACTGCTCAACCACATTCACCAGCTGGCGTACGTTACCCGGCCAAGGTGCACTGGCGAGCATGGCCATGGCATCACGTGAGAACCCTTTGACCGAGGGCTTGTGACGCTCAGCGGCTCTGGCCAGGTGGTGCCTTGCCAACATCGGAATATCTTCCGGTCGTTCCTGAAGAGAGGGTAACCGAAGATTGACGACGTTCAAGCGATAGTAAAGATCTTCACGAAATTCCGTGTTTTCCATCGCTGTTTCAAGATCTCGATGGGTGGCCGAGATAATGCGAACATCAATATCGACGTGATGAGTGGCACCGAGTGGCCTGATTTGACGTTCTTGCAAGGCGCGTAGCAACTTGACCTGAACGGCTAATGGCATGTCGCCGACTTCATCCAGGAACAGGGTGCCGCCATTGGCCGCTTGAAATAAACCCTCATGCTCACTGGTAGCGCCGGTGAAGGCGCCCTTGGCGTGGCCAAAGAGTTCAGATTCAAGCAGTTGCTCGGGTAAAGCACCGCAGTTGATGGCGACAAACGGCTTATCTCGGCGTGTGCTGGCCTTGTGAATCGCTCGTGCTAGGAGCTCTTTCCCGGCACCGGATGGGCCTGTCACCAGTACGCTGACATCAGAAACCGCAACCCGGCGTGCCTGTTCTAAGATCTGTTCCATTTTGGCGCTGTGGGTAATGATCTCCCGGCGCCAGGTATCATCGCATTGCGGCGCGCTTTGCGATAAGGCCTCTTCGATAATACGGAACAGTTCTTGCTTTTCGACCGGTTTGGGCAGGAAGCCAAAGACTCCCTGACGGGTTGCACTCACGGCTTCAGGAATGCTGCCGTGCGCGGTGATGATAATTACCGGGAGTCCTGGATTTGCTTGCTGGATATGGCCAAAAAGATCCATGCCATCCATCTCATCCATTCGAAGGTCGCTAATCACCAAATCAGGTGGATAACGCTTCAGGCACTCTAGTGCTGAGCGCCCATCGTGAGCGCAAGTCACTTGGTAACCACCGCTCTCAAGCCTGAGCGAGAGCAGTTTGAGCAGGCTGGGATCGTCGTCAACCAGAAGGATATGAGCCTTGTCTGCCGTCATGTTAGGGACCTTTCATGATCGATTATCGAATGTCCGCCTCAGCCGGCGCTTTTCGCTTTGTGGCTTACTGGCGGACTTCTTGCTTACGCAAATTAATACTGCGTTCGATATCGGTCAGTGCCTGTAGTTTCTCTTCCAGCTGGTCACGTTGGCGCTCGAGATCCTGAATTTGATCCAGGGTATTGGCATGACGTGCTTGCAAATGCTCAAGCGTGGCATGCCACTCCAGTTGCATCGTGAGCCAGCCCCGAAGTGTGGGCGGCATTTGATCCGATACCGATGTCATCAGGGTGCGTGCCTGATTGGCCTGTGCCGAAGATGCGCCCGGTTGGCTCAGCAGTGCGATACGCTGCACTTGGCCGACCAATGTTTTGGGCAGTGTTGAAACTTCGGCTGCTCGCTCATGGCTATCTTGCCCCCTATGCTCTTCTAGCCAACGATTCCAGGCCCTCATTTGGCAAGTGTCGTCCTTGAGAGACAGCGATGTTTGGATCGGGCAGGAGCGCTCAACCATGGCAGATTTCGCATTGCTCGTTGGCCATTGGCTACAACCTGTCATCAGTAATACAGTACTTAAAACAAGGGCACTCACGCGCAGTGCGTGATGATAAGGCCTTAAGATTTTCATTAGTTCCCATTCCAATTCATAGCGTGACCAACTTCGCCTGCGCCATTTTTAGGCGGTTGGTAAAATAATTTCAAAGCACACATCAACATCATCACGGTCGATTAAATGGATCTGGCCACCTTGCACGCGTGCGCAATCTGCCGCGACCGACAGGCCGATTCCTGAGCCTTTTACCGGGCCATTTCGTTTGGCGCTTCCTTGACGAAATGGCTCAAAAATATGTTGTGCGTCGGCAGGCGGAATCTTGGGGCCTGTATTGCCTACTCTTACTTTTTGATTATCGTTTTGTCGTTCGATTTCAACACGAATGATACCTTGCTCATCACCGTAAAAGACCGCATTTGAGATTAAATTATCTAAGCTCCGGCGGATGAGACGGCGATCACCAAAACATAATGTTTCTGGGTCTGGCAAAATCACCTCAATCGCTTTTTGTCTGACCGTCAGACGGTAGCCTACCAAGACTTCATCCAATAACGCTCGCAAATCAAAATCTCGTTTATCGACGTCTTGGTGCCCCTGAAGCAGGTTGTAGTCTAGCAGTTGCTCAATCAATGCTTGCAGTTGTCGGCTGTTTTCGCTGAGTAGGTCGGTGATATCTCGCTGTTCATCTGTCAGTGGCCCGAGGACTTGATCATGCAGCAAATCCCCCGCTTCCCGAATACTGGCAAGGGGGGTTTTCAGTTCGTGAGACATATGCCGGAGAAACTGACGTTTTTGAGCATCAACTTCATCCAAACGTTCCGTCAACCAGTCGAGCCGTTCTCCCAACATCACCAGCTCGGCCGGACCTCGAAGAGGGGTTTTTTCCTCTGGAGCATCGGGGTCGCCAATGCTTCGAATCCTGCGTTCAAGACGATGGATGGGACGTACAATTAAATAACTGAATAGGACGACCAGCAACAGCGATAAACCAATCAGCAAGGCGGCCTGCCACCAGATCCGCTGGCGAACATGCAAGGTATGTTGACGCATTTGTTCCAGCGCCTGATCCACCTGCTGGCGGCTACTGTTTTGGTATTCTTGTGATAAGGGGACCAGTTCCGTCAGCGCTTCAAGCGCGGCGTCTGGTGTTGGGTCTTGGCCTGCGCCTAGTGTGGCCAGCTTCGGCATGAGCGCTTGTAGCATAGGCTCAGTTTCAGGTGTCGGCAATGTCTCAAAACGCATGCTTAAAAGACGAATAAATTGCGCCTGCTGTTGCTGGAGAACATCGAGCAGGTCGGCATCTTCGACAACCTGGTACTGGCGCGCCGTGCGTTCGATATCCAGTGCGAGGCTGGAAATACTTTGGGCGCGGCGAGTGTACTCAACGGCTTGACGAGCGCTTTCATCGGCCAATACCGATAATTGTTTTAAGGCTTGTGATGATTGGCCCAGCAAGATGCCTAGCGGCAGCATGACCATGCCGAAACCAATCAATACCAATTGCAGTAGCGAGCGTGGCCGCCAGCGAGTACGCGCCATATCAATCCAATTACGAGGGCTTTGCCATTGCCAGGCTCGCCTTTTGAGTTGTCCGATAAAGATCACAAGGTTACCAGAAGTCAGTAATTATCGCTGTAATAGCGCTGAATGGGTATCTATTTCTGTCACGTGATACTCACAACCCAGAGCAGCATGAACCCGTGCGTTAAGGCAAAAAAGTTGAGGCAAAAAAAACGGGCCGACTGGGTCGGCCCGCAATTACGCAGGGAACTGAAGGGAAAAGAGCTCTCGTAACATTCTGCCTGGTCATGAGAATTTTACGAGTCGTCCGGTGACTGGGTCGCTCCCGGACTGGCAGTGTCAATGGGTGACTGCTTGATTAAGGTATTGCGAAAGGCATGCCAATTTTTATAAAAATCATTTTAAAACAGATTGTTATGATTTTTGTTGTGCGTGGTTTGGCTAAAATTTATGTCGCTGAGCCTGTAAAGTGTAAAAGAATGTTTATGAATGGAGACAGTATTTGAGGTGATTTGATAGAAGCGCCTATTCAAGGCTGTTCTGGCGTCTCTGAATCGCGACTTTGATTTGACGCCTAGTCGCATCAATACGTACATTTATTTGTTTTCAGGCGAAGATCGAGGAGGGGGCGCTCAGGTCTTGATGGTCTTCGCGCTTTTAATCGAAGCTCGTTAATGGATCAAAATCGATTATTGCGTTCGCTAAAATAGGCCCATGACCACTTCTGAGTCCTATGAATTATAGCCACTTCACAAAAATGCGAGAGTTGCGTTGCCAGTTGTAGAGGGCGCGCCTGGCCATAGGCAGGCTTTCCACCGAGGCGGGCTCAAACCCGTGTTCTCGAAACCAATGGGCAGTATGCGTTGTTAATACGAAGAGTTGGTCTAAGCCTTGGGCTCGGGCTTGGCGTTGGATGTGGGCTAGGAGTGCATCTCCGCGTTGCCCTCGGCGGTACTCTGGGGCAATCACAACACATGCCAGTTCTCCTGCTCTTTGCTCCGGATAAGGGTAAAGTGCTGCACAGCCAATAATGCTGCCATCGCGATCAATGACGGTAAAGCGCTCTATTTCAGCTTCAAGCAGTTCGCGTGAACGTCTGACCAGAATGCCTTGGTCTTCAAAGGGTTTTAAGAGGGCCAGCAGGCCGCCGACATCTTCGATGGTTGCCCCGCGCAATGTCTCATAGCCCTGCTGAGTCAACATGGTGCCATCACCATCACGGGTAAAGAGCTCTTGTAACAGAGCGCCATCTCGTAAATAACTCAATAAATGGGCGCGTTTCACGCCTCGACGACAGGCCCAGCAGGCCGCTCTCAGGTGACGTGATAGGGTCGTGTGGCTATCTAAGCGGGCAAGGTGAGGATCGGCTTCTCTTGGCGCTAACTCTCGAATCAACTGATCTTCTGTGTTCTTAAGCCCAGCATCTTGGCCAAGTAAGATGAGCTTATCGGCGTTGAGGTGAGTGGCGGCGGCCATCGCCACGCTTTCGGCATCCAAGTCGAAGGCCTCCCCTGTGGCGGAATAACCTAAGGGTGACATCAGCACAATGGCGCCCTTGTCGAGTAGGTCTTGAATGGCTTCTGTTTGGACTTTGCGGACTTCACCGGAAAAGTGAAAGTCGATGCCGTCGCGTACACCCATCGGGCGTGCGGTAATCAGGTTGCCGCTCATGACGCGCAGCGCTGCACCGTGCATCGGTGAGTTAGGGAGTCCCATGGAAAGACGGGCTTCCAGTTCACTCCGGACAGCGCCCACGCTTGCCAAAAGGTGAGGCATGAGATCGGGGTGAGCGATCAGCCTATCTTGATGGGTGTGCCAATGGAGGCCTGCTTCGGTGAGGCGTTGATGGAGTTGGGGGCGGGCACCATGCACCAGCACCAACTTCACGCCTAGTGAGTGCAGCAGCGCGATATCGGCAATGAGATTCTCAAGCGTATCACTGAGAAAGGCATCACCCTCAAGCAGCAAAACAAAAGTTTTGCCTCGATGCGCGTTGATATAGGGAGATGATTGACGAAACCAGTGAACAAACTGGTGGCTGCTGATGTCGGCCAAGGCCTGCCTCTCATAACATGAGCTCTGTTGCCCGACTGCTATGTTAACAGTCGGGCACAGTGCTGTCAGGCCTTTACGGTGTTAATCCGTAAACTGAAGACAGTTTTCAAGCACTTGTTTCAGACGCTTGGCCGAACCCTAGGCTAATTACTGGCGAAAATAGAGGGTATCGTCAGCTTCAAAGCCTTGATCTGTGACTTTAATGACGGACACCTGACGCAGCCCGGACATGCTCTCCATCAGTGCTTTTGAGTTGGCGAGTGCCTCTGTCGCGTCCTCATCGCGGTAGCTCATTTGCCTCATGACATCATCATTTTCTGTCATGGTTTTCATGGCTTGAGCAATAAAGCCAAGGTCTTGAGAAACGCGCATTAGGCCTTGCTCAAATTTTGGGCTTTCAGGCAGCTCACGCATCAATGTTTCTGCCGGTTTACCGGTATACACATTGAGCATTTGATCATGTCGCATTAATTTTAATGCAACGGGAGCTCCGGGGATCGGTAATGCCATCGCTTCGCCTTTGGGCGGCAACGTCTGATTCTTCAGCATCGGTAGCATGACGCTAGCTTGTGCCCACAGGTTTTGCGGATTGTCAGCGGCAATACTTACGGTCGCGGAAAGATCCTTGGGTTGGCCTGTTTGTATCATGGCACTTAAATCAGCATCGTAGAGACTGAAACCGAGTCCGTTAACGCCTTGGGCCATCGCCGCACCCATGCCAATCATGGCGGGGTTTGCTTGAGCCAGTTGGGCTTGCATCTGCTGTAGGGGAGCACACTGCCACTGAGCTTCCATGGCGCGTCCCCATAAGCTTGATAAGGTGTTACCCAGCTCAGAGACTTTCAAGCCCAGCTGTATGCCGAACTTTTCTCCTTGGTGATCATTAAGCGCCGGCCATTGCCCTTGCAGAGCCATCAAGCTGTCTAGTGTCGCTTGGTCGTTGCTCTCAATAATCGTCCGGCTTTTAATGCTCATCGGATACTCTTGGAGCTGCAAAGAGGTGTAGCCCCCAACAGTACGTGGCCATGCGGCAGCGATGGCGCCCATTTCATCTTGGCAGGCTTGGGTATATTGCGGCGCATTGGCCATATCTAGGCGATTATGCTTCTGCTCGTCCATAGCGGCCAGCAATTGGCTGAACTCGCTATCACGATGGGTAATCGCCTCAACGATAGCCTGATGGTCAATCACAAACATGCTTTGACCGGTCAGGTCGTATTTTTTGGCAAGATCTTGCAGACGGCGAGTATCCGCTAGCGCCTTCTGAGGATCTTTGGTGCCCAAGGCGATCGCCAAGTTATCGCTGTCCACTAAGTCGCTGCTGTCAACGGTCATGACCATCTGGTCACCGTCGAGGGTAATAGCAAGATAAAGCTTAGGCGTTTCATTCTCTGGGGTGAGCGGCAGACGTTGATACTCATGCTCGCCTAGCTTGACTGTTTCAGTGGAAACGTCAGCATTTTTGATCTGTGCACTTAACCACTGCTGAAATTTTTCAGTGTCTGCAAGCTGGAGACGGAATACAGGATGCGGGCCTACGCTGTAAAGTGCGTCATTGAGCGGTGCTGCGATGCCCATTTCAGTCAACTTTTGTGCTTGGTCTCCAGACAGGCTGTCATTAAGCATGGTCAGCAGGAGCTTAGCGCCTGGTGTCCAGTCGTTGACATCTTCCTCTGCCATTACTTGAGCCAGAGCCTGTTTCATCGCACTGGCAACGGGTGTGACCATGGCGCTCAATTTATCCAGGTCTGCTGTATCCAGTGGTGTCATGTTGCCAGCAAACAAAGCGGTGTCTGCAGGAATATGGGATAGGATGGGATTATCGCCACCTTTCTGGCCAAAGCCGGTCAGCCAACCTGCTGCACCTGCCCCGAGAACTCCAATTGCCAGAATAGATACGCCCAGCTTGGCGCCTTTTTGCATCGCCCTAACCTCCTTATGTGAATGGTCTGCGCCGTCCGACGCGAGAGCATCATCGCACATCCGTGTGCCAGGGTATTGAGTCTCTTTTTGGCGACGTTAAATGTCCGTGCCTGGGATCATCTGGTGTGATCAGTACTCGAACTCAGTACCGAAAGTCAGTTTCAGGATAAAGAAGAAGATAATCGCTAAGGTTGCACCGGCTGGAAGTGTGACGAGCCAGGAGGCAAAAATACTGCCGATGACGCGTAGGTTTAAAGCGGCAATGCCTCGGGCTAATCCAACACCCAGTACGGCGCCGACCAGCGTATGAGTCGTTGAGATGGGGAGGCCCGTTCCTGAAGCAATGACCACCGTTGCCGCTGTTGCGAGCGTCGCAGCAAAGCCACGGCTGGGGGTGAGCTCGGTGATGTTGTTACCGACAGTCGCAATGACTTTGTGCCCGTACATGGCGAGCCCTGCCACGATGCCCATACCGCCTAACAGGAGTACCCAAACGGGCATATTCGCGCTGGCGCCGACGGTGCCTGCATTCGAAACAACGCTGACGACTGCCGCCAGAGGGCCGACAGCATTGGCGACATCATTGGAGCCATGAGCAAAGGCCATGGCACATGCCGTGAACATCATTAACAGGGCAAAAATGCGTTCAACACTGGCGATCTGCATTTTACCACCCGATTGACCCCGATGAATGCGGCGTTCGAGCCAAGCCCCGAGTATTGCCATGGCGATACCGATCAGGGCGGCAATAGCGGTACTCAACTGGGTCGAGAGGTCAAGCCCGATATGTTTGAGCCCTTTGATCATGGTGACCATGGCAACCAGAAAGCCGACGAGGAAAATATAGACCGGGACATAGCGCTTGGCGTTGGCAAATGGGTCTTTGGCATCAAAAATCAGTTTTTGCACACTGACAAACAGTAAGAATCCGATAATGCCTGAGAGCAGTGGAGAGGTGACCCAGCTCAAGGCGATCGTACCGACCTTGCCCCATTGAACGGCGTCTGGAGAGATGCCTACTGAGGCGAAGCCAACAATAGCCCCCACAATCGAGTGAGTTGTGGATACCGGCCAGCCATAGTGGGTGGCGATCATTAGCCAAGTGCCGGCTGCCAAGAGTGCCGCAAGCATGCCGTATACGAGGAGTTCAGGATGACCGGTAAAAATACTGGGATCAACAATACCTTTTCGAATGGTCGACGTGACTTCGCCGCCCGCTAGCCACGCGCCAGCGAACTCGAAAATCATAGCTATGACGATGGCTTGGCGAATGGTGATCGCTTTGGAGCCAACGGAGGTGCCCATGGCGTTGGCGACATCGTTAGCCCCCACCCCCCAGGCCATAAAGAAACCAAAAACGCAAGCGAGAATCAGCAGAATGTCCGCATGCTGCATGACGATGGACATGAGGTAAAACCCTGAAACAGTTCGATGAAAGATGGAGGTGGGTTAGCGCGCCAGAATAATCTGGAGGCGACCACCAACGCTTTGAGCGCGATCTGAGAGATCGCCTGTCCAATCGATGATCTTGTATAAAAACATCACATCAACGGGATACATGTCTTTTTCGAGCTGGAATAGTTGGGCTCGGATACTGACCTGAAGGCGGTCGGCATCATGTTCTAGTTTATCCAACTGCTGAATCATGCGATTGAGCAAATCACTGACTTGACGGCCAAAGCCGGATTCGATCAATTCGTCCAGTTCGGTGATGGCTTGTCGAGCTTGGTCGACGGCCAGGACGCCGCTGCGCACATAAGCGAGCATGGCTTCGGCCATCGTTTTTGGAATGCCCATTTTTCGGCCCAGCATCAGGCCGGCGATATCTTTGGCTCGGTTGGCGATTTTATCTTGCAGGCTGACCAGTTGTAGCAGCTCACTGCGAGGAACCGCTGTAAACAGGCTATTGGGCAGGCTAATTCGAATTTCTCGTTTCAGTTCGTCGGCCTCATGCTCCAGCTGACTGATTTGGTCACGAATTTTCTGTGCTTCATCCCAATCATTGGCAATGGTGGCGGCGAAGAAAGGAATAAGTTGCTCGGCACAGGCATAAGTGCGCTCAATATGGTCCTGTAATGGACCAAAGGGAGAGCGTCCAAAAAGCTGAGAGAGCGGGTTGCTTGTCGGCATGGGTACACCCTGTGGTTGACGTCAGAGACGACACTTCAAGCTTGGTGGTTGTCAAAGTGGTGCTGAGTATAAAAGCCATGTTGCCGGATGTCATAAAAAGTTCAGCTCAATGACTAATTTTTGACACTTGTATTGTGCTTCTCATGGCTTTGGGGGGTGCTTGTGTCTACCTCCAGGGCAGGTGACAATCCAATTTAAAGTGAGGAGCGTCTATGGCTAACGAAATTGAACTGAAACTCGCGATTCAAAAAGAGCGGGCTGAGCAGTGGATGCGTTCGGCTTGGTTGGACAATATCAACGCGAAAGCGCGTCCTGTTCAGCGCCTTGAAAATGATTATTACGATACGCCGGATCTGGCCTTGCAGCAGGCGCGTATGGCCTTGCGTATTCGCCGTGCGGGAGATCAGTGGATTCAGACGCTCAAAACCAGCGGAGAGCAACAGGCGGGGTTGAGTCGCCGTGGGGAGTGGGAAAGCGCGCTTAGTCAGCCCGTATTAGATCTTTCTTTGCTGCCTGAAGGTGTTTTGCCCGAGGGCGTGGGCGATCGCCTGGCACTGAGCTTTACGACTCATTTTACTCGTCAAGCATGGGATGTGCACACGTCTTCTGGTAGCCATATTGAGATCGTATTGGATCAAGGTGAAGTGGCGGTGCCGCCGGGTTCAGGAGGCCGTCGTCGCCAAGACCCTTTATGTGAGTTGGAGTTTGAGCTGAAATCAGGTCATGCCTTTGATTTGTTAATGTTAGCTCAAGATTTGGCACTGCATTTTCCTGTACAGCTATTAACTATCAGCAAAGCTGAACGCGGCTTGCGCTTACTAAGGCCCCAGGAGACCGCTCGTGAAAAATCCCTGGGACGACTTGATGAGGGGATGAGTCTGCTCTCACTTGCCCAGCAGTTGACAGGCCATTGGCTGGATTGTTGGGCTCGAGCTCATGAGGCCTTTGCTTTTGATGGTCAGGAAGTGCACTTGCTAGAGGCTGAACGCTACCTTTCCCGTCTACATGCTCTTTCGGTCTTGCTGGCGCGTCAACAGACCTCATGTGGCTTAGGAGACTTGCGTCCTAATTTAAGTTGGTTGCGTCAGCACTTGGCACCCATTGGGCATCAGATGAGGCGAGATCGTTGCTTGCAGTCATTGAGCTTGTCCGGTCGTGATGCGCTATGGCGGCAAGGCCACCTTGATTATGCGCGACGACGTCAAGAGTATCGCCAGCGCTGGTGGCAACGAGAAGTGGGTGAAGCCACGGTGGCTTGTATGGTATGGGCTCATCAGGCGGGGCCTGAGTGCCGAGGTGAGCTGGACAAACCTTGGCGGCAGGTGGCGATTAATTTACTGGATGAGCAGGTGAAGCGTTTGCAGTTACCTAAACAGCCACTGGTGATCGAAGGCTGGACGCATCGTTTGGGTGCCTTGATGCGATTAGAGACCCTCTTATTGCTATTGGCCCCTGAAAGTGGTGGATATCGCCAGGCGGTTGAGCTTCGTGAGGGGGTCGAGTGGTTGACTGGATTCAGCATTTTATTAGATGAGGATAATTTGCCCGAGTCGCTCCATCATCATTTGCTGCAACAGTCTCGCCAATGGATGTTACAGCTGGGACGTCAGGGACAAGCACTCTCTGCGCAATTAGATCAGTGGTGTCATCAAGTCGTGCCTTCAAGCTCTCTTGAGGGCGCCAGTGATTTTGCGCCCCCTCATTTGACGACTGATTCAAACCCGGTGGCAGAGTAATGCCTTCTCGACGTGAGCGTATTTACGACATTATTTTCGAGGCCGATACGCCTTTGGGTAAGGCTTTTGATGTCGTGCTCATTATCAGTATTTTACTGAGTGTCTTGGCCGTCATGTTGGACTCCGTTCCAGCCCTTCATGCGCGTTGGGGGGCGTTTTTTTACTTTCTGGAATGGTTGTTCACGGTGTTGTTTACCGTTGAGTACCTGGTGCGGCTGTGGTGTATTGGCAAGCCGTGGGCTTATGCTCGGAGTTTTTATGGCATTGTTGATCTGCTCGGGGTTTTACCTGCATATATCAGCCTATTATTAGCGGGCAGCCAGTATATGCTGGTGATTCGTTTGTTGCGTGTTTTACGGGTGTTTCGCGTGCTACGGCTTATGCGCTATGTCGGTGAGGCTCAAGCCTTGACTGAAGCGATGCGGGCTAGTCGTCGCAAAATCACGGTGTTTTTGTTTACGGTCGCAACGCTGGTGGTCATTTTTGGTTCTCTGATGTTTCTGATTGAATCGCCAGAGGCGGGTTTCACCAGCATTCCTCGTTCTGTGTATTGGGCGGTGGTTACATTAACCACTGTGGGATATGGGGATATCTCGCCATTAACGCCTCTGGGACAAGCGGTCTCATCGGTGGTGATGATTTTAGGTTACGCCATTATCGCGGTTCCGACCGGCATTGTGACCGTGGAACTTTCTCGGTCAATGCGGTATCAGACAGGGCGAGTTTGTCCGGGGTGTGGTAAAGAAGGGCATGATGATAATGCCCGTTTTTGCAAGTTTTGTGGGGCTGAGCTAGACCCCGGCCATCCCTCTGGTGAGTAGGCCGGGTTTCACGGCTAGAGTTTTAAATTGGCCTTGTGACGGGGTGTTCGGTTTGCCCTTTAGGCAAAACTGAACGCTTTATTTCTGATAAATCAGATTGGTGAAGAGTACGTCTTGAACGACCGGATCATTGACCAGCTCTTTAAAGCGGTCTTGAAGCGCTTTAAGGGCTTTCGCTCGCAGATCATCCTGCCCATCTGGCGTGGTGACTTCAGCATCCGATTGTTGGGAAAAAAGCATCACCAGAATATTGCGGGCTTCAGGCATCTCGTGTTCAAGGGCTGCCTGCTGTTCTGGAGTCTCTGTCACCAAGGTGACGTCAACCTTCAGGTACTTCAAGCGCCCGGGGCCGCCATAATTCGTAACAAACGATGGCTCCAGCGCCACATAGTGGATGTTGTTTTCCCCTTCTTCTTCCGCGTGGGCCGGTACGACCGGCAGCAGAAGGGCGATCAAGCCCAACAGCAGCAGCTTGCGCATTCTCGTCTCCCTGTAGACGTTCGACTTCATTTTATTCAACAGCAAGATAACCGATGTCAAAACACATGGCGAGCACGCTTTGGTAAAAGAATGCCCTCATGCGTCAACGTCTTGTATCTTGATTTCACCGTTTTTACACGGCCATACCTATACAATATGGCCTCATTTTAGCCTTTGAGCAGGGATTTTTAACATGATGCTGTCTTCCAGAAGCCTAAATCTTCTCGGATTTTTGATGTGTGCCGGCATGCTGACCTTTGCCCTTTACTTACAACATGTGGTTGGGCTTGATCCGTGTCCTTTGTGCATCTTCCAACGCGTTGCCGTGATGGCCGCAGGGCTTTTATTCCTTGTGGCTTTTTTACATGGCGCAGGTGCGCTCGGCAGCCGTTTTCATGGTGTCCTGACGTTAGGGGCTTCCTTGGTGGGTATCGGTCTTGCGCTCAGGCACTTATGGTTACAAAGCTTACCGGCCGATCAAGTGCCGAGCTGTGGACCCGGCCTTGATTATATGATGGATGTTTTACCGCTGATGCAGGTATTCAAAGAAGTGCTCAGTGGCAGTGGTGAGTGTGCCGAAATTGAAGGCATCTTTATGGGGATTACGTTGCCAGGGTGGACTCTGATGGGGTTTGCCGTATTGGCATTGCTTGCGTTGATGAATATCGTCAAATTTCGTCGCTAGCCGACTCGATGATATCCGTTCGAGGACGTCGCTTTTTATACATGCTGTGGTTGGTTATGCATGATGTGGCCGGTGGCAAACCCCATGCACGCTTTTCATTGAAGCATGATGCATGGGGTTGACCGGCATTTTAATTAAGCTGGGACATCTTTTTTGGATTCGCTACACAAAAGGCTCTGGGACAGGAATTGCCACTGGTTTGACCAGTCATCGGTAGGCTTGCGGCGGAAGCCGCTGCGCACAAATTGAATAATCCTGCCCTCAATAACGGCTAATAACATACTGGCAGCGGTTGAGACGGGTAATGCGACTGAAAGCCCTTCACGAAGCTCACTTTCGCGGAGCACTTGTTTGAGCTGAGCCTCTAGCCGGTCAAAAAACTGCACCATGCGATTTCTCAAGCGGTCATCTTTCTCTCCTGCCAGGGCATCGCCGGTCATTAAGCGACACATGCCTGGGTTGCGCTCTGCAAAGGCTAAGACCAGTGTCAGTAAATGTTCACAGCGGGCCAGTGTTGTATCTTCTTCCTGCAAGATCAAGCTGATGCGGGTGAAAATAGTGTCTTCGATGAACTCGATCAGTCCTTCGAACATCTTGGCTTTGCTGGGGAAATGCCGGTACAACGCGGCTTCTGACACGCCAACTTCGCGAGCCAGTGCGGAGGTTGTGATGCGAGCTCCTGGTCGTGTTTCCAACATCTGGGCCAGGGCCTGGAGGATCTGCTCCCGGCGTGAAAGGCTTTGAGTTTCCTGCGTCATAGGTCCATTCTAATTATCGGCTTGCCGTGCCTATCCTACCCCCCGGAAAGCAGGTCGACAATCGTTGCGACACTTGACTCTGCACTCCGGGGGCGGAGTCGTGATATTGGGGCTATGGCTTCCACTTCGGTGAGTCAATCTGCCAAAGGGGTTGCCCGAATAAGGTCTTAATGAAAGGCCTGAGTGTCTTTGGGTTATCGCTTAAATGGCCTGACTCTCTCGGTTCGTGATCATGGTGCCAACCCCCGCTTTGGTAAAGATTTCGAGCAGAGTGGCATGGGGTACGCGGCCATCAATGATCTGTGCACTGGTCACCCCCGCTTTGACGGCATTCAGGGCGCAGCTGATTTTGGGCAACATGCCACCATAAATTGTGCCGTCGGTAATCAGTCCGTCGACTTGTTCAGTGGTGAGCCCAGTTAAGACCTGTCCGGTCTTATCCATCAAGCCCGAAACATTTGTCAGCAGCATCAATTTCTCAGCTTGCAAGGCTTCGGCCACTTTTCCGGCGACTAAATCCGCATTGATATTATAAGACGCTCCCTGTGCATCAACGCCAATAGGTGCGATCACGGGAATGTAGTGCTGTTCGCTCAGCATGCGGATTAACGTTGTGTCGATATGATCGACTTCACCGACATGGCCAATATCGATGATTTCGGGCGCGGTCATCTCCGCACTTTGATGCTCAACCTGCAATTTTCTAGCACGGATCAGTTGTGCATCTTTACCGGTGAGGCCAATGGCTTTGCCGCCTGCAAGGTTTAACTGGGTCACAATTTCTTTATTGACCAGCCCGCCTAAAACCATCTGCACGACATCCATCGTATCATTATCGGTGACGCGCATGCCGTTGACAAAACGTGACTCAATATTAAGTTTATTCAACAGCTGGCCGATTTGTGGGCCGCCGCCATGCACCACGACTGGATTTAAGCCGACTTCTTTGAGTAACACGATATCACGGCAAAAGGAGTCAATCAGGGTGTCTTCAGTCATGGCATTGCCGCCGTATTTAACGACGATGGTTTTGCCGGAAAACTTTTGAATGTAAGGCAGCGCTTCAGCCAGTACTTGAACCACCTGGTTGGGGTCGCGGGCTAATGTGCGAGCCAGTGTGTCGTGATCACTCATTCATAAATCCTTGACCCGAGCACATCGCTCGGGGTTTCAATTCGGTGTTAGTGAGACCGTTACAGTTCTGCTGATGTGAATTCAATTGAGTGAATTCAATCGTGGCCTAAATCGCTGACATCAAGGTGGCTGTCAATGCGCTGTAAGGCGTGTTTGAAGCGTTTTTGAATGGCATTCAGCGCTTGCTGAGTTTTCCCTTCAAATCGCAACACCAGCACAGGGGTTGTGTTTGAGGCGCGACATAGCCCCCAGCCATCTTCATAGTCTACCCTAATCCCATCAATCGTGGTTTTTTGTCCTTCCCCAAAGTCGCCTTCTCGGGCGAGACGCTCGACCAGCGCGAACTTTTGTTCATCCGTGACGGCGATATTGATCTCAGGTGTGCTTTGTGCGCTGGGAAAGTGATCGAAGAAGGTGTCGGCATCATCGGGCTGTGCGGCGAGAATTTCGAGCAATCGGGCTGCCGCATAGAGGCCATCATCAAAACCATACCAGCGTTCTTTAAAGAAAATGTGACCGCTCATTTCCCCAGCTAAGGCCGCTTGTGTTTCTTTCATTCGGGCTTTGATTAATGAGTGTCCTGTGCGCCACATTTCAGGCTGTCCGCCCGCACGCTGAATGACCTCTGCCAGCTGGCCTGTGCATTTGACATCAAAGATGATACGAGCCCCGGGGTTATGCTGTAGCAAGGCTTCACTAAAGGCCATCATGAGGCGGTCTGGGTAGATGAGCTGGCCTTTAGGTGTGATCACTCCGACGCGATCCCCGTCGCCATCAAAAGCGAGCCCGATATCGGCGCCGGTCTCTTGAACCGTACGGATCAAATCCTTCAAATTTTCGGGCTTGCCCGGGTCGGGGTGGTGATGAGGGAAGTGGCCATCAATATCGGTAAATAATGGAGTCATCTGCATCCCCAGATCCTGAATCAGGGCTGGGGCTAACTCACCTGTAACGCCATTGCCGCAATCGACAACCACCTTCAGTGGGCGTGCAGGTCGGACGTCGTCTAGAATGCGCTTCAAATAGGCTTCACGGACATCGGTTGTACTCTGCTCACCTTCACCTTCAACCAGATTGTGCTCGATAATGCGCTGATACAGGGCCGTAATGGCATCGCCTGACAAGGTTTCACCGGCTAAGACAATTTTAAAGCCATTATAGTCGGGCGGATTATGGCTTCCGGTGACCATGACACCTGAGGTCGTCCCCTCCAATATGTGAGTCGCAAAATACAAGGTGGGGGTTGGCACCATACCGATATCGATGACGTGGCGGCCGCTGCGGCGTAAGCCGGTGATCAACGCTTGGCTCATATCTGGCCCAGAGAGGCGACCGTCGCGAGCGACGATAATGGTATCTTCGCCGCGTGCGGCCGCTTCGGAGCCAATGGATTGGCCAATTTGAATCACGATCTCAGTGGTCAGTGTTTGTCCCACAATGCCGCGAATATCATAAGCACGAAAGATGGAGGCCGGGATTGAAGTCGTCATGGGCAACCTGTATGTGTGTGAATCCTGTCGGTGTGCGAATCTTGCGCTTGTGCAAATTTTGTACTTGTGAGAACCCCTAATGCCCTGCGTCTTTTCAACGGAATCAAGATTGACGAGGGCGACTAAAAGCCATCATAAGGGGGGATCTTTAATGCCGTCCTGAACTGCCGAAGCCACCTGCTCCTCGTTGGCTGTCTTCAAATGCTTCGACCACTTGAAGCTCCGCCTGGACGACAGGCACCAGTATATATTGCGCTAACCGTTCTCCCGGCTCTAGGGTGAAGGTGGATTGGCCTCTATTCCAGACAGAGATCATGAGTTCACCTTGGTAGTCTGAATCGATCAGCCCAACTAAGTTGCCCAATACAATGCCATGTTTATGTCCTAAGCCAGAGCGAGGCAGAATCATGCCCGCTAAAGACGGATCTTGGATATGAATGGCGAGACCCGTTTTAACCAGTGTGGTTTCGCCGGGAGCGAGTGTTAAGGGGTGATCCAGCAGTGCACGCAAATCCATGCCGGCAGAACCTTCTGTGGCATAACTGGGCATGGGAATCTCATGGCCGATGCGTGAATCTAGGACTTTAACGGCCAGTTGCGGACGATTCATTACAGGGGGTCTCCGTGATCGGATAACATCAGTATTAAAGTGAGTCGTGTGCGATTTGGGCACAAGCGCGTCACGATGAGTGGTGTTGATCGTACAGTGATATGAGCTGTTGGATCAGGGTGTCACTCAATGCGGCTTTGCTCGCTTGGGGGAGGGGCTGACGTATGATGTGCTCTCCCCGGCGTGATAGTAAGGTGACTCTGTTTTCATCGCTGCCAAACCCTATTGTGGGGTCTGAGACATCATTAGCCACAATGGCGTTCAGTTTTTTGCGTATCAGCTTGTCTTCGGCATAGGCTTCGACATCTTGTGTTTCCGCCGCAAAGCCCACCACAAACTTGGCCTGACCCCGTGCTGCAGCAGTGGCGATAATATCGGGGTTTTTGACTAAGTGTAAGGTCAGCTCATCACCATTTTGAGACTGTTTTTTGATCTTATGTTCAGCCACTGTCGCGGCACGATAATCGGCGACGGCAGCACAACCAATCAGCATGTGGGTTGACGGTAGTGCTTTGAGTACGGCATCCAACATTTGCTCTGCAGTATCCACATCCAGTCGAGTAACGCCTTCCGGTGTAGGTAAATGAACCGGGCCGGAAATTAAAGTGACATCCGCCCCTTGTTGCACTGCCGCTTCGGCTAGAGCAAACCCCATTTTCCCTGAGCTGTGATTGGATAAGTACCGGACCGGGTCCAGAGGTTCACGCGTGGGTCCTGCGGTGATGGTGATTCGCAGTTTGTCGCGGGTTTGGTCGACATTATCTTGAACGGTGGCTTGCGAGGAAGCACATGATAATCGCGTTTGGTGCCCCCCTGTTGTGGGGGAGGAGGCTTGCGCATAGTGGTGTTGGAGATGTGCTACCAGGGCCTCAGGTTCTGGCATGCGCCCGGAACCGGTATCACCGCAAGCTTGCAGTCCCGCCTCAGGTTGAATCAGGTGATAACCCAGGGTGGATAAGGTGGCCTGATTGCGTTGTGTCGCAGGGTGTGCCCACATGGCTTGATTCATCGCCGGTGCCACCCAGATGTCGGCTTGTGTGGCCAGGCAGAGGGTGGTGAGGAGGTCATCGGCCAGCCCTGCGGCTAACTTGGCCATGACGTCGGCGGTTGTGGGTGCGATCAGGATAATCTCTGCCCAGCGGGCCAGTTCAATATGCCCCATACCGGCTTCTGCTTCTGGGTTTAACAGGTGTTCGTGAGGCTGATGTCCTGTCAATGCCTGAAACGTGAGCGGCTGGATAAAGGCCTTAGCGCCGGCGGTCATGACGACGCGGACTTCCGCTCCGGCCCGAATCAAGGCTCGTGCTAATACGGCACTCTTGTAAGCGGCAATACCGCCGCTGACGCCTAAAAGTAGGCGTCGCCCTTGAAGCGCTGACTTGCAGTTCATGTCGTGACCTGTCATGAATAATTCCTGGCTGGGAAAGCCGCTTAACCTTATCACTGGACAAGGTTGGCTGCCATGTGTTGTCACATGGTCGGTATCGCGCCATGCACATTACTCAGTGCGATATCTAGATTCAATGGGATATTGGAGCTCAAGGAGGAGCTTATGGGGATTCGAGATTGGCCTGAGGGTGAGCGCCCTCGAGAAAAATTATTGCAACTCGGTGCTGAGGCTTTGTCTGATGCCGAGTTGCTGGCTATTTTTCTACGTACTGGTGTCGTGGGGTTGTCGGCGGTGGATTTAGCTCGCCAGCTATTGTCCCGTTTTGATGGTTTACGTGCTTTGTTGACCTCTTCGCAACAACAATTTTGTGCTGAGCATGGGCTGGGACCGGCCAAGTATGTTCAGCTTCAGGCCGTGCTGGAAATGTCTCGGCGTCATCTCGCTGCTGAGCTGAATCGTGCCGAGGCGTTGCGCAACCCTGCGGCGGCCGGTGATTTCTTTAAAGCGAAATTAAGAGATTTGCCCCACGAAGTATTTGCGATGCTGCTGCTCGATAATCAACATCGTGTTTTACATTACGAAACGTTATTTCGAGGGACTTTGGATGGTGCCAGTGTTCACCCACGAGAAGTGGTTAAGCTGGTCTTAGCGCATAATGCCGCTGCAGTGATTGTGGCTCATAACCATCCTTCGGGTGTGCGTGAGCCCAGTCGTGCGGATTTGACGATCACGCGTCAGTTGAAAGAGGCTCTTGCACTGATTGAGGTGCGATTACTGGATCACTTGTTGATTGCAGATGGCGAACCAGTATCCTTTGCCACCCAAGGCTTGCTATAATGCCCGGGAATTTACATTTTTGCTTGCGGGGCGACTTGCCCGGCGGGCGGCTTTTTGCTATAACATGCCGCCTTTCTGGTAGGGGGTAACGGCTAACGCCTCGCCATGCTGCCGGTCTGCCCCGAAAGTGCTCATTTTTGAGCATTCATTGTCTGGAATATCACGCCATAGCGAGCGGCTGGAGGCTTAATCAATGTCCATGGTTTGTCAGGTGACCGGTAAGCGCCCGATCACTGGTAATAATGTATCTCACTCGAATCGCAAAACGCGTCGTCGTTTTTCGCCGAATCTGCACACCCACCGTTTTTGGGTTGAAGCAGAAAAGCGTTTCGTAAAACTGCGCGTATCCACTAAAGGTCTGCGCATTATCGATAAGCAGGGTATCGAAGCCGTGCTGAATGATATTCGTAAGCGCGGTGAGCGCGTCTAAGACGTCGCTGCCTTTGCTATTCGATTGACGCAACCGACCCAGGAGAGTGAGTCATGCGCGAGAAGATCAAACTGGTATCTAGTGCCGGTACAGGTCATTTTTACACGACGATGAAAAACCGTCGTAATACCCCGGAAAAACTTGAGCGTAACAAATACGATCCCGTTGTACGTAAGGTCGTGGCTTATAAAGAAGCCAAGATCAAGTAATTTGGCGCCACCATTGGGTGGCGTTAAATGATGATCTGGCGAGGCAATTGTCTATTAATGATAAGGTTTTATCTGTATTAGGTTGACCTTGCAATTAATCGGCTCTTGCAAGCTTGAGTGGCGGTATTAAAAAGCCCAGCACGGCAACGTGCTGGGCTTTTTTCTGTGCTTAAATGTCTTGCCATTGCCGGTGATGCGGCGTCTGCCATTGAAGGTCAGTTATAGGTCAGTCATTGAAGATGCAAGCCCTGGCGATAAACCCTTGTGAAGACTAAAACGCTTGAAGATTAAGTACGCGGTATGCTTAATTTCGAGCTTTCATGTGTCCTGAGTAGCCGATATGCCTGAGTTACCTGAAGTAGAAACGACTCGACGCGGTTTAGCCCCTTATGCGGAGCAACAGGTGATTGAGCGCGTGACGGTGCGCCAGCCAAAGCTGCGCTGGCCTATCCCCGATAACCTCTCTTCTTTGATTGAGGGGCAGTGTATTGGAGCGCTGTTTAGACGCGCCAAGTACCTGTTGATGCCGGTTGCAGAAGGGCATCTGCTATGGCATCTCGGGATGTCCGGAAGTTTACGTTTAGTGTCTCCCGAGACACCGCTGCGTAAGCATGACCATGTCGAGCTCTTGCTGAGCAATGGTTATGCCCTGCGTTATCATGATCCGCGCCGTTTTGGCGCCTTGTTATGGTTGCAGGGTGACCCTATGGCCGATAAGCGGATTGCATCGCTCGGCCCTGAACCATTAGGCGCAGAACTGACGGGGGCGTATTTGTATCAGCAATCTCGGGGCCGAAAGACTGCAGTCAAAAACTTCATTATGGATAATGCGGTTGTGGTCGGGGTGGGGAATATCTATGCCACTGAGGCTTTATTTATAGCGGGTATTGATCCTCGAAGAGCTGCTGGTCGTATTAGCTTGTCACGCTATGAAGCCTTAACCGGCGCAATTCAGCAGGTGTTGGCCCAAGCGATTGAGGTTGGAGGGACAACCTTACGAGATTTTGTCGGTAGTGATGGGGCTGCGGGCTATTTCGCGCAGCAATTGCGTGTCTATGGGCGAGCGGGTGAAGCTTGTCGGGAGTGTCAGACGACCTTGAAAAACATTCGTTTAGGCCAGCGTGCCAGTGTCTTTTGTCCCCACTGTCAGCACTAGACTTCTGTTACAATCGCGCCATGCGGTCAATCGGATCATCATCGAATAAAGGGCCTATTGTGAGTTATTTGCTGTTAAAAAACCTGCATTTATTGGGTGTCGGGGCGAGTGTCGCGCTTTTTTTGACACGAGGTGTTTGTGCGCAATTGAATGTCAGTTGGGTTCAGGCGGCCTGGGCTCGAATAGCGTCTCATATCAGCCATACTTTTTTACTCTTGATGGCCTTGTTGATGTGCTATCAACTGAATATGTGGCCTTTGTATAACAGTGCCTGGTTGACGGCCAAACTGATCGGTTTGATTGTGTATATCGTATTGGCAACGCTGGCCATTAAACGTCAGCGAGGTTGGGCATTTGGCCTGGGATTTCTGTGTTTGATGTACATTGCAGGTGTTGCGTTTAGTAAATCACCTTGGGTGGTGATGTGACTGATCTGACCGTACGGTTCCGGTGCTGGCTATTATCCTGCATCATCCAGAGCCAACGTTTGTCAGCCGGGTAATCAAGGAGAGGGTATGCAGGTTGCTTATCGCTGGAGCCGTGCTCAGTTTGTGCGGGCCAGCCTTTATGACTATGAGTTAGGGCCTAATAGTCGCCGCCGCAAGGTGGTCACCATGGTGGTGATTATTGCGATTCTTGGGACCTTGGGCTTGAATTATGCCCATCGAGGGTTTGCTCAGTCAGATCTTGTGCTCGTGGCCGTGGGGTTATTGTGGTACGCCATGCGTGGCAAACTTCTCGCTTGGTCGTTCCGGCGAGCATTTGATCGTGCGCAAAGTACGCCGATGTCACTTCAGTTTGACCTCAGCGAAGATGAGCTGGCGACAACGGTGAATGATCAAACGAACCGTATGCCATGGTCCCAGCTCAAGCGGGTGGTTCGGACGCCTGAAGGTTTTTTATTATACCCAGGGCCTATGTGGTTGCCTGTGGCCCATTTGCAGGGTGAAGCGTCAGCTGAACAGATGGCTGCGCTTTTGCAACGTAAAGTCGACGATTATCAGGATCGTCAGCACCATAAGCTTAAATTAAAGGATGACGATTGAGATGAGTGCTTCTTTGCCGACTGACCGACGTTTTTCTGAGACCCATCAATGGGCTCGGTTACAGGATGATGGACTGATTCAGGTGGGGATTACTGATCATGCCCAAGAAGCGTTAGGTGATGTTGTTTTTGTTGAATTGCCCCAACAGGGCCAATTGTTGGAGGCGGGTCTCTCTTTCTGCACGATTGAGTCGGTCAAGACCGCATCGGATGTTCATGCGCCTGTATCGGGTGAAATTGTGTCAGTGAACGAGTCGTTGGATGATGAGCCTGAAGCCTTAAATGATGCTCCTTGGGAGACTTGGCTTGTGGTGGTGAAGGCCGAGCATCCAGAAGAGGCGATGAGCGCCTTGATGGACACTTCAACTTATCAGTCGGTTTTGGACGACTGAGACGTACCGATGGCGTACGCCCGTATTTTTGCGCATCACGATACGTTATTACTCGGGCATTTGCATAATCTGCTTAAGCAAGCCGGGATTCCTTGTGAGATGAGGAATCTCTGGCTTGCTGGCGGTGCCGGTGATTTGCCTTTGGGTGAGTGTGAACCTGAACTTTGGGTGAGTGACCACAATCAGGTTAGGGCAATCCAATTAATTCACACTGAACTGTATACACCGTTACCGGCATGGCCTCAATGGTGTTGTGAACAATGTGGTGAATGGAATGAGGGCCAGTTTGCCGTCTGTTGGCAGTGTGAAGCCCCTTGTCCATTGCCGCCCCCTACCGATGGCGACTGAGTCACTCGCCTTGCAGTGGAGTTGACCCATGCTTGACTGGGATTTGTCTGACCCTTTTGTTTTGCCTCTCACGGTTATGCCTGATGCGATTGATGATTATCAGCATGTCAATAATGCGGAATATGTGCGCTGGTTGGAACAAATCAGTTGGGCTCACTCGGCTGCATTAGGACTTGATCTCAAGCGTTATCAAGCGCTGGATCGGGCGATGGCCGTTGTGCGTCATGAGATTGATTACTTAGCTGCAGCCCGTGAGGGTGAACAGTTGATGTTAGCCACTTGGATTGTGGACTGTGATGGTCGGCTTTCGCTTACTCGGCGTTTCCAGCTGCTGCGTTGTGAGGATAAGCGCTGCCTGTTAAGAGGGCGGACGCGTTTTGCGTGCATTGAGCTCTCCAGTGGTCGACCAAGGCGAATGCCTGACGAGTTTACGCGTATTTATCGGCAGGCTTTATGCTCAGAGGAGGCCGGGCTTAAATGAAGTCCAAGCGTTTGTTTTTATATCTTTCTCCTGGGCAGCTGGATGTGTTACGCCATGTGAGATTGCATTTTCAACCGGTGAATGCACAGTTTGATCCTTTTGAGCAAAATGCTAAAACGATTGCCCGGCAATCTGTCCGAATTACTGATGCGGAGTTTGAAGCGGAACTGGACCGGCAATATAAAGCGCTTCCGCCTCAGATGGCGGGGCTTGTGTCGTTAGATTACTTCAAAGCTGAAGCGCGTAAGAAGCGAGCCAAAATAGAAAGTCAGATGAAGGCTAAGCGTCAAGGGAAGCCGCCCAAAATGCCCTCTTCTGCACCCTATGAGCAATTGATTCGTTTGCGTTTATTTGAGCGTGGGGATAATCCACTATTGTGGGAGCGCTATGCGGATCGTCATCGTGGCTTGGTGCTTGAGTTTGATATGACACATCCTTGTTTTCGGCAAGGTAAACAGATTCTTAAGCCGGTTCAGTATGGGCAAGCGCGCCCTCGTGCAGATCATCCTGAACAACCCTTTCCAGCACTATTTCATCAGCCGGCAGAATATGCAGCAGAGAAAAGTTGGCTTTTAGTGCGCCCTCAGGAAGAAGCAAAAGCGGAGCATACCACCAGCACTGGGCGTCGTATTGCTCTGGTTCCCTTTGCCCCTCAGGCGTTGGTTTCCGTTATTTTGGGAGCAGGTGTGGATGCTGAGCTCAGCGATCAAGTCGATCGCATACTTCAATATGATATGCGTTATAAGCCTGGGCGCACTAAACGCCAAGCCATGCTCGATCCTGATCAGTTTAAATTACACCTAAAAAGTACGTTATAAGGTGCTTTTTAGTGCGCCTTGGCGGCATGCCATGATTGCTGATGCTTTGTGAGCCGTGCTTGATTAGCACAAGACGACGAGTAATATGTCGAGCCGCCTCTCTCTATATTGATGCCTAGATATCGACCCTTGCTACGATTGAGTTATTGGTTTTTATTCATTTGACTCGATTGCTGGCGTCGACGATAAAGCCCTCCCATCGTTAGCCCTAGCCCTAATAGTGATACCACTAAAAAACTGTTAACGCCTAAGGGGTGGCGCTGGGCAAATGAGACGAAAGGCGCTTGGCTACCATCGTTCAGGCATGCCTGGGCGACATAATCGTAGCTCCCTCCCGCATATAAGCAGTCCAATGCTGCCTTGTAATCAAACCACCAAGCGAACATTAAGAGTAGGCCTGGTAGAACCAGCAGGGTGATACCGGCTTTCAGCATGCGTGTAACTCCATCAGTGAAGTAGGGCTTTGTGGGGTATTACTTTATGGAGCGTCATCTCTGATTTCAAGCAAGGGGTTAACTGCTTGATCGGGCGGGCTGATGGTTGTTGTGTTGTAAATAAGAGACGTTTTAAAAAATGGTCTAAAGTGCGCAAAATAGAGCTACATTTAAATAAAGGAGCGTGAGTTATGTTCAGCTTAAAACGCTGGCCATTGTTACGCGTCATGTTGTTGAGCGCTTTATTGATGGCCGTAGTGACGGCTTGGGTGGGAGAGATGGGCGTGACTCATCAGCCGCCGACATTGGGTTACTTAAGCAGTGCTGATCCTATCTTCTCTCAGTTGGATCAAAACCATGATGGCTTAATTTCTCGTACAGAGGCTAAACGCTCCTCTGACTTGACGCTAGCTTTTTCCGGGCTGGATCACGATGGCGATGGGCTGTTGAACCGCCAGGAATATCAGGCATTCCGTTTAGGTTGATTTTGTCTGAGATCAATTGAGGGGGCACTGCGTGGAAGTTATCGGTTTGAAGGGCCCGTGCGATTTTGAATGGTTTGTTTGATTTGTGAGTGGTTCGTGCAGGGGTTGAGTGAGCAGGCTGACGATTAGGTTGTGTAGTGCGAGAGGCGATATACCGAACCATAGCCCGGTATATCGCCTTTTTTATGCCTGTTTCATGAATACGCCCGTACCCGTCGATATTGGGTTAATACATCAGCGTGAACAGTTTGCGTCGATACGGTGCCACCAGAGGATGGCTTTCTCCCAGTAAGGCAAACACCTCGAGTAGTGCTTTATGGGCTTCCCCTTCTTGGAAGGTGCGGTCATCGCGCATGATCGCAATCAGTAATTCAAGGGCTTGTTCATGCTCGCCTTGTACTAATGCATTCATCGCTTTGAGGTAGCGGGCCTCACTATCATCTCGGTCACTGAGTGTCGCCAGCACTTCTAGAGAAGGGGCTGCATCGACAAACTTCAGCCCAGAAATCAGCCCTTTGACATCGGGTCGGCCTTTTTCTGTTTCCGGCAAATGATCGAGCACTGCTTTCGCGTCGTCGGTTTTTTGCTGCTGCAATAACACACGTGCAAGCAAAACCTGCAACTCAATGTCGTCGGGTAGCTGTGTAATGGCTTCTTGCAAATAAGCTTGGGCTTGCTCTAGCTGGCCATCACCGATTAATTGATCAATTTGTTCACGCACAATTTCGGCTGGGCTGCGGGTGTCTAAGTGTTTCCCCAGGAAAGCGCGGATTTCGCTTTCGGGAAGGGCTCCGTTGAATTGATCAACAAGTTGCCCCTGACTGACGAGCATGACCGATGGCACACTGCGAACGCCAAATTGAGCGGCGAGGTCTGGGTTCTCGTCAATATTGACCTTGGCCAGGACAAAATGGCCGGCATATTCTTCAGCAAGCTTGGTCAGAATCGGCATCAATGCTTTGCAAGGTGCGCACCAATCAGCCCAGAAGTCGACAAGTACTGGGCGCTCCATCGAGCCTTGAAGTACGACCTGCTGAACGTTTTCGAGCGTAATATCAACAATATGAGGAGATGGAGTCATAGAAAAATCCTTGTGGCTGATCGGCCATTAATCAATCGATGGCGCCGCAATGAGCGGGCATGCAAGGGTTATGGCGGTCCTGGATAGGAAAATCAAGCATTACAGTGATAGAAAAGATCTGCCACTGTAATGCGTTTTGTTCTTAGCGTCGACGCCAAGCCGGTTGACGGTCGGGTGGTGGAGGGGCTTGTTGGGGTGTTTTGCTGCCATCCCGAATATCTCTGAAGTCGCGTCCAAACCGAGTGCCGTTGGATTGCTCTTCACTTTTTGCTGAAGATTGCCGCTCTCGTTGCTGTTGACTCCGTTGTGCCGCGTTAATGGCAGCTGTCACGCTGCTGGCGCTAATGCGTTTGATCAGTCGAAAGCCTTTTTTCTCCAGGGCTTCGTAGTACCACTGATTGCCTTGAAGGCCTGCCCATATAGGCAGCATGCTTAAACCTGCCAAAGCGCCTAACATCAGCATTTGAGAGTTCATAAGCCCACTCGCCACAGCTGCTGCAATTAAGCCGCCTGTGAATAGGAAGAGCATAAACGCTTGGCCCCAAAGACTATTGGCCGCAGCCCAGAGAAAGCCAAGCCCTGCTGCTGGCCAACAAAAGCCGACAGGAACGGCACGATAGCCCTTGCGTTGATGATGATAGACTCTGAATGTCTGCATCCGTTGAATATGCTGGTATCAATATGAATGAAAATGGAAGGCCCAACCTTATTATTGTCAAAGGTCTGGTCTAGATTCCACTATTGTTAGGTGACAAGTTGTTAGGTATGACACTTTACGTACAGCTTATTGCCAGAACGGCTTTAAATCATCAGGTTACTTTTGCTTCGAATAACTGGGTTACCTTATTCAGGTTACTTTCTCTTTCCCAGGTTATCTTCTCTTTTCTAGTTTCTAGATTATCTTCCCTTATAGCGTATAACCCAATCGTTTTTTAGCCTATTGTTGCGTTTCTTGTTCTAGATATTGCTTTGCTCTCGATATTGTATCCCTTTATCGACATCTTATCTCATTGTGCCGCCTTGTGCGGGTTTTATCTTCTGTTATGCATAGCTTGAATTCGAGACCTTTTTTCGCAAACAAATGACTTGAAATCTCAATTGAGAGTCGTTATTGTTCGATCATTGATAACCGTTCTCGATGCCGAATGAAAGTAAGGGCTATTGCTGCCTACTTGGGATATGTCGGCCAGGAGTCAAGTTCATGGTTGTATGTCTGTGTAAAGGTGTCAGTGATCGCCAGATTCAGCAATTAGTGGACGCCGGTGCTCGTAGCTTACGGGATGTGCGTGAGACTACAGGGCTTGGCACTCAATGCGGTAAATGTGCTTGTGAGGCGAGACAGCTTGTTCGAGATGCGCTGAGTGAGCAGGCTGAAGCCGTACAACTCTTTAATCCTCGCCAGTATGAGGATGGTGCACGCGCGGTGGCTTAAGCATTCTCGAGCAGGCGTCGATCTGTTTCTTTTGAGTATAAACTCTCCTTATTAGCGTTTCTCAACGCTTACAATTCCTGTTCTCTGTTGCTTTATTGGCATTGGCCCTAATGGGGCTTTCTCGGTAGCCTATGTCTGCTGTTGCGGGTCTTGCCCGCGGTACAATCATTCATATGCTGATGAGGCAGGACTATTTATGAAAGGTGATGCTAAAGTGATTGAGCACCTGAACCAGGTGCTGGGCAATGAGCTGGTTGCCATCAACCAATATTTTTTGCATGCGCGAATGCTCCAGGACTGGGGGCTGAAAAAGCTCGGAGACTGGGAATATCACGAATCGATTGATGAAATGCGCCATGCTGACTGGTTGATTGAGCGCGTACTGTTTCTTGAAGGGATGCCGAACCTACAAGATCTTGGCAAGCTGCGTATTGGTGAAGATGTTAAGGAAATGCTGGAAAGTGATCTGGCATTAGAACAGCAAGCCCACAAAGATCTTAAAGCGGCGATTAGCTATTGTGAGCAAGTTCAGGATTATGTCTCGCGCGATTTATTGCGTAAGATTCTGGATAGTGAAGAAGAGCATATTGATCATCTGGAAACTGAACTGGAGTTGATTCGCCGAGTGGGTATGCAGAACTATCAGCAGGCCCAGATGGAAACCGCTGACGACTAAACCCTGTCGGTTTCTGGTTCAGATATCCAATAAGGCCCGGTATCAATACCGGGCCTTATGTTATTTCAGCGTTGTGCGCAGGGTTACGACGCCGTGTTAAAGGCGTGTAGGCCTAGGCGTCAATACGCTTGTATTTCATTCTGTGGGGTGTGTTGTCCCCAACTCTGTTGCGGTAATCTGCTTCATATTCGGCGTAGTTACCTTCGAAGAATTCTACGTGTGAGTCTCCTTCATACGCGAGAATATGGGTCGCGATGCGATCCAGGAACCAGCGGTCGTGTGAGATGACCATCGCGCATCCTGGGAAGGCTAACAGTGCCTCCTCCAGAGCCCGTAATGTTTCAACGTCCAGGTCGTTAGAGGGTTCGTCCAATAGTAAGACATTGGCCCCTTGTTTGAGCGTGAGTGCCAAGTGAAGTCGCCCACGTTCACCGCCTGACAATTCGCCAACCCGTTTTTGCTGGTCACTGCCTTTGAAGTTGAAACGACCGACATAAGCGCGAGAAGGCACTTCGACGTTCCCTATTTGTAGAATGTCCGCCCCCCCTGAAACCGCTTCCCAGACCGTCTGGTCGTCTTGAAGCCCTTCGCGAGACTGGTCAACAGTCGCCAAATGTACGGTATCGCCGAGCACGACCTCGCCTTGATCGGGCTGCTCTTTGCCGGAAATCATGCGGAACAGGGTCGATTTACCCGCCCCATTGCCGCCGACAATCCCCACAATAGCGCCTTTGGGAATGGTCAAAGAGAGGTCTTCGATGAGTAGGCGATCGCCAAATTGCTTACTGACGTTATGCAGTTCAATGACTTTATCACCGAGGCGTTCACCTGGTGGAATATAAATCTCATTGGTTTCATTACGTTTTTGGAATTCTTGACTGGAGAGTTCCTCAAACTGTTTGAGGCGCGCTTTGGATTTTGTCTGACGGCCTTTCGTCCCTTGGCGTACCCACTCCAGTTCGTGCTGAACTGCTTTGCGGTGGGCGGTCTCTTGTTTAGCTTCTTGCTCCAGGCGTTGTTCTTTTTGTTCCAACCAGGATGAGTAGTTGCCTTCAAAAGGAATGCCGTGGCCGCGGTCTAGCTCTAAAATCCAACCGGCCACATTATCCAGGAAGTAGCGATCGTGGGTGATGGCTACCACTGTGCCCGGATAATCATGAAGAAAACGTTCAAGCCAAGCGACTGATTCGGCATCCAAGTGGTTGGTTGGCTCATCCAGTAATAGCATGTCAGGGCTTGAGAGCAGCAAGCGACACAGGGCCACTCGGCGCTTTTCACCCCCTGACAGGCTGCCGACCTTGGTCTCCCATTCGGGGAGGCGTAATGCCTCAGCGGCAACCTCTAGTTTGCGGTCGAGGTTGTGGGCGTCGGCGGCTTCGATAATATTTTCCAGACGAGCTTGCTCGGCTGCTAACGCATCGAAATCAGCCTCTGGGTCCGCGTAGGCGGCATAGACTTCATCGAGCTTGGTTTGTGCCTGCTTGATTTCATCAACAGCTTCTTCAACGGTTTCTCGAACCGTTTTATCCGCATCGAGCTCAGGTTCCTGCGGCAGGTAACCAATATTGATACCGGGCATTGGGCGCGCTTCGCCATTATAGTCTTGATCAACACCGGCCATAATGCGCAGCAATGTTGACTTCCCGGCACCGTTTAAGCCCAGTACCCCAATTTTGGCGCCTGGAAAGAATGATAGCGAGATATCTTTCAGAATCTCTCGCTTGGGTGGGACAATTTTGCCCACACGGTTCATTGTGTAAACGTATTGTGCCATGTCGGATCAACCGCTCCTGAGTTGTTTGCAGTGTGCAAAATGCACATTGCAGTGCTTGCAGAAATGAATCTCATCACTTCTGGACCTATCGTAGCCGCATACCAAGCGGCGCTTTAGCGCCAGATGATAGGAGGTCGTCTCATTGAAAGCCAGCGCTTGACGATGAAGAATGCCGTCTTCGATTCCATGTCAGGGCGGTATGAATGAAATGTGGTGGTTAATGCGGTTTTTTCATGTGAATACGTGGTGTCTCTGGGCTAGAATACTCTTCCTTAAATTTTGATCACCTCACCTTGGTTGCTTTTTCCAATGTGTAGCCTTGGTGAATGCCTATCCCCGGGAGATGCGCATGTTTGATAAATCCGTGACGATTGCCGCTTATGATCCGGACGTCTGGAATGCGATGCAGTCCGAAGTTAAGCGACAGGAAGCTCATATTGAGCTGATTGCTTCTGAAAATTATACCAGCCCCGCGGTCATGGAAGCGCAAGGGAGCCAGCTGACCAACAAATATGCCGAGGGTTATCCGGGGAAACGCTACTACGGTGGCTGTGAGTATGTTGATGTCGTCGAGCGTCTTGCACAGGAGCGGGCCTGTGAATTGTTTGGCGCGGTTTATGCCAATGTTCAGCCTCATGCGGGCTCTCAGGCCAATAGTGCCGTCTTCCAGGCTTTAGTGACCCCCGGCGATACTGTATTGGGTATGAGTTTGGATGCGGGCGGTCACTTGACTCATGGGGCTAAGCCTAACTTTTCAGGTAAGCACTACAATGCCATCCAGTATGGCCTCAACGAGCAAGGCTTGATTGATTATGATGAGGTGGCTCGCCTAGCTCAGGAACATCAGCCTAAAATGATCATTGCGGGTTTTTCGGCTTACTCTCAGATTGTCGATTGGGCGAAGTTCCGTGAGATCGCCGATAGTGTCGGAGCCTATTTGATGGTTGATATGGCACACGTGGCTGGGTTGGTGGCTGCGGGTGTCTATCCGAGTCCGTTGCCTCATGCGCATGTGGTCACGACCACCACGCATAAAACGTTGCGTGGTCCGCGTAGTGGTTTAATTCTCTCTGCGGTTGAAGATGAAGCACTGCATAAGAAACTGAACTCTGCTGTTTTCCCGGGCGGTCAGGGTGGTCCTTTGATGCATGTGATTGCGGCTAAAGCCATTTGCTTCAAAGAAGCGATGAGCAGTGAGTTTAAGGCCTATCAGCAGCAAGTCGTCAAAAATGCTAAGGCGATGGCGTCCGTCTTTATTGAGCGTGGTTTTGATGTGGTCTCTGGTGGCACTGAGGATCATCTCTTCCTGTTGTCTCTGATCAAACAAGGCCTGACCGGTAAAGATGCCGATGCGGCTTTGGGACGTGCTCATATTACGGTCAACAAAAATGCGGTTCCTGGTGATCCCCAGAGCCCGTTTGTGACTTCTGGCTTGCGTATCGGTTCTCCTGCTGTCACGACTCGTGGTTTTGGTGAGACGGAGTGTCGTGAGCTGACCGGCTGGATCTGTGACATTCTCGATGCCATGGTGGCGGGTGATAGTGCCGCTGTTGAGCAGAATGTGCGAGATAAAGTTGAAGCACTCTGTGGGCGCTTTCCTGTTTATGGTTGAGCCCGTTTGTGATGGGACTGTTTTGTGATAAAGCACACTGTGTGACGAACATAGAAAGTCAGCGTTGATTCAAGGATCCGCGTTGGCTGAGTCTTTTAAGCCACCCGATGGGGTGGCTTTTTTATTGGTGCGCTAGGCATGGCGCGTAGCGCCTTGACAGGCGCTGTGCCGGTGTCGACCATCTGTCAGTGGCCGCTTTGAAGCGCCGTATATGGAACCGTACGTACGGTGGACGGTGGTGTGAGAGGACGGAGTAAGCAACTCCCCTCCTATTCGATTCGAGTATTCGGCAGCCATCGGAGAAACACGTTTTAAGGTTGGGTATCCCTTGAAGGATTCATTTTTGCCCATAGATCCCTGTTAACGCTATGCTGAGTTCAAATGATGCAGTTGGATGTCTCCGGGAGGGGTCAATGAAAATTCTGATGGTATTGACGTCGCACGACAAGATGGGCGATACGGGCCACAAGACGGGATTTTGGTTAGAGGAGTTTACTGCTCCATACTATGCTTTTGCTGATGCTGGGTGTGACATTACTTTGGCCTCGCCTGCGGGAGGGCAGCCGCCGGTTGACCCCAATAGTGATGCTGAAGATGCACAGACCGATACCACGCGTCGTTTTAAAGAAGATGCGTCTGCTCAAGATAAATTGAGCCATACCTTGGTCTTGGATACAGTCCGGGCTGCTGATTATGACGCTATTTTTTATCCCGGTGGGCATGGGCCTTTATGGGATTTAACGCAGAATGCTGACTCTATTCGTCTCATTCAGGAGTTCCTGTTGCAGGACAAGCCAGTTGGGGCTGTCTGCCATGCACCGGCGGTGCTACTGAAAACGCAGTATCCTGATGGCACCCCCGTCCTTGAGGGCATCAAGGTGACGGGCTTTACTAACACTGAGGAAGAGACCGTTGGGCTGACCAAAGTGGTCCCTTTCTTGCTGGAAGATGCGCTGAAAAAGCGTGGGGCTAATTATCAGAAGACGGGTGATTTTAAGCCCTTCTATGTCCGTGATGGGCTGGTGATTACGGGGCAAAATCCGGCCTCTTCTGAGACGACTGCACGTGCTTTGCTGCGAGCCTTGCGGGGTGAGAGCGAAGACGAGGATGATTGATGAGATCTCTGGGTGAGACGTTCGATCAGTGTTCAGTGGATTAAAGCGTATTGATCGCGTCTTTCTTGTACTTCGCCTGAAAAAGCCCGCCGTGTTTGGCGGGTTTTTTGTCTTATATATTTTTGTCTTATATATTTGTGTCTTATAGATTCTGGCCTTATGTATGCTTGCCGTTTCATGCTCAGTAGAAAGCGGTGTTATAGCGCACCTAATGATCTGAATGACTGAGACGCTTGCCTAGCATTTTGGCCACAAAAGGGCTGACGAGTAACACCAGTACAAACCTGACAGTCTGAAAGGTCATGATAAAGCCCACATCAACATGAGTGGAGGCCGCGATGATGGCAATGGTATCGAGTCCACCGGGGCTGGTCGCCATATAAGCCGTCAAAGGGTCGACATCAAACAGCCAGACCAATAAGAAGGCCAGGAGGCCGCATAACGCCATCAATGAGGCGATGGAAAGCAAAATTTTAGGTAGTGCGTGTGCGGCATAGCGCAATATGGTGACCGTGAAACCCAAGCCAATATGCCAGCCAAGCAGGGCGTAGCTGATGGCCAAGAGCCAAGGCGGGAGTTCAATATTAATGTGTCCTGTTAGCGTCAATGCCGCGCCAATGAGCATGGGCATTAAAAGTGCGCCGGCCGGTAGTCTCAATTTGATGCCTAGCCAACCGCTTAATGCGGCCAACACCAAGGTCGTGGCAAAGTCATCTGGATTTAATGAAGGAAACCAGTGGGTTAAGCTGTGAACGGGGTTTGCCTGAGTTTCTGGGACGGCCAGTGTGGCGATGAGGGAGGCCGTGATGGCCACCATTAAAACTCTTAAATACTGCATGAAGGCCACGAGCCGAATGTCGGCGCCTTGACTCTCCGCCAGCATGGTCATCACGGACGCGGCGCCGGGTGAGGTGCCCCATAGGGCGGTCATCCCAGGAAGCACTTGCCATCGTGTCATTAACCCCCCCAGTACAATGCTGGCGGCAATGACCAGCAGAGTGACCCCCATAAATAACCACCAGTTATGAATAAAGACACCGATGACTTCTGGTTGCAAACTATGTGCGATCATGCAGCCGATTAACGTTTGAGCGGCGGCAAACCGTGTTCGTGGAATTTTGATTTGGCTACCGCGAATGCTGAATAGAATGCCGGCCAGCATGGGGCCAAGCAGTAACGCCGCGGGGATGTTGAGATACTCAAGGCCTGCTGCGATCGCTCCTGAAACAGCAATCAAAGATAACCATTGAAGTCGAGTTGGCCAGTTGGCCAAACGAAAGCGTAACCGAATGGGCATCGCTTATCCTTTCACGAGGCGTCTAATAAGAAGGTCATGTTTTACTCGATTGAATCGAATCGAGACTGAATAAGGTCGTATTTAAAAACAATGATTCAGCATGCTATATATGAGGGAAACCTCACAAAACTGATTTTATGAATATGTCCTCACAAAAGTCAATGTCAGAGGGGTCGCCCTCATCGCGTGACGCTGATCACAAGGTGGCTCAAAAGCCTCGCCAACCCAAGCGCTTGCGAGGTAAGCAGCGGGTTGAAGACTTACTTAAAGCCGCCACCAGTATCTTTGCGGCTAAAGGGTATGATGCTGCAACGATGACTGAAATTGCGGCCCGAGCGAAGGCGCCTATCGGCTCTCTCTATCAATTTTTTCCTAATAAAGAGGTCTTGGCAGGCGCTTTAATGCAGCGTTATGCGGAACATTTGGAAGCACAATTGACTCAGTTATCGATTCAGGCCGGTGAGCTTTCAACCGACACCTTGTTGCAACATTTACTGGGAGTCATGCAGGCGCTGGCGCTTGAGCGGCAGGCGGTGATGACACTTATTGAGGCGCGTAATGTGACAGGGGAGTCTCGGCATATATTACGGCAGACGTTACGCCGAGGTATTCAGCAAGTATTGTGTGCCCATTGCGATACCTTGGCTAGTGATGACGCTGAGGTCTTGACTGTTATGTTGGTGCAGGCCATGAAAGCCATGGTACTGCTGGGCGATGAATCTTGTGCCGAAGCTGGGAGAAAGGCATGGCTGGAAATGGTGCAAATGTATTTTCAACAGCGTTTGCCTAGCGCTGGTGAGATGTGATTCTTGTGACTTGTTCAGTGAGGCATATCAGCCTGTCATGCCCGTCAGGTAATATAAACATCAGAACCCGAGTTAACAGGTGAGGATGTGCGTATGACAAGTCAGGAGGTCCCATTGGCAACAATCAAAAGTGTGGCCGTTTATTGTGGTTCCCGGTTGGGTCATCAGAAAGGGTATCAAGCATTAGCTCGAGATGTCGGGCGGCATATTGGTGAGCAAGGCTTGCGCCTGGTATATGGCGGAGCGAGTGTTGGTTTAATGGGCAGTGTGGCTGATGGCGCCTTACATAGTGGGGCCGAAGTCATTGGTGTTTTGCCTGAAGTGCTGAAGGATAAAGAGTTCGCTCATAAGGGACTGACGCAATTACTGGAAGTGCGTGATATGCATGAGCGCAAGTCCAAGATGTCAGCGCTTTCGGATGCTTTTATTGCGTTGCCAGGAGGGATCGGGACGCTCGAAGAGTTGTTCGAAATGCTGACGTGGCATTATCTGAAAATCCATCAAAAACCCTGCATTTTACTGAATTTTGATGGTTATTATGATGGACTTTTGAGCTTTTTGAAGCACTCTCTGAATGAAGGTTTTAGTGCGCCGATGCCTCAGTTATGGGTCAGTGACCAGTTAGATGATGTGTTTGCTGCGCTGGCAACGGGTGATGCGCCTGCAGCGATGAAACCCTTGGCTTAGGCTGTTTAATAAAACGCCGACACCCTGTCGGCGTTTTATACTGGGGCATCCTTGTGTTTGAGAATTTGAGAATTTGAGAATTTGAGAATTTGAGAATTTGAGAATTTGAGTGCTTATTGTTTTAGGCATCGGAAGCGCTATCGAGGCGCCCCATATAACGCTCACGTTTACGCGGTTTGAGTTTATCGATATCGACCATAACAAGACCGTCAATGCAGTAGCCGAAGTCCGCATCCACACTGAAATCTAGAAAGCGAACGCCACCTTCCTCACAGACTTCCGTGTATTGTTTGTAGAGTGTCGGCACCGTGACCCCGTACAAATCCAGTCGTTCTCGCAAGGCAATAAAGTCTTCTCGAGCATCTTTGAATTCGAAAATGGATTCAGCTTCACGCTGGCCCACCGCTGAAATGCGATACGGGGCATTCGCCATGGCGCCGGTTGAAGGGTCGTTGTGACCATAATAATGGCGGTAGTAGGTGACTAATAGGTCCTTGGCCTGGGTGGGTAGGCTGTTGGACAAGGTTACGGGGCCAAACATCCATTTGATATGAGGACGGCTACGTAAGTAAGCGCCAATACCAAACCACAGATAATCCAAGCTGCGCTTGCCCCAATAGCGAGGCTGAACAAAGCTACGGCCTAACTCTATGCCTTCGGCCAGTTGTGGAATGATCGCATCACCGTAACGGAATAAGCTGGCAGAGTAGAGGCCGCTGCGGCCGTGCCGTTTGAGCAGTTCGCCTGCTTCGGCAATTCGATAAGCACCGACTATTTCTAGTGCTTCATCATCCCACAGGATTAGGTGTCGATATTCTCGATCATAGGCATCCAGATCACGTCGGCTGCCTGTGCCTTCACCGACGCGACGAAAGGTCATTTCTCGCAAGCGGCCAATCTCACGCATAACGGCAGAGTCTGGCGCATAACCCAATAACCAGATCTGTTTACCATCAGCGGTACTGCCAAGCCGTTCACCCTGGCGTAGCTCAGTCCGTACTGCTTGGCAATCTTCCGGGTGAGCGATGGACTTTTCGGTGACAAATAGAGGCGGTTTGCCTTTAGCCAGTCGATAGACGTGTTTGCGGAGTAACTTGATTTTGGTGCGGGTAGAAAGATCCTGAACGTCAAAGCGCTCCAGCGGAATCAGTTCACCAATGCGAATGGGGATATCTACGGCATGCTTTTTAAACATTTCATTGACGAGCAGTAGCGAGCCAATAGGTCGATAAAGCAAGCAAAGGGAATAGAAAAGCGCTGAATTTCTTGCACTGACATGGACCGGTAGGATCGGCGCATTCGTTTTGCGAGCGAAATGTAAAAAACCGCTTTGCCAGCGGCCATCTTTGATACCCGTCGGTCCAGCGCGTGAGACTTCCCCTGCTGGAAAAATGATGACGGCTTCTTCAGCAGTTAAAGCATCCACGACTTTTTGGCTCGCGGCGCGATAACGCTTTTGAGAGACGACATCAATGGCCAGCAGCAGGGGGGATAACGGCTCAAAGTGCATCAACATGTCGTTGGCGACGATTTTGACATCGCGGCGCACTTCGCCGACCAATTTGAGTAATGCCAGTCCATCCAATGTGCCCAGCGGGTGGTTAGCGACAATCACCACGCGGCCTTCGGTGGGAATATTTTCGCGTTGTCGATCACTGACTTGGTAGCTGATTTGAAAGCGTTCAAGCACTTCATCGACAAACTCAAAAGGCCCCGCATCTTGGTGAGCACTGAGGAAGTGATTGACCTCAGACTCATGAGTCAAACGCTTCAACAGGCTGACGGTCGGTTGTCGAATCAGGGCGGGTTTATCTGCCAACTGCGGGAATCGATCCCGAATAACGTGTTCAATGTTCAGCATCAGTTTATCCTCCGGTCGCGCTCAGCATGGCGACCGGATGTGACGCTCAGATGGCACCGATATGGCAAAGGGATGACGGTGCTGGCCTTGAAAATCAGAGCAATCTGCACCATCACTCTTTTAGAGCATAAGCACCGAGTGTGCTTATCCGTTTTGAGATGAAGGAGAGCCCATGTCCGCAATGCAAGCAATCGTGATTGATGATCAGCAGCAATTACAATGGCAATCAGTTCCTGCTCCTGAGAGGCCGGGCCCAGGGGAAGTGCGGATTCAGGTGGTGGCGTCAGCGGTGAATCGAGCCGATTTGATGCAGCGCAAAGGGGTTTATCCGCCGCCCCCTGGGGCGAGTGAGATTCTGGGCCTTGAATGCAGTGGTTTGATTGATGCCGTGGGCGAAGGGGTGACGCAATGGCAAGTGGGTGACCGTGTGTGTGCTTTGCTCAGTGGGGGCGGTTACGCCGAGCAGGTGGTCTGTCCTGAAGGGCATGTGTTGCCTGTGCCCGAAGAGGTGGACTTGATCGATGCCGCAGGCTTGCCCGAGGTGTTTGCGACGGCTTGGTTGAATATTTGGCAGGAAGCCGCTGCTCAGCCGGGCGAGTCGGTGCTGCTCCATGCTGGCGCCAGTGGTGTCGGGACGGCCGCCTTACAGTTGTGTCGTTACATGGGGAATCCCACTTTTGTGACGGCAGGCAGTGCCGATAAGATTCGACTTTGCCAGACCTATGGTGCTGAGGGCGGTCATGACCGTCATGAGGGACGCTTTACCGAAGCGGTGAAAGCGTGGCGCCCGGCAGGAGTGGATATCATCCTTGACCCGGTGGGAGGGGATTACTTCCCTCAAAACCTGGAAGTGTTGGCACAAGATGGGCGCTTAGTCATGATTGCCATCTTAGGGGGGCGTCAGGCGGAGATCGACATGGGGCGCTTGGTGTTTAAACGGTTACGTCTTGTTGGGTCAACATTACGCTCTCGCTCAGATGCCGATAAAACAGCGTTAATCAGTGATTTACGGCAACGGGCTTGGCCTGGGCTGAGCCATGGCGATCTCATGCCCGTGATTCACCAGCGGTATCCGATTGCGGCGGCTGACCAAGCCCACCAAGCGCTGGCTGAGAATGATACGGTAGGCAAAATTATTTTAACGGTTGCGGATTCGACCGATACGTGACCATACCGCTAACCTGCTGTAAGGAATGACGCTGAGATGGATTCAGTCACTCAAGCCGTATTGGGTGCCAGTATTCAAGGCGCTCTTTTAGGGCGCTGGCAGGGACGCAAGGCGCTGTTGTATGGAGCTGTATTGGCCACCTTGCCGGACCTGGATATATTGATTGACTATGGCGACCCCGTGGCCAACATGACACATCATCGCAGCTTCAGTCACTCGCTGCTGGTGTTGACCGGGGCCAGTATTTTGATGAGTTGGTTGATCGTCAAAATGAAGCCTCGATTACCCTATTCACCTTGGCGGTTGTGGGTGACGCTGTGGCTGGTGCTGATTACGCACCCGTTGCTCGATACCATGACGACTTATGGGACTCAGTTGTTATGGCCTTTTGAGCCGCCCCCCGCGGCTATTTCGAGTATTTTTATTATTGATCCGTTGTACACGTTGCCGCTTTTAATCGGTGTGTTGATCGCCACTTGCTCATCGGCATCACCGCAGCAGGCTGTTCGGCCCCAGAAGGCACTGATTGTGGGACTCATGCTCAGTAGCCTCTATCTGGTTTGGAGTTATGGTGCTCAGCAATGGATAACGCATCGTGTGATGGCTCAAGCTCGGGCGGATCACGTTTCGGCGGATAAAATACTCGTTGTGCCGGCACCTTTTACCACTTTCCTGTGGCGTGTCGTGATGCTGGATGATCAAGGGCAGTTTACGGAAGGTCTTGTCGGTGTGTTTGATCGTACCCCGCCTCACTGGGTGACGTTACCTTTAGGTCAGCCGCCTGAGCCTGCGTTGGCCCAGTTGAGTGATTACCAGCGGATGCAGTGGTTTACACAGGGCTTCTTACGTCAGGATCTGGCCGATAATGAGTGGATTGTGACCGATTTACGATTGGGCATGACCGGTTTACACCCTTTTCGTTTTGGCCTGGCCACTGAGGATGATGGGCATTGGCAGCCGATGACCCCGGCGCACCGGCTACCTCGGGTGCAACCTGACTGGGATCGCATCAGATTGCTCTGGCAGCGCATTTGGAATGATCAGACCCCAGTACCACTGGCTGAGTGGGCGAAAGGGATTCGGTAGGATTTGGCCTGCGTATGCGCGATTGAACGTCTCATGCGCAGGCGGTCATTTATAATACGGGCGGCACCACACTGAAACTGGTTTCTGGCTCTAAACTCGCACTACGGGCTTCCAGCATTTCCAAAAAGTTATTTTGGCTGCGTTCGTACCATTCCAGAATTTCACGGTAGCGGCGAATGTTACGGACATAAATGACGGGCTCGTGGCCTCTGGCATAACCATAACGGGTGTGGCGATACCATTCGCGCTTAGCCAGTAGCGGGAGGTATTCGGCGACATCCGCCCATTGGTCGGGATCTTTGCCTTGGGATTCTGTGATGCGCCGTGCATCTTCCAGGTGGCCCATGCCGACATTGTAAGCGGCCAAGGCCATGTAAAGTCGGTCATCATCATTCAGTCTATCGGGCAAACGATTATAAAGCTGACGTAGATAGCGGGCACCGCCTTTGATGCTTTTAACCGGGTCGAGTCGGTTTTTGATGCCGAGCTCTTTAGCGGTCGTCAGTGTCAGCATCATCATGCCTTTGACCCCGGTGGGGGATACCGCACGGGGTCGCCAGTGAGACTCCTGGTAACCTACAGAGGCTAATAACGTCCAGTCCAAGTCGCTGGTGGCGGCAGCGGCTTTAAAAGCCTCTTCCCATTGCGGTAACTTTTCTCTGATTTGGCGCACAAAACGCCGCGCCCCAACATAATCGATATGTTTCTCGTGGCGGTAGTATCGATCTCGAATTTCGTCAATCAAGCCGCTTTTATGGGCTTGACGGATGAAACCATTCGCCGCTTGGAGTAAGTCTGTGCGCTCTTCTTCTGGAAATAGCCAGACTTGAGCCACTTTGGCATCAATCTCAAAAGCGATGCCTACGCGGGGGAAGAAAAAGCGGTTGAGGGTGTAATCTTGATGATTGATCAGTGCATAAGGCAGTTCGCCATCTTGCACCATTTTGAGCAGATCGGTGACTTCCAGCTCGTCGGTTTCGCGCCAACTGAGGGCCGGGTACTGGGTTTGCAGCGTTCGCATCATCTCAGCTTGACGTGTGTTGGCTAATACGGCGAGTTGGCCTTGATCAATCTCTTCCCAATTGTCGGGGCGCTTTGAACCCCGGCGATAGACCACGACCTGATCGGATTCAATCAGGGGTTCACTCATTTGGAAGCGATGCATGCGATCGAGTGTAATGCCTAGCCCGCCTGCCGCCATATCGGCTTGCCCTTCAAGCAAGGCTGTTTCCATGTCACTGATGCTATGACCACTGATCACCTCAAGCTGGACGCCTAAGTGATCAGCAAAGGCCTTGACCAGCTCATATTCAAAGCCAGCAGGACCATTACGGTTTTCATAATAAACTGAAGGCGTGTTGCGCATCAGCACCTGCAACTTGCCCCGCTTGAGGATTTCTTCCAGCGGGTCAGGGCTGCGGCAGCCAGTGAGTAACACCGGCAGTAGCAACAGAGCCCACCACCATTTCTTCATGATTGGACCAGGCTTGGGGAGCCATCTTACGGCTCCAGATTTTATCGTCTGAGTGTCGTTAGCTGAATCTGTCGTTAACTAAATCTATCGTTAATAGGATCTATCGTTGTGATCCGCATTTTTTACTTACACGAACGGGTCAATCAATCAACTGAGCAGCAATATTTGTTGAACCTGTTGCTGAGTTTAAGTTCGCTATGCCTGAGTTGAATACTGCGGATTGTATCAAATCCTGAATCCCTGTCTTTTGTCGCTTTGTTATCGTGAGCCTAACGGTTATCGCGAGCATTTTTTGTTACTGAAATCACTTTTGTTACTGAAATCACGCCTTCTTGTTATCAGGAATACTGCTTCATCGTTTTGCCTGGGCTCAGTGGTCCGCCATGGAATCGCTCAGTATTATATTCAATGGGCGTCGGCTAAATCTGACATAGATAGCAGGACACCGCCAGTCCCATACGGTATCATGCACGCCTAAATCTTTTCCCGCTCTTTCCATGCTCCCAAAGAGGCCCAGGTAATGCTTGAACTGCGAGGCGCGCCCGCTCTCTCTGCCTTTCGTTCCCGTAAGCTTCTGGCCAGTTTGCAGGCCGCTTGCTCGCATGTGACTTCGGTTTATGCCGAGTACATGCACTTTGTTGATCTTCAGGGCAGTCAGCCCTTGACTCAGCCTGAACAGGATGAATTGACCCAGTTGCTGAGCTATGGTCCAACAGAGACAGCCGCTGACCCTGTTGGCCAACTTTTTTTGGTGGTGCCGCGTCCTGGCACTATTTCCCCTTGGTCATCTAAAGCGACGGACATTGTACGTAACTGTGGCTTGACCCGAATCGATCGTATCGAGCGTGGTGTGGCTTACTATGTACAAGCCAGCGGTGTGCTTGATGCCCCCGTGCGTGCCGCGATTGCCGCGGTTCTTCATGATCGAATGACCGAGTCGGTGTTGGGCCAGTTGGACGATGCTGCTGCTTTGTTCCGTCATGAGCAGCCGCGGCCGTTATCCAGTGTCGATATTTTGTCCGGGGGACGTGAGGCATTGGTTGAGGCCAATCAGTCTCTGGGGCTGGCACTGGCTGACGATGAGATCGATTATCTGGTCAGCAGCTTCACGGATTTGGGGCGTAATCCCCATGACGTTGAGCTGATGATGTTCGCTCAGGCTAATTCAGAGCATTGTCGTCATAAGATCTTTAATGCGGATTGGACCATTGATGGCGAGCCCGCTGAACATTCGCTGTTCGGCATGATTCGGAACACCTATAAGCAATCGCCCGATAAAGTGTTGTCTGCTTATAAAGATAATGCCTCGGTGATTGAAGGCTTTACTGCGCCGCGTTATTTCCCTCAGCCTGATTCTTATCAGTGGACGGTCACAGAAGAACCGACGCCGATTCTGATGAAGGTGGAAACGCATAACCACCCGACTGCCATTTCTCCTTTTCCAGGGGCGGCGACCGGAGCAGGGGGGGAAATCCGTGATGAAGGCGCGACTGGTTTGGGTGCTAAACCCAAAGCAGGCTTGACTGGCTTCACCGTATCAAACCTGCGGATTCCTGATTTTGTTCAGCCTTGGGAAGGTGAGGATTATGGTCGCCCAGGGCGTATGGCTTCACCGCTGGATATCATGATTGAAGGCCCCATCGGGGGGGCTGCGTTCAATAATGAATTTGGTCGTCCTAACCTCAATGGTTATTTCCGCACCTATGAAGATAACGCGGTTGGCGTGAATGGTGTGGAGCGTCGCGGTTACCATAAGCCGATTATGCTGGCTGGTGGACTGGGCAATGTGCGTCCAATGCACGTTGAGAAAGGTGAAATCCCCGTTGGCGCCAAACTGATTGTGTTGGGCGGCCCGGCGATGAATATTGGGCTCGGCGGTGGGGCGGCCTCATCAATGGCTACGGGGGATTCCAGTGAAGATCTGGACTTCGCATCGGTACAGCGAGGCAATCCGGAAATTGAGCGCCGTGCTCAAGAGGTGATCGATCGCTGCTGGGCGTATGGCGATGATAACCCGATTTGTTTTATCCATGATGTTGGGGCTGGCGGGCTATCCAATGCGTTGCCAGAGTTGGTGAAAGACGGCGAACGTGGTGGACGTTTTCAGTTGCGTGATGTGCCCAATGCTGAGCCGGGGATGACACCGCTTGAGATTTGGTGCAACGAGGCACAAGAGCGTTATGTGCTGGCCGTGCCTGCGGATCGCCTGGATGATTTCGATCAACTGTGTCGCCGTGAGCGAGCACCTTATGCGGTGGTTGGCGATGCACTCGAAGCGCATGTACTCGAAGTCATGGATGGTCACTTCAACAGTAAGCCCGTTGATTTGCCCATGAGTGTGTTGTTCGGTAAGCCACCGAAAATGCACCGGACTTTTGAGCGTGTGGTGCCTGAGTTGCCCGCATTACAGCTGAGTGAACTGGATGTTTATGATGCTGCTGAACGTGTCCTGCGGTTACCTGCGGTGGCCAGTAAGCAGTTCTTGATCACGATCGGGGATCGTACTGTGGGCGGTTGTGTCGCCCGCGATCAGATGGTCGGGCCTTGGCAAGTGCCGGTGGCCGATTGTGCCGTGACAACAACGACACCATTCACCGAAACGGGTGAGGCGATGGCGATGGGGGAACGTACGCCCCTGGCCTTGATTAATGCGCCTGCTTCCGGTCGGATGGCTGTTGGTGAGGCAATTACGAATCTGGCGGCAGCACGCATTGAAGCTTTGTCGGATATCAAACTCTCTGCCAACTGGATGTCGGCGGCTAACCATCCTGGAGAAAATCAGGCGCTGTATGACACGGTGCATACAGTCGGGATGGAGCTGTGTCCTCAGCTGGGGATTGCGATTCCGGTCGGTAAAGACTCGATGTCAATGCGCACGGTATGGGAAGACGATCAGGGCGAGGAAAAAGCAGTGACCTCGCCACTTTCTCTCGTTGTGTCAGGATTTGCCCCGGTATTGGATGCGCGTGCGACCTTGACACCACAGCTGCGCACTGATCATGGTGATACCGACTTGATCTTGATTGATCTGGGGCGTGGACAGCATCGTCTGGGCGGCTCTGCGCTGGCGCAAGTTTATAACCAGGTGGGCAATCAAGCGCCTGACTTGGATGAGCCGGAAGACCTCAAAGCACTCTTTGCGGTTGTTCAAGGGCTTAATGCTGACGGCAAACTGTTGGCGTATCACGATCGATCTGACGGCGGCTTGTTCGCGACTTTGACTGAAATGGCCTTTGCTGGGCATACCGGCTTTGAAGTGAAGCTGGATTTATTAGCCGAGTCTCGTGATGGCGCCATTGCCGCCCTGTTTGCTGAAGAGCTGGGCGCTGTCATTCAGGTTCGTCAAACTGATACCGAGTTTGTATTGATGCAGCTAGCGGCTGCAGGGTTGGATTGTGTTCAAGTGATTGGCCACCCGACGACGGATGATCGCTTTAATCTCGTGTTTGATGGTCAGGCATTGCTTGAAGGGCCGCGTAGCCACTATCAGCGCTTGTGGAGCGAAACGAGCTTCCGCATTGCTGCATTGCGTGATAACGCCGACTGTGTCAACGAAGAGTTTGATAATCTGCTGGATACGCAGGATCCAGGTTTGAACGTTAAACTCCCGTTTGATGTCAGCGAAAATATTGCCGCGCCGATGATCAATACTGGGGTTCGTCCTCAGGTGGCGATTTTGCGTGAGCAGGGTGTGAACAGCCAGCAAGAGATGGCTGCGGCTTTCCACCGAGCAGGTTTTGACGCGGTCGATGTGCATATGAGTGACTTGCTGTCAGGTCGGCAAACCCTTGAAGGGTTTAAAGGGTTGGCGGCGTGTGGCGGTTTCTCCTATGGCGATGTTCTTGGCGCTGGCGGTGGTTGGGCCAAGTCGATTATGTTCCATGCGCAGACGCGGGCTCAATTCGAAGCGTTCTTCAAGCGTGATGACAGCTTTGCTTTAGGCATTTGTAATGGCTGTCAGATGCTGGCGCAATTGAAAGATCTGATTCCTGGTGCAAGCCACTGGCCCCGCTTTGTTCGCAATCAGTCGGAGCAGTTCGAAGCACGACTGGTGTTAAGTGAGGTTCAGAAAACGCCGTCTATCATGCTGGCGGGTATGGAAGGCGCTCGCTTGCCGATCGCGGTCTCCCATGGTGAGGGGCTGGCTGAGTTTCGTGATACAGGACACCTTCGTACGGTACAGAATAGCGGCACCGTGGCACTACGTTACGTTAACCACCATGGTGAAGTGACGACACGTTATCCGTTTAACCCGAACGGCTCCCCGGCGGGGATTACAGGGCTGACCAACGAAGATGGCCGTGTCACCATTATGATGCCGCACCCTGAGCGCGTAGCACGAACTGTCAATAACGCTTGGCACCCAGAAGACTGGGGTCAACAGGGGCCTTGGCAGCGGATGTTTGCGAACGCTCGTGTTTGGCTCGGATGATCTGCTTGGCGACTGTGATAAACTAATGCATAGCAAGCAAATGGGAAGGCCAGCGGCCTTCCCATTTGTATTTTTGGGCCTGAGTAAGCTCAGACCTGTTTCCTAAATGAGGCAGGAGATGCGCATGACTGATGAGAAAGCACCCATTAAACGCTTTATTGCTGGGGCCGTATGCCCGCGTTGTAGTGCGATGGATAAAATTAAGGCCTGGAGTGTTGGCGATATTCAGCACCGTGAATGTGTGGCTTGTGGTTTCCATGACAGTATGGACCCAAACCAGCAAGGCGCTTCAGGAGGGCTCAATGAAGAGCTGCCGACGCGAGTGAATCACATGGAGGATGACCCACAAAATGAAATCAATGTGGTGAAGATTCTGGATCCTCGGTGATCGAAGGGTTGGATCGTCTTGTTGAGCGTCAGCGCACTAGATGAAGCGTTAGAGCGTGAGAAAAAAGTGGAATCAATACAAAGGCCTGCGGATGCAGGCCTTTTAGATATTAGAAGCGCTTGCCTAGTAGAAACGTTTATATAGAAGAAACGCTCATTTTCAGCACGTCCGGCTTATATTGAGTTAGCCCATCGCCGCCGTAATAATCTTGTACTTGGCCATCAGGTCGTCTTTGCTTTCCTTGTGATTGGGATCGTGAGGAATGCACTCAACGGGACAAACCTGCTGACACTGGGGCTCATCATAATGACCTACACACTCTGTACAGAGGTTCGGGTCAATGACGTAAATTTCTTCCCCGGCGGAAATAGCGCCATTGGGGCATTCCGGTTCGCAGACGTCGCAGTTGATGCATTCGTCAGTGATATAAAGTGCCATGATTGGGTCCTCGACTGGCATCAGAATTCAGGGCAGTTATGTCAGGTGTCACTGCGCCTGATTGATATCATCATGCTTAAATCAGGTTGGCTTATGAGGTATAGCCAAAGTGTTCGCTGAGTGCGCGTGCGACTGATGGGTGGACAAACTTGTGCACATCCCCTCCGAGACTGGCCACTTCGCGCACCAGTGTCGATGAAATGAACGATAAATGTTCTGATGGCGTTAAAAATAAGCTTTCCACCTGAGGTGCCATGGCGCGATTCAGATTCGCCAGTTGCAGCTCATATTCAAAATCTGAGACGGCGCGCAGACCTCTGAGAATAATATTGGCTTGCTGTTGTTTTAGAAATTCGGTCAATAAACAATCAAAACCAATGACTTCGACATTGGCATGTTCTGCTAACACTTCTTGCGCCAGTGCAACACGTTGAGATAGTGATAGCGCGGGTTGCTTCTTGGGGCTGGCCGCAATGGCCACTAGGACACGATCAAAAATACGTGTGGCTCGGCTGATCAGATCAGCATGGCCGTTGGTGATCGGATCAAAAGTACCGGGATAAACAACTAGGCTCATGAAGGAATCCACGTTGGGTGTTGTGGTGCCTGTAAATCATGCCAATGCGGTCGGCATTTTAGCAGATGGCACCCCGATTCAACCACCTGAGTTCCATTCGGGGTGGCACGGTAATGAGTCTTGCCATGATGGCACTGCGATGCGGACATTAAGTCATGATTTAAGAAGCTTGCCGTTGCAGTAATTTGGCACTGACTTGTCCGGATTTTTTTTCTCTGTAAATCAACCAATTAGAAGGGAGTTGAACATCTTTAAGATCTTGCTCATGCTCAATGTAAATCCAAGCATTAGGTGCAAGCCAACCCTGTTGCTCGAGTGCTTGGCAGCTCTCAGACAGTAAGTTTTGATGGAACGGGGGATCAACAAAGGCGATATTGACCGGTCCTCCAATGGCTTCAGGGCCCTGTTGGAGCCATGTGAGTGCATCGGTTTGTATGACTTTGGCGCTCGGGTGCTCAGGTGCCAGTTGTTGCAGCAAGGTGTTGAGATGTCGACTCACCTGGGGCGATAGTTCACTCCAATAAACGGCACTGGCTTGGCGTGATAATGCTTCAAAGCCCAGCGCTCCTGTACCTGCGAAAAGGTCGAGGCAACGGCTGTAGGGCACTTCAAACTGCAGCCAGTTAAATAGTGTTTCGCGCATTCTATCGGTGGTGGGGCGCAACCCATCACCAGAGGGCACTGTTAATTTACGGCCACGCCATTGGCCCCCAATAATGCGAATTTGCCCGGTTGCGCTGGTCGCAGATCGGTTTCGGGCCGCTGATTGGGGTTGTTTGTGGCTTTTTTGAGCCTCTCGCATTTTATGAGGGACTCGTGCTTTTTGAGGGGCTCGTGACGCCATGGGCCTGTTCTCTAGCTTGTCTAATAGGCGCTGATTGTATCCCGCATGCGGTGCGGGTGGTAGGATAAGCGACGATTAAGGTTGTTAGTTTGAGATGTCTCGATTGACAGCCTCTCCTTTTCGATTGAATGCTGACTCGTTGCCAGGATTGAACTGTCCATGTTCGGATTCTTTAAACGTAAGAAAAATACCCCCGCCCAAACACCGGAAGAGACTTCAGAACAGCTTGAAGATGCTCTGGTTGAAAGCTCTGAGGCTGAAAGTGCTGCGGTTGAAGGTGCTGAGGCTAAAAGTACTGAAGTTGAAGGTACTGAGGCTAAAAGTACTGAGGTTGAAGGTACTGAGGTTGAAAGTACTGAGGTTGAGGCGACGCCAGAACCGCTTGAGGAGGCTTCTAAGCTTGATGAGTCAGTCGTCCTGACGGAGGCTGAACAGGAGGCGATAACGCCTACTCCTGAAGAAGCGTCCGGCTCGACGCCTGTCGAATCAGCGTTGACTGAAACTCAGCCGTCACCAACTGAAGCGCTTGCACCTGAGGCGACATCGACACAGGCTTTGCCCGAGCCCGAGCCCGAGCCCGAGCCCGAGCCCGAGCCCGAGCCCGAGCCCGAGCCAAAGAAACAAGGTCTTTTTGCGCGCTTAAAAGCAGGTCTTTCTCGCACCCGAAGTGGCCTCACTGAAGGGCTGGCCAGCTTGTTTCTGGGGGCCAAAGCCATTGACGATGAGCTTTTGGAAGAGCTGGAAACGCGCTTGCTGATGGCCGATGTCGGCATGACGGCGACGACAGAAATTATTGAACGTTTGACCGCACAGGTGAAACGCAATGAGCTGAATGATGCTCAAGCACTGTTTACAGCCTTAAAAACTGAGTTACGCGAGCTGCTGGTGCCTGTCAGTGAGCCATTGGTTTTGCCGAAGACCTCTGGACCGAAAGTCATCCTGATGGTCGGGGTGAATGGCGTTGGTAAAACGACGACTATTGGTAAATTGGCGAAGCGTTATAAGCATGAAGGCCTCAGTGTCATGCTTGCGGCTGGGGATACCTTCCGTGCGGCCGCAGTTGAGCAACTCCAGGCTTGGGGCGAACGAAACCAAGTGCCTGTGGTGGCGCAGCATACAGGCGCTGATAGTGCCAGTGTTGTCTATGATGCGCTTCAGGCTGCGCAGTCGCGTGGGGTTGATGTCTTGATCGCTGATACTGCCGGACGTTTGCATAACAAAAGCAACTTGATGGAAGAGCTGCGTAAAGTCCGTCGTGTCATGCAGAAGTTACAGCCCGATGCTCCCTTTGAAACACTGTTGGTGCTGGATGCTGGGACTGGACAAAATGCACTGAATCAGGCGCGTGAGTTCCAGCAGGCGGTTGAGGTGACAGGGCTTGCTTTAACCAAGTTAGATGGGACAGCAAAGGGTGGCGTGATCTTTGCTCTAGCCCGTGAGACCGGACTGCCTGTGCGCTTTATTGGTGTCGGTGAGCAAGCAGAAGATCTGCGTGACTTTGACGCTGAGGCTTTTGTGGAGGCGCTGCTTGATCTGCAGGAGGAGGCAGCCTAAGGCTGATGCGTCACTATGATCCAGTTTTCCAACGTATTCAAACGCTATGAAAATGGTCACGAAGCGCTACAAAATGTCAGTTTTCACTTGCCTAGCGGAGATATGACGTTCCTGACAGGGCATTCAGGTGCAGGTAAAAGTACCCTGTTGAAGTTGATGATGCGTATGGAAGTGGCCACGCGGGGCAGTGTGGTGATTGATGGTCAACAATTGTCACGTCTTAAACCTCATCATGTGCCCTTCTTGCGCCGTAAGATTGGCGTCGTGTTTCAAGATCACCAGTTGTTATTTGATCGTACTGTTTTCGACAATGTTGCTTTACCTTTGGTCATCGAAGGGATGGACCCGCGTGAAATCGGGCGTCGTGTGCGCGCCGCACTGGATAAAGTGGGTCTTTTATCTAAAGAAAAGCTATCGCCGATCATGCTCTCTGGAGGGGAGCAACAACGTGTGGGGATTGCACGAGCCGTGGTGAATAAACCCCCGATTTTATTGGCGGATGAGCCGACCGGTAACCTTGACCCTCAGTTGTCAGCAGAAATCATGCAGTTGTTTCGCCAATTTAATGCCGTTGGGGTAACGGTGATGATCGCCACCCACGATCTAGAATTGGTTCAGCGAATGGCTCGCCGGGTCATGGTCTTGAAAGATGGAGCGATGATTCATGACGCGCCTTTTAAACCCCAAGCCGCGACAGGAGGTGAGGGATGAGTCGAGATGATTCTCGCCAGTCTGGTGGAAACCCTGGTGGCAAAACCGGCGGCAAAGGCGGAGCGAGTTATTCTGAGCGTTGGGGGCGTCAGCAACCCACTAAAAAGCGAGCCCCTGTTAAACGCACTAAACGCCGTGAGCCTGAAGCTGAAATCTCATCTCGTCGTGGTGGTAATGCTCAGATCAGCCGTGTGGATGCGCAGGAACGACTATCGAGTTGGAAACGACACCATCGACAAATGGCCATCGATAGTTTTCGCCGCATGCTGAAATCACCGGTCGCCAGTTTGATGACTTGGCTGGTGATTGCGATTGCCTTGGCATTACCTACGGGGCTTTATCTGTTTTTGAACAACGCGCAACTGGTATCGAGTAATTGGGATGGGGCCGCTCAGATGTCGGTATATCTGAAGGCCTCAGTCAATGATGAGCGTGGACGTGATCTGACGCAGGAATTAAAGCTGCGCCAAGATGTTGCTGACGCTCATTTTATTTCTCAGGCCCAGGCGTTGGAAGAGTTTCGAACCTTCTCTGGGTTTGGCGATGCGCTGAAGTACCTGGATGACAATCCTTTGCCGGCCGTCATTGTGGTGCGTCCTGCGGCTGCAAGCCTTGGCACTTCCGCAGTCGCCTTGCAAGAACACTTAATGAATCAGCTTAAGGCCATGTCTGATGTCGATGAAGTACAGTTGGACTTGGCTTGGGTGAAGCGACTCTACTCTATTATGGCGTTAGGCGAACGCGCCGTAACCGCTTTGGCATTGCTCTTAGGGGTTGCCGTTTTGTTGGTGGTCGGTAATACCATTCGGTTAGCCATTGAAAGCCGACGTCAGGAGATTGTGGTCGTGAAGTTGGTCGGCGGGACCAATGCATTTGTCCGTCGTCCCTTTTTGTATACCGGTATCTGGTACGGGTTAGGTGGTGGGGTTCTGGCCTGGTTGTTGATTAACCTGGCCTTGATTTGGTTGGCAGGCCCGGTTCATGCATTGGCCAGTGCGTATGCCAGCGACTTTGAGCTATTAGGGCTGGGATTCACAGATTCGGTATTGCTACTCTTATGTAGTACACTATTAGGCTGGCTGGGCGCTTGGTTAGCTGTTGGACGTCATCTTGGGGCTATTGAGCCTCAATAATGGTGTTGTGGTGTTTTTGTCGCCGCTTGAAGTCCATGAGCTTTGATTGGGCCCCTCGTATGATGGTCGAGACTCTCGTGTAAAAAACTTGCGTATAAAAAACGAGAAGAGCAGGCATGTTGTATCAGTGCCCAGTGACAGACCTGAGTGACGAGTGACTTGTTTGTGAGTCATTGATCCGTGAATTGTTTGTCTTTGAACTCTTTGTCAGTATATGGCGACAGTTTATTGAGGAACTCTTCAGGTTCATTGTCGTCATATAGGTTTGTGAGCGAATCGGTGTTATGACGATTCTAAATTCGTTGTAAGGTCAAGAGACTTGAGACGGAGCATTCCATGAATAAGCAACTGCAGGTGGTCGATGTTCTAAGCCCTGGGCGTGATCTCAGTGCTTACATACAGACAGTGAACAGTATACCGCTGTTGACTGTTGAGGAAGAAAAGCATCTGGCAGAGCGCCTGCATGAGCACAGTGATTTAGAGGCAGCGCGTCAACTGGTGCTGTCCCACTTGCGCTTTGTAGTGCATATTGCCAAGAGCTATAACGGTTATGGTCTGCAGCAGGCTGACTTAATCCAGGAAGGTAATGTTGGCCTGATGAAGGCTGTTAAACGTTTTGATCCGACAATGGGTGTGCGCCTTGTATCCTTTGCCGTGCACTGGATCAAAGCGGAAATTCATGAATTTGTATTACGTAACTGGCGCATTGTTAAAGTCGCCACGACTAAAGCTCAGCGTAAGTTATTCTTCAACTTGCGGAGTGCGAAAAAGCGCCTGAATTGGCTTAATGGCGCTGAAGTTGATGCGATTGCCGAAGACTTGAACGTTAAGCCTGAAGTCGTCCGTGAGATGGAAGGTCGCTTGTCTTCAAATGATGCGGCTTTTGATGGCGATCCTTCCGCTGATGATGATGATCATGCGGCTTGGGCGCCTGCTCATTTCCTGGATGATGCTTCTCAGGATCCGGCGCTTCAGCTGGAAGAGGAAGACTGGGAGAGTGATTCAAGTAGTCGCCTACAGCATGCGATGTCAGAACTTGATGAGCGTAGTCGTGATATTTTGCAGCAGCGTTGGTTGGCTGAAAACAAGGCCACATTGCATGAGTTGGCTGACGTCTATGGTGTGTCCGCTGAGCGGATTCGTCAGCTCGAAAAGAATGCGATGAAAAAGGTACGTAAAGCGATGGAAGCGGACATGGTTGTCGCTTGATACTGAAATCTTTAATTTTATTCGCAATGCAGTTCAAGGTTTCTTTGTGAAGTGCTTGTGTCGCAAATTGCTTTGTAGGAAGCGTCTTTGTAGAACGTGTTTCTGTTGAAAATGCCTATGCAGTGTGTTGTTAAGTTCCTTTGAGATTTGTCCTTGTGATTGGATGCCGCCTATTGGGCGGCATTTTTTTATCGTTGTTGATCTATCGAGTGACTCTTTTCCAATGACGTCTCATACGTCAATTTTATGCGTACATTTCATACGTACCTCTCATACGTACATTTCATACTTGCATCCATACGTACATCTCATACACGCATTCCAAGAAAACGGCTTAGCGCGTCAGGATGATCGGCCATGGGGTGAGGTCGTGGCGAACTTCGGCATCTAACTGAAAGTGATCTGCGAGGTGTTGTGAGGTCAGCACTTGATGAGGGGTACCATTAGCCACCAGTGTTTGCTGATTAAGCAACAGAAGTTGTTGGCAGTAGCGTGCCGCGAGATCCAGGTCGTGCAACGCGACCACGGTGCAAACCCCTCTTTGGCCCAGTGTTTGTAATGTGCGCAGCAGTCTATGCTGATGAGAAAGGTCCAGTCCGGTGAGTGGCTCATCTAGAAGTAAAAGTCGAGGGGTGTCGTCAAGCGGCCAGACTTGTGCCAGTGTTCTAGCCAATTGAACGCGCTGACGCTCGCCACCTGAAAGTGAGTGCAGTGTGCGTTCGAGCAATGACTGGATGCCAAGTGCGGCTATCGCGCCGGCTAACGCAGGGTGTTCCGCCCACTGGTCGCTTTCTGTCGTGAGGTCCGCATGTGGGGTTCGGCTGAATTTCAACCAGTCGGAAACGGGGAAATCAAAGCTGGCTTCCGGCCTTTGGCTCAGGCAGGCCCTGACTTGGGCGAAATCAAGGGCTGGCCATTCGGTGATGGGTCGCTGGTTCCAATAGACCTGACAGGATTCTGCTCGATCCCCTGCCAACGCTTCAATTAGGCTACTTTTACCGGCGCCATTGGGGCCAATGAGGCCAATGAGGCCTGGCGCACACTGAAAATCTAAGTGGTTCAGTATGATTCTGTGTCCGCGTGATAGCGATAGTGAGCGCACGTCGAGCATGAATGGGCCTTCGTTTGCAGGTTGGCTTTTTATTCGTCATTCGAGCATATTTTAAAGCGGCTCGTCCGCGCCAGGTTGATAGGGCTACATGGGTAGCGCTCGACGGCCCAGTAGCAAGTGAATAAATAATGGTGTGCCGATTAAGGCAAGCATAAGTCCGGGTGGCAAGATCTGTGGAGCCAGCAGGGTTCTACCTAATAGGTCTGCGAGTAAGAGTAAGGCCGCACCGCCAATCATGCAGAGTGGTAGCAGTCTGGTATGTCCTGGGCCGACAATTAATCGCAAAATATGCGGCAGAATCAAACCAATAAATCCAATTAAGCCGCATAAGGCAACACTGGTGGCGGTGAGTACGGCAATCCAAAATACGGTTTCACGCTGCAGGCGTTGTACCGGCCAGCCTAGATGTCGACAACTCGCTTCTCCCATAGAGAGTAGATCTAGCCCTCGGGCAAGCCAGTTGAGGCGGATAATCGCGAATAACAAGATGCTGCCCATCACACCCAGTAAAGGCCAGTCTGCTCTTTCCAGGCTCCCGAGTTGCCAGAAGAGTAGCCAGCGCAATTGATCTCCTGTGGCTCGCCAGGTCATGAGTGTCAGAAGTGCCGTCACTAAGCTGTTCAATGCCAATCCGGCCAGTAATAGACGGGCCATGCTTCTTTCATGACGTCGACTGAGTCGCCAAGTGAGCCAAGCGACCAATAGTGCACCGACCAACGCTGCTGGAATGAGTAATCCACGAGGCAGGTTGGGCCAAATAATAATCAGTGTGGCCGATGCCAGTGCGGCGCCAGCACCTATACCGAGCAGCCCGGGATCTGCGAGTGGATTGCGGGTAAGCCCTTGCATGAGCGCGCCTGAGAGTGCCAGTGCGGCGCCCGCCATCATGCCCAAGAGTGCGCGGGGTAAGCGTAATTCCCATACGATTTGTTCGGCGAGGGCTTCGCCTTGACCCATCAAGGCTTGCGCCAGTTGGTCTCGGCTAATTGATAAGCTGCCCGTATTGAGCTGAAGGGATAGTAAAACAGCACACCCTATGGCCAGCAGGGCCATCAAAATATGATATTGGCGCCGTCTAGAGAGTGGGTCTGAAGGCGTGCTCAGAAAACTTAGCGGTGGCAGCATTGTAACCATCGTTCCTTAAATCGCCGATTGGGTGATGATATCAGTATCCTGAGCTTTAAGTGGTATTTGGGGATTATTTTTATTAGTCGTTGGTCTTAAATTAATGGGTTCTTCAACATCTTTTTAAAGCTGGATATCGGCGCGCTTTAGCGCTATAGATATGATCTATTCAGGTTTTTTGCTGCAGTTGCGAGCTGGGCGCCGTGGAATTGAGGCCAACCTTATGATCCCTATAAGGTTTTGCCTGGGTTGACTATGAGGCGCTGATCCCTTCTGATATCACATAGATGACGCGCCGTCAGGTCAATTTATTCAGATCTGGTGGCCATGCGGTGAATCTGTCTTGCAATCTTGTGGCACCACCCTCTACCTTGATGGAACCACAGTCGTGAGGCCTCTGAAGAACCGTTTTCATCAGGTTTTGATCAGATCTGATGAAAGAGACCACCTTGATTTCCTGACGTTACTCCAGATAAAGCGTTAGCTTTCTTCTTCATATGGAGTGACGCAGCGCGCCACCTTTGATCATGACAACGGTTAACCATGACAGCATGATGAATCCTTGCGTTCAGGCTCTCTTGGTTAGCCTATCATTCCGCTATGTCGTTTCGGGTGATGATCGTGAAAACAGCTGATGTGATGCTAGTCGGGGCCGGAGCCATGAGCTCGACCCTAGGCATGATGCTTAAGCAGCTTGATCCTGCGTTGAGCATTATGATGGTTGAGCGCCTTGACCAGGTGGCCCAGGAAAGTACTGATGCGTTGAATAATGCAGGGACAGGCCATGCCGCCTATTGTGAGCTGAACTATACCCCTGAGTTGTCAGATGGCAGCATCGATATTCGTAAAGCACTCAGAATTAATGCATCCTTCGAGCTGAGCTTGCAGTTCTGGTCATACCTCGTGTCTCAAGGCATGCTGCCTGAGCCTAAAGCCTTTATCAACATTGCGCCGCACCAAAGTTTTGTCTGGGGTGAGAAGAATGTTGAGTTTCTGCGTAAGCGTTATCGCACCTTGAGCCAGCATCACCAGTTTTTAGATATGGAATTCTCGGAAGATCCTGAGGTGCTGGCAAAATGGATGCCGTTGGTGATGAAAGGGCGGCCTAAAGATCAGCCTGTTGCCGGGACTCGCGTGCGTTATGGTTCAGATGTCAACTTTGGTGAGTTGGCTCGGCATATGGTGAAGTATCTTGAAACGCAACCGGGTTTTGATCTTCAGCTCTCTCATAATGTCCGTGATCTGAATCAGACTGCTGATGGCCAGTGGGATGTTGAGTTGGAAAATGTTAAAACCGGGCGTCGGGAAACGGTGCGCTCTCGCTTCGTTTTCCTAGGCGCCGGCGGTGCAGCCTTACCGCTTTTACAGAAGAGTGACATCCCTGAAGGGAAAGGTTACGGCGGTTTTCCTGTCAGTGGTCAATGGTTGGTTTGCCGTGATCCAGCGATTGTGAATCAGCATTTGGCCAAGGTTTACGGTAAGGCGCCGATCGGGGCGCCGCCGATGTCAGTGCCACATTTGGATGCCCGCTATATCAATGGTCAGAATGTCCTGTTGTTTGGTCCTTTTGCCGGCTTTACGACGAAGTTCTTAAAACGTGGCTCCTTTATGGATCTCGTTAAATCTGTCAATGGTAGCAATTTGGTGCCGATGCTCTCAGTTGGCCGCGATAACATGGATTTAACGCGCTATTTGATCAAAGAAGCCATGCAATCTCACAGCTCTCGTGTGAAAGCGCTACAAAATTTTTATCCTGAAGTTAAAGATGGTGATTGGGAGCTAGCGGTTGCTGGGCAGCGCGTACAGATTATCAAGAAAGATCCAGAAAAAGGCGGTAAGTTAGAGTTCGGTACTGAAGTAGTCAGTTCTGCTGATGGCTCTTTAGCCGCTTTGCTGGGGGCCTCCCCGGGGGCCTCTACCTCTGTTGAAGCCATGCTGACAGTATTAGAAACTTGCTTTAAAGATCGTCTCGCCGGTGAATGGCAACAGAAGCTTAAAACGATGATTCCGTCTTATGGGCGTTCTTTAAACGATGAGCCGGAGTTGTTACATCAAGTGAGGGATATGACGTTGACCACTTTGGCGTTAGATCCTGAGCGCGAAGTTGAAACCGCTTGATTGTGTGTTGAGCTGATTAAGTCCTGATGGACTGCTTTTAAAAAGCCGAGCACTGAAGTGTTCGGCTTTTTGGTTATATGCCCGTTATGTGTCAGGGCCGTTATCGGCTGGGAAGGCTTAACGCAAGCTGATAATTGGCCAGCCTTCAGCCTCTGCTCGGGCTCTGAGAGTGGGGTCGGGATCTACCGCGACGGGGTGATCAACCTGTTCCAGCAAGGGAAGGTCATTACGCGAATCACTGTAGAAGTAGCTTCCTGAGAGGGTCATTTGGTGACTTGTTAGCCATTGTTTAAGGCGCGTTACTTTACCTTCCTGGAAGGTGGGTAGCCCTGCAATGCGGCCGGTATAACGACCATCAATGATCTCAGGCTCTACGGCAATCAGGTCGTCGACCTGGAGTGCCTCTGCAATAGGCTCTGTGATAAAACGGTTCGTGGCGGTAATAATCAGTAATGTGTCGCCTGCTTCGCGATGCTTTGAAAGCAGTGATTTGGCCGCAGGGAGCATCATCGGGGTGATGACTTCGGTCATAAAGCGCGAGCGCCATTGCTCAAGTGTTGCGCGATCGTGATTGGCCAAAGGGGCGAGCGCAAATTGTAGATATTCCAAGATATCTAATTGGCCTTCAGTGTATTGCTGGTGAAAGCGATCATTCGCCTGCCGATAGTGCTCTGCATCCACGTACTGATGCCGTACCAGAAATTCTCCCCAGGCGTGATCACTGTCTCCAGCAATCAGCGTATTATCGAGATCAAAAATGGCCAGACTCACCATGTGCTCCTGTTTTACTGAAACGTTTTGTCTACTGAAACGCTTAGCTGCTGTGACGTTTTGAGTAAACCGTTTGGGTGGTGGATACGTTTGCCGAACCGTTGATGGCCTTAAAGGCTGTCAGCTTGATTGCTTTATGGCTTATCGGCACTCGCGAGTACCCTTGAGGGCTGTAAGATATATGAGCTTAAAGATATCAGGCAAACGGCGTTCAGTAATCACTCGATTGTCTCTGTGCACTAATCGCCAAAGTATTTTATAGGTTGTGATGGTATGCCGTGATGCCAAGTTCCACCCATGATGTCGAGGTTCATCAACCGTTATGTGACTCATTCATATTGAATAATCTTTAACGATTGCCCGAATCAATCGCATACTGTCTAGTGTGCAAATTGAATAGCTTCAGTGCTTTGTGGAACAATGGCATTAAGTCTTGGTGAGGTAATCGTGTGTGATTGATGAGGATGGGTATAGACCCAACGTCGGCATCATTATTGCGAATGCGCGTGGAGAGGTGCTTTGGGCGCGTCGCTGCGGGCAGGATGCATGGCAATTTCCGCAAGGTGGTATCAAACAGGGAGAGTCCCCTGAAGATGCCCTTTATCGTGAGTTGCGAGAAGAGATTGGTCTGGATCCGGAGCATGTTCAGGTACTGGCCTGTACCCGTGGCTGGTTGCGCTACCGGCTGCCCCGACGCATGATTCGGCGCCATAGTAAGCCTTTGTGTGTAGGCCAGAAACAAAAATGGTTTTTGTTGCAGATTCTGTGTGAGGATCGTGAAGTTTGTTTTGATAAATCGACTCACCCTGAGTTTGATGGTTGGCGTTGGGTGAGTTACTGGTATCCACTGGCTCAGGTGGTCGCATTTAAACGTGAGGTTTATCGGCGGGCGCTGAAAGAGTTGTTACCCCGTGTTCACCGTTTAATGCGCGATCAGGGGCATGAGGGTTAACTTTGCCGCTATAGCCTGTCATTGATAGGAGGATAAGGCCACATGATGCTCGAAACCTTGCGCCGCATTGTCCAAGATGTGAGCGCCGCACGAGATTTAAGTACGGCTTTGTCCTTAATCGTGCGGCGTGTGCGTAAGGCCATGGGTACGGATGTTTGCTCGGTTTACTTATATAACCCTGAGCGTGAACGCTATGTTCTGATGGATACGTTGGGGTTGAACCCGGCGGCGATTGGACGTGTGAGCTTAGCACTGAATCAAGGGCTCGTGGGCTATGTCGGCCAGCGTGAAGAGCCGGTGAATCTCGATAATGCACCTGAGCACCCCAACTATCTTTATTTACGTGTCACCGGTGAAGAGCGTTATCACAGTTTCTTAGGGGTGCCCATTATCCACCAGCGGCGCGTATTGGGTGTACTGGTGGTGCAGCAAAAAGCTAAGCGCCGTTTTGATGAGGGTGAAGAAGCTTTTTTGGTGACGATCGCAGCGCAACTTGCTGCTGTGCTTGCTCATGCGATTGCCAATGGTAGCTTAAGCCTTGATCGAGCGGGTCAACGGAAAAGCGTACCTTATAATGGTGTTTCAGCCTCTCCTGGGATTGCTATTGGTGAAGCGGTTGTTGTGATGCCTCCGGCGGATCTGGATGCCGTTCCAGACCGCCAGTGTGAAGATGCCGAAGCAGAAAAAGCGCTCTTTGACCAAGCGCTGATGGCCGTTCGGGAAGATATCGAGGCGCTATCGGCCCGTCTAGCGAAACGTATTAGCCCACAGGAGCAGCTGCTCTTCGAGGCTTATCTTCAGATGCTGGACGAAGCGGCATTGGGCGGCGAGGTTCATAAGCGGATTGATGATGGTCATTGGGCCCAGGGGGCCTTGTCTCATGTCGTTCGACGCCACGTCAAGTATCTCGAAAAGGTTGAGGATGCTTATCTCCGTGAACGTGCAGCGGATATCCGTGACTTAGGGCGTCGAGTGCTGGCTTATCTACAAGCCCGTAGTGATATCCGCCAAGACTACCCTGAAAATACGATTTTAGTGGGTGAAGAGCTGTCACCTGCATTGTTAGGTGAAGTGCCTCGTGAACATCTGGTCGGCCTGGTTTCTGTGCGAGGTTCCAGCAACTCTCATTTGGCGATTTTAGCTCGTGCTATGGGCATTCCTACCGTAATGGGGCTTTCTGACCTGCCTTATAAGCGCCTCGAGAGCGAGTCATTAGTGGTGGATGGTTATCACGGCCAGGTGATTTGCTGGCCGGATGAGATACTCAGTGCGCAGTATCGTGAGCATATGCGGCAAGATGAAGCGCTCACCGAAGAGTTGGAGGTTGAAGCACGCAAGCTGTGCGAAACACTCGACGGTCATCGGGTTCCTTTGCTGGTGAATACAGGCTTGGTCGAAGATCAGTCCCGTGCCCAGGCGTTAGGGGCCGAAGGGGTGGGGTTATATCGTACCGAAGTCCCTTTCATGATGGCAGAACGCTTCCCAGGGGAGCAGGAACAAACGCGGATCTATCGTGAGCAATTGGTGGCCTTCGCTCCTTTTCCTGTGGTGATGAGAACACTGGATATTGGGGGCGATAAACCTTTACCTTATTTCCCTATTGAGGAGCGTAACCCCGCACTGGGGTGGCGAGGTATTCGAGTCACGCTCGATCACCCTGAAGTGTTTATGGCTCAAATTCGGGCCATGTTACGTGCCAGTGATGGACTTGAGAACCTGCGTATTCTCTTGCCGATGGTGGCCTCCATGCATGAGGTTGATGAAGCGCGCAAGATGGTGATGCGGGCGCACGAAGAATTACAAAGTAATGAAGGCCTTAAGCTACCAATGCCAAGGATAGGGGCCATGATTGAGGTGCCGTCGATGATTTTTCAAGTCGGCGCTTTGTCTAAACGGGTTGATTTCTTATCGGTGGGTAGCAATGATTTGACGCAGTATCTGCTTGCTGTTGATCGCGACAACCCTCGTGTGGCGGGGCTTTATAATGCGATGCATCCTGCCGTATTACGGGCATTAAATGATTTAGCGTTAAAAGCGCGCAAGTATCAGCTGCCTGTGAGTTTGTGTGGCGAGTTGGCTGGAGATCCGGCGGGAGCGCTGCTATTGATGGCCATGGGGTATCAGGGGTTATCAATGAACCTGTCGAGCTTGCCACGGGTTAAGGCTGCGATTCGTCGGGTGACGTTGGCTCAGGCCAAACAGTTGTTGGTGGCTGTACTGCCCTGTGAGACGACTCAAGAGGTTGAAGATGCCGTGGCGGCATTCAGTCGTGAACATGATCTTGAATGGTTAATTGTGATGCGTCGTAAAGCATAAACAGCGGGTCGCTGTTGTATTGTTGTTGTATTAATGCCCTCGATGATATGAGGGCTTTGGGTTGCTAGCGAATTGAGTAGGATGAGCCTCAAACCGATCCTTTCCGTAAATGTCTTCTCTCCATTGCAGAATGCCTTGAGCGTCTACAAAGGCGGTCCAGTACATTAAGTAGACAGCAACCTTGGGGCGTACCTGTACGTACCGTTCTTCTTTCGTTTGCCACTGTTGCTGCAGTTGTTCTCTGGACCATGCTGGGGTGTCTTCCAGTAGCCAGGTGGCCAGTTGTTGGGCATTTTCCACTCGGACACAGCCGTGACTCAAGGCTCGCTGTGTGCGATTAAAAAGGGATTTTGCCGGTGTGTCATGTAGATAAATGGCTTGCCGGTTCGATAAGCGAAACTTGACACGCCCAAGTTGGTTAAAGCGCCCGGCCTGCTGCTGAAGACGGTACCTTGGATTATCCGGCGTAAAGGCATCTTCGGGTAACGACGCTAATGGCCGTGAGCGCGGAGGCTGGGACCAGCCTTCAATAATGGTGTAATCCCGTGAAGCGAGATAGGACGGGTTACGCTTAGCAAGCGGCATGATATTGGTGCGGGCGATCTCTGGTGGGACATTCCATAGCGGGTTGAGAATCAACGAGGTCAACCATTGCGCCATGATGGGGGTTCGGTGCTGGCGATTACCGACAATGACCCGGGTTTGTGCGCGTGTTTGCCCGTTGACGACCCATTGCAGTTGTTGATCGGCCATGTTGATCATTAAATAGTGATTGTTTAACTGGCGAGGTAAATGTTCCAGGCGACGAATGTTATGTGCAAGGCGGCGTAGCTTTTCATTCAGCGGGACGTTGAGCCATTGTCGAGTGGGCTCATCTAATTGGCCGCTGGGGGGCAGTTGATGGCGCTGCTGAAAACGTTTGAGGGCTTGCGAGAGTCGCTCATTCAAGGGTGCGCGCTGTTTTGGCGAGGTGAGAGTCTCATCCTCAACTAAATCGCCCAGACGGCTCAGTTGTAGGCGAAGTATTTCATGATAAATGGGATCTAGTTGGTTATGGTTCTGATGGAGTAAAGGCGGGAGCGTGGGCCATGGGCCCGTTGCATTCGCCTGTTGAAGCCTGGCAAAGGCTTGCCTCAAGGGCCAGTAATAAGCTGAAGGGGGAGTTGTTTCAGTCAGCGTATCCCGTATCCATTGTGCTGGAGACCCCTGGCGTAATTGTAGAGTCCACGATGTTAAGTGATCCTCTAACCGGCTTCGGGAGAAAGGGGCAGGCCATTGCCCCCAAGAGTTGGCTTGATTGAGTAGTGTTTGGTCCTGATCGCGATCAAATGTGTTCCAGCGATAGCGATAACGGTCGCTGAGCCAATCCAGGTAGCGATCGGTGATGAGCAGGTCCCGAGCATAGGCCTCATCGGCACTATGTCCTCTTGTCGAGTCACTCAACCAGTGGTTCAGCTGGCGGAGATTATCGAGTGCTGGAATCGGTGCTAATAACTGCCAGGGCGCTAACTGTTGCTGCAAATGACGTGCTGCCCCTGTCGGCACTCCGGCAGCATCACGCCAGAAGCGTGAATAACCTGCCGCTTGATAAAGTTGACGGATCAGTTGGGGGTGATGGAGTGCTGGCGCGTCTGGCCAGCCGGCAAGTCGCTGTAATAACCAGTTATGGTGGGGCTCTAGGGGGGCCGCTTGGCTCCAGGCAGAAGTCAGCGCGAGCATGCTGGTCATGAATAAAAGCCTGAGCGTTTTGCAAATATGAACGCTTGTGAGCCGCATGTGATGTCTTACTCCAGAGACCACTTTAAATGACGCTCGCCAACGCACTGTGCTTGAGCATTGAAGCTCCGCTCCATTAATTGGCCGCAACCGTGTGCCGATTGATAAACGATCGTGCTGGCGCGAGTGCCGTATTCCGGGCTCTCGATAAAGGGGGTCGAGAGTAAACGTTCCCACTCTAGTCCTATCCCGGTATCTGGGAGTTCGTCATCCGTGGGGCGATGGCGGTCTTTTAGTATGGGCCAGAGGGCCATCAGGTCTGGATGAGGAGTATTCAGCCACTGTTGCATCAGATCGCGCAGCCGTTCACTTTTTGGCCAAGGGGTATCTAAGGCGGCATTACTTAAAATGTAGAGCCCCGATGTCAAGCGCTGTGGTTGGGTTGGATGCCGGTTGCTAAACCACCAGGCTTGCTCTTGATCGCCCCAAATCAGGTTGTAGCCTAGGTATTGATCCGTTTGTGTCGTGAGCCAAGACGCCAGTGTCTCTGGCGCTTGCTCAAGTGCTTTTAGCGGTAGCTCTCCTCGCGAACGATAGCCTGGCTGACGACCCATAGTGTTGGGTTCGCGAAAGTTAGTTAAAGCGGCCCAACGCCCATTGTTATGTGTCAGTAACCAGCTGCCTCCAGCTTCAACATCTTGGCCACCGGTAATGCGGTCGCTGGCCCAATGATAGGCGGGTTGAGTGGGGCGTGAGTGGAATTCATCTCGATTAGCAGCCATCACCAGAGGAAAATCCAGATGAGACTGCCAGGCAATTGCAAGCAAGCACATAATCTAATGTGAGTCCGTTCCAGGTCATTTGGGGACGCTGTCGCGCTGGTCCATTGAGCCTTTAGCGTCGGTGATCTGCGTCGAGTTTACGGGGTATTATCTATGATGACCAGTAGGGCGCTGATATACTGCTACCCTCATATCATGGGCTTTGTGCTCTTTGTTGAGCGTGACTTGACCACGGGATGCCTGCTTTGGCACAACGCAATCCTTCAACGGTACGTGATCTTTTAACTCAATGGCTTCAACGCAGCCGTGGGCGGATGTTGATCTGGCCGCTGGGCGGTGTTCTAGTCGTCTGGTTGTTGTTGTGTATTATGGTGGCTTCTTTGATTGGCCAGGAGGGGGCTGACCAAGTCGCACGTGACGCACAGGATCGGGTCTTAAACTCAGTTGGGTTGCTAGGACATCAGCTTGATCTGGAGCTGTCGAACCTGGAGCATATAGGGGCTTTGTTAGGGCGACAGGGAGCAAGGGTGATGACGGCGACGCCGGGCCATACCCCTCTGATGCTGAAGCAAAGCCCCGAAGGTGTCCGCTACAAAGCCTATGATGATGGGGGCGGGGCTTTATTTTTCTCCGCTGTTCAGCCTGCGGGCGATCAAGACATGCGCCAAGCTCGACGTATGCAGGCCATGGGCTGGTTGTTGAAGGACACCTATCGAAGTCACCCTTTAGTTCGGCAGCTGTATTTTATTAATGACCGAACCGAAATGGTGATTTACCCCTATGTTGATGTCTTAAAGCAATTCTCTCCTCAAGTGGATATTCGGGATTTCATGTTTTTCTATCATGCTGATCCTGAGCATAACGCTTCTCGTAAGTCCGTCTGGACCGATGCTTATATGGATCCGGCTGGTCAAGGCTGGGTCTTAACACTGAGCCAGCCGGTATATGCCAATGATGAGTTCCTTGGCATTGTCGGCCTCGACCTCACTGTTGAAGCCTTGGTCCAACGGTTATCTCATTTGAATGTGCCTTGGGACGGTTATGCCATGTTGCTTAGCCGTGATGGTACTGTGTTGGCGGCGCCTGCTAAGGGGCGTCGGGAGTGGGATTTGAGTGATCCGCCGAGTGCACTGTCTGAGGCGAGCGGCTTGCCGAAGGATATGCATGAGGGGTTATTGAATGCGATTCCTAATAATATTTTTTTCAGACCGGGTTATCAGGATGCATTAGAACCTCTTCGTTCCGATGCGGCGGGGTTGTTAGATATTCAATTGGATCAGCCGCGAACACTGGCTTGGTCCACGATCGGCTCGACGGGGTGGAAGCTCTTATTGGTTGTGCCCAAAGCGTCGGCGAAGGCCGGTGTACAGTTACTGGACTATACCCGCAATGCGCTATTGGTGTTGCTGACGGTTGGGTTATTGGGAGTGTGGGGCCTGGTCATTTATCTTTCGATCAGGCGTGATCGCCGATTTAAATTGCGTTTAAGCCAGTATCTTGAAGCTAAGACCAAGCAGACACATGAGCCAGCCTCAGCTGCAGTCGATACAACTGCGGCGACAATTGTGGCATTGCATAGCTTTATTGAACAGCATAGCCATGGTCCGTTAGTGCTTTGTCATTATGATGACCAAGGCTTAATTATCCACTGTAATGCCCCCTTTGAAGCCTTTGCTGGCGATATTCGCAAGCGGCTCAAAGGTCAGCCGATCAGTCATTTTGTTCCGCTGGATTCGCAAACCAAGGAAGTGTGGTATAGCGAGTTAAGGCGTTCTGAGCAACATGATGATGGTCTGCATGAGTGGATGGCTATCATGACCCCGCTACAAAGTGGCGGCGGTTTGTTGTCGATGTTCGATATCAGTGAGTTTCGTCGTGCCCAACAGCAACTTCGTAATGAGTATCAGCGTTTAGAGGCTGCTTCTAAGTTGCGTTCTGAATTTGTACAAGTCGCCTCCCGAGAAGCCGAGCAACTGGTCGATCAACTCATCGAGCAATCCGATGTTGAGTCACCCGATATGCCTTCTGAGGCCGATCGTTTACTCATGACTTTGCGACGTCTATTGCATGATCTAGATGATATGACCCAGGAGATGGGAACTCGCAGCGGGGCGCCTCAGTGGACGTCGTTATCCCGTGTTTTGAAGGCACTTCAAGTTCATTTGGACCATGAGCTTAGTGTCTCCGGCCGTCGTTTGAGACTTCCTTCTGACCCCCAGTTGGAGACTTTGGCGGTCGATGACGCCCGCCTTTTACGCTTACTCATGCTCTTGGTCAGACATTGTCTAACTTATTCCCAGCAAGGTGATATCGATATGGAATATCGCCTGCTTTCGAATACTCAGCTAAAGCTTACTTTGACCGACCAAGGGGATGGCCTGGATATGGCTGTTCGGCGGAATTTATTTGAGCCGATGACGCCCCTGGACAGTCGATATGAGCGCGCCCGTCAGAGCCATGACATGATCTTGGTGCGTCAATTATTGCGTGAGTTGAATGGGCAGTTAGATGTACGCCAGGCCGTGGATGCATTCACTTTGGTGTTGACCTTGCCGCTACCTGAAGGGGTGACGATTGGTCTGAATACGGCGATGGCCAATCCGGTGATGAAGCGTCCGCGCATTTTGGTCGTTGATGACGGCCCCGTGAATAGTATGTTGGCACGCACTGTTTTGGAAAAATCGGGGTTTGATGTTGATGTCGCGGCTTCAGGGCATGAAGCATTGAAACTCGGCCGTGAACAGCAATATGCGCTGGTCCTGATGGATATTTTTATGCCCGAAATGGATGGCTTGGAAGCCACCCTACGATGGCGCCAATTACCGAACGATAATGCAGATATTCCGGTGATCGCGATTACGGCCAATGCGTTGCCTGAAGATCGAGAGCGTTTTATTAACGCCGGTATGAATGACTTTTTTGCTAAGCCTTATCGCCCTGCCGAGTTACGTCAATGCGTGACGCAGTGGTTAGGAGAGTAAGTTTTGAGTCAGTCGATATGTCTGATCGCTGTGTTTTGAACTCTTTGGTTTGAGCTCTGTTTTTTGGGGCTCAGTTTTTGAGCATTGCTTTTGGGGTATTGATGTCGTTGGGAGTGGTGTCATGACGATAGTTACAGCCCCTTGCGCATGATCGAACTTATGTGTGCTCGATGTTGTCAGCACCCAGATATAGGCAATCCCGCTTTCGTTGACTGAAATGAATAACCGGAGACATCATGCTGCAATACCCCCATATTGATCCAGTGGCAGTAAGCCTCGGGCCCCTGCAGGTTCACTGGTATGGTTTGATGTATTTGTTTGGTTTTACTGGCGCTTGGTGGCTGGCACGAAAACGTGCATCGCGGCTGGGGTTGACCCACGAGCAGGTTGGCGACCTGGTGTTTTATGGGGCTCTAGGGGTGATTCTAGGTGGGCGAATAGGCTATGCCATTTTCTATCACTTTGATCGTGTGCTTGCTGAGCCTCTCTGGTTATTTAAAGTCTGGGAAGGCGGTATGTCCTTCCATGGCGGGTTGATTGGTGTTGTCTTGGCCATGTTGCTGTATGCGCGTCGTCACCAGTTAACCTTACTTGCCTTGGGCGATTTTATTGCCCCTATGGTGCCGATTGGGCTGGGGTTAGGGCGCTTGGGTAATTTTATTAATGGTGAATTATGGGGCCGTCCCACTGACTTATGGGTCGGTATGGTTTTCCCCGGCGCCGGTCCTTTGCCAAGGCACCCTTCGCAGTTGTATGAGTTTGCGCTGGAAGGCGTCGTGCTATTTACGGTGTTGTGGCTATATTCGTCAAAACCTCGTGCTCAGGGACGGGTCGCCGGACTTTTCCTGTTAGGATATGGCGTATTTCGAACATTGGTTGAGTTTGCGAGAGAGCCGGATGCGCAGCTGGGTTTTATTGCGATGAACTGGTTGACTATGGGGCAGTTGCTGTCGATTCCGATGATGGTGATCGGGATATGGCTTTTACTGCGACCTGCGACAATGTTCAAACCAGGCCACGCTCACTAGCTTCTTATTCAGGTCATGGTTAAAAGGCCATTGTTAATAAGGCCATTGTTAATAAGGCCATTGTTAATAAGGCCATTGTTATTCAGCCCATGTTAACCTTGGCCTGAAAGTGATTTTTCAACCTCATTTATTGATCATTCATCTAAGTTTGAGTGTTAAGCATGCAACAATATCTGGATCTGATGCGCCGAGTGCGTAACGAAGGGGTTCGTAAAGAGGACCGTACAGGAACTGGAACCCTCTCTGTGTTTGGTCATCAGATGCGATTTGATCTGCGCCAGGGCTTTCCTGTGGTGACCACGAAAAAGCTGCATCTGCGTTCAATTATCCATGAGCTGTTGTGGTTTCTGAATGGCGACACCAATATCCGTTATTTAAAAGAAAATGGTGTGCGTATTTGGGATGAGTGGGCCGATGAAAATGGTGATCTAGGGCCTGTTTATGGGTATCAATGGCGTAGCTGGCCGGATCATCATGGCGGGCATATTGACCAAATCACGCGTCTGGTTGAGCAGATTCGTTGCAATCCTGACAGTCGGCGATTGATTGTATCGGCCTGGAACCCGGCCCAGATTGATGAGATGAAACTGCCTCCTTGCCATTGCTTGTTCCAATTTTATGTTGCTGAGGGGCGTCTATCCTGTCAGTTATATCAACGCAGTGCCGATATCTTTTTAGGCGTGCCGTTTAATATTGCCAGCTATGCCCTGTTAACGCACATGGTGGCACAAGCCTGCGATTTGGATGTGGGCGATTTTGTGCATACTTTAGGGGATGCTCACCTCTACAGTAATCATCTCGAACAGGCTGATCTGCAGCTTTCTCGTGAGCCCTTGGCGTTACCCCAGCTGAAGCTGAATCCCGAAGTCAAATCTTTGTTGGATTTTCGTTTTGAGGATATTGAACTGCTGGATTATCAATCTCATCCTCATATTAAAGCCCCGGTGGCGGTGTGATGATGGTTTCTAATACAGTCGCCGATGAGTCGGCATTGGCTCAGGTTGTGAGTGCGCTAGATCATCCGGTCGCATTAATTGTAGCGATGGCTGAGAATCAAGTGATTGGTCATGGCAATGCCATGCCCTGGTATTTGCCTGAAGAGTTGAAGCACTTCAAACGGGTGACGATGGGAAAGCCCTTGATTATGGGGCGTAAAACGTTTGAGTCGATCGGGCGGCCACTTCCTGGACGCTTGAATATCGTGGTGACGCGTGATCAAAATTTCGCGCCAGCCGGAGTGAAGGTGGTATACGATTTGGCGCAGGCGCTCAAAGTCGCTGACGGGCAGGCCTTGATCGATGGGGCTGAAGAGATCATGGTCATTGGCGGGGCTCAGATTTACCGCCAAATGTTACCGCATGCTCAACGCCTTTATCAGACGCTAGTGCATGCGCAGCCTGTTGGCGACGCTTGGTTCCCTGAGCTCGATCCCGCACAATGGCACTGTACCAGTCAAGATGTCTATCCTGGCGGTGAGGGGAATCGGTACCCTTATGACGTGTGTGTTTTGCAGCGCCAATCTGTATAAAAAGGGTTAGCACTGGATGACAGGTGATCTTGCGTGGGCCGTATCGAATACTGGGGTACGGCCGAGCAGTCTCATTGGCTGACCGTATCATGATCGTGCAGGGGCTTGTCGCACAAGCTTGTTTATTATCGTTTTGCGTCCAATGCTCAGGGGCGCCATGTAAGAGGGTGGCTGATGTCACAATCCAACACGGCTTTAGGCTTGGATCAGGCCTTTGAACAACTTGCCCAACACATTGATCAGACCATGGGCGTGCTGGTTGCGACCCAGGCCGATAATCAGCAGCTCCGTGAGCAACTGGCTGAGCAGTCGGTCTCATTACAGGCGACGCAAGCACAGGCATGGGAAATGAAGGCTCAAGCACAAGGTTTGGTGACACAGTTGACTGACTGTCACAAGCGTTTAGCGCGCGTGTTGGCACAGCCTGAAGATCAAACCTTAGATGCGTTACTGCAGCAGCTTGAGGCGCGTTTTGATGGGTTTTCAGGCAGTGAGCCAGAGGCAGCAGCCGTTGCCGTATCCGCTGAGCCTCTGGTATCCGCTGAGTCGGTCGCGTCGGCTGAAGATGTTGGGCCAAATCTGAATGAAAAGGTCTTGACTGATGATCAACCGGGACAAGAAGAGGGGCCTCCGGATAAGGCGATAGATCAAGCTCTGAGTGAGCAAAAGATCGCGGTAGGTCAAGGCGTTGGTGATCAGGGCATGGATGATCAAGAAGACACGACGTCGAGTCAGGGTGAAAGCGACAACAAGCTTCACCCTAAGGAAGTGCTTCGCAGCTGGTGTCAGCGCTATCCGAATACTTTTATGCTGGAACAGCCGCAGCCCTTGCAGATTGGGTTGCATGAAACATTAGCTGAAATCGATCAGCTGGATATTAAGTTAGTGCGTCGGGCCTTGGCTCACTATGTCAAGACACCCCGCTATTTACGTTGTCTGCGCACAGGTGCCGTTCGGCTTGATTTGCAAGGACATAATGCGGGATTTGTGACGGCTGAAGAAGCTCAACATGCGCAAGATGAGCTGAAGGCACTGGATAAAAAGCGTAAAGATCGAGAAAAAGAACGCCAAGAGCGCCAACTTCAAGATAAATTGACGCAGCTGGTTAATCGCTATTGAACGACTGTTAATGGCCGCGTGGTTGACACATTTCTCTTGATCTCTGTGCATCATCGTGTGGTGTTATGTCCAGAGCTCCATGGAATGATTGGTGAGCGCCAGTAATAAATCTGAGCGAGTAATCAGCCCGACGAGCTCTTCATCATCCCCTAAAATAGGCATGGCGCGTAGATCCTGCGCCAACATGACGCGTGCAACATCGCGCACATCGGTATCAGGGGCTGCAGTGATTAATGGTCTTGACATGACGTCTTGTGCGGTCAAATCTTTGAAGGCCTTGCCTTCACGGGCCCGACGACCAACACCAGACATTTCCCGCAGTAAATCTTTATCACTGATTAATCCAACTAGCTCACCTGAGGACAGCAGCGGTAAGACATGAATGCCGTGCTGTATCAGTTGCTGCCACGCTTCTGCTGCATGCCAGTCGGCTTCTCCTGTAATGACATCCTGACGCATGACTTGAGCGGCGGGTAAACTGTGGTCAGGGCTATCGGGGAGCTGTTCAGCCGTTTTTTGATAAGCGCGAATCCCATAGCCACTGTTCCGGTTCTGATCACTGCTTTGGTTGTGATCTCCATGCGCGTTTGGATCGTTCACTGTATCGTGCTGGGTGGGAACTTCGTTAGGTGTTTGCTCTGTGATGGCCGTCGTTGCAAAGTCAGGGACGCGCTTAGTGGTTGACTGATGTGCTGATTGAGACTGTAACTGGTCTTGAATGTTACGAAAGTGATCCCAATCGCCGCTTTCGTCAGCTGGTGGACGACTAGGCAGGCTGGCATTGGTTTTGCTTATGCCATCACGCCTGAGCAATTTGTTGACTGGCGTACGAATTCGCATGCCTTGTTCATATACAGCAAACACCATGTTGGGCATCCTTTGAGTGTGGTGTTAATCGGCCATCATCATGACCTACTGATGAGTCTCTTTGGAGCAAGCAATATCCCTGAAGAGTTCCGCTTGGGGTATGAATATGGCTTCTTTATATAGTTCGGCTGGAAAAGTCGATACATTAGGGGAATAATACGCCCTTTTCGTTACCGGCATGGGCCATACCCGTTTGGCTTGCTGCCGGTTAAACACCTATAAGGCAATGGGTGCCATCAGTTCACAAGGCTGGAGCACCTCGGGGGATGATGTATGACTCAAGCACCTGCCGCTCTTGAGGTGGTGAATATTCATAAGCAGTACGGCGATGTTGAAGTACTGAAAGGGATTTCACTGACGGCCCAGGATGGTGATGTCATCTCTATTATTGGTTCAAGTGGTTCGGGAAAATCGACTTTCTTACGCTGCCTTAACCTTCTAGAACATCCCTCTAAAGGCGAAATTGAATTACGGGGAGAGTCTCTTGCGCTGAGTGCTGATGGCAAAGGGGGGCTTCGCGCAGTTGAACGTCGTCAGTTGGAGCGCATGCGTGCCCGCATTGGTTTTGTGTTTCAAAGCTTTAATTTATGGCCGCACAAAACCATCCTCGACAATATTACGTTAGGGCAGCGTCAAGTGCTTGGGCGTTCCAAGGATGAAGCGATTGCGCGTGCTGAGACGCTCCTTAAAAAAGTCGGTCTCTACGAGAAGCGCCATGCCTATCCCAACCAACTGTCCGGTGGCCAGCAACAACGTATTGCGATTGCGCGGACTTTGGCCATGGACCCAGAAGTCATGCTCTTTGATGAGCCGACATCAGCATTGGACCCTGAACTGGTGAACGAAGTCTTGACCGTGATGCGGGATTTAGCCGATGAAGGGCGTACGATGTTAATTGTGACTCACGAGATGCGTTTTGCTCGTGATGTGTCAAGCCAAGTGATGTTTTTACATCAAGGACGAGTGGAAGAGTACGGTCCGCCTGATCAAGTCTTTGGTAATCCCTCTTCTGCGCGTTGTCGAGAATTTCTCTCTAGCCATTTGTAATGGCTGGATAGGCTTCATTGGCTATATTGATCATGACGTTATTGTTTGAACTAAACTGCTTTTTTGTTCGCATCAACTGCTGATGTGTACGACTTGAATGAATGTCCATATGGCCATTCACTCACCTTGATCCAATAATGATAAATGCAAGGAAAACCATTATGACGATAACCCGTAAATTAGCCGCTGTATTGTTCCTTTCTTCCTCTGTGTTAGGGCTGGCCCATGCGGATACGATCCGAATGGCAACTGAAGGGGCTTATGCGCCTTTTAACTTTATGGATAATGCCGGGAAGCCTCAGGGGTTTGATGTCGATATTGCCAAGGCCTTGTGTGCTGAAATGAAGGCCGATTGTGAGATTGTGACCCAGGATTGGGATGGTATCATCCCTGGGCTGATGGCACATAAATATGATGCCATTATTGCTTCTATGTCGATTACGCCTGAACGTCAGAAAGCGGTTTCGTTTACTGATCCCTATTACTCTAATGTCTTGGCCTATGTGGCACCCAAAGATGAAGCCTTCCCCATCGCAAAAGCCGATCTAGAGGGCAAGACGCTAGGAGCGCAGCGTGCGACGATTGCCGGCCAGTATCTGGAAGATCACTTAGGTGATGTCGCCAATATTAAGTTATATGACACCCAGGATAATGCCTATCTAGATTTGGCTTCAGGCCGCTTAGATGGCTTATTGTCTGACAAATTTCCGGCCTATGACTGGCTGAAAACTGATGAAGGCCAAGGGTTTGAGTTTAAAGGTGATGATATTGATATCGATGATAAAATCGGTATTGCCGTGCGTAAGCAGGATAACGCGCTGCGTGAACGTTTGAATAAAGCCTTGTCGGAAATTGTGGCCAATGGCACTTATGCCGAGATCAATGCCAAGTATTTCCCATTCTCCATTTATTAATGATTGAAAACGGATAGAAACCTCAATGAAACTTCGTACGTCACTTTATGCATTGTGTTTGGCTGTCGGGGCATCGTTTGCAATAGCTACCCCGGCGGCGGCTGAAACGGTTCGTTTTGCCACTGAAGGTAATTTAGCCCCTTTTGAATATGTAGACGCTAATGGCGAACTGCAGGGCTTTGATGTCGATATTGCGCATGCTTTATGCGAACAAATGCAAGTGACGTGCGAAGTGGTTGCTCAAGATTGGGATGGTTTAATTCCAGGCCTTAAAGTGCACAAGTTTGATGCCATCATTGCATCGATGTCGATCACGCCTGAGCGTCAACGTGTGGTCGATTTTACCCAACGCTATTACTCTAATGTTTTGGCCTTTGTCGCTCCTAAAGCCGATACCCTAGACCGTGATAACCTCAAAGATAAAGTCATTGGCGCGCAAAGAGCGACCATTTCAGCGCAGATTTTAGAAGATGACTATGCCGATCAAGGCGTTGAGGTCAAGCTCTATGACACTCAAGACAATGCCTATATCGATTTGGCTAATGGTCGCCTTGATGCGTTGTTGACAGATAAATACCCGGCTTACGATTGGTTAAAAGCGCCTCAAGGACAGGCCTTTGAGTTCAAAGGCGACGATATTGATATTAATGACCGTATTGGCATTGCAGTGCGTCAAGGTGATCCATTACGCGAGCGTTTAAATCAAGCGATCCAAGACATTATCGATAACGGAACTTATGCCAAAATTAATGCCAAGTACTTCCCGTTCTCGATTTATTGAGGCTCAACGTTGGGCCCTGAAATGGCGCGCCAAACAGGATGGTTGGCGCCCTTTGAAATCATGTTGGCCTCAGGTGAGCATGAGTGTGGCATAGCGGATGTGATTTCGCCCCGGCCTATTAGGGCCGGGTGTTTCATTTTGAGGCGATGAGTTGATATGGAACTCCATGGCTTTGGCCACCTGTTAATCTCTGGCTTTTGGGTGACACTTCAGCTGGCTGTCACCAGCCTCGTATTCGGCCTCTTGTTCGGGCTACTTGGGGCAGCGGCTAAACTTTCTCCAATCCGGTCGCTGCATGCGATTGGGACTCTGTATACCACGCTGATCCGTGGTATTCCCGAGCTTCTTCTGGTGTTGATTCTTTATTACGGCACCTCGACGCTACTGAATTGGTTGCTCGGTCGCTATATTGAAGTGGGTCCTTTTACCGCTGGGGTTGCGGCTTTATCGCTTGCATTTGGCGCCTATGCGACCGAAGTATTCCGCAGTGCCATGTTGGAAATCCCTAAAGGTCAGCGTGAAGCGGCTTTGGCCATTGGGATGAGACCTTGGGCCATTTTCTGGCATATTGAGCTGCCACAGCTCTGGCGTATTGCCATTCCTGGGCTGGGTAACCTTTTCTTAGTGCTGTTAAAAGATACGGCGTTGGTTTCTGTTGTCGGACTTAACGAATTAATGCGGCAGGCTTATGTGGCTGCTGGCAACACGAAAGAGCCTTTTACCTTTTATATGGCGGCGGCTTTGATTTATTTAACGCTGACCATTATCAGTATGCAGGTGACGCGCTGGCTGGAACGTCGGGCCAACCGTGGATTTGAGGAGGCGCGCGCATAATGGATCAACTGCATACCTGGTTAATGAGTATGGCTGGTGATGCCGAGCCTTGGGCCTCTTACGCTAAGTATTTGCCTAAATTATTGGATGGGGCGGGGCTGACGCTTCAACTGGTTGTGGTGTCAGGCCTGATTGGAGTGTGTTTAGCGATTCCGATGGCGTTAATGCGGGTGGCGAAGTCACCTTGGGTCTGGGGTCTGCCTTACGCTTATATTTTCTTTTTTCGTGGTACCCCGCTTTTGGTTCAAATTTTTTTGGTCTATTACGGCCTGTCTCAATTTGAAGCGATCCGTGATCTGGGATGGTTATGGGATGAAGTCCTTTCCCAACCGTATTGGTGTGCCATTATTGCATTTACATTGAATACGACGGCTTATATTGCGGAGCTTTTTCGAGGTGCGATTCAGTCTGTCCCTAGAGGAGAGGTTGAAGCGGCTCAAGCCATTGGAATGAATCGTTACCAGCAGTATCGACACATTATTTTGCCGCGTGCTTTCGGGATTATTTTGCCCGCTTACGGGAATGAAGTCATTTTGATGCTGAAGGGTAGTGCGCTCGCATCCACTATCACCTTGCTTGATTTGACCGGAATGACGCGCAATGTAATTGCTCGGACTTATATGAGCATGGAGTTCTTTTTATTGGCGGGTGCGCTTTATCTATTGATTGCTGGAGCAATTATTTTACTGTTTCGAGGCTTAGAGCACCTTTACAGTGCGCAGCATCGCCAACCGCGTCTGGCGGCCAAAGGGCTGGACCCTCAGCTCAGAGATCAACACCTGGATGATCCGAGTTGATCTTTCCATAACCTCTTCTATGCTAAGGCCAGGGCTGTAGGTTGGCCCTTCATGGAGTGACTTACTGTCGAAAGAGGGAGGGTGTTATGTGTATGACCGCGGATACATTGGCATGGCTGAGCGAAGACTTGTTAGTGCGCGATGAGGCCCAAGAAGAGGCTTGGCATTGGCAAGCATCTCAAGATGTTGAAGAGGACAGCGCCGCCTGTTAATGGTCCATTCTCAAGACGTTCATTAAAGCCCCCGCAGTCGAAATTGTGGGGGCTTTTTTGTGGTTTTTTGTCGGGGGAGAAGGCTGTTGTCCCCCTAGCATTCTATTAGTGCTGAAGTTGCGGGCTCTAGCTTAAATATTTGATCATCACCCCCGCTGCAACTGCCGAGCCGATGACACCTGCCACATTGGGCCCCATGGCGTGCATCAAAAGGAAGTTATGCGGGTTAGATTCCAGGCCGACTTTATTCGAAACACGTGCCGCCATGGGCACCGCGGATACCCCTGCAGAGCCGATCAATGGGTTGATGGCATGATGGCTGACTTTGTTCATCAGTTTTGCCATTAAGACGCCACAGGCCGTACCAATGCCAAATGCGATGACTCCCAGCCCCAGAATGCCGAGGGTTTCGACTGCCAGGAACTTATCGGCCATGAGTTTAGAGCCTACCGATAACCCAAGGAAGATCGTGGTGATATTGATCAAGGCATTTTGAGCGGTATCTGAAAGCCGTTCTACGACACCACATTCACGCATCAAATTGCCAAAGCAAAACATGCCGAGTAATGGGGCAGCATCAGGGAGCAGCAGTGCCACCAAGATTAAAAGCACCAACGGGAAAATGATCTTTTCCGTGCGAGAGACCGGACGTAGTTGTGTCATCACAATGGCGCGTTCTTTGGCCGATGTCAGCGCTTTCATGATCGGCGGCTGAATCAAGGGTACCAGGGCCATATAGGAGTAAGAGGCGACCGCAATCGCACCTAACAATTCAGGCGCGAGCAGACTTGATACATAGATTGACGTGGGGCCGTCTGCCCCCCCGATGATGCCAATGGCCGCTGCTTGTTTGACAGAAAAATCCATGATGCCTAAAGCGGATAACCCAAGGGCACCGAATAGGGTGGCGAAGATCCCAAATTGGGCCGCGGCCCCGAGGAACAGGGTTCTTGGGTTGGCCAGTAGAGGGCCAAAATCCGTCATGGCACCGACGCCCATGAAAATCACCAATGGGGCGACGCCTGAAGCAATCGCGACGCTATAAAAATTATATAGCATGCCATTGCTGTAGCCGGCGGTTTGAGCAATGGCTTGAGCTTCGGCCAGTTGCATGGGGCTAGCACTGCTATGCAGTACTTCCGCCAGGATGGATTGGAGCTGTCCTAGCGTCATCCCTGGGTCTAGCGGGACGGCCAGTGCTTGCGCAATCGCCAGCATCACTTCAGGCTGATGCATATGAACCGCTTGTTCGGCTGCTGATAAAGCCAGCCCGGCTTCGGGAATATTGGCAAGCAGGCCGCCAAAACCAATCGGCACCAGTAGTAGGGGTTCAAATCCTTTTTTAATCGCCAAGTAGAGCAGGCCCAGACAGATCAAGATCATGACGCCTTGACCCAGGCTCATATTATAAAGCCCTGAGCCCTGCCACAGGTTGAGTAACTTCTCCATAATAAGCTCCTGGGGCTTAGAGCATGATCAAGAGGTCATCAACCTGAACGGCATCCCCCTCTCGAATCTTGACTTCAGTCACGGTACCGCCCGTTTGGGCACGGACTTCGGTTTCCATCTTCATGGCTTCCATGATGATGACAATATCGCCTTCTTGGATCGTGTCACCTGGTTTGACCAGTACCTTGAAAATGTTGCCTGCCAGAGGTGCTTTCACACTGGCGCCGCTGCCAGCCGAAGCGGGTGCGGCCTGTTGAGTTTCGCTGGATGCACTGACTTGGCTGATATCGCCACCTTCAGCCACTTCGACCACGTAGCTTTGACCGTTAACTTTAATGGTGTAAGTGGCCGGGCCGGTATTGGACGTTGTGGACACAGTGGTGTTCTCCTCGCCAGTCGGGGCTGGTTCAAAGGCGGCGGGGTTGCCGCGGTTTTTGAGAAATTTAAGACCAATTTGAGGGAAGAGCGCATAGGTAAGGACGTCGTCGACTTGAGCTTCGGCCAACTGAAAGCCTTCTTGTGAGGACAGTTGCTGTAGCTCGCCTGTGAGCTTGTCCATCTCGGGCGCCAGCTGATCTGCCGGTCGGCAGGTCACGGCTTCCCCACCGGCCAATACTCGCGTTTGCAATTCTGTATTGTAAGGCGCGGGGGCTGCCCCGTATTCACCCTTGAGAATGGCCTGGGTTTCTTTTGAAATGGATTTGTAGCGTTCGCCAGTCAGAACATTCAGTACGGCTTGTGTGCCGACAATCTGAGAGGTGGGCGTGACCAGTGGAATAAATCCAAGATCTTCCCTCACCCGTGGGATTTCATTCAGGACTTCATCAAATTTGTCGCTGGCGCCCTGCTCGCGTAACTGACTTTCCATATTGGTCAGCATGCCACCGGGGACTTGGGCCACGAGGATACGTGAATCAGTGCCTTTGAGAGCCCCTTCGAAAGCGGTGTATTTTTTTCGGATAACGCGGAAATAAGCGGCGATGGCTTCCAGCTTTTCCAAGTTCAGCCCGGTATCGCGCTCGGTGCCTCGTAACGCTGCGACCACTGACTCGGTTGCCGTATGGCCATAGGTCATGGACATCGACGAGATGGCGGTGTCGACGCGGTCAATCCCGGCTTCGACGGCTTTGAGAATGGTCATATCGGAAAGCCCTGCTGTGGCATGCGCATGCAGCTGAACTTCCAGGTCCGTTTGTGCTTTCAGGCGGCTGACCAGTGTGTAGGCATCGTAGGGAGCTAAAATCCCTGACATGTCTTTAATGGCAATAGAGTCAGCACCAAGGTCTTCTATTTGCTTGGCCAGATCCACCCAGGCATCCATGTTATGGACTGGGCTGGTGGTATAAGACAAGGTGCCCTGCGCATGCTTGCCTTCGCGTTTGACCGCCTCAATCGCCCGCTTCAGGTTGCGGGGATCGTTCATGGCATCGAATACCCGAAAGACATCCACACCATTCAAGGCGGCGCGTTCGACAAAGCGATCGACAACGTCATCAGCATAATGGCGGTAGCCCAGTAGATTTTGTCCACGTAACAGCATTTGTTGGCGCGTGTTGGGCATAGCCTTTTTTAACGCTCGAATGCGTTCCCAGGGATCTTCTCCCAGGTAACGGATACAGCTGTCAAAGGTCGCACCGCCCCAAGTTTCCAGAGACCAATAGCCCACTTGATCGAGCTCTGCGGCAATCGGCAACATGTCATCCAGCCGCAGCCGGGTTGCAAACAGTGATTGGTGGGCATCTCGTAAGACGACATCCGTCAAGCCCAATGGTTTTGCTTGTGTCATGGGGGATTTCCCGTGTCAAACGTGGTGGTTCCGGCGAAATTTTATGGTGATACGGTTGTTGTTTTGGCGTCTACTTTGGATCGCTTTGAGCGTTAGTCCTGAGTCCTTGAGGCGCTCAATCACTCAGCGGTCAATGTCGGTGTCGATGATGATGAAGTGCTGCGGCAATCACGACGGGTAAGTGGGGATCTTCAGTGGATGCCATTTGAGGCGATGGTGATTCTGCCTCTGTGTCAGTGTTGACAAAATGATTCACTAAACGCGACATCCCGGTGGTGGCAATGACGAGCAGTGTTAAAAAGACAAAGACGAATCCCATACCGTAAACCAACAGATTCAAGCCTTCGTTGATAAGGGCTCCGGGCGACATTAGCAGCTCCTGTTATGCTATTTAACTTGTAGACCATTGAACTTGTAGATCATCGAACTGAATGATGACGGCCTGTAGGACTGTGATGTAAGTCCTTATTCAAGGCACGATCTCAAAACGGATTCAAGTTAAGTGCATATTGAGTTGATTTTCATCGAAAAAACGATGTTTTGGGTCAAAGTTCGCACACTCTAGCCTGAGATGAGCCATTGAGCCAATAGCACTATCGTTGGATATTTCGCATCTGCGAGCAAGTTTAATGTGATTTTTGATGACTTTGATTGGGGGTTAGGGGGGATTGGTCGGTGTGTAAGTCATGTTTTTTGCGTGCCACCCTCGCGAGGCGCTTGTCTCACGGATAGGGAATCGGCAAAATCGCCCTCTTTTTGTGACGTACTGTGTTATGACTGATCTTTGATTTTGCGGCTTATGCTGATGCCTTTCTCTTCTCCGGGGGGCTTACTCCGATGGCAATTTTTTAAATGGTTCCACCTTTGATGATTCTGTTTTAAATGACCCCACTTCAAAATAAGACGCCTTTAATTGGCTTGGCGCCCATGGAAGGCGTGATTGATGCACCTGTTCGCGCTTTATTGACAGCGTCTGGTGGCCTGGATTTTTGTGTGACGGAGTTTGTTCGAGTGACGCAGCAGGTGCTGCCTTCACGGGTATTCCGTCGCATTTGCCCTGAAATCGATCAACAGATGAAGACCGCGTCAGGCACGGACGTGCATTTACAGCTATTAGGGAGTGATCCCAATATGCTGGGAGCTAATGCCTTGAGGGCGGCTCAATTAGGCGTGTCGGTCATTGATTTGAACTTTGGCTGTCCCGCGAAAATCGTCAACCGGCATGAAGGGGGCGCTCGTTTACTCCGTAGCCCTGAACGGGTGGCGCTGACAGTAAGAAGTGTGGTGGATGCTGTGATGGGCCAAGGGGTTAAAGTCACGGCTAAGATGCGCCTCGGTTATGAGGATACGGCGCTCGCGTTGGAGAATGCGGCCGCTATTGAAGCAGCGGGTGCTCAGCAACTGGTGGTGCACTGTCGAACCAAAGTGCAGGGGTATCGCCCGCCTGCCCATTGGCATTGGATGAAACGTCTTGCTGAGACGGTCTCGATCCCGCTACTGGCCAACGGAGATCTTTGGACATTAGAGGATTATCAACGATGTGTTGAAGTCGGTGGTGTTGCCGACATTATGCTAGGGCGCAGTGCCCTGGCGAACCCTTTTCTAGCGCTTCAAATTAAAGCGGCTTGTGCTGGTGCCCCGATTCCTGAAGTGACAATGAATGATGTTCTGGGGCTATTGATTGATTATGCTGAGAACCAATGGGATGAGATGTCGCCCCCGATCCGCCTGATGCGTATTAAGCAATGGCTGGCACTTCTGAAGCTTCGGTGGCCTGAGGCGGTGGATGTGTTTGAGCGTATTAAACGTGAACGTCAATTATCTGACGTTTTATCGGTGTTTCGTTGTTATCGAAGGCGCGGACACTGTCGGGATGAACTCTGTCGGAATGCGCTTGAGACCGGCTGACTGTTTGTGAGATTGCTGCTGTAACGCCCACTGAATATGTTCAGCCACCAGTTCGGAGGGGTAGTCGAGTCGCTGGGTGAGAGCCTCGACAATATCAGGGTCGTAGGGCGCGTTCCCTAATCCAACGGCAAGATTGCGTAACCAGCGTTCATAGCCTATCCGGCGAATGGCAGAACCTTCAGTACGGGATAGAAACGTGGCTTCATCCCATAGGAATAGATCGAGCAGGTCTCGTCGGTCAAGATCATGCCTTGGATGAAAGTCAGCCTCTTGGGTGATGCGGGTAAAACGTGTCCAAGGGCATACCAATTGGCAATCATCACAGCCGAATACCCGGTTGCCCATTAAAGGGCGCAACGCCTCAGGAATGGCACTTTTCAGTTCAATCGTGAGATAGCTGATACAGCGTCGCGCATCCAACACTTTGTCATCAACAAAAGCATCCGTCGGGCAGCCCGTTTGGCAGGCGTTACATTTACCACAATGATCTTTAGGGTATGGGGAATCCGCCGGTAACGGGAGGTCAGTATACAGTTCCCCGAGGAAAAACATGGAACCGGCTTTGGGGTGGATCAGCATGGCATTTTTACCGATCCAGCCTAGCCCGGCTTTAGTGGCGACAGCGCGCTCTAAGACTGGGGCGCTATCGACAAAGGCGCGATAACCATAGGGGCCCGCGACGGATTCAATCTGTTGCGCTAATTGTGCAATCCGTTTACGCATCAGCTTGTGATAATCCCGCCCTAAAGCATAGCGGCTAATATAGGCCTTTTGGGGCTGACTGAGTAACTGAGTCGTTTCGACCTCGGGGGGTAAATAATCGAGCCTGAGACTGATGATTCGAAGTGTTCCTGGCACCAATTCATCAGGACGGCTGCGTTTATGGCCGTGATGAGCCATCCAAGCCATCTCACCGTGATAACCTGCTGCTAGCCAGCGTTCAAGGTAGGTTTCGTGCTCATCCAGATCAATGTCGCTGATTCCGCAATCTGAAAATCCCAGTTCTCTTGCCCAGGTTTTGATCTCTTGGGCCAGGGCGTGAGCTTGAGTGGATGAAAGGGTCTGCGTCATGGTCAAGGGGTCATCGAGAGGGGCATAATTAATGGATAGCGATCAAGCGTCAGTTATGGTCGTTACGGAGGGTGGCTTCAAGGGGGGCTCAATTTCAAAAGACGTTCGATTTCAAAAAGCGCACCATTTTTAAAGAACGCACTATCTCAAAGTCCGCCGTGGGGCTCAAGCGCCTGACGCTATCTTGAGATGAATGATGCTCGCCTTGCACCCGGAAGGGCCGAAAAGACCGGAGAACATAGATCATGCTGATACCGCTTACTCATCTTAAACAGTCTGCTCCCCTTTGGACCGCTGAAGGGTGTCAAGCATTGGATCGCCATTTAATCGCCTCGGGTGTGGTTGGCTTTGAGTTAATGTGTCGCGCGGGTCGTGCCGCTTGGGCGCTGATTCAACAGCATTGGTCTCCCGTGCCGTTAAGTGTTTTTTGTGGTGCGGGCAATAATGGCGGAGATGGTCTGGTCGTGGCAGCTTTGGCGCATCAGGCGGGTTGGCCTGTGCGTGTTGTCATGATGGGCGCCCCTGAGGCTTTGCACCATGAGGCGGCTGAAGCTTGGGATATGGCGGAACGTGTCGGCGTGGCATCTGTCTCATTGGCCGCTTGGCAGCCGGTTGCGCATGATGAATTGATTATTGATGCGTTACTCGGCATTGGCGTCAAAGGAGCGCCTCGTGCCCCCATCAGTGAGGCGATTGAGCAGATTAATGATGCGACTCATGCGGTGATCGCATTAGATGCACCTAGTGGTTTGAATGTCGATACGGGGCATTGTGCCGGTGAGTGCGTTCGGGCGGATATGACGATCACTTTTATCGCAGTTAAACCTGGATTATTGACCGGGCAGGGGCCGGCAGTCTGTGGACCGGTTTGGTGGGCTGATCTGAACAGCGAGACTGTGTCAGCACCGCGCCCTCCTATGGGGTTTGTGCCCTCGGCCGATGTTTTGAGTTTGCCGCAACGTCAAGCAACAGCGCATAAGGGAGACCATGGTCATGTGCTGCTGCTGGGGGGCGACCATGGTATGGGCGGTGCGGTCATCTTGGCGGCACAGGCGGCGTTACGCAGTGGGGCTGGATTAGTGAGAGTGCTGACACGATCTGAGCATGTGGCGCCACTTTTGCAACGTCAGCCTGAGGTGATGGTGGAACCCCTTCCCGATGATGCTTTTATCGATGGCGTCTTGGTCCATAATGAGACTTTGGACATGGCGCTGGATTGGGCCGATACCGTGGTGATTGGACCAGGATTAGGGCGCCATGAGTGGGGGCGTGAGGTATGGCGATATATCTGTACTCATTGGCAAGGGCCCATGGTGGCTGATGCTGATGCCTTGTATTGGTGGGCTTCGGGCGATATGCCTTCTGCGTCTTTAGCCGCTCAAACATTGATGACGCCTCATCCAGGTGAAGCGGCTCGATTATTAGGAATGGCGACCCGCGAGCTACAACAAAATCGTTTTGAGGCTGTCGAGGCTTTGCTTGAACAGTATCATTGCGGGGCTGTGATTTTGAAAGGTGCGGGCAGTGTTGTGGGGCCTTTTTCGGGGGCGCAGCGCTGGATGGTATGCCCCTGGGGAAATCCGGGTATGGCCACAGGAGGGACCGGAGATGTGTTATCCGGTATTTGTGGTGCGCTCAGTGCTCAGGGCATTGCGCTGGTTCATACGGCTATGGTAGCTGTCGGTGTTCACGCTCGTGCCGGTGACTGTGCTGCGCAACAAGGGCAGCGAGGCTTAGTGGCCAGTGATTTGATCGGTTTCGTGCGACATTTGCTGAATGATCCTGAGTAAGCTTCGAATAGGGGGGATAGGATTCAGATAAAATATGTGAGAGAAGCTTGAATCTATCGGCTTTTATTGGTCAAATTTCGATCAAGCATTATCGATAGGGCTTGTTTCATGTGAGCTGTTTGGTGATCTCCTATGATTGACCACCCTGGTATTCTTGATTGATCTAATGCTCATAATCGCCCTGTTATTGTGATTTGCCCTTCTTGTAATGCCCATTGGGCCCCGAGGCTTCCATGACACTGTTGACTCCTTCTCTCTCCTGCTCGCTGCCTGATGAAGCCGCTCAGGTCATGCTTGGACGTGAGCTGGCGACTTGCTTCAATCGAGGCGTACTGTTTTTAAAAGGCGACCTCGGGATGGGTAAAACCACTCTGTGTCGCGGTATCCTGCAGGCATTAGGTCATGCTGGGGCCGTGAAAAGTCCAACGTATACGCTGGTTGAGCCCTATCAGTTGCCGGGTCATGAGGTTTATCACTTTGATCTCTACCGCTTGGCTGAGCCAGAAGAGCTTGAGTTTCTCGGTGTTCGAGATTATTTCGATGCCCAGGCGCTATGCCTGATTGAGTGGCCTGAACAAGGCCAGGGTGTGCTGCCCGCTGCCGATATTGAACTGACATTGACGCTGGCTCCCGACACTGGACGCCTGGCGCAGTTAGTGGCTCATACTGTGCCGGGTCAGCAAGCACTGACCGCTTTATCTCAGTCAGCCTGGTGGCAACAATATCAGACGGTCACTGAGGTCGTATTCACCTGATGATGACATTGAAAAGAGTCTTTATGTGGCGTTTTGCCCTTTATCATGTTGCCCTTTTTCGCTTTACACTTTTTATAGTGGTCCTGGGCGTGTTCGGAACGGCTCAAGCGAGTGAGCAGATTAATAGCGTTCGTATCTGGCCGGCGCCTGATCACACTCGCTTGGTATTTGATTTATCCGGAGGTGTCAGTCACAAGGTTTTTTCATTATCCAACCCGAGCCGCCTCGTTATTGATATTGATGATGTGGCTTTAAAGGCCTCCTTATCAAATCTCGATTTAGGCGATACGCCGATTCGGCGGGTGCGTCATGCGGTTAAAAATGGGCATGATCTGCGTGTGGTGTTGGATTTATCCCGTTCGATTCAACCGCGTAGCTTTTTACTTAAACCTAACCAGCAATATGGCAATCGCTTGGTCGTTGACTTGGTGATGCCTGAAAAAGAGCCCACTGAAACCGTGGAGCGTCGTCCTGCACGGGGGGCGCCGCGTAATGTATTGATTGCGATTGATCCTGGTCATGGGGGCGAGGATCCGGGGGCCCGTGGCCCGGATGGGACTTTTGAAAAAAATGTAGTGATGGCCATTGCGCGTAAACTTAAACGCCAGATCTCGGCTCAGCCGGGTTACGAGGCCTTTCTAACGCGTACGGGAGATTACTATGTCGGGCTCCGTGAACGCGTCAATATTGCCCGTAAGCGTCGTGCCGATATGTTTGTGTCGATTCACGCCGATGCTTACCGAACGGCTCAACCTCGCGGGTCGTCCGTTTATGCATTATCGCAACGGGGAGCCACCTCCGAAACAGCACGCTGGTTAGCCGATAGTGAGAATAATGCGGATTTGATTGGCGGGGTTGAGGGCGTTTTGTCATTAGAAGACAAAGATGCCATGTTGCGCGGCGTGTTGCTTGATTTATCTATGACGGCCACCTTGTCGGAAAGTTTGCGCTTGGGGAGCCAGGTGCTTGGCCATATTGGCCAGATTAATCGACTGCATAAGCGTGATGTTGAACAGGCCGGGTTTGTGGTGCTGAAATCCCCGGATATGCCTTCAATTTTGGTCGAAACTGGTTTTATTTCTAATCCGCGCGAAGAACGAAACCTCAAAAGTAGTGCTTACCAACAGCGGATGGCTTCCTCCATTATGACGGGGATTCGTGATTATTTTCAGGCCAGTCCGCCACCCAACACTTTATTAGCCGAACAGAAACGTCTGGGGACCATGGGGCGCTACGTGATCGCGCCGGGCGATACGCTTTCAGAGATCGCACAGCGTAAGCAAGTGGATCTGAGAGCGCTACGACGGGCGAATAACCTGTCGAGCAAAGATGTTATCCGTGTCGGTCAGGTCTTGAGGATTCCTTCATCATGACGGTTATGGATGCCGAACAAACCCGTATACAGGCACTGGCCCCCAGACTCGCCAACCAAATTGCAGCGGGGGAAGTGGTTGAACGCCCCGCATCGGTGCTGAAAGAGCTGTTGGAAAACAGTCTTGATGCGGGCGCGAATGAGCTGGAGATTGAGCTTGAAGCCGGTGGCATTAAGCTACTGAAAGTGCGCGATAATGGTCGTGGTATTGATGAAGACGACCTGCCGTTAGCACTGGCCCGTCATGCGACCAGTAAGATTTATACGTTGGATGATCTAGAAGGTGTGGCAACGCTAGGGTTTCGTGGCGAAGCGCTGGCTTCAATCAGTTCCGTGGCGCGCCTTGAGCTGGTGACGAGTGTTGAAGATTCCGGCAAGGGCTGGCGTGTTGTGGCTGAAGGCCGAGACATGACGCCTCGCGTCTCTCCTGCGCCACACCCGCGTGGGACCAGTGTTATCGTGCGGGATTTGTTTTTTAATACCCCCGCTCGACGCAAATTCCTTCGCACAGAACGTACTGAGTACGGTCATTTAGAGGGGTTGTTTCGACGCCTTGCCTTATCAAGGCCTGATGTTGCGTTTACGCTTAAACATAACAGCAAAGTCGTGCATCGGCTTCGGCCTGCGGTCGATCAAGCTTCTCAAGAACAGCGGCTCAAACAGTTGATGCCTTCCGGCTTTATCGATAGTGCGCTGTACCTCGATATGGAAGCCACTGGGTTGCGTTTATGGGGCTGGGTGGGTTTGCCGAATCAGGCGCGAGCCCAAGCGGATCAACAGTATTTCTTTGTCAATGGGCGGAGCATTCGGGATCGTCTGGTGGCCCATGCCATTCGTCAGGCCTATCAGGACGTACTATTTCATGGTCGACACCCGGTTTTTGTGTTGCACCTGGAGCTAGATCCCCATGTCGTGGATGTGAATGTACATCCCACCAAGCACGAAGTCCGGTTCCGTGATGGTCGTCTAGTGCACGACTTTCTATTTCGCTCACTCCACCGCGCTTTGGCCGATACCCGTGCAGGGCAAGAGAGTAATGCGGCGAACAGTGGCGTGGCTGGAGGTGGTGTGGCGGCTGATGGTGCACTGGGTGCCGAAGCGGAGAACCAGGTTTCGTCGCGTGCTTCTGGAGCAGGCCCTGACGGCTATGCCATGACGTCATCGGTTCAACCTCAGGATCAAAGCCCACGCCAGCAAGTGGGTATGAACTGGTCTGTGCCTCAAGCTCAGCGCTCTCAATCTTCTCAGCGCTCTCAATCTTCTCAATCTTCTCAGTATTCCCCACACTCTCAGTACTCACATTCTGGCCAGGGGGTGAAAGAAACACTCGGGTTTTATCAGCACCTCAGTGAAGGGGCTAAACACCCAGAAGATACGACTGTGAGTAGCCAAAATATGGTCCCCCATAATAGGCCCTCGCATATGCCTGATGATCAATCAGGGATGCCGCCTTTGGGCTATGCGCTTGCTCAACTGCATGGGGTTTATATTCTGGCCCAGAATGCGCAAGGGTTAGTCGTGGTCGATATGCATGCCGCCCACGAGCGGATTACTTATGAGCGTATGAAACAAGCTTATGCGGAACCGCCGTTAGTGTCTCAGCCTTTGTTGGTGCCACAGCATTTAGCGGTCAGTGAAGAAGAAACCGAAGCGGTTCAGCAAGCGGGTGAGGTCTTATCTGATCTTGGGCTGACACTGGAAGTGATGGGACCGCGATCATTAGTGATTCGCGGTTTGCCAGTGTTGTTACAAGGGGCTGAAGGGGAGTCGTTGGTGTTTCATGTGCTTGAAGAGCTGAAACGCTTTGGGACGACCCATGGCTTGAGGGCCCATGTTCATGAGATACTGGCCACTATGGCCTGTCACGGCTCGGTGAGAGCCAATCGGCGTTTGTCCATGGATGAGATGAATGCGTTACTGCGTGATATGGAAGCCACTGAACGCAGTGGTCAATGTAATCATGGTCGCCCTACTTGGTTCCAGCTGGATATGTCGCAGCTGGACAAGATGTTCTTGCGCGGTCAGTAGCTTTCCTGCCATTTCACTTGTTGGATCATTCATGACGCAAACCGCGACGGCGGCATTTCCGCCAGCGATTTTTTTGATGGGCCCGACGGCTTCGGGCAAAACCGATTTAGCCATGCATTTAGCGGACCATCTGCCCTGTGAACTGATCAGTGTGGATTCAGCACAAGTCTATCGGGGGTTGGATTTAGGTAGTGCTAAGCCTGATGCTGCTACTTTAGCGCGTTACCCGCATCGTTTGATCGATATTCGTGATCCGGCCAGGCCATACTCGGCGGCTGATTTTCGTGATGATGCATTGAGGGCGATGCAAGAGATTACAGCCGCTGGACGTATTCCGCTGCTGGTGGGCGGGACCATGATGTATTTTCAGCGTTTGCTTGCAGGTGAGGCAAACCTACCAGAGGCTGATGCTACGCTAAGAGCTGAACTGGAGTCCCAAGCAATGATGTCGGGTTGGCCAGCATTACATCAGCAGTTGGCTGAGGTTGATCCTGAGTCGGCATCACGTATTGCGCCAAATGATAGCCAGCGTATCCAACGTGCTTTGGAGATTTATCAGTTAACCGGGCGTACGCGAACGGAACTCTGGGCTGAGCAAGCGCGTCAGAGTTTTCCATACCGAACATTGCAGATCGGTTTGGCACCGATGCTGCGAGCGACCCTGCATCAGCGGATTGAGCAACGCTTTAAAGCGATGCTGGATCAAGGGTTTATTGAGGAAGTGGCCGCTCTGAAGCAACGTCATGATTTGCATACGGGGTTGCCGTCCATACGTTCTGTTGGATATCGACAGGTCTGGGCATACCTGGAAGGTGAATATGATCGTGAGACTTTGTATGAAAAAGGTATTGCGGCCACGCGTCAGTTAGCGAAACGACAGATCACTTGGATGCGCCGTTGGCGATCATTGTTTTGGTGGCCAAGTGATGCAGAGGGGAGTGCTGAACGGTTGCTGAGTGCTTGTCAGCCTTGGTTAGCCGGTCATGAGTTTGAGCCTTGGTCGGGCGAAAGGCCGGACAAACATTGAGATCGCAGTATATAATCTCAATATAGTGCTTAAAGATGTTGCGATGCGGTACGATGCATCGGGCCCGGAGTCTTCTCCCTTAGGCTTGATTGCGCGTAAACCATTAAAAAACAGAAAATTAACAACGACACTTATCTAGGGAGAGTGGTATGTCCAAAGGGCAATCATTACAAGATCCGTATCTGAACCTGCTGCGTAAAGAACGTGTACCCGTTTCTATCTTTTTGGTGAACGGGATCAAGTTGCAGGGGCAGATTGAGTCTTTCGATCAGTTTGTCATCTTACTGCGTAATACCGTCAGTCAGATGGTTTACAAACATGCAATTTCTACTGTGGTGCCGTCGCGTAATGTGCGTCTGCCGATGCCAGATGCGAATGCGGCCCCAGGTGAGTAATAGGCCTGATAGGCCCTAAAACTGGAGTACGCCTTTGTTCTTTGAACGGCATGAGGGTGGCGATAATGCCATCCTCGTTCATGTTGATTTTACCGGTGAGCAGGAGCGTGAAGACCCTAGCGAGTTTCTTGAACTCGTGGCTTCTGCCGGGGCTAATGCTGCCACCTTGATTCGGGGGTCTCGCCAGCAAGTCAATGCCAAATTCTTTGTTGGCAGTGGCAAAGTCGATGAGATTAGAGAAGCGGCGGTTCAGTATGAAGCTGATGTCGTTATTTTTAATCACGGCCTGACACCTTCCCAAGAACGTAACCTTGAACGGAGCCTCAAGTGTCGAGTGCTCGACCGTACGGGCTTGATTCTGGATATTTTTGCTCAGCGGGCTCGTACGCACGAAGGGAAGCTACAAGTTGAACTAGCTCAGTTGCAGTATATGCGGACTCGACTGGTGCGAGGTTGGACCCACCTAGAGCGTCAGAAAGGGGGGATTGGTCTGCGAGGACCAGGTGAAACCCAGCTGGAAACTGACCGGCGCTTGTTGCAAATCCGTATTTCTCAAATCCAAAAACGCCTGGATAAGGTTCGCCAACAACGTGCCAATAGTCGTCGCGCACGAGATCGGGCTGAAATTCCTTCTGTCTCTTTGGTGGGATACACCAATGCGGGCAAGTCGACGCTGTTTAATCAGGCGACGACCTCTGAGGTTTACGCGGCCGATCAACTGTTCGCGACATTGGATCCGACATTACGTCGTTTAGCGTTAGAGGACGTTGGCCCGATTGTGCTGGCCGATACGGTCGGATTTATTCGTCACCTGCCCCATAAGCTGGTTGAGGCGTTTCAAGCCACACTCCAAGAGGCGACTGAAGCCGATCTGCTGTTGCATGTCGTAGATGCGGCCAGTGTGGAACGTGATGACAACATCGCTCAAGTCAACGATGTGTTGCATGAGATCGGTGCGGGAGAGATCCCTGTATTGATGGTCTACAACAAAATTGACTTGTTAGAGCAGCAGCCTCGCATCGAGCGTGATGATGAGGGGCAGCCTGAGCGTGTGTGGTTGTCGGCAGCGACGGGAGCAGGCCTGGATTTATTGCGCCAAGCCATCAGTGAGCGTCTGGCTGATCGAATCACTGAGGGGCGCCTGCAGCTCGGGCCGAGTGAGGGTAAACTACGCTCTCAGCTCTATGCGCTGGGGGCTGTTCGAGGCGAGCAGCATGATGAGCAGGGCGACACCTGGTTGGATATTCGCCTCCAAGAGCGTGATTTGAATCAGTTGTTGGCGCGCTTGGGGGTCGATCAAGCAGCTTTGCGTTGGGCCTGAAACTGATTTATATATCAGTCTAATCCGTGCGAATCCGCTGTCTTATCCTAAGGTTTCTGTTAGAGTCACGAATCATTATAGGCCATGACCGGGCAGCGGGGCTCGGTCATGTGCTGAATAACAGGAATAAGACCGGTAGCCAGCGCCTGGATGGACTGGCTGCGGGTTACTTTATATTGACTTGTTATATTCCAACCCGTGAGGGAGACAATCTATGGCGTGGAATGAGCCTGGTGGCAATGGCAACCAGCACGATCCCTGGAGTGGTGGTGGTCGAGGTGGTGGCCGGGGGCCTGATAAAGGGCCGCCCGATTTGGATGAGGCGCTGAAAAAATTTCAGGATAAACTCGGTGGTTTATTCGGTGGCAGCGGCGGTGGCGGGAGTTCGCAACGCGGTGGCTATGGTCTGGTCGGGATTATTCTGGCACTGGTTTTTGCACTCTGGTTCGTCAGCGGTATTTATACGGTGGACCAATCGGAGCAGGCGGTTGTACTGCGTTTTGGTAAGTACCACGAAACGGTGGGGCCTGGTCCTCATTGGAATCCCGCTTTGATTGATAGTGTGCACAAGGTGAATACGACGCGTATTCGCTCTGTGAGCCAGAAAGCGACCATGCTGACTGAAGATGAAAACATCGTGCAGGTGTCGATTTCAGTTCAGTATGCAGTGGATGACCCGAAAGCCTTTTTGCTGAATGTTCGTAACCCCGAAAGCAGCCTTGAAAATGCGCTGGACTCGGCATTGCGTCATGAAGTGGGTAGTTCAACCATGAACAGCATCCTAACGGAAGGTCGTGAAGTGCTGGCAACGCACATCACGAGCCGACTAGGAGGTTACCTGAAAAATTATGGGGTTGGGCTCGGCTTGCGTGCAGTTAACGTCGAAAACACTCAAGCGCCTGATCAAGTGCAGGATGCTTTTGATGACGTCATTCGTGCGCGTGAAGATCGTGAGAAAACGATCAACCAAGCGCGAGGCTATGAGAACCAAGTCATTCCTCAGGCTCAAGGGGAAGCACAACGCATTCGCGAACAAGCTCAAGGCTATAAACAGTCTGTCATTGCGGCGGCTAATGGTGAGGCGCAACGCTTTACTGACTTGTTAGCTGAATATCAGAAAGCGCCTGCGGTGACACGTGAGCGACTGTATATTCAATCCATGCAATCGGTGATGACGCGTTCGAGCAAAGTGATGGTGAACCAGGATAAAGGCAATAATATGCTGTACCTGCCTTTGGATCGGTTACAAGGTGGCACGCGATCCGGTAGTAGCACTTCAGGCAGCCATTCGGCCTCCAGTGCTCAGCAAACCAGTTTGAATCCTTCGCAGATGGATGAGCTGGCCAACGAGGTGGTGCAACGCTTAAACCGCCGCCAGAATAACAATGGAATCCGTCGGGAGGGTCGTTAATGCACGCGCGTTCCTTGATTATCCTGGTCGGGATTGCCCTGATTGCCTTACTGGCCAGCAGTTCTTTGTATACGGTGGATGAAACTCAACGTGGCATCAAACTTCGCTTTGGTGAGATTGTTGAAACAGATATCCAGCCGGGGCTCCATTGGAAACTACCGCTATTGAATACCGTGCGGTTGTTTGATACGCGTGTTCAGATGCTGGATGCATCGCCTTCTCGCTATCTCACTTCTGAAAAGAAAGCCGTGATCGTCGATTCTTTTGTGAAGTGGCAAATTGTCGATGTGACACGCTTTTATGAGGCGACCTCGGGCAATATTCAAACGGCCGAGCGCCTGATTGCGCCGCGAGTCGATGAAAGCTTGAGGAACGAGTTCGGTAAGCGTGAGTTGTCGGAAATCATCAGCAAAAATCGTGATGACTTGATGACCGAACCTATGGCCGTATTAAGTGATGCGCTTCGCAAAGCTTTAGGGATTAAACTGCTGGATATCCGAGTGAAGCAGGTTGACCTGCCAAGTGAGGTGTCTAATGCCGTTTATGATCGCATGCGTTCCGAGCGTGAACGCGAGGCGCGTGAGTACCGGGCACAAGGTAAAGAGTCGGCTGAAAAAATCCGCGCCGAAGTGGATCGTCGTCGCCAGGTGCTGTTGGCTGAAGCCCATCGTGATGCCGATATCCTGCGAGGCCAGGGGGATGCTCAGGCGGCTGCGATCTATGCCAATGCCTATGGTCAGGATGAAGAGTTCTTCAGCTTCATGCGTAGTTTACAGGCGTATCAGGAAAGCTTTAACGGTCAAGGTGATGTCTTAGTACTGGATCCGGAAAGCGATTTCTTTAAGTATCTCAAAGCGCCTGAGGCGAATGCTTCTGCCCGGTAACGGGGATCACGATTAAGCGCTACTTAGGCATCCCGTCAGGGGGTCTTTCGTGATACACTCAGTTGCATATTGAAGTGAGCCGGGGGTAAATCCCCGGCTTTCTGCTGTCTGATTAAAGACTTTTTTGGCGTCGAGAAGTGCGCTATCAGTGAGTGCCACGTCAATAAGGGCTAATCAATAAAGACTAATCAATAAAAACTAGCCAATAAGGGCTAGTTAATAAGGACTGGTTAATAAAGACTAACTAATCGTGCCAACGCTTTTTTAATGGGCACGTTTTTTCAGTGGAAAAATTCGGGTGCCGGTCTGATGAACATCAACCGCTAGTGCTTAAGATGTCCACCGTTATCTCGTTAATCAAGATGATACTTCACTCATGAATGAAACATTCTGGGCAGCATTATGCCTGATGCTGGTGTTTGAAGGTGTGCTGCCATTTGCTGCGCCGCATCGCTGGCGTGCCATGATGTTGCAAGCCGCTCAGCTGACCGATGCTCAGTTGCGTGGGGTGGGGTTGGCCGCAATGCTATTGGGGATGGGGCTCCTCTTATGGCTGCATTCGACGCTCGCATCTTGAGCTGAATATGAAGTGCTCTATGATGCCGAGTACTGATACTCAGCGTGCGATTTTATAGAATAGTTGTCGTCTCAAGTCCGCTTGCCCCGATATGATGCAGCTCGATATGAAAAAGCTCGATACGAAAAAGAGAGGAGTGCACCGATGACCATCGCCGACCGCTGGTTACTGCCAGACGGAATGGAAGAGATCTTGCCCCCCAAAGCACGACAGATGGAAGCATTGCGCCGTCGCTTGCTGGATCTTTTCCATGCCTGGGGCTATGACATGGTGATGCCGCCACCGGTTGAGTTTCTTGAGTCATTGTTGACTGGGGCCGGCCATGATCTGGAGTTGCAAACATTTAAGGTGACCGATCAGCTCTCTGGGCGCACGATGGGGGTGAGTGCTGATGTCACCCCACAAGTTGCACGCATGGATGCCCACTCTGTGCCCCGCTCCGGCGCTGCACGTTTTTGCTATTGCCATCCCGTGCTAAGAACCCGAGCCGACAATTCGATGGGGTCTCGCGCACCGGTTCAGATTGGCGCTGAGCTTTTTGGTCATGCCGGTGTGGCCAGTGATCTAGAAATTCTGAATTTGATGGTTTCGACCTTGCAACAATCTGGTGCGGATGAGCTGTATCTGGATTTAGGGCATGTCGGGCTATATCGAGGTTTGGTGGACGCTGCAGGCCTCAGTACCGAGCAGGAACAACAACTTTTTGATGCGATTCAGCATAAACGCTTTGCTGATATTGCGCCTTGTGTGACGGGTGTGGAGTCCGCTGTTGTCCGCGAGATGCTCATGGCTTTACCGCATTTAAGTGGTGGGGTGGAGGTACTGGAGCAGGCTCGACAAGTATTGGCTGCAGCACCTGCAGGCGTTCGTGAAGCATTGTCGGAACTGACCGAAGTCGCACATGCTTTGCAGCGTTGCCATCCAGAAATCACGTTGTATTTGGACTTATCTGAGTTGCGTGGCTATCACTATCATACCGGCATGGTTTTCGCCGCTTATGTGCCTGGATTAGGGCAGGCGCTGGCTAAAGGGGGGCGCTATGATGAGATCGGTAGTGTCTTTGGGCGCGCGCGCCCGGCGACCGGGTTTTCCACGGATTTGAAATTATTGGCAGAGCTGAATGGCTACCAGCCTTCAATGCCGGGTATATTGGCGCCGGTTGAAGCTTTGACCGACCCTGATTGTGCCCAAGAGGTAGCCCGTCTTCGGGCGATGGGGGAGCGTGTCATGATCGCCTTGCCTGAATATCGAGTTGAGACACATCAATTTGAAACGCATCGGGTTGAGAGTGGGCAGGGAGCTCACCAGGCGCCGACCTATGATCGTCGACTGTTAAAAGTTGAGGATCAGTGGCAGGTGGTGTCCGCCGGCCAATCAACGGATTCCTTTAGTGACTGACAGAGACGAGTGACAATGGGCAATAATGTCGTAGTACTGGGCACCCAATGGGGTGATGAAGGTAAAGGGAAAGTTGTCGACCTGCTGACTGAATCGGCGCAGGCCGTCGTACGATTTCAGGGTGGTCATAATGCGGGCCATACGCTGGTAGTGAATGGTGAAAAAACGGCATTGCACCTGATTCCGTCCGGGATTTTGCGCCCTCAAGTAACCTGTGTGATTGGTAATGGCGTGGTGCTATCCCCTGAGGCGTTGATGGAAGAGATCGCCATGTTGGAAGCACGTGACGTGCCCGTGCGTGAGCGCTTGAAGCTGTCTTCGTCCTGTCCTTTGATCTTGCCTTACCATATTCGCCTCGATCAGGCGCGTGAAAAAGCACGCGGTGAGGCCAGGATTGGGACAACGGGGCGTGGTATTGGTCCGGCTTATGAAGATAAAGTTGCCCGCCGAAGCCTGCGTCTGGGTGATTTGCTGCATCGTGAGCGGTTCGCGGCGAAGCTGGGTGAAGTGCTGGATTACCATAACTTCGTTTTACAGCATTATTTCAAAGAGCAGCCGGTTGATTTCCAGCAGGTGCTGGACGAGTGCATGGCCATTGCCGAAGAGCTGCGTCCGATGGTAACGGACACGACTAAGCTGCTTCATGATCTGCGCAAAACAGGCGCGCATATTATGTTTGAAGGTGCCCAAGGTTCTTTGTTAGATATCGACCACGGGACTTATCCCTTTGTGACCAGCTCAAACACAACAGCAGGCGGTACTGCGACAGGGTCTGGTTTTGGTCCGCTTTACTTGGATTATGTGCTCGGGATTACTAAAGCCTATACCACGCGTGTTGGCTCTGGTCCCATGCCCACTGAGTTGTTTGATGACCAAGGTCGACATTTAGCCGAAAAAGGATGTGAGTTTGGTACCACAACCGGGCGTGCTCGTCGTTGCGGTTGGTTTGATGCGGTAGTGCTACGTTATGCCTGTCAGGTGAATTCAGTGTCAGGGCTTTGTTTAACTAAGCTCGATGTGCTGGATGGCTTGGACGTGCTTAAGGTGTGTGTCGGCTATAAAGATAAAGACGGTAATGTCATTGATACGCCTGTTGATGCCGAAGGGTTTGCCGCCGTTGAGCCGGTTTATGAAGAGTTGCCGGGCTGGAAAGAGAGTACTTTTGGTGTGAAATCGTTGGAAGATCTTCCCCAAAATGCGCGTGATTATATTGCGTTCGTCGAACAACAAGTTGGGGCGCCGGTTGATATTATTTCGACCGGACCTGACCGTGATGAAACGATTATTTTGCGTCACCCTTTCAAAGCTTAAATGGTGTTAAGTATGTGATCATATCGCATGTATGTTAAGCCATTTTGAACTTGAGCTCTGTGATAAAGCGCCTGATTTTGATCAGGCGCTTTTTTATTATGAGGTGTTTATATGGGGCGCGGAGACCTTTTATTTTGTAGGCCTATTTTCCTAGATCCTTTCTTGTTTGATAATGATTTTTATTTATAAGTAAGAGCCCATAAAGTCCGCGTTATTTTTACATTATCCATCTTTAGGGTTTCGTTTTTATTTAAAGAGGACTAAAATGGTCTTTAATTAAAAAGGTGTAGGTTTTTTTATGCTCAAGCTCAGCAAAATGACGGATTATGCCGTTGTGGTGATGGCCTATATTGCACGCCATCACGAGCAACAGTTCACCGCAGCAGAGCTATCCGAGCAGGTGGGTGTGCCTAAGCCCACTGTCAGCAAGTTATTAAAGATGCTGGTGAGGGCTGGACTGGTTGAGTCACGTCGTGGTGCCCAAGGGGGCTATGTGTTGAGCCGTCCTGCAAGTCATATTACGGTCGCTGATTTAATTGAAGCGATTGAAGGGCCTGTGGCAATGACGGACTGTTCACATACGGATAGTCAATGTGATTTAGCTGGCCAATGCGGTGTGGCGGATAACTGGCAAAGGGTGACGGTCGCTGTTCATCAAATGCTATCCAGTGTGACGCTTGCGCATTTAGCCCAAGAAGCACCTATTCGTTTACCGCTCGTGCAGATTCAGGCGGTTAATCTGATGCCTGATCTCGCCAAAGCTTGAGTCAATGGACGGGCGTTAATGATGACCGATGGGTGATCCTTTGGGCGCTACGACCATAGATGTGCACCACGACAATAGAGGTGCACCACGACAATACCGATTGACCGATTGAAGACTGACTGCAGAGACGCATTTAGCGTGGAGATGAGATATGGCTAACGAAGCAATGGAGCAGCTTGTTCGTAAAGAGTACAAGCAAGGCTTCTACACCGATATAGAGAGCGACACCTTGCCGCCGGGGTTAGATGAGTCGGTTATTCGTCATATTTCCTCCATTAAGCAAGAGCCGGAGTGGATGTTGAGTTGGCGTTTGGAGGCTTATCGCCATTGGCTCACCATGACTGAGCCTCACCATTGGGCAAAGCTCAAATATCCTTCGATTGATTATCAGTCGGTGTCTTATTACAGCGCACCGAAAAAACCGGAAGATGCGCCGCAGAGTTTGGATGAAGTTGACCCCAAGCTGTTAGAAACCTATGAGAAACTGGGTATCCCGTTGCATGAGCGCGCAGCGCTAGCGGGAGTGGCCGTTGATGCTGTATTTGACTCCGTTTCGGTCACCACAACGTTTAAAGATCAATTAGCTGAAGCGGGTGTGATCTTTTGTTCTATTTCTGAAGCCATCCGCGAATATCCCGAATTGGTACGGCAATATTTAGGCAGTGTTGTCCCCCAAGGGGATAATTATTTCGCTGCATTGAATTCTGCGGTGTTTACTGACGGCTCTTTTGTGTACGTTCCCGAAGGGGTGACTTGCCCGATGGAGTTGTCGACTTATTTTCGTATTAATCAGGCCAATACCGGTCAATTTGAACGGACGCTGATTATTTGTGATAAGCGTGCTCAGGTGTCTTATCTAGAAGGCTGTACGGCCCCTCAGCGTGATGAAAACCAGTTGCATGCGGCTGTCGTTGAGTTAGTGGCTTTGGAAGATGCCTATATCAAATATTCGACAGTACAGAATTGGTATCCCGGTGATGAAGACGGTAAAGGTGGGATTTATAATTTTGTGACCAAGCGGGGTGACTGTCGTGAAGACCGGGCCAAGATCAGTTGGACCCAGGTGGAAACGGGGTCGGCCTTAACTTGGAAGTATCCTTCTTGCATTTTGCGTGGACGTGACAGTGTGGGTGAGTTTTATTCCGTCGCGGTGACGAATAATCACCAGCAGGCGGATACAGGCACCAAAATGATTCACATCGGTGAGAATACCCGCTCGACCATTATTTCCAAAGGCATCTCGGCTGGCCATTCGGATCAGTCTTATCGAGGCCTGGTGAAGGTAGCACCTTCGGCGCGTAATGCCCGTAACTTTACGCAATGTGATTCTTTATTACTGGGTGCTAGTTGTGGCGCTCACACCTTCCCTTATCAAGAAATCGGTAATGCTTCCGCTCAGGTTGAACATGAAGCGACGACATCAAAAATCGGTGAAGACCAGCTGTTTTATTGCATGCAGCGAGGGATCTCCGAAGAGGATGCCGTCAATATGATCGTCAATGGCTTCTGCAAAGATGTCTTCAAAGAGTTACCCATGGAATTTGCCGTTGAAGCTGAAGCCTTGTTGAACGTTTCTCTGGAAGGGGCCGTCGGCTAACTCCGGCGTTGGGATATCAATATACGATAACTCAGTAACTGCTGGGTTTGCTGTGACAGGATTTGAGGATTGAGCATGTTAGAGATTAAAGGCTTACACGCCAAGGTTGAGGGCAACGAGATTCTAAAAGGGCTGGATCTGACCATTAACCCAGGTGAAGTCCATGCCATTATGGGCCCGAATGGCGCGGGTAAGTCGACTTTGTCAGCGGTACTGGCTGGACGTGATGGTTATGAAGTGACGGCTGGTGAAATCCTGTTTGAAGGCGACAATCTGCTGGAGATGGAAGTTGAAGACCGTGCGCGTGCCGGTCTGATGCTTGCGTTTCAATATCCGGTAGAGATCCCTGGAGTCAAGAACGTTTATTTGCTCAAAGCCGCCCTCAATGCTCAGCGTGCAGCACGAGGTGAAGCTGAAATTGAGGCGCCCGCGTTTATGAAGTTGGTGCGTGAGAAGCTGGCACAAATGAAAATGGATAAAAGCTTCTTACATCGCGCTGTGAATGAGGGCTTTTCCGGCGGCGAGAAAAAGCGCAATGAAATTCTGCAGATGCTGGTGCTTGAACCCAAACTCGCCATTCTGGATGAAATTGATTCTGGCCTGGATATCGATGCACTTCGAGTGGTCGCCGATGGGGTTAACTCCTTACGCAGCGAACAACGTGGTGTGCTGATGATTACCCATTATCAGCGACTGCTTGATTATATCGTACCGGATGTCATTCACGTGCTGGCGGATGGCCGTATTGTGAAAACCGGTGATAAAAGCTTGGCCTTGGAATTGGAAGCGCGCGGTTATGATTGGCTGCTGGAGGCAGATGCATCATGAACGCCTGGGCTGATCTATTTCAACAAGTGAATGATGAGGCGACGCCGGGTTGGTTAAAGTCTCGTCGTATTGCGGCTTTTGCTCGTTTTGAACATTTGGGCATTCCCACCCCGCGCGATGAGGATTGGAAGTACACCGATCTCAAGCGTTTAAACAAGCGCCAGTTTAGCATGGCTCAGACTGAGGCCACGGTTTCTCACACGGATCAAGCGGAGTTGCTGGATTTAAATGCTTGGCGCATCGTGCTGGTCAATGGGGTTTTTAGCCCTGACTTGTCGGATCTCTCGGACTTGCCCAATCAGGTGACCATTGAGCCACTATCGCAGGCGATTACCCACGATCAGGAATTAGCGGGTGGGCTCGTCGGGCGTCTAGCGGCCATTGATACTGATAGTCTGACAGCGTTGAGTCATGCCATGGCCCAAGAAGGGGCTTTGATTCGTGTGGGGAGTGGCGTGGTGTTACCGCGACCAATACAGTTAGTCTACTTATCGACTGAGCATGAGTCCGCTTTGGCCAGTTGGCCGCGAATTGCAGTCGTCGCCGGTCCTAATAGTCAGATGACGATTGTGGAGCAACTGGTTGGGCAGCACGCCAGTGGTCATTATACCCAGCGAGTGGCTGAGCTGTTTTTGGAAGGCAATGCTCAGTTGACCCATTACCTGCTGCAAACGCCTGCAGAGAAAGATTTATGGGTGGGACGTGTGCATGTTGAGCAAAAGCGTGATAGCCGTTATCAGGCCTTTCATCTCAATCTAGGCGGGGCTTTGGTTCGGGATGACTTTGTCTGTGAGCTGAATGCCCGAGGTGCAACCGCCTCTTTAAATGGCCTGTTGTTTGGTCAAGGGCGGCAGCATTTGGATATGCACTCGAAGGTCAATCATAACGCGCCGAATACTTATAGCGATGAAAACTATAAGGGTATTCTGAATGATCGCGCTCGTGGCGTATTTAATGGCAAGGTCATTGTGAAGCGCGACAGCCAGCAGATCGAAGCGCATCAAAATAACGCCAATCTTTTACTGTCTGATCAGGCTGAGATGGACACCAAGCCTGAGTTGGAAATTTATGCGGATGACGTCAAGTGCTCTCATGGCACAACCACCGGACAGCTCGATGAGAATGCAGTCTTTGCGCTGCGAGCAAGAGGGGTTGATGAGTCGGTTGCCCGAGGGCTTTTAACGTTGGCCTTTGCGAACCAAGTGCTGGATCAGGTCACGCTTGATGCCGTGCATGATACGGTTGAAGCCCGTATTGCGGGGGCATTGCCTGAGCGTTTTAACCTAAAAGGGTTGGTCCTTGAGGATCAGGAGGCTCAGTGATGAGTGAGTATGCGGCTGTTGTGAATACGTCTGTGAGCCATGAGGCGCCACTCAATGTGGCACAGTTACGACAAGAGTTTCCGATTTTATCTCGCGAGATCAATGGGCGACCTTTAGTCTATTTAGATAATGCCGCGACTTGTCAAAAACCTGAGGTAGTCTTGAGGGCTCAGGACCACTTCCTGCGTCATTCTAATGCCAATATCCACCGTGGTTTGCATACTTTGTCACAAGAAGCCACGGATGCTTTTGAGCACGCTCGTCGCCAGCTTCAACAGTTGATTAATGCGCCGTCTGAACGCGAGATCATATTCACCCGGGGAACGACTGAAGCGATTAATTTGGTGGCTCAAAGCTGGGGGCGAAGCCAGCTTCAGGCCGGAGACGAGATCCTTGTCTCGATGATGGAGCATCATGCCAATATCGTGCCTTGGCAAATGCTGGCCGAAGAGAAGGGGCTGACGTTAAAAGTCATTCCTGTGGATGAGCAAGGCGTATTGGATATGGCCGCTTATCAGGCTCTTTTGTCCGATCGCACACGCCTGGTTGCTGTGGCCCATGTCTCCAATGCGCTGGGCACAGTGAATCCCGTTCATGAGATCACGCGTTTGGCTAAAACCGTGGATGCTGTTGTCTTAATTGATGGCGCTCAGGGCGTGCCCCATGTTGCGGTGGATGTTCAGCAGATTGGGGCTGATTTTTATGCGTTGTCAGGCCATAAAATTTATGGGCCTACAGGGATGGGAGTGCTATACGGTCGTGAAGCGCTACTAGAGGCTATGCCGCCTTGGCAAGGGGGCGGTGAGATGATCGATCAAGTCAGCTTTGAGAAAACCACCTATGCGGGGTTACCGCACAAGTTCGAAGCTGGCACGCCGGCCATTGCTGAAGGTGTTGCGATGGGGCGGGCTGCCCAGTGGCTGATGGAAACCGGTGTCGAGCGTATTGGAGCCTGGGAGCATCAGTTAACGCGATATGCCACTGATCAATTGAAATCAACATTGCCTGACATTCGCATTATTGGTGAGGCGCCCGGTAAGGCAGGCGTGATTTCGTTTGTGCTACCCCATGCCCATGCACAAGATATCGGCCTCTTGATTGACCAGCTGGGGGTTGCCATCCGCACGGGTCATCACTGTGCGATGCCGGTATTGCATCATTTTGGTGTGAATGCCACGGCAAGAGCTTCTTTTGCGGCCTATAACACCAAGGAAGAGGTCGACTTCTTTGTCGAATCGCTGGTGAAGGTTCGGGAGATGTTGGCATGAGCCTGGTGGCGATTGAGGGGTTGAGTAAAGGCCAAACACTTGCATTGAATCGTGATACCGATGTGATTTCTATTCCTTTTGGTAAGACCATTACGTTGCCCGAAGGCGAGTCAGTCAGTATTTTTCAGGCAAAAGGCAGTTCTGTCTCAATCAGCCATGAAGGGCGTTTGTATTTAGTTGAGGGGTTTAATCTGGATGCGCTGGGGCTGCCGCCTGTAGAGCGGCCTCACCTACCCAAAGGCGCTTCTCGTGAGACGTTAGAAGCCTTTGCTTGGGATCAACTGAGAACATGCTTTGATCCTGAAATCCCCGTCAATATTGTGGATTTAGGCTTAGTGTATCAACTTAAGCTGGTCGACTTGATTGATGGTCGTAAGGTATTGAATATTCGGATGACACTCACCGCCCCGGGGTGTGGTATGGGGGATGTCATTGCTGAAGATGCCAAGCGAAAAATTTTGGGGGCCGAGGATCTTAGTGCTGTCAATATTGAGGTGGTGTTTGATCCGCCGTGGCAACGCGATATGATGACAGAAGAGGCTCAGCTTGAGCTGGGGATGTTTTAGCATATCAATAAGTATTGCGGGATCGGGCACACTGTTTATTCAAAACACGCTGTTTATTTAAAACGCACCGCTTATTCAAAACACACCGCTTATTCAAAATAACTGAATAAAAAACGCCAGACAGGATCAACCCTGTCTGGCGTTTGTCTTTAAATGCCCCTAGTTCTGATTAGAACTTAAAGACAGCATTCAGGCGATAAACCCAAGGATCCAGCTCAACAGTGCCATAATCAGCACCGCCGACGGTTAAGTCAGTATCGATGTCAACATAGTAAACAGAAGCGCCAAGGCCCAGGTTGTCGCTGATCATATAGTCCGCACCCAGCTGGTAGGCAATCCCCCAGGAATCATCCAGGTCGACGTCAGCACCCCCTAAAGCGTCACCGTGGCCTTCTTCATCCCAGAAGAACGTATAGTTGAAACCAATACCGGCAAATGGCTGGAATGCGGCGTTACTTTCACCCATCGGGTAGAAATTAGCGGTCACCGTCGGCGGTAAATGCTTGGTTGATGCGGTGTCAGCCCCATAAGCAGTCTGAATATCGTGGTCAAACGGGGTCGCAGCCAAAACTTCAATACCCAAGCGTGGCGTCGCCATGTAGGTGAAGCTCAGGCCCAGCTGAGTATCGTTATCAGCCGAAGCGGCTGCTGCTGAAGTGGCCTTGCTTTGTGGATCTACAGTGGCAGAACCACCTTTAATAATAAAATCACCAGCTTCATAAGCCATGGCACTTTGGGCGCCGGCCAGTAGGCCTACAGAAAGTGCAGATAATGCAAAAAGGCGAGCGGTACGCATGTTCGAACTCCTCGGGTCGATCATGAAAGGGGCTATCCCCATAGCGGATCTTTTTGACAGGGTTATGATGCCTTTTTGTTACCGATGTTTTTTTGATCCTAAGCAATAACCCATACTTCATCAACAAATTATTTGAATTCGGTTAAAATACATTATCGTGAATGTCTCTTTTGAGCGTCACATTAAGCTGTCTTGAGTGTTGTGCCATACTCAATCACGTAATGAGTTATTTTGTAGCCGGTATTTTAATCATGGGTACCGAGATAGTTGTGCTACAAAGCCAATGTTGAATGCTATGACCACTCTGAACAGGAGTCAGCGGTATGCTTAATACGTTGAAAGTTGTTCTCGTTGCGATAGGGTTTGCCTCCTTGGTGGCCTGTGCCAATGTCGGTAAGCCTTATCCGGAACATCGTGTCCCTGATATTCAGACCGGCCAAACGACCCGTGCTGAGGTGGAGCAAATGTTTGGTAAACCTTGGCGGACCGGAATGGAGAATGGTCAAGTGACCTGGACCTACGGTCAATATCACTATGGCGTCTTCAGCGAAGCTGAAACATCGGATCTGGTGATTCGCTTTAAACCTGATGGCACTGTCGCGTCATATTCGTATAATCGCACCGGACCGAATAATGGTGATCCGGCAGCGAGCTCATCCGCACCGTAAGACCTGCGATCATCTCAATCTAATATTGACTAATACTGAATATTGACGAGCACTTGATATTGACGAGGTGGGCGTTATTAAACCGATGATGACCATGGGGCGATATCGCCACTATAAAGGGGCCGAGTACCAAGTGCTCGGCCTTGCCCGTCATAGTGAAACCGAAGAATGGTTGGTGCTATATCGACCTTGTTATGGCGACCAAGGTTATTGGGTGCGACCCTATGCGATGTTTGTTGAGCATGTTATGCATCCAGAGACAGGCCTTCAGGTGCCCCGATTTGCGCTGATTGAAGCTTCTGTTGATGCCAGGCCTACTGATGATGCCCAGCCTTAAGTGATGAGTACTTATACCCCAATACAGCATGACCGCCACTTTGATGATTTGGCCGATAAGTTTGCGCGTAGCATCTATGGTTCTGCTCGAGGACGGTTACGTTTGCGGCTGATTCGTGAGCGTATGCAAGCTGAGTTACCATTAAGTCAGCCCTTGTCTGTTCTTGAAGCGGGTGGCGGATTGGGGCAGACCTCAGCGTGGCTGGCTCGACAGGGCCATCAGGTGATCATGGCAGAGCCTGCTGAAGCCATGCGTGAACGGGCAAGATTGCGCATTGAACGTCATCGCGGGATTGTTTTAGATGCGGACATTCAGGCGTTAGTGCACCAGCTACCTGACCCCGACCAGCAATTTGACTTGGGCGTTTGTCATGCGGTGATGGAGTGGCTTTATCAACCTGAGGCTGTTCTGCCTGCTTTATTCAAGCATATTAAGCCCGGTGGTTGGCTGTCTCTGATGTTCTTTAATGAAGATGCCTTGTTGATGTCTAATGTGATTAAAGGCAACTGGGAAAAAGTATTGGCAGGGCGTTTGGCCGGAACCGGGCAGCGTCAGCGCTTGACGCCGATTTCGCCAAGGCGGCCTGACCAAGTTTTCCCGTGGCTGACCGCTCAGGGGTTTGATATTCATCATGTGAGCGGCATTCGAGTGTTTCATGATTACTTACGTCGCCAGCTGCCGCCTCAGGCCAAACCTGAACTCCTGGTGTCACTAGAACGGCGTTATATGCAACAAGACCCATTCTGGCGTTTGGGGCGTTATATCTTAGTCCATGCCCGCAAACGCCATCTATCACATCAGGTCTGAGCTGAGGCTCACTCATTTACTGAGGATCAACGGCTTCCAGCTTGAGTTCGTAGTTATTGCTACCTGAGTGCGATGAGCCGAATTTCTGACCTTTCACAAAAATTTGGTACTGGCCCGCCGGGAGTTGAGGGCTGAAGTCAACATCGCCATCGAAGCCTTCACCGCTATCTTGGGCAACCACTTCACCTTGAGCATTACGCACCTCAGCCTCAATCCGGTAAGCCCCATTAGCGTTAAAGAAGCTGGAGCTACTGATATGCACTTGCAGAGGCTCAGCCAGTTCAAAGCTCATAGCCAAGCCATTCGTGCGAATATTCAGGCTAGTGACCAATGTCTCAAAAGTGTGGGGCGCGTCAATCTCTTGTGTGGCTTCCTCTTGAGGGGAATGCTCTTGAGATGAGTGTGCTTGAGATGAGTGCGCTTGAGTTACAGACTGTTGAGCGGCGGTGTTCTGGCTGTCTGGTTTGTCAGTTAAGCCCGTTGCAGCTGTTGCTGATTCAGTTGTTTGGGAAGACGCTTCTTTTGCGTGAGAAGGGCCCGTTTGTGGTGTTGTGTGTTGCGTTGTCTGAGGCGGCGTTTCAGGCTGAACAGCGGTTCTCTTGTCTGTATCAGGGGATTGTGACTCAGTTTCAGATGATGAGGTCGTTTTTGACCGACCTAGGCGTGTGACCTGCTCCGGGTCGTGCACCAGCGCACTGGTTTGATTGGGGTCAGTTTTACGTAAAGGTTGGGAATCTGCCACCGCTCCAGGGCGCTCTTTGCCTTGAGCATCCAAACCTAGCACATTGACATAGTAGCGGGCTCGGTTTTGGGCCTGGCTGCCGAAAAATTGGCCGTTGACTTTCAGCGTATAAGTGCCTGGGTCTAGGTGCTGTTTGAACTTGAGCCCACCGGTCTGGCCGTTAGCCTCTTGATGGGTGATTTCTTGGCCTTCATCGTTTAGTAACGTGGCCGCTAAAGTGTATTGTTGAGAAACCTGCGCCATGATTTGGCCATTAATCTCAAATAAGCCACCTTGCTTGACGGTAAACGTATGGGTTTGAGGTTGGCCAAAGGTATAGCTTTGGCTGTGAGCATCTTGGTCGCTGTTCAGAAAACGGGTCAGGTCCATCTGTTTGCCTTCGCTGCGAAAGCGATCCTGAACGTCACTGGCCAGAACCAGCGGTGCGCTGCAGGTCAGGGCGATACAGGCCAGCAGTGTTGAGGGCATACGGGGTTTCATAAGCACTCACTTCTCTGAAAATAAAAGTCGTAGATTAACACCCTTTGATTTGAGGTGTCAGGATAAAGGTATCGGGGTTGCTCGACGATTTCTGAGCGGCCTGTGTGATTGGCCTCCTCATCAAGTAGACTAAAACAAGAAAGGCCAGCCTGTCTCAGGCTGGCCTTTTGTTTAACTCATCATTGAAGATGAATTAGAACATATAGGTGACACCGACACCGAAGCCGTCGCCAGCGTCTTCATCACGGTCACGCTTAGCGATTTCTGCCCAAGTGTACATGGCGTCAGAAATGTTATAAGTGCCGCCTACGATGAACTCATTGCGCTTGTCATCAACGCTATCATCGTCAACATTCTGGTAGGCACCGTAGACATCACCCATGCCATAGCCATAACGTGCACCAATACCCGCATAGGTGACGTCAGAATTGCTTGCTTCAGCATCAAATACTTCATATTTCGCTGATAGGCGCAGTGCATTGATGGTGTACTGTGCATTGACACCGTAGCGATCACCCAGATCATCGCCAGTTACGATATCGGTCTCATCGTCTTGAATGCCTAATGTGTCATAAACAGCCGCGACAGAGAAGGCACCTACGGCATATTTAACACCGCCATAGAATGTTTGCTCTGAGCTGTTGGTCGAATTTTCGCTTTCTGCATCGCCCTTATAGTTCATGCCAAGAGCAAGTTGAACGCCACCCATGACCGGTGACATATAGCGAATCTGATCAGTTTCGGCGCTACCACTTTTGTTGCCGTTGGCAAAGCCATTGGAATCGGTGGCATCAAAATATTCGTTATTGGTCAGCGGGTCTTGAATCCAGTCATCCATTACGGTGTCGAAAGAACCGATACGGAAGTCACCGAAGTTACCTTTAACACCGATGTAAGCTTGATCGCCACCATCTTGGCGAGGACCGGTTTTCATTTCTGTGGCATCGATGTCGTCAATTTCAAGCTTCATGTAACCGATGACATCATTGGTGATCTGATGTTGAGCAGCAAAACCGAAAGTGGTGCCGTTATCAAACAAGTCATCTCGTGAATCACCAGCATCATCTTTGATGTTGCGATAACCAATCTGGACGTTGCCGTAAACATCCAGTGTCGTGCCGTCTTCGTTATAAACAGTAGCAGCTTGGGCAGAGGAAGCAGCAGCCAGGGCTACAGCAGTCGCTAACAGCGTCTTTTTCATTTCGGGTTCCTTTGTTTCAGGTTGCGTGTTGCTTATTTTGTAGTCAACGGCTTCGGTCCTTCCGTCACCGTTTAACCTTATGAGTTGCCAGTATGCAGTCGCACATCAACTTTAAAACGCTCTTGCCGGGTTGGCAACACCTCAAGCTAATGGATTTCATACCTTTTGTTACCTGAACCCGGTTGAGTCGTCTTGTTATTACATTTTAATCGCACAGTATCGCGCCATTGTGGTCAAGTACTGAGCAATGGACTGCATCAGAATCATTCGCGACCTTAGCGGTCATTGATGACAAAGTTGTGAAACTTTGATCTGATCTTGCAGTAACTTAATGCTAGTACAGGAATTTAGCGCGACCGTCCCCCTCTCATATGGCACAATTTACCTCTTTTATCCACCTATGCAATGCATGATGGTGACTTTAAGCCATTCTCATGATGTCTTGTATTGTCTCGTGAGTGCTGTCTCTATCGACTATGGTGCACTTGACTGCAGACATCGTGTCATCGTGGCGTCAAGTTCGATAAATCTAAAAGTGTTAGAGGGAGATCGATCTAATGGCTTGGATTAAAGTGTGCCCAGCCGATGCCTTGACGGCGTCAACCTTCCGGGTGGTGGAGAATGACGACGGTGATGAAATTTTGGTGGCTCGTGTCGGCGATGAAATTTATGCCGTTGCGAATGAATGTAGCCATGATCGTCGTGGTTTTGAGGGCGGTTGTATTGAAGATGGCCAGATTGTGTGCCCGCGCCACGGGGCTCGGTTTTGTTTGAAAACCGGTGAAGTGAAAGCACCACCCGCTTATGTAGATATTGAGGTTTATCCGGTACGTATTGAAGATCAATGGATCGAAGTGGAGGAGGAGCCGTTATGACATCGACAGCATCTCAAGAAGTTAAGCAAGATCGTTTGATCTGGATTGACCTTGAAATGACAGGGCTTGATCCGGAAAAAAACCGGATTATCGAAATTGCCACAATTGTGACCGACGGTGAGTTGAACCTTGTTGCTGAGGGCCCGGTCATCGCGATTCACCAGCCTAATGATGTGTTGGGCTTGATGGATGAGTGGTGTACCAAGACGCATGGACAGTCTGGCTTAACTCGACGGGTTAAAGACAGCAAGATCCAGACTGCTGAAGCAGAACAGCAGACGCTAGATTTCCTGCAGCAACATGTGAAGCCCGGCACATCGCCGATGTGTGGTAACAGTGTGCATCAGGATCGCCGCTTTATGCAGTATGAAATGCCATTGCTAGAGGCCTTTTTTCACTATCGCAATTTGGATGTATCGACGCTAAAAGAACTGGCCAAGCGCTGGCGGCCAGGGCTGGATAAGGGGTTCAAGAAAAAGAATACACATCTGGCTTTAGACGATATTCGTGAATCTATTCAGGAATTAGCCTACTATCGCGATCACTTCCTCAAGCTTGAGCCCTGACCTCATATGGCAAAACGCAAGTTATCTCGCCAACAACGCTGGCGCATTGAAAAGGTTCAGCAGGAAAAAGTAGATCGTGCTGCGAAAAGAGCGCGCAAAGCTGATGATGCATTAGTCCATGATGCGCTCGGGGAGCCTCGTAATGGTCGGGTGATGGCGCACTTTGGCCAGCAAGTCGAGATTGAAGCGGTGGATGGGGAAGATTGTGGCCTTGTTCAACGTTGTCATGTGCGCGCCAATGTGACCTCGCTGGTGACTGGAGATGCTGTCATTTGGCGGCAAGGGCCTGAGCTGGGCGTGGTGGAGTCTTGCTTACCTCGACATAGCCTGCTGGCCCGCCCCAATATGCAAGGCCAGATGAAGCCCGTTGCGGCGAATGTGGATCACTTGTTATTGGTGATTGCTCCGGAACCTGAACCGTTTGCCAATTTGATCGATCGTTATTTAGTGGCAGCAGAGGCCACTGGCATTGAGCCAGTATTGGTGCTGAATAAAGTCGATTTACTGCAAATGCCAGAGAAGAGAGAGCGTTTAGAAGCGTTATTAAGTATTTATCAACGCATTGGTTATCAAACCTTACAAGCGTCGACTCAACTCGAGCAGGGACTGGATCATTTAAAAAGCCTGTTGAAAGATCGCATCAGTGTTTTTGTCGGCCAGTCGGGGGTGGGGAAATCCTCTTTGATTAATGCGTTACTGCCGGGCGTAGACTTGCGTGTAGGCGCTTTATCTGAAGACACCCGCAAGGGACGGCATACGACAACAACTGCGCGTTTATTCCATTTTCCCGACGGTGGTGATTTGATCGACTCTCCGGGTATTCGTGAGTTTTCGTTAGAAAACTTATCTCCTGAGATTGTTGCTCAAGGATTTCGGGAGTTTCATGACTATCTCGGGAGCTGCCGTTTTCGCGACTGCCGCCATCAGGGCGACCTCGGGTGTGCGTTGGCAGAGGCTGTTACGCGAGGGGATATTCACCCTGAGCGGTTTGCCAGCTTTCTGCGCATTATTAATGCCTAGTGCTTCATTCGGCATCTCAGCGTCATTAGCTCTCTAGGCTTTATTAACCCTTAGGTTTTATTAACCCCTAGGTTTTATTAACCCACTAATGCTGCCTAGGCACGATCGATAGGAAAGGCCGTCACCTCATCTAATGATGAGGCACCGGCAGCGAGCATGATCAACCGATCTAAGCCTAAAGCGACGCCACTGGTACTGGGTAGCCCCGAGTTTAAAGCCTCAAGCAGTGCTTCATCAGCTTGGACATCGGGCTTACCCAGTTGTTGTCGAGCATCGCAGTCTGCCATAAACCGTTGTGCTTGTTCATGGGCGTCCGTTAATTCGTGATAAGCGTTCGCCAGTTCTATCCCCGCGACATACACTTCACAGCGTTCCGCGACTAAATGACCTTCGGCATTGGTGAAAGTACGGGCTAATGCGGCCTGGCTGGCGGGAAACTCGGTCAAGCACACGCGTCCAGCGGTTGCGAGTGCGGGTTCGACCCTGTGGCTAATCAATATATCTAAGCAATCATCACGGCTGAGTGGGCCATCAAGGCCTGAGCAGGCTCTGGCCTGATCACGTAATACTTCATCCGTTGCGGTAAATGGATCAACGTGAGCAAAATGTTGAAGTGCTTCGCTATAAGTCATGCACTGGTAGGGCGCTTTTCCCAGTAGTAGGTTAATCAACGCTTGGATTTCCCCGAGGAGTTCGCCCAGGTTCCAGCCCGGTCGATACCATTCAATCATGCTGAATTCAGGGTTATGACGGCGGCTGCGCTCCCCGTTGCGAAAGCATCGGCTGAGTTGCCAGATGGCGCCGTACCCGGCCGCTAACAAGCGTTTCATATGGCATTCAGGTGATGTTTGCAGCCACAGGCGTTCTCCTTTTGCCGATGGGCGACCTGCAGGGGTCAGCTCGGTGATGAAACTGTCTAAAAAAGGGTCGGTACTGCCCGCTGAGCCGAGAATGGGCGTTTCAACTTCGAGCACGTCTCGTTGTTCAAAGAAGGTGCGGACCTGCTGGATGCATTGGGCTCGAAAACGCAGCTGCTCCAGCGAGGCAGAAGGACGCCAGCTCATGATGGGGTTCCTGCTCAAAAGAGAAAAACAACTGAGGATAGGCGGGAGCAGCGAGTGCTGTCTCCCGCAACAAACAATGGTGCCAAACAAACAGTGATGCAAAAGCGTATCAGGCGCGGCTGACGTATTCACCTGTACGGGTGTCGACACGCAGTTTATCGCCGATATTGACAAACAGAGGTACTCGAACAACAGCGCCAGTGGAGACTGTCGCTGGTTTGGAGCCGCCTTGTGCGGTATCGCCTTTTAAACCAGGGTCTGTTTCAGTGACTTCCAGTTCCAAGAAGTTTGGCGGTGTCACACTGATGGGGGCGCCATTGAACAGTGTGATCAGATAGACCTCTTGTTCTTTCAGCCATTTGACGTTGTCGCCCACGGCTTTCGCATCCGCGCCGATCTGCTCGAAAGAGCCATCGGTTTTCATGAAATGCCAGAACTCGCCATCGGTGTAGAGGTATTCCATGTCGGTTTCCATCACGTCAGCAGCTTCGACGCTATCACCCGACTTAAATGTCTTCTCACCTACGCGGCCTGTCAGTAGGTTACGATATTTAACGCGGTTGAAGGCTTGGCCTTTACCCGGCTTAACCATTTCATTTTCGACGATTGAACAAGGGTCTCCTTCGAGAATAATCTTGAGGCCGCCCTTGAATTCATTGGTAGAATAGCTTGCCATAAATGCTGTTCTCAGTTTCGTTCACGCTGTCCCTACCGCAAACCGGTTTATTCGGGTTGCATAGGGCCTATTGTCATCCGGTCGCCATGATAGCGAAAACCCTTCCTCTTGTGCAGTTATCTCCTGCCAATCCTCCCTCGCATGCCGAGGGGCCAGCAGATTGTTCTGAACACTCTGCTGTTAAACGAGATTGGCAAACCCAATTACGTCAGGCGATACGTGACCCTCACCAACTCTGTCAGCGGCTAGGGCTCGATGCTAAGGCATTGGGGGTTGAGCAGGGACACCGGCTATTTTCTACTCTGGTACCTGAGGCTTTGTTGTCCCGCATTCGGCCGGGCCAACCCGGAGATCCGATTTTACGACAAATCCTGCCCGTTGCCGAAGAAAACGATGAGGTTCTTGGGTTTGTTGAGGATCCTTTGTTGGAGCAAACTGCAAATCCGCTACCCGGGCTGGTGCATAAATATCGTAGTCGAGTCTTGCTGATTGGTGCCGGCGCCTGTGCGGTGAATTGTCGTTATTGTTTCAGGCGACATTTCCCATATGCCGATAATCGCTTGAGTCGTGAACATATCACACAGGTCATGGCTTATCTTAATGCGCACCCTGATGTGAATGAAGTGATTCTCTCAGGGGGTGATCCGTTGGCGACACCCGATCAGCGCTTATTGGGCTTGATCGAGCAGCTTACTGGGGGCTCACATCTCAAGCGGCTACGCATTCATTCACGGCTACCGGTTGTGATTCCCGATCGTGTGACGGATGCGCTTTGTGATGGCCTGGCGGCGACGGCTTTGCAAGCCGTAATGGTGCTGCATATTAATCACCCCCAAGAAATTGATGATGCGGTGATCGAGGCCTGTCGGCGATTACGTCAGGCGGGCGTGACCTTGCTCAATCAAACGGTGTTACTGAAGGGCATTAATGACCAGGCTGATGTGTTGGCTGAACTGTCCGAGCAGTTGTTTGCGGCCGGCATCATGCCGTATTACTTACATGCCTTTGATCCAGTCGCGGGGGCGGCTCATTTTGCTGTACCCGATACCCGTATGCAGCAGCTCTATGGTGAGCTGCTGGCGATATTGCCTGGGTTTTTGGTGCCTCGGCCTGTTCGGGAGGTGCCGGACCGGCCGGGCAAGACGCCGATGGCCCCCCCAGAGGCGTGGGCGTTATCGTGAGCCTTGAGTCGTTGGGTGGCCCTGATGAGTGCGTGAAAGATCACGGTCTGAAAAGCCGATCAGATACAGAATGCCATCCAGCCCTAGGGTCGATAGTGCATGGCGAGCATTCTGACGCACCATCGGTTTGGCACGAAAAGCGATTCCGAGCCCTGCGAGTCCTAGCATGGGGAGGTCATTAGCCCCATCGCCGACGGCAATGGTTTGTTCCAGGCCAATGCCGTCACGTTGGGCCAATTCTTTCAGTAGGGCGGCCTTGCGCTCACCGTCGACAATCTGGCCGGTGACTTCTCCGGTCACTTTTCCGTGGGCATCCACTTCCAGCTCGTTGGCATAGACTTCATCGATCCCAAGCTGTTGTTGCAGATAGCGCGCAAAATAAGTAAAACCGCCTGATAAAATGGCCGTGCGATAGCCCAAGGATTTCAACGTGCTGATTAATTGAGGCGCCCCTTCGGTAATTTTCAGGCGTTCAGCAATCTGATCCAATACTTGGGTATCCAGTCCTTTCAGCAGGGCAACGCGTGCGCGGAAACTTTGCTGGAAGTCTAGCTCACCTTGCATGGCTCTTTCCGTGATAGCCGCCACTTGATCGCCGACGCCCGCTTCACGCGCTAATTCATCAATCACTTCCGCCTCTATCAGGGTCGAGTCCATATCAAAGACCACGAGACGGCGGTTGCGGCGATAAATATTGTCTTCCTGAACGGCGATGTCGATACCCAGCTCGGCCGACAAAGCTAGAAATTGGCGACGCAGTTCGGCCGTATCGGCGGCTTCACCACGGACGGAAAATTCCACACAAGCGCGACTTTGTTGATCCAGTTGATCCAGCCTGAGACGGCCACTTAACCGGTTGATACGGTCAATATTGAGGTCGTTATCCGCCACTTTCTGGGTGACCCTAGCAATCTGTTCCGCACTGATTTGACGGCCAAGCAGCGTGACGATGTAGCGAGGTTTGCCTTGACCTTCAACCCACTGGTGATAGCTGGCTTCGCTGACTGGAGTAAACCGGATTTGCATGCCTCTTTCATGGGCGGCAAACAGCAGATCCTGAAACACGGGGGAATGCTGAGCTGAGGCAGGCAAGTGGACCAGCATGCCCAGTGCAAGGGTGTCATGAATGACCGCCTGACCGATATCCAGCACCTTGATATCGTGAGCGGCCAAGTGATTCATCATGGCTGAAGTGATGCCCGGTTTATCGGGGCCGGAAATATTGATCAGTACCGTACTGCGATCTTGCGTGCTCATATCAACATGCTCGTCGGGCTTGACGCATCTTCAAAAGATGCGCGTGACTTAAGTAAAAGAGTAAAGACCGTAACGACGACGCAGGGCTTGAAAGCCCCGCGATGATCAGTCCTGTTCAGTATACATTTGGTCGACTTTCTGGAATCCTCGTGGCAGTTTACTGCCTCGACGGCCTCTTTCGCCTTGGTAATGCACTAACTCATCGGCTTTTAGCGTCATGCTGCGTTTTCCCGCGACCACTCGCAAACGATCTCCCGGTGCTAAAATCGCAAAGGCGCGGACAAACTCTTCTCTGTTGGCGACACGTCGTCCAGGAATATCGATCAGTTTGTTGCCTTTCCCTTTGGATAACTGAGGTAAATCTTTCAATGGGTAGACCAGTAGCCGTCCTTCGTTGGACAAAATGGCCAGTAGGCCTTCTTCTTCCATCTCGGCAGTGACTAACTGCGGTGCCATGACCTCGCCCCCTGTGGGCACATTCAGTAAGGCTTTACCGGCTTTGTTACGGCTGCTCATATCACCGAGTGTGGTAATAAAGCCATAGCCCGCATCTGAAGCGATCACGACTTTTTGGTTGTCTCGCCCCATCAGAAGGCCGCGAAACTCGGCCCCGGCGGGGGGATTGAGTCGGCCGGTTAAAGGTTCGCCATGACTGCGTGCTGAAGGGAGATCATGTACACTGATGGCATAGCTACGCCCCGTATCGTCTAGCAATAAAGCAGTTTGATTGGTCTTACCGCGGGCGGCCATGAAAAAGCTATCGCCTGATTTATAGGTCATGCCTGTCGGGTCAATATCATGCCCTTTAGCTGCCCGAATCCAGCCTTTTTTCGACAGTACAATGGTGACAGGATCAGCCCCCATTAAATCAACTTCTGAGAGCGCTTTGGCCTCTTCTCGTTCGACCAGAGGAGAGCGACGTTCATCGCCATATTGTTGAGCGGCTGCCTGTATTTCCTCAGCGATCAGATCATTTAAGCGTTCAGCATCTGATAGCAGTGCCTGAAGCGATTGGCGCTCGGCTTCTAATTCATCCTGCTCACCACGTAACCGAATTTCCTCAAGCCGCGCCAGGTGGCGTAATCGTAGTTCTAGAATGGCTTCAGATTGGCGCTCGGAGAGCCCAAAATGTTGCATTAATGCTGCTTTCGGGGCCTCTTCTTCACGAATAATACGAATGACTTCATCAATATTTAGGAACGCAACGAGTAAGCCTTCCAGGATGTGCAGCCGGTCATTCACTTTATTCAGACGATGCTGCAAGCGTCGCGTAACAGTCTCTCGTCGGAACGTTAACCATTCGCCTAGCAGCTGGTTCAGTGGCTTCACCTGGGGGCGACCATCAAGCCCAATCATGTTCATATTAACCCGGTAACTTTTTTCCAGGTCTGTAGTGGCGAATAAGTGGGTCATTAATTCATTGAGGTCGACCCGGTTAGAGCGCGGCACAATGATCAGGCGGACAGGGTTTTCGTGGTCAGACTCATCTCGAAGATCGGCGACCATGGGTAATTTTTTGGCCTGCATCTGACCGGCAATTTGCTCTAATACCTTAGCCGGTGAGACTTGACTGGGGAGGGTGTGGATGACGATTTCGCCCTCTTCAATCTCATAGCGGGCTCGTGCTTTGACTGAGCCTCGTCCCGAATGGTAGAGCTTACTCAGCTCCTGATGAGGGGTAATGATTTCAGCCCCAGTAGGGAAGTCCGGCCCTTTGACAAACTGCATCAAGTCGTTGACGCTGGCGTTGGGGTGGCGCAGCAGGTGGACGGTGGCATCGGCCACCTCGCGCGCATTGTGGGGCGGAATATCGGTTGCCATACCGACGGCGATACCGGTGCCGCCATTGAGTAATACATGAGGCAGTCGCGCCGGTAGTACCTGCGGTTCGTCCATGGTGCCGTCAAAGTTAGGGACCCACTCCACTGTCCCTTGCCCCAGCTCTGCGAGCAGTACCTCTGAAAAACGCGCCAGACGAGACTCGGTATAACGCATGGCCGCAAACGATTTGGGATCATCTGGGCTGCCCCAGTTACCTTGACCATCGACCAAGGGATAGCGATAACTGAAAGGCTGGGCCATTAAAACCATGGCTTCATAGCAAGCGGAATCGCCGTGGGGGTGGAATTTACCCAAGACATCACCGACCGTACGGGCCGATTTTTTGAACTTGGCGGTGGCTGAGAGGCCCAGTTCACTCATGGCGTAAATAATGCGACGCTGAACCGGTTTCATGCCATCGCCGATATGGGGCAAGGCGCGGTCCAGAATGACGTACATCGAATAATCAAGGTAAGCTTTTTCAGTGAAAGCGCTTAATGGCAAGCGCTCAAAATTATCATCCATCGGCATACTATGGCGGCTCATGGTTTGTTGCATCCGCGTTGAGAAAACAAAGCCCAAGCGTGAGAGGCTTGAGACCGTAAAGAATAAGTCGTGCTCGCGATTCTTGTTGGCGCAGGGGTAGCGCGATCATGATCCCACCTGGGGTGGCGAGCCGTTGATCGAGGGGGCGCCTTGTCTATCATAGAGAGCATGATTTGATGCTGTGCGTATCGATCCCCATGATTTTGGTCACTAAATGATACCCACCCCTGACGCTGAGCTCGGGGCATGGCTATAATCAGAGGCCTGATCGAACGATACGTGATGAGTCTAGCGTCATGACAAGGCGTTTTATACGCTGACGATGACGAAGATTGCCAGTCAAATGTGGCGCATGAGGAGCATTTTGTCTCGGCGTACCGTTTTAACAAGGGGAGGTCCTGATGATCCTCAAAGAGTACAAGCATCGACCTGATGCCAACAGTAAGTCTGAAGAGAATTGTGCTGAGGTATCGACGCGTTTGCGTAATGCATTCAAGACCAATGAAGATGTGTTGGTCATGAGTGATGTGGTCGTCGAAGTCGAAGAACGTAAGGTCAATGTGGATCATGTCGTCTTGCACCCCTACGGCATCACTTTGATCAACAGCCGAACCCTGTATGGCAAAATTGAGGTGAACTATCGGCAGGTTTGGAATCGTATCGTTAATGGCCGTGAGATTCCGATGGAGAACCCTATTGAGCTGTTTAAGTATGTCAGCCGGGAGTTGCGCAATAAGCTGAATAACCATACCGCTGAGGTCCTGACACGTCATAACGGTGTTCAAAAAGGCTTCGAAGTCTTGCCGATTGAGGTGATTTTTGTTCAAGCCCCTAAAACGACCATTCAGGGGAATGGCATTAATCAGTCTTTTATCATGACGGTCGAGCAGGTGACGCAAAGTATTAATCGGAGTTTCAGTTCCTATAAAAAGCGTGAATTTCAAATGTACGGCGGGATGGAGTCGTTCAAATTTACACCCTCGGATATGCATGCCACCGCAGATCTGTTGATGGGGAATGTGATCGACCGGAGTCAGTATCCTGCCGCTGAGTCTGCTCAGACTCAGGCGGTTAAACAAGGTCGACGGGGTATTGTGCGTGCGGTCAGTACCTTGCGCCCGCATATCATTAAAGGTCGCGATATTAAACCGGGCCGCCAGCGGGATAATGAGCCAGCCCAGTAAGGGCTGGCAAGACCAATAGGCGTCGTGATGTAAAAGGTGCTGACGCTGAGACATGAGTGAGCCCATGGGAGTTCTTTCATGCACTCAGGTCGGCGAGATTACCATTCTGTTCCAGCCACTGGCGGCGATCTCCTGAGCGTTTGCGTGCTAATAACTTATCCATGAGCTCAAGGGTTTGATCACCACTTTCCAACTGAAGCTGAACGAGTCGACGAGTACTCGGGTCCATGGTTGTTTCGCGTAATTGGATTGGGTTCATTTCACCCAGCCCTTTAAAACGCTGCACATTGATTTTCGCTTTGGGTTTGCTGGCCTTGAGTCGATCGATGACCGATTCGCGCTCTCCATCATCCAGGGCATAAAAAACTTCTTTGCCACAATCAATACGATAAAGCGGTGGCATCGCGACAAAAATGTGTCCGGCTTGGACGAGTGCCGGGAAGTGGCGGACAAACAAAGCGCATAGCAGTGTTGCAATATGCAGCCCGTCGGAGTCAGCATCTGCCAGAATACAGATCTTGCCGTAGCGTAAACTGCCCAGATCGGACTGGCCAGGATCGAGCCCCAGTGCGACGGCAATATCATGGACTTCCTGGCTTGACAGTATTTCGCTGGGATCGACTTCCCAAGTATTCAGAATCTTGCCGCGTAACGGCATGATGGCTTGAAACTCTTTATCTCGCGCTTGCTTGGCCGAGCCGCCTGCAGAGTCACCTTCCACGAGGAAAAGCTCGCTTCGAGCAGGGTCTGAGCTGGCACAATCAGCCAATTTCCCAGGCAATGCCGGGCCCTGCGTCACTTTTTTTCGAGCTACTTTTTTGGCGGCTTTTAAGCGCTTGCTGGCACGATTGATGACCAACTCAACCAGCCGTTCGGCATCCACCGTATGTTGATTGAGCCACAGCGAGAATGCATCTTTCACGGCGCTGGCAATAAAGGTGGCGCTTTGTCGGGAAGATAAGCGCTCTTTGGTCTGTCCTGCAAACTGAGGGTCCTGCATTTTCAGCGAGAGCACAAAGCTGGCATCTTGCCAGAGATCATCGGCCGTGAGCTTGATGCCTCTGGGTAACAGGTTGCGGAACTCGCAGAATTCTCGAAGCGCATCCAGCAGACCATTACGAAGCCCGTTAACATGAGTGCCGCCGAGTGGCGTCGGAATCAGGTTGACGTAGCTTTCCTGGACCAGCTCGCCCCCTTCTGGAAGCCAGAAAATAGCCCAGTCTACGGCCTCACTGGCGGTGGCAAAGTGTCCTCGAAATGGTGAAGCGGGTAAGGTTTCATCACCGTCACAGGCCTGTCGAAGATAATCCGTGAGCCCATCCTCGTAACACCACTGATCGACATGATCATCTCCAGCCTGTTTAAAGGTGATCGTTAAACCCGGGCACAGCACCGCTTTGGCCCGCAATAGATGTCGTAACCGAGGTATGGCAAAGCGGGGGTTGTCGAAGAAACTGGTATCAGGCCAAAAATGCACTTCAGTTCCGGTACGACGCTTGCCGCAGCTCCCGAGCAAGGTTAAGTCTTCGGCACGCTGACCGCTGGCAAAGGCAATACGCTTCACTTCGCCATCTCGCCACACGGTGACTTCTAGGCGAGTCGAAAGCGCATTGACCACTGAGACCCCAACGCCGTGCAGTCCTCCTGAAAACTGGTAATTCTTATTGGAGAATTTTCCACCAGCGTGTAGACGCGTCAGAATGAGCTCCACCCCACTAATGCCATACTCGGGGTGAAGATCAGTCGGCATACCGCGGCCGTTATCTGAGACTGAAAGTGAATTGTCTTCGTGCAGGACAACATCAATCTGTGTCGCATAACCTGCGAGCGCTTCATCGACACTATTATCGATGACTTCTTGGGCCAGGTGATTTGGACGGGTTGTATCGGTATACATCCCCGGACGTTTGCGAACGGGTTCAAGGCCCGTTAAAACTTCGATGCTGTCAGAGGTATATTGACTCATGGCGCGTTACCCTGCACTGAAACGGGCTCGTACTGTCGAGCCTTCGTAGAATGAATAAGACCTAATTGACCGGCTAGCGCCGGTAAGCAGCGCTTAAAGTGTTTAAAACCGTGGTCACCGCCCCCTTCTATCCAGCTCGGTATGCCCGGGAGTGCTTGTAATGCTTCGCGATAGTCCAGGGTCATATCACCGGTTTGAAGAAACAGTGATAAAGGTAATCCGGAAGGGATGTCATGGTGCTTGATCCGCTTTAAGGCGGCTAAATGAGCCTCAGTCACGATGAAGGGCTCGCCGGTGTGCCAGTTGTACTGCTTGCCCAACTTCGTGGGCAACAGTCGGTCAGGATGCATCGCCGGATTCACTAAGGCGGCCGGCACACTATGCTGAATGCATAGATGAAGCGCATAGAAGCCGCCGAGAGAACTGCCGACTAAAGCCGTTTCTCCGGGGGCTTCGGCTATCAAGGTTTCTGCTTGGGCAAAGGCTTCTGCAGGGTCGATTGATAGTGCCGGTACTTGATAGTCCAATCCCGTGGTATGTTGCTGCAGCCACTGACCTAGCGCGACTGCCTTGGTTGATTGTGGACTGCTGGCAAAACCGTGCAAATAAATCAGTCGCTTAATCATTAGGAGGCAACAACCGCTTGCCCAAAATAGTCGGCGAGATAAGTATCAAAATCGACCGTGTCCGATGCTTCAATGTTGGCTTGTTCCACCAGTGAGTTTTGGGCTTGCTGTGCAAAAAGCGCCCCCCGGCCTTGGTCGATCGGGTTTGAACCCATGGTGTCGTGCTGAGCTTGTGCCAATTGCAGGCCTGTCGCCAAGTGGCCCTGGGTTCGTGCCAGTTCAACAAGGCGGGCAGATGGTGTCCGCTCGGGATGATCCAAACGTGCCCTCATCTCGGCTAATGCGGCTTGAAAAGGCGTTTTAATATCAGCTTGTGGGGTTTCTTGATCGATTGAAGTGCCTTGATCTATTGAGGCCCCTTGATCCATTAAAACAGCAATCGCTTCGAGGTGATCGCAAAGCTGGTGCCCGGCGGTGGCCAAGGGTAATGAGTGGCCGTCGATTGAGAGTCGGGTTTCAGGGTGGCGTCCTTGGCGAGCGACGACCAGCTTGTTTGCATCCAGCGCTTGGCACTCTTCATCACTGATTTCAGGGCTGTCGGCCAGTAGGCAGAACAGTAGAAAGACATCCAGGAAACGCATTTGCTCAACATCAATACCACCCGATAGAAATGGATTGATGTCGAGGCAGCGGACTTCAATATATTCAACACCGCCATGAGCTAATGCTTCGGAGGGTTTCTGACCGCTGCGAGCGACGCGTTTGGGTCGAATATCACTGTAATATTCGTTCTCAATTTGCAGAATGCTGGTGTTGAGTTGTTGATACTGATGTTGAGCATCGCGCACACCAAGCTCTTGATAAGGGCCATAAGGTGTTTGCGTCGCTTGAGTCAGGGTGTTGACGTAGTTATCCAATGTATTAAAGCAGACGTGTAGATCTGATTGGGCTTCATTTTGATAGCCCAGATCTGACATTCGTAGACTGGTGGCATGGGGTAGACCGAAGGTGTCTGGGCCAATGGCTTCTAGGCCATGATCAGGGTGAGCGGCGAGGAAGCTTTGATCAACCACAGGGCTGGCACCAAACAGGTAAAGCAGGAGCCAGGAATGACGTCGGAAATTACGAATCAGGGCAAAGTAACGGTCGGACTGAAAGGCACTTGAATCTTGTTGTGCCACCCCCGCATATTCGGCCAGGAGTGGCCAGAGCTCATCGGGGAAAGAGAGGTTGTAATGAATGCCGGCGATGGCTTGCATAATGCGGCCATAACGGACATCTAGACCTCGCCGATAGACATATTTCATTCGGCCCACATTGGATGTGCCGTATTCCGCAATGCGGATCGAATCATTACCGTCCAATCGACAGGGCATGCTCATGGGCCAGAGCAACTCGTTATCGTCCAGCCTTTTAAATGTAAAGCGATGGAGGTCTTGCAGGAAATCCAGGGTGTGCTGCCGATCAATATCCACCGGCGTGATGTACTCCATCAAGGCTTCAGAGTAATCCGTCGTGATGTGTGGGTTGGTCAGTGTCGACCCTAGCGCCTTTGGGTGTTGGCGTTGACTGATTCGCCCCGTGGGGGTGATGCGCAGGGTTTCTTTTTCCAGACCACGCCTTATTTGCTGAAAAAGCCCTTTACGAGCGGCGGCTGAAAGGTGTTGTAGGCGGGAGTTAAGTTGTTCAGTCACGATAGAAAGCCCTGCTGCTGTTCCGTCATCGTTGGACGAAGGCGGAGCACGGAGTCATACCCCGGAATAGCCGGGGCCTGTTGATATCGATGATCAGTGGACATGAATCGAGTCGTGATCATCATGGCATGCAGATCAAGCTGCTATTTAATCATATGGCCTTTTAATCACAAATCGGGTTATTTCGATCAGGCTTGATTTGTCAGTGAAAGGCATCTCTGGCAGATGGGGGTGACGGCAATAGATTCAAGTCACCCCGCTCTGTCAGTGCTAGCGTTTACGCTTTTGCTGAGCTTGCTTGAACAGATCGCCTAATGTGGGTGCTGCCGGTGCCGACCCACCTGTTCGGTTGCCTTTCTGGCGTGGATGAGGTGCGGCGCGATGCTGATGATTGCTCGAGCTTGTAGGCGATTGTGTCTGCTCGTTGGGGTCATCACTCATCCGCATCGAGAGACCGACACGTTTGCGCTCAATATCCACACTCATGACTTTGACTTTCACGATATCGCCCGCTTTGACCACTTGTCTTGGGTCTTCCACGAACTTCTCTGACAATGCTGAAATATGGACTAAGCCATCCTGGTGGACGCCAATATCAACAAAGGCCCCAAAGTGGGTGACATTGGTGACTGCGCCTTCGAGTATCATGCCGGGTTCCAAATCTTTCAGTGTTTCCACACCGTCTTGGAATTCAGCAAAACGAAATTCTGGGCGGGGATCGCGCCCCGGTTTATCCAGCTCTTTCAGAATATCGTTAATGGTGACGGTACCGAACTGCTCGGTGGCATAGTCCGTCGGTTTGATCTGTCGAATAAAGGCGCTATCACCAATAAGTGAGGTCACTTCACGTTGATGCTGTTTGGCCATTGCTTCGACAACTGAATAAGTTTCAGGGTGCACGGCTGAGGCATCCAGTGGGTTGTCGCCCTGCATGATGCGTAAAAAACCGGCGCACTGTTCGAAGGTTTTAGGCCCTAGGCGGCTCACGTCTAGGAGTTGTTGGCGATTATTGAAAGCGCCGTGGCTATCCCGCCATTGGATAATATTTTCGGCTAAGCCGGTATTCAGGCCTGAGACTCGAGTTAAGAGGGGCACTGATGCGGTGTTTAAGTCCACACCGACGGCGTTTACACAGTCTTCAACGACAGCATCCAGCGAGCGGGCGAGCTGTACCTGTGAGACATCATGCTGGTATTGGCCGACGCCAATTGATTTGGGATCAATTTTAACCAGTTCAGCCAATGGATCCTGTAGACGGCGGGCGATTGATACGGCACCCCGAATGGTGACATCCAACTCAGGAAATTCACGCGCGGCAAATTCTGATGCGGAGTAAACCGAAGCACCTGCTTCGTTGACCATGATTTTCGCGACTTTCTGAGTCTCTGCCAGCGCGCGTACAACTTCGGCGGCCAGCTTGTCGGTTTCGCGGCTGGCCGTGCCATTACCGATGGCGATCAGTTCGACCTGATGACGTCGACATAAATCGGTGAGCGTTTTGATCGATTGTTGCCATTGATTTTTCGGGGCATGTGGATAAATGGCCGTATAATCCAGCACTTTCCCGGTGGCATCGACTACCGCGACCTTGACGCCAGTACGCAGCCCTGGGTCTAGCCCTAGTGTCGCTTTAGGGCCTGCCGGTGCTGCCAGTAATAGATCTTTTAAGTTCGCCGCAAAAACTTCAATCGCGGCAATTTCTGCGCTTTCACGTAGCCGGCTTAGCAGTTCTGTTTCCAGGTGGGTATAAAGTTTAACTTTCCAAGTCCAGCGAACGACCTCAGCTAACCAGCGATCTGCGGGGCGTTGCTGATCCAGAATATTGAAGTGTTGGGCAATACGGTTTTCAGCCGGATGACTGCGCAGCTCTTCCTCGCCTTCCAGCTTGAGGCTGAGAGAGAGTACGCCTTCATTGCGGCCACGGAACATGGCTAACGCTCGGTGAGAGGGAACTTTTTTGATGGCCTCATCATGTTCAAAGTAATCTCTGAATTTGGCCCCTTCTTGCGCCTGACCTTCCAATAACCGACTGGTCAAAACACCCTCTTGCCAGAGCCATTGACGCAATTGACCGACCAGCTCGGCATCTTCAGCAAAGCGTTCCATCAGGATCTGTTTAGCCCCATCCAGTGCGGCTTTAACATCATCGATCTGATGATCCGGATTGAGATAGCCCTCAGCCACTAACTCGGGTGTTTGAGTGGGGTCAGTCAGTAGCGCATCGGCTAAAGGCTCTAGGCCGGCTTCGCGAGCAATCTGGGCTTTGGTTCTGCGCTTGGGTTTGTAGGGGAGGTAGAGATCTTCCAGTCGTTGCTTGGTTTCGGCTGCAAGAATCTGTGCTTTTAGCGCGTCGTCCAGCTTACCTTGCTCATCAATTGAGGCGAGCACTGCACTTCGACGTTCTTCCAATTCGCGTAAATAACGCAGGCGTTCTTCCAGTTGGCGCAGCTGTCCATCGTCTAGCCCGCCGGTGGCTTCTTTTCGGTAACGGGCGACAAAAGGAACCGTTGCGCCGCCATCTAATAAGTCTATTGCCGCGGCCACTTGGGCATCGCGAACCGAGAGTTCTTCCGCAATACGTTGAGAAATGCTTGGCATCGTTATGTGAGTCCTAGTGCATCGTCTATCGGGTTCAGCCCTGCGTGGCCTGATCGAGTGAGCCTCGCTTTCAGTGCGGCAAAGGTAGCATAAGACTGGATGAATCAACAGTCATTATCTGTGAGCAGTTTTTGTGGGCTGTTTTTGTGAGCTGCTTTTGTAACGAGCGCCACTGCATTAACGTCCTTTGGCTGCTTTTTGTGTTTTCAATGTCGGAATGGCGACGAGGGGGTCGTCTGGCCAAGGGTGTTTGGGATAACGACCTTTGAGGTCTTTTTTAACGTCAAAGTAACCTTGTCGCCAAAAATTAGCCAAATCTTGAGTGACCTGAACAGGGCGCTGTGCGGGTGACAGCAAGTGCATCATGACGGCAATGCGGCCCTGGACCACTTTGGGGGTGTCGGAGAGCCCAAAGACCGCTTGTAATTTGACCGCCAATACCGGCGGTGTTGACCGGTAGTCTAGCCGGATACGATCGCCGCTGGGGACGGTGATATGGGTTGGCGCCAGGGTGTCTAGCTCACGTTGTTGTGACCAGGGTAAGGATTCCAGCAGATACTGGCCTAAGGGTAAACGCGCGAGCTCACTAAAGCGGGTGATGCCGATAAGATGAGGTCCCAGCCAGTCATCTAACGAGGTCATTAAGGCTTCTGGACTGACATCCGGCCAGGGGGCGCCGAGCTGCTCGTGTAGCAGGCTTAGTCTACCCAGTAACTGCTGGTCATGATCTGACCAAGGGAGTGTCCCTTTTTGTTGCAAGGCTTTCAAAAGTGCCTGACGAGCCGCTTCTTCGGGCCATTCGGTCAATGGTTTTTGTTGAATAATTAAAGGCCCTAGGGATCTGACTTGTTCACCAATGAGCCGTTCAGCCGTGGTTGACCAGTACAAATGAGTGTGCCAGTGCTGAGTTTCCAAGCAATCTGTTTCAAGTGTGTCCAGATCAATCGCGACCGCTTGATAAATACGACTTTGATCCGCACGCCCATCGGCGTCAACCACCACAAGCCATGGGCTTTGGGCCAGTGGGTGATGTTCTGGCAATCGGCTTTGCATACCATTGACTAACTTGAAGCGCCCGGCTTCTCCTTGATATTGAGCAATACGATCAGGGAAAGCGGCCGCTAGCAAGCGGGGTAATGGCGTCATATCGACGGGTTCTAGCGAGACGTTAAGGCGTTTGGCCCAGAGCCGGGCTTGCTGATACCAGTGTCTCAATGTGCCCTGGGTTTGAGATCCAGGGCGTTGGGCAAGCAGGGTCTCTAAGTCGGTCGTGCGGTGAAACTGTCCCTCAAGTGCGGCCACCAACCAGCATGCTAAAGATTGAGCATGGTGTTTCTGGGCCTGTTCGATTAAATGAGCCAGCCTCGGGTGGGTTGGCCAGCGACTGGCCTGGCGCCCTGACGCGGTTAAGGTATTGTCTTTGGCCAGTAACTCTAACTTTTGCAGCAACTGTCGGCCTTGAGCCAATGCTGCCGGAGGCGGCGGCGTCACCCAAGATAAGTGACTCGGGTCGGCAATGCCCCAGCGGGCTAATTCGAATGCCAACGTTGTGAGGTCATCCTGTTGAATGGCGGGGTCGCCGTGAGCAGGTAATGGTTCTTCTGCTGACCAGAGCCGATACGCCACGCCGGGAGCTACTCGGCCTGCTCGACCACGGCGTTGGTCGGCACTGGCTCGGTTAATGCTAAAAGTGTCGAGCTGCGTTAGTCCTGTTCGAGCTGAAAAGCGTGGGCTGCGCACTTTTCCGGCATCAATCACGACGCGTACGCCGGGTACGGTCAAGCTTGATTCGGCAATGTCTGTGGCCAGGATGATGCGACGTTGATCACTGGCGTGTAATACGGCCTGCTGAGTTTTGAGCGGTAGTTGCCCGTGTAAGGCGTGCCATTCAATGTGTGGCGGAAGCTGTGCCGTCAGTGCTTGCCCTAAGCGATTAATTTCCGCTTGGCCAGGCAAAAAGACCAAAATGTCACCACTGGTTTGCGCCAGCGCTTCTTGAATGACGTTCAACTGGTGATCCACAGGGGGTTGTCGGCGAGTAGGAGGGCGATAGTGAGTCTCGATCGGAAATGTCCGGCCGGCACACGCTATCACTGGTGTTGACTCTCCCATCACCGCGAGCAATGCGTTGACATCCAATGTGGCGGACATGACCAACAGCTGAAGGTCTTCTCGGAGCCCGTGTTTGATATCCAGGCTCAGTGCCAAGCCTAAGTCGGCTTCTAGACTGCGTTCATGAAACTCATCAAAGATAATGCCGGCAACGCCTTCCAGCATGGGGTCGTCTTGTAACCAACGGGTCAATATGCCTTGAGTGATGACTTCAAGTCGGGTTTTGGGGCTGACACGAGACTCGCCTCTAACGCGATAACCGACTGTTTGGCCTACGTTTTCCCCTAGATGTTGAGCCATGTAAGTGGCGGCTAAACGTGTCGCGACTCGACGTGGCTCTAGCAGTAGCCAGCGGCCCTGGGTGGGTGTCTCTTGAATCAATCGAAGCGGCACACGGGTAGTTTTACCTGCGCCAGGTTCGGCAACCAGAATTGCTTGTGAGTGTTGAGAGAGCTGAATCACGAGGTCATCCAGCACTTGTTCGATGGGTAAGGGATCCGTTGGGGTTTGTTCGAGAGATAATGTCATCGTGACCGGCTTGGATGTTGGACGAGAGTGCCAGTATACCGATAGGGTTTAACCCGAAAAAGCCAAGCTCAGTCATTAGAGCTGGTTGGTTGCTCAGGGGCAAATTGAGTGATGATCTAAAGCTGAGATCTCAATGGGTGGCCAATAGGGGGCAGGCAAGGAGGGATTCGAGGTAGGGCTAGTAAACTAGGGTCAGTGGGTTAGGAAGGGGAAATAGGACAAAGTAGGCTGGATGACTGGTGCCCCAGGCAGGACTCGAACCTGCTACCTTCAGCTTAGGAGGCCGACGCTCTATCCTGATGAGCTACTGGGGCACGGGCGGCTATTATACGGGGCGTGGCTCAGTCTGCAAGGCTCAGCGTAGCGCCAAGCGGCGAGCTTCTCGCTGTAAATAGATGACGTAGCGGTCAATATCCTGTTGGGTTTTGCCATCGACATTGAGGAAGCGAAAGCCACACTCGGTGCGGCCTTTTTGTTCGTCATAGGTCGCGTGACGGGCTTCCATGGCCAGTTGTAGCGGTACTTCGTGTTCTGGTAAATGAATCAAACAGCGTTCGAACACTTCCATCTCATGAAATGGGGGCTGGATGATTTGATCGAAGACCAGCTTACATCCGGTGGATGAAAGGTCCTGCATATAGCTTTGTAGTGCCGCTTCTCGAGTGCTGGCATTGAGTTCGACGGCAATTTCCAGGCTACGGAAGACATGAGCACGAAAAGCTTCACGGCGTTGGTTATGTGTTAGCGCATTAGGAAAGCGAACGGTATATAGAAATCCATCCTGTGCTTCTTCTACTTCGATGACGCTACAGCCTGAAAAAAAGACTGCGACCCCGTTATCACTCCCACGAATCGAGAATGTATCCCCTGCGACAGCTTTAGGATGGCCGCTGGGTGGGTTGAGCTCGTCGAGAGTGAAGAGTTGGCGCTCGGGATCGACATCCAGAATCATGGTGAGATAAGTTTGATTGCCTTGTCCCCTGAAGTGCAGGCTGAGCGATGAATGCTGGCGCTGGAGCGCCCGGAGGACTGTGGCAATTTCGCTTGAGCGAGTAATCAGCGTATCGTCATCGTAACCTGATGGCATCTCAGGGATCTCCGGATCATTAAGATGAAAGGCTTGGCGTGAAGTTTCACCTTGAAGACAAGGCCCATCAGCATCATGCTTTACCTAAATTTCTTGGCACTGACAAGTCGCCACGATCGCCGCCAGCACGATAAACTTTGACGCTGCTGCCTTGAGATTGTTGTACAGCGGTTAAGAACACTTCTACCTGTTGCTGAACATGGTTGACGAGTCGACCATTGAGCATATTGCTTTCTTGCAGTTGAGCCATCAGTTGTTGCAGTTGTTGCCAGCCTTTGTTGAGCGCTTGAGCCACCGCAGGGGGTTGCTGTGATAAAAACTGCTCAACACCGGCCTCATTGAGTTCAACCCCTTGCGCTTCAAGAAACTCGTTACGATTCTTCGTGTCAGTGATCACTTGCTCCAACGCGACCTGCTTTTTGTTGACAATGGCCTCAAGTTGCTCGTGGGGCTCATGTGCCGTTAAACACTGACGTTCTTCTTGCAGTAAGCTATCCAGAGCTCTTAGATGATGGATACTTTCTAAGAGCAAGTCGCGAAATGTCTGGCTGGCTTTGGTCTTCACGAGAGTATTCACGAAGGCTCCTGCTGTGTTTCTAAAAAGGGTTCTGTCACGAGTTTCGTGAGCTCATTACAAGCGCCAAGGCTTGTATATATTGCCCCAAGTGTAACTGATCATGGTGTCCGTACAACTGATGTTAGTGTAACTCAAGTGTCAGTATAACCCACTGTTCGTGTAACTCGTGTTGGTGAAATCAGATGTTGGTAAAACCAGATATTGGTAAAACCAGAGTTCGCACTGATTATCGCCACGGCAGCCCTTTGAATGGCAACTTGCTGATGGTTGTTTCTTCTATTAGTGAAAGCTGTATAAGGGATTGTCTATGTGGGTGGGGTGTGATCAACAAGAAAGGCCCGGCATTGCCGAGCCTTTCTGAATAATCCAGGCGACCAGATCTTGGCAGTCCATTCAGCTTACTGTGCATTTCAGTACTGTTTATTTCAGTACTAGTAAGGCATTTCAGTACTATAAGAATTTAATACTCGAAATAAGCATTAAGTACTAAAAACTCAAGGCACTCAAAGGACTAGCTAAAGCTAAGCACTGAGTGGTGGATGAAAACCTTAAAAATCGTTTTCAAACGACATCATGTCTTTAGCTAGCTTTTGCGCATCAATGCCATATTGGCCTTGATTGATGGCCGCTTTAATAGCATCAACACGAGACTGGTCGATGTCTGAATTCGGGTTGCCCGCCAGCTGTTGAGCCTGGTCACTGAACTTGACGTTCTCGTTCAGATTGGCACTGCTGGTCGGGGTATCCACGTCGGATGAACGGTTTGCTGGCGTATTTTGATCAGCACCGCGAACCCGCTGATTCGGGGTATTAGACCCCAGGCCATTGAGTTCAATTGCCATGATTGCTGCCCCGGATGTCAGTATGTTTGGTTCTTTTATCGACCGTATTTCAGAAAACTTTAGCCTAAGTCAAAAAAATAGTCTTTAGTTGTTTTAGGCCATGTGTTTTCAGTCACTACTGTCGGTAAGTCGATATTCATTTGCTGTCTACTAGCTTGTATCGGCAGGTGTGGACTCAACTTGAGCTTTTTTATGATTGGAAATTTGCTGACGCCGGCTCGTTATAGGCCTACCTGCACCACGCCCTTACTGACAATTCGGGCACGTAGTACTTTGCCTGAACGAATATTTTTAATCCTGACTTGATCTCCGACCTGCCCATCTTCAAGGGCTTCTCCCAACATTTTGACTTCTAACGAGCCTACTTGGGCATGAATGACGACTTGATCGCCCTCATTGACCGCGTTGGCTGCCAGTAGACGTTTGGCCGCGATAACATTACCTGCCCGAATCGGCCAGCGTGTGCGCATGCCCTGTAGCGCTTTGGGGTCAGTAAAATAACGATCACGTAGTCGCGAGGTATCCATTTCTTCAAGCGAGAGCATGCTCTGTGTAATGGGGGTGTCGCGGGGAATACTCTGCCTTGCGGTGACAACCGCTTCATAGTGTTTAATGGTGGCCGATAAATAAATGAACCATCCTTGTGCGGGACATTCGACCCGAAGTGTGATTCGGCCGATGAGGTCGCTGCGCCCTTGGGGGGCGATCTTTAGCGGGGTTGGACATCGGTCGAGGCGTAGTTGATGATCAAGGGGGCTGATCACAATTTCGCTTCGGCCAGGAAAATCTTGTGTTGCTTGCATAAGATAATCGTATGCTTGTGTTCTAAGATTTTCGATATCCATTGAAGGGTTCGCCTGAGAAGACGAAGATGAGTCGGCGTGAGCTAAAGGGCTGATGAGTGATAAGCTACCCATTAATGTAGTAAGCAAGACGCATAAAGCAGCACGATGTTTCAGCTTGAGTAGGATCATTGACATCATGTCACGATATTCAGAAGCTTGAGCTCGCTGTATCATTTACTATTCCTGTATCCCCTCGGGCATGCGCCGTGTTCGTTGGAACATCCAGATACAGACCCGGGTCAATTTGCCTATGAACGATTCTTCTGCAGTGAAATTGGCTGATCGTGCCAAGCTGGTTGGTGGCAACCGAATGGAGTTGCTGTTATTTCGCCTGCGTGGTCGACAGTTGTATGGTATCAATGTTTTCAAGGTCAAGGAGATCATTCCTTGTCCACGTTTGACTAATCTACCTCATCATGTACCTGAGGTTAGAGGTGTTGCCCATGTGCGTGAAGGTGCGGTGTCTATCATCGACCTTGGCATGGCGATTCGTCAGCCCGCAGTGGAAAACCCTTCTGATCATGTGGTGATTGTGACTGAGTATAATCGTCGCACCCAAGGATTTATGGTGCGACAAGTTGATCGAATCATCAATGTGGATTGGCAAGAAGTTCATCCACCCCCCAAAGGCAGCGGCCGTGAAAGCTTTTTAACGGCAATCACACGGGTGGGGGATGATTTGATTGAAATTATTGATGTTGAAAAAGTGATCGCTAGCGTCGATCCTTTTGCTGATGGCGTCTCTCCTGAGCTGTTAAGTGATGAATTGCGAACTGCGTGTGCTCAGTTTCATGTATTAGTTGTGGATGATTCGAGTGTGGCGCGTCACCAGGTAGAGCGTAATTTGGCTGAGACAGGTGTTCAGGTGACAAGCCTTAAAAATGGGGTTGAAGCTCTGGATCATCTGGATGCGCTAGCGCGTAGTGGGCATAAAGTCGCGGAAGAGTATCTGATGGTCATTTCAGATATTGAAATGCCTGAAATGGATGGCTATACCCTTACATCGAAGGTTAAACAGGATGATAGACTGGCAGAATTGCCTGTTCTGTTGCATTCTTCATTGAGTGGGATATTTAATCAGGCCATGGTTCGGCGGGTAGGGGCAGATTATTTCTTACCCAAGTATAATGCGGATGAATTGGCTAGTATTGTTCTTGATCGGGTCCGGGAAGTGGCTGGATTAGATGCATGAGCACTTGTTTGCTGTGAAGCGACTTTGATATGAAGTGACTTTTCGGTGAAGAAGTTGTAGCGCTCAGTCATCTTGATTCAGTTACAAGACCTTTGGCTTTCATTGATCACTTGAAGTTGATCAATCACTGACGGTGGGTGGGGATGTCGACTACCAAGACCATATCACCACAAGAGTTTCAGGTTTTTCGCAAGTTTCTTCAGGAAGCCTGCGGCATACTCCTGGGCGATAACAAGCAGTATTTGGTGACCAGCCGCTTGGGCAAGATTATGGCGCAAAACGGTTTGGGCACACTGACTGACTTGATGAGGGAGATACAGCGTAACCCTCGATCTCCTCTGAAGGAGGCCGTGGTCGATGCGATGACCACCAACGAAACATTGTGGTTTCGTGATGTTCACCCGTTTAACATTCTGGAGAATCAGGTTCTGCCCGAAGTAGCTCAAAAATTGGGTAGCCAGCCATTGAAAATTTGGTCGGCAGCAGCCTCAACTGGGCAGGAGCCTTACTCCATATCGATGACGATTGAGTCCTTCAAGCAGAAAAAGCCTGGAGCGCTCAAAGGTGCTGAGAAAATTGTTGCGACAGATATCTCGCCTTCTGTATTGGCCACTGCCCGTAAAGGGGAGTATGAGATGCTGGCGCTTGGGCGGGGTCTTTCACGGGATCGGCTGACCAAATATTTCTCGCAAACCGGAGAGGGGCGCTGGAAGATTAATCCAGTGATCCAACGTCGTGTTGAGTTCCGCATGATGAACCTGCTCCATAGCTACTCATTGTTAGGTAAATTTGATGTGGTCTTCTGCCGAAATGTGTTGATTTATTTCTCGGCGGACTTAAAGAAAGATATTCTCAAGCGTATTCACGCCACTTTAAAACCAGGCGGGTATTTATTCCTGGGGGCATCAGAGGCACTGTCCAACATGCCTGATCATTATGAGATGGTGCAGTGTCGACCTGGGATTATCTACCGCGCCAAATAATGATGCTGACCTGGCCGATGTTCTGCAGGCCAGCATCTTTACGACATTGTTTCTTTACGACATTGTTTTTGTTTGCGTTATTATCAGTGATGTGCTGATCAGGGCCCCTTTCTTGGGGCCCTTTTTATCTGAGCGTGCTTATTGAACCCTTTCTCGTGAGTGTCTACATCAGGTCTATTTATGCAGGATGCGTTTAACCAAGTGATGTTAATGCTGGCCGCTGCCGTGTTTGCCAGTACAGTGTTTCGTCGTTTACAGCTTCCCCCTGTGTTGGCTTATATGCTGGTTGGGGCCGCACTAGGGCCTTACGGCATGGGGTGGTTGAATGCCGGAGAAGAACTGAACTTTTTGTCCGAGTTGGGGCTGGTGTTTTTGCTGTTTTCCTTGGGGCTTGAGTTCTCACTTCCACGTATGTTGGCTTTACGGCAAACGGTATTTGCACTCGGTGGTGCTCAGGTTGTGGTCTCTAGCTTGATTATGGGGCTCGGGCTGTGGGGGCTGCTGGGTTTACCGGGCAGTGCCTCTATTGTTGTGGCGGGCGCATTGGCATTATCGTCTACGGCAATTGTGACCCAGGAATTGAGCCGCTGGAAGGAGCTGAATACTGCTCATGGCACGGCTGCGATTGGTATTCTGCTTTTCCAAGATCTCGCGGCGGTTGTGTTTTTGATCTTGGTGCCGGCGTTGGCAGGCGATCAGGAGTCGACTTTATCCTGGACGTTATTGCTGATGCTAGGTAAAGGGCTTGTCTTGTTTGCCGGGATGTTGACTTTAGGGCGTTGGTTGATGCCACGGATTTTCCATGAGGTCAGCAAAACACGTTCTGATGAATTATTTGTATTGACGGTCTTGCTTGTAGCATTGACCGCGGGGTGGATTACGCATGCGGTTGGGCTTTCGATGGCATTGGGCGCATTTATTGCGGGGATGCTACTGGGCGAAAGCCACTTTCGTCATCAGATCGAAGCTGATATCCGGCCTTTTCGGGATATTTTATTAGGTCTATTTTTCATTTCTGTCGGAATGTTGGTTGACCCCTCAAGTCTGTTTCAACACTGGGTTTGGGTCCTCATTGGGCTGGTGGTGTTATTACTAGGCAAAGCGCTCCTGATCACGGTGATTGCCAGGTTTCTGGGGCATTCGCCAGAAGCCTCCTTCCGGACCGGGGTGGTACTGGCTCAAGGCGGAGAATTTGGGTTTGCCTTGTTGAGCCTTGCGGTCGGTCGTCATGTTGTGCCAGAAGAAACCGCGGCGGTTGTGGTGACGATTATTATCTTGTCGATTGCGCTTACGCCAATGCTGGTGCGCTACAGCGGTTCGATCAGTCAGCGTTGGCTAAAGCCGGTTCAGCCGGAAACCCCCAGCTCTCCTTTGGCGTCGGCTCATCATGAGTTAAACGACCATGTCATTATTTGTGGTTTTGGCCGTGTAGGACAGATCTTGCACCGTTTTTTGACGCATGAGCAAATTCCTCACATTGCTGTTGATCATGATCCTGTTCGAGTGCAGGCGGCTTCAATGGCCGGAGCGCCTGTCGTTTATGGCGATGTCAGTCGACATGAGCTGCTGAAGGGGCTCGGGGCTGAGCATGCACGCTTAATTGTGGTGACGGTGAATGACCGTGATGCCACCTTGAGAACACTGCATGCGTTACAGCCCTTATCTTTGGCGCAGCCTATTTTGGTTCGCACCCAAGATGACAGTGATCTGGAACGCTTAAAAGACGCTGGCGCAACAGCGGTGATTCCAGAGGTACTGGAAGGGAGTTTGACACTGGTTTCCCAGGTGTTGATGTGCGTGGGGATGTCGGACGAGCAGGTGGCGGCGACCGTTCAGCAAACGCGTAATGAACGATATCGACTCTTACATGGTTTTTTCCATGGTCGTGCGTCTAATGTGACTGATGAAACAGGGCGTCCGCTGGAACGGCGTCACTCGGTGTCTCTAGTGGGGTCTGCCTGGGCGGTTGGGCACTCTGTTGCGGAGGTGCGGACGCTTTTACAAGATGTTGAGGTGCTCTCGTTAAAAAGGGCCGACGGTGAAGAACTCGAAGCGCCTGATGGAGACTTGGTCCTAGCTTCAGAGGATACATTGGTGTTGTTTGGCACGAGTGAACAAGTTGAAGAGGCCGAGCACCACTTGCTTGCGGGTTAAGTCACATAGACAATGCGCGTTTTATCTTGATGCGATCGATTGAATAGTTGGTTTGGGGGCTTGATGGCCCCCTCAACTTTGAAACTCGGTTTTGCCCCTGGTTGGTTAGGATTCCCTTATGTTAACGCCTCCTTCGCAACTGCTTCAGCGCCATTTAGCACAATGGCGAGAGCAGTCTCTCACATTAGTGGCGCCGCCAGATGATGAAGTCCTGACTGAATGTCTGCGCCATGGTTTAGCGTTGTCCGTATGGACCTCAGACTGGCGTGTCAGCCGTGCCTGTGAACAGCAAGGAATTCCAGCGTGGCATCAGCTCGCGCTACCGTCATTAAGTGGGCGTGTCGTGCTGTTTTGGCCGAAAGCCATGGAGGAAGGTATGGCTTGGTTGAATCTATTGACTCAGCTGCAAGGCATTGAGCTGCTGATTGTGGGTGAAACGCGAGGCGGGATTCGTAATGCTCAAAAGAAATTACAGGACGTTGGCGCACAGGTGGCTAAACAGGATAGTGCGCGCCGCTGTGCTTTATTGCAGGTGAAATATTGTCCGGCTGCGCCCTGGCCTGCTTTGGGACAGCAGTGTTTTAACGGGCCTGATGGGTTGACGTTATGTTCTCGCCCTGGCGTATTCAGTCACGGGCGTCTTGATGAAGGCAGTGAGTGCTTGTTATCGGTATGGCAACAGGCATTGCAAGAGGCAATCCCCCGTTTAGAAGGCGTTGACTGCTTGCTGGATGTCGGTTGCGGTAATGGTGTTTTGGGCGCCTGGATGAAGCATCAGCATTTAGCCCACCATTTGACGGCCTGTGATGTCAGCAGCTTTGCCTTGGCTGCAACCGCTGATACTTTGGCGGCGAATGGGCTAAGTGACCAGGCGGCGGTTATAGGCAGTGATATTTATGACGGGTTAACCGCGGAGCAAACGTTTGACCGCATTATCAGCAATCCCCCGTTTCATACTGGACGCTCTACCGATTATGCATTGGCGGAGCGGATGATCAAAGAGGCACCGCAAAGGTTGAATCAAGGGGGGGATCTGTGGATTGTCGCTAATGCATTTTTACCTTATCGAGAGTGGCTCACTCAGTCTTTTGATCAAGTCTCTGTGATGGCCGATGATGGCCGTTTTCGCATCTATTATGCGCGTAAAACCTGACGTTTAACGCTTTGGGCGCTATCATAGCGCCTTCTTTTTCAGCCAAGTGATCGGCATGACTCAAGATTCTACAGTCTCTTTCGGGCGTGATGCCCTTTATGTGAACCCGCTCGATCAAGCTGCCAGCTTTTCTTTTGACGAGCAGGTGGCTCGGGTTTTTCCCGATATGATCAAACGTTCTGTGCCTGGTTATTCGCAGATCATCGGCATGTTGGGTGTGATTGCACGCCAGCATGTGAAAACCGGTGGGCGGGTTTATGACCTTGGGGCCTCTTTAGGGGCTGCGACCTTGTCAGTCGGTCACCAATTGCAAGATTCAAGTGTTGAGCTGGTGGCGGTTGATAATGCCCCCGCTATGGTGACTCGTTGCCGTGAGGTACTGCAGCGTGAGCTGCCGGCACAGCCTTTAAGCGTGATTGAATCCGATATCCGTGCGTTGGATTATAAGCCCTGCGATTTGGTGATTTTGAATTTTACGCTTCAGTTTTTACCCCCTGAAGATCGTACCCCTTTGTTACAAAAACTGTATGCCGCCTTGAAGCCAGGAGGTGCGCTGATTGTGGGGGAGAAGATTCATTTTGCCGATGAAGTGCAACAACAGTGGCTCTATGAATTACATCATGATTTTAAGCGCGCCAATGGTTACTCCGATATGGAAATCAGTCAAAAACGCTCTGCCATTGAGGATGTTTTGCGAACGGATACTGCGGATGATCATCTGAAGCGTTTGACGGATATTGGCTTTATTCCGGTGACGCAGTGGTTTCAATATTTAAACTTTGCCGCTTTTTTGGCGATCAAACCCAGTCAAAACGATGGAGGGGTTTATGCCGCGACATGATGACCGAGCGATGCTGTATACGCAGCTGGCGACGTTAGGCGAGGAGCGGCCTGGTTTGCATCGTTGGCTGGCACGTTTGCCTGAGCAGATGGCGGCTGGTTTGGATGAGCATCGCCATGGTGATCTTGCTGGTTGGTGGCGAGTGCTTGATAAGCTGCCTCAGATTGCCGCGGATCGAGTGCACTTGAATCAAGCGGCAGTGACCGTGCAGGCGAATGATGTGCCTGTGGGCCAAGTTAAACAGATCGAGGGTTTGCTCAAGCAATTGATGCCTTGGCGTAAAGGGCCTTTTAATCTGCATGGCGTTGAAATTGATACTGAGTGGCGCTCTGATCTAAAGTGGGATCGTGTTGTGCCCCACTTGGATGATCTGACGGATCGCCTGATTTTAGATGTGGGCTGCGGTAGTGGCTATCATGCTTGGCGTATGGCGGGAGCCGGGGCACGTTTAGTGTTAGGGATAGACCCTTCACCGCGTTTTCATGTGCAGTTTCAGGCCGTGCGCCATTTTATGCCTGTAGATGAACCGCAATGCGTCTTCCATTTGCCCGTAGGCATTGAGCATGTGCCCGAGCAAGTGAGTGCTTTTGACACCGTGTTTAGCATGGGGGTTTTATATCATCGTCGCTCACCTTTGGAGCATCTTGCTCAATTGTGGGAGGCGCTGATCCCGGGGGGTCAATTGGTGCTGGAAACCTTGGTCGTTGAAGGGGATGTACACACGGTATTGGTCCCCGGTGAGCGTTATGCCGCGATGGGGAATGTCTGGTTTTTGCCCTCGACTGCGGCTTTGGAGCACTGGTTGGCACGTTGTGGCTTTACGGATATCAAAACCGTTGATGTCGCCCAAACAACAGCTGAAGAGCAGCGTGCGACTGAGTGGATGACTTTCCAATCATTGGCTGACTTTCTTGACCCAGAGAATCCGAATTTAACCCGAGAAGGCTATCCGGCACCTGTTCGGGCGGTCACGATTGCGCGTCGGCCTGTGAGCGTTTAATCATCCCGCTTATGAAGCGCTCTTTTTTACGGGCTTTGTTTACGGGCTCTTTTGCTCAAGGCCATATGACAAGGCCCCGCCAGTGGCGGGGCCTTGTGTTGAATGACACCGAATAAGTGCCATTCGAGCATCGACAGGGTTTAGTTATTGTTCGCCACCTGATCGAATTCTTTCTCCATTTCTTCGGTCGGTGGGTTACCGATCAAGCTAAAGAGAATGGTGGCAATGGTGGCAAAGATGAAGCCCGGTACAATTTCGTAGAGCCCAAAGATGTTCCAAAGGTCGGTGCCCAGTTGCTTCCAGATGACGACGGTGACACCGCCGACAACGATCCCGGCAATGGCCCCTAGTGCAGTGGCGCGTTTCCAGAATAGTGACAGCAGTAACACTGGACCAAACGCTGCCCCAAAGCCTGCCCAAGCGTAAGAGACCAATCCTAAAACGTTGCTGTCTGGATTCAATGCCAGAATACAAGCAATCACGGCAATGGCGATGACGGCAATGCGCCCCACTTTGACCAGTTCTTGCTGGGAGGCATCTTTGCGGAACAACGACTTATAGAAATCTTCGGTTAATGCAGAAGAGCAGACCAGCAACTGTGAGTCAGCGGTGGACATGACTGCAGCGAGAATGGCGGCCAGTAGAATACCCGCGACGACCGGGTGGAAGATCGCATTCACCATCACCATGAAGACGGTTTCACCGTCTCCCAGGCCATTGCTGAGGAAGACGTTACCGGTCAAGCCAATCATCATCGCAGCAATCAGGCAGATGATGGTCCAGATGACAGCAATACGACGTGCCGCCGGGACTTCTTTCTCGGATTTGATCGCCGCAAAGCGAGCCAGAATATGAGGTTGGCCAAAGTAGCCTAAGCCCCAGGCGAGCGAGCTGACAATGCCAATGAAACTTAAACTTTCCCCTGTACTGGCGTCCATAAACCACTTGAGCAAGTTGGGATCTTTTGCGGCCAGTGTGTTCATGGTGGCGCTATAGCCGCCCATATCACTCATCGCCACAATGGGTACGATGACCAAGGCCGCTGCCATCATCAAGCCTTGAATCAAGTCGGTCCAGGCAACGGCCAAGAAGCCCCCAAACAAGGTGTAGGAGACGACCGCGAGGGTGCCGACAACTACGGCGATTTTATAATCCAGGCTGAAGACGGTTTCAAAGAGCTTACCACCAGCAACGAGCCCAGAAGCGGTATAGAAGAGGAAGAACAGCAGAATAAACAGTGCAGAAATCACCCGCAGCATATTGCTATTATCACGGAAGCGCTGCTCCAGAAATTCTGGAATGGTCAGGGAGTTATTCACCACGAAAGTGTAGGTGCGTAGGCGACGGGCGACCAGTAACCAGTTTAGCCAAGTGCCAATGCCCAGCCCCACCGCTATCCAAGCAGCCGATAGCCCTGAAACATAAGCTGCACCAGGCAGCCCGAGAAGTAACCAGCCTGACATGTCAGACGCGCCGGCTGAAATGGCTGTTGTCCAGGGGCCTATGGTACGTCCCCCGAGGATGTAATCAGACAGGTCTTGAGTGCGACGATAAGCGGTGATCCCGATGCCTAACATCAAAATGATGTAGACGACAAAGGTCCAACCGATAATACCACTTGTCTCAACCATGGTCTTTGTCCTTGTTGGCGATGTTGTCAATTATTGTATTGATCCTCTGTATCCAGTCCGTCGCCGGTTATCGCGGAATGCAGTGGCGACGACTATCGGGCACCCACAAGAGCGCCAATGATCGATCTGAATACAGAAAGCGGCTTTACTGTGCCTGAGTCTGTGGTGGCTGCTCAGACGTGCCGTCCATGGCAATTTTCTCCATAAATTTGATTTTGAATCAAATGGTTAAGCTTTTATTTGTTGGCTGATCCGCAGTTACTCATCTCCTTGAGCCAACAATGAGGCATTCCCCCCAACGGCTGCAGTATTGATGGTACGCGTTCTTTCTGTTGCAAAGCGTAGCAGGTAATGAGGTCCGCCTGCTTTAGGACCTGTCCCGGATAAGCCCATGCCGCCAAAAGGTTGAACCCCGACCACGGCCCCGATGATATTACGGTTAACATAAACGTTGCCAATGCGCACTTTGCGATCAATTTCTTCTGCAAAGCCTTCATTACGGCTGTGAATACCCATCGTTAAGCCATAGCCGGCGGCATTGATTTTGTTGATTACCGTATCCAGCTCAGTCGCCTTCCAGCGTACGATGTGCAGAATCGGGCCAAACTGTTCGCGCTCCAGTTCATTCATGTCATCCAGTGCGATCGCGACCGGTACGACAAAGTGACCATGCTCAGCACCTGCCGGTAGTTTACCTTCAGCGATAATACGGCCCTTGGCACGGAATTTCTCGACATGGGCTAGCAGACCTGCTTTCGCATCGGCATCAATAACAGGGCCGACATCAGTAGTCAGTTCGCGAGGATCGCCCAGCTCAAGTTCCTGCATGGCGCCAGCCAAAATCTCGATGACCTTGTCAGCAATATCTTCTTGCAAGAACAGCACTCGCAGTGCTGAACAACGCTGACCGGCGCTGGTAAAGGAGGATTCCACTACATCAGCCACCACTTGCTCTGGCAGTGCGGTTGAATCCACGATCATCGCGTTTTGGCCACCGGTTTCCGCGACCAGCGCGGCCAGCGGTGCGTTGTCGCGTGCTGCCAGTGCTCGGTTGATGACCTGCGCTGTTTCTGTTGAGCCGGTGAAAGCGACGCCCGTCACGCGAGAATCTGCAGTGAGGACTTGACCGACAGTGGGGCCGTCGCCTGGCAGGAGTTGAAGCACCGCTTTCGGTAAGCCTGCTTGATACATCAGTTCGACACAGCGACAGGCGACCAGCGAGGTTTGCTCTGCGGGTTTGGCGACCACGGTGTTACCCGAGACCACGGCGGCCATGATTTGACCCATAAAAATGGCGACGGGGAAGTTCCAGGGGCTGATCGCTACGAAAGGTCCGCGACCGGTCAGATACAACTCGTTGGATTCACCTGTCGGCCCGGGCAGCGTTTCAGTCTGACCGAACAGCTGCTCGGCTCGATTCGCATAATAGCGGCAGAAGTCAACGGCTTCGCGAACTTCAGCGACACCATCGGAGAGCTGCTTACCCGCTTCTCGACAACACAGGGCCATCAGTTCCGGCATGTGCTCTTCTAACAGGTCGCCGATTTTGCGCACAATAGCGGCCCGTTCACTGACATCCGTCGCATTCCAGCCCGGGAAGGCGTCAACGGCTGCATCCAAAGCGGCTTGTGTTTGTGCCGCGTTGGCCCATTGAACCGTACCGACTGTCTGACGGTGGTCAAACGGGCTCACGACCGTTTGTTTCAACGCTGGATCGGCTTCGAGCTTGTTGGCGACCATGGGACCGCCTGTCCACTGCTGTGAGTCGTAGTGACGGACTTTTTCGAGCAGGGGTTCGAGCTGGCTGTTAATAGTCAAGTTAACACCTCGTGAGTTCTTGCGTCCTTCGCCGTACATATCCGGTGGCAGAGGAATATGGGGGTTCGCGAATGTCGTTTTGCCTTCAATGCGCGATAAGGGATGATCACACAGCGCCTCAACTGGGACGCGAGGGTCGACCAGCTGATGCACAAAGGAGCTATTAGCCCCGTTCTCCAATAGGCGGCGCACTAGGTAGGGCAGAAGGTCTTTATGCGCGCCACAGGGCGCATAAATACGGCAGTAGGTCCCTTGTGGTGACTGCTTTAAGGCGGTGTCGTAAAGGGCTTCACCCATGCCGTGCAAGCGCTGGAATTCAAATGGACGCTGGCCCGCGATATCAATAATGCTCATCAAGGTGTGGGCATTATGGGTGGCAAACTGAGGGAAAATACGACCCTCAGTCGCTTCTGACAGCAGGTAACGAGCACACGCAAGGTAGGATAAGTCGGTATTCGCCTTGCGCGTAAAGACCGGGTAAGCCTCAACCCCTAATACCTGGGTCAGTTTAATTTCGGTGTCCCAATAAGCCCCTTTGACCAAGCGAACTGGAATTTCATCGCCAGCTTCTAGTGCTAAACGGTTGATCAATTGGAGCGCCGGTAAGGCACGTTTTGAGTAGGCCTGTACCACGAGGCCAAATTTCCCCCAGCCCTGGCAGGTTTTGCTTTTCAGGACCTGCTCAAATAACTCTAAAGACAATTCAAGACGATCGACCTCTTCCGCATCAATCGTGAGTGCCACATCCAGTGCTCTGGCGCGCTCAACCAATTGGCGAACTCGTTCGACCAGTTCGGTCAACACCCGCTCGCGATGACTGCGTTCGTAGCGTGGGTGAAGGGCCGAGAGTTTGATCGATACGGAGGGTGCGGGTGCCCCTTTGGCGACACCATTACGGGCTTTACCTACTTCATCAATGGCATCACAGTAATCTTTGAAATAGCGATCAGCATCTTTCATGGTGCGTGCCGCTTCGCCCAGCATATCGAAGGAATAGGTATAGCCTTTCTGGAACTGGCTCTTACCATTTTTGAGCGCTTCCTCGATGGTGCGTCCTAGCACAAACTGGTGGCCCATGATTTTCATTGCTTGCGCCATAGCGCTGCGAATGACCGGTTCACCCAAGCGGTTGACCATACGGTTAATGATGTTGGCGGGTTTGCCTTCAGCCGTCTTGTCCATGCTGACGACTTTTCCCGTCATCAATAAGCCCCAGGTTGAAGCATTCACGAATAGTGAATCGCTTTGGCCCATGTGGCTTTTCCAATCAGCGACTGATAGCTTGTTTTCGATCAGCGCATCGGCGGTGTAGCTATCAGGAATACGTAACAATGCCTCTGCCAGACACATCAGGATGACCCCTTCCTGGGTATCTAGGCTGTACTGTTGTAATAACTTATCGATACCATCAACAGCATTATCCTGGGCTCGGATGTCGCGAATCAGCGCCGCTGTTTTCTCTCCAATGCGCTTGATATCGTCATGATGATGATCCAGCGCTTTCACTAACTCGCTCAGATACTGATCTTCATCCACGATATAATGTTCGCTGAGCACAGTCGCCAGCGTATTAACAGGTAGCTCGACACGCGTCGGGTCGAGCATTTGCTCGGCGCTAAGCATAGGCATGTCTTTTGACATTGTTTTCTCCGAAGTTGTCTGGCGCTAACGAATCGATTGTCTATGCGGGCCCTTTGAAACGGTGCCTTTGGCAATCATCATAGGCATGTTTTGTTCGAATACGTTGAGTCCGATCTGTTGTGTTCGGTTTTCTCGAAACGGTCTCTTTTGATTGACGCTGTTTTTAAGGCGCTGTTTTACTTGAAATCGTCTTATTGAAATCGCCTTTGCAGAAACCTTTGGCCCCTATGACGACGCCCATTCGAATAGCTGCGTGACACAATAGACGTGCGGGTCATATGACCGGACGTCTTATCGATTTTGATGAACATGAGGTGATTACGTCTTGCTTAAAGCTCAGGATTTTTTGTTTAATCCTCGGAGTGTGACGCTTTGATCTAGCGTTTATTGGTCTAAAGTCTGAGTTAAACGCAAGCTGGCGCATAAATTGCTTGAATTCTAGTTAGGGCAAGATAATGTGTCTCATTACATCTTAATGTCAGCGTGCGGCTGTCGGGGGCTGGTTTGGCAATGAATACCCGCATTCAAACATACCCTTTACCAAATAACTGTTTGCACCATGATCACGAGCATCATCAGCTCGTCATTGCGGTGCGCGGTCAAGCCGAATTTGAGATTGCTGGGCGGGGCGGCCGAGTGGACGCCTTGCATGGTTGTTTAGTGCCTGCCAGTGAAGTGCATTTTTATGAAGGCATTGGCGATAACGACCACATGGTGATCGATATGCCCAGCCTTGATATCAGCACCGAATTACAGCGTTTGTTTGAACGGCCGCTCTATTTTGAAGCCGATGCCAGTTTGCGTCTGTTATTAGCCTATATTCAGCGTGAAGCCTCAATGTGGAACTTGTTTCCTGAAGCGGCTGAAGGGGTGGCGACAGGGTTATTGGCGACGCTGTATAAGCACCTGCATGCTGATCAACTGGCGGTGAAGACGCCTGTTCGAGGCAAGCTAGATCTGGCAGCGATTGAGGCTTATATCCAATTACATTTGAATGAGCCGTTACCGGTGGCGCGATTGGCAGAGATCGCTTATGTCAGTCCTGGGCATTTCCATGAGCTTTTCCGTGATGCCACAGGGATGACGCCTTACCAGTATTTGCTGGATGCGCGCCTAAAACGTGCGCGGTCGTTACTTTTGGAAACACGGTTATCTCTGCCCGATATTGCAGAACAAGTTGGTTTTTCTAGTCAGAGCGCACTGACTCATGCTTTCCGGCGTCAGTTCGGACTCACGCCCGGCCGCTTGCGCCGCTTACATTGAGACCTTACGTCATTATTGAGGCTTCTCGTCATTATTGAGGCTTCTCGTCATTATTGAGGCTTCTCGTCATTATTGAGGCTTCTCGTCATCATTGTGATTTCCCGTTATCTTTTAGTCTAAAGCCATAGGCGCTATCAGGGACGGAAAATGCCACTTTTCTGTACCTGGTGGTACTGCCAAAGCTCCATTTTTTTGCGTTGATGTGCCAAGGCTTGGCACCCCGCCTGATTAAATTTGAGTTGGCCTGCACGCTCTCCAATTTGGTGCATTTGCTCGATGATGAGCAGTTGCTCACGTATGGCCTCAATGTCTGGGTCATGGAAGCGTAAAGCCAGCGTGACCGCCCATTGCGCGGCATCAACCTGACCTTGCTCGGCTGCCTTGAGCAAGTCTAACAAGCGTTCAGGCGATGCACGTAAGCCCCCGCCATTGGTTCGCCACAAGAGCCATAGTGTGACGCTAAGAAAGCAAAATGCGATGGCCGTCGTGGCCAAAAAAACAGCCCAGTTCATCTTTTTTCTGCCCAGTTTGGTGTGGATCCTGCATGTGTCATCTCGCAAGAGACTTGATGAAAAATCCTGTATCAATGGAACCTTGCAGATGGCTTATCTTGTCTATGCTAACAGGCATGAAACATCTTTTGAGGTTTTGCGGGCCTAAACGGCAGGAGGTTGTTCATGAGCATTTTTGATCATGTCCAGAGTCGCTTTGAGCGAACCCAGCAGGAGGAAATGAGTCTGCAGGAGTATTTAAGACTCTGCCGAGAAGATAGTACGACATATGCCAGTGCTGCAGAACGAATGCTAATGGCGATTGGTGAACCTGAGGTGATCGATACCTCAAAGGATACGCGTTTATCGCGTATTTTTATGAACCGAGTCATTCGTCGTTATCCTGCCTTTGCCGAGTTTTATGGCATGGAAGAGGCGATCGAGAAGATCGTGTCTTACTTTCGCCATGCCGCTCAGGGGTTGGAAGAGCGGAAACAGATTTTGTATTTGCTTGGGCCTGTAGGGGGCGGTAAGTCCTCACTGGCTGAACGCCTCAAGGCCTTAATCGAGCAAGTACCCTTTTATGCGATTAAGGGATCGCCGGTCTTTGAATCCCCATTGGGGCTATTTGATGATGACGAAGATGGAGAGCTGTTGGAGCAAGAGTACGGCATTCCACGACGTTATCTGAGGTCTATTCTCTCGCCTTGGGCAAGTAAACGCCTTAAAGAGTATGGCGGTGACATCAGTCAGTTTCGTGTCGTGAAGCTTTATCCTTCGCGATTAAATCAGGTCGGGGTCGCGAAAACCGAACCGGGGGATGAAAACAACCAGGATATTTCATCACTGGTGGGCAAGGTGGATATTCGACAGCTGGAACACTATGCCCAGGATGATCCAGATGCTTACAGCTTTTCTGGTGGCTTATGTCATGCCAACCAGGGGATGCTGGAGTTTGTCGAGATGTTCAAGGCGCCGATCAAAGTACTGCACCCTTTGCTGACAGCGACTCAAGAGGGCAACTACAACCCCACTGAAGGGCTTGGCGCGATTCCTTTTGATGGCATTATTATGGCGCACTCCAATGAGTCTGAATGGCAGGCGTTTCGTAATAATAAAAATAATGAGGCTTTTCTTGATCGCATCTATATCGTCAAAGTGCCTTATTGTCTGCGGGTGACCGAAGAGGTCAAAATTTACGATAAGTTGCTGGAAAACTCTTCTTTAAATCAAGCCCCTTGCGCGCCAGATACGCTGCGTATGCTAGGCCAGTTCAGTGTGCTCTCACGGCTCAAAGAGCCTGAAAACTCAAGCGTTTACTCCAAGATACGGATCTATGATGGTGAAAACCTCAAAGATACCGACCCGAAAGCCAAGTCGATTCAAGAATATCGTGATGCTGCGGGCGTTAACGAAGGCATGGATGGTTTGTCGACGCGCTTTGCTTTCAAAATCCTGTCTAAAGTTTTTAACTTTGATAGCACTGAAGTTGCTGCCAACCCTGTGCATCTCTTGTATGTATTGGAGCAGCAGATTGAGCAAGAGCAATTCCCTGATGAAACCCGTGAACGTTACCTGCGTTATTTAAAAGAATGGTTGGCACCTCGTTATGTGGACTTTATCGGTAAGGAAATCCAAACCGCCTATCTCGAGTCTTACAGCGAGTATGGTCAGAATATTTTCGATCGCTATGTGACTTATGCTGACTTCTGGATTCAGGATCAAGAATACCGTGACCCCGAAACCGGCGAGATGTTCGATCGTGGTGCGCTGAATGAGGAGCTGGAAAAAATTGAAAAGCCGGCCGGTATTTCTAATCCGAAAGACTTCCGCCATGAAGTGGTGAATTTTGTCCTTCGTGCTCGCGCGCAAAATAACGGTAACAATCCCAGCTGGCAGAGCTATGAAAAACTCAAACGAGTGATTGAGCATAAGATGTTTGCCAATACCGAAGAGCTACTGCCTGTCATTTCCTTTAATGCCAAAGCATCAGCTAATGATCAGCAAAAACACGAAGACTTTGTCGCCCGTATGAAAGATCGGGGCTATACCGAAAAACAGGTACGGCTCTTATCTGAATGGTATTTGCGTGTGCGTAAGTCCCAGTAAATTTCGCCTGCTAAGTGGGCAGGGAGGCCTGTGGTGAGGTCACGGAGTGACCGCAGGCCCTGTGCTGCAGAAGTGTGTTCTGCAGTAGTGGCAGGGAGGTGAGCATGAGCTATTTTATTGATCGTCGACCCAATGGTCGCAACAAAAGTGCGGTGAACCGCCAGCGCTTTCTGCGACGTTATCGCGACCATATTCGTAAATCGGTGGATCAGGCAGTGCGTAAGCGCTCAATTACGGATATGGAGCGTGGGGAAGAGGTCAGTATTCCAACTCGGGATATTCATGAGCCGACATTCCATCACTCACAAAGTGGTCGGCGTGAAGGTGTTTTGCCAGGCAACAAAGCGTTTCACCAAGGGGATCGTATCGCTCGACCACAAGGTGGAGGGAGTGGTTCAGGGGGCCAGGGGCAAGCGAGCCCTGACGGCGAAGGAATGGATGAATTTGTCTTTTCGTTGACCCGTGATGAGTTTATGGAGTTCTTGTTCGAAGGTCTGGAGCTTCCGAATCTCGTCAAAAATGACTTAGGGTCGGCCGAAGAAACACGCCCTATTCATGGCGGTATCGTCCGTGAAGGGACGCCCTCTCGCTTACATGTCGTGCGCTCTATGCGCTCAGCTTATGCGCGTCGTCTTGCCATGGGGGCTAGCGTGCGCCGTGAACTGAAAGCCTGTGAGGCCGAGCGAGATGCATTGCTGGCTCAGCCTGCCGGATTGCAGGATACCCAGCAGCTGGCGGCACTGGAATCGACCATTGAGCAACTACGCCAACGCTTGAAGAAGGTGCCTTTTCTCGATACAGAAGATTTGCGTTATCGACATTTAAAACATGAGCCTGTGCCATCAACCAAAGCGGTCATGGTGTGCATCATGGATGTTTCTGGCTCGATGACTGAGCAGCACAAGGATATTGCGAAACGGTTTTTCCTGTTGTTGTACCTTTTCCTTGAACGCAATTACGACAAGGTCGATTTAGTCTTTATTCGTCACCACACCAGTGCCCGCGAAGTGGATGAAGAAGAGTTTTTTTATTCCCGTGAAACGGGGGGCACGATTGTGTCCAGTGCACTGAAAATGGCCTCTAATATTATTGAGGCACGTTATCCTCCAGCCCAATGGAATATTTATTTGGCGCAGGCTTCTGATGGTGATAACTGGGATGATGACTCTGACGTCTGTGTCCAGTGGCTGACCCAAAAGTTGCTGCCCAAATCACGCTATTACGCTTATGTGGAAATCACGCCGCACGCGCATCAGGCTTTATGGGAGGCCTATGAAACGGTTCAATCCCGTTTTCCCGAGCGTTTTGCGATGCGACAGATCGTAGAAGCTGGTGATATTTTTCCAGTCTTCCGTGATCTGTTTAAAAAAACCACAGCCTGAGTCTGAAGGGAGGTGGGTATGACACAACGTCAACCTATATCAACCGGCAGTGAGTGGAATTTTGAGCTGCTACAGGCGTATGACCAAGCCATTGGACGGTTAGCGGCTGAGTATCGGTTAGACACCTATCCGAATCAGATCGAGGTCATCTCCAGTGAGCAGATGATGGACGCTTATGCTGCAATCGGGATGCCTGTGGGTTATCACCACTGGTCTTTTGGTAAGCATTTTATGTCTGTTGAGCAGGCGTATCGGCGTGGCCAAATGGGGCTGGCTTATGAGCTGGTGATCAACTCTAATCCCTGTATTGCGTATTTAATGGAAGAAAATACGATCACCATGCAGGCGCTAGTGATTGCTCATGCCTGTTATGGTCACAATTCATTCTTTAAGAACAATTACTTATTTAAAACATGGACGGATGCTGAAGGCATCATTGATTACCTCGTATTTGCCCGGCAGTACATCACCGAGTGCGAAGAGCGTCATGGTGTCGATGAAGTTGAGCGCTTATTGGATGCTTGCCATGCGTTACAGAGCCATGGTGTGGATCGATATAAGCGGCCTCGTCCCTTATCTGCCCATGAAGAGCGTGAGCGTCAGCAGGAGCGAGAAGCGCTCCTACAGCAACAGGTGAATGATCTGTGGCGAACCGTGCCCACCTCGCTGGAAGCTAATGCGGATCAAGCAATGGCTCGCTTTCCGTTAGAACCGCAGGAAAATCTGCTCTATTTTGTTGAAAAACACGCGCCTTTGCTTGAGCCCTGGCAGCGAGAAGTGGTCCGGATTGTGCGTAAGATTGCCCAGTATTTTTACCCTCAACGTCAAACGCAGGTGATGAACGAGGGCTGGGCGACATTCTGGCACTATACGCTGATGAATCGGCTCTACGATGAGGGTCTCGTCACCGATGGTTTTATTATGGAGTTTTTGCAGTCGCATACCTCGGTTGTGCATCAGCTGCCTTATGACCATCCAGGATACAATGGCATTAATCCGTATGCCTTAGGGTTTGCGATGTTTACGGACTTGAAACGCATCTGTGAAGACCCGACTGAAGAAGATCGTCTCTGGTTTCCTGATATTGCCGGTAGTGATTGGCTGGATACACTACATTTTGCCATGCAGAATTTTAAAGATGATTCCTTTATTCAGCAGTTTCTTTCACCTCATTTGATGCGAGAATTCCATTTGTTCTCCATGTTGGATGATGACCAACAAAGTGAACTGGAGGTTACTGCGATTCATGATGACCAGGGGTACCACTACATTCGTAATGCCCTCGCCCAACAATATAGCCTCAGTTTGAAAGAGCCGGACATTCAGATTTGGGATACCGATTTACGTGGTGGTCGTTCGTTGACTTTGCGTCATCAACGGCAAAGTCGACGGGGACTAGACCGGGAAGCCACAGAAGTTTTGCGCCATCTTCATGCGTTGTGGGGGTTTCCTATTGTGTTAGAAACTTGGGAAGGCGATCACTGTATCGCGAAAATGAAATGGCCGGATGTGTCTGATGCGGCCTAATCACAACCTGGGGCGTTAAAACGCCGCTATTTATCTGAATGGTTGTTGTCTGAACGACTGGGAGCCTATCCCTATCGCTGGCTTCGATGATGATATCCCTGAAAGATTACGAAAACGCCCGGCTGATGCCGGGCGTTTGATGTGACTCATTATCTGCTATAACGCATGCCTTAGCCTGGTTTTTTGGTCCAGGACTGACACCAACCGTCTGGGTTGACGGAGTTAGCTGGGAAGAGAGCACAACCATTGTTGCCAGGTTTAAAGAACATGCAGTTATGGCAAGCCTGCCCTTCTTGGTATTTCGGGTGGTTCACTTGAGTGGCATCATGCTTATAGTGCAGTGCTTTGGCTTGGGGGTTGTCTTCGGGCAGCATGGGTAGATCGGCTGCAAAGGCTTGGCGTGTCATGGCACCCATGCCAAATGGAAGTGCTGCTAGCCCGAATAAGCCTGCCTTCAGTAGTCGGCGTCTTTGTTGATTAGCCATCTTAGGTCCTCATCATCACGTCTTATCGTTAGGTTTCTTATTACGAGTCAGGTCTAGTGTGGCCATCCTTCTTTTGATTTGAGGATGTACCGTCTTAAACATTAGACCTTAATTGGAAAAGAAGTGCCTTAACCTAAGTCAAGCGATCGCTTGATGCCTGCTTGGATTGAGGGTTTGCCGAATATGGACAATCCCGCTATGGGGCGTGTTGGAGAGAAGATGTTGTTAGGGGGGCAGTGTAAAGGTGAATGTTTGAGGTGATGGTTGAGGTGAGTGTTTGAGGTGAGTGTTAGCGGTGATGATTGAGGATGAGTCACCCACTTCGACGACGCATTTGCAATTTAAGGCTCACTTTGATGCCAGCTCAGTAACTGATCTGTCGTCATAGTGGCCTCTAGGTGTTCTTGGCCTTTTGCATCAACACTGACCTTTCGGATGCCGTCTGTCGTAGGGTAAAAGCGCAAGTGATGGCCATTCCCCATTAACACCTCCAAGTAAGTCGTGGCTTTGAGCATTAAAGGGCTTGGCGGTAATAGGCCCTTGCGCTGACCGAAAGCATCCACCATTAATTGGCCGCTATCGTGAGCCAACCAGCCTTGCCCTAGCAATATATCCGCAGTCGCTGGCAGCGTTCTGCGAATATGAGGCAGTGCCATGGCTAAATGAGGGTGCTCAAGCATGAGGGGGAGGTACTGTTCTGCAATAAATTCCGGCACCAGTGATGAAATATCAACAGTGAGTGTTTCGCCAGGCAAGCCTAAGTGTTGAGCATTGAAAATCAATTGAATCCGCGCTTCAGTAGGCAAATCTCGCGCCATAAATTCTGTACTGTTGACCAATCTGAATGCGGTATCATCCGTCGTATTGGGAAGGCGGATTAGAAGAATGGGTTCTTGCCGACCTTGTCGCAGTAGCGTGTGTATCCCGACTTGAGCCTCAGGATGATGACGTAAAATGGCTGCACGTAATTGAGCCAGGCTTTCAGGCAGGGCGATATCGCCAGCCAAGGGGTCGGCTTTGACGCCCATCGCTGCGCACAAGGCAATCAATAGCATCAATGTTTGGGCGATCAATCCGCTGAGTATCTGTACACGCTTGAGCAACATCTGGCCATGGCCTATATGGTCGAACCCTTTGATCATGCTATATGCACTGAGGGTGTGTTGACGTTTGTTTATCGCGACTTGTTACCCATCAAACGCCTGGATGGTTAAACGTTTATCTCTGTTAAAAGCGAGCAACCCCATTCACTGGGCTCTACAAACGGTAGCTTTATCTATGATTCCTGAATACGATGGCGCGGTGATGGCGGCACGTCAAGTGTTCTCCGGTACAATATGGGTTGGGTCGGTCAAAGGTGGTGTGCTTGAAATGAATAGCGACTGATAGACATCGAATTAACCGTTTAAAGTGACCGTTGTGTGGAATGGCTTTTATAGGAATGGAACTGGAGTGTCTTATGTTAAACGCGATTGTATTAATTAATACTTCTCCCAACACTGTGCGCCAGACAGCGGAACGCTTAGCTGAGCTAGAGGGGATTAGTGAAGTATATTCAGTGTGTGGGCGTTACGACCTGGTGGCGATTGCGCGCGTGGCAGATTTTGAGCATTTAGCCAATCTGGTGACTGAGCGTATTAACATGCTGGAAGGTATTATCGAGACAGAAACCTTAAATGCCTTACAAGTGCATTCAAAACATGATCTGGAAACTATGTTTTCCGTCGGGCTTTGATGCCTTTGAAGATATTGATGGGCATGGTTTATGGGGTACGGCCAGATACCTTGAGCTTGATATGGCCGTTTATGAGCTGGGTATGAGTACTGGAACCTGTTGGACATGAAAATCGTACGTCCTGCTTTACGTGCACTTTTTTGGGGGCGACGGCGTCTCATGGTGTGGGCTTTGGCGGTGCTCTTCGGCTCCCTAGGCTATTGGCAAGAAACGCGCTGGCGAGAACAGCAGTCTTTCGCCGGTCTGCCTGCAATGACGGACTGGAAAGACTGGCGCCAGTGGCATCGTGTTTTACGTAACCCCGGCTTTATGGTGGGATACTCTGATATTCGGGGCCTGCCTTTATGGGCCATTTATCAACTGACGCCAGTCTCCGATAATCATTCAGGCATTGGTGCGAGGCCCTCTCGATTTGCTTCTGATTGGCGGGCACTGGTCCCTGTCACGCATGAGGCCTATAGCCATTCAGGCTATGATCGTGGTCATATGGCGCCGAATTATGCGATTGCGTCGCTTTATGGACGTGAGGCCCAAGTATCCACCTTCACCATGACCAACATCGCGCCTCAAAAGCCTGATTTGAATCGGCAATGGTGGCAACGATTGGAAGAGGTGGCGATTGATCGGTTGGCACCGATGCAGGGGGAGCTTTGGGTGATCACTGGCCCTATTTTTGATGATCAACCACAACGGCTACCGATTCAGCATCAATGTGATCTCAATGTCATGGTTGAGCATTTCACGCTTCACCGCATGGGGGAGTGCCTAGGGAGTGGCTGGCGGGTTGAAATTCCCGATGCCTTTTTTAAAATCTTTCTCGTGCCAGGGCGTGGGCCCGGCCTGGAAGGTATGAAAGCGCTTGCGTTTATTGTGCCGCAGGATGTGAATGGCCAAGCGCCGTTGGCACGCTATCATGTGTCTATTGATGATATCGAAGCACGGGTTGGGCTGGATTTTTTTCCTGAATTGCCGCCAGATATGGCGCGTACACTGGAAGCGAGTGACAGCTTAGAGGGTTGGCACCCTGAGCAGTGGAGTCAGATTAAGGGGCGATTTTCCCGTTAAAATTGGCCTGCACCGTGGCGTTGAATCTGTGGCGTTGAATAAAGGCGGTGCTGAATACAGTGCTTTTGATCAATACATGTCGTTTGATCAGTGCATGTCGTTTGGTCAGTACGGGGTGGGAAGGTCAATCAAATCAACAAGAAGGATCACGTATCGCTACAGTGATTAAAGATTGTGTAGAGAGGATGTCAACAAAGAGAAGAAATATCTTGGATGGTGCCCAGGAGAGGACTTGAACCTCCACGACCGTAAGGTCACTAACACCTGAAGCTAGCGCGTCTACCAATTCCGCCACCTGGGCATGAGCCTACTGCTTGATCCGTATTCGCTGATGGTGCCCAGGAGAGGACTTGAACCTCCACGACCGTAAGGCCACTAACACCTGAAGCTAGCGCGTCTACCAATTCCGCCACCTGGGCAGGAATACGTCTCAACTGGCTTGGATGTAACAAGATGGTGCCCAGGAGAGGACTTGAACCTCCACGACCGTAAGGTCACTAACACCTGAAGCTAGCGCGTCTACCAATTCCGCCACCTGGGCTCTTGGTTACATCTGGCCGCGTATTCTACGGGTAAATTTCCGATGTGCAAGTATTTTTTTAGAAAAGATAAAGGGATTATGGCTTCGCTATGAATAAAGCTGTCAAGACGCTATCAGCTTAGGCTACAATCGCTCATATGTTCATTCAGTTCAGCGATGACGTGATCTCAACGTCCTGCTTGCACGTACAGGCAGAGTGGCTTTTTACATCTGTGTTAGCTCCATATGCGTTAGTTCGATTCCTCCCACTGAGTCCTTCTTTCCCGCCTGGCGTGAAGTGCCCTGCTGCTTTTGACTTGTTTTCTTTTCATATTAAACCTACCTGCACCCTACGAGGCCCTAAACCGGTCATTAATGCGGGTGGGTTACAGATTAATAATGGATGTGCCTAGATGAGTGCTTCCTGGCCTTTAAGCCAAGATCCTTATGCTGCCCGTGAGGCAGATAAATACGACAGTCCGGTCCCGAGCCGTGAATATATCCTGCAATGTCTAGAAGCTTCGGGTAAGCCGTTGACTCACGATCAGTTGATCAGAGCTTTCGGTTTGACGGATGACAATGCCATTGAAGCGCTACGCCGTCGTTTGATTGCGATGGAGCGTGATGCTCAATTATTTTCCAATCGGCGCAAAGCTTATGCGCTGCTGAATAAACTTGACCTGATCAAAGGGCGGGTTCAGGCCCATAAAGATGGTTATGGGTTCTTGATTCCAGAAGATGGCCGCTCTGATCTTTACTTGCATGCCCGACAGATGCGTAAGGTCTGGAGTGGTGATGTGGTGCTGGTGCGTGATGCCGGTGTGGACCAGCGTGGTCGTTCTGAAGGCGTGATCGTCGAAGTCTTGGAGCGTGCGCTAACTTCGGTGGTTGGGCGTTTACGCTTTCAGTCCGGTGGGTTCGCAATGGTGACGCCAGAGAATGCACGTCAGCAACATGAGCTGCTTATTCCGGCAGATAAGTTGGGCGGCGCTCGCGAAGGTGATGTGGTTGAGGCGCGTATTATTGAGCACCCAGGCCGTCGCCAATCCCCTGTCGGTGAAGTCGTTGAGGTGATGGGGGCCTTTATGGCCGCAGGGATGGAAATCGATATTGCGCTGCGTGCTCATGAAATTCCGCATCAGTGGCCGGAAGCGGTTGAGGCCGCCGTGGCTCAGATTGCACCAGAAGTTCAGGCCGCGGATCTGGCCGGACGAGTGGACCTCCGCGACTTACCGCTTGTTACGATTGATGGTGAAGATGCCAAAGATTTTGATGACGCGGTCTATTGTCAAAAGCAGAAGTCGGGTAGTTGGAAGCTCTATGTCGCTATTGCGGATGTCTCACACTATGTCCGTCATGATGAGCCGCTTGATCAAGAGGCCTTTCAACGGGGTAACTCGGTGTATTTTCCTGGGCGTGTAGTGCCCATGTTGCCCGAAGTGCTATCGAATGGCTTGTGCTCACTGAACCCACAAGTGGATCGTCTGTGCATGGTGTGTGAAATGAACATCAGTGCCCAGGGGCGTCTGACTCGATACCGGTTTTATGAAGGCGTGATGCGTTCCAAAGCACGCTTAACATACACCCAGGTCGGGGCCTTTTTGGACGATCCAGACAGTGAAGCTGGACAGGCATTCACGCAACAGTTTGGTCATTTAGTTAAGCCTATTCACCACCTGCATGCATTGTATCAAGTGCTACGGCAGGCCCGTACTGAGCGTGGTGCGATTGATTTCGATACGGTGGAAACGCGTATTGTTTTTGGTGAGGATCGTAAAATTGACCGGATTGTGCCGGTTGAGCGTAATGATGCCCATAAGCTCATCGAAGAATGTATGTTGTGCGCTAATGTCGCAACCGCTCGCTTCTTGGCTAAGCATAAGTTGCCAGGTTTGTATCGGGTGCATGAAGGGCCTAGTGCCGATCGATTACAGAAATTGAAGAGCTTTCTAGCAGAGCTCGGTCTCACGTTGGGGGGGGGCGATGAGCCCACGCCAGGGGATTATTTAGCATTGGCGGCTCAGATCGAAGAGCGACCGGATAAAAATGTGATCCAGACCATGATGCTCCGCTCGATGCAGCAAGCCGTGTATACGCCGCATAATGAAGGCCACTTTGGTCTGGCCTACCAAGCTTATGCTCACTTTACATCGCCGATCCGTCGTTACCCTGATTTATTGGTGCACCGGGCGATTCGTGGTTATATCCGCTCTGGCGAGCCCTCTAACCACGTGTTGCGGGCTGATGATGCCACGCTGCAGCCGCTGAGTGAGTGGGCGCCTTATAGTTTTGAACGAATGTTGGTACTCGGTGAGCATTGTTCGATGACTGAGCGTCGTGCTGATGATGCAGTGCGTGATGTCACTGATTGGCTTAAGTGCGAGTACCTATCGGGATATTTAGGCGAACAATTCCCAGGAACGGTCGCATCTGTTGTTGGTTTTGGCCTCTTTGTGCGCTTGAATGATATTTATGTCGAAGGGCTCGTGCATATCAGCTCTTTGCCGCAGGATTATTATCACTTTGAGCCCGAGAAACAGCGTCTGAAAGGTGAGCGTTCTGGGCGCAGTTATCGCCTGGGGGATGGTTTAGATGTCGTTGTCGCGCGGGTCGATTTGGATGAGCGTAATATCGACTTTGAGTTGGCTGATCCAGAGGCTTGGCCACGTTCAAGTCGCAAACCTCGTCGCCGTGGTGCGAGTCGTTCGACTGCACCGGCTCCTGAAGCCAAAAAGTCGGGCCGTGGAAAATCTGGGCAGCGTAAGACTGATCCGCGAAAAACAACACCGCGCAAAAAAAGTAAAGCCGGAGCCTCGACCAAATCTGCTGGGGCGGCGCCATTAGGTGCTGAGCCTTCGACCGTTAAAGAAAAGCCCAAGGCCAAGAAAAAGCGCCCTGGACGTAAAGAACGGATGAAGCAGCGAGCGAAAGCGAAAAAGACGTCATGACGTTTTAGGGCTCATGGGTCTGTCATTTCATGCTGACGCGCTGCATGAAGTGCCATGAGTGTGCTCAAAGCGTTTCCTTGATTGACGTTGTACTTGTATTGAAATGGGAATAAAGCCTGAATGAAGTCGAAAAAAGCGCCACGCCGAGCAGCGGCTCAGCCGAACACCAAAAGCCCGAGAGCTTCTGGAGCTCCACGCCGTTCTCATGCATCCAGTGGTCGTCAGGGAAATCGCCCTGGCTGGGCTCACGAATCTTTGGTCTTTGGTTTGCATGCGGTGACTACCTTGTTGGCGCGGCATCCCGAGCAGGTGCGCCAATTATTGGTGCAAAAAGGTCGTGAAGATGAACGCATGCAGACCGTATTGCGTCTGGCTCAAGATGCGGGCATTGCTTGTCATGTCTGCGACAAAGAGACTCTAGATGCGGGTATTGAGGGTGTTCACCAAGGCGTTGTGGCTTTGTGTCGCCCATTGGAGGCAGGTAATGAGCAGGCATTGGACCAGCGCTTGGCTGAGGTTGCGCGTGAAGGTCGAATGCCCTTGCTGCTGGTGTTGGATGGTGTGACTGACCCGCATAATTTTGGGGCTTGCTTACGTTCGGCTGATGCCGCCGGGGTTGATGCTATCGTGGTCCCCAAAGATAAGGCGGCGCCACTCAATGCGACTGTACGTAAAGTGGCATGTGGCGCCGCTGAAGCCTTGCCTGTTATTGCCGTGACCAATTTAGCTCGAACGTTGCGCCAACTCGCCGATCAAGGGATGTGGGTGGTGGGGACTGCCGGAGAGGCTGACCAGTTGGTCTATGAGGTCGACTTGAATCGACCGTTAGTCATGGTGATGGGGGCTGAAGGCAAAGGTATGCGTCGCCTGACCCGAGAGCATTGTGATGAGCTGATTAAGTTGCCTATGGCTGGAGAGGTTTCTAGCTTAAACGTCTCGGTGGCTGCCGGTGTGTGTCTTTACGAGGTGGTGCGCCAGCGAATAGCTTGCCAGGTCAAGCGCTGACGCGTAGAATTCTGCGGCTACGTTTGTGGGGCTCTGTAAATTGTGAGTGACAGCAAACGTACCGACAAGATATTGGGCGTGTCCCCTTATCGTGTGGATTTTTTGGGGTTGTGCTTGTGATGTAAGTCGTGACAAGTAACAGCCATTCTCCTTGCTTTCGGTGTTTACGCATCATCGGAAGCTGTTAAAACCGTAAGGAGCTGTAATATGCGTCATTATGAAGTGGTATTCATGGTGCACCCGGACCAGAGTGAACAGGTCCCGGCCATGATCGAGCGTTACACTACGCTGATTCAGGAAAATGGTGGTCAGATTCACCGTATGGAAGATTGGGGTCGTCGCCACTTGGCTTACCCGATCAACAAGCTGGTGAAAGCACACTATGTGCTGATGAACATCGAATGTAACGATGACACCATGAAAGAACTGAGCGACATTTTCCGCTACAACGATGCGGTTATTCGTAACTTGGTTGTGCGCATGAAAGAAGCGGTCACTGCTGCTTCTCCAATGAAAGCCAATGAAGCACGCCAGACTGAACGTCAGGCTGAAAAAGCGGCTTCCTGATTCTTTTCACGCACAGACTAAGTAGGAGTTTAAAATGGCTCGTTTTTTCCGTCGTCGTAAGTTTTGCCGTTTCACCGCTGAAGGAATCAAACAGATCGACTATAAAGATCTGGATATCCTGAAAGGTTATATCACTGAAAGCGGTAAAATTGTCCCGAGTCGTATCACTGGGACTAAAGCCCGTTATCAGCGTCAGCTGGCTACTGCCATCAAGCGCGCTCGTTATCTGGCGCTGTTGCCGTACACTGACGGTCATCAGTAATCCGATTGTCTCCAATGAGAGCCCTTGCCGCTAATATCATGCAAAGCCGGGTCCGCGCGACCTCGGTTGCCACTATTGCCGCGGCAGTTCCTTTCTTAGGTTGGTTGGCTGCTGCATTAGTGGCGCTGGTGAGCCTGAGAATGGGGCCGAAAGAAGGGCTGATGATTATGCTGTGGACCCTGCTGCCCGGTATTTATTACTGGGTGACAGGGGGAAGCCCTGGAGTGGTGGTTGGCCAAGTCACTGTCGGGTTGATGGCATTGATGCTCTTTAGTGGTTATCAATTGTCATTGGCTTTGCTGGCTGGTGCAGGAGTTTTGATTGGCGTCGCGCTGAGTGTGACTTGGTTGCCTCCAGACGCAGAACAGTTTCTGATGAGTCGACTCGTTGATTTCCAGTCTCTGCAATCTTCTTTAGGGCTGGATGCCAGTGCGATTGGTCAGGTGAAAGTCCAGGTGAGTGCACTATTGAATGGTGTGATTTCGGCCGTGCAATGGGTGATGACCTGTCTAAGCCTATTTCTGGCGCGTTGGCTTCAGTCTGCACTATATGGCCCTGCCGAAGCTTTTGGACAAGAGTTTCGCCGATTACAGCTGCCGCGTTGGAGTGTGGTCGCTGCGATTGTGCTTGGCTTTTTGGCTTCTCAGCAAATGTGGCTCTTGCCATTATTGCCGGTACTCATGGGGCCTTTCCTGATTGCTGGTTTATCTGTGATTCATGGCATTTTCATGCTCAGAGGTTGGAGTAGTTTTTGGTTAGGTGGGATCTATGTGGCTTTGATCTTTGCCTTACCCGAAGTAAGTTTGCTGCTGGTGCTTGTCGCCATGGCGGACAGTTGGGTGGATTTCCGACACCGATTGGCGCCACCGCGCGCCTAACGTCATTTAAGGGGTTTTATAATGCAAGTCATTCTACTGGAAAATATCGCTAAGCTGGGTGAGCTGGGCGATGTGGTTAATGTTAAAAACGGTTATGGCCGTAACTTCCTGATCCCGCAAGGTAAAGCCGTGCGTGCAACGGAAGAAAGCAAAAAAGCTTTTGAAGCACGTCGTGCTGAATTGGTGGCTCAAGCTGCTGAACGCAAAGCGGCTGCTGAAGCACGTAAAGCCAAAATGGATGAGATCGAAGTGGTCACTATCCCGGCACGTGCAGGTGATGAAGGCAAACTGTTTGGTTCTATCGGCCCGCGTGATCTGGCTGAAGCACTGACTGACAATGGCTTCGAAATTGCCAAGAGCGAAATCCGTATGCCGAATGGCCCGCTGCGCGCTGTCGGCGAGTACGACATCACGGTTCACTTCCATGCTGAAGTGGAAGGCGCTCTGCACGTTGCGGTTATCGCTGACGAGTAAGGGTTGCTTCGGAAGTACCAATGCGGTTTGATTGGCTTTCGTGGATGATGCAAAGGGTACGGATTTTCCGTACCCTTTCTTTTTGTCTGTTACTCCCCATATGGCCTCTATTCAGATGTGAATGCACTCAGCAGTAAGCGGTTGCAGGCTTTGGCATTCGTTATCATCGTGTTGTTTTTTGTATAAGCTTAGGTGTGTATTTCCGTGAGGTTATGTCGTGTCAGTTGAGGATCAAGCATGAGTCGAGTCGATCAAGATACTGCTCAGATCAAGATGTCCCCTTACTCGTTAGAAGCTGAACAGTCGGTTTTGGGTGGGCTGATGCTAGATAATGCCGCCTGGGATAGTGTATCTGAGCGGCTGACTGACAGTGATTTCTATCGCCTTGAACACCGCCAGATTTATCGCGTTATGGGGCGTTTGGCAGGGAAGGCGGAGCCCTTTGACCCGGTGATCCTCGCTGAAGCGCTCAAGGCCGAAGGTTTGTTAGAGAAGGTCGGAGGAGAGGATTATCTCTTTGAGCTGTCTGCAGTGACGCCAGCGGCTAGCAATATCCTCGCTTATGCCGATATTGTCCGTGAACGTTCGGCAAGGCGGCAGTTAATTGAGGCCGCACAGACGATCGCCGATAGTTGTTATCACCCAGAAGGGCGTTCGTCAGATGAATTGTTGAATGAAGCTGAACGTCAAGTCTTTGCGATCAGTGAAGCTCGCCCCAAGTTAGGGGGCCCGATTGGGACTCAGGATTTGCTCCGTGAAGCCATGTCACGTGTCCGCTCGCTTTATGAGATGAAGGGGCGAATGACGGGCCTTTCGACGGGATTTAAAGACCTGGATGATATGACCTCTGGGCTACAACCCTCCGATCTGGTGATTGTGGCGGGACGTCCGTCAATGGGGAAAACCACTTTTGCGATGAATCTGGTTGAGCATGCGGTCATCAGTAGTGATAAGCCTGTTGTGGTTTTCTCGATGGAGATGCCTGCTGATCAGTTGATGCTGAGAATGTTTTCATCGCTAAGTCGTATCGATCAAACCCGTATTCGTACTGGTAATCTCGAGGATGAAGACTGGCCGAGGATTACGTCGACGGTGAATTTGCTGATGAGCAAATCTTTATTTGTGGATGACACACCCGCTTTATCGCCCAGTGAAGTGCGCTCACGTACCCGCCGTATTGCCAGGGAGCATGGTGATATTGGCATGATCATGTTGGATTATTTGCAGTTGATGCGGGTGCCGGGTCTGTCAGAAAACCGTACTGCAGAGATTTCCGAAATCTCACGCTCACTCAAGGGCATCGCGAAAGAATTCAATTGCCCCGTCGTCGCCTTATCTCAGCTTAACCGCTCTTTGGAGCAGCGCCCCAATAAACGTCCGGTGATGTCTGACTTGCGTGAATCGGGTGCGATTGAGCAGGATGCGGATGTGATTGCGTTTGTTTATCGCGATGAGGTTTACAACAAGGATAATCCTGACAATAAAGGGCTGGCCGAAGTGATTATCGGTAAGCAACGTAATGGACCTATTGGTTCTGTACACTTGGCCTTTATTGGGAAATATACTCGCTTCGAGGATCTGGCACCCGAGGCCTACAATCAGTACCGTGAAGCCATGGCGGATTAGTCTTTGTCTTCGACTAGGCTTTGTTGGGGGCCAGTCTTTGTCTTCGACTGGCCTCCTCTGTCTTCATTGTGCTGGTCAGATTTGATGCCGTCTTTCGGCCAGCCAGCCAATCAGCAAGAAAATGCCGGCGACGGCAGGGGCTAGCCATTGAGTGCTGATCATGCCAATCCACTGGGCTAAGTATGGTGTTAAAAAGACTGTCATGGCGCCATAGCCAAAAGCGCACATCAGGACAAAGCCTAATATCCGGACCGGTAAGGGGTAGGGTCGTAAGCGTTTTTTGAGCCAGTTATTGATATCGTTGCCATACACGACCAGCAGGGTGGCGACGATGGCCAGTGCAATCGCCTGGGTATGCTCTCGAGTCCAACTCCCCAGGCGCCACAGTAACTCTTGTATTAAGTCCATCCTTCTTCCTTCAATACTGATTTTTCAATACCAGTCTATTCGTTCAGGATATGGTTCAGCACTGGCGTGCGGCTCTACCTTACGCCAATTCGGTAGCTATGCTTGCCTAAGCTACGGTTATTTTATAAGTCCAGGATCTTAAGCATTTATTTATATTTGTTTGTCAGATGTCATGGACAAACAAGGTATTCAACCTCTATAACGCGCTACTGACTGTAATGTTGATTAGTCTAATATAAATTACTTGTCTTTTAGCGCTCTGAGATGCCGTTATTTGTCATTACTTGTAACGCATGGACGCTGACAAATCTGTGTGCAGGCGATAGCCACTGTCGACCTCATGCATTCCGTGTACAGATTCAGTATATCAGCGTATCCAGCAAGGCCTTGGGAGCTCAGATATTCTAATATTAATCACAAAGCCTGTACAAAGCTGAAGGCTGAGAGGGAACTTTCAATGATGAAGCCGCGTTTCATGAACGCTTCCATCCAGACCAAAATTAATTTGGCATTATTGGGTGTCTTATTAGTGGTGATGGTTGTCTCGATTACGCTGACGATTCGCAGCGAGCGTTCCATGGCTGAGGCGATGATGTGGGAGCGGGCTCATGATACGGCTGATGCTTATCTTGATGGGCTGAATCTTATGATGATTACTGGCACCTTGGCGGATCATCGCGATACGTTGCGTACCAAGGTTTTGAGCCAAAAGGATGTCGTTGGTGCCCGCGTGATACGAGGTGAACCGGTTAAGCGCTTCTTTGGTACAGGTACTGACTCTGAACAGGTGATAGATGATTTGGATCAGCGTGGGCTTGAAGGTGAAGCGCTCAACATTATTCAAGACTCACCTAAAGGGCGTGTGTTGACGGTGGTAAAACCGGTTACGGCGATGTCGGACTACCGGGGAACGAATTGCCTAACATGCCATGTTGTTGAAGAAGACACCGTATTAGGGGCCATTCGGGTCAGCTACTCTTTAGCTGGTGTGGATCAGGAGATTAATCAAAATCTACTGCGCCTAGGTGGTGTTCAAGCCATCTTATTTGCGGCCGGAGTGGCTTTGATCTCTTTCTTGCTTTATCGCTTGATTATTCGGCCCGTTAAACGGTTGCGGACGGTAATGCGGCAAGTCGATGAAACGTCGGACCTGACATTAAGAGTGACATCTGTGCACTCTCGCGATGAAGTCGGGCTGATGGCCATGGCCTTCAATCGTATGGTTGAGCGATTGGCGAATAGTTTCGAGCAAGTCGCTGAGCAAACCTCTCGATTGCAATCCTCTGCAACGCAGATTGCGGATGTCGCTGAAGAGACCCGCCGCGCAGTGTCGGTTCAACATGGGGAAACCGATCAAATGGCGAATGCCATGGCGGAGGTTGAAGCCTCAGCGCATGAGGCTCGGGCCCGCGCAATGAATGCGACAGAAGCTTCCAGCGCTGCGGATCAGCAAGCTCAGTCTGGACGAGCGTTAACCGAAGGGGCTTCTGCCAGTATTCGACAGCTGACTGAGCAGGTGATGCAGTCGGCTCAAGTGATTCGCCAGCTAGATGATTACAGTGGTCAAGTGGGCCATGTTTTGGAAATGATCACCGATATTGCTGAGCAAACGAATTTATTGGCGTTGAATGCAGCGATTGAAGCCGCTCGCGCAGGAGAGTCGGGTCGTGGCTTTGCCGTGGTGGCCGACGAGGTGCGGTCTTTGGCGACTCGAACTCATGAGTCGACCCAGGAAGTAAAGCGTACTATCGTTCAGCTCCAACAAGAAGCTAAAGAGGCGGTCAGTATGATGGAGGCCGCACAAGAAGATGCACGCCGAAGTGTTGATGATGTCAGTCAGGTTGGCACCTCTTTATCTGAAATTGTCGATGCGGTGGCCCATATCGATACGCTGAATGGGCAAATGACCGAAGCGGCAGAAGCTCAGGCTGAAATGGCTGTGCGGGTCAATGGACAGGTCCAGCATATCAGCACGATTGCGGAGCAAACTTCTGGAGATGCCGAGCGGTTAACTCAAGTGAGCGATGATTTAGTGGCTTTGTCACAAAGTCTTGAGCAATTGGTGGGACAATTCCGCCTGAAGTGATGATTGGCTTGGACCTGCCTGTTGCTTGAAGGGCATGTCCAGTGCGTGGTCTTGAGTAGGGGGGCAGGAAAAGGCGTGTATAAGGGGAGCAACTATTTCATCTGAAGAGGATTGATATCAGTATTTTTTATCAATCTTATGTCGGGCTGTCTTCAGACTGTCATCTAATGTTGCTTTTATGGTCATAAATTGTGTGGTTGATTTTCGACTGATGATCTTAGGGGCTCATTGCGATGTCGTCTTTTCCCCGGCCGCCTTCTGTCCAGGCCGATCGAGCCAGTGCTATTGACCATAATAGCGTCCTCACCATCATTCAAAAGCGTTTGGTGGAAACTCATTTTCAACCGATTGTCAGTAGTCAACAGGCCTCGATTGTCGCCTATGAGGCCTTGACTCGAGGGCCTTCTGATAGTCGTTTACATGCGCCGACTCAGTTATTTGCTGAGGCCCGCCAACAAGGCTGCCTATCGGCACTGGAACACATCTGTCGTGAGGCCGCTTTAGCCCGTTTTCAACAGCTTCAGCTGCCGGGCCAGTTATTTCTTAATGTCAGCCCTGATGTGATTCTGCAAGAAGATCACCAGCCTGGCCAAACCTTAGCTTTGATTCAGCGCTATGGTCTTCGGCCTGAGCAGGTTGTGATTGAGCTGACTGAGCAGGGTCCGGTTCATGATGTTGCTTTAATGCGCCAGGCCATGGCCCACTATAAGCGGATGGGATTTGCCATTGCCTTGGATGACCTGGGAGCAGGCTATTCTAGTTTACGTTTGTGGTCTGAGTTATCGCCTGCCTACGTCAAAATCGATCGCCACTTTGTCCAGTACATCGATCAGGATCGAGTTAAGCGCGATTTTGTCCGTTTTATTGTCGAGATTGCCCGGGCGGTGGGATCACAGGTCGTGGCTGAGGGTATCGAAACTGAGGCTGAGTATCTTGAGCTTAAAGGGTTGGGCGTTGACTTACTGCAAGGCTACTATTTTGGTCGACCGGCGCGTGATCCTATCCGTCAGATCGGCGTGCCTCTTGCCAGTCATATGCCAGCGAATGCATCGATTTACGGGGATTGCGACACGGCGCTTCATTTGTGTCGGCATGTCACCCCAATGCCGCCTGAAGCATTAACGGGGGAGGCATTACAGCGTTTTGTGGATAACCCTGAGCTGTTTTCAATCCCAGTAGTGGATGCTGCTGGACAGGCACAAGGCTTGTTATTACGCAATAAATTATTAACCCAGTTGACTCGACCTTATGGTCAAGAACTCCATAGCCGTAAGCCTGTAAGTAAAATGATGAATTCGACACCGCTGCTGGTGGCGCATGATCTTAAGCTCGAGCAGGTCAGTCAGTGGGTGACGACACGCCCGCGTGCTCACCTTGAAGATGATTTTATTCTCACGAAAGAAGGTCAATATCTCGGTGTTGGGCAAGTTATTGATTTGCTGCGAGCGATTACTGATCTTCAAGTACGCTATGCCCAGCAGGCAAACCCTTTAACGTTATTACCCGGCAATGGGCCGATTCAGGCGACACTCGATCAGTGGTTGAGTGCGGATGAAGACTTTATTGCTGCTTATCTTGATTTGGATAACTTCAAAGCATTTAACGACACCTATGGCTATGCCAAGGGTGATCAGCTATTGATGGTACTGGCGCGTTTATTGCCGCGCTATTTTCAAACTGGAGAAGATTTTGTTGGCCACATTGGGGGAGATGATTTTGTGGTGGTTTGCCGTCATCCCCAGTGGCTGCAATGTATGACCGCGCTGTTGCAGGCTTTCGATCAAGAAGTGGCTCAACTTTACAGTCCGGAGGATCGAGCAGCGGGCGGCATCATGGCGCAAGACCGTTATGGTGCTGAACGTTTTTTCCCTATGGTGAGCGTTTCGGTAGCGGTATTGGACAGTCGTTATTTAAGTAACCGCTCTGCTCATGCCTTATCGGCCGATTTGGCCCACTTGAAACACGAAGCGAAGAAACAGCCAGGCTCTTGTGTGGTACTGCAGCGTGATCAGCAGCTGGAGTGCCTTTGGTGCAGCCAATCTCAATCTTGTTCGTGATGGCGGTTGTTACTTGAGTTGGGGCTGATCGTATCAGGAGAGCTCTGCCTGGCCATCACTCGTCGGCTTTTAAGACAAGCCCTCGTCCTCACTGCATGCGACCTCCCTCATTGACTTCACTCATTTAGGTGGCCGAGACAACAATTGATGTTGGTAATGATAATTGTTATGAGTGTTGGAGTGTTGGAGTGTTGGAGTGATAGAGGAACTTCATTTGGCTAAGTGGAGTCTAACCGCCTAATCTATCTTGACCGCACTATCTTGACTGCTATGAGGTCATGCTGTCATAGCCTTGTCATGCTATTCAGGCATGCTGCTGAGCAGTCTTATGTATTGCACCGAAATGGTGCTATGTTGAAATAGAAGTATGTCGAAATAGACGTATTTTGAAACAGATGTGAGTACATAAGGATATGAGAAGTACTCATGATGTTGAACTCATGATCACGTGATAGCCGGAGTGGCGTATAGCGTGATACAACGACCCAACGTTACGATGATATTATTCAATGAGGTTAATCGATATGACACCGAAGCAACTCAAGCAACACCATCAGGATGATCTGGAAATTCGTGTGATTGGACATGCCGACAGTCGCTATTATGTGATTCAGGTGGTCCGTGGGGATGATATGGACCTGCTCACTAATGAGCGAGGCCAGCCTGTGGTATACCGCAATCTGGATGAGGTTTATCACGAACTTCGGCGACAACAGGTCAATAAAGCTTGGCTTGTCCACCATGTTGCCAATGATGAAATGATTGGTCGTGATCCCTACTACCAGAATCCGCCCACCAGCCGTATCGCGCTGCATTTTTAATCATGATGGTGACGATCATGAGTCATCCGTGCTGGTTGGCATATGATCACTCGTTGATTGATGAGATTGAAGTCTACGTTCAGAGACGTATGTACTGAAACTGATTGAGCCTTGACTTTTAGCCCTTGAAGCTAATATCACAGTGCTCGCCCTTTGGGGCTTCCAATCGACCGGCGCTTTGATTGCGTCGGTCTGAATTTGGGGCTCATTCGATCGATCAAGTTCTTCTTTTCTCTCCTCGTTTGCGTCTTTCTTTTCCTATTTGCTCTCTTCTTTGTTGGGTTCTTTTCGTTTGATGAGCTTGTTTCTATCTGCTGTATCATCGAATCACTCTTCCCGACATGAGTCACTGAGTTGTGCTGTATCATGCTGTTTTGAGATCATTCCTTGTACAGATTCGATACACTCTGGTCATCTGGTACACTCTTGAGATTCATGCCGCTTTCGACAGCAGGAGTAGTGTTATGACGTCATCTTCGAAGCCTCGCTTTGGGGTTATGCTGGTTAATTTGGGAACCCCTGAGGCTCCGACGCCTGATGCTGTTCGACGTTATCTAGGTGAATTCCTTTGGGATCAGCGTGTGGTGGATGTATCGAGACCGCTCTGGTGGTTGATTTTAAATGGCATTATTTTGCGCATTCGGCCGCAACGCGTCGCAAAGGCTTATGCCAGTGTCTGGACTGATCAAGGATCCCCTTTGATGAAGGTGAGTCAAGCTCAGGCTATCGAGCTTAAACAACGTCTTGAGGATATGTTAGGCACGTCTGTTCCTGTTGAACTCGCCATGACATATGGCGTGCCGACGATGGAGTCGGCAGGGCAAGCGTTTCGCCAAGCGGGTGTTGAACGGATTATCGTGTTGCCGCTTTATCCCCAGTTTTCAGCAACCACAACGGGGGCGGTGTTTGATCGTTTAGCAAAAGCGCTTAAGCCGTGCCCTTCCCTGCCAGAGCTTCATTTTATTCGAGATTATCATCAGAACCCAGACTATATCGAAGCGCTTGCCAATAGTGTTAGAGAGTATCAGGCGGCTCATGGCATGCCCGATCGATTGCTCATGTCCTTCCATGGTATTCCGCAACGCTATGCCCGCCAAGGTGATCCTTATCCACAACAGTGTGAAGCGACGGCACAGGCATTGGCTGAAGCCTTAGGGCTTGAGACGGATCAATGGGCCCTGACGTTTCAATCGCGTTTTGGACGTGAGCCTTGGCTACAACCCTATACCGATAAAACTTTGGCTGAATGGGGTCAATCAGGGCTTGAACGCGTGGCCGTGATTTGCCCGGGGTTTGCTGCTGACTGTTTGGAAACGCTGGAAGAAATTGCACTGCAAAATGCCGAAATTTTTACTGAGGCAGGTGGCGGGACGCTAGACTATATTCCTGCCCTGAATGATCGAGTTGACCATATACAAATGCTGGCCGATTTAGTGGTATCGCAAACGCAAGGCTGGCGTTGAGTTTAGTGATCGAATAACGGGTCGTGTCAGGGGCGGTTAACCCTGACGACCCGTGTTAGATAACGCTGAATGGCGCTCTTCTACGTTATTTTGTGGCTGGCTGTCGTTGAATCGCCGCCTTTTTCGCTGTCTTTTTTCTCTTCTGCTTGGCGTTCATTCGACTGCACTTGGCTATGGCCTTGGGCTTTGAGCAGCGCCTCGCCTTGAGTCCCGTGCATTTGAGGGAGCTCTTGATGCATCGCCGCCTTCGCCAGCAAGTGAGCGCTGACGGGTGCAGTGATCAGCAGAAATATTGTGATCAAGAGTTCATGAATACTCAGATTGAAATCCTGATGTGAGAAATAAAGTGCTGACCCAATCAATATCCCACCGACACCGAGCGTAGTCGCTTTGGTTGGTGCATGTAAGCGGGTATAAAAGTCAGGCAGCCGCGCTAAACCGAAAGAGCCGACAAGTGCAAATAAGCTGCCCAGTATTAAGCAAGTGGAGACCAAAATTTCTAGCCAGAATGGGAGTGTCATACAGCCTCCTGTTATTCAATGATATCACCCCGGAGCAAGTACTTACATACTGCGACAGTGCTGATAAAACCGAGCATTGCAATTAATAGCGCTGCTTCAAAGTAGAGATTACTGCCTTGCCAAATGCCATAAAGAATAATGAGGGCAATGCAGTTGATATACATGGTGTCTAGCGCCAGGATGCGATCCGGTAATGTGGGGCCGATCAATAAGCGCCAAAGATTCAATAATAAGGCCACGCAGAAGATCCCCATGGCCACAGGCACAACCTGCATCAGCATTGGAATATCTCCTTTAATGGGGCTTCGTAACGTGTCTTGATCTCTTGAATCAGTGCTTTTTCATCTTCGACACGCAAACAGTGTAAGAGCAGGTGCCGCCGATCTTCTGAGACATTAGCACTGACTGTACCAGGGGTCAGCGTGATCGTGCTGGCCAAAATGGTAATCGGGAAGTCGCCGACCAAATCCAAAGGCACCTCAATAAATGCAGGTTTGAGCTTACGTTGTGGCCCGAGAATTAACTTGGCCACCTCAATATTGGCTAGCAAAATATCCCAGGCCACGATGACCATGTAACGCAAGAGCTTGCCAGGGCGTTGAATGTCCGGTTGGCGATTCCAAAAGCGATAAGTGGCCAGCGGGATCACGGTGGCTAAAAAGGCGCCCAATATCGCGTGGCCGATAGAGAAGCCATTTTGTAGCAGTATCCAAAGTGCCCACAGTAATAAGCTGAGCACCGGCGTTGGAAAGAGTCGGCTACTGGGGATCATGGGGCGGCCTCCACAGAAAGCACTGCTTCAATATAGTGGTGTGTATCGTAAAGCTGAACGGCGGTGGCATGCGTAAACTCGCTGATGGTGCCACCAAAGATTGTCATTAAAGGTGAGCTGGCCAGCAGCACTAACGTGGCCATCACTTCCAAAGGATGTGTGCGCTTTTCTGAGGGGGCGCCACTGACTCTCCAGAAGATACTGCTGCCTGCTCTAGAGAGCGCAATGATAGCCAGTAGGCTTGAGCCTAGTAGCGCCGGCCAGTACCAGATCATTTCATTGACATGGTGCGCACTTTTGAGTAGCAGTGCCTTACCGACAAAGCCCGATAGAGGGGGCATTCCAATCACAGCAATGCTGCCCAGAAAGAATAACCCCCCCAGTAATGCCGGTTGAGCGACGGGTCGGGCCCCGACAATACGATCACTCGCTTTATAACGCTGCTGGCTGATCATATCCATCAATAGGAAGAGCCCCCCTGTAACGAGGGTGGTATGCAATAAGTAATAGAGTGCTGCGCCTGTTGCCTCTGGGCGATGAAAGCTGACCACGGCGAGGATACTCCCAACCGACATCAACACCAGCCAAGCCACCATTCGGCGCAGATTAGGGCTGGTGAATAAGCCGATGGCGGCAAAGCTAAGCGTGAGTAAAGCGGTTGGCCATAACCACGGCGCAATGAGATGGCTGAGGGTGCCGGCATCATCGCCGAAAATCAGCGTGTAGACCCGTAGAATGGCATAAATCCCGACCTTCGTCATAATGGCAAAGAGTGCAGCAACTGGCGCACTGGCTGCTGAGTAAGCCTGCGGTAGCCAGAAATGAAGCGGCAAAATGGCGGCCTTTAAGCCAAACACAAAGAGCATCAACATAGCGCCTACGGCGACTAAAGGAGCTTCGCTTTCAGGGAGTTGCTGAACTTTGACCGCCAAGTCTGCCATGTTCAAAGTGCCCAAGGTGCCATATAAGATCCCCAGGCTGGTCAGAAACACTGCAGACGCGGCGAGATTGAGTACGACATAATGCAGACCTGCGCGTGTTCTGGGTTTGCCCCCGCCATGCATCAGTAATGCATATGAAGCAATGAGCAATACCTCAAAGAAGACGAAGAGGTTAAAAATATCACCCGTTAGAAAAGCGCCATTGATCCCCATGAGTTGGAACTGGAAAAGAGGATGGAACAAGGCGCCTTGCTCATCTGTACCGGCACAGGCATAGAGCAAGCTGCCCAGTCCTAGCAGGCTGGTAAGCAAAATCATCATAGTGCTGAGTCGATCGGCCACCAGTAGAATACCAAAGGGAGGCTGCCAATCGCCGACCGCATACAACAACATTTGGCCATTGGATGTGGCTTGGATCAGGTTAATGCTGACCGCCAGCAGGATCAGGCTACAGGCTATACCGGTTAAACGCTGTCGTTGTGGGTGGCCAACCAATGGCGGCAACATCAGGAGCGCGCCGCCAATCAGGGGCACCAGCACCGGAAGTATCGTTAAATGGGGCATTATGGTCAGGTGAGTCATCAGCGTTTTTCTCCTGAGCGTGACTCTGTCGAGGTGCTTGATGCTTGTTGTTTGCTGGGTACACGTCCATCAACATGATCATTGCCTAGGTCTGCCCGTGCGCGCATGGCGAGAATGACCGCAAAGGCGGTCATGGCAAACCCAATGACGATTGCCGTTAAAACCAAGGCTTGTGGTAAAGGATCCGCATAGATGTCAGTTGCCCCGAGCACCGTACCGCCATCAAGTGTGAGCCCACCGCTGGAAAAGAGAAACAGATTGACGGCATAAGAGAGTAGCGTCAGTCCCACCACGACGGGGAAAGTTCTCCCTCGTAGGAGTAAATAGATACCACAGGCGGTGAGCAGGCCGACGCAGGCAGAAAATACAGCTTCCATCAGTCTTGCTCCTTATGAAGGGGGCGGTAACTGGTCGTCATTTTGCCCAGGTTCGCCAAAATCAAAAGTGTGGCGCCGACCACCGCCAAGTACACGCCTAAGTCAAAGAGCATGGCGCTGGCCAGCTCAAAATCGCCAATGAGCGGTAAATGGAAGTGATCGAACCAGGAGGTGAGGAAGGGGCGCCCAAATAACCAACTTCCGAGCCCGGTCAGGGTTGCAATCAGTACGCCCGAGGCCACGACTCTTTGGTAATCAAGATTCAAGCGCGTTTTGATCCAGTCTACACCGTGGGCCATATACTGCAGAATTACGGCTACAGAGGTGACTAGACCCGCAATGAAGCCGCCACCGGGCTCATTATGTCCGCGTAGGAAAATATACACTGAAACGAGTAGAGCCAAGGGCAATAATGATTGTGAGACTGTTGCGAGAATCATCGGATAACGTTCGGGTGACCAGCTGCGGCCGATCACATCGCTGGCTGGCATCGATAAACGCAAACGTAATAGCAGCTTATAAATACCAATAGCGGCGATGCCCAGTACCGTAATTTCCCCGAGCGTATCAAAGCCACGGAAGTCCACCAGAATGACATTGACCACATTGGTGCCACCGCCACCAATTTTACTGTTGGCCAGGAAAAAGTCGGAAATACTGGAGACTGGGCGTGTCAAAATGGCATAAGTAATCGTGGCAATAATGCCACCAATCGCTCCAGAGACGCTCAGATCTCGAATAATACGCGAAGGCGTTGACTCTTTCGGGGTGCGTTGTGGCAGAAAGAACAACGCCAGCATCAGTAGAATAATAGTGACGACTTCGACTGAGAGCTGTGTGAGTGCCAAATCTGGTGCAGAGAAGCGGGCAAAAGCAATTGAGACGACCAGCCCAACAACAGAAAGCCCGAGCAGTGAACGGAGTCGTTTATGATGCCAGAAGGCGGTTGCTAGGCCCCCGCAGCAAAGAATAAAGGCACCGACCAGGGTAATGGCATCAAGCGGGATGGGTTCCCTTGTCGTCTTCAGCGGTTGCAGATTGAGCATCGCATAGCCGCCGATCACGATAATCGCGGTCAGCAAACAGAGCAGGTAGCGTTGTAGTGAACCATTGTCGATAAATAAGACAATGCGTTTGCCGCCTTCGACCATGCTCTGAATGATGTACTCGAAGGTTAACTTGGCATCCCGGTCTTGAAACTGGCCCTGAAAGCGGAACATGCGCTTACGCTGACTGTACACAATCACCCCACCTAGAACCGCTGTGATACTCATCAATAGCGGTAGGTTCAGGCCATGCCAGATTGCAATATCAACGTTTGGCGCCATCTGTCCGATGACTGCACTACTTGCCGCATAGAGCAGATCGCCGACGACTAAGTTAGGCACAATGCCGACGGCTAGACACAAGGCGACTAGTATCTCAACCGGGATCTTCATATAACGCGGTGGTTCATGAGGGACTTTAGGTAAATCAATGGGCTCGCCGTTGAAGAAAACGTCGTGAATAAAGCGCAATGAATAAGCGACTGAAAGAATACCGGCGACCGTGGCTAACGCTGGGATTACCCAGGACAGGCTCCCCAGTAAATCTTGGTGCAGGGTTTCGGCAAAGAACATTTCCTTTGATAAGAACCCGTTAAGTAGGGGAATTCCTGCCATTGATGCCGCTGCGATCATCGCTAATATCGCTGTATGCGGCATATAGCGAATTAAACCATTGAGCTTACGCATATCACGTGAGCCTGACTCATGATCGATAATGCCCGCCGCCATGAACAGAGAGGCTTTGAATGTGGCGTGATTGATAATGTGAAAAACAGCAGCCACAGCAGCCATTTGACTGCCCAGGCCGAGCAGCATGGTAATCAGCCCCAGATGGCTAATGGTTGAAAAAGCCAGCAATCCCTTTAAATCATGTTTAAAGAGCGCAAAGTAGGCGCCTAACAGCAGCGTGGCGAGTCCGGTGAGACTCACAATGAAGAACCACAAATCTGTCCCGGCGAGAACCGGATACATGCGCGCGAGGAGAAAAATACCGGCTTTGACCATGGTGGCTGAATGTAAATAGGCACTGACCGGCGTCGGCGCCGCCATGGCATGGGGTAACCAAAACTGGAAGGGGAATTGGGCTGATTTAGTAAAAGCGCCCAACAGAAACATGATCAGTATCGCGGTATACCAGGGATGTTGGCGAATTTGATCACCGCTCGCGAGCACCTCATCAACGTTTAATGTGCCGACGACTTGCTGCACCATCAGAATGCCTGCCAGCAAACACAGGCCGCCCGCCCCTGTGACGGTTAGGGCCATACGAGCCCCTTTGCGGCCTTCTGTTTTCTGCCACCAGAAACTGATTAATAGAAATGAACTTAAGCTGGTGAGCTCCCAGAATACCCACAGTTGCAAGAGGTTGTTGGACATCACGATGCCTAGCATGGCCGCCATGAATAGCATCAAAAAAGAGTAGAAGCGGCCCATTGAGTCTTTTTCTGACAGGTAGTAACGGGCATATAGGATGATCAGCAGACCAATCCCTAAAATCAGCAGGCAGAAGAGTAACGTCAAACCATCTAGTCGAAAGGCCAATTCCAGCCCTAATTGGGGAATCCATTCTGTGCTATAACGCAGCACTTCGCCTTTTAGAACGGCTGGGGCTTGTTGAAGCACCAGTATAAGAGCGGCAGCGGGCGCAATAGCCGTCAACCAGGCACATTGGATGCGCGATTGACGGCCTGCCATAAGTGGCACCATAGCCCCCAAAATCGGCAGCAGCGATATCCATAGCAATGTCATGGTGATATTCCTGAAGGTGTTACACGTGACTCCTTCGAAAACGCTTGTATGCGGCTGTTTCCGAATCTCATTTGACTCATAAGAAATGCCCTATGAGCTTGCCAAGAGGAGTCTTAACCTTTGAAGGTGTCAGCTCAAGATTAGCGTATCCTAGCTGACATGGTTATTGCAGTTATTCAACTGTGGGGCGGATCAGTAAAGAATGGTCGACGTACAGCCCTAGGGGTTAGCGCCCACCAAGGGAGCTCTTGCGTCGCAATCCACCGGTTTAATAACGGGGGTTGATGTGCTAACAAAGGCCAGAGTGGTAACGCAGACCAGTGTGGTAACAACGGCTTGGTTGTGAGCTCTTGTTGAGCCATTTCGGGTCTCCCAGTCAGTTGGCGCCTAGTATGGCGTCAGCTCGGCTGGCACCATCGCTAAACTTTGTTCAGTGCCCGGGTACCAAGTCGACATATAACCGCATACATCTTATATGCTTTTACGTATAAGTGTTTTGACTGTACCCCAAGGATAGGAAAATGAACAGGGGGTATCGTGATCGTGACATGGCCAACCCCAGGTGCGAGTTGTGAGTGAGCGCGCATCATGGAAGGAGAATTGAATGCATTATTCGCATGCACGTGTGCGGTTTTGGGCGCGGTTATTGAGTGCCATCGGCCTATTGCCATTGATTATCTTGGTGATCATGGCCCTAGAAGGGCGGACCATTAATCCTATACCCGTGACTGAGGCCTTGCGTCAGTATGCCGCCTTGATCCTGGCTTTTTTGGGGGGCATGCACTGGGGCTTAGGTATGGCCCTTGAACAGCCGTGGCGCTTTGGTTGGAGTCTGCTGTCTATTGTGATGGCCTGGATGGGCTTGATACTGCCGATCGAAGCGGGGCTATTGGTCACGGTCAGTGGCTTTCTCATAGGCTTGTGGGTTGATTTGTATAGCCCTTGGCCTGACTGGTTTAAACGGTTAAGGCAAGTCTTGACGTTCTGCGTGGTTCTGGCCCTGCTTTGCTTATTATCCGTGCATGGCCAAGCCTTTTCTGCATTATCTGACGTCGGTTCAGCTTGGTGAGGCAAGTAAAACAGCGTGGTTGTCCACACTCATGCTGTGATGTCATTTAAGGGTGTGATGTTATGAATGGTGTGATGTTATTGTGCGACTCGATTTAAAACAGCTTCGATAATAGCGCGGTCACTGCGGTTTCGACCCGCAAAATTCTTGGGCCTAGATGAATGCCTTCAAAGCCTTGCTTTTGTAAGGCTTCAATTTCAAATGGTACAAAGCCGCCTTCTGGGCCGATCGCCAGTGTCACAGGCTCTTCTAGTGCATAAGGACAGGCTGTGGGCATCCCCGGGTGCGCGACCAAGCAACGGCTCCCTTTGCTTATTGTTGGCAGTTCGTCCTCAACAAAGGGTTTAAAGCGTTGCACTTGTTGGATACTAGGCCAACGCGTATCTCTCGCTTGCTCCAGCCCTTGGAGGAGGTGTTGATTGATTTTTTCTGGGCGAAGCTCTGGTGATTGCCAATAACTTTTTTCAACACGAGCGGTTTGCATCAGAACCAGTTTTTTTACTCCCAGCGCTGTCACATGTTCCAATGTGCGTGCCAGCATGCGGGGGCGAGGTAAAGCCAACAATAGCGTGATGGGCAATGGTGGTGGCGGTGCTTGCGTTAGTACAACTTGAAGTTGGGTTTCTTCGGTTGACTGACTGATTAAAGTGCCCTCACCCATGAGCCCATCACGCAACCCGACTTGGACTGTTTCACCGGTCGTGCGTTTGAGCACTTGTTTTAAGTGCTGATGACGACGGTCGCGCAGTACTACGGTGTTGTCGTTGAGATAGTCGTCTGCTGTCAAGATGATGAGGTTCATGTGGGCTCCTGAGTTACCGCGCACATCATAAGAGCAGGACCGTCTTGTCTCAATGAAATAAGTCGTTGTTTCCGTTAGGGCGTTATTTTTAACCCGTCGTTACCTCCTGTAATGCCCATATGAAGCTGGCATACCGGTGATCAACGATTATGCTTTAGTCATGATGATGCAAACGTGTGTGGATTCGAGGATAATTGCTGCTCTAAATAATGGGCCAGTTGGTGCCGAGATTGCCCTTCTAATTGGGTGAGCTTGAAGGTGATCTCAAAGAGGTGTTGTGTTTGACGCCGTGAGGCCTGAATACACGCTTCCATGGGAATGACTTGCTGGTGGGGCAAGGTTAATTGAAGTGAGTGGTGAATTTGTGCCCCAGGAACCGCAGGGCTTGCGGAGGGGATTAATGAATCTCTTTGTGATTTTGTGCAACGAATTCGCAACTGATCGAGATTGAGATCTAACGTACGATACGTGTGCGTTTGCCCTTCCAGCAGAATCGTGAGGGGCAGGCTCAGCTGTAGCTTGGGATAATAACGACGAGCCTTAAGATGAGCCTGATGATCATGGCGTGGTGGCGTAATACTCATGCAAAATCACCTCATGCAGAGCGGTTCTATCATGACCGCGACGGATGCCTCATCGACGCGGGCGTCACCGTTTCGAAAAATGTTTGTTGATCCATGCGGGGCCTGGTAAATGTTCACCCTGCTCAGTCTATTGTGATGACCTATTGTGGCTGGCAGTCTGTTACGGCTTGATTGATAGACTTAAGACCATTACCAGTGGGCTATTGTAAGTGAATTGGGTCGGGTGTCGCCAATGAGAAACGTCTTGAATCGTTGACAGGCTGTAACGCCTTGGCGCAGCGAGTGTGATAGGGGTTTAATGGTGTGACGGATTGCAAATAGGGTGATGATGATGAAGTCCCGATATTGGCTTGGGGTGGTGTTTGGTCTTTTGTGGTCGTCTGCGATATGGGCGGCGACGGAGACCGTTGCGTTAACGGAACGGTCGGCAACGGATGTTCTGACCGCACTGCAGCCCCATCTGGGAGCCGATGTGAAGGTTAGTCGTCAAGAGCAGTTATTGATTTTATCGGGTCCGCAGCGCCAGTTGGATGAAGCGGTTGCCTTGATCCATGCGCTGGATCGGCCTAAAGCCCGCTATATTGCCTATTTCGCACGCTCTCCAGTGCCATTAGGTGAAGGTCGTGCACGCCAATACACCACTGCACGTATCGAACGTCAGCAAGTGCGTATCGAATCTGGGGAAACCGTTACGCTAAGTAAAGGGTTCGTTGTGCCTGTGAGTGGTCAGAATGCCCAGGGGGGGCGAGTCGAAGGTTACCAATATATGCCTGGCGGCATTCAGGTCTCGCTCAATCCGCTGGGGCAAAATGTTGAAGTGACCCTCAGATCGAGCCAAGTTGCACGAGAGCGCGAGGCAGATGTGGGGATACGCCCAGGATTTGAAAGTGAGCGTTATCAGGGCAGCCTCAGGGTGCCGCTCAATACTTGGGTGCAGCTTGGCGGGCAGGATTCAGTCTCAGCGATGGCGCCTTCAAGTGGGCGTCAATTGTCCACAGACACGGCAGGCCAGTCGTATTTTGGTTTATGCATCGAATCATTGCCTACTCATCAAGGGTGCGGGCCACGTTAAGTGCAATGGGCTGAACCTCTGACGACATCTATGCTTGTTTCATAAGCATGAGCGGGGCATGATGCCTAATATAATGGTCGTTAAGATCATTGTTTTTATTGAGCTCATGTTTATTGAGCTAGTGCTCACTGAGCCCGAGTTCGTTGAGCCCGAGTTCATTAAACTGCTGTCGGTTGAATTGTCGTCGTCTGATTTGACTGTTTAGCAGCTGAACCACTTGAGCGTTTAGTCAGTATGAGCGTTCGATATATCGTTTGATCGATAGATAGGGTGGCAGCCAGGATTGGCTGACCCGATAATGAATTAGCGTACAAGAGGTGCTCCCTTGCGTGTGATCCGAAAATACGCGAATCGCCGTCTTTATGATACGACGGATAGCCGCTACGTCACTTTGGAAGATATTCGACAACTGGTGGTTGATCAGGAGCCGTTTCGTGTCGAGGACTCGAAAAGCGGTGAAGATTTGACTCGAAATATTCTATTGCAGATCATTACCGAGCAAGAAAATCGAGAGGAAAGCCAGCATAGTCCACTCTTTACCAATCAGGTGTTGCAGCAGTTGATTCGTTTTTATGGCGATAATATGCAGCACTCTATGAGTACTTATCTGGAACAGAGTATTACCACCTTCATGGAGCAACAGAAGATCCTCCGTCAACAGATGCAGAAAGTGATGAATGTGTCACCGATGCAGGCGGGAAACCCTATGGAGCTGATGCGTAAAGTCGCTGAGCAAAACCTGATGTTATGGAAACAGTTTTCCGGGCAGCAACGTCCGCCTCATGATGATCAGGAATAAAAGATAAAAAAAGCCCGACGGGCGTCGGGCCAAGGTTCGCGATGTCAGGCAGAGGGAGTGCCTTTCTCGCGTACAACGCCAGGGCTGAGGCGTTAGTCAAAACCGTATGGCATAATGTGCATTATGAGGAGGGTCGGCTTCACGGTTAAGAGAAAGCGTCGCCGATCGTGCCTACCCAAGCGCTTCAGGCGGCTTTAGGCATATTGTACGTACGCCCTTTTTCCCCTGCATTTTTCAGTGTCTCAAGGTTTGAAGCTTCCCCAAGGGTTTTCAGCATTTCAACAGTATGCTCTCCCATACGGGTTTGTAGATCTTGCACAAACTCGAATTGAGCCGTTTGCCAATCACTCCACTCCGGTTTTTGCTTTAGGGTGTCTTGAAGCGCTGTCCAACGATCCATGTTGTCGTTCATGAAATTGATTTGTTGCTGTCCCAGCTTTTCCATGACTTGCGCTTGCTGTGTCCAGAATCCACTGAATTGTTGCATGCCCGGACTGGACATGAGCTCTTGCAACGGTTGCCATTGCGCTTGCATGTCTCGCCAGATTTTATCCCACATAATGCGTCCTCCTATCAGCGTTTGATGACTTTATGCATCGATTGCACAAAGCGTTTTGGCATATCATGCCAATGATGATGTTGTGGGTCGGCCAGCATATGAAGTCGGTCGGTGGTGAGCAGGTTGGACTTGTGCTCACCGGGTTGTATGCGACTTGCGCTACACCGATTTATGCTGCGTTGCACAATCATAATTTTGACTATAGTGCACTGCACAAAAAGGTCAAATATTCTCTGCAGATTTTTGTATCTGAGTGAGTGCAGTTGAGTGAACATTCATCTTGTATTCGGCGGTGCGGCTTATATCAGCGTGTTGCTATACATGGCGCTGTAAATAAGGCGCTTTCAAGTGGGCTTCCAAGTAGGCCGCTTAGGCCTTTTCTGCCATAATGCGCGCCTTTCCACATATTTTAAGGGTAAAGGGCCTGTGGGCCTGACTATCGATCTTGCTGGGAGATGGCCAGATGAAGGTGTTGATTATTGGCGGCGGTGGTCGCGAACATGCATTGGCATGGCAGGTGGCTCAGGCTGAACGCGTGACAGAAGTACTGGTGGCCCCAGGTAACGCGGGAACAGCCCGTGAAGCTAAAGTGCGTAATGTCGACTTAGATGTGCTGGATATTGATGGCCTGATTGCGCTGGCTCAATCTGAGCAGGTTGAACTCACGATTGTCGGACCTGAAGCGCCGTTAGTGGCTGGGGTGGTGGATCGTTTCCAGGAAGCCGGTTTGGCGATTTTTGGCCCAACGGCTGGGGCGGCTCAGTTAGAGGGCTCCAAGGCCTTCACTAAAGATTTCTTGGCGCGCCATCATATTCCGACAGCGGATTATCAAGTGTTTACTGAGGTTGATTCGGCACTGGCTTACTTGCAGAAGAAAGGGGCTCCGATCGTCATCAAAGCCGATGGCTTAGCGGCAGGTAAAGGCGTCATTGTGGCGATGACTTTGCCGGAGGCTGAAGCCGCCGTGCGTGATATGTTGTCCGGAAACAGCTTTGGTGATGCCGGTAGTCGTGTCGTCATTGAAGAGTTTTTGGAAGGCGAGGAAGCCTCCTTTATTGTGATGGTTGATGGCGAGCATGTACTGCCCATGGCCACCAGCCAGGATCATAAACGTGTGGGTGATGGTGACACCGGCCCTAATACTGGCGGGATGGGGGCTTATTCTCCCGCACCTGTCGTCACTGATGAAATCCATCTGCGTATTATGGATCAGGTGATTATGCCGACAGTGAAAGGCATGAAGGCTGAGGGGCATCCTTACACCGGGTTCCTGTATGCCGGTTTGATGATTACTGCTGAAGGGCAGCCAAAAGTCATCGAATATAACTGCCGCTTTGGTGATCCGGAAACCCAGCCGATTATGATGCGTTTACAATCGGATTTATCCGCCTTATGCGAGGCGGCTTTAGCGGGGACTCTGGATCAGGCTTCTGCGCAATGGGACCCGCGCCCTGCGTTAGGTGTCGTCATGGCCGCTGGCGGATATCCGGATCACTATGCTAAAGGCGCTGTGATCACAGGGCTGGATGATGCGGATGCGCTGAACGATGTCAAAGTTTTCCATGCCGGGACTCAGCTGGATGCGCAGCAGCAAGTGGTCACCAGTGGCGGCCGGGTGCTGTGTGTGACCGCGCTAGGTGACCAAGTGGCTCAAGCGCAGCAACGGGCCTATCAAGGGGTCGATAAGATCAACTGGTTAGAGGCTTTTTGCCGTCGAGATATCGGTTATCGAGCGATTGCCCGCGAGCAGGCCCAGTCTGAATGATTGCGTGTGTTGTGGTTTAAACCACTCACGTGATGTCGATGGGGTTTAAATCGTGGATCAAGTCCCTGCCGGAGTGCGGGGACTTTTTGTTTTGCGAGGCCGCATTATCATGTTACGGGGCAGCGTTGTCATGTTACCGGGTGGAATTATAGTGTTACTGGGTGGAAGGATAGTGTTATGGCGCAAGTGTGCGCTATTGGCAATGCGGTGCGGCTGGAGTAGCATGCGCAGCGAATAAAAATCATATGCATTTAACATGTATATTATGTTCGCTTTTCAAAGGATGAAACAAAACATGACTGATGGTATTGAGAACCCCTATGTAGCACCTCAGGCTGACCTGGAAGTTCATCGTGATCCTGGTGATCTTTCTGTCTTTCCACGCTTCAGCACTTGGTTAGTATTGCTGCTGTCGATTGTGACATTGGGGATATATGCTTTTTGGTGGATTTACGACCGTACTCGTAAGTTGAATACGATTTCTGAAGATAAGCTCCCTATGGGGTTGGTGAAGACTTATATTATCTTTAGTGTGCTGGGGACTTTTCTGCCCATTATCTTCACGATAGTGATGATTAATAGCGCCCAAAGTAGCAGCTTTGCGCTTGTCAGTCTTTTAGGTAACCTCCTGAGCTTCGTCGGTTTTGTGCTGCTTGAAATCTGGGCATTCCAATTCCGTAATCGCCTAAATTCGCTCACTCATAGCCAGGGTCAGAAGACTTGGGCGGGTGGGGTGATGACCTTCTTTTTCACCGCGCTTTATATGAGTTACAAGATCAACCAGCATCTTGATCGTCGTTCATAATTGGCGTTGGGTCCCGTGTCTGAATTCATTGATAATCAGTGCTGTGTTGAAACGCCAGAAGGAATTGATTTTGTTCAGTCAGCGGCAGGCCCTGTGCCCCGTATTCTGGCTTACTTGATCGATCTGGGATGGCGTTTACTGGTGTATCTCGTACTGAGTATTGCTACTGCCTTTATCGGGGGGTTGGGCACGGGTTTTCTTCTGATTGTGACTTTTTTGCTGGAGTGGTTCTACCCGGTTTATTTCGAAGTGTATCGTCAGGGCCAGACACCGGGGAAACGTGTCATGCAGCTCTGTGTCGTGAATACTGATTTTACGCCGATTACCTTTGCGCCCTCGCTGATTCGGAATTTGTTGCGTTGGGCCGACTTTTTACCGCTCTTTTACCTCGCGGGGCTGCTGAGTATGGTGTTGTCGGATCGCTTCCAGCGTTTGGGAGATTTGGCCGCCGGTACTCTGGTGATATACCGGGATCAGGCGCTTAGGCAAGCCCGTATGGTGGACGAGCCCATTCAACCGCTTGCTCCCGCGGTGCCTTTGACTCGAGATGAGCGTCAAGGGATTGCTTTACTGATGCAGCGTGCAGACCAGGTGAGTGAGTCCCGCCAGGTTGAGTTGGCCAATTGGCTAGAGCCGATCACAGGTGATCGTGGCGAAGCAGGGTTGCGTAAGCTCAAGCGTATTGGTTACTGGCTCTTAGGCGCCAAATAGTGGAGTGATGGTATGAGGGAAAGGGATTTCGAAAGTCAGCATGCTCCGCTCTGGCATCGTTTTGAACAACAAGTGGCAGGTGGGGATGCCCGCAAAGCTGTGCTTGATGAACAGTTCCCTCAACTTTATCGCCAACTGTGTCATCATCTTGCGATGGCGCGCCAACGTGATTATTCCGAAGCCCTAGTCAATCGTCTTAACCGTTTGGTGATGGCGGGCCATCACCAGCTTTACCGGCGTGAACAGCGGTTGGGGCTGGAGATGGTGGCGCGTGCGCTGGCACAGTTCGTCATCACTTTGCGTCATGCCCGTGTCTATCTGATCTGTGCCGTTTTATTATTTTTGTTGCCTGCTCTAGTCGTGGGGAGCGCGACCTATTTCGATCATAGTGTCGCCTATAGCTTGATGTCGCCTGCCCAAGTGGCTGATATCGAGTCGATGTACGACCCAGACAACCGACGAATCGGGCCTGAGCGCGATGCTGAAACTGATCTGGTCATGTTCGGTTATTACATCAAGCATAACATCGGCATTGCTTTTCGAGCCTTTGCTGGTGGCATCTTTTTAGGGATCGGCTCGGTTTGGGTGTTGCTCTTTAACGGTGTATTTTTGGGGGCTGTGGCCGGGTATCTGACACAGGCAGGATTCAGTGAAACGTTTTACCCCTTTGTGATTGGCCATGGGGCCTTTGAGCTGACCGCGATTGTGATCAGTGGTGCTGCGGGCATGATGGTGGGATATGCCTTGATTAATCCGGGGCGATTCCGACGTGTAGAGGCATTGCGTTTAGCGGCGGCTAAAGCCGTCAGGTTAATGTACGGCGCGATGTTTATGCTATTGGTGGCCGCCTTTCTTGAGGCGTTCTGGTCATCGTCAACCCAATTGCCCGTGGTGTTGAAGCTGTCGGTAGGGGCGGGGTTCTGGCTGTTAGTGCTGTGGTTCTGCTTCTTCTCTTCGATTGGACAGCGCCGTGAATCTTACTGAGCTACAGCTGAAAGCTCGCGTCAGAACCTCTTGGCAGGCTCTGGATCTGGGTGTGAAGATAGCGCGTCGCTGGTATCTATCGCTGATGCTGGCTTGGTTGATACCGGCCCTTGTGGTGTATCTGCTGTTGGTGGCGGGAATGTATGCCTATGGCATGTGGTCGGTCAGTCCTTTGCCGCTATCTCTTAGTGTCTTATGGGAAGTCAGCCCGCTTTGGTTGTTATTGATCATCTGGTGGCTCAAGCCACTGCTGGATCGTTTACCTTTATTCCTTTTGAGTCATTATATTTTTAATGACAAAGCGCGTGGTTGGCTCCATTGGCGCGCTTTATTGCGGCTGTATCGGTTTGATGCCTTACTTTCTTTGAGTGTGCGGCGTTTCGATATTCAGCGTTCTCTACACCTGCCCGTTACAGTGCTTGAACGCCAGAAGGGGGGGGCGCGTAAACGGCGTTGTGAACTCTTGCGTCGAGGCTGTGGGCCTGCTGGGGGCTGGTTGACCTGGGTGATGATGAGCTTAGAGGGGGCGCTATCTCTAGGCTTGGCGATCTTGTTATTGTCATTACTGGGCATTGATTTTTATATTCAACCCACGTTTCTGATGAAGGGGAGCGATATCGCGCTTCTTTATTTAGAAATCCTGCCCGATATTCTCTTTATGGCACTGATTGCGCCTTTTTATATTGCCTGCGGTTTCTCGCTTTATCTCAACCGGCGTATTGAATTGGAAGCTTGGGATCTGGAGCTGGTGTTCCGCGAGAGTGCTCGTCGGCGTGAACCTCAATCAACCATCAAGCCTCTTCTCTCAGCGGCTTTGTCGTTGTTGATGTTGTGTTTAGTGACACCGCTATCTATTGCCCCAGCGCAGGCTCAAGAGCCGACACTGACCCGTGAACAGCTCGACGCGCGTGATCAAGTGCGCACTATTTTAGAGACGCCCCCCTTTGTCATCGAGAAGAACGTCAGCCACTGGCAGTGGCAAGATGAGCCTGACCAGGTTGATTCTGAAGACTCTTCATTTCTCGACAGTCTGAATAACCTCATGGATGAGGATAGCGGGGATCTGAGTTCGTTGTTTTCAGTGGTTGAGTTGCTGCTATGGATCGGGATGGGATTGCTGGTCGTGCTGGTGTTGAGAAAACTGGTCAGCCATCTGAAAGCCGCTCCTGTCTTGTCTAAGCCTAATGCTCGCGGTTCCGTGAACTCCCCGCAAGTGATGATGGGCATGGCGATCTCGGCTGAGAGCTTACCTGAACAGATCGATGCTCGTATTGATGAGGCGTTTGAGCGGGGTGATGAACGTCAGGCCATGTCGTTAATGTATCGCCATGTGTTGTTTCTGTTGATTCATCAGCACCGGGTGCCTGTGGAGCCTTGGTACACCGAGCTTGAGTGCGCCGATGCGGTCAAGCAGCGATCCCAATTGCCGCTGGATGGATGTTGGGATGAACTGACCCAGTATTGGGTGCAGTTGGCTTATGCTCATCAGTCGCCGCCGAGGGCGCGAGTACAGTATTTGTATCTGGCGCTGAAAAAGGTGTTAGCGCCATGAGTGGTTTATCAATGCGGCTCATTCTGTTATTGCTCGTGCTGGCGCTGGCCGGGCTTATTGCCATGAATCTCGAAAAGGTCGAAACGCTTGAAAATATAGGGCCCACTGCAGAAGTACGTCGTAACGCTTATTCAGCTGCTGAGCACTTTCTTGAAAAGCATGGCATTGAGGTGAGTGATGAAAGGGGTCGAGTGGACCCTAAAATGCTGGATGATGATGATGTGCTGCTACTGAGTGATGTGAGTTTTCTGCAGAGGAATGGGCGTCAAGCGCAAGCCCTGCTCGACTGGGTCGCCGATGGTGGTCGTTTGATTTGGCATCTGGATGCCTCCAATGAGGACAGTCCATTAGCCCGCCTGATGGGGGTGAGTTTGGTTGAGGTCGCCCGAAATGACTCGGATAAGAAGGATCGGGTGTCGCGTCAGTCAAATCGTTTAACCATAGACACGGACGAAGAAATCACAGCGCTGACGCCATCACAGCGGGTACGCCCTGAGCTTAATCGGATTGAACAAAGTGTTGATCAGGCGTCGATCAGTTATTGGTATGGGCATGATCAGCCTTATTTACGCAGTGTTTTTCACACCAATGAGACGCTGAGTTACAAGCCCAGTACTGCCGATTATCCAATGCAGTTACTAGGGTATGCCAAAAATGATGAGCGTATTGGGTTGCTCCACTTTAGGTTAGGGCATGGTCAAGTGAGTGTCTTGGCGGATACCCGTATCTGGCAGAACAACCGGATCGGTCTTTTTGATCATGCGCTGCTTTTGGCCACACTGAGTTCAGGCGCCGATCAGTTTTACCTGCAACATGATGTGGATGTGCCGACGCTGACCGAATTGATACGTCAATATGCCCTTGCCCCTATGCTGGTGCTGTGGTTGCTGCTCTTGTTTTGGGTGTTGGGGCAGTCCCGCCGTTTTGGGCCATTGGAGGAGCGTCGGCGAGAGCAGCGTCGCTCACTGGCCGAACACGTGAGCGCTGTGGCTCGCTTTCATCAACAGCACAAACAGCTTGATCACTTACTCGCCCCTTTACGGCGTCAGGCAATGGCCCGGGCGTGTCGTGACCATATTCAATTTGAGCAGCTGAGTACCCCAGAGCAGTTGGCGCTGTTAAGCCGCCGTACCGGGCATCGCGAGGTCCAGCTTCGACGGGCACTTTATGGTAAAGCGCCTTATCGTTCAGATGAATTTTTAGACATTGTTCAGCTTCTTACTTCTATTCGAGATCAGTTATGACGCAGCCAACGCGAGCCACCTTAACGCCTGAACAGGCCCATGATCATATCGACTTTCTACGTAACCGCATTCAAGCATTATTGATTGGACAGGATGATGTGGTGGATCAGGTCTTAATCGCGCTCTTGTGTCGTGGCCATGTGTTACTTGAAGGGGTCCCCGGGCTTGGAAAAACGCTGCTGGTGAGGGCCTTAGCTCACTGTTTTGCGGGTCAATTTCGCCGTATTCAGTTCACCCCTGATCTGATGCCCGCGGATATGACTGGGCATGCGGTCTATCACATGCAAGAGGGAAGTTTTCATATCCGTCGTGGCCCCATTTTCACCAATTTGCTGTTGGCCGATGAAATCAACCGCTCGCCAGCCAAAACTCAAGCGGCTTTGTTAGAGGTGATGCAAGAGCAGCAGGTGACGATTGAAGGGGAGTCTCATGCCTTGACACCTCCCTTTATGGTGTTGGCGACTCAGAACCCGGTTGAGCAGGAAGGCACTTATCCGCTTCCAGAAGCCCAGTTGGATCGTTTTCTATTGAAAGTGTTTATTGACTATCCGACGCTTGATGATGAGGCGCGCTTAGTTCGTCAGGTGACCAGTGGTGCTTTGGATATGGGCGACCTTGAGCCTGGTGATGAGGAAACATTACAGCCTTCGCAGATTCTGGCGCTTCAAGCGGCCGCCGAGTTGATTGCCGTGGATGAACAAGTGCTTAACTATGCCGTGCGGTTAGTTCAGGCGACCCGTCAGACCAGCAGTATTCTCAAAGGCGCCGGTCCGCGGGCCAGCATCGGTCTCGTCAACGCTGCCAAAGCGTGGGCCTTAATGAATGGGCGTGATTTTGTGTTACCCGATGATATCAAGCAAGTCTCTTTGCCGGTGATGCGCCATCGTATTTTGTTGGCACCAGAGAGTGAAATTGATGGGCTGACTCCTGATCAAGTGCTTAAGCAGCTCATTCAAACGGTTGATGCGCCGCGCACATGAGTCGACTGGCCCTAAATCTGTTGCCTGGACGAGGTCTTTATAAAGGCCTTGGGCTATTGCTTGCTTTGGCGTTGCTACAGATGTGCTATCAGTGGCTACTACAAGATCCTATAGATGGATCGAAGGGGTGGTGGTGGGGGGGTGCGATAGGGGCCGCTTTGTTCGCGCTACTGGATGCGCTGAGACTTTTTCGTGGCCCGATACCGGCAGTGAGCCGTCAATTACCGGGCAATCTTGCGCTCGGCAGTACGGCCTATATTCGGTTGTGCTTTGAGCACCGGGGCTCGGGTGAGTTGACGCTCAGTTATATCGATCATTATCCCGATGCGGTGTCTTGTCTGGATCCGTTGCCTGCTCGTTTGACCTTGGCTGATGGGGGCCAGGCCCGTATCGAGTATCGCGTGTGTCCGGTCCACCGAGGTGATGCGCATTTTGGTGGCATCAGCCTGCGAGTGCGTTCACCATGGGGATTGTGGCAACGACAAGTGCATATCGAGGCGGATCAGAGCGTCAAGATCTATCCTAATTTTATGGCGCTTGCTGGGCTTGGTTTTTTGGGGCATGAACAGCGTATTGCGCATGTTGGGGCTCACTTGACACAACGTCGTGGTTCAGGCCTTGAGTTTCATCAATTGCGCGAGTACCAGCGCGGCGATGAGATACGTCAGATTGACTGGAAAGCAACTGCTCGCCAGCAACGGCTGATTTCAAGAGAGTATCAGGATGAGCGCGATCAGCAGATTCTTTTTATGCTCGACAGTGGTCGTCGTATGCGTCCATTGGACGGGGAGCTGAGCCACTTTGACCATGCGCTTAATGCGTTGCTGTTATCCGCTTATATGGCGTTAGAAATGGGCGACTCAGTTGGTGTTTTCAGTATTTCCGGCCACTTTGACCACAATCGTTGGATCCGACCGGTAAAGGGTAAGCAAGGGATCAATCGTTTACTGAATAGCCTTTATGATCTTCAAAGTAGCGCTGAGGCCAGTGATTTACTGCAAGCGGCACAATCGCTGATGCAGCGTCAGCAGAAGCGGGCATTAGTGGTGATTGTGTCTAATGTGCGTGACGATGATGCCGATGAGCTGATGATGGCTGTGAAGCTATTGAGTCAACGTCATTTAGTCATGCTGGCTTGTTTACGCGAAAGCTTCCTGGATCAGCCGCTGTCCGCTGAGGCCAGCCCGGATGAAGCGCTTGATTATTGCGCGCGCCAACTCTATCGAGAACAACGTGGCCAGCTGATTCGGGCGTTGAAGGCGCATGGCGCTTTGGTTGTTGATGCGGTGCCACAGCGGATGCATGTCGCGTTAATTGAAGAATATTTCGCTTTGAAACGTGCCGGGCGGATCTAATCAAGGACCATTGGTCGCGGGGGTTGGGGCGTATGTCTATTCTTTTTTAACCGGCTTGAAGGCCGGTTTTTTTGTCATAAGGGCTTCACTTCAAGGCCCAGGGCGAGTTCAATGGTCGATTAATACTTATTTGGGGAGAGGCTATGTCACGTCAACATCTGCGTTTTCCACACGAGAAACGGGTGCATCGCCATCAGTTGAAAGTGCGCATCAGCGATCTGAACTATGGCCAGCATTTAGGTCATGATGCGCTTGTGAGTTTGCTACATCAGGCGCGTGTTAGCTGGTGGGCGGCTCATGGATTGGCCGAGTGGGATATTGGTGGGGTCGGCACGGTGATTGCTGATCTGGCTGTCGAGTATCGTGCTGAAGCGTTCTGGGATGACTGTTTGACGATTGAGCTTGCAGTCGGAGAGGTTGGACGTAAAGGCGCTGAAATTTGGCACCGGATTGTGAAGTCTCATCCCGAGGGTGAACAGGAGATCGCGATTGCGCGCATAGGTATGGTATTTTTTGATTTTCAAGCCCGTCAGGCGGTGGCCGTGCCCGACGTCTTCCATCAGGTGATTAAGGCGCCTTTACGGTTATCAACTGAGGGCCTGTCATCAAGTGAAAGCGTGGCATCTGCTGAAAACCGCTTATCGTCTCAGGGAGACGTTGATGTCACGTGAGAATCCTATTATTGCGGTGACTGGTTCTTCCGGTGCCGGGACGACAACGGTCAAAGATGCGTTTGCGCGTATGTTTTCGCGCCAGAGCTTGCAGGCCGCCTTCGTTCACGGCGACAGTTTTCACCGTTATACCCGGGAAGAATTAGCCAAGTTGATGCGAGAAAACCCAGGGCGTGAGGATTCGCTCTCTCATTTTGCGGTTGAGGCTAACCTGCTGGATCGACTGGAATCTTTATTTCAGGAATATAGTAAAAGTGGGACCGGCACATACCGTCATTACATTCATGCTGAAGATGTTAGTTTGATCGATGCCGGGTACAAGGTGGGTAATTTTACGCCTTGGCAGCCGCTGCCTGAAGATACGGACTTGTTGCTTTATGAAGGGCTGCATGGTGGCCTAGTGACAGCGGATTATAATATTGCTCAGTATGTGGATCTGCTGATTGGCGTTGCGCCCTCTATTAACCTCGAGTGGATTCAGAAAATTGATCGTGATGTGAAGCTTCGGGGGCATTCGCACGAAGCGGTGATCGACAGTATCTTGGCGCGCATGGACGATTATGTGCACTTTATTTTGCCCCAGTTTTCAAAAACGCATATTAATTTTCAGCGTGTGCCCTTGGTGGATACATCGAATCCTTTTGAGCCCCGTAGCATTCCGACTGATGATGAAAGCTCTGTCGTGATTCGTTTTCAGGATGCACACAAAGTCGATTTTCCATATCTACTCTCGATGATTAAAGATAGCTTTATGACGCGGCCTCATACCCTCGTGATTCCTGGGGCTAAAATGTCGTTGGCTCTGGAGCTAATTATGACCCCACGGGTGCAAGAACTTTTGGATGGCAGGCGGTATCGCTGATGGCACAGTTGGCTAAACGTTGGTGGGTCTTCGATTGGGGGAATACGCTGATTACGCGTGGCCAGGCGGAATCAATGTTGGGAGCACATGAGCTGTTATCGGCATTGTCTCCCCATGTCCATATCGCTGTCGTGAATGATACCCCTTTAATGTCTGCGGATATGTTGCGTGAAGTGTTGGATAAAGCGCATTTAGGGACTTTGATTAATCGTGTCCTGACCGCAGATGAATTACGTCTGAATAAAGCGGATCCCGCATTTATTACGTCACTTTGTCGTGTCTTGAATACGACGCCGGCTCAAGTGACTTGGGTGGGCGATGATTGGACCATTGATATTGCGCCCGCACGTCAGGTTGGGGTGAGGAGTCTTTGGATCAATCAGGAGCAGGATGATGCAGATTATACGGATTTATTGAGTGTCTACGAGGCATTACCTGATCTTGAAGAAGCCCGAGAAGCATAAGCTGGGTGATATCAAGATAAGTTGTCTTATTCGGCAGGGTCAGGTTTGATTGCGATTCAGCGATCGCGCTTCTGTATTCACATCATGATCTATTTAAAGTAAAACTCCAGCCATCGTGGCTGGAGTTTTACGCGATGATAAGCCTGCTTCAGTTGTGACCGGCTCAGCACTCGCTTAGTTCATCTGCGGGCCTGCTGCGATGATGCTGTCATCAACGCCAGAGAACTTACGGAAGTTTTCAACAAATTTGGCCACGAGTTCGCTGGCTTGGCGATCATAAGCGGCTTGATCTTCCCAAGTATCGCGTGGGTTCAGTAATTGGCTGTCAACGCCAGGCACATGAACCGGCACGGAGAGGTTCAATCCTTCAACGATCTGGGTTTCGGCGCCTTTCAGTGCACCCGTTTGAACTGCGTGAATAATGGCGCGAGTGGTGGGGATGCTGAAACGGCTACCGCCTTGGCCATAAGATCCGCCTGTCCAACCCGTGTTAACCAAGTAAACACGTGAGCCAAACTCTTCGATACGCTTGATCAGGAGATCTGCGTAAACGTGAGCAGGACGTGGGAAGAAAGGCGCACCAAAGCAGGTGGAGAAGGTCGCTTCCAAGCCGCTGGATGAGCCCATCTCAGTGGAACCAACCTTAGCGGTGTAGCCGGATAGGAAGTGATACGCTGCGGCTTCTTTAGAGAGAATAGATACGGGCGGTAAAACACCACTCATATCACAAGTCAGGAAGACGATTGCGTTGGGCTCGCCGGCACGATTTTCCTCAACTCGCTTCTCAATATGATCCAGCGGATAAGCCGCACGCGAGTTTTGCGTCAGGCTGTCATCGCTATAGTTGGGAGTACGTCGATCATCCAATACCACGTTCTCAAGGACCGAACCGAATCGAATGGCGTCCCAGATCACCGGCTCATTTTCTTTCGACAGATCGATACACTTGGCGTAGCACCCGCCCTCAATGTTGAATACGGTGCCTTTACCCCAGCCGTGCTCGTCATCCCCAATCAAGTAACGGGAAGGGTCAGCTGATAGTGTGGTTTTCCCTGTGCCAGACAAGCCAAAGAAGAGCGTGGTTTCGCCATCTTCTCCGACGTTCGCTGAACAGTGCATCGGTAGAACGTCTTTTTCCGGTAACAGGAAGTTTTGTACTGAGAACATGGCTTTTTTCATTTCGCCGGCATAGCGCATGCCCGCCAGTAACACCTTGCGTTTGGCAAAGTTAATCATGACGGCACCATCGGAATGAGTGCCATCACGGCTGGGATCACACTCAAAGTGGGGCGCGTTCAGGATTTGCCATTCAGCTTTTGATTTAGCATTGAATTGTTCCGGGCGGACAAACAAGTTCCGACCAAACAGGTTATGCCATGCTGTTTCAGTCGTGACGCGGATAGGCAGATAATGTTCCGGATCAGCACCGACATGCAGTTCTGACACAAAATGGTCATGTTGAGCCAGGTATTCTTCGACACGATCCCACAGGGCATCGAATTTCTCTGTATCGATGGGGCGGTTAATGGTGCCCCATTCGATCAGATCCGAGGTGCTGGGCTCATCCACGATAAAGCGGTCCATGGGTGAACGGCCGGTGCGTTCACCCGTAGTGACTACCAGGGCACCATTGGCCGCCAGTTGGCCTTCACCACGTTGCACAGCCAGCTCAATCAACTGGGCATTGCTTAGGTTCGTATAGGTTTTCACAGCACTCTCGTCAATGGTCGTCATATTTGATGTGTCCTAAGGCGTTGCCGTTCCGCAAACGAAATCCCCTGCAGCAGGGTGGTTCAAGATGAATTCGTCGATATGTCAGCGAAACTATCGGTAAAACTCTCTCGAGTTAGCTTAATGATTTCGAGGGGAATTCTGCCAAGGCCCACGAAAATGGGTCGTTATTATGTCAAAAAATGCATAGGGGGCGAAGTCATTCTCGTTCGTTACGCGTGACTAAAAAGCCATGTAGCACCATTACATAATTTTTCTTTATAAAAAACATGTGGTTAGGTGCTTATAAGGGGTATTGGGTATGGCTTATGAGCCATTTCTTGTAGTCGGCCCGAAAGCCGACTGCAACAAGTCCTCTTTACACCTTATGCATCATCACTTTTAAGCATCACCGCTTTAGCGTGATGTTTTTGGCGTGATGTTAATGCAGTGTCGGTGCATCCTGTCCGTCAATTAATGCGTCCACCTCGGATGCGGAAAATTCATACGGAGTATTACAGAAATGACATTGGGTTCTGATGGCCCCTTGTTCGGCAATAATGTCACGTAACTCGGTTGCGCCAATATTTAAAACAGCTTGAGCTAGGCGCTCGCGTGAACAAGTGCAGCCAAAATGTAATGAGCGTGGCTCAAAAACGCGAATCGGTTCTTCGTGGAATAATCGAGTCAGCAAGGTGGCCTGTGGCAGCGTGAGCATTTCTTCGCGAGTGAGTGTTTGGGCCAGTGTTGTTAAGCGTTCCCAGGCATCAGGATCTTGATTTTGCTCATCATCGGGTAAGCGCTGAAGGAAGAAGCCTGCTGCGGTGTCATCGTTGGCCGCGAGCCACAGCTTGGAAGGTAGCTGTTCTGATTGAGAAAAGTACGCTTCAAGGCAGCTGGCAAGATCGGGTTGATCAAGTGCGACGATACCTTGGTAGCGGTGACCCTCTTTCGGGTCAATCGTGATGACCAGCTGACCACCGCCAAGCAATGTTTGAAAATCGCCTGTAGGGGTTGTCTGTTCATCATAGCGAGCGATGGCGCGTAGCTGACCGCCAGGATTTGATTCTGCCATTAATAAGCTGACAGGCCCTTGCCCTCGGACTTCTAAGCTGAGCGTGCCGTCTATTTTGACGGTGGCTGTCAGTAAGGCAACGGCAGCCAGGAGCTGTCCCAGCTCGCGGGTGATATCCGGCGAGTAATGATGGCGCTGAAGCACTTCGCCAAAGCTGTCATGCAGTGTGACCAGCTCGCCTCTAACGGCTGTCTGGTCAAACATGAAGCGTTGGATTTGATCATTATCGATACTCATGGATGAGGGGCTCTCATTTATTCTGTATTGCGACGCTTGAATTGATGAATCTGGCGTCGGGATTTTTTATCAGGCCGGTGATCAGGCGCAAGTTGAGTGTCGCGCATGAGTTTACGGCTGGCGGCTTGTTGGGCTCTGTGCGCTTGGCTACGCTCGGTTTCCTGATAAAGTTTTTGGGCTTCTGAAGCGGGGCCGCGCTTCTCTGAAAGGGCCTCAACAATCACTTCCATTTGTTCGTGGCCGCGTGAAAGCTCAAGGCGTGTGCCTATTTTGAGGCCGCGCCCTACTTTGGGCCTTTGCCCGTCACAGCGTATTTTACCCCCTTCAATGGCGGCCTTTGCCAGCGAGCGGGTTTTATAAAAACGAGCTGCCCATAACCATTTATCAAGACGAACGGTGGACTGTTGATCCGAGCCCAAGGGGTTGTCGTTATCAGTGGCGTGTGAGGTTTTGGACATAGTGGGTCTCATGATTGGGTCAAATGATAAAACTGATCAATCGCCGGGTATTCAGTCAAGGTTCTTTCCGGTGAACGGCTGTCCGGTTGTGCAATTGTCAGTAACCACTGAATGCCATAATGCCGAGCGCTGTTTAATACCTGCTCGTTATCATCAATCAGTAATGTCCGTTGTGGTTTGAAAGGAGAACGTTGATTCAACGCATGCCAAAATACGGGGTCTTCTTTGGGGAGACCGAGATCGGCTGAACTCACGATTTCATCGAGGTACTCAGTAAGGCCTGTGGCCTCAAGTTTCAAGGCCAACCCCGGACGATCGGCATTGGTGGCCAAAATGACTTTGGGGTCGGCCTGTTTGAGCCATTGTAAGAAGTTTAGGGCATCAGAACGAAAGCCAATCAGGTGCTGCACTTCTCGTTTTAAGGCCAAAATGTCGACACCAAACTGATCACTCCAGTAATCCAAGCTATACCAGTTTAAGGTACCTTTTTCTGCCATGATACGAGGAATGATATAATCACGTGCTGCATTCTGATCCAACCGGTGTAATTGAGCGTAGCGTTGTGGCAAGTGTTCAAGCCAGAAATGACTGTCGAAATGAAGGTCCAGTAGGGTACCGTCCATATCGAGCAATACTGTATCGATTTGATGCCAGTCAATCATCGAAGACCTCTTGCAGCGGCGAGCGTTAAGGGTTCATTTATTAGCGTAATACGCTCAGAGTGAGTGGCATTGACGTTCTCCATACGTGTCGATAAATGAAATGACACGATGTGATCGGCGCCACTTGCGTCTTTATGAGATGGCCCTCATTGTAACGGATCATCACTCAGGGTGTCCTCATTCCCCTGATGCCCAATGAGCCCAAGCCCGGAGCCAGAGGTACTCATGCCAGACAGACCTAAAATCCTCTCTAGTCGGATGGTGGCGCATAGTCGCCTGTTTGAAGTTGAATCGTTGGATCTGCGTTTTTCTAATGGGGCCGAACGAACCTATGAGCGACTGGTGAATCATGGTCATGGGGCTGTGATGGTGGTTGCTGTCGACTTAGACTGTCGTGTTTTGATGATTCAAGAATATGCCGGGGGCTTACACGAGTACTGCTTGACCTTGCCTAAAGGGTTGGTGGAGCCAGGGGAAGATGCCCTGGCAGCGGCTAATCGTGAGCTGATGGAAGAAACCGGATTTGGCGCTCATCACCTTGAACCGTTGGTCGATTTGAGTCTGGCGCCCGGCTATATGGATCATCGGATGCAAGTGGTGTTGGCACGGGGGTTGTATCCCGCCAAGTTAGAAGGTGATGAACCGGAGCCTTTGATTGTGTCATGGCATCGGTTGGATGATATTTTGTCCTTATTAAACCGAGATGATTTTCACGAGGCGCGAGCAGTTGCCGCTTTGTTCATTGCTCGGGAACGATTGATTCAGGTTGGTGATCGAGGAGCAACATGATGGTGCTTGAACACCCCTCCCGGATGGCTCGGGAGTTGGGGCGTATTTGTCGGGATGCCAGTGCGGCGATAATGAAAGTCTATAACCAACCCCAGCAGCAGTGGGATGTGAAGACTAAAGCCGATGACTCTCCCGTAACCGCCGCTGATTTAGGCGCGCATAAAGTCATTATGCGCGGTCTGAGTCAGATGATGCCGAGGCTACCGGTATTATCTGAGGAGTCAGCCAATGTGGCCTGGTCAGCGAGAAGTCAATGGGGCCGTTATTGGTTAGTTGACCCCCTCGATGGCACGCGTGAATTCCTTGATCGTAATGATGAGTTCACGATTAACATTGCCATGATTGAGCATGGCCAACCGTTATTTGGCATGGTGCATGTCCCCGTGACTGGCGTGACTTATTACGGTGGGCGTTCCTGTGGCAGTTATCGACAAGGTTTAGAGGGGGAGCCGGAACGCTTGGAAGTGCGATCTCTTCGGTTGCCTCAAATTGATGTGGTGGCCAGTCATCGTCATGGTAATGAGCAGATTCAACCGTTGCTTGATGCGATGCAGCAACAAGGGATGAATGTCGCGCGTCGGCAGATCGGCAGTTCTCTTAAACTGTGTATGATCGCAGAAGGTCAGGCGGATTTTTATCCGCGTATCGGCCCCACCTGTGAATGGGATACCGCTGCTGCTCAAGCGGTGATCGAAGGGGCTGGCGGCAAAGTGCTGGATCTTAATTTCAAAACGCTGGCGTACAATCAGAAAGATTCACTGATGAATGCGTGGTTTATGGTCCTAGGCGACCTGCACCATCCTTGGCAAAACTGGCTCACGCCTGCATTGGAGCAGCTGAGGTTGGATGAGCAGGAGGCCGCCGAAGCGGACTCCTGATGTCTTTCCATCGGTAACGGGTTCATCTGTATTGGATGATCGTACTGAAATATTAGTCTTCGAGTTGATAATCAATGCGAGTCACGACACGGATTTTTTTCACCTCCGGCGTATAACTGTCGAGATCATTGATACTGAAGTAACCCTGTTCTGCATGCCGAATGCCGCCAACCTGGGCGCCGGAATCACGTGCAAAGCGTGCTGCCGCTTCTCGGGCATTGGCGGTTGCTTGGGCGATCATTTCCGGCTTGATATCATTTAAGCGTGTAAATAAAAACTGTGGGCGGTATTCATAGCTTTGGGTCAGCGCTACTCCTTGGCGAATGACTTGTCCCACTTTTTGCATCGTGGCTTTCACGCGGGCGACGTCATGGGTTCTCACCAGTAACGTTGGGCTAGACTTGTAACGTGCTTTAGGCTGTTGATTGCCATAGTTATTGATTTGCATATCTTCAATACTGGGCATCGACATTTGCAAGTCTTCGGCTTTGAATCCTGCATCGAGTAGAAACTGGCGTAACAAATCTGCCTGACGCTCGACCTCTTGTTGTACTTGATCGAGCTGATTACCTGTGACCAGAAAGTTGAGCGGCCAGAGAGCGAGGTCGGCGTCAACCTGGCGTTCCGCCAGCCCCTTTACGCTGACTTGGCGGCGACTGTCCTGATAGGCATTTAACGCTTGTGCGATTAAGGCTGCCGCGATCACTATCCCCAATGAGACAATGGCGGCGCCGAGCCAAGCGTGTGATGGCTTATTCTGATCGGTCGTCATGACATGGAGCCTCCTGCCGGTTGAAATCACTGTTCAGCATAATTTAAAGCATGACACTGAGACTTGGCTATTGTCGGCAATGAGCGGCAGTCCATATGGCCTCAATCTATGCGGCCCCCATCGGTAAGTGAGGACCCTCATTCAGCGTCAATATTTTGGCGCCATTTCACTGTGCTGTGATGATTCTTAATTGAAATCAACACACTTCAGCCCCATACCTGTGGCAGAGGCCATCTCGGCCAGGCAATCATAGCGTCGGAGACAGATTATGAGTGAGCACGATAGGCCACACGATGATGATATTGAAATCGCAACGGATGACATTGAGCCTGAAATCAGCTCTTCTGGCATGTTAGCGCTCCCTGAAGATGCGCTTCCGGAAAAAATTTATTTGATGCCGACTCATAACCGGCCCTTCTTTCCGGCTCAGATTCAACCTTTAGTGGTGCCACGGCGACGCTGGGAAGACACGCTCGAGCAAGTAGCCGAAGATGAACATCATGTGATGGGGCTGATTTATGCTGGAGAAGAGCCCCAGGCCGATATTGATCCTCACGAGATGCCACATATCGGAACCGCGGTGCGTATTCACCGCGCTCAGACAGAGGGCAACCGGCTGCAGTTTTTAGCGCAGGGTTTGAAGCGTTTTCGCATCAAGCGTTGGCTGACAGATGAAGCCCCTTACTTGGTTGAGGTGGAATACCCGCGTGAGCCGCTCGAAGATACTGACGAGGCGCATGCATATGCGATGTCCATTATCTCCGGGATCAAAGAGCTGTTACCGATTAACCCGCTTTATGGGGAAGAGTTAAAGCATTACTTGAATCGCTTTAATCCCAATGAGCCTGGTCCCCTAACGGATTTCGCCGCCTCGATTACTGCGACCTCTGCTAAAGGCGACGAATTGCAGCGGGTACTGGAAACCTTAGCCGTGTTGCCGCGGATGCAAGTGGTGTTACCGCTGCTGCGCAAAGAAGTCGAAGTCGCCAAGCTGCACAACAAAATCAGCGAAGAGGTGAATGAAACCATTCAGGAGCGCCAGCGCGACTTCTTCCTGCGTGAACAATTGAAGGTGATTCAGCGCGAGCTGGGGATTACGAAAGACGATAAAGAAGCGGAAGCGGAAGAGTTTGCCCAGCGTCTGGAAGGCAAAACGCTGCCGCAGAAAGTGGATGATAAAATTCAAGAAGAGCTGAATAAATTATCCATGCTTGAAACCGGCTCGCCGGAATATGCGGTTACACGTAACTATCTGGATTGGATTACCAGTCTGCCTTGGGGGATTCAGGTTGAGGATAACCTCGATCTGGCGCATGCCCGCAAGGTTCTGAATGATGATCATGATGGTTTGGACGATGTCAAAGATCGGATCGTTGAATTCCTCGCTGAAGGTCATTTCAAAGGCGGCGTGGGTGGTTCGATTATTCTGCTGTCAGGTCCTCCCGGTGTCGGTAAGACCTCTGTCGGGCGTTCCATCGCCTCTGCATTGGGTCGGCCTTTCTATCGCTTCTCGGTTGGCGGTATGCGTGATGAAGCTGAGATTAAGGGGCATCGTCGGACTTATATCGGTGCCATGCCTGGTAAGCTGGTCCAGGCATTAAAAGAGTCTGAGGCCGAAAACCCGGTCGTGTTACTTGATGAAATCGACAAAATGGGCAGCAGTTTCCAGGGTGATCCCGCTTCAGCGTTGCTTGAGGTGTTGGACCCTGAGCAAAATGTGAATTTCCTCGATCACTATTTGGATGTGCGCCTGGATTTATCCAAAGTCCTGTTTATCTGTACCGCCAATCAGCTGGATACGATCCCCGGCCCGCTATTGGACCGTATGGAGAATATTCGTCTGTCTGGTTACATTGCAGAAGAAAAACTGGCGATTGCCAAGCACCATCTCTGGCCTCGCTTGCTTAAGCGAGCAGGCTTGTTGAAAAAACAAGTGGATATTACCGAGCCCGCCTTAAAGCAGATTATTGAAGGCTATGCTCGAGAGGCGGGTGTACGCCAGTTAGAAAAACAACTGCACCGGGTGTTGCGCAAAGCTGCAGTCAAACTGATGGAAGACGAGGAAACCTCTATCCGCGTCGGTCTCAAACAGTTGGAAGATTATTTGGGTGCACCGATCTTCCGCAAAGATCCGCTGATGGCTGGCGTTGGGGTGATTACCGGCTTGGCTTGGACCTCTATGGGAGGGGCCACGCTGTCGGTGGAAGCTAACCGTATTCACGGCCTTGATCGTGGTTTCAAATTGACCGGTCAGCTCGGAGATGTGATGAAAGAGTCCGCTCAAATTGCCTATAGTTATATTATGGGCCATTTGAAGACGCTTAATGCTTCTGCTGACTTTTATGATAAGAGCTTTATCCACCTGCATGTGCCGGAAGGGGCAACCCCCAAAGATGGCCCTTCTGCAGGGGTGACGATGGCGACGGCATTGCTGTCACTGGCTCGGAATGTGAAGCCCAAGCCCGTTGCCATGACCGGTGAACTGACTCTCACCGGGCAGGTGATGCCGGTGGGCGGTATCCGCGAGAAGGTGATTGCGGCACGTCGTAGTGGGATCTATGAACTCATTCTGCCGGAGGATAATCGTCGGGATTATGATGAATTGCCGGATTATCTGAAAGAAGGGATGACCACCCATTTTGCTCGTCGTTATAGTGATGTCGCAGCCGTTGCGTTACCCGAGACTAAATCAAGCCGTAAGCGCTCGAACGGATAATGCTCTTGCTGGTCCCCTATCTCATGGCGGCGCTTTGATCGCCCGCCATGAGGAACACTGGAATGCGTTCCCATTAAGGAACGCATTCTTTATAATTAAGTGTATTGCTATCTACTTCGGGCGGCAAAATGGGACTTCAGGAAATTGCAGTGGGTGGAATTTTTCTCAGTCCAATGTTGATCTTTGCACTCATGGGCTTTGTGGCTGCTGTGATTGTGCGCTGGGGGTTGCACCGGTTTTTACGCCGACGTGTTTGGTGGCACGAAGCGTGGTTTGATGCCTCCCTTTTCATTGTCCTGACGGCAGCTTCTGCATTCGCACTGTCTTGAGCGAATCGTGGGCGCAGGTTTCTTTTTTTGTGGTCTCTCCTACTGTGTATGTGAGCGGTGTACAGACGCGACTGCAGACCGTTCAATTCATTCGATATTGACTCCCCCCAAGCGCTACTGAGAAAGGCGTATTATGCGAAAAGGCTTACGGATTCTAGTGACACTGTTGGTGGTTGCGGCGGCGATAATGGCTGGGCTGTGGTTATGGCATTATTACCTCTACACCCCTTGGACTCGTGATGGCCGTGTACGCGCAGAAATTATTACGATTGCGCCTGATGTATCCGGTTGGGTGGACGAGTTATCGGTTCAGGATAACGGCTGGGTCTCAAAGGGGCAGAAGCTGTTTACCTTGAATGATCAGCGCTACCTCGCCGCAGTCGATAAAGCTAAAGCGGTTGTGGCCAATCGTGAAGCGACGCTGGCGCTGAAAAGGCATGAATCTGAACGACGCAAGCAGTTAGGTCGCGAGGCGATCAGTGCTGAGGATCAGGAAGTGGCACAAATTAATCGCGATGTCGCTGCTGCCGATTTACAGCAGGCTCAAGCCGCATTGGCCAGTGCTGAAATCGATTTAGATCGAACCCTTGTCCGAGCACCGGTTGAAGGCCATGTGTTGAATATGCATTTGAATGCGGGTAACTATGTCAAAGCGGGTCAAGCTGTGATGGCTTTGGTCAAAGCCGATTCTTTCTATGTGACCGGTTATTTTGAAGAAACCAAGATGCCTGATATTCATCAGGGCGACCCGGCTGAAGTTATTTTAATGAATGGCGACACTCATTTAAAAGGCCATGTGGCGGGCATTGGCCGTGGTATTGCCGATACGAATACGGCGACCAACAATCAATTATTGCCGCAAGTTCAGCCCACCTTTAATTGGGTTCGATTGGCGCAGCGTATTCCCGTGCGCATCACGCTGGATGAGGTGCCAGACGGCACGCTGTTAAGCGCCGGAATGACGGCAACGGTAAGGATTCTCAAAGCACCAGAACGTCATGAGCCGGATGCCCAGGCTTCTGAGCATTAGGCCCCACTGTTATGAATCCTTTTTTTGAGGCCTATCTGACCCCGTCAGCCAGTGCCGTAAAGTTTGGCATAAAGGCGACGTTGGCGATGTTCGTCGCCCTATACCTTGCGCTATGGCTGGATTTGGATCGCCCTTATTGGGCGTTGATTTCAGCCGCCTTCCTGCAAATTCGTCCGATGAGCGGCATGGTGATTGAAAAAGGCCTTTGCCAGCTCGGCGGTACGGCCATTGGCGCGCTGGTGGCGATTGTCATTATGTCACTGTTTGCACAAGCCCGAGTGCCGGCGATTGTGTCGCTGACCTTGTGGATTATGCTCTGTAGTTATGCCTGCTCCTTGTTACGCAATAATTATTCTTTTGGTTGCGTGATGGCCGCCGTCACGGCCATGTTGGTGGTGGTTATTTCAGGCAGCAATCCGGGAAGTGTATTTGATGTCGCGGTCGCTCGTTTGTCTGAGTTAGGGCTCGGCGCGATTTGTGCCACTTTGATTAGCTCTTTGTTATGGCCCACTCGGGTCAGTGATCATCTGGCACAGCAAGCCGATAAAGTGGTTAATGAAGCCTTTTTACAAGCGGCTCAGCGATTAGAAGGCAGCGATGTTGAGGCCGATCTCCAAGCGTCTCTGACTGGGAGCCTACAGCCATTGACGATGCTGGAAACCGACAGTCAGGCGGCTCGATTTGAAGATCCCGATGGCAATGCGAGAGTTAGGGCGACACATGTCTTGACCCGGCATACCTTGCGTTTACTGGCGACCTTGCAAGCGATGAACCGTATTTTAAGGGATCGGGAAACCGTTATTGATACGGACTTGCGTGAACTTATTGTGGCGACTGGGGAGGGGTTTCGCGAGTCAGAACAAGTCAAAGGCGTTGCCCCGGCCAAGCAGCATATTCATGCGCTTCGTCACCGGGCTCACCAGCTATCTTTGGCTGGCCGTGAGCCTTTACAGCAACGTATCGGTCATGGATTAACGGAAATTCTAAACCATGCACTGGTGATGCTGGATGCCCGTCAGGCGATCAGTGCGCCGAGTGGGCGTAAGTTAAAAAGTGCCCCTCTATCCTGGCATCGGGATCACCTCGCCGCCTCTTTAAATGGCATGCGTTCAGGCATTGTCTTTGCACTGCTTGCCCTCTTTTGGTTGGCGACAGGATGGCAGAATGGGCAAGTGGCCATGTTGTTGGGAACGATGTTCTCGACCTTCTTTGCCAGCCGTGAGAATCCGGTAGCGATGGCGATGATGTTTTTTAAAGGAATGCTGGCCGCGATTCCAAGTGCTTTCTTATTTGGTCACGTGCTGTTATCTCAGGCTGATGGTTTTATTCCTTTGGTTCTGGCGTTCGGGCCGCCTCTTTTTTTGGGGCTGATGGGCGCTGGTAATATGAAAATCATGGGGTATTGCCTGCCTTTTACCGTGTTTAATATTCTGCTAACGATGCCCGGTAACGGGATGGATTTTTCTTTTGATAGTTTTGTGAACCGGGCCTTGGCGGTCATTATCGGGCTCTCTGCTGTGGTGATGAGTTTCCGATTGATTCCTGGTTTGGGGGCAACCATCCGACGACGGCGCCTAGTTGCGGCCATTGGACGTGATTTGGATGAACTTCCCCGACTCCCTGTGAACGAGGCTGAAAGCCGATTTGTGGGGCGTATGGCGGATCGTATTTTGGCGATGGCACGTCATGACGATACCTTGCCTGAACAACGTCGACATTTATTTGGTATTGGGCTCGTTGGACTTGATATGGGGCACAGCTTATTACGGCTGCGTCGACGACTCCCTCAAGAAGACAATGTGTCCCGCGCTTTGGCGCGTTTTCGCCAAACCTTAGCTGAAGCCTATGTGGCCAGTGCTTATGGCCGTGAAATCACCGGTGAGCTATCAGTCGCCGCCCAGCAGTTGATCTCGGCGGTCGAGACAACAGAGGTGATGACGCCTGAACGTTTGGCTTTATTTCAAGGGCTGTTGCAACGCTTGGAACTGACGCTGTGTCAGCAAAGTGAGCGCATCGCTGAACATTATGTGACCTGATCAGGCGGTTTTGACGTCCCTTTGAGGTCTCATCGTTTCAGTGGAAGTCAGGGTACTGAATCGCCGTAATGATCCAGCTGATGTCTGGGCCTTCGCCCTGGGGCTGAGTGACGATGTCATCGAGCCCTTTCCCTAAAAGCTGGCGCACAAAAGGCGCATCAATGCTGAGTGCGCCTTTAGAGGCATCGGCTTCATCTGGTCCGACGATACGATAGTGAGCTTCGGCTCCCGTGTCTTCATCTTCGAGGGTTACTAGGGCGCCAAAATAAATTTTGCCGGGGTCGGCCGGTAATCGGTCAACGACTTGTAAGGCATCAAGCCGGATATCCAGATAGCGGATGCGTGATAAGGTTCGATTCAGTTCGCGTTTGTTATAGGTGTAGTCTGCGTTTTCACTGCGGTCGCCGTTGGCGGCGGCTTCATTCACCTTTTGTGCTAACTCAGGATGCTTGACCCGCCATAACCACTCACGGGTCGATTTGAGGCGTTCGTAACCCGCCGGTGTGATTAAATTTGTTTTATGCTCGGCACGGGGGTCTTTCGACGGATCCCGCCAGCGACTCATATTTCGTCCTTTCATATCACGAGTGCCCTACGTTTGATCACATACTTCAATACAGGAACCCCTGAGGGCTCAAGTGAGCCCTCAGTGTCAATATGGTGTTGTGGCTGTCCGGTATCGCGCTGCTTAAGTATGGAATTGACGAATACGGGCACGCAACTGTTCCGCATTATCTGACAACTGCTGACCCGCATCGACCAATTGTTGAATGTCATGACGTGTTTGATCGGCCACGTCGGTAATACGCGTTAGACTTGCGCTGATTTCTTCGGCGACCTGACTTTGCTCTTCAACAGCACTGGCAATTGCAGCATTTTGGGATTCTAGATCGGCAATGGACGTCGTGATTTCGGCAAAGGCTTGGCCTGCTTGAGTGGCGCCTTCGACTGTTTCTTCGGCCAGCGCTCGGCTGCTCGACATGACATTAACCGCATCGCGTGCACTATTTTGCAGGTTGCGAATCATCGTTTGTATTTGCTGTGTGGAGTCATGAGATCGACTGGCTAGCGAGCGCACTTCATCCGCCACAACCGCGAACCCTCTTCCGGCATCACCGGCTCGAGCGGCCTCAATGGCTGCATTAAGAGCCAGCAGGTTGGTTTGTTCGGCAATGCCCTCGATGACCTCCAAAATTGTACCAATTTCACTGGTGCTGGTATCGAGTGCCTGAATCACACTCCCGGCCTGTTCTAGTTGGCGGGCCAATTCCTGTACACGTTCATTGTTCTGGTTGATGGTTTCCAGGCCGTTTTGCGCTTGCTCACGTACTCGGTTGACTTGTTCGCTGGCATTTTCTGCTGAAGAGGCGCTGTCTTGCGCGGTTGCCGCCATTTGCTGCATGGCCGTAGCCGTTTGTTCCGTTTCCTGTTCTTGGTTTTCTGCACCTTGACGAGTTGAGGAAGCAATATGGTTCAGCTCTTCAATGGTATGGGTGAGTGATTCAGCTGAATTACCCGCATGTTCTACAACTTCCTGGAAGCGGTCCAGCATGTGATTAAATGCGGCTGCCATTTGTCCTAGTTCATCCTGACTGTCGACGACGACACGACGGCTTAGGTCGCCGGAAGCACGAACCTCTAACATAATGTGTTGAAAACGCGTCAGGCGTTGTGTGATTGCGCGGATAATTAATAGCGCTGACCCCCCCACGACGATGGTCAGAATGACCACCGTCAGGGCATAGGCCCGTAACGCTTCCCAGAAAATACTGGTCATATCATCCAGGTAAATACCATTGCCAACAATCCATCCCCAGGGTTTGAATCCTTTGACATAGGCGATTTTTTTGACCGGGTCATCATTCGGAGCATTCGGTTTTGGCCATAAATACTCAATGAAACCTTCATCTTTTTGCTTGACGACTTTAACGAATTCGGCAAATAGTTTTTTACCTGTTGGATCCGCAAAGTTGGAGAGATCTTTTCCATCCAATGTGGGCTTAATCGGATGCATCACCATAACGGCTTGCATATCATTCACCCAAAAGTACTGTTGCTTTCCGTAATGTAAGCTTTTGAGGGCTTCTAGGGCCTCATGTTGTCCCTCGGCATCATCTAGCTCACCTGATTGAACACGCTGATAGTAGTGTTCAATCAAGCTATAGGCGGTTTCAACTTCATGCCGGGTTTGCTGTTTGCGATCAGCCAGCAAGTTATGAGTTAAAGACCAGAGAGAAACGGCGACCAGAAATGCGGTGCCAGTGACCATTAATCCAATGATCGCCCAGAGTTTATATTTGATTTTGATCTGGCTGAGCCGGAATGCCATGAAGTCCATCCCTCTTATTTTATAAGCACACCATCATGAATGGAGAGTGATCGAGTGTGCAAGCGCTGATGAGTCGATTATCCGGGTTTAGCATGGTATGTCGTTGACTGTTCGTCGAGCTCGCATGATTTATAAGATATAATCAGCATGCTTGTTTACGCTACACTATATTCAATGGGGGCAGAAGATTGAATCTTGATCCATTCGTCTTGTGGTCTATCTTTTGTTCTCCGCGTGTTACGATCGACCTTATCATTATAAAGTGCACTTCACGGCATGTGCTAGAAACATGGTTCGGACCCGCTGAAAGGTGATGTGGCACCTAGGGGGATTGAAGAGAGGAGGTATAGCCGTAGAAAGAATGTGATATAAAAGTGACCATCCTATTCAGTCATGCGTGAAGGATGTGGGTGTAGAAGGGATTTGTTAGCCTATTCTTTTTACTCTGGAGATCCGTCACATGACACCCTCTGATGCCCTTGCAAAACCCCACCAAGATGATTGGACACTGACTTCACAGCAGTGTGTCTATCAAGGTTTTTTTTCATTGGATAAACTGATTCTGAACCACCGACGCTTTGATGGCAGTTGGCAAACGGGGGTTACCCGTGAGTGTATGCGTCGAGGAATGGCGGTCGGTGTTTTAGCTTATGATCCTTGGCAAGATTCCGTGGTCTTGGTTGAGCAATTTCGTGTTGGCGCGCTTAATCATCGTCAAGGCCCCTGGTTGACGGAGTTAATTGCTGGGCTGGTTGAGTCTGGTGAAACGGTGACTGACGTCGCTATCCGAGAAGCTCAAGAAGAAGCCGGCTTGTCATTATTGGATTTAAGCCCCATCTATACTTACTTCAGCAGTCCCGGTGGCAGTGATGAAACGGTGAGCCTCTGGTGTGCCATTGTCGATAGCCGAGGTGTAGGTGGTTTGCATGGTTTGGCTGAAGAGCATGAAGATATTCAAGTTAAGGTGATGTCTCGTACTGACGCTCTCGCGTTGATGGGGCAGGGGGTTGTCGATAATGCGATGGCATTGATTGGGCTTCAATGGCTGGCGTTAAACGCTCAGAAACTCCAAACCCGTTGGGCCACGCAACCTGTTGGGCAATTGTCACCTTTGAGTGATGGCGATATTTCTGATTGATGATCTGGAGTAACTTTTATGCTGTGTGATCGTAATGTGTATGATCATACCTATACCTATCGGTGTGACGCTTGGGCGTTGAATAGGGTTTGGCATGTCCGTTCAGCATAATCGGCCGAATCGCCGAGCCAAACCTTATGTCGCTGATTTAAATCGGCTACAGGCTGAATGTGCCGCAAATTACCACCTACTTTGTCGCTTGATGCCTGAGGATGGAGAGCAAGCCAGCTGGCACTTACATGGCCATGGTCGTGACATGGGGGATGTCAGTCTGAAGCGACTCGAGCGTAGTCGCTATACAGATGTCGTGGAAGTCGTACAAGGGCCCCACTGGCATGATTGGCTAGCACCGACGCGAATGAAAGTGCGTGTTTATCATGATGCCCAAATGGCAGAGGTGGTGGCCTATCAAAGTCGTTATGCTCAGCACGGGCGCTATGAGTACCCTAATGACGCCATGTTTCAGCCTGATGAGAAAGTTCAGCTCAATGGCTTTTTGGGAGAGTGGCTCAAACATTGTATGGCTTATGGCCATAGTCAAGACAATCCGGTCGCAGGTCTGCTTTCCCGTTCATGATGTCATCTTCTACTTTCCTATTAAATTATTCATTGATGGGTCAGGCTGTGTAAGATTATCCACAATCGATGGGTGTATCTTTGTGGATAGTTTGAGGGTAACAGGTATGAGCCTTGCCTGACTCTTCTCATTCTTTTGTTGATTAAGTCTTAACCATCTCGTTTAATCATCGCCCCAATCTGCGCTGGTGCTGCGCCGGAGGCTTTATGTCACATCATCCCCATATGATTATTGGTTGGAAAGAGGTCGTGAGTCTGCCGGATCTCAAACTAGAGCTGTGCGCCAAAATTGATACCGGGGCGAGAACGTCTGCCCTTCATGCGACACAAATTGAGTTCTTTGAACGTGAGGGGCGCCCTTGGGTGCGCTTTCTTACTGCGCATGAACAATTGGTGAATACGACAGCGATCAGTTGTGAAGCACCGTTATATGGCCATCGAGAAGTTAAAAGTTCTAATGGTGAGCAGCAGATTCGACCTGTGATTAAGACTCATCTTGAAATGGGTGAATTTCGCGAGTCGATACATTTGACCTTGGTTGATCGGAGCTCCATGAAATATCCCATGCTGTTGGGGCGGCGAGCGATGGAGCGTCATATCTGGGTGGCACCAGGGGCGGCTTATTTATTAGGCCAGCCTTGATCGGATTGGCACAGATTTTAATGCCTTGTCATGATGGGGTTGTTCCCGATAGTTATATTGATCGTCGGTGATTCATTATCTCAATGGTTCACTGGCGGTACTTCAAATGCTGAGCTTATTAGTCCCATTCGGGCGAGCTGCGCTTGAAGTATTGATTGCTGAGAGGTTGCTCTCTGCGGAGGATTCATGCGTATTGCGGTTTTATCGCGGAATAGCCAGTTATATTCCACACGGCGTTTGGTTGAAGCGGCTCAAGAACGAGGCCATGAGGTCAAAGTGATTGATACGTTGCGTTGTTATATGAACATTGCAATGCATCGGCCTCGGATTCATTACAAAGGGCAAGTGCTGGATGATTTTGATGCTGTGATTCCCCGTATTGGTGCTTCACTGACGTTTTATGGCTGCTCTGTCGTGCGTCAGTTTGAAATGATGAATTGTTACAGTCTGAATGAATCTGTGGCTATTGCCCGCAGCCGGGATAAGTTACGCTCACTACAGCTGTTATCGCGTAAAGGGGTAGGCTTGCCCGTGACCGGCTTTGCACATTCCCCTGACGACATCCCTGACCTGATTAAAATGGTCGGTGGCGCGCCTTTAGTGATTAAGTTGCTGGAGGGGACTCAGGGGATTGGTGTGGTCTTGGCTGAGACTGAGAAAGCGGCTGAAAGTGTGATTCAGGCGTTTATGGGGTTAAAAGCCAATATTATGGTGCAAGAGTATATCCGTGAGGCTTGCGGTGCTGATATTCGTTGTTTTGTCATCGGTGATCGTGTGGTCGCTGCGATGAAGCGTCAAGCGATGCCGGGAGAGTTTCGCTCGAATCTGCACCGTGGTGGTTCATCTTCTCTCATTAAAATCACCCCTGAAGAACGCTCTACTGCGATCAGGGCGGCCAAGGCCATGGGGTTAAGAGTCTGTGGTGTTGATTTGCTGCGCTCTAACCATGGCCCGGTGGTGATGGAGGTGAACTCCTCGCCGGGGTTGGAGGGCATCGAAACCGCGACTGGGCAAGATATCGCCGCTAAAATTGTGGCTTATATTGAAAAAAATGCGGGTCCTAATCAGACCAAGACCCAGGGCAAAGGGTAGTGGTCAGGTTGAGGGTTCGATACTTTCGATCAATATTATTTTTCAATCAATATTTTTTCGAGCACGTCTGATCAAATTCGTACTTTTGACCTGAACAGGATAGGGGCAACGTCATGCTGGATGCAGCGCTGGATTGGCAATCACCATTATTACAGGAAGCTGCCATCAAACTGTATCAGCAACAGTCAATCCAGGCTGATGAAGTGTCAGCCCCGCTAATTTCTGCCTTACTGGATAGCCACTGGTTGATCGCTGATGAGCTGTCGCAGCATTATGTGCTGACGGATCGAGGGGCAACTGGAATAGAGCAACTGTTGGATCTTCGTGTACCTCATTGGCGTCGGTTAGCGGATCACCTGGATGAAGGGCTTGGCGAGCAGCGCCGACAGATGCTGACCAAATGGCACTTCCTAGAAGAGCGTTTGCGATCGGATGTGCCTCATGTGCTGAATCGAAACGTTGCTGAGGCGTCTTTGGGGTGTGAGGCTCAATACTTGAATGATCCGCTCTTCAATGAGCCTTTACCCGATATCAAGCTGACGGAAGATCGGACCTTACATTTGCGGGGGCACTTGGACTTGCAGCTGCGGCGTGAGAGCAGACCTGCGATTGCGTTATCGGCGATCTGGGCGCAGCTCCATGAAGCGGTATTGTCTGAGCGTGATCTGCTGGATGTGACTGAGCCTGAAGGCGACATGCCTTTTATGGTGATGACGGTGGAGGACCGAGGCGTCTTTATGGATTTGCCGGTGCCTGATCAGTTGCTGCTCGTCTGGGCTCCCGGCCCAGATACCACCTTGGTGTCACAGCTATTGCGCTGGATTCCCCAGTTTGTGCCCCATGTCCATTTTGGTCATTTGGATCATCGAGGCTTGTTATTGGCCGAGCAATTGGGTCGTGAGAGTCTGCGCCCGGTACGACGCTTTATTCCTGGTTTTTGGCAGGAGTACTGTGAGCTTTATGCCGAACCTGTCGTGTCAGAGCAAGCTCGAGGCGAGCCTTGGCAAGGACACATTAAATCTGTAGCGCTCCTGGATTTCCTGATGCGTGAAGGGCTATGGATGAAACAAAGCCCATTGGTGTTGGATGTGCGCCTGCACGACGAGATTCGTCGTTTGTTGGGCTGAATACCTTGATGATGTCTCAGAACGGTCGCTAAACACTGTTGGTTTAAGTGCCGCGGGTTTGCCCCAGCTGATAGAGAAAAAGAGCTTGGTAAAAGGCGTGTGGTAAGTGAATACGTCAAAAAGGCGAGGGAAGTGGCGTCAGGGAAAAGATGAGCTGTGAAGCGTTAGTCTAAATAAGTGGCCCTGAAGTCAGTATCTCAATAGAGTTTAATGAAGGACAGAGTTTAATGAAGTGACGTGTGTTTAAACGGAAAAAGCCCGCTGTTTGAACAGCGGGCTTTTTAAATCCTGGCGCGCTCGGGAGGATTCGAACCCCCGACCCCTTGGTTCGTAGCCAAGTGCTCTATCCAGCTGAGCTACGAGCGCATTCAAGGCTGATTATCTTGTCACTCGACAGCGGGAGTGTGTTATTTAATTAATGATAAGTCATTATCTTAATCAATAACCTCTTGAAGATGGCGCGCTCGGGAGGATTCGAACCCCCGACCCCTTGGTTCGTAGCCAAGTGCTCTATCCAGCTGAGCTACGAGCGCATCATTGATCTGCCAAAATCAATCTAACTTATGAAATAAGTTAAATGATCTTGGCGGAGAGGGAGGGATTCGAACCCTCGATACGGGATAAACCGTATACTCCCTTAGCAGGGGAGCGCCTTCAGCCTCTCGGCCACCTCTCCTCAAGAACGGGGCATATAGTACCATGAAATTTGTCGCTGTCTACCCCTGTTTTTAAAAAATTCAGTAAGTTGCAGTACATTCAAAAAGCTAGGTCTTTCATCAGCGGAACGAGATGAGTCTTTTCCACATAAAAAAACGCCGCCTAGATGGCGGCGTCGTGATACCGGGGCGAGTGATCACTCGTCTTCAGCTTTCTCGCGCTGAATCCGTTGATAAATCTCTTCACGGTGAACGGCAACTTCTTTTGGGGCATTCACACCGATACGGACCTGGTTGCCTTTGACACCCAGGACTGTAACTGTAACTTCATCCCCTACCATTAAAGTTTCACCGACACGGCGCGTCAGGATTAACATGGCGGAATCTCCTTATTAGAAACAGACTTCCAGAATCGTTCGTTCAAGCAAGTACGATGTCCTCGTAAGCCTCTGGTTTGACGTTAAGTCAATGCTGAGGTTCAGACATCTGATAAAAAAGTGCTTCAGTAGTTCGATGCATCCTCATCGCGACAACCTACTAAATCACTCAATTATTATCGGGTAGAAATGAAGAATTTAAAATATTTTTTTACGATTGATGACATTGTAAAAACACTATCGGAAGCACAACGGCTTCCGATAGATTGAATATGCATTAAATTCAACAGTCTCAGCACCCCATCGCGTCGTTAGTATAGACACAATGAGGTACTTTTTGAGTGCTATTTTTTAGCGCTCTTTTTGATCCTGTGCAGCTTTAGATGTTTAATCATCTTCGCTCGGTTTATCTAGGCCAAACGCGGTATGCAGCGCACGAACGGCTAGCTCTAAGTGTTTTTCGTCAATCACGACGGAAATCTTGATTTCTGAGGTCGAGACCATGCGGATGTTAATGTTTTCTTGAGCCAGCACTCGGAACATTTTAGAAGCAATACCGGCATGTGAACGCATGCCCACACCGACCAACGAGACTTTGACAATACTGTCATCTCCTCGCAATTCCCCCCCGCCTAAGTCTGGAATCACCGTTTCTTCCAGAATCTTACGCGTTTGTTTGTAATCACCTTTGGCGACAGTAAAAGTGAAGTCGGTATAGTCACCGGCAGGGGCGACGTTCTGCACGATCATATCGACTTCAATATTGGCATCGGCAATCGGACCGAGAATACGGCCCGCAACACCCGGGACGTCGGGGGTATTCAGCAGGGTCAGCTTGGCTTCATTGGCCGTAAAAGCGATACCGGAAATTAACGGCTCTTCCATGGAATCCTCGTCTTGGTCAGAGTCAGCAACAATCAGAGTGCCCGGGCCTCCATCTTCGAAGCTAGAGAGCACCCGGAGCGGGACATTGTATTTACCGGCAAACTCGACAGCGCGAATTTGCAGCACTTTGGAGCCCAGGCTTGCCAGCTCCAGCATTTCTTCGACGGTAATGCTGTCGAGGCGCTGAGCTTTTGAGCAGACCCGCGGGTCGGTGGTGTAAACACCATCCACATCGGTATAGATTTGGCATTCATCGGCTTTGAGGGCCGCTGCCAGGGCGACGCCTGTGGTGTCAGAGCCGCCACGGCCTAGTGTGGTGATGTTGCCTTCTTCATCGACTCCTTGGAAGCCTGCGACAACAACAACACGCCCGGCGTTCAGGTCTTCACGCATTTCGTCCGTTTCAATACGCTGAATGCGGGCTTTTGTATGGGCGCTATCGGTAAAAATACCGACCTGAGCGCCCGTGTAAGACGTTGCTGGAATGCCTAGTTTTTGCAGCGCCATGGCCAATAAGGCAATGGTGACTTGCTCACCGGTCGATACCAACATATCCAGCTCGCGGGGAGACGGTTCATCGTTGATTTCGCTGGCCAGCCCAATGAGACGATTAGTTTCGCCGCTCATGGCTGAGACCACGACCACGACATCATCGCCGTTTTCGCGAAACTTGCGTACGCGTTCTGCGACAGCCATGATGCGCTCAACAGAACCGACTGAAGTCCCTCCAAATTTTTGTACGTAGAGTGCCATAAGGTTCCCGTGTCGGTAAGTGGCTGATTAAAATGAAAAAACCGGGCCCTTCAGGAGGACCCGGCTTACCTCACTGACTCATCTGTTCGACGACCCAGCCCTGAACCGAAGTTAATGCATCCGGTAATGCTGAGGGGTCTGTGCCCCCAGCTTGGGCCATATCCGGGCGGCCGCCACCTCGCCCGCCTACTTGTTCGGCGACATGATTTACCAGCTTGCCAGCATGCACAAATTGCTGTGCCTGCCCCGTAACTCCGGCAATCAAATTCACTTTACCGTCATGGCTTGCCGCTAACAAAATGGCCGCATTCGGCAGCTTCTGTTTGAGCTGGTCCATGAGACCACGTAGACCTTTGCCATCGGCACCTTCTACGGTTTTCACCAGTAGCTGGATATCGTCTTGCAGTGCGATCGCCTCATCGGCTAATGCATTGCCGGCGTTGGCGGCTTGCTTGGCTTTTAGCTGCTCAAGTTCACGCTCTAGTTCACGATTTCGGCCTTGTAGGGCGTCTAATCGTTCACTTAGCTGCTCTGGTTTAGCCTTAAGGCTTGCGGCAGCTTGCTGCAAGCGCTTCTCTTGCTCCGTCAACCAACGTAGCGCGGCTTCTCCGGTGATTGCCTCAAGGCGACGAACCCCCGATGCGATACCTGACTCAGCAATAATATGCAGCAGACCAATGTCACCGGTTCGGTTGACATGGGTGCCCCCACACAGCTCAACCGAGAAGTGATCGGTGCCCATGCTTAGCACACGGACTTGGTCCCCATATTTCTCACCAAATAGTGCCATCGCGCCTTTTTGTTTCGCGGTTTCAATATCGGTGAGCTCGGTGGTGACGGGGGTGTTAGCACGAATTTGACTGTTGACCAGGGTTTCAATTTCACCCAGCTCTTCAGCGGTTAAGGCTTCGAAGTGACTAAAGTCAAAGCGTAATCGCTGACTATTGACCAGTGAACCTTTTTGCTGCACATGATCGCCCAACACTTGTCTTAGCGCGGCATGTAACAGGTGGGTGGCGGAGTGATTGAGTGCTGTGGCCAGGCGAATGCGATCATCAACGACGGCATCAACCATCTGGCCTAAGGTTAACGTGCCTTCGACCATTACACCGTGATGCAATGTAGCGGTGCCCACGGCGGTCGTGTCTTTCACTTCAAAGCGATGGCCATTCAGGCCAATAATACCGCTGTCACCGACCTGACCGCCTGACTCGGCATAAAAAGGCGTACGATCCAGTACGATGACACCTTCGTCGCCTTCGGCCAGTTGTTCAACACTATTGCCCTCTTGCAGCAATGCGACAATTTGGCCTTTGTCAGTGGTCTGGTCATAACCGGTAAAATCCGTGTCGACATCGACGCGAACCAGTTCATTGTAGTCAATGCCAAACTGGCTAGCGGCTCGGGCGCGTTCACGCTGGGCTTCCATCGCGGATTCAAAACCGTCAAGGTCCAGCGTTAAATCACGTTCGCGCGCGATATCACCGGTCAGGTCAACCGGAAAACCGTAGGTATCATAGAGCTTGAAGACCACTGCACCTGGAATCACTTGGCCTTTCAGCTCGGCCAGATCTTGTTCCAGAATTTGCAAGCCGTGTTCCAGTGTGCGAGCAAACTGTTCTTCTTCTTTGGCCAGTACTCGCTCGATCATTGCCTGTTGATCTTTGAGCTCGGGATAGGCTTCTCCCATTTCAGCGACCAGTGCCGCCACAATGTGATGGAAAAAGCTACCTCTTGCCCCCAATTTGTGGCCATGGCGACAAGCTCGGCGGATAATACGACGCAGCACATAACCGCGACCTTCATTCGAAGGCATCACGCCATCGGCAATCAGGAAGCTGCAAGAGCGAATATGATCGGCCACAACGCGCAGTGAAGGCTGGTCTTCGTTAGTGCAGCCAATCGCTTGTGCTGATGCGTTCAATAAGTCTCGGAAGAGGTCGATTTCGTAGTTGGCGTGCACGCCCTGCAAAATCGCGCTGATACGCTCCAGGCCCATCCCTGTATCTACCGAAGGTGCGGGCAGAGGTTGCATTTCACCGCTGCTTTGGCGATTGAACTGCATAAAGACGATGTTCCAAATTTCAATGAAACGGTCGCCATCTTCTTCCGGTGAGCCAGGCGGGCCGCCCCAGATGTGTTCGCCATGGTCGTAGAACACTTCGGTACAAGGTCCACAAGGGCCGGTATCGCCCATCGCCCAGAAGTTATCCGACGCGTAAGGGGCCCCTTTGTTATCACCAATACGGATAATCTTGTGGTCAGGAAGACCGACTTGCTTGTGCCAGATGTCATAAGCCTCATCATCATTTTCGTAAATGGTGACGAGTAACTTCTCGACGGGTAGGTTTAGCCATTCTGGCGAAGTGAGAAACTCCCAGGCAAAGGCGATTGCATCTTGTTTAAAATAATCACCAAAGCTGAAGTTCCCCATCATCTCAAAGAAGGTATGGTGACGGGCGGTGTAGCCGACGTTTTCCAGGTCGTTATGCTTGCCGCCAGCACGTACACACTTCTGTGCTGTGGTGGCACGCGTGTAAGGGCGTTTTTCGGCCCCCAGGAAGCAGTCTTTAAATTGGTTCATCCCTGCATTGGTAAACAGCAGGGTCGGGTCGTCGTGCGGTACCAGCGAGCTGGAACGGACGATCTGATGGTTCTTTGACTCGAAGAACTTCAGAAAGGCCTGGCGAATTTCAGCAGTCTTCATCGCTCACATCCGAAGAATCACGGGATTTCCCACTGCTTAGGCAAGCGGGTCAAAGGGGGTTATTATACGAGGTCGCTGAAAAAATGATAACTACAGCTGCCTATTGCGCTGACAGGTATCATAAAAGTGGACGTGCATTGAGGGAAGCTCTGTTCCGTCGGTCGTTCAGTAAGCCGCTTGAAGGGCTTGATAGGTCTGCTCGCTGCTGAAGCCTCGTTGTTGTAAAAAACGTATCATTTTAGACTTCTGATTGGGCGTTGTGGGCGAGGCCTCCGGCCCAAAACGCTTATACAGAGCGGTTGTCGCTTGATTGATCCAGTCGATACCTTCTTCTTCTGGTGTGATCTCAAGTGCCCACTCAATTAACTCATCACTGACCCCGCGTTGTTTTAACTCATACCGAACTTTGACTGGGCCTTGGCCTTTGAGTAAGCGTTGGCGGGTGAAAGAGGCGGCGAAACGTTGGTCTGAAAGCCAGTTTAAGTTTTCCAGTTCATCTAGCAAGGCATCAAGGACTTCGGGTGAAGGCGGAGTGAAATCTTGGCTTTGCTTTGGGGCAAGACGGAGCTTCTGTGCCAGTTCCTGGCGACTGTGCTCTCGTTGAGCCAGCAGTCGAACGGCGCGATCGTAATGCCAAGGGGCTTGATCAGCAGCCTCCCCAGAGGCTGCTGTAGGGGTCTCAATCAAGGTCTTGTCAAACACCTTTATTCGCCATCTTGTTCAGTAGATGCCTGTTTGCTAGAGGCGTCCGGTTGTGCTTCAGCCGCTTCTTGAGGATCAACAGGCGTAAGGTCTTTCAGCAGCTCAGCGCGAATTTGAGTTTCAATTTCTTCCATTACGGCTGGGTTATCTTCCAAGAATTGGGCGGCGTTGGCCTTGCCTTGTCCAATTTTGCTGCCTTTGTAGCTATACCAAGCGCCGGCCTTATCGACCAGCTTGCACTGAACGCCCAGGTCGATGACCTCTCCTGCATGATAAATGCCTTTGCCATACAGAATCTGGAATTCAGCCTGCCTGAAGGGCGGCGATACTTTGTTCTTGACTACTTTGACGCGGGTTTCATTGCCGGTCACTTCATCCCCTTGTTTGACTGCACCAATACGGCGGATATCCAGTCGAACAGAGGAGTAGAATTTCAAGGCATTCCCACCGGTTGTGGTTTCTGGACTGCCGAACATCACGCCAATTTTCATTCGGATCTGGTTAATAAAGACCACCAAACAGTTGGCATTTTTGATGTTGCCGGTAATTTTGCGTAGTGCCTGAGACATTAAGCGCGCTTGCAGGCCTACATGGGAATCCCCCATTTCACCTTCGATTTCCGCTTTGGGCGTCAACGCGGCGACTGAATCCACAATAATGACATCGACTGCACCAGAGCGGACCAGCATGTCGGTGATTTCCAGGGCTTGTTCACCGGTATCGGGCTGGGAGACCAAGAGATCATTGACCTCAACGCCTAATTTTTCAGCATAGGTGGGGTCCAGGGCATGCTCTGCATCGACAAAGGCACAGGTTTTACCCTGTTTTTGTGCCTGGGCAATGACCGACAACGTCAGCGTCGTTTTGCCGGATGACTCAGGGCCATAAATCTCAACAATACGACCATAGGGTAAACCACCAATACCCAAGGCAATATCCAGGCCTAAAGACCCTGTGGACACTGCAGGCATGGCCACGCGCGGCTGATCGCCCATGCGCATGATGGCCCCTTTGCCAAATTGACGTTCGATCTGGGAAAGCGCTGCACCCAGCGCACGCTGGCGGTTTTCATCGACAGCCATGGGCAGTCCTCACGTTTTAGAGTTGATCTCAAATTGATTGATCTTGAGCTTGGTTATTCAACCCAGAAGGCGTCAATCAATCAGGTCATGAATCAATGGTCACTATCAGTTTATGCTGAGAGTGAATGATAATTGGCTGTATAGATTACCAGTATTTTGGCGAACTTCAAACCTACTTAAACCGGCTTCAATGATTCTCTGTGGGTGATGGCCGCTGTGTGGCGTGTTGGATCCATTGAATGAGCCCTGTCAGGGCTGCTTCCAGCGCTTGTAAGCGCACTGCTTGGCGGTCACCGTCAAAATGATAACAATGGGTCGTTTGATTTTCAGTATTGCCCCAGGCCAACCACACGGTGCCGACGGGCTTTGTTTCAGTGCCGCCGCCCGGCCCTGCAATGCCGCTGATGGCCACTGCGAGATTAAGGCCACGATGTTGGCAGACACCGCTGACCATCGCACGTGCGACAGGTTCGCTGACGGCGCCGTGGGTATTTAATGTGGCCTCGGGGACCTCCAGCCATGACATCTTGGCCTCATTGGAGTAACTGACCACACCGCCATCTATCCAAGTTGAGCTACCGGCTCGATCAGTCAACGCCGCCGCCACCAAGCCGCCGGTACACGACTCTGCTGTACCAATTTGCCAGTCAGTACCTTCAGGGTCTACTTGGTTCAACGTCTCGAATAATTGGTCTAGCGCTGACTGAATACTGGCATGCTCAAAATACATACCCCCTCCTTATGTCGTGGGTGTCGCAAGCGCGTTTTTTGATTTTGCTTCATCTCGATCTATTGCGTTATGGCCGCTGACCTCGACTTAGAACAGGCCTCATGATGAGCGGCTGTTTCTGATCGAATGAGTGACGACGAATGAATGGCGATTAATGCCAGCTAGAGCTAAGTGAGACAATTTACCACAGTGACCCTCTTCAGATTGCTTGGTAGATTTTGCTTCGTATTGACAACTGGGAGATGTCGATGTTCTGACGTCTAAATGAGATGCAATGTTTGGCGCTTGGGAGGGCTTTCATGCAAGGGTTTAACCGATGTTACTTTACGCCATTATCTCGTTGTATCATCTTAATGACGGGGCTCACACCTGTCATTGCTTGGTCTCAAACCCCATCGCATGAGTCAGAAACAACTCGTTTACCCCCTGTGGTCGTGACATCGGTGATGCCAGCTGCAGGTCTGGTGATTGAGGCAGACCCCAAGCAAGCCCGTCAGCCTGTTCCGGCCAGTGATGCGGCTGATTATCTAAAAACTATTCCTGGCTTTTCAGCGATCCGCAATGGCGGCACTAATGGTGATCCAGTATTGCGAGGCATGTTTGGTTCTCGACTGAATCTATTGGTTGATGGTGGTGAAATGATCGGCGCCTGCCCCGCACGAATGGATGCCCCCAGCTCTTATATTTCCCCTGAAAACTATGATCGTTTGACGGTCATTAAAGGGCCGCAAAGTGTGCAATATGGTGCTGGAGGTTCGGCCGGTACCATCCTGTTTGAGCGAGACCCTCAATACTTTGAAAAGCCTACCTTAGAGGGCGATGCTCAATGGCAAGTGGGCTCCAATGGGCGTAATGGTCAACGTTTGGATGCAACGGCGGGTAACTCATTAGGCTACATCCGTTTAGCCGGTAACCATGACCGCGCTGATGACTATGAAGACGGCAGTGGTCATAAAGTCCCCTCTAAATGGAAAAAGTGGAACACGGATATGGTCGTGGGCTGGACGCCAGACCGAGACAATACGCTGGAACTCCGTGCGGGTACGGGTGATGGTGAAGCACGCTATGCTGGGCGCGGTATGGATGGCAGTCAGTTTGAGCGGGAGAGTTTTGGATTACGCTTTGAATCACGCAATTTTGACGGTGCTTTGGATAAGCTCGAAGCGCGTTACTACTACAATTATGCCGATCATGTGATGGATAACTACAACCTGAGAACCCCTTCAGGGATGGGCATGATGGGCAGTGCTATGGCCTCTAATGTCGATCGAAGAACTCAGGGCCTTAACTTTAAAAGTACTTGGTTGGGTGACGATTGGCAGATTGTTGCTGGATTAGATGCACAAACCAGTAAACATCGAAAACGGTCAGCCATGGGGCGAGGGGCTTACCGTCATCAACCTTGGCAGCAAGATGCAGAATTTAACCAGTACGGTGTATTTGGTGAATGGATGCAATCGATCACTGAACAAGGGCGTGTGATCAGCGGGATACGCTTGGACCATATTGAAGTAGATGATGATCGTTCGGCTGCCAGTAGCCCCACCGGCGGTGAGCAGCGTGACAAAACACTCCCCAGTGGTTTTATTCGTTATGAGGTCAATCCCTCTTCATATACGCAATATTATATTGGGGTCGGCCATGCTCAACGCTTCCCTGACTACTGGGAGCTGTTCTCCGCTGACCAAGGTCCGGCAGGTACGGCTAATGCGTTTGATGGACTGGAGCCCGAGAAAACAACGCAATTGGATGTGGGGGCGCAGTTTAAGCAAGGTGACACCGAAGCCTGGATCTCAGCTTATGTGGGCCAGATTGATGACTATATCCTCTTTACCTACCAAGGTGCTGGTGGCATGGCCAAGAGCACCGCTGACAACGTGGATGCCCAAATCGCTGGGGCAGAGCTGGGTGGGCGCTATACCTTGTTACCTGGGCTGACAGGTGAAGCTTCACTGGCCTATGCATGGGGGCGTAACCGCGATGATCATGATCCCCTGCCGCAAATGCCGCCATTAGAAGCACGTTTTTCCACCTACTATGAACAAGGCGACTGGCGTTTGGGGGCCCTGTGGCGGCTCGTGGCTGCGCAGCACCGGACTTCTGAAGGACAAGGGAATGTTGTCGGGCGTGATCTGGGTGACAGCGCTGGATTTGGTATCTTCTCGATGAATGCGGCTTATCGTCTGCTCCCCGAACTGACCTTGACGGCCGGTGTCGACAACTTGTTTGACCGCACCTACAGCGAACACCTTAACTTGGCCGGTAATGCAGGCTTTGGCTTTCCTGGCGATACCCGATTTAACGAACCGGGTCGTTTGATGTGGGGCAAGGTCGACTGGCGTTTCTAATTTAGAGCGCTAGAGGCAATCTGCTGAAATCGCCCAATTTCGTTCTTTCGTTTCAACCAACCCTATGCTCAAGGGTTCCCTTTGCGGGCTTATATCGCCCGCTTTTTTTTGTGGCTTTTTCAGGGCTGCTTGATGGCGCGTGAGCGCTGGGGCTCTCCCTCTTGCCTACGGACGTGTTACGCTAGGCGGCTATTTTATGCCCATTTTTAAGTCCTCGTTTTTTGATCTGTTAGCCGCAATAGGATGTATCTTCCTGCCATGAGTAAAGCCAGCGCTGATTTAACCGCCCATACCCCAATGATGCAGCAGTATCTCAAGATCAAACGGGAGCACCCTGAGATTTTGCTGTTTTATCGCATGGGGGATTTTTATGAGTTGTTTTATGACGATGCCAAGCGTGCGGCGCGGTTGTTGGATATTACGCTGACGGCGCGAGGTCAGTCGGCCGGGGCGCCGATTCCAATGGCGGGGATTCCTTATCATTCGGCAGAAGGCTATTTGGCACGCTTGGTCAAGGCCGGTGAGTCGGTCGCGATCTGTGAGCAGGTGGGCGATCCGGCGACCAGTAAGGGGCCGGTGGAGCGCCAAGTGGTGCGGATTGTCACCCCAGGAACGCTGACGGATGAGGCTTTGTTGGATGAGCGTCGCGATACCTTGTTGGTCGCGTTAACGTCGCGTCAGGCTGAGTCGGTCGTGTATGGCATTGCGGTACTGGATGTCTCCTCTGGGCGTTTTAATGTATTGGAAGTCGAAGGTGAAGATGCCTTGATGACCGAGTTGGCCCGCTTGTCTCCAGCGGAGTTATTGTTGGATGAGGCGCAAGGGTGGTCCAGCACTTTGACTGAGCGACCCGGTGCACGGCTGACGGCACCTTGGCATTTTGATGCTGATACCAGCATGCGTTTGTTATGCCAGCAATTTCAGGTACAGGATCTGAGAGGGTTTGGTTGTGATCATTTGACCTTGGCCCTCTGTGCTGCTGGGGCATTGCTGCAATATGCGCGTGATACTCAACGCAGTGAGTTGCCTCATATTCGGGGTTTGCAAGCGGAAGAAGGTGAAGCGACGATTTTGATTGATGCGGCCAGTCGCCGTAATTTGGAGATCGATCAAAACCTAGGGGGCGGGCAGGACAATACGCTGTTTTCTGTGATGGATGCGACGTCGACGCCAATGGGCTCGCGCTTGTTACGTCGTTGGCTACATCGCCCTCTGCGAGATCAAGCGCGTTTGCAAGCGCGCCAAAGCGCGGTACGGGCCATTTGCGATGCACACGCGGATGACGCCTTGGCTGAACCTCTTAAGGCCATAGGGGATATTGAACGAATTTTAGCCCGTGTGGCGTTGCGTTCTGCCCGACCTCGGGATCTGGCCCGACTGCGGGATGCGCTGGCCCAGGTGCCGCAGTTGAAGTCGCAATTAAAGACGTTGGAAGCGCCTTATTTACAGACGTTGGATGACACCATTCAACCTTTTCCTGAATTGGCTGATGAGCTGGCGCGAGCGGTCATTGAGTCACCACCTGCGGTGATTCGTGATGGTGGTGTGATTGCTGATGGTTATGATCCTGAATTAGATGAATTGCGTTCTCTGCGCGATAACGCGGGGGATTTTCTGCTGCAACTGGAGCAGCGCGAACGTGAGCGTACTGGGCTGAGTTCACTGAAAGTCGGATATAACCGAGTACATGGCTATTACATCGAAATTGGCCGGGCACAATCAGACCAGGCGCCTATTGAGTATCAACGCCGACAAACACTGAAAAATGCAGAGCGTTTTATTACCCCCGAACTGAAACAGTTTGAAGATAAGGCGTTGTCGAGCCAGAGCCGTGCCCTGACACGTGAAAAAGCGCTTTATGAAGGGCTGTTGGATCGACTGAATGACGATCTGGGCGACTTGCAGCATACGGCGATGGCGTTAGCGGAGTTGGATGTGCTCAATGGGTTTGCTGAGCGCGCGCAAACGTTGGACCTTTGCTTACCGGTGCTCGACAGTCGTCCAGGCATTGATATTCAAGCGGGTCGCCACCCCGTGGTTGAACAGGTGGTGCGTGATCCTTTTGTGCCCAATGATCTGCATTTTGATGAGTCGACTCGGATGTTAGTGATTACTGGGCCGAACATGGGCGGTAAGTCGACTTATATGCGACAAGTGGCCTTGATTGTCTTGCTGGCTCATGTCGGCTGTGCCGTGCCTGCTGATGCGGCGCGTATAGGCCCGGTTGATCGGATATTTACCCGGATTGGGGCCAGTGATGATCTGGCGTCGGGGCGCTCCACTTTTATGGTGGAAATGACGGAAACCGCGAATATTCTGCGTAATGCTACAGCCCAGAGCTTGGTGCTGATGGATGAGGTAGGCCGCGGCACCAGTACGTTTGATGGTCTTTCGTTAGCCTGGGCGGCGGCCGAAGAGCTGGCCGATATCGGGGCCTGGACATTGTTCGCTACGCACTATTTTGAGCTCACCAGTCTGCCAGACAGCCATCGTGAAGTGGCGAATGTGCATTTATCGGCGACGGAGTATGGGGATGAGCTGGTCTTTATGCATAAGGTGAATGCTGGGCCGGCCAGTCAAAGTTATGGCCTGCAAGTGGCGCGTTTGGCCGGAGTTCCAGGCAAAGTGGTGGATCGTGCCCGAGCACGTTTAGTGCAATTGGAAGATCAAGAGGTGGCTCAGCAGCAGTCCGCTCGAAGTGAGGTGTCTGCGACTGTTGTCGCCGCGGTTGATCAGGCTGAAGCGTCGGTGCCCTCAGCTGAGGACGTCGGGCCTTTGCAAGGCGATATGTTCGCCAGCTTGCCACATCCGGCTATTGAGGCGTTGCGCCAGGTGAATCCGGATGACATTACACCGCGGCAGGCGATGGAAGCACTCTACCAACTGCGGGATCTACTTTAGTGTTTTGGGGCGACCCTTCAGTATTTAGGGCAAATTTTAAGTATCTGGAGGGCTTTAGGCTTTTCGTTGTAGTGATGAAAATACACCATCGCTGAGCGAGCGCAAAATTATCTCGATGAAAGACGATATAATTAATTTATAGCCATATGATTCGAGTCAGTGCTTGAGTCGGATCATAGGCATCGCTAGAATCAGATCGACTTTTGATGATGTTTTCTTATAACTATTTGGTCTGTCGTCAAGATTATCTTGAAACTGCCAAAACCGCTGATGCGCCCGGCACCTGCCGGACACGTTTTTGAGGAGAAGCCGATGGCATTTGTGGTCACTGATAACTGTGTTCGATGCAAGTACACCGATTGCGTCGAGGTCTGCCCGGTCGATTGTTTTTATGAAGGGCCTAACTTTTTGGTCATCGAACCGGACGAGTGTATTGATTGTGCTCTGTGTGAGCCCGAGTGTCCTGCTCAGGCTATTTATTCGGAAGATGAAGTGCCGGATAACATGACGCAATATATCGAGCTCAATGCCGAACTCTCGCAGGTTTGGCCCAATATCACCGAGAAGAAAGATCCAATGCCGGATGCGGCACAATGGGATGGCGTGGCGGATAAACTCCAGTATCTTGAGAAATGAGTGTTCCGGTCGCTGATATGTTGTGACAAATCGCGAGCGCATCAGGGGTTACCCTTTGTCTCGGACCATCCGCTTGGGTGGTGATGGAAACGCCCGTTTTAGGCTCATCTGATGTTCGTTTGATCTGAACTGACATCTGACCTGACTTGAGCCTGAAACTGGCGTTTTTCTTATGGGCCTGTCATCTTTATGTCATTCGGTGCTTGCATGCTCAAGTTCAGCATGTGCTGCGAGGAGGTGCCGTATGGCCAGTTCCGGACTTGATTTGTCCTGCCTGAGCAATACCCAGCTTCACCAGTGGTTGAATGACTATCGATGGCAGCATCATCGCCGTCATGTGCCTCGAGCGCTGAGACGTTTGACGGCTACCTTAGAAAACCTGCTGAATATTCCTGCTGTTTCTTCTCCCTGTAAGCCCCCAGATCGTCGTGCTTGGCTATTAGCCTTACAAGGACGACATGCCCAGATGCGCCGTATTTTGGATGTTATTCGTGATCATTGGCAGCTGCCCAGTATTCGTAAGATGCCCAAGCGGTTATTAGATGGCCTGATCCTCTGTCTGGATCAGCTTATGACGGATACTTTGCTGATGTTGCAAGCCAGTCAAAATGAAGCGCGTCGTGACCCTGATCAGCTCCCCTCTCAAGAGCGACCTAAAGGTGCCCCCCAACAGCCGGATCTCAGTGCTGCTTTTCGTCAAGGGCGTCAAAGCGGGGCCTGGGCACGCCTGCGATATTTGGCGTATTTACTTTATGGTCAGCGTTGTCACTGTTGCGGTGCTCATGCCCATGAAGAGCGGTTAACGGTTGATCATATCTTACCGCGTTGTCATTACCCGGAACGTGCACTGGATATTACTAACCTACAGTTGCTGTGCCGCCGCTGTAATGTGGCGAAAGGCGATTGGGATACGACCGACTGGCGCCCAGATGAAGATCGTCTGGCGGCTTATTTACTCTCGCAAACCTTGGCGAAAACGTCATTGGGGCACTTGGGGCATCAGGTGCAAGAAGTGCGTCAACGTGCTCATCATCAAGCACAAAGTCGCCAGACTACGGCGCCGGATATGGCCATTGAGCCTTGGTCTTCAGAAATTTAGTGGTGTGGGTGTCCGTAGACGACATTGAAAGCACACTCGCGCTATGATTTTGCATCACGGTTGCGAATCATCGCTCTGCATCAGGATAAGGTGAATCATGGCGCGTTTGTTATTGATATTAGGCGATCAGTTAACTGAATCATTGGCCAGCCTGAAAGCCGCAGACCCCAGTCAGGATCATGTGCTAATGGCTGAGGTGAATCAAGAAGCCCGCTATGTGCGTCATCATCCGCAAAAGATTGCCTTGATTTTCAGTGCAATGCGTCACTTTGCGCAGCATCTACAAGCACGGGGGTGGACGGTTCATTATGTGAAGTATCGTCCACCCGCTGAGGGCGCCGCGCAGACGCTATTGGACGTGGTGAAAGCACAGTTACATCGTATGGATTATGACGCGCTTTGGGTGACCCACTGTGGTGAATATCGTCTGCATAGTGAAATCCTTCACCATTGGGCGAATCAGTTGGGTGTGCCTGTTGAGTGCTTTGAAGATGATCGCTTTGTGGCCACGCTGATGCAGTTTCGTGACTGGGCTCAAGAACGAAAAACGCTGCGCATGGAGTATTTTTATCGACTGATGCGTCGTCAGACGGGGTTGCTGATGACCGAAGATGGACAACCCGAAGGTGGGCAGTGGAACTGGGATGCCGACAATCGGCGAGCCTGGAAAGGAAAAACTTGCTCACAATATCCATTGCCCGAGCCGCTGGTCTTTCAGCGCGATGAGATTGATCAGGCTGTGCTCGATTTGGTCGCGGCGCAGTTCGATCACCCCGGACAGTTGCAGCCGTTTCAGTGGGCCACGACGCGGACTGATGCACTCAAAGCGCTTGACCATTTCATGACTTATCGATTGCCTCACTTTGGTGATTTTCAAGATGCCATGGCATCGGGTGAGCCGCAGTTATTCCACAGCTTGTTATCGCCTTATTTGAATTGTGGCCTGTTATCGCCGATGGAGGTCTGTGAAGCCGCCGAAATCGCCTATCGTGAGGGGCGGGTGCCTTTGAATGCCGCTGAAGGATTTATTCGCCAGATTATTGGCTGGCGGGAATATGTGCGTGGCCTCTATTGGTTGATGGCACCTGACTATAGCGAACTCAATCATTTTAATGCACAGCGTTCGCTGCCCGAATACTTCTGGCATGGACGCACGCACATGCGATGTCTCCAAGCCGCGCTCACGCAAACGTTGGATACGGCTTATGCGCATCATATTCAACGTTTGATGGTGATTGGCAACTTTGCCCTCTTGTCAGGTTTGTCGCCACAAGCGGTGTGTGGTTGGTACCTAGCGGTTTATATTGATGCCTACGAATGGGTTGAGCTACCGAATACGCTGGGCATGGCACTCCACGCTGATGGCGGTGTTCTGGGGAGCAAGCCTTATGCCGCATCAGGGCGTTATATTCAGAAAATGTCTGATTATTGTCGTGACTGCCATTACCAGGTCAATACAGCCACAGAGGCGGATAGTTGCCCATTCAATAGTCTCTATTGGCACTTTTTAGCGCGTCATCGTGATCAGTTGATCGATAATCCGCGTATGACCATGATGTATCGTCAATTCGACAAGATGGCGCCTTGTAAGCAGCAAGCCTTACTTGATCGCGGGCAGGCCTGCTTAGATCAATTGGCGACGCTTTAATGGCACACCACCTGGTTACGGCCTTGGGATTTAGCCTCATATAAGGCTTCATCGGCGCGTTTGAAAAGGGTGTCAGGGGAGTCGCCTGGCTGGTAATCACTGACTCCAATACTGACGGTATAGGACGGGATGCCCTCTTGCTGTTGGATGGCTAACTGTTGGCGCAGATGGTCGGCTTTTGATTGTGCCTGATCTAAGGTGAGCTGGCGCATGACCATGGCAAATTCTTCTCCGCCCAGGCGGAAAATGGTGTGTGGTTGATCCAATTGCTGGCGCAGTTGCTGCACCAACTGTTGTAGCACTTGGTCGCCTAAGTCGTGACCATAGGTGTCATTGATTTGTTTGAAGTGGTCGACATCCAATAATGCGAGGCAAAAAGGTGTCCCCCTTTGTGCCAAATTTATGGCCACTCGCATGTGTTCATCCCATTTATGCCGATTATAGGCCCCCGTGAGTTTATCGGTTGTGGCCAGCTCAATCAGTCGTGCTTCAACTTCTTCACGGTTATGGATCGCGTCAGACAACTGTGCTACCAGTTGATTGAGATCTTGTTCTAAATCGGCCAGTTCATCATGGTGATGTTGTGTGTTTGTTGAGGCCTGTAGGGGAGCGTGTTGGCGAATGGCTGATTGGATGTGCGAGATCTGTGATTGAATGTGACCTAAGCGTTGACGGAGTGTCTGCACGATGTAAATCGTCAGATATAGCCCAATGGTGAGTGCTGCGATGCCTAATATGGCATTCACTTGCATGAAACCCTGTTCATGTTGCTGTGCGTAGTGAGCAATCTCTTGTGTCATGGTTTCCAGCGTCAGCAACAGGGATTCAGTACTTTGATCCAGTTGTTGGTCAATGGTTTTGATCTGCTGCCACTGGGCTGCGGTATCGAACTGAGGTGTCGCGGCCTTTTGCAGTAATGTGTGGGCTTGCTGCTGGAACTGGCGTCTTAGACTGTGGAGCTGTTGTATCTGATGAACGACTTGCCTGTGTTGCTTGGCTTCAAGATAAACGCGGTCGTGTTGTAAGCCTGCTTGCAAGGATTGCATGATGGATTCAAGCGATAGCGTCATGTGCTCATCATGACGATTGATTTGCTCCAGCAATTGAGCACGGGTTGTCGGATCGGTATGTGCAATGCCATAAGTGGGATGGAGCTGTTCGATCAGGACGTCTTGTTTGAGCTGGAGTGTTTCGATATTCGCTAGTGTCGTCGTCAATGGGATATCGACTTCGGCCACTTCGCGCATTTCCTGATTGATACTTTCTAGTTTGTAGACCGAGTAGATAATGACGATCAATAGAAAAGATAAAAGCACGACTGACAGGCTGCTGATGCGGCGAGTCAGTGATTGGTTCAGCCAATTCAAAATCATCATGAGTTGTTTAACTGCTTAATTATCGAGTGGTTTGATGTTTGAGCCAATAAATCTGGATACGGGGCTCTTCATCAATTTTGGGTATGTGTCCCGAGATGTGATAGACCCTTTAGGCAAGGTGATGCATATGAGGGTTGTTATCAAGAGAGCATTGGACCGCCAACGCTGACTGCTCGTCAATGCCAACTGACTTGGTTGCGCCCTGCTTTTTTGGCTTCATAAAGTGCTTGATCAGCCCGTTTTAAGAGTGATTGAGCGTTATCAGGCTTCTGGTAACTACTCCCCCCGATGCTGATAGTAATTGAAGGTAGAGGCGCCCATTGATGAGCCTCGATGAGGCTTCGCAAGGTTTCGGCTCGTTTTTGAGCCGCTGAGTCGTCGGTGTTCAGCATTAGGATGGCAAACTCTTCTCCGCCCAAGCGAAAAATTCGACACTGTTGTAATAAGTGCTCGCTCAGCGTTTGTGCCAATACGTATAGCACTTGATCGCCCACATCATGACCATGCTGATCATTGACTTGTTTGAAGTAGTCCACATCAACTAATAACACTGAAAAAGGCTCACCAGTGGTCGCACGGTCCAAAGCCTGGCTGATTTGTTCATCCCATTTATGGCGATTGAAAATGCCAGTGAGCTGATCGGTGGTCGCTAATGTGAGCAAATGCTGCTCGACCTGGTCTCGGTTTTGCAATGTTTCAGACCAATGGTTCAGCATTTGCCTTAAATCTTGCTCTAGACCAGACAGCTCATCTTGATGTCGGGGAGGAGCAAACCCATTTTGCTGAGCTTGAACGGGCGATGAAATGGTTGAGTTCGTTTTTGATGGCCCGTCAAGGTGAGGTTGAGTGGGCTTCGTTGCAGGATGATGCAGGCTATTTTGCAAATTTTTAATCTGCGTTTGAATATGGCCCAAGCGTGTCCGAAATGACTGAATAATGTACAGCGTGAGGTAAAGCCCAATTCCCAGTGCGCTGATCCCCAGTGTGGCATTGATCAGCATGAAGTTGCGTTCTTGATGCTCTGATGTTGTGGCTATGGTTTGGGTGAGCGTTTCTATCTGAGCCAGTAGTTGGCTCATTTGGCGATCTAACTCGGCCTCTTGTTGATGAAGCGGTGCCCAGAGTGTCTTAGGAAGGGCGGGTAATTGGTCGATGATCCGAATCGTTTGGTCACTGTAGCTTTGTTGCAAACGGCGTAGCTGGTGAATCTGCTGAACCAGGGATCGATGCGCCTTAATGTCTAAGCGGATGCGTCGACGATGTAGACCCGTTTGGATAATCGATTCCAGTTGAGCGAGGGCTTCGTGGGTATCCAAAGTATGGCGACCAATACGGCCGATTAAGCGGGCTTGTTGTTCATGGTCCAGCGTCGCTTGGGCATCCAATTCATGCAGGCGAGCCAGTAGAAGATCCTGCTGTAATTGATACTTATCGATTTGTGAAATGGTATCGGTAAGCGGAATATCGATATCCGCCACTTCTCGCATTTCTTGATTAATCGACTGTAGCTTATAGACGGAGTAAAGGATAACGATCAATAAAAAAGACAGCAGCACGAAGGATAATCCGCTGATTTTTCGAGTCATTGACGCATTGAGCCATTTTAACATGGGCGTTTGCTATTTAGTGTTTGAGTCCAGCTTAATTCTCGAGCCCAACGATCCTTCTGAGGCGCAAGCGGCTGTTTATTCATGTAGCTGATGCGGGAGCGGTTGTTGCGTTAAACGATCCAGTTGCGCTTCCGAAATCAGCACGAGCACCGCTTCCAGATAAAGCTCTTCGTGCATGGCGGGGTTGTGTTTCATTTGGCCGTCTGCCAGTCGTCCTGCCACGGGCAGGCCCAGATCTTGCTCGCTAAACCATTTGACCAGTAACCCCCAGCGCCCGGCGTAAGGGCCTGTCACCATGACCAGTTCATCTTCATCGGTTGACAGCAAGTTTTCGATGAAAGAGGCGCTGCCCTCAGCCGTAATCGAGCGCACCAGCATTTCAGGATAGGCACGAATCGGGCGTATCACCGTTGAAGCGCCTGCAGCGTTGAAGCGTTCGCGGTCTTCGTCGGTGACGCACTCAGCGATGAGATAAGCCTGAGTATTCAACTCTCTTAAACGGCACAGGGCGCTGAACGTCACCGCATCCGCATGCTGATCGCGTTCATCTTCGGCCAGAATGACCAGTGTACTGGCGCTGTCCGCATTGGCGCGTAAGAGCACATCACGGGCATCAACTCTGCCATGATGATGGACCAGCCCCAATGCGAGCAGCGACTCGGGCAGGCCGTTAGGAAACGCTTCGGTGATGATGGCCACATCCAACTTACGGCCTCCCGGTGCATGGCGCAAGTGATGCATTAAGCGTTTGAGGTAACGTTCGGCATCAAAGGCCGGTGCATTGACAATTAAGACATGGTGTTTCATGTGCCAGTTCCAAAGCCCTTGTCTCTGTCGGTTGCGTCGCCATTGGTAATGTTCCACCACCAATGAAATGGCAACAGTCATGGCATAAATGCCGCCCAGCATGAAGATGATCGTCGCAATGCGTCCACCAGGGGTTTCTGCAGAAAAATCGCCGTAACCGACCGTCGTCACTGTGACCAATGTGAGCCAGAGTGCATCTTCTGGATTGAGCCCCTCAAAATACATCATGGCCCAGGTGTGCGCGATAATCAGCAGTAGGGTGATCAGTACAATGCGCCCAGTTTTGCCTGATTGATGCGATGCTCCCAAACGACAGCGCCAAGGCGTTGCTTTGTGAACATGTTGCCAGAGCCAACGGGTGAGCACTGATTCAGTCTCCTAGCATGTTATATCGAGGGCTTATATGGTTGATAGGGGGGCAATCATCACCAGTCGATGATCAAGCGCCAGTCGCCGTTGGCATTGAGCCAGTAGCAGTTGGTATTGGTTCCCCTCAGGAAAGGGACAATCTATCATGAGTCGGCGAAAATTAAGATCAGGAGATCCCGCATGGATTGTATTTTTTGCAAAATTATTAATGGTGAGCTGCCAAGTAAGGTCGTCTATGAGGATGATCATGTACTGGCTTTTCATGATTTAAGCCCTCAGGCGCCTACGCATGTGCTGATTATTCCGAAAAAGCACATTTCAACTTTGAACGATCTTCAGGACGAGGATGCCGCTTTAGTTGGGCGCCTGCAACTGACCGCGGCCCGTTTAGCGAAGGAGTTTGGCTTTGCTGAAGACGGCTATCGAGTGGTCATGAACTGCAATGAAGCAGGAGGGCAGACGGTTTGGCATATTCATATGCACCTACTCGGAGGCCGTGCCCTGACCTGGCCGCCAGGTTGAAATTTGTCACGGTAACGTATCACATGCTCGCTTCCAGAAACGCTCTAGAAGCGAGCCGACTGGCAAAACCATCAGAAAGCATCTGTACTGTGAATGAAGTTTATGCTGTGATGCACAAAATAGGCTGATTAGCTGCCAAGGCGCTGATATGAAGCAAGATGACATCGGGCGACCTGTGGTGTGATTGGCTTGATGTGATTCGATTTCCCCCTTGATCGGTCACTATGAAGTGTTCGCTATTTCATTCTCAGGAAAGGAGTCAACTGATGGACGATGCAGTCAAGCAGGTTTTAGCCCCCCACGCCCCCTCGCGAGATGATTTAACACACCGTCAATTGCAAAGCTTTCTTGACGAAGCACGACGCTTCGATAATCCGCCTCCGACTGCGGTGGTGCATCCTGTGGATTTTAATAGCCTGGATGGTGCCTTGGAGGCGGGAGAAGAAGGCCTGATTGAGCCGCTGCTGATTGGCCCTCGTAATAAAATTGAGGCGGTTGCGGAAGAAGGCGGACTGTCTCTGAAAGGGGTTACCATTATTGATGTTGAACATAGTCATGCCGCTGCGGAAGAAGCGGTTCGACTGGCGCGATGTGGCGAAGTGCATGCCTTGATGAAGGGGAGCCTCGGGACCTCTGAACTGTTAGGTGCGGTGGTTGATCGTCAGAAAGGGTTGCGTACAGAGCGTCGTCTTTCTCATGTCTTTGTGCTGGATGTGCCTAGTTATCATAAGCCGCTGTTGGTTTCGGATGCCGCGATCAATATTGCTCCAGATTTGATGGCGAAAAAAGACATTCTGCAGAATGTGATTGATTGTGCTCAAGCGCTGGGTGTGTCCCAACCTAAGGCTGCACTCTTATCTGCGGTAGAAAAAGTGAAGGCGAACATGCAGTCTACTTTGGATGCTGCCGCTTTGTGCAAAATGGTTGACCGTCACCAGATTACGGGTGCCATTGTGGATGGCCCCTTAGCGTTCGATAATGCCATTTCTCTGGAGGCGGCCAAGGCCAAAGGGATTGACTCTCCGATTCCTGGCGATGCCGATATTTTGCTGGTACCGGATCTAGAGTCCGGCAATATCCTCGCCAAGCAGCTGCAGTATCTGGCCGGTGCCAGTGCTGCTGGCATCGTAATGGGCGCACGAGTGCCGTTGGTTTTGACCAGCCGCGCGGCTAAACCATTAGAGCGTTTATCTTCTTGTGCCGTTGCGGTTTTGGTGGCCCATCAAATGGGACGCCTATAACAGGTAAGGACCAAGGGCTATAGGCCTGGCCCATTGAGCTCATCTGCTTAATGGGTCTCATTAACTCGATGGATCTCATTAAATCAACTGGCATTGGAGTGGTGGTTCATGGATATGATTTTGATTGTAAATGCCGGCTCATCCAGCCTGAAGTGTTCGCTGTTTGATATTGTCGAGGGCGATGTCCGCCAGCATTACCGTGTCAAAGTCGCTAACCTGGCGGGGCCGGCTCGCCTGGAGATTCGGGATCACCTGGAAGACCCGGATGGCGTCCTGGTCGATCGCGAAGAGCTGAGTATTGAGTTGTTGGATGTGATTCACGGGAATGCGCATGCTCAGGCACTGAAAGTGGTGCTCGATTGGCTCAACGTTCATCTGCCTCAATCACGTATTGTCCGGGTCGGTCATCGCGTGGTCCATGGGGGGGATCGTTACAGCGAGCCGGTACGCATTGATGATGAGGTGTTGGGTTATCTCAAGACCTTGATTCCGTTAGCACCATTACACCAGCCTTATAATGTGCGTTTGATTGAGCTTTGTCGTGAGGCGTTGACGGATGATATTCCGCAAATGGCTTGTTTTGACACCGCTTTCCATACCACCATCCCCGATGTGGCACAGCATTACGCCTTGCCCAGACGATTGACTGAAGCGGGTGTGCGCCGTTATGGATTTCATGGTCTGTCTTATGAGTATATTCATGACAAGCTATCGCGCTTGGATGCAGATCTTTCGGAGCGCAAGTTAGTGGTGGCCCACTTAGGCGCTGGAAGCTCTATGTGTGCGATCCAGGCGGGCAAGAGTCAAGCTTCAACCATGGGCTTTACTGCGGTCGAAGGCCTGCCGATGGGGTCGCGCTCGGGCCAGTTGGATCCGGGGGTTTTGCTCTACCTTATGCGTGAGCATGATATGGGGGTCGATGATATCGAGCACATGCTCTACAAAGAGTGTGGCTGGCTGGGGGTGTCGGGTATCTCCAGCGATATGATGACACTGAAGCAATCGGATAATCCGCATGCACGTGAGGCGATCGAGATGTACGCCTATCGGATTGCTCAATTTACAGCGGCTATGGCGGCAGCGCTGAGCGGTATCGAAGTCTTTGTGTTTACGGGCGGGGTTGGCGAAAATGATGCCGATTTGCGTGCTCGAGTGGCTGAATTGAACGGCTGGTTGGGCATGAAACTGGATGCCACACGTAATCACAGTGATGAATATTTGATTTCTGCTGACGATAGCGCGATCAAGGTTTTTGCCATTCCCACTAATGAAGAAAAAATGATTGCGCGCCATGTCTTACGCTTAACCACCTAAACTAACTAGTTGAGTGGTTGAGTGGTTGAGTGGTTGAGTGGTTGAGTGGTTGAATGAATGAGAGGTGCCTCAATAATATGATCGAATATTAATAGGGCACCTCTTGAATCACCGCATATTGATCTGGATGCGGCGCTTTATTGATTCACACTTGCATCCCCTGAAGGTCGGGGTAGGATGAGCTTCAATATAGGATTCTCATTAAGATGGCAGAACAGGTGTTGTGATTATGGCGTCGACTCAAGACTCTCCTTCCCAGGTGCCTATGCCTTCACAGGTGCCCGCGTTACCTCAGACTTCCGCAAAGCCACACCGAAATTTGTCGCGTGTTGATTTTTTATTGACCCAAGCGGATACCATTTTACGCACTTTGGTCCCTCATGCAGCTCAGCCTTATCGACCTAATCCGGCTCGAGGTCATGAAGAAACGGAGATGAGTGATACCGAACGGCGTCATGCCGCTGGCTTGATGCGGATCAATCATACCGGTGAGGTGTGTGCTCAGGGGTTGTATCAAGGTCAGGCCGCGACAGCGAAATTGCCTAATGTGCGTGAGCAGATGGAACAGGCCGCGCGTGAAGAGATTGATCATTTGGCTTGGTGTGATCTGCGCTTGCAAGAGCTCGACAGCCACACCAGTATACTCAACCCCATTTTTTATGGTCTGTCTTTCGGTATTGGTGCGACGGCGGGGGCTTTGGGTGATAAATATAGCCTGGGGTTTGTGGCGGCCACTGAGCAGCAAGTGTGTAAACACCTGGATGAACATATGCTGGGTTTACCGCAGCAAGATCGTCGATCTCGGGCCATTTTGCGCCAAATGCATGAAGATGAAGCTCACCATGCGCAAACAGCCCTGAATGCGGGCGGGGTGAAATTCCCGGCCCCTGTTAAAGGTTTGATGACATTGATGTCGAAGGTCATGACCAAGAGTGTCTATAAGCTGTAAACCGCCTTATCGTCATTAGCCACGGCTCATCGGACTGATGCGATGTTGGACTAAATGAGCAGGGTCCAGCAACCGTTCTAAAGTCGCGCGATCCATATCCGTCATGGCTTCGGCCATCTCGATAATGGGCCGGTTTTCGGCATATGCTTTTTTGGCGATTTCTGCCGCTTTTTGATAGCCGATAATCGGATTCAGTGCGGTGACAAGAATCGGGTTACGGCCCAGCGCATGCTGGATGACATCTTCACGAACTTCAAAACCGGCAATGGCTTTTTCGGCCAGGTGTTCCGCCGCATGGGCCATTAGACTTTGCATGTGGAGCAGGTTGTCACCGACCAGCGGCAGCATCACGTTTAATTGGAAGTTCCCCGCCTGCCCCGCAACGGTAATGGCCTGTTCAAGCCCCATCACCTGTGCCGCTGCCATAGTGACGGCTTCTGGAATCACCGGGTTTACTTTACCCGGCATGATGGAGGAGCCCGGCTGCAAGGCGGGTAAGGCAATTTCGCCCAAACCTGCCAGCGGGCCTGAGTTCATCCAGCGTAAATCATTGGCAATTTTCATCAAGGCGACAGCGAGGCGTTTGAGGCTGCTGGCATGGCTCACGGCTGGATCCTGACTGGAAAGGGCCATGAATCGGTTGTCAGCGGGTTTGAGCGTTAGCCCGGTAGCCTCACTCAAATAACGGCAGGTTTTCGCGGCATGATCTGGGTGGGCATTAATCCCCGTGCCTACGGCAGTGCCTCCTAATGCCAAGGCATGCAATTCTTCGCGATCTTGCTGGAGGCGCTCACGCGCACTGCTGATTTGTGCCTGCCAGCCGCCCAGTTCTTGAGCAAAGGTGACGGGCATGGCGTCCATCAAATGAGTTCGACCGGTTTTGGCGATCTGACCGACTTCTGCTGTTTTATCGGCGAGTGCTTTTTCCAGCATTTTCAATGCCGGCAGTAATTGTCGATCAAGCTGAAGCGCCACTGAGAGGTGCAGTGCAGAAGGAATGATATCGTTACTGCTCTGGCCCAAATTGATGTCGTCATTAGGGTGAACGGCTTCGCCAAGCGCTTCAGTCGCAAGGTGCGCTAACACCTCGTTCATATTCATATTACTGCTGGTGCCAGAACCGGTCTGATACACATCAACAGGGAATTGATCGTGATGCTCCCCGGCGATGATTTTGTCGGCGGCTTGGCTGATCGCCTCGGCGACCTTGGGGTTGAGCAGTTCGAGATCTTGGTTAGCTCGCGCCGCGGCTTGTTTAATTAAGGCGAGGGCTTCAATAAACAGCGGGGGCATACCTCGGCCGCTAATATGGAAGTTATCGACAGCCCTTTGCGTTTGGGCGCCATATAAAGCGCTGACCGGTACCGCGACTTCACCCAAACTATCGCGTTCAATGCGAGTCGCAGTCTCGTGTTGATTCGTGGTTTTGCTTGAACTCGTGGTGTGACTTGAAATAGTGCTCATTGTCGTCTCCTAGACAGAATGAGGATCCTTCTTAGTCTAAGATAATCGTCTCTTTCGGTAAATGAAACTTATTCCTATTAAGATGATAGAATGATGAATCCACTTTTTGATGACAGACGTGATTAATCCACCGCTTCAGGGGCGATGATTTCATAGTCATGGGTGATCTCAACACCGGCGGCATTCAACATAATTGATGCTGAACAGTACTTCTCAGCGGATAAGCTGACTGCGCGTGCCACTTGTTTATCTTTGAGTTGCTCGCCTTTGACCACAAAGTGAAGGTGGATCTTGGTGAATACAGCAGGAATGGCGTCGGCACGTTCGGCTTCAATCTCGACATGGCAATCGCTGATGGTTTGACGTGATTTTTGTAAGATTGTGACCACATCATAGCTGCTGCAGGCACCAAGCCCCATTAATAGGAGCTCCATCGGGCGTGCAGCTGTATTGCGGCCGCCCGATGATTCCGGGCCTTCGACTACAATGCTGTGTCCAGAGCCAGACTCAGCGAGAAAGCGGACGCCATCGGTCCATTGCACACGGGCTTTCATTCAGATTCCTCAGTCAGGATGAATCATTGACGCCATCCGTAGATTGGCGGTCGTTGCTGTTCGGCTATGAGGCCTCTTGGGGCGAGTGTTGCGGGAAAAACAAGGCTTGTAATGCCTGACCCGGATCGGGCGCACGCATAAAGGCTTCACCCACTAAAAAGCCATATACTTGGTGTTGCTGCATGAGATCCACATCAGCACGTCCTAGAATGCCGCTTTCTGTAATGACATAACGCTCTTCAGGCAACGACTTTAATAGATCAAAAGTGGTCTGCAAGCTGACATCAAAGGTATGCAAGTTGCGGTTGTTAATCCCGATCAAACGATTAGGCATCTGCAGTGCCCGCTCGAGTTCTTCGGCATTATGCACTTCGACTAGGACATCCATGCCCAACTCGTGCGCCAAGAGGTTGAGGTCGTGCATTTTGACATCATCGAGTGCCGCGGCAATCAGTAAAATCGCATCGGCACCAATCGCGCGGGCTTCATAGACTTGATACTCGTCGACAATAAAATCTTTACGGATTGCCGGGAGACTACAGGCTTCACGGGCTTGTTGCAGGTAACGCTCATGGCCCTGAAAAAAGTCATGATCGGTCAAGACAGATAAACATGCCGCGCCGCTTTGCTGATAACGCAGGGCGATTTCGGCGGGCACGAAGTCATCACGCAAGACGCCTTTGCTAGGCGATGCTTTTTTAATCTCGGCGATAACGGCGGGCTCTGCCCGTTGGATACGCTCGATCAGAGCATCACTAAACCCGCGAACGGCATCCCCATGTTCGGCGCGTTCGCGCATTTGGGGAAGGTTGATCTGGTGGCTGCGGTTGGCCACTTCTTGATGCTTGCGATCAATGATGCGCTTCAAAATAGTGGGCGTATCAGTCATAGCAGTTATCTCTCAGCAAATACGCGGGTAAAGTCGACGAGAGCACGTAGACGCTCTTTGGCCAGCTCTGAGTCAATGGCATCTTGTGCCATGGCGACCCCTTCGGCCAGCGTATCGGCGATATCCGCGACATACAAGGCGGCACCGGCATTCAACAGCACGGTATCCAGTGCAGCGCCTGGTTCATTGTCCAGAACTCGCTTCACCAAGGCCAGTGACTCTTCGGCAGAATATACTTTGAGTTCATCCAGTGAGCCACGATCGAGACCAAAGTCTTCAGGTTGGATCACATATTCAGTGATTTCACCTTCTTTCAGCTCGGCCACATAGGTGGGAGCCGCGATCGAAATTTCATCCAGCCCTTCTTCGGAGTGCACCACCATGACATGCTTGGAGCCTAGTTTTTTTAACGCTTCGGCCATCACGGGTAACAGGGCTTTGTCATAAACCCCAATTAATTGATGTTGGGCACCTGCAGGATTGGTCAGTGGCCCCAAAATATTAAACAGGGTGCGTACCCCCATTTCTTTGCGAGGCCCTACCGCATGACGCATCGCGCTGTGATGCATGGGGGCAAACATAAAGCCTAGGTTGACCTCTTCAATGCAACGCGCGACTTGCTCGGGCGTCAGATCCAGTTTAACGCCGGCCTTATCCAGCAAGTCAGCACTACCACTGGAGGACGAGACCGAGCGATTACCATGTTTGGCCACCCGGCCGCCCGCTGCGGCGACAACGATGCTACTGGTGGTCGATACATTGAATAGGTTGGCGCCATCGCCCCCGGTACCGACAATATCGACGAGGTGTTCTCGATTCACATTGACAGGGGTTGCGAGCTCCCGCATGACTTCGGCACTGGCCGCAATTTCATCGACGCTTTCCCCTTTCATGCGTAAACCAATCAATAGGCCGCCGATTTGTGCGGGCGTGGCTTGTCCGGTCATCACCAGGCGCATGACCTCGCGCATCTCCTCATAGCTGAGATCTTGTCGGAGTACCACTTTATCGATGGCTGCTTTCATATCCATGATTATGTCCTGTCGGGTGTGTCCGCAGCAGGCGGGCGTCCGCCTGCGTGTCAATCGATTGAGTTGGTCTGTGTCTGCGGTAATGGGCTGTCTAAGGCTTAAGGTTGACGAAGTCCGCCCTCTAAACGCAGAAAGTTCGCCAGCATCTCGTGCCCTTGTTGAGAGAGAATCGACTCGGGATGAAATTGAACGCCTTCAATATTAAACTCAGTGTGACGCAATCCCATGACCAGCCCTGGTGTGGGTTCTTCGGAGTCGAGATCCTGCTGAACCACCCGCGCGGTAACTTCAAGGGTCTCAGGCATACTGTCTTCAGCGACCACGAGTGAGTGGTAGCGTGTCACCGATAAGGGGTTAGCCAACCCTTGAAATACGCCTTGCCCTTGGTGTCCGACCCAGGAGGTTTTGCCGTGCATAACCTGAGGCGCTCTGACGACTTTGGCACCAAACACCTGTGCAATACTTTGATGGCCGAGACAGACCCCTAAGATCGGGAGTTGGCCGGCAAAGTGTTGGATCGCTGCCATTGAAATCCCGGCTTGATCCGGGTCGCAGGGGCCAGGCGAGATGACTAAGTGGCTTGGGGCGCGTTGTTCGATGTCGGCCAATGTAATGGCGTCATTTCGGGCGACCTCAACGTCGGCACCCAGTTCGGCAAGATACTGCACAATGTTAAAGGTGAAGCTGTCGTAGTTATCAATCATCAATACGGACATGGGAATCTCCTGTGGCTGCTGGAGGTCGTCCAGCACGCCTGGCATTAAATTCTGATGCTGAGAAAGTATCGGCGGCCGTGGTTGGCGACTCAATTCGCCAGTAACATTAGCGGGCCGCTGGGCCATGAGACGACTGGTGTCAGGTCAGAGGTGATCTAAACCTTTTTCGACCATCGCCACGGCACGGAATAAAGCCCGGCCTTTATTCATGGTCTCTTCCCATTCCAACTGCGGGTCTGAGTCAGCGACAATACCGGCGCCAGCCTGAATATGCAGTTGGCCATCTTTGATGACTGCGGTACGAATTGCGATGGCGGTATCAATGTTGCCATTCCAGCCAATATAGCCGACAGCACCACCGTAGACGCCACGTTTGACGGGCTCTAACTCATCAAGGATTTCAAGTGCGCGGATTTTAGGCGCGCCGGATAAAGTGCCGGCAGGGAAAGTGGCTTTCAACGCATCCAATGGGCCCAGGTTCGGTTTCAGTTGGCCTGTGACATTGGAGACGATATGCATGACATGCGAATAGCGTTCGACGGCCATTTGATCGGTCACTTGGACGCTGCCGGTTTGGCTGACTCGGCCAATGTCGTTGCGGCCTAAGTCAATGAGCATGACATGTTCGGCTCTTTCTTTCGGGTCTGCGAGCAGTTCCGCTTCCAGCGCCTGATCTTCTGCTTCACTGTGGCCACGTTTACGGGTACCGGCCAGCGGGCGTACCGTGATTTCTCCGTCTTCCATCCGTGTCAGTATTTCGGGAGACGCCCCGACCACCTGAAAGTCCTCCAGGTTGATATGAAACATATAAGGGGAGGGGTTTAGGCTGCGCAATGCACGGTATAGATCCAGTGGTTCAGCGCTGAAGGGGACGCTCATGCGTTGAGACAGCACGCATTGCATAATATCGCCGGCCAGAATGTAGTCTTTGATACGGGCGACGGCCTGCTTAAACCCTTTTTCAGTAAAGCCCGACTGGAAATCACTCTCTTCCACTGGCGGCCGCCCTGTGCCCGGGCTGGTGGCATTAGCCACACTCGTGCGTAAGCGAATTTCAAGGGCATCCAGACGCTCTTGTGCCTGCAATAGGGCATCGGGTTGTTGCGGATCAGCGTGAGTAATCAGCTGTAGCTTGCCGGAGAGGTTGTCAAAGACAACAACCTGCTCTGACACCATTAACAGAATGTCGGGCACCTGGAGGGTATCGGCATGCTGAACGCCATCCAGGCGGGGCTCAATATAACGGATGGTGTCATGGCCAAAATAACCGACTAAACCGCCCGTAAATTTGGGCAGCCCTTCGATGGGCGCCACTTTGAAGCGGTTGCGAAAAGATTCCACTTCTGCCAATGGATCAGCGCATTCATAAGAGGCGATCACTTGGCCTTGATGGATATGGCGAAAGGTGTGGCCGGAGATTTCAATACGCTCTTGGCAAGGCAGGCCAATGATGGAATAACGCCCCCATTTTTCACCGCCTTGAACGGATTCAAACAGGTAGCTATAAGGGCCCTGAGCCAATTTGAGGAAAGTCGAGAGGGGAGTATCCAAGTCCGCAAGAATTTCTCGGGAAACGGGAATACGGTTATAGCCGGCAGCAGCCAGTGTCGTTAACTGGTCCTGTGTCATAAGAGATTGTCCTATACAAAACTAAAGAAAAACGCATATCGATCGAGATCACCTTTTCAGGTCACCATCGCCAGCGTTTGACTTCACGCATCAACACGTGGGTCTTGCTTATGACAATCATTGGGTTGTGTCCGGTCTCGTTTCGTTGTTTTGTGAATGCTATTTGGAATGACTTAATTGTTTGAAATGATATTAAGTCAGCAATTCAACATTTTGAATGACAAATCCTTATAAAATCTCACGTTATACCAGTGAGATCAGTGAATCAACCACTAAATCTGGACGAGCCGCTTCAATGGGTTCGCCGTGGTTGTAACCATAAGGGACTCCAATGCTGAAAAAACCAGCTGCTTTGGCGGCCAGTATATCGTTACGTGAATCTCCGACCATCCAGCAATGAGTGGGATTGACATCAAAATGCTGTGCGGCATGTAACAAGGGGAGTGGATGGGGTTTGCGTTCGGCCAGTGTATCGCCACCCAAGATAAGACCAAAATAATCGTCAAGCTGAAGCGACTTGAGAATTGGCCCGACAAAGCGCTCAGGTTTGTTCGTGATGATGGCCATAGGAATTGAATGTTCATGCAGTTGTTGCAGGGCTGTTTTGACGCCTGGATAGCAACGTGTGGCATCCCCCTTACAAGCACCGTAATGATATAGAAAGCGCTCATATAATGCGCTGATGTTTGGATCTTGAAGATCACTTAACTGCTCGCCATGATCATCTTGACACCAAGCGCGCTGAACCAGCACTTGGGCGCCATTGCCGATCCAACGACGGATATCGTCTTCAGTCGATGTGGGCGCATCAAGGTCGGTCAGCGCTCGGTTGACGGCGGTCGCCAAGTCGGGCACTGAGTCAATCAGCGTTCCATCTAAGTCAAATGCGATCAGTTGTGGACGGGAGGCCATTAAAGACATGTCAACTCCGGTGATATAGGGCGCTTTGATGATGCATATGGACACACTTGAACGCATCCGTTGATCAACTTTGTGGCTATTCTACCATGATCTGGTGAATGACCTTCCCCGTCCTGCTTAGACCTGTCTTACTTAGCTCGGCCCCGCTTAGATCAATCCCATGTGCCTTATGCATCACCACGTAAGTGAATGCTGACTTGGCATCGCACCTTTCTTGCACCGCTTTGTTCGCAGGCGCATCATCTGTCTTGACCTTTATTCATGGTGCGATGTGATCAAGCTCTTTTGGGGGTTAGCCTCTGCTTTGGGTGTTAGGCCCTGCTTTGAGTGTTAGACCCTGCTGCGTCTGAAAATACCTCTGGGCTTGATCCTTTCTGCACCGGCATTCACTTGTAGGGGAGGTCGCAATGACTTCAAAAATTTTGATTGTAGGCGGTGGTGCTGGGGGGCTTGAGCTGGCGACCCGTTTGGCCCGAAAGATCGGACGTCAGCGCTGGGGAAAACCCGCTCAGGCAGAGATCACCTTGATTGATCGTAATCCGACGCATATCTGGAAGCCGCTATTGCATGAAGTGGCCACTGGAGCGTTGGATTCCGGGCTTGATGAGGTGTCCTACAGCAGTCATGCCAAGCAGCATGGTTATCAATTTCGTCGCGGTGAAATGGTAGGCCTTGATCGTGAGCGTCGTTGTGTCACTTTAGCTGCGGTTGAAGATGACGAAGGACATACGCTTCTTCCTGAGCGGGAGTTGGCTTATGACCAGCTGGTGCTGGCTTTGGGGAGTGTCAGTAATGATTTTGGTACCCCAGGTGTTAAGGATGAATGCTACTTTCTAGATAGCCCGTTGCAGGCAGAAGCTTTTCGTAAGGCGATGCTCAGTACATTTTTACAGCATGGGCAAGATAACCGACCTTTATCAATTGCCATTGTGGGCGGCGGTGCCACAGGCGTTGAGCTCTCCGCTGAGTTGTTTAATGCATCGCGGATGCTGCACAGCTATGGTGTCACCTCGCTGACTGATGCCCAAATGCATTTGCACTTGATTGAGGCGGCGCCTCGTATTCTATCGATGTTACCTGAGCGAATCAGTCAGGCAGCCCATCAGGAACTCACCGGCCTTGGCGTTGATGTCCATACCGCGACTCGCGTCACTGAAGCGACATCAACCGGGTTGAAAACTGAAACTGAAGGTGAAATTAAGGCCGATTTGAAAGTCTGGGCGGCAGGGATCAAGGCCCCCTCATTGATGGCGCAACTGGATGGCCTGGAGGTGAATCGGCAGGGGCAATTGAAAGTACTTGATACGCTCCAAAGTGAAGGTGATCCCCATATTTTTGCGATTGGGGATTGCGCTGCTTGTCCTCAGCCTGACGACCAGTGGGTACCGCCCCGAGCTCAGGCGGCCCATCAGATGGCGGATGCGCTGTATGTGAATTTGCGGCGGCTTTCTCAAGGCAAAATGCTGAAGCCTTTTCGCTACCGTGACCGTGGCTCACTCGTTTCTTTATCGCACTTTGATGCGGTAGGCAGTCTGATGCGTAACCAGTCAACCCGGAGTCTTGTTGTTGAAGGCACTTTGGCTCGGTTGTTTTACATCAGCCTCTATCGGCTTCATCAAAAGGCGATACATGGTTGGTTGAGGACAGGGTTGCTGATGTTGGTGGATGGCTTGAATCGCTTCCTTAAGCCCAAAATGAAGTTGCATTAAGCCTTTCGTCAGTTATCGGTGAGTCGATAATCATGAATCAGTGCCGGCGTTATCGCGTCGGCACTGATGATTAGTGTTTCTGATGGGCTAACGTGATGGACTCGCTTGATGGTTTTAAAGCGCTGTCGGCATCATGGATTGATGCTCGCCTTAAGCCAGTGCCTTACGCATCTCGGCAATGACGCTGTCGTACCCATTCGGGTCACCGGTATTAAATGCGTTAAAGATGGCCGAGCCAGCTACAAAGGTATCGGCGCCAGCTTGGGCCACTTGTGCAATATTACTGGTTTTAATGCCACCATCCACTTCTAAGCGAATATCGAAACCACTGGCATCTAGCTTGGCGCGGGCCTGTTTGAGCTTTTCTAGCGTATGAGGAATAAAGGCTTGGCCGCCAAAGCCCGGGTTCACGCTCATCAACAACACCATGTCCAGTTTATCCATGACATGATCCATCAGGTGAAGTGGTGTAGCCGGGTTGAAGACCAGCCCTGCCTGACACCCCCCATCTTTGATCATCTGCAAAGAGCGATCGATATGCTCTGAGGCTTCTGGATGAAAGGTGATGTAAGTGGCGCCTGCTTCGATGAATTCGGCAATCATGCGGTCAACTGGCTTGACCATCAGATGCACATCAATAGGGGCGGTGACGCCGTGTTGTCGCAATGCCTTACACACCATCGGTCCAATCGTTAGGTTGGGGACATAGTGATTATCCATCACGTCAAAATGGACAATATCGGCACCTGAAGCAATGACGCGATCCACTTCTTCACCTAAGCAGGCAAAGTTCGCGGATAAAATAGAGGGGGCGATTTTAAAGTCAGTCATGGTCAGGGTCCTGAAGGGTCTTGTTGCTAACAGCTGTATGGGTATTGAGAATGGCTTAGGCGTTAAGGGCGATGCTGCATTGGGATGTCAGTATTAAGCACTGAGATCGATGTTGGATTATGCACTTAACCCTTGATTGATGCCGGCTGCTCGTAAAGGGCCTTATTGTACACTGTGGATATTGTGTCGTGTTGTTGTGGCTGCATTCTGGCTGAGCCTTCATGGTGCGCATCTGCATACAACGACGGTATAGACCAAGTGCCATCACGTGGCGTGATTTTTTGACGTGATGCAAGCGCTGACTTAGGGGGCTAGCCGGATCGTCTGTAGGCTAGAGCACATGCAGGCCGAAAGAAAAGTATGGGGTTAACGAAACGACTTCAACTGAGCAGAAAAAGACCTCTAGTTTTTGAGATATTGGCCGATATTTAAGGTATTGGTATTGATAAATACACATCATACGATGTTCCGAGTAAAAGGATTTTGACATGCATGTTAATAACGGTGTAGGCAGTTACTGGCTGGCCCAGCATCAGGTGGGAGGGAGAGATCCTTTGTCGGCAAGGCTAGCCAATCAAAGGCAGCCCGAGGCCTCTGGTCCGACTCCTCTGACCGCTTTAGACGAACCCGGGCAAGCCGCTAGCGACAAGGATCAGGCTTCATCATCGTCTGGCGTGACAGTCAGTTTGTCTCCTGAATCAAGACAAGCGAGTGCAGCAGCTCAAGCTGAGCGTGCGATGGCTGATAAAGCTGCGAATCAGTCGCCCTCTTTATCAAATCCTCTTTTGCATTCCGAATTTGCTGATCGGATGGGCTTGGGCTCAAGAGGGCCCGGCGCGAGTGGGGGGAATGCTGAACGAGATAAAGATATTGAGGAAAGTGGTCTGCCTCAGGAAGTGCAATCATCGCTCAAACGTATTCGTGATATGAAAGAACAGCTCAAAGAAAAACAAGAAGAGTTGAAGGCGGTAATGAATGATGCCTCACTCTCTGACGAACAAAAAAGTGAAAAGATTCAACAGCTCAATGGTGAGATTGCTCAGTTGAATACTGCCATTCAAAGTGCCCAGCAGTCGATGGGCGAGCTCATGAAGAGTAAAGGGCTGTCCAGTGAAGATCAAATGAAAGCCATGGGGCTTGTTTAGCCGCTGAACTTCACTGTGTCACAGTGTGAAGCGGGGATGTTGATATTGTGTTGCCCCATGTCTAATTCTTTCCCTCTTGTGCTGTATCTTTGTATCGGGGCGTCATCGGAAGATGACGCCCCGAAATGTCTTTGCCTATACTGGTGCCTTGTTTTCACTTGATGATGTCGCATTCGTTTCGCTGAAGTGAATCGGTTGAATAAACGGGTGATATGGATCCGCCTGGGGTGGCCTTAGTCTGTGATTACCCCGTGATTATTTTTGTTGAGACGAGGAGATCGTGCATGCGCCGTTTGGCTGTCTTGCTGTTAGGAGGGTGTTTATGCGCGCCTATGGTGCAGGCGGAGTCTGATGCACCGCCTCCTGGGGCTTTACCACCAGGGGAAGCCGAAACCTCTGCCCCAGCTGAACCCTCAAAGCCAATTGAGCGACATTTCATTGCCGATGATGACACTCGGCTTGAGACGCTGCTTGAGCGATTACCCCAACAGGAAGTGGTGCGTTTATCATTACCTGACACTGAAGCTTCTGCCCCACAAGATGATCAGACGGTTACAAAGGCGCGGGGGCAACAAACTGGCGGACAAAAGAATGGCGATCCCACCGTGCCGGATGCTATTGATGACTTGTTAGGCAATGCGCCGCCACCCGATACGCTTGCGTCTCAAACGACTAACGGGGAGGCAGACGCGACGGAAGAGGCTGATGAGGGGAGAGCACCGCCAACGTTTCCTGCGTTATGGATCCCTGCTGAAGCGCCTAAACCTGAAGGTGGTCTGATTATTTTGCCCGGTGATGGGCTACATCCTGACTGGCCGCAACAAATTCATGCACTGCGTGAAACGCTTCCACGTGCAGCCTGGAGTACTTTATCGCTGGTCTTACCCGTTTATCAGCCGCAGACATTGCCCGCGCGCCAAGGTAAGGCCGTTGAGCGTTTTAGTTATATGCCAGGCGAGGCGGAGGCTGAATCAGAAGAAGAAACGAGTGAATCTGAAGAGGCCAGTAGTGAAGCCGCTGCACCGGATATGCCACCGGTAGGCCAGGGCTCGCTTCCAACGGATAGTCTGATGGGCGATGCGGCGGGAACGGATGAAAGTACTGCCGGCGCCGATGATGAAAAGGCGACCTCGGTGGATATGGCCGCACAATTGGCGCGCCAACAAAAACGCGTGGATGCACGGCTACAAAGCGCACTGGATTGGTTGAAGTCTCAGCAAATTAACTGGAATACCTTGGTGCTACAGCATGAAGCGGCTTGGTGGTTGTTACCTCGCCTCAAAGATGGGGGCTGGCCCAAGCATGAGCCTATCGTTCTACTAGATGCCATGCCGCCTGATGGTGAGGATGCCACCGCGTTGACTCAGGCATTAGTCGACAGTGGGCGTCGGCCGATACTGGATCTTTATAACCCTTTTAATGGGAAAGAAAAGGCCGCTGCTGAAGATCGTCAGGAAGCGTATCGGCGGGCAGGCAATGATCTTGCTGTGCAGTTGCCCATTTATTTACCGCTCACCGATCGAGACGCACGTAATGCCTGGGTGGCCAAGCGTGTTGAAGGCTGGTTACGTCAATTAAAGAAAGATCATCCCATGATTACTCGGGGGCGCTTACGTTCTGAGCGCCAGTTAAAGCAGCGGCGTTCCCGTTAATTGTGTGCTTGTTGATTAGAACCACGCGTCTTATTAAAAACCACGCGCCTTATTAAAAACCACGTGCCTTGCGAATCGTACTGTATGCCTCTTGAATCATCAGGACTTTTTGCTTGGCGTTGTCCAGGGCCGCTGGGGTCAGTGATTGTGAGGCTAATTTATCGGGGTGATACTGACTCATCAGCTTACGATAAGCCCGTTTGACTTCGTCGGTACTGGCTTGGCTGTTTAAGCCTAAAATGTGATACGACTGCAGCAGTCCGCCTGGTGCATTTTGTGCGCTGTTTTTTTGCTGTGATTGCTGTTGTCTTCGTTGGCGCTGTGCGCCAGGTCCTGGGCCATAGCTGCTACTGGTTTTGCTGCGCTGCTGCTGTCCACTACCCGGAGGCGGTGGATTCTTTAAACCTTTAAGGCTGCGCACTCGGCGATGCAAACGATCAAAGTCGACCATGCTGACTTGCATTAATGGACGCAGCGTTTGTAATCGAGAAAGTTGTTCTGGCTTTGCCCCACCGTCGGCATAGACCATATTGAGTAGCATCTCAATCATAGCGAGACGCTGCTTAAGGCGGCTGTGATATCGCTGCCCCATTTTTTCCAGCAAGGGTTCAACCAGTGTGTCTGTGGCTTTGCCATGGTTGAATTGGTTGATCGCGTGTTGACGCTCCTCAGGTTTTAAACGCAGTTGCTTGAATATGGACTCAGCCGCGGCTATTTCCTGAGGAGAAACGCGTCCATCTTGCTTGGCTAAGTGGCCCAGGGTAATGAACAGGGCGTCCCGATAAAGACGCTCATCTTTACTGGGCAAACCGCGGAGCTGTTGCCACCAATCGGGTACGGGCAGTCGTTGTACCCAGCCTTTTTTCAGGCGGCTGGCATCAATGCCATAGCCCAGTAACAGGCCGACTAGGGCGCCGCCAGTGTCAGCCAGCCAGTAACCCGTCAATGCGCTTACAAGAGCGCCCCAGGGCCAGCGTTGCCATTTATCCCGTGTGGGCCATTTCATCTATCAAGTATCCTGTCATACGTCGAGCTGAAGATGTTCGTGTCTTTGCATTGAGGTCAGCTCATGATCCAGTGCGTGTAGCCTTTCTGGGGTGCCGACATCGGTCCAACGCCCCGCATAATGTTCACCTGTGACTTGCCCTTGTTGAATGGCCTCTCGAAGTAGGGGCGCCAAAGGGTAATATCCAGGAGCATGGTCGGCGATCAGTGAGGGTGATAACAGGCTCAAGCCTGAAAATGTCAGGTCGCCTGTTGCCGTCATTGATCCTGTCGACGTGAGGCCAAAATCGCCTCGTGTTTTAAACGTCGGGGTATCCACCAATATCAGGTGTGCCAGCCCTTTTAGCGGGTGTTGGCTCAGTTGTCTCAAGTCAAAATCGCACCAAACGTCGCCATTAATCAGGAGAAAAGGGGCATCACCCAATAGGGGCAGTGCTTGACGAATGCCGCCGCCAGTCTCTAATAAACAGGCTTCTTCTGAGTAATGCAGGGTGAGCCCCCAGCGTTCACCATTGCCCAACGCCTGGCGCAGTTGCTCACCTAAATAATACAGGTTAATCACTACGTCTTGGATACCGGCTGCGGCCAGTCGCTCTAGATGCCATTCAATTAAGGGCTTCCCGCCAACCGATAATAAGGGCTTAGGTGTTTTGAGCGTCAGTGGCCGCATTCGGGTACCCTGGCCTGCGGCTAAGATCATGGCGCGTCTGGGCTGGTCTGCTAATAGCGAGTCCTGACGATGTGAGCCCTGACCGTGTGCTATTTCCGGGTTGAACATGCCATTACTCATCGGGCTGTGGTGTGTTCAATTGAAGACAGACGCGGGGATAAATCTGTTGCTCCAGCCACTGTGTTATATCGGCCCATTGCGGATATTCTTGAAGCGCTTCAATAAGATGCTGCAATGTTCGGGGAATATCGGCTAAATACTGTGTTCGACCATCGCGCAAAAAGAGGCGTGCAAAAATCCCCGCGACTTTGAGATGACGCTGCATGCTCATGGTATCAAAGGCTTCTTGTAATGCCCTTGAGCTCAAGGTGTCAGCCCCCGGCACCCCGGCAACCTGAGCCTGACGGTGCCAGTGCCGGAGCCAGTGGCGTTGGCGTTGACGGGGCCAGCGCCGATAACTGTCTTTAAGCAGAGAAATGACGTCATAAGTTAAAGGGCCTCGTACGGCATCTTGAAAGTCGATAATGCCCAGTGTGCCATCGGGTTGACGCATTAAATTTCGGGAATGGTAGTCACGGTGTACGGTGACTTGTGGCTGAGCCAAAGCACATTGCACCAGTGTTTCACGCCACTGTTGAAATGATGAGCTCAACCAGGGGGGAATACGTTCGCCCAACCAGCCTTGGATCAGCCAAGTGTCGAAGAGATCCATTTCACGCTGTAGTAAATCGGCGTTATAGGTGGGCAGTGGATAATCCGCGCTGGCATCACAGGGCAGGCATTGAATATCGACGAGTTGATCGAGTGCTTGCCGGTAATCTTGCTCGACATGGGTGTCATTGAGACCTTTCAGCAAAACGCTGTCTCCAAAGTCTTCCAACAAGGCGACACCCAAGGCAAAATCGTAAGCCATCACTTGAGGGACTCGGATGCCATGGCGGCGCCAGGCTTGAGCCAAACGGATAAAAGGAAAACTATCCTCGTGTGAGGGGGGGGCATCCATCACAATTAAAGGATGTCCGCAACGGGTTTGATCGGCAGATACGCGATAATAGCGGCGAAAGCTGGCATCCCCCGCGACAGGTGTCAAAATGGCGGGGGTTGCTGGATCGATTAATGCCGCTTGTAATCCAGGCCACTGTTGTAATAACGCTAGACGACAGGCAGGCGGTGTTTTACTCATGTATCCGGGGCTCCAGGTATTGCTTTAATCCCGCTTGAGTGGTGGCATGTTGCATCAGACCAATCCGAAGCTTATGCATGGCTTAGGCGGGGTAAATCGCTATAATACCGATCCTTTTCATTGAATGCTGCATATGAGATGGCGACAGATCATATGCGCCGGCGGGAGTGAGCTTTTGTTAACGGCATTCAGATCGCCTACGGCTCGGCGTCAACAACGTCGTGTTGCCCCCCAGGGCTTGGGCCTATGGCGTTTAATGACGATACCTCTGGTGTCGATTCCCTTGCTATCTGTCGTTTGGGCCAGTACCGCGCAAGCGACTTCCCCGGATGCACCTGTTCCTGCCCTGCCTGATCCGCTGCCTGGAGCAGAACTCGATTGGGTACCGCTGCCCACGGCTCAGCCGGGGAGTCAATGCCACGGTTACTATGTTAGCCCCGCGCTGGACTTGCCCGATCGAGATCTTCCTTTTGCTGATGCTCGTCTGTTTGCTGAGAGTGATCAGGCGGATTATGACGGCCAGGGTGGGGTGCGCCTGAAAGGGGATGTTCAATTGCGCAAAGGCCCGGTGATGCTACGCAGTGATCGCGCTGAGGTGAGCCCGGATCAGCAGCATTTGAGCCTACAAGGGAACCTCACGATGCGTCGGCCTGGCGCGCTTTTGCGCGGGCGCTCGGGGCAAGTGGACAACGAGGCGGGCACGCTACGGCTTGATGAGGCCCACTTCGTGCTGCACCAGCAGCGCTTGCGGGGTGATGCGGGGCGTTTGGAGCAAGATGCTGACGGCATTATTTATTTACGTAACAGTCGTTTTACCACCTGTGCACCAGGTGACAATGCTTGGCAGTTGATCGCTGGTGATCTGGCCCTGAATCAAGCCTCTGGTTTTGGGGATGCCCATGATGTGCGATTAGAAGTGGCCGATATCCCCGTATTTTACTGGCCTTGGCTACGCTTTCCGATTGATGATCGCCGCCATTCTGGACTGCTATTTCCACGTTTGGGCTGGTCTGGGGATAATGGCTTTGATTATACCCAACCGGTATACCTGAATCTCGCGCCGAATATGGATGCGACGGTCACGCCTCGTTGGATGCAATCACGCGGGCTTATGCTCGGGACCGAGTTTCGCTATTTGGCCTCCCCTGTTCATGGCGGACAGTTCAACTATTCCTTCATCAATGAAGATGAGCGCTATGGTGACCGTGATCGCTGGTTATTTAATACCCGTCATGAAGGCCTGATCACCGGGAGCTGGCGCTACCGTGTTGATTTTAACCAAGCCAGTGACGACAGCTATTTGGATGATTTTGGTCAAAATGTCGATGTCGGCAGTGGTGATGATCTGCTCCAAATGATTGAAGTCACCGGCCAGGCGGCCGGTTGGCAAGCGGCATTGCGCTTTCGCGGGTATCAAAAGCTGGATCCGAATAGCGATCCTTTTGAGCGGACCGGCGAAGGCAAAGGTTACCAGTTATTCGATCTACGCCAGGGGCGTCGAGCGTCGGTACAAGAGTATTACCAGATGCCCCAGCTGGAAGTCTCACGAGGGTTTGGGTTGACGGAGCATGTGAGTTCGACGGTGCTGTTTGAAACCGTTCGCTTTGATCCTCTGCTGCCACAAGATGAACAGGTCACAACACAGGCCGATCCTGAGGCCTACATTCAGCGTTGGGGGACACCCAAGTCAACTCGCTTATATGGCCAAGCCAGTCTACTGGGGGAGTGGCATCAAACATGGGGCTACCTGAAACCCTCGGTGGGGGTGACTTATATTCGTCAGGATCTCGACCCTTATGAAGACAGCGTCTTAGGCCATGGCTTTAATAAGACGCCCTCTGCGACCGTGCCAATGGCCGTGCTGGATACTGGCCTTTACTTCGAGCGTGAGGCCAGCTGGTGGGGTTCTGATTATACGCAAACGTTAGAACCACGGTTATATGGGGTGCATATCCCCGATGTTGATCAGCACGACCTGCCCCCTATTTTTGACTGGTCAGAATCAGATATTACGGCTGAAAGTTTGTTTTCGCCTGATCGCTTTTCCGGGCGAGATCGTGTTGGCGATCTTTCTCGGGTGACACTCGGCGTGACTCAGCGTTGGTTGAATCATGATGATGGCCGTGAACAGTTCCGCTTCATGTTGGCCAAGGCATTTTACTTGCGTGATCGCTTTGTGACCGATAGCGCCTTGCCTGAAGATCACCCCGATCACCCTAAACACCAGGAACGGGATCAACGGGCCTATCGCTATGTCCGTAATAGTTCCAGTATCGTGGCCCAGGCGCAGTGGCAAATCAGTGATGAATTTCAGCTACGCCAAACCCTGCTTTGGGATGATCAAATTAACCGCTTGGATCGCTCCAGCACACATCTTCGCTGGCAGCCTGATTGGGGGTTGATGTCGATTGGGTACGTCCAAGCCTCTAATTATGGCGATGTCTTGGTCGGCCCGAGCCCAGGGTCCGATCAGCTTGATCAATACAGTCATTCGCGTGATGCTGATGAACAATTTGACCTCGGCATGGTCTGGAATGTGACCCCCCAAGTCAGTGTGTTTGGACGTTATTTACATGATGTGCCAACTGGGGACAGCCTCGAACAAATGGCCGGATTGAGTTACGACAGTTGCTGCTGGCAGGTCCAGCTGTTGTATCGTGACTGGGTCAGTAATACGGATCGGCCCGCCTATGATGTCAGCACCGGTGATTATGCCGATCGCGACCGCGATCATGGTGTTTTCATTCGATTCGTGCTGAAAGGGCTGGGAGGGATCGGGCAAGCCACTGATGACATTATTTCCGGAATTCCCGGCTACAGGCGTAAGGATTAACCGTAATGGGTATGATGTTAAGTAAAGCACACAAGCATTGGGCATGGTGGCTGGTCAGCATGCTGGTGGTACTGGCTTCTTCTGTGCTGGCGGCTTCCGTGCAGGCTGAAGAAGTGCCGCTGGATCGTGTGGTGGCCGTGGTCGATGATGAAGCGGTGATGCAAAGTGAGCTTGATGCACGTTTGCAGTCTGTACGTGTTCAGTTACGTGATCAAGGTATTACACCGCCTTCTGAGCAAGCATTGCGCAAGCAAGTATTGGATCGTTTAGTTTTGGATACGATTCAACTGCAAATGGCCGATCGTGCAGGGTTAGAAGTTGATGAAGAGCAGCTCAATGCAGCGATTCAACGTATTGCCCGCAGTAATCGCATGTCACTGTCTCAGTTCCGGCAGACCTTAGCTCAGGAAGGCATACAATATCCGGTTTTTCGGCGCCAGATTCGTGACCAAATGCTGATCAGCCAGCTGCGCCAACAGCGGGTCGGAGATCGTGTCCAGATTACACCCGCTGAAGTTGAGCAGTTCATGAGCTCACCGGAAGCGATCAAACATGATCCTCGTGAGTTTCGTGTCGCGCATATTTTGATTCGCTTGCCGGAGGCGCCCAGCCCTGAGCAAGTGGCTGAAGCTCAAGATCGTGCACAAGCATTACTGACCCAAATCCGTAATGGTGCTGATTTTAATCAGGTAGCTTTACAAGATTCATCCGGAGAACAAGCGCTCTCTGGGGGGGATTTGGGGTGGCGCAATGCGTTGTCCTTGCCTTCCATTTTTGCTGATGAAGTGGTCACCATGTCGGTGGGTGATGTGGCCGGCCCTCTACGCAGCAGCAGTGGCTTCCACTTGATTAAGTTGGTTGATGTGAGAGGCAATCAGCAGCACCTTGTCCAACAGACGCGTGTGCGACACATCCTCTTGGCGCCCAATGCGGTTCGGAATGATCAGGAAACATTGGCGTTGGCTAAGCGTCTGCGCCAGCAGCTGAAAAATGGTGCTGATTTTGCGGCATTAGCTGCTGAGTACTCCGACGATAAAGGCTCCAAACAAGCCGGTGGCGAGCTAGGCTGGATGGCTGCGGATCAGGTGGTTCCCGCTTTTGCTCAAGCGATGGAATCTTTATCACCTGGTGAAATCTCGGCCCCGGTAAAAAGCCGTTTTGGCTGGCACATCATTGAAGTTGAGCAACGTCGTCAATCTGACGTTGCTGATCGGCTGCGTCAGCAACAAGTCCAGCAGCTCTTGTTCCAGCGCCGCTTCGAAGAAGAACTGCAAAACTGGCTGCGCGAAATCCGTCAGGATGCTTATGTCGAAATTAAAAATTGATCGACCGCTGCTCATTACACCAGGAGAGCCTGCAGGGATTGGCCCGGAGTTAACGCTGCAGCTCATGCAGCACTGGGGTCAGCAGCCGCTGCCTGATCCAGGGTTGGGGCAGTCGCTACCTGAGGTGAATGAGCTGCGTCTGGCGGCTGTGGCCGACCCCGATATGTTGGCCGAGCGGGCCGCTACCCTGGGGATCGCGGTTCGTATCAATGTGGTGCCGACCCCCGATGCCGTGCCACCGGCCCAGGCGGGGGTTTTGAATGTATTGCCGGTGCCCCTGTCCGCTCCGGCTCAAGTCGGTCAGTTGAATCCCGACAATGCTGACAGTGTGTTGAGCGCGCTGGGGCAAGCGACTGACTGGTGTCGTAACGGCCAGGCAGCGGCATTGATCACCGGGCCTATGCACAAAGGGGTGATTAACGAGGCGGGGATTCCGTTTACCGGCCATACCGAATTCTTGCAGGCGCGTTGTGGTGTCGAGCGAGTGGTGATGATGCTGGCCACTGAAGGGCTCAGCGTTGCGCTAGTGACCACTCACTTGCCTCTCGCCCAGGTTGCTGAGGCCATTACGCCTGAACGCATCTCGCAAGTGACTCGGATTTTGGTGCATGACCTACAGACTTGCTTTGGCTGCTCTGAACCCCGAATTTTGGTTTGTGGTTTGAACCCACATGCCGGTGAGGGCGGGCATCTTGGGCATGAAGAAATCGATACGATTATACCGACACTGGATCAGTTGCGTGACGAAGGTCTGAATTTGATAGGGCCTTTACCCGCGGACACGCTGTTTACTCCTCATTGGCTCAATCAGGGCGACTGTGTGTTGGCGATGTATCATGACCAGGGCTTACCCGTCTTAAAGTTTAAAGGTTTTGGTCATGCCGCTAACATTACCTTGGGTCTGCCGATCATTCGAACGTCCGTCGATCACGGCACAGCGCTAGATCTGGCGGGACAAGGCATCGCAGATCCAGGTAGTCTGCATACCGCACTGGGGTATGCTGTGGCGATGCAACATGAACCATCTTTGCATACTAAGCAGGCCTGATTGCTTCGGGCAGGTCACCGCTAGGCTGCCTACAGGCGCTTGATTTCAAATAGGAATACCATGAGTCAACAACATAACGGACGCTCATTGGGCCATCAGGCTCGTAAGCGTTTTGGTCAGAACTTCCTACAAGATACCGGCATTATCAGTCGCATTGTGCGAGCTGTTAGGCCTTCTGGTCATGATCGCTTGGTTGAAATTGGGCCCGGTATGGGGGCTATCACTGAGCAACTGCTGGCTCAAAATGAAGGCGCTTTGGATGTCATCGAGCTTGATCGGGATTTGATTCCAGGCCTTAGAGTCAAGTTTTTCAATTATCCGGATTTCAAGATTCATGAAGCGGATGCTTTGAAATTCGATTTCAACCAATTAAAGATTGATGAGCGTCCGCTGCGGATTGTCGGTAATCTGCCTTATAACATTTCGACGCCGTTGATCTTTCATCTGTTGGCACAGTCTTGTGTCGCGGATATGCACTTTATGCTGCAAAAAGAGGTTGTGCATCGTTTGGCCGCTCATCCTGGTGGTGGGGAGTGGGGGCGCTTAAGTGTTATGGCCCAGTACTTCTGTCAGGTTGAATGCCTCTTTGAAGTCCCGCCCGAGTGTTTTATCCCACGGCCTAAAGTGGATTCTGCCATTGTCCGCTTAACGCCTTATGAGACACCGCCTTATCCCGCTGATGATCTGAAGATGCTGGATGATACGGTGCGACGTAGCTTTGCTCAGCGCCGTAAGACGTTACGTAATAATCTTAAGGGGCTCGTCGAAGCAGATGACCTTCAGCGTCTTGAGATTGACCCGCAGCGTCGCCCTGAGACATTGAGCCTGGAAGAGTTCGTTCGAATCAGCAATTGGCGCAGTCAGGAGTAGTTATGGCCACTTATGCCATCGGTGACATTCAGGGATGTTTTCATGAATTCCAAGCTTTACTGGATCATGTCGCTTTTAATGCTGATCGTGATCAGCTGTGGATCGCGGGTGATTTAGTGAATCGTGGGCCGGATTCATTATCTGTCTTGCGTTTTATTCGCGATCTGGGCGATCGGGCTCGGGTCGTGCTAGGCAATCATGATCTACACCTGTTGGCGGTCGGAATGGGGCTGCGCAAAATGCGCCGTTCTGACACCTTAGAGCGCTTACTTATTGCCCCTGATGCGCCCGAGTTACTGGCGTGGCTACAGCAGCAGCCGTTGCTGGTTCATGATGAATCCCTCGGCTATGCCATGACCCATGCGGGGATTCCTCCTCAATGGCACTTAGCCGAAGCATGCGCCCTAGCCGCCGAGGTTGAGCGGGTGTTGCGTAGTCAGCGAGCCCGTGAGTTCTTTGAAGTCATGTTTGGGAATAGCCCTGAATGTTGGCATGAACACCTGGCCGGTGACGATCGCCTTCGTTTTATCGTCAATGCATTCACCCGCATGCGCTTTATCAATGCGCAAGGTTGCCTGGAACTGAAAACCAAGGCTGAGCTGGATCAAGCGCCTGAGGGCTATGCCGCCTGGTTCACTTTTCCATTAGCATGGCGGTCTCAAACGCAACTGGTGTTTGGTCATTGGGCGGCGCTTGAAGGCCATTGCCCGACACCAGGGGTGCATGCTTTGGATACCGGTTGTGTTTGGGGCGGACCTTTAACGGCACTGCGCTTGGAAGATGGTCAGCGCTTCTCTGTGGCCAGTGAGCAAGATGCTTTGTTCAGTTAAGCGAATGAATGACCCAAGGCCGGTAAGCGTGGGGCTGTGAATAAGAGGCCGTGAATAAGGGGCGGTAAACCACTTGATCTATATTCGGATATGACAGGAGTTTTTCATGACATTTCAGCATTTGGATATGACACAAGCCCCTGAGGTATTGGCTGATGATGCAGCGGTATGTGTCGATATTCGCGATCCTAATAGCTTTGCGTTAGGGCGCATTCCGGGCAGCCTTCATTTAGATAATGATTCGATTCGTGATTTTTTAGCACAAACACCCCGAGAGTCTATCGTTGTCGTCTGTTGTTATCATGGCATCAGTAGCCAAAGTGCGGCTGAGTTCCTTAGTGAGCAGGGGTTTGCCAAAGTTTTTAGCTTGTCGGGTGGCTTTGAGCAGTGGGCCAGCCAGTATCCTGAGCAGGTTGAGCGCGATTAAGTTCACCTTAACTTCTTCTCTTCGGTTGATGATGAGGCTATGCCGAAGCCATATTGAACGCCTAAAACCTAAGAAGCCGCTTCGATGATCGAGCGGCTTTTTAGTGTGGGCTTATTTGAAGTTGGGCTGTATTACTTGAGATAGTGCTTTATTCATTGGGCGAGTGCCTTAAAAGCGTCGCCTGATTGCTGGGCCAAGATTGTATTACCAGGCGACCACAATATCGCCCTGCTGAATATTCTCAACAATCGGTAAAGCCGCGATGGTGCCTCTTGAAAAGCGCGGTTGTACCCGATCAACAGTCATCACCATATCGACATTCTGCATCTCGACAAATTCACGCTGGGTGTTGTCGTAGAAGGTGCTCAAACGATACACATTGAGGGTGTCTCCGGGTTTTAGACCGGCATCGGCGCCCGTATCGATATAGAGTTTTTTCCCATTAGTCCGAGTGATACGAGCCATAAAGGGCTGGCAGCCAATTTCATCTTCCAAACCTGAGACCATTTGCTCGATGAGTGCATCAATATGTTGACCGTAATCTGTATTCCAAAAAGCGGGGGAGGCAAAGCCGACTTTTTGTAAGCGGTTGATGTTCCAGTTGCCGCCGGTCTCAAAGTGGTGAGTGGCGACCAAGGTACCGCTGAAGCCATCATGTACATAAAGATCCACCTCGAAGCGGCGGGCAAAGCGCTCATCTTTATAACGTACGCGCTCGACGAGACCATCAAAGAAGGGGCGCTCTCCAGCCAACTCCGGATGCTCCATACCCATTTCACGAATCACGCCTGATAATACATATTGAGCGCCGAGCCGATTAGAGACTTCGACAGCATTGGTTAATGTACCGCGATCACTGATGGAGGTCGGGATCGTATCTGGGCTGTTATACATCTGATATTGGGAGGCATCCAGCATACGTAGATGATGCTGGCCCTGAAGGCGGCGAAGTAATTCCTGCGGCAGCTTTTCACTCACATCAAACAGGTCGCCCATTTTGGCTTCTTCAGGCGTTTGCAGATAAAAGTTGGTCACTGCCAAGCTACGGCGATAGCCATTGGCATAGCCTCCGCCTTGGCAGGTTTGCTCTTGCGCTGTCAAATTAGCTCTGACCGTCACATACATGATGCCGTCGCGAACTTCTTCTGACAGCACGGTCATTTCATCGACGTAACCCATGGTGCTGACAGAGACATTGTCACGACTAATGGCGCCATCGGTCATCTGTTGGTGACTGTTCACAACGGCACCGCCCTGGAGGCTGGCTTGACGCAGCGCATCGCGAATCGCCGCCCGGCGGGCACTGATCATATCCTGATGACGGACTTGGGCCGACCCTGATACTTCGACCCAATCCGCCTGAGCTTTATATGGGGTCATCAATAAGCTGAACAGCGCTAAGCTGAGCAGCATAAGGCGTAGCCCGTGGGAGATGGAGGAGTTCGGGGCTGTTCCCGTTGTTCGCATCATGTCTATCCGTCGCTTTGGGCTCGGCGCATCCGGGCCTCTAAGTTCTGCTCCGGGGTTACCCCGGAGCACCATCGCTGATCATGCCTGATCGCTATGCTAAGCGCATGACCATCCAATCAGTCAATATAATAACGATTGGTTGGCGTGGGGCCTTGAGTGGCCGCTCGTTTATGAGGCGTTTTGCCATGAACGCTCGGGACAGTGCAGTTGGGGTGAGCCACAATCCCATAGTTACTGGATAAACAGCGAGTGAATACGGGCTCTAGCACGAGTTCCAGGGTTGTCTCATAAGCACCATCTTCCAGGGCATAGGTTGAAATGACTTTAGCCCCGCGGACGATGCTATCCACATAAGCGTGGAGATCGTCATCTCGTGCCGCCAGGCTTTCAACGGTCGAACTGCCCTCAACGCGAATACCGTAAACGCGCTCAGCCAGTGCTCGGTATGCATCTAGTTTGGATGCTCGCATCGCCATCAGTTTGCGTTGGCTGCTATTCAGGCGATTGCTATTGGTGCTAGTCCCATAGCCTGTAGCACGCACCACAATGGGGTTGTCATCTATCTTTGACGGCTGGTTTTGGTAACGCCATTGCTGATGAGCACAGCCGCTAATGAATGTAACGGCCACAAGCAGGGCCAGTGAGACGATCTTGGACATGTCAACTCCGTTGATTGCATGTAAATCAGGGAAGCCAGGAACTCTAATCTGCATTATCGTACAGTAATGCGCTGTGAACAGTAACAGAACGCTATATTTTGCAGATTATTCTATTGCAGCCGTGAGAAAAAGATAGAAAAACGTACCTTTTCCCTACACTCTGCGTTCAGAGTCATGAGCTTCGAATGATGTGTTGGTGATTGACGCTCGATCCATTTGAATAGAGCCCTTATCACGACTTAATAAATGTATTTATTTTGACTCTTTTATTGCACTACTGATGAACCTATTCATTGCCCCCAGTGCCCTTCATTAGGGTCAGGATCTAGGTTATTTAGTGCTTGCCGTGGGCATAGAGATTGACTGCTCTCCTCATCGACTTTCACCCTGGTGTTTAACGGCCAGTGATTACCATTCTTTAGCTAGACGATGACAAAACTTAAGCGTTTGATTTTTCGCTAGAAAGCCAATGATTTTCTCATACTAAAACCATTGGCTTTGGTGCTATCTATAACTTATACCGATAAGCCCATTTTATAAATTAACCCCCTGTATAGAAAATACATGCAATTTTTGGGCATGATTTTCGCGCTTTTATGCCCGCCCTTTATGCGACGCTTTATGCCCACAGTTGCTCTTTTAAGCGTCTCCTTTTGCTTACAGTTGTCACGCTTTTTCGACACATGGTTTGATCATGCAGGCTGGTATTCATCAGCTCAATCATGCGCTTTTCTGATGTCTTTTTGACTGTTTTTTTGACCGTTTTCGGGTTTCATCTTTAGGGAAAAACGATGACCACCGCACTGAATGACAACACCACCGCCAATGTCCCCCCGGAGTTGCGTGAGCAGGCGATTCATCAACGGGTGATGAATGCCACCCCTTACGACAAGATCTCAACGCCGCCGGTGGATATTCAAACCGAGCCCGAGGGCAATACGGTGTTGGATGTGGTCATTCAGGCCGCTTATATGGTGCCGGTGGTCGGTAATGTGATGGCCATTGGCGATGTCGCCCGCGATATTGTCAATCTCACCGAGAACGATCGCCAGGGTAATCCCAATGTCGACAACCCGTGGCTGTGGGCCATTATGGTGATCGATGCCATCGGCATTATTCCTGCCGCAGGCAATGCTTCACGGCCGATTCGAGTCGCCGCAAGAGAGGCCTTTTTAGCCTTTGCTCGCGGTGAAGGGATCGCCATTGCGGCGGATATTCTCTGGGCTGAAGCGGGTGGTGATGCCATCGCCTTTATGGAAAAATTCCAGAGCTGGCTGCAATCCCAACAGTCGACGATTCAGAACTTTATTAATAGTGTGATCAGTGGCATTAAAGGGCTGGTCAAAGATCCGGTCGAAGGTGCCATTCAAGTCGGATTGATTGAAGCTAATCCCAGCTGGTGGGAGATCGATGAGCACGGTAAGCGCATTGTGCTCAAAGCCTTTGATGAGCTGGTCGAATGGCTCGGTGATGACAGCCGTGATGAGTTGGTCTCGGCACTGGATGATTTGGGCGTGTCGGCCAATCAAATGGTGGCCGAAGGTTTTAACCTGTTATTACCGGTCGCGGCCGCTCTGGCCGCCGCCTTGATCGAGCGTCGCAGTCGCCGTCGTGGGGTCGATCACCAAGCGATGGTCAATACCGGCGCCCCCAACCACAGCCGTCGAAATGCCGTGGTGCCGCGCAGCACCCATGATAATACCTCCCGGCCCAGCGATGTCCCGGCGGGCTGTACCGCCTGTGGGATCAATGCACCGCAGACCCACACCGCCCACCCGATCGACTATGTCATGGGCGATGAAAACCTCTGGCAAACCGATTTCAGTGTGCCCGGTCGCCTGACGGTAGAATGGACCCGGCTTTACCGGTCCAGCACCGACCAGCTGGATGACAGTGAACTGGGGGCGCGCTGGAGCAGCCCTTATCATATCCGGCTGGAACAGCATCTGACCCAGTTGTATTTCATTGATCCGCAAAACCGCGCGGTGCCTTTAGTGCCCTTGGCCATCGGCCAAACCTATGTGGAGCCCCGCGAGCATTTCACCCTCAGCCGACCGGATGAGCAGCATTACCGCATTACCTATCTGGATGGCAGTTACGACGATTTCCAGCTGATCCCCGAATCCGCCACTTTCCGGCCCGACGATCCGACGGTGCACTTCCGTCTGGTGCGTCAACAAGAGGTGGATGGCCGCGCGCTTACCTTGCGTTATCAACAAGGGCGTTTGCATGAAATCAGCGATGGCGCCGGGCTCTTGCTGCGCTGTCATTACACGGCGACCTCGTCGACACCCGGCTCAAGGCCCCACCCGGCCTCCCGGCCACTCCTCAGTCATATCGAGCGCCACTTCCCCGAGACCAATCAAGCGCCGGAAGTGCTGGCCCGTTATCACTACGATGGCCAAGGCGATTTAATCCGCCATGAGGATGCCCGCGGCTACTCGCGTGAGTACACCTATCAGCATCACCTGCTGACCCGCTACACCGACTTTAACGGTATGGGCGTCAGCCTGACCTGGGATTGGCCGAACAAGACCACCGTGCCTGAAGCCATCCCCGAAGCCCGCAGTGCCCGTTGTGTGCGCAACCGGGTGGACGACGGCAGTGATGACACCACCTTCGAATATCATCGTGACCTCTGGTACACCCGGGTCACCGATGCTGAAGGCGTCGTCCGCATCTACCGCTACAATGCCCAAAACCGCATTGAATCCATCACCTATCCCTATGATGACAGTATCGGCACCGAGCGCTGGCAATGGGATCGCCAAGGTAACCTGCGGGCGCATATCGATGGCGAAGGTCGCACTACCCATTACGACTATGATGACGCCGGTCGCCTGACCGCCATCACCGACCCGGCCAGCCGGACCACCCGCATCGAATACAATGAGCAAGGCCTGCCGACCACCCTGACCGACCCTCAGGGACGTCAGCACACCACCGAATACGATCAGCGCGGCCTGCCCACCGAAGCGATTGACCCGAGCGGTCGCACCACCCAATACCAGCACGATGAGCAGGGCCAGCTCATCGCCATGACCGACCCCCAGGGCAACACCTACCAGTATCAATGGAACGCCCTAGGCCAACTGATCAGTGCCAGTGACTGCTCCCGCAAAGTCACCCGCTACACCTACGATCATCGCGGTTTCCTGGCCTGCATCACCGATGCCAGCGGCCAACCGACGCAATACGAGCGCGATATCCTCGGCTTGCCCTTAGCCATCCATCACCCCGATGGCGCCGTCGAGCGCTTCCGCCATGATGGCGAGCGCCAACTGGTCGACTACACCGACCCGGCGGGTCAGCACACCCGCTACCGTTACAACGGCGTTCAGCTGCCGATTGAACGTCAAGACCCGATGGGCCATCGTTTCCAGTATCGCTACGACCGCCTCAACCGCTTGGTCGGGCTGATCAACCAAAACGGCGATCAATGGCAATTCCACTATGATGGCGCCGGGCAGCTGATCGAAGAATCCGGCTTTGATGGCCGCACCACCCGCTATATTCACGATGAAGCCGGGTGGGTCAGTGAAGTCCAACAAGGTGATCGTGTTGTGCGCTTCGAGCGGGACCCCCTGGGCCAACCGATCGCCCGGCGCAGCGCTCGCCCCGGCATGCCCGAGCAGATTACCCACTACGCCTATGACGTCCTGGGCCGTTTGGTCGCCGCCCGCGCCCCGGGCAGTGAAACCCGCTTTGACTATGACGACCAAGATAACCTGATCGCGGAAACCCAGCGGTTACAACTGCCCAATGGCGCCCACTGGGCCAGCGTCACCCGCCATACCCATGATGCCCTGGGCAACCGCGAGACCACGACCCTCCCGGATGGCCGTGAAATCGCCTGGCTGCGTTATGGCTCCGGCCATGTCCACGGCATGGCGTTGGATGGCGATTCCCTGATCAGCTTCGAGCGAGACAACCTCCACCGGGCCGTGACCCGCCATCAACAAGGCCAACAGACGCAACTGCGCTATGACCCGGTCGGGCGCCTGCTGGCTCAAGAAGTGTTTCAAACCGGGCCTCAGACCCATCACAATCGATCTGGGCAACGTCAAACGCTAAGTCGACGGCCGACCATAAAACGTCAGTACCAATACACCGTCAACGGCCTACTCAGCCAAGTGCAAGATCAACAGCGCGGGCAAACTCAGTACCAATATGACCCGCTGGGCCGTTTGCGCGAAGCCCTGGCTCCTGGCCAAGCCGAACGCTTTGACTTTGACCCCGCCAGCAACCTGATCGACCCACAGGACGCCGCCGCAGCGGACTCGCACACCCGCGCCACCGAATGGCGGGCGGATCTGTCCATCACCGGCCAATCATCTCAACAAGGGGGCACAAAAAGTGTCCCCTCTGTGATGGGTAACCTGCTCAAACGCTTCGCCGACACCCGTTATCACTATGATGCCCACGGCAACCTCACCCGCAGCATCACCGTCGGCGGCAGTACCTGGGAATATCGTTACGACGCCGAACATCGGATGGTCGAAGCCTGTCAATACGCCCAGGCTCCGGCCGCAGGCGACACCGCCACACCCCGAACCAAAGCCGAATACGGCTACGACGCCCTCGGCCGCCGCGTCTGGAAACAAGTCGAGATCGACGGCCAAACCCCCGAACTGACGGTCTTCACCTGGGATGGCGACCTGCTCCAAAGCGAAACCCGCTTCGAAGGCGACATTCACTCACCCGTCCGCAGCCGCCCACCGGGCCTTATTCCCGAAAACCCGAGGCGGAAATTTCCCCGACCGATCGCCCAAAAGGTCCACACCCTCGACGCCAGCGCCTTGGTGCCGACCCATACCGCGACCTATTTATACGAACCGGACAGCTTCATCCCCCTGGCCCAACTGACCGCAGGCTTCGACCACACCGCCCTCGCGGCCACCGGCACCGACCGGCAACCCCTGCGTTGCTATCAAACCCAAACGGCCACACTTTACTACTTCCAGACCGACCACCTCGGCACCCCACAAGACATCACCGACACCGAAGGCCGAATCGTCTGGAGCGGCCAATACCGAGCCTGGGGCCAACTCGCCCAAGCCCACAACGGCCAAGGCGAAAAAGCCCACATCCACAACCCCTTTAGATTTCAAGGGCAATACCACGACCCCGAAACCGGCCTTCACTACAACCGCTTTCGCTACTATGATCCTCGTATTGGCAGATTCACCACCCAAGATCCCATCGGCCTCATGGGCGGCGACAACCTCTACCAATACGCCCCCAACCCGACGGGATGGATCGACCCCCTGGGGTTGAGTAAGCAATGTTGTGGAGGGGATGTTGCAAAAAATACAGTTGGTGAATTAAGGGCAGCCGGTAAGAAAGATGCTCACCATATTATTCAAGATGCGGCTGCCAAGGATCTTCCTGGTTACAACACCAATAAAGCGCCAGGCATACAACTTGAAGGGCCAGCAAATAAAGTTGGAACACCACATAACATAGCTACGGGAGTGCAGCGTCAAGCCGGTGGCGGAACATATGCAGCTGAACGACGTATCGGTTACAAGGCACTCCGACGAGCTGGAGCGTCTCGTCAAGACGCTCGTCAACATATTCAGAATGCAGACGATTACTTTAGCGATCTAGGTGTTACTGGCTCGACACCTATGCGTACGGTGCGCAACAGAAGAGGATCAAGGTAATGGATTCAGACTTAGTAAAAGTGATTCAGACTCTCAAGAAAATAGTCGAGCTGTTGGTGCAAAAAAAGTATCGAGAGCTCGAGCAGTTGAGCGGTGGTTTCCGTTTGACCGCCGCAGAAATGGATCAAGCCATCAGTGACTATGATGAAGTTCTGGTATTACCACCTGATAGTGATTACAAAAATGTTGATGCCATAGAAGTTACTGGCTCTCAACCGAGATCGTGGTCAATTAGATATGACTTGTGGACAGAAGAGGAAGGTCGTTCCGATCTTTCGTTGGAAGCTACATTTATTGAAAATGATCAAGAAATAATGGGAGTGGAGATAGACAATATACACGTGCTGTAGATTTTTTTTAGTTCGTAGCGGTGAACAATATTACAAAGGGACCACTCTGGAGTTCAACACAGTTGAAAATGCCTTTGGGCATTGGGGCGAGGGTGTTCATATTTCTGTGTCACCCGGTGCTTAGAGATCCACGCCAACACAGCCTCCTCTTGACTCCACTCCTACCCTAAGACATTATTCGTGAGCCGCTGCACAATCAGCGGCCGGGTTTGGTCGCCCGAACAGCAAAAGGCGCACAGCGCCGTAAGGCGTTTTTTTGTGCCCGCGTTATGGTGGGCCGTGCGCGGGAGGGCTTCGGCCCTGCCGGGTTTCCTTTTGCCCCGGTCGACCAACCTGCGTACGGTCCGCCTCCTCTTGTTTGGTCGCAACGGTGGCGGACTCCAACCAGCAAAAGGAGTTTTTCGTCATGACGACAGCCCCCTCAACTCAGGCTCATTGTGCCCGTAAACCTGCCGCAGGTCCGCTCAGGTTTCACCATCGAAAGCCGTTCCCTCTTCATCATCTGCCCTTTATCGATAAAGTACCGGGCAAGCGTGGCCTGTCTTTCTGGGCTGTACCGAAAACCGGTGGTTATTCTGGCGGTTGTAAGACCGGCGAATCACTGGCACGAATCTACCTTAAACACCTCAAAACACATCACCCGGGCTTCAACGAAGGCCGCCTTCAGAGCATCGTGCTCGATATGTGCGAGGTTGAGCGCAGCGGTCACCCCGAACAGAGCGCGCGGTGTGGTCAAGTGGTCGGTTTTTTTAGCGAGCTGGAATGCTGGTTGATTGCAGCCGTTCAGCACTTGGACGGCGGGCTCGATCAGGATGAGAACAAGACCCTGCTCAAAGCCGCCAACGCGGGCCTGAACTTCAACAATGAGGCGGGCACAAGCACCTCGATTGCTGAAGATAAAGGGGCATAAGCCAGCATTTCTTCGCTTGCCAGCAAGCTCCCACAACCCTTCGATGAACCTCTGAACTTACTGTGGGAGCCTGCTGGCAGGCGATTGTGTGAAGAGCTGCAATCAAGCCAGCGATCGCTCATCAACTCATATCAATCAATGCACACTTTTCACTGGCACCATCACTCAAGGTGTTCCAATATCAAGAAACTAGGAGCTGTGAAATAGTGAGCACAGACTTTAATACCAACGCGCATGCGCAAAATTAAACATGTTAGGACTCAGGCCGAAAACCAATGAAAGACCTAAGCCACCGCAAAGAAACATATTCTTTCGATGCTGAGATTAAGGATTCGATGGGCAGAAGATTATCTGTTGATTGCAAGATTATGCTACCAACGATATGGGGAGATAAGGCTGATATTGAAGTAGCCGTCCCTCATTCTGTGATGCCAATCAGCGGTTTTGAGAATCCCTGCGAATTAAACCTATCTTGCAGTGACCCTGCGTTCCGAGTCGAACTCAGTGAACTCTGGTATCGGGATTTACCCACCTCGGTATATCCCTCAAGGCTTCACGGGGCCGCGCCAATCAAACTGACACATATTTCGAGCATGCGGGTTGTGAGAAAATGCTCACAGTCCATGAGTCTCTTCAACATTTACATCTCTAGTCCGGACATGTTGAAAAATGTTGGTAGTTGGAAGCCCAGTGAGGAAATGCTCGAAGAATTGGCGGTTATTCGGTGCCCGAAGCTTGGGCCTATCCGACTAAAACGCTATTGGGCATCAGCCGGTCTTAAGGGCACAAAAGGCTTATTATCGAGAACGGGTTTTTTGCTTGAGGCTACGCCGTCAAATGGCAAATTAGATCCGCAGGAAATCTTGGAAGGTATCGATTCCGTCTTGAAATTGATGTCTGTGTTTTTCCGCCAGAAAATCATGGTTCTTGGGTGGGAAGCCTTTCACGAGGAGGCGCACGATCGATTTTGGCAATATCCATTGGAGCCGTCTCGAACGAATTACGTAAGCGTCGAGCCAAAACGATACTTGGTTAACATCCACTCACTGCCCAAGCGTATGGAGGATGCACTCACGGCTTACCACAACCTAGATGATCAGGAGAGGAAATTTGTCGATGCTTTGTGCTATAGCCTTCGTCCAGTCACAAAAATCGGTGAGAGTGAGTGGTTTATGGCGATGTTCAGAGACCTCGAATCGATCGCTGTTAAGTCCTCAACCCCGAAACCACTTAGTGAAGGCGAAACTAGAGCGGTAGATGAGTTACGCAGCGTTGCAGACTCTTTTAAAGAGAATTGTTCAAATATGTCGGAGCGTATCAACGGCTTTGCTAACAAAGTGGAGAGAGGAGTTCCGCCTGTAACTGAGAGCATTTGCAGCTTGTTTCAAAAATATGCTGTTTGTAGCTCTGATCTTTGGGGGGTCAGTGGAAGCAAAGGCCTTGTAGGTATAAGAAACAAGTTAGCTCACGGAGGTCCCGGTAGGGTCCATCACCAAGGGCTAGCCGTTGCGACCCTCCACTTGTCTCTTTTAAACGAGCGACTAGTACACTGTATTCTTGGACTCGAAATTTCCGGCGACGAATTGCACTCTGGAAGGGATGAGTGGTTGCAACGTGGCTACATAGAGAACGTCAAAAAATATCTATTTGATGCAGCACTCTAAATCCGAGGCATATGGCGCAACGGGGCCTAACGAGTGCAGGTTGTCGGACATGTATTACGCTGCGCTCCGTACCCGCCGCAACTGCAAACGTTGAGGCTGTAGAAAAACGCGAAAGCCCATCGTTTCCAGTATCGTTACGACCGCCTCAACCGCTTGGTCGGGCTGATCAACCAAAACGGCGATCAATGGCAATTCCACTATGATGGCGCTGGGCAGCTGATCGAAGAATCCGGCTTTGATGGCCGCACCACCCGCTATGTTCACGATGAAGCTGGGTGGGTCAGTGAAGTCCAACAAGGTGATCGTTTAGTCCGCTTCGAGCGTGACCCGCTAGGCCAGCCGATCACCCGGCGCAGCGCTCGCCCCGGCATGCCCGAGCAGATTACCCACTACGCCTATGATGTGCTGGGCCGGTTGGTCGCCGCCCGTGCCCCCGGCAGCGACACCCGCTTTGATTATGACGCCCAGGATAACCTGATCGCGGAAACCCAGCGGTTACAACTGCCCAATGGCGCCCACTGGGCCAGCGTCACCCGCCATACCCATGATGCCCTCGGCAACCGCGAGACCACGACCCTGCCAGACGGCCGCGAAATCGCCTGGCTCCGTTATGGCTCGGGTCATGTCCACGGCATGGCGTTGGATGGCGATGCCCTGATCAGCTTCGAGCGGGACGACCTTCACCGCGCCGTCACCCGCCATCAACAAGGCCAACACACCCAACTGCGCTATGACCCAGTCGGGCGCCTGCTGGCTCAAGAGGTTTTTCAATCAGAGGGATTTCAAGCTAAGCCGTCATCACAGCATCAACCGGGGCGCCGACGGCCAACGATCAAACGTCAGTACCAATACACCGTCAACGGCTTACTCAGCCAGGTGCAAGATCAGCAACGCGGACAAACTCAATACCAGTACGACCCGCTAGGCCGCCTACGCGAAGCCCTCGCCCCCGGCCAAACTGAACGCTTTGACTTTGACCCGGCCAGCAACCTGATCGACCCGCAGGACGCCACCGCAGCGGATTCGCACACCCGCGCCACCGAATGGCGCGCGGATCTGTCCATCACCGGCCAATCACCTCAACAAGGGGGCACAAAAAGTGGCCCCACGGTGATGGGCAACCTGCTCAAACGCTTCGCCGACACCCGTTACCACTATGATACCCACGGCAACCTCACCCGCAGCATCACCGTCGGCGGCAGCACCTGGGAATACCGCTACGACGCCGAACACCGGCTGGTCGAAGCCTGCCAATACAATCAAGCTCCGGCCGCAGGCGACACCGCCACACCACACACCCAAGCTCAATATGGCTACGACGCCCTCGGCCGCCGCGTCTGGAAACAAGTCGAAATTGATGGTCAAGCCCCCGAACTGACCGTTTTCACCTGGGATGGCGATCTGCTACAAAGCGAAACCCACTTCGAAGGCGACATTCACTCACCCGTCCGCAGCCGTCCACCGGGCCTCATTCCCGAAAACCCGAGGCGGAAATTTCCCCGGCCAGTCGCCCAACAGGTCCACACCCTCGACGCCAGCGCCTTGGTGCCGACGCATACCGCGACCTATCTTTACGAGCCAGACAGCTTCATCCCCCTGGCCCAACTGACCGCAGGCTTCGACCACACCGCCCTCGCGGCGACTGGCACCGACCGGCAACCCCTGCGTTGCTATCAAACGCAAACGGCCACACTCTACTACTTCCAGACCGACCACCTCGGCACCCCACAAGACATCACCGACACCGAGGGCCACATCGTCTGGAGCGGCCAATACCGCGCCTGGGGCCAACTCGCCCAAGCCCACAACGGCCAAGGCGAAAAAGCCCACATCCACAACCCCTTTAGATTTCAAGGGCAATACCACGACAGCGAAACCGGCCTTCACTACAACCGCTTTAGGTATTACGATCCTCGTATTGGCAGATTCACCACCCAAGACCCCATCGGCCTCATGGGCGGCGACAACCTCTACCAATACGCCCCCAACCCAACGGGCTGGATCGACCCCCTGGGGTTGAGTAAAAAGTGTTGTGGGGGACAGCAAGAAGCAGAGTCTGCGAGAGATACAATAGCGCAACAAAGAAAAAGAAAGCATGCAACTTATGCTGGAGGATATAAAGATGGTCAAGTTGTAGCTGGATGCTCAAGCAACCCAAGGGGATGCGCTGAGGATGATATTGCTCGTCAACTCGGGCCAGATGCCCAAATGACTGGTGCAAAGGGATGGCGCAGGAACCGTGCGACTGGGGATTTAGAGTACACAGATATACCAGTATGCACTCGATGCCAGTCGAAATATTCAAGAAGCCAATTCCCGGATAATGTTAAATATGATTCAGGGGGAGCGTGGGATGAGTAAAAATTTCACTAAAGAAGATGTCATAAAAGAAATAGAGTTAATTGATTGGGATCAGGAAGAACATAATCATGAATCTGCGCTTGATATACAGGAGACATTAACTTCAATATGTAATATGACAACACCAAGCCATGCGCAGAGCCTTGGAGACAGAATTATAAGCTTAATCGCAAACAACCATTCTGGCATATACAAAACGTCTTCAGAGAAAGTTATTGATGTACTATCCAAACTACATCAAGTTCAAGATCTAAATAGTGCCGCAAAGATTTGCTCTCTATCGATCCTAAATGATTTACATTATTTTAGCCCTGAAGAGCCCGCCTCGGAGGAAGAAAAAACAAGACTGGAGAGAATACAAGAAAAACTTAAACCATATTCAGATGATAGAATAAATTTTCCGACTATAGAAAATAAAACATCATAATCTCGAGTAGATGCTATTCAAAGCCCTGTGCCGCTCATATCGAGGGTCTTCATATTTCTGTGTCATCCGGTGATTAGAGATGCGCGTAGTCGTCAACACAGCCTCCTCTTGACTCGATACCTACCCTAAGACATTATTCGCGAGCCGCTGCAAAATCAGTGGCTCGGGTTTGGTCGCTCGATTTGTAGAAGGCGCAGCATGCGCTTAACAGCGCTTTTTTTATGCCTGTTATGGCGAGCTGCGCGGGGACGCCTTCGGGTGTGCCGGTTTCCTTCTACGCCGGTCGACCAACCCTGCGCAGTTCGCCTCCATCTTTTTGGTCGAAGTGGTGGCGAACCTTCATTCAAGTAGAAGGGAATCTATCATGACGACAGCCCCCTCAACTCAGGCTTATGGTGTCCGCAAGCCTGCCGTAAGCCCGCTCAGGTTTCACCATCGAAAGTCCTACCCCCTTCATCAGCTGCCATTTATCGATAAAGCACCGGGCAAGCGTTGGCTGTCGTTCTGGGCCGTGCCTAAAACTGGTGGCTATTCCGGCGGCTGTAAAACCGGCGAATCTCTGGCACGAATCTACCTTAAACATCTCAAAAAACACCGCACAGATTTCAACGAAGGCCGTCTTCAGAGCATCGTGCTCGATATGTGCGAGGTTGAGCGCGGTGGCGACCCTGAACAAGGCGCGCTGTGCGGTCAGGTAGTGGGTTTCTTTAGCGAGTTGGAATGCTGGTTGATTGCAGCCGTTCAGCACTTGGACGGCGGGCTCGATCAGGATGAGAACAAAACCCTGCTCAAAACCGCCAACGCGGGCCTGAACTTCGACAATGAGGCGGGCACAAGCACCTCGATTGCTGAAGATAAAGGGGCATAAGCCAGCATTTCTTCGCTTGCCAGCAAGCTCCCACAACCCTTCGATGAACCTCTGAACTTACTGTGGGAGCCTGCTGGCAGGCGATTGTGTGAAGGGCTGCGATGAAGCCGGGTGGGTCAGTGAAGTCCAACAAGGTGATCGTGTCGTTCGCTTCGAGCGAGACCCCCTGGGTCAACCGATCGCCCGGCGCAGCGCTCGCCCCGGCATGCCCGAGCAGATTACCCACTACGCCTATGACGTCCTGGGCCGGTTGGTCGCCGCCCGCGCCCCCGGCAGCGACACCCGATTTGACTATGACGCCCAGGACAACCTGATCGCTGAAACCCAGCGGTTACAACTGCCCAATGGCGCCCACTGGGCCAGCGTCACCCGCCATACCCATGATGCCCTCGGCAACCGCGAGACCACGACCCTGCCAGACGGCCGCGAAATCGCCTGGCTACGTTATGGCTCGGGTCATGTCCACGGCATGGCGTTGGATGGCGATGCCCTGATCAGCTTCGAGCGGGATGACCTCCACCGCGCCGTGACCCGCCATCAACAAGGCCAACAGACGCAACTGCGCTATGACCCAGTCGGGCGCTTGCTGGCTCAAGAAGTGTTTCAAACCGGACCTCAGACCCATCACAATCGATCTGGGCAACGTCAAACGCTAAGTCGACGGCCGACCATCAAACGTCAGTACCAATACACCGTCAACGGCCTACTCAGCCAAGTGCAAGATCAACAGCGCGGGCCAACCCAATACCAGTACGACCCGCTGGGCCGCCTACGCGAAGCCCTCGCGCCGGGACAAACCGAACGCTTTGACTTTGACCCCGCCAGCAACCTGATCGACCCACAGGACACCGCCGCATCGGATACCCACACCCGGGCCACCGAATGGCGGGCTGATCTTTCAATCACCGGCACCTCGGCTCAAGACAAAAGCCGCAACGGCCCGACCGTGATGGGCAACCTGCTCAAACGCTTCGCCGACACCCGCTACCACTATGATGCCCACGGCAACCTGACCCGCAGCATCACCGTCGGCGGCAGCACCTGGGAATACCGCTACGACGCCGAACACCGGCTGGTCGAAGCCTGCCAATACGCCCAAGCCCCGGCTGCAGGCGACACCGCCACACCCCGAACCAAAGCCGAATACGGCTACGACGCCCTCGGCCGCCGCGTCTGGAAACAAGTCGAGATCGACGGGCAAACCCCCGAACTGACGGTTTTCACCTGGGACGGCGACCTGCTACAAAGCGAAACCCGTTTCGAAGGCGACATTCACTCACCCGTCCGCAGCCGCCCACCGGGCCTTATTCCTGAAAACCCGAGGCGTAAATTTCCCCGACCGATCGCCCAACAGGTCCACACCCTCGACGCCAGCGCCTTGGTGCCGACCCATACCGCGACCTATCTTTACGAGCCAGACAGCTTCATCCCCCTGGCCCAACTGACCGCAGGCTTCGACCACACCGCCCTCGCGGCGACTGGCACCGACCGGCAACCCCTGCGCTGCTATCAAGTGCAAACGGCCACACTTTACTACTTCCAGACCGACCACCTCGGCACCCCACAAGACATCACCGACACCCAAGGTCACATCGTCTGGAGCGGCCAATACCGCGCCTGGGGACAACTCGCCCAAGCCCACAACGGCCAAGGCGAAAACCCCAACATCCACAACCCCTTTAGATTTCAGGGGCAATACCACGACCGCGAAACCGGCCTTCACTACAACCGGTTTAGGTATTACGATCCTCGTATTGGCAGATTCACCACCCAAGATCCCATCGGCCTCATGGGCGGCGACAACCTCTACCAATACGCCCCCAACCCGACAGGATGGGTTGACCCGCTAGGGTTGAGTAAGCAATGTTGTGGGGGGGATGTTACAAACAGAGCATCAGGAACGCATCGACAGCTAAATAATGCTGGAGCAAGAGACTCTCACCACATAATTCAAAACGCAGCAGTCAAAAACCTCCCAGGTTATAACCGCATGGATGCTCCAGCAGTTCAATTGCAAGGGCCATCAACAACTAAAGGCTCTGAACACTATATCGCTACGCAAGTACAACGTCAGAGTGGTGGCGGTACTTATGCTGCTGAAAGGCGCATTGGATACAAAGCAATGCGCAAGGCTGGGCTGTCCCAAATCGAAGCACGTTCACACATACAACGAGCAGACGATTATTTTATGGGAGAGCTCGGTGTATCTCCTGACTCTCTTACTCGCCCTGTCGGAAACAGAAGATAGTTTATGAATAGCGAAATTAAATTACTTTTAAAGAACCTGGTTTTATTGATCGTTGGTTCAAGATACGCAGAAATTGTCAATAGAGGAGAAAATGGACGATTGTCTGCCAGTGAAATGGAAGATGCCATAAACGACTATCCTGGGGTAATTACAATACCTCCGGACACCGCATATGACACCGCATATGTTTACGATATATATGACAACAACACCGAAGCGCGAAAGATAGAGTTTGATTTGTGGTACGACGATGAAGTTAGTGATTTGACATTATCTGTAGATGTTCATAAAGATGAGAAAGGAGATTTTGTCATTACGATTGACGATATACATGTGCTTTGAACGGGATGGCAAAGACGGTCTGCTAACCCCTTTGATCAAGCAAATTACTGAAGCGGCCCTGGGGAGGCTGTTCATATTTCTGTGTCACCCGGTGCTTAGAGATCCACGTAGCCGTCGATACGACCCTCGAAGAGGGTGTTCATATTTCTGTGTCCCCCCAGTGCTTAGAGACCCACTTAGTCGCCGGCTGATCCAGCCAGCAACCTGATCGCGCCGTAAGACGCCACTTCATCGGATGTCGACACCCACAGCATCACCTCAGTACTTGGGAATACCGTTACGACGCCGAAAACATGACTTAAAGACCTGCCAGTGCGATTGTATCGTCTCCATTGTATTGGTGATATAAATCGCCTTGCGTACGTATTTAGGATATTTGAGGTCAACCATAGGCTGATCCACTGATGATGTGATGGGTGTTGATGTGATGAAAGCGTATTTAGTGGGGGGGGCGGTCCGTGATCATTTGTTGGGGTTGCCGGTAACGGATCGTGATTGGGTGGTGGTGGGGAGTACCCCCGAGGAGATGAAAGCGCAGGGGTTTGTCCCTGTCGGGCAAGATTTTCCTGTTTTTTTACACCCGAAAACGCATGAAGAATATGCTTTGGCGCGCACAGAGCGTAAAAGTGGTAAGGGGTACCAGGGTTTTACCTTCTATGCCAGTCCGGAGGTCACCCTTGAAGACGATTTAGTGCGACGTGACCTGACCATTAATGCCATGGCGCAGGATGAAACGGGGGCGCTGGTTGATCCTTTTCACGGGCAGGCGGATCTAAATGGTCGCTGGTTGCGACATGTGTCTCCCGCCTTTGTTGAAGATCCATTGCGGGTGTTGCGAGTGGCCCGTTTTGCGGCTCGTTTTGCCCCTCAAGGGTTTCGTGTTGCCCCCGAGACCCTCACGATGATGCAGTCGATTGCTGCCAGTGGTGAGCTTGCTCATTTGACGCCCGAGCGCTGCTGGCTGGAGCTGGAGAAAAGCTTACATACCCCTTGTCCTGCGGTCTTTTTCCAGGTGTTAGCTGACGCTGAGGCTTTGTCAGTTTTATGGCCAGAGTTGGCTGATTTTTTACACCAGTCACCCAATGCGCTTGTTGCGTTGAACGATTGTGCCGCCTCGGGTGCTCAAGTGGAGCAGCGTTGGGCCCAGCTGTGGGTCGGAGCAGAGGTCTCGTTGCTGGAGGCCACTGAGCAGCGGTTGAAAACACCGAACCGCTATCGGGAACTGGCCGCGCTGGCCGCACGTGCCTGGGATCATCCTGGGCTTAAGGCACATCACGCCGGAGAGGTGCTGGCTTTGTTTGAGCGCTTGGATGCCTGGCGCCGACCTGAACGGGCGGATTTGTTTTGGTCTTTATTGAGTGATTCGCCAGGACTGCTTCAACAGGCTTATGAGGCGGCGAAAGGATTAAGTGCGAAAGCCTTTGTTGAGGCGGGGCTAAAAGGGCCTGAAGTCGGTCGGGCCCTGGCGGAGGCCCGACAAGAAGCGATTGCACAAGTGATTCAATCAGCGGTGAGATAGGGCCTCAGTTTCTGCTGACTGGGGCCAATGAAAGTTCACCGGGGTCATCCATTGATCTGGGTGGGCATGTGTTTGCCAGAGTTCGGCATAGGATTCTTGGCGTCCGGGCATGCGCTGATGAGGAAATAATTCAGCCAATGGTCTCAGCACGAAGTCATGCTTCAGCACTTCGGCCCTAGGCAACAGAATACCTTCATGGACACCGCATAAGTCACCATAAGTCAGCAAATCCAAATCCAGTGCTCGGGTATAGCCCTGAGGGGGGCGCGTCGGCCTTCGGGCATAATGCTGCTCAATCTGCTTGCAGGTTTGCTGTACTTCACCGACTAAGCGGGCGGTGTTAAATGCCACCACCAAATTATAAAAAGGATCGGCGGTCAGGCCGACCGGTTTTGTTTCATAGACTTGTGACAGTGTCAGTGGCGCAAACTCATCGGCCAATGCAGTCAAGGCGACGTGCAAGTGATGGTCGCGATCAATGTTGCTACCCAAACTCAGAGTGACCAATGGCATTAGACGCTCCGTTGGCGGCTAATACGTAAGCCAACGCTGCGAGCCTGCGGTACGGCATCCGGCTTACGTAGTGTCAACGTGATTCGATGAATCAACGGATGTTGCTGTAAGAGCGCTTCGGTAATGGTCTCTGCCAGTGTTTCAATCAAGTCGTAATGACGTTGATGAATCAGCCCCAAGACGTCTTGGCTGATGCGGGCATAGTCCAAGGTGTCGCTGAGTTGTTCGCTGCGAGCGGGCTTGGCCAAGTCGGTTTCTAGGGCCAGGTCAAGCTCTAAGCGTTGTTGGATCTGCTTTTCCCAATCAAATACACCAATACTGGCTTGGGTACTCAGACCTTCAATGAGAATTGTGTCCATCAGGGGCTCTTTCGTGGATGGCTTTATTCAAAGCTTTTTATGCAAACGGTTTGACTCAAGACGGATTCAGTGAAAACGACCGCTTAAAACACTGACTTAAAAACACTGGGGCCTGCTATTCACTGTCAGCCGTCGGGCTCGATCAGGCGTTGGCGGCTGGGGGGTGGAGTTCCCAGAGTGGCCAGCGTGGGCGAAGGGCACTGAGTTCGTTCGAATCATGCTCGCCTGCTGCCATTCTGAGTGCACCAATGTGCGCGATCATGGCGCCGTTGTCGGTACAGTAAGCAGGGCGGGGATAAAAGACTTCACCTTGAAGGCCACTCATCACTTCAGCTAAACGTTCTCTCAGCTGTACATTCGCGCTGACGCCCCCTGCAATCACGAGCCGCTTTAAGCCTGTTTGCTTTAATGCACGTTTACACTTAATGACCAGGGTGTCGACCACGGCATCCTGAAAGGCAAAAGCCACATCGGCCCGAGCCTGTTCATCCAGTCGACCCTCTGTTTCCAGCTGCTTCAGTGTGGTGAGTGTGTGGGTTTTGAGCCCGCTGAAGCTGAAGTCTAAACCTGGGCGGTCGGTCATTGGGCGGGGAAAACGGAAGCGTCCTTGGGTGCCTTGCGTGGCCAGTGCGGCCAATTTAGGGCCGCCTGGATACCCCAGCTGCATCATCTTGGCGGCCTTATCGAAAGCTTCGCCAGCGGCATCATCGACGGACTCGCCCAGCAAAGTGTATTGACCGACGCCTTCGACTTGAACCAGTTGGGTATGCCCGCCAGAGACCAAGAGCGCAATAAAGGGAAAATCTGGTGCGGGTGTTTCTAACATGGGGGCTAATAAATGCCCTTCCATATGATGAACGGCCAGCGACGGGATGTTCAAACCACTGGCCAAACTCCGACCCAGTGTCGCGCCCACCAAGAGTGCGCCAATCAGACCGGGGCCTGCGGTATAGGCGATGCCATCGAGATCCGATAGCGTCAGATTCGCCTTGGCCATGACTTCACGAATCAAGGGGATCAGTTTGCGGATATGGTCACGTGATGCCAGCTCAGGCACGACGCCGCCATAAGTCGCATGCAAATCAATCTGACTGAATAGCGCGTCGGCTAATAGCCCTTGAGCGGTATCGTAAAGTGCAACACCGGTTTCATCGCAGGAGGTTTCGATTCCCAGAACTCGCATGGAAGCCCACACTAAAAAATTGAGTTTAAAGGTGTTGAGTCATGAAGACTCAACCGGGCCAGTGTCGTACTCAGACAGTATCGTCAAGCACCGCGCTTGATGGGGTGAGTCGACAACTCGCTCAAAAAGGGGGGTGAAGTATAAAACAAAAGTGAGCTGGGCGCAGGTCTCGATGTGGCGTGATTTTTTGAGCGATGAGGCCCAATTTTTGATCTGTTGAGGCACTAATGGGCGGGGGTAACATCGGATGTTGTTTGCACGATGGGTGGTGGGTGTGTAAAATCATGCGTCCGTTTAGGTCTGTGATTGGGCCTGAGAGGTGTATCACCTGTATCGGCCAATCTCAGCATGACGGTTTCTCGTGCTGTCGTTGCTTCGGCAGCCATCCGATCGAAAACCTATTATCGTTTTTAAGGACGGTGATTCCGAATGCCTTCAGTTAAAGTCAAAGACAACGAGCCGTTTGACGTCGCCCTGCGTCGCTTCAAGCGTTCCTGCGAAAAAGCCGGTGTTCTGGCCGAAGTGCGTCGTCGTGAGCACTATGAAAAGCCGACTGCCGAGCGTAAACGCAAGAAAGCAGCCGCCGTTAAACGTCACCTCAAAAAGCTGCAGCGCGAACAGCGCCGGTTCGAGCGTCTGTACTAAGCGACTGTTTGTCGGCCCAAGAGGCTGACAAATTATGCTTAGTCAGATATCGATTCGGTGTTATGCACTGAAGCTGTCTTGACGTAAGGCAATATCAGGAGCGGGCCTCGGCCCGCTCCTGGTGTCTCTAGCTCTTGTAACGATTGATCTCCATTCCTGCATTATTTTATCGATATACTTGATGTTTCAGCGGCTTTTGTAGCGTCTGCTGGATGCTCTAAACTCTTTTCTTTATTCGTTTCTAAGTCCCGGGGCGTGTCATGGCGGGTCGCATTCCTAAGCGTTTTATTGAAGATTTGGTCTCGCGTACTGATCTCGTCGAGCTGATTGGCAGTCGGGTTCGGCTGAAAAAAGCGGGTCGAAATTACTCCGGGCTTTGTCCCTTTCATAACGAAAAATCCCCCTCTTTTACGGTCAGCCCCGATAAGCAGTTCTATCACTGCTTTGGCTGTGGCGCGAACGGTGATGCCATTGGGTTCTTGATGGCGCACGATCACTTGGATTTTGTCGAAGCGGTTGAAACACTGGCCAGCCACATTGGTATTGAAGTGGAGCGTGAGCAGGACGTCTCACCACAAGAAGATGCGCGCCGTAAGGCACAACGCCAGCAGCAGTTGAGTGCTCAGGCCTGTTTGCAGCGCGCTGCTGACCACTACCGTGATGCTCTACAACAGCCTCAAGGGCAAATGGCACGGGATTACCTGAGCCAGCGGGGTCTTTCCAGCGAGATTATCGAACGTTTTGGGCTCGGGTTTGCGCCTCAAGCCTGGGATGATATGAAGCAGCATTTGGCGAAAGCCGGAGTCTCTGAAGCTCAGCAAGTAGAATACGGCATGCTGGTGCGGCATGAAGACTCTGGACGAACCTATGATCGTTTTCGTCACCGGGTCATGTTTCCCATTCGTAACCCCAAAGGTGAAGTGATCGCTTTTGGTGGGCGCGTGTTGGATGACAGCAAGCCAAAGTATTTGAACTCGCCGGAAACGCCTGTCTTCCATAAAGGTCAGGAACTATATGGCTTGTATGAGGCGCGTCAACAACCGGGTAGCCTGGATCGATTGCTGGTTGTTGAAGGCTATATGGATGTGGTTGCTCTGGCCCAAAATGGTATTCATTGGGCGGTGGCGACATTGGGGACCTCGCTGAGCGAACAGCATCTACAGCGGATATTCCGTTTAGTGGGTGAAGTGGTCTTCTGTTTTGACGGTGACCGCGCTGGGGCGCAAGCTGCAGAGCGTGCACTGCAGGCGGTCTTACCCATGATGAAGGAAGGTCGGCAAGCCCGTTTTCTGTTTTTGCCTGAAGGTGAAGATCCTGACTCACTGGTACGACGGGAAGGGCGAGCGCTCTTTAGTCAACGCGTGACACAAGCACTGCCTTTGGCTGAGTTTTTGTTTCGCCATCTGCGTCAGGGGCTTGATTTAAACCTGATGGATGATCGAGTGCAGCTGGCCGAAAAATCGATTCCCTATTTACAGCGCCTACCGGAAGGTATTCTGCTCCGGATGGTGCTCACCCGTTTGAGTCAGTTGACCGGGCTGGATGTTGCGGATTTAACGAATCGGTTACAGCAGCGTCAGCACATGGTGAATGTGCCTGCTGAAGCGGCTGGGGCCGGTACAGCGCAAGTTGCGCCTCAAGCTTATTCTGCCGCTTCATCGGAGCCTCCCCAAAAAGCCTCTGCCGATCAGGAAGGGCGTATGCTGGCTTTATTAGTTCATCATCCGGGGTTGGCCCATGATGTACCTGAGTCGCTTTCATTTAATAGCGCTTGGGGGGTATTGCTCAACAAAGTGCTGATATTTCTTCGCACACTGGAACGACCTTCGCCACAAGTGCTTATGGCTCACTGGCACGGTACTCAGGAAGGCGAGCAGCTACTGACATTAAGGCGTCGATTGGTGCCGATCCCATTTGCGGATGCCCGATTGGAACTCCAAGCGTTGCTTGAGCATCAAGCGCTACAACAGTTGGATCAAGAGCGCAAAGCGTTGCGTCATAAGCTTCGCAGTGGCGAGTTGGACAATGATGATCGGCAACGACTTTGGCAACTGGAGCGACAATGGCATGAGCGTAAGCGCAAGATTGGCCGCTTTGTTGACCCTTGATCAGCGGTCAGTGGCGAAGCTCGACTTATCGCGATGCATGCCTCTGCTGGCATCAGTTGACACCGGTGCTCCTGTATTGATAACGATGTTTTTGCGGGTGAGGGGTTGACATCGCAGGGATCGATGCCATATCACGAATAGAGGTGATGAATACAGCCACTACTGAAGACAGCAATGAATGTATTCAGCAGTTGATGTATTTAACGATTGATGTAGATAACCGCTGATATATATCACAACTCAGTGGCAGTTTGCTTGCAGTAAGCTAAGCTTGGTGTAGTCAGCGGTAAACAAGCCAAGTGATCCGAAGGGATAGCTGGCCGTGCAAGCTGATCTTGAGATCCCATCAAGCACTGTCGATCGCCTTATAATTGAGTTCATACCTATGGGGGTAATACTTCATACATGAAGGAGTTGATGAGCTGACTGTTTGAATATTCGTTGTATGAGTGCTAACTGCTTGAATAGCATCCTGTTAGTGCATAATGCATCGTAAAAGGGGTGAGGTTAGGCAGCACGGACGCGCTGATGGCTATGCGTTGAGATAGACGTGTGAGCATTTTACCTATATAATGCTGCGTTCTTCTTATATGGCGCAATAATTCATAATGCCGGCAGCACTACTTACGCCGCGGGCTATTGAAACAGCCCTGACCAGGCAGGCTCAAGTCCATACCTGGAGTTTGCATGATAAGCCGCCCTCACGTCCACATTTCTTCACTGCAGAGATAGAGGTTCTATGTCCGGGAACGCGCAAAAGCAATCTCGTTTGAAGGAATTGATTGCTCGCGGCAAGGAGCAGGGCTACCTGACCTATGCCGAAGTCAACGATCACTTACCGGAAGACATTTCCGATCCGGATCAGGTTGAAGATATCATCCGGATGATCAATGACATGGGGATTCCCGTCAGCGAGGAAGCCCCGGATATGGAAACGCTGTTGATGACCGACGGCGATTCGTCCGATGAGTCAGTCGCTGAAGAAGCCGCTGCTGCACTGGCTGCGGTTGAAAATGATGCGGGCCGTACGACAGACCCTGTGCGCATGTACATGCGTGAAATGGGGACTGTTGAACTGCTGACGCGTGAAGGTGAAATCGATATCGCGAAGCGAATCGAAGAAGGCCTTCGTGAAGTCATGGCAGCGTTGGCTTATATGCCAGGCGTTGTCGATAGCGTCTTGGCCCACTACGACGATATCGTCGCGGCTGAAAATGGTCGTCTTTCCGACATCTTTGCAGGCTTTATCGATCCGGTTGATGCCACACCGGTTGAAGTGCCTGCTGAACTGCCCGTCATCGAAACTAAGGCTAAAGATGATGATGCCGAGGATGAAGATGATGATGAAGAAAGCGAAGACGACGATGAAGAAGCGAGCGTAGGGGGGCCTGATCCGGAAGAAACCCGGATTCGCTTTACTGCCATGCGTGAGCAATTGGTCAAAGCACGTGCTCTGATCGAAAACAGTGGCTATGGCGACGCTAAAACTCAGGAAGCTTTGCAGCAACTGGGTGAAATGTTTGCGCCGATCAAACTGTCCACCAAACACTATGACCGTTTGGTCAGCCTGGTACGCGATATCGTTGATGATATCCGCGCTCAGGAACGTTTGGTGATGAAGCTGGCTGTTCGTAAGTCAAAAATGCCGCGTAAAGTCTTCATCAAGAGCTTCCCGGGTCGTGAAACTGATCTGACATGGATCGAAGAATTTACTGCCGCTGGTGACGATGTCGCCATGCGTTTAGATGCTTACAAACCTGAAATTCTGCGTGCCCAAAAGCGCATTCGCAGTCACGAACAGGATGTCGGCATCTCTGTCGCAGAGATCAAAGAAATCAACCGCCGCTTGTCGATTGGCGAAGCCAAGAGCCGTCGGGCCAAGAAAGAAATGGTCGAGGCTAACCTGCGTCTGGTGATTTCAATTGCTAAGAAATATACCAATCGGGGTCTGCAATTCCTGGATCTGATTCAGGAAGGCAACATCGGCTTGATGAAAGCCGTTGATAAGTTCGAATACCGCCGTGGTTATAAGTTCTCAACTTACGCCACTTGGTGGATTCGTCAGGCCATTACCCGTTCCATCGCAGACCAAGCGCGGACCATTCGTATTCCGGTCCACATGATTGAAACGATCAACAAGATCAATCGTGTTCAGCGTCAAATGCTGCAGGAAATGGGGCGTGAGCCGACACCGGAAGAACTGGGCGAACGCCTGGAAATGCCGGAAGACAAAGTACGCAAAGTCCTGAAGATCGCTAAAGAACCGATCTCCATGGAAACCCCGATCGGTGACGACGAAGACTCCCATCTGGGTGACTTTATCGAAGATGGCAACGTGGTTTCACCGGTTGACTCGGCTACTGGCGAAGGCTTGGTTGAAGCCACGCGTGATGTATTGGGCGGCCTGACTGCACGTGAGTCTAAAGTCCTGCGTATGCGTTTTGGTATCGACATGAATACCGATCACACACTGGAAGAAGTCGGCAAACAGTTCGACGTCACCCGTGAGCGTATTCGCCAGATCGAAGCCAAAGCGCTGCGTAAACTGCGTCACCCGAGCCGTTGTGAGCCGCTACGCTCCTTCTTGGACGAGTAAGCTCAAGGCGTGATCAAGCCATACCCCCAAAAGCCCAGGCCAATGCCTGGGCTTTTTTTGATAAAATCAACCGCTTAGCACTGGCTTCAACCGCCAGCTTTCGTTATTATAATGCGCGCTTCAGGGCCTATAGCTCAGTTGGTTAGAGCAGGGGACTCATAATCCCTTGGTCGTAGGTTCGAGTCCTACTGGGCCCACCATTTTCTCATAGCTTCCTCGTTCTACTGCCTCTTCCCTTAGCCTGTTATGATCCTATCCTTGATGATGGGGCTGCCTTGTATGGCGTTGCCTTCAGATTAGATTAAGGAATGATGACCTCATGCTGGTGTATAAAGCCACGAAACAACAATTTATTGATGATGTCCGTGCTAATGCTATTGCGGATGCCATTGAGAATGAGGTAGCACGCCGGTTGAATCGCAACTCTCCACGTAATGAGGTGCTTTCTTGGGAGAACTCGTTGCGCTTCATGATGAGTGCATTGCTTGATGACAATATTCCAGCCTCAGCGGGCGTGGCGATTGAATACAATATTCCGTTAACGAATCGCCGTGTGGACTTCATCCTGACCGGCAAGAACCACCAGCGGGACGATGCGGCCGTCATTGTGGAGCTGAAGCAGTGGCAATCCGTCGAGGTGACGAAGAAGGATGCCATCGTGCGCACTCAGCTGGGCGGCGGCGTGCGCGAGACCAACCATCCGTCGTATCAGGCGTGGTCCTATGGGGCGCTGATCGAGGACTATAACGAGACAGTACGTACTGAGTCGATCCGCCTAGTACCCTGTGCCTACCTGCACAACATGAAGCAGGGGCACGCCATCAATGATCCTTTCTACGAGTATCACACGCGTCGAGCGCCTGTATTCATCTCGCCAGATGCCTTGAAGCTCTCCGAGTTTCTAAGCCAGCACATCAAATTCGGCGACAGCAACGACATCATGTATCGGATCGAGCATGGGGTGATCAAGCCGAGTAAGAATCTGGCGGATGCGCTGGCCTCAATGATGAGGGGGAATGCCGAGTTCTTGATGATCGACGAGCAAAAACTGGTCTATGAAACCGCCATCGATCTCGCTCACCGTGCAGCCAATGGGGGGAAGCAGTGCCTCATCGTCAAGGGTGGGCCGGGCACCGGTAAATCAGTGGTGGCCATCAACTTGCTGGTAGAACTGACAAAGCGCGAGATGATGACGCAGTACGTCTCCCGTAATTCAGCCCCTCGGGAAGTTTTCAAGAAGAAGCTAACCGGCACGCACAAGAAAACGCATATCGATAATATGTTCAAAGGCTCGGGGAGCTACGTGAGCACTGAGCCAGATACCTTCCATGCGCTGATCGTCGATGAAGCGCACCGCCTGAACGAAAAGTCTGGTATGTATCAGAATCTGGGGGAAAGCCAGATCAAGGAGATCATCACCGCATCACGGCTGTCGATCTTTTTCATCGATGAGGCGCAGCGTGTGACATTGAAGGATGTGGGGACAGTCGAGGAGATTAGGCGGCGTGCGACTGAGTGTGGCGCTGAGATTCATGAACTTGAGCTGGCATCGCAATTTCGCTGCAACGGCTCTGATGGCTATTTAGCGTGGCTCGATCATACCCTTCAAATCCGCACCACGGCCAATACTGACCTGGAGGACATCGACTACGATTTCCAAGTATTCGATGATCCCAATGCTCTGCGCCGGGCGATTCTTGAGAAGAATAGAAAGGCCAACAAGGCACGCATGGTGGCAGGTTATTGCTGGCCTTGGGCGAGTAAAAAGGACAAGCAGGCCATGGATATCGTGTTACCTGAATATGGCTTTGCGGCTCAATGGAACCTCGACGACGATGGCATGTTATGGGCGATTGCTGATGATTCTGTCGACCAGATTGGCTGCATCCACACCTGTCAGGGGCTTGAGTTTGACTATGTCGGCGTCATCATCGGCGATGACTTCGTGATTCGTGACGGTCGCGTGGTAACAGACGCGGCCAAGCGGGCAGGGCAGGATCGCTCCGTGCATGGCTATAAGAAGATGCTCAAGGAACGGTCCGAGGATGCTCGGGCACAGGCGGACCAGATCATCAAGAACACCTATCGTACACTGATGACGCGAGGTCAGAAAGGCTGCTACGTCTATGCCACAGACCCTGAAACCCGAGCTTATTTCGCGGCTTTTGCTCGGGCTTCATCCGAGACAGCGCGACACGACACCGCTGAGAAAGCCCCAATCCTGGAGGGATTGCACCTCCCCATGGTGACGCGTGACGAAGCGGAGCCATTCGAGCGCCACGTTCCGGTCTATGACCTCAACATTGCGGCGGGTGAATTTAGTGAAGTGCAAGTCGCTGAAGCTGAATACTGGGTGGAGTTGCCCGATTTTATGAAAGTCAGCCCAGGATTATTTGTGAGCCAGGTCGTCGGTGAATCCATGAACCGACGTATTCCTAACGGGTCTTGGTGTTTATTCCGCGCTAACCCGGGCGGTACACGGCAAGGCAAAATTGTTTTAGTGCAACATCATGCTATCGAAGACCCGGATTACGGCGGCAGCTTTACGATCAAGCAATACCAGAGCGAAAAGATCGAGGCATACGGCGAGTTCGTGAATCAACGTATCGTGCTCAAGCCCCAGACCAACGCCTTTGGCTACAAGGACATCGTGCTCGAGGACGAGCTTGAGGATCTGAAGGTCATCGGCGAATTCCTGTCCGTGTTGTAATGGGAGTGAATCGTTGTACCCAAGAATCTGTCCATGCTGTTAACAGTCAAAACAGAGCGTTGTAGCTCAGCTCTGTTAAGCGCCGTGAAAGTCTATAGAAAGCTCAAAGCCACAGGCATGGGCATACCTTTTCAGCGTTCCCCAGCTCGGGTTGGTTCCCCCTTTCTCTAATCGACTGATGTTGCTTTTTTGAGTGCCCATGCGGCGAGCTAACTCATCCTGCGTGAGTCCTGCTGCTGTGCGCATTTTCAATAAGGTGTCGATGAACTCAAACTCTTCCGCTAACGCATCATATTCATGGCGTACTTCTGGATTCTGAAATGCGCGCTCTTTTAAATGTTGAAGTTTACTCATTGCCCACCTCTTTCATTCGTGTTTTTGCAAGATCTAAATCCTTCTTGGGCGTCTTCTGAGACTTCTTCACAAAGGCATGCAAAACGTAGATACGTTCACCTTTCATGTAGCAGAAAAATGCTCGACCAATGCCTTCCTTAGCTTTAGCACGGATCTCAAAAAGACCATCTCCCATAGGTATTGTATGAGGGGGTCCCAGGTTCGCACCATGAGCCTCCATTAATTCCAAAAGCCGAATCATTCTGGCCTGAATCCTCGGCGGCATCTCGGTAATGACATCCTCAACACCGCTATAGAAATCAATTATCCACGACATTCATCATCCTTGATTGTTATCATATGGGATAACTTTTAGCCCTGCAAGTTCCCATTGCTCCAAGTTCTCGTGACCTTATACCACGCTGCTTGGGCCAATTTTCCTATATGCAGAGCTGCGCTTCCATGAAAACCGAAAGCAGGGTGCAATTATGTGAGTTTATCCGCCCTCTGTTGGGTGGTTCGAAGTGCGAGTTTTGCTTTTGGGATCATGTTGCCTACTCAAAAATGACAATAGCGGTACACTCATCAGCTTGGAACCCTTAGACCACGTGACGCTAGAGTATGAGTGGTAATCGCATTAGTCTGGTGTTTGATCAATGGCGGCTGTGTTCATCAGCCTAACTCCTACCACCAAGTGAGTCTTTTATGTCTGACCCATTCAAGTCGCTTCACGATGCCATGAATCAATTTGCCGCCGAGCGCGACTGGGATCAATTCCATTCGCCCAAGAACCTTGCCATGGCGTTAACGGTCGAGGCGGCTGAACTTCAGGAGTGTTTCCAATGGTTGACTGAAGCGCAGGCTAAGGATTTAGACGAGCAGCAGCTGGCCGCCGTGCGTGATGAAATTGCCGATGTTCAACTGTATCTGATTCGGCTGGCGGGCAAACTGGAGGTGGATATCGAAGCCGCCTGCTGGGCCAAAATGAAGAAAAATGCGGACAAGTACCCGGCCGACCTTGTGAAAGGCAGTGCTAAAAAATACACGCATTATCAGGATTGAAGTGTTGCCGTAATGTTCACTTCTGACTTGAACCGCGACGGAAGTTCTGCTGCCAGTTTAACTTCTTCGTGGAAAATGGCCTGAAATGGCTGCTCTGTGATTGAAGTTAAACTAATGTGGTTTATTTTTTACTCTAAAACCGGAGCTTAAGGCCGTTTTTCGCCGTGAAAATAAACCATTTGCTGCATAAGATTCCGTATGGTGACGTCGTGACGACCCCGGGCTGGCACCGCACGGCGTCACCTCGGATCAGGCACACAAGCTTCACCAATGGTGCGGCGTGCCCTGGCGGTTTAACGGACTAAGTCGACTTCTCCTTATATCCTTTAAGCGCTAGGCTGTTACGCATAATTACGCCACACGCAGGGGATGACATGGCGAACAGCAGGGAACAGTGGAACGTCACCAAGGTCGTGTCTGCCGGCGGCTGGGAGTGCGTCAGCTGGCTGGAATTGCCCCACTATCGCCTCACCAAGCTTGAAGAGGAACTACTTCTCCTGGAAGTGGCCGGGAAGGACACGACCTTACTTCGGTCAACGATGTCCGCTCTGGCAAGCCCCACGACCCCGAGAAGCTGCACTACGCCCACGGCATCGCCGACCGTATCGAATGCGACGAAGCGGTAATGGCCCAGGTGCGCCGCCACAGCGAAGACCAGATGATGCACGGCCTCCTCCCGAATAAGGTCATTGACGCCGTGCTTGATGCCCTCAGCGGCCACGAGAAGCTCAGCATGCCGCTGCTGGAGCGCGAGGTTTCGCTACAGATTCTAAAGATGCTGGTGGGTAGGTCTGGACAAAATGGAAGACAAATAAATGAGTTTTCCAATTTTGATTATTAAAGGCGCAGCTAAAAGAACTCATACCCAATTTCCCTTAATATTATATTTATAGTGACGAATGAAAGTACGTAGGGCATCTGATTACTAGGAGCTACCATGTGGCATGACAACGAGACAACAGTTGACTATGTCAACTTCAGGCTTGTAGCTAAAGCCTGCGCTGAGCTAATTCGAGAGACAGGGGAAGAGCCCATCTCCGTCGGCATATCTGGTGGTTGGGGGATGGGGAAGTCCTCTCTCGTTCGCATGGTTGCATCCGAACTAGCATCTGACCAAGCAGCCGACAGCAAATCTAGTAAATTGAATGGCCAGAAGTATATAGTTATTACATTCAATCCTTGGCTCTATCAAGGATTTGAAGATGCCCGCACAGCGCTTCTGCAAACTGTAGGAGATGCTGTTCTCAAGCAGGCAGAGCAAGACGAAAAGTTGTTGGACAAGGCGAATTCGCTCGTTAAACGAATTAATCTCCTACGCTTGGCTCAGCTTGGCGGAGAAGTGGCTGCAACGATTCTCACTGGTGTTCCGGTTGGTTTAATTGGCAAAGTGGTGGACACAGGATCTGAGGCATGGAGAAGCCAGTCTGTTCAAGATGGTGTTTCGGCTGCGAGAGAGATACCTGGTGCCACGAAAGGCCTTTTAAACGAAGCTGAGCCCACATCGTTGCCCAAGGAAATCCAATCCTTTAGGGATGCGCTAGAGAATCTCCTTGAAGAGCTAGATATCACTTTGGTCGTCTTTGTCGACGACCTTGATAGATGCCTGCCAAAAACAGCGATTTCCACTCTAGAAGCGATTCGACTGCTGCTATTTCTGCGAAGAAGTGCCTTTGTTATCGCAGCGGACGATGTTTTCATTCGAGGTGCCGTACGTGTGCACTTTGCAGGTACTGGTCTTGATGATGACATTGTAACTAGCTACTTCGATAAATTGATTCAAGTGCCTTTACGTGTGCCGAGGCTGGGGCCTAATGAGACCAAAGCCTATACGGCATTACTATTCCTTGAGCGTGCCTATCGAAATGATCAACTGGACTCTGAGAGTTTTGATATTGCGAAAGAAAAAGTCGAAGCGAGGTTAAGAGAGACTTGGACTGGGAAGTCTGTAGATTTGACATTCTTGGAAAGCTTAGTTCCAAAGGAAAACACAGATCTGGTTGGACTTATGGGGTTGGCAGAGAGGCTGGCCCCCCTGTTATTTAGTGCTAGTTCAGTTCAAGCTAATCCGAGGTTGGTTAAACGCTTCCTCAATACGGTTTTTCTTAGAAAGGTGCTTGCTAGACCTCAAAATATCGACGTGGATATTCAGGTTTTATCTAAATGGCACCTGCTAGAGCGATGTGATGAAACAATTGCTAATGCCATTGCCGAGAAGGTATCTGCAACGAACGAAGGGAAGGTCGAAATTCTTCGTGAAGCGGAGGAAGCTGCAAAAGATCCAGAAAGTGAACTTCCTAAACTTTTTGGGGACAAGGCTTTTACTCGTGAGTGGCTCACGCTTGAGCCGCTTTTGGGTGACATGGACTTGCGGCCGATACTGCATCTTAGTCGTGACAGTACCATTAGAGACTTCGGTGCAGATGACCTTGATAAAGCCGGAAAGGCATTGCGTGATTCGCTAATTTCCGCTCGAACATCGAATGAAGCGTTGAGGCAGCAAATCCAACAAGCTGGAGAAGTCCAGTCTGGGCTCGCCATGGCACGTGCATGGGAAGCCAAGAGATATAGTCGATCCTGGCAGAAGCATGAAGAAGTTCTTATGCTGATCGAGGTTTGTCGAATTCATTCCAGTGTGGGATCACGGGCAGCGGCATTAATCAGCCAAGCTCCTGTCGCTCATCTCGCGCCAGGCCTTGTATCTGCGCTAACTGAGTGTGCTTGGGCGAAGGAGGTTTTGGAAAAGTGGGTGAAGGATGGAGAGACACCCGCTCCCGTGAAGAGAGCGATCACGAATGCGAGGGAACAATAAATGGGTACATCTACCTCAAGCGCTGGTGCGGGTGCTGGTACATCATTTGACCCTCCATGGTTAGACGATGCCGGGGACAGCATTGATACTGGTTGCGCGGATACTCCCTTGAGCCCCAGCACAGACCCTAGTGATGATGCTGATGGAGATAAGAGCGAAGGGGATGATGAAAACCAAGCTACACCCCCAGCTGGATCGCCCATAGCTCCACCTGGGCGATATCAACAAGCTCGAGGAGCTTTGACGGGATTTATCCGGTCTGGTAGCGACTCTGACCTTCGCCGGGGGATTTCAAGCTTCGTTAAGAAGGGTATGGGAGGAGCTTCTAGAGCTGGGAGTCGCATGCGAACTAGCGCAATTGCGGCCTCTTCTTTGGGCGGGTTCTTGGCCACAGCCCGTGATGCTACAGATCCAAGCATCAATGCATGGGTTGATTCAATTAAGCAGCGCGGACTTTCTGCGAAGAATACCGCTCTCGAAGTTGTGCAGAGGTTGATTCCATCTGGAGGTAGTGTCGATGAAGAATCTGCAAAGCATGCCATGGATAATGCTATTGCACACCTTTATGAAATGGATCCGGCAACAGATATTTTTAACCTTACAGATGACCAGATCGCCAGTTTGATGGCGTACACAGTAGCTTTCGACGTTTATAACCGGGTCCAGCTTGAGCTGGGACGAGTCTTCGAGAAGCTTAAGTATGCTCCACAGCTTGTACAAAATCGTTTGGGGCAGGTGCTCGACTACATCATAGTAGTCGTCAATAGGTCTATGGAAAAAGTCCGCGCTGGCGGGGTGGAACGCCCCATGCGAGATATCGCAAATGCAGCGTTAAGAGATGCACTGACGGTGTTTGCTGAATCATGAAAATAATATGTTCTAGTGTTGATGAATTACCCACTTCATTGCCTCCACATGCACGCGCATTCACTTTCTTGGCTTCATCATCACAGCCAGAGGTTGGTCGAATCGCCCATGGCTGGGCCAAGAAATTAGAAAAAGCGGGCTACGCGCCTTCAGTCCCTGTTTGGGACTTTGTGCTTTTTTGCTTCGCTGTCTACGCAGCCGATATAGCTGTCCTTCGTAAGGAAAGCGAGGATGGATGGACACGACAAATTGAGCTTGAAATAACTCTTAACGACCCGAGCCCATGGGAAAGAAACCGAAAGATCGCAGAGAATATGCTGCGGGTACTAACGGGTGATTTCTGGGAGCTTCGATTCCGTGAAGGCGGCCCAACTCCACCAAGAGGCCAGCGTCGACTCTGCGACCGTGACTGTGTAGCACTTCTTTCCGGTGGTCTCGACAGCTTGGTAGGTGGCATTGATATTGTTGCGAGCGGGCGAAGGCCGATTTTTGTATCGCAGCTTGCTTTTGAGGATTCAGCTCGGCAAGTTAGCTACGCCAGAGCACTTGGTGGCGGCGACTGGCATCAGCAGTGGAGTCATCGTGTTGTATTTAAGGGAAAGAAAGAAACATCTACAAGAGCTCGTTCAATGGCCTTCTATGGCTTGGCTGTTCTTGCAACATCACTCCTTTCCAGCACACAGCCAGAGGTTCTAGTGCCAGAGAATGGTTTCATTAGCCTTAATCCGCCACTGCTACCTGGAAGGATGTCTAGCCTCAGCACTAGAACTACACACCCGTTGTTCATGCGAATGCTACAGGAGTTGCTCAAAGGTTTAGATATCGAAGCGCGGTTGCACATGCCCTATCGGTTCAAAACAAAAGGGGAAATGCTTCGAGAATGTTCCGATCAGGCAGCTCTCGAAAGGTATGCTTGTGACTCCACAAGCTGTGGCCGATTTCGGACTTACAACCGAATGCATTGCGGACGCTGCGTACCGTGTATGGTTAGAAAAGCTGCAATTCATCACTGGGGGCTTGCCGACACGACAAAATACAAGTTTTCATCTCTTTCCTCATCTGGCAAGACGAGCGCAGATGATCCCATGGCGGTAGCATGTGCGGTTCTTTCTGCTGAGCAGTCTGGCATTGACTCTTTTCTTGGGGCAACTCTTTCTTTTGCGCCTCTGGACGATCGTCAAAAATATCGACGTGTTATTGAGGAAGGGTTAAGAGAGCTCGCAGTGTTGCTTCGAAAAGATGGTGTGATCTAATGGATTTTCATTGTCATCTAGACCTTTATCCTAATGCCTTGCAAGTCTACGCTGAGGCATTGGGATCGGTCGAATTTGTTTGGTTAGTGACTACTAGTCCGAGAGCTTTCTCCGCTACCTCAAAGGTTCTTCCAGCGACAGAAAGTATATTTATATCCCCCGGCCTGCATCCAGAAGTTGCCGATAAGAAAGTTAATGAGCTAGATGTTTTACTTGCACAGATAGAAAGCTGTCCAGGCGTTGGAGAGATTGGCCTTGATGGTTCTCCACGTTATAGACAGTATAGAGATCTTCAGCGGCATATATTCCAATCGGTATTAAAACAATGCGTTGCGCTCGGAGGGCGCGTCCTAAGTATTCATTCTCGGGCAGCAGCGCGAGAAACATTAGATTATCTTGAGACATACCCTGGATTTGGTACAGCCGTTCTTCACTGGTTCACGGATTCCACATCACAGCTTTTGCGTGCCAAGGAGCTAGGATGCTGGTTCAGCATTGGTCCTGCGATGCTGCATTCTGCTAACGGTAAGAAACTTGCCGGATTGATGCCAATGGATCGGGTAGTGCCGGAAAGCGATGGACCTTTCGCCAAGGTACAGGGCTCACCTGTAATGCCATGGGAAGCGATCACCGTGTCCATAAAACTTGCCGAGATTTGGGGCATAACTCTTGAGAGCTCAGCAAGGATTCTGAGGACAAACGGCTTGCGCCTAGCAGGCCTTCTTAAACCTACGGCAGGCGTTGAATAAGCAGGTTGGTGAGTTGCTACTGTTAAGACGGTTTGGCCCCGTGTGAGTCACCCAGTCGCCGGATGGTGAGCTAAGCACAACCGAATCAGACGATGCAAAAGGTCTTTTTCTTGAGTTTAGCCAGCCCCTTGCGCGCCGGACAACTACACTGCGTAAAGGTACATCACCGGTACACACACCAGCTTCGTGTGATATCCTCATCTTTCGCTAACCTACTGATTCCAAAGAATTGTACCTTTCGCTCGATTACGGTTGCTTTTCTTTGTCAATCAGTAACTTATTGTTTTAAAAGCTAACTCATAATCCCTTGGTCGTAGGTTCAAGTCCTACTGGGCCCACCATTTTCTCGTACCCTCCTCGTTCTACTGCCTCTCCCCATAGCCTGTTATGATCCTATCCTTGATGATGGGGCTGCCTTGTATGCCATCGTGTTCGTAAAACTGGCTTTTTCTCCATGAGAGATGATTACTTTCCTCTCCAACTAAGTGAGTCTTTTATGTCTGACCCATTCAAGTCGCTTCACGATGCCATGAATCAGTTCGCCGCCGAGCGGGATTGGGATCAATTTCATTCGCCCAAGAATCTGGCCATGGCGTTAACAGTGGAGGCCGCTGAGTTACAGGAGTGCTTCCAATGGTTGACTGAAGCGCAGGCTAAGGATTTAGACGAGCAGCAGCTGGCCGCTGTGCGTGATGAAATTGCCGATGTTCAGCTCTATCTGGTCCGCTTGGCGGGTAAGTTGGGCGTGGATATCGAAGCGGCATGCTGGGCGAAGATGGAGAAAAATGTAGCGAAGTATCCAGCCGATAAAGTCCGAGGCAGTGCGAAAAAATATACGCATTATCAGGATTGACGTGATGGGGGCCGTTTAGCCCTTTGCAGCAGCCTTTCTAGCCTTGTCTTGCAGTTGGTATTGAGTATCCCTCCGGATGGTGAAAGCACTCAGAATATACGCCCTGCTGAAAGCTCAGCAGGGCGTATATTTTTTCCTTTTCCTTAACGCAAGGAAATCATCGGCAGTACCACATCATCCAGCAGGCCCGTTGGATAATGCAAATTCATGACCGATTGCATGCCCAGCAAGAAGACGGCAACGCCGAGTGTGAAGAGCCCAGCGAACTTCGCTGACTTCCGCGCGATGAACAGTTGGAAGCCAAGGCAGAATAACAGTGCTGTGGTGACGAAGCCTTGGAGTGCGCTGACACCGATGAGTATAAAGAAGCCCAACATCACGCCGAGTGCTTTGAATGTGGGTTGCTGGACGCGAATCATGCCACGGCGCCAGCCATTAAAGATGACCGCGATCACAGACACTAACGTGATAAATGCGGCCAGTGTCGGAAAGGCTTTACCTAATGGCATCAGATCTCGGACATCATAAAGTGCCCACAGGCTCACAACGGCCATCATCGTTAACAGTAAGGCATCGATGCCTCCAAAGCCGCGTGACGCGAGCACATCTTCTTGCGGGGACGGAGCGGCTTCGATGGCATCATGGGTTTGATCCCGGCGTATGATCGCCTTGCGGATGACCGGTAGGAAGAAAGCCAGCAGTATCAGGCCAAGTATGATCAGTACACCTGGGCGTAGGAATGCTTCAGCACCATGGAACTGCATGCTTTGGTAGAAGTAGTTTTCTGCGCCTGGAGCCAGTACAAATCCGATCAGGAACGCTGGGCGGGACCAGCCTGCACTCTTGAACAAGACCCCGATCATACCGATCATACCGAGTGCCACCCAATCCCCGAGTGAGCGACTGGCCTGATAGGCTGCGAACAGGATTAGAATCGTGATGGCGGGTGCCAGTATGGCGAAGGGCACTCGGGTCAGTTGTGCGACAGGGCGTGCCAATACCAAGCACAGGCCTGCTCCCAGGATATTGGCCAGTGCCAGCGACCAGATAATGGTGTAGGTCATATCGAGATGGGTGGTGATCATCGACACGCCTGGCTCCAGCCCCAGAAGCAGTAAGCCCCCTAGGAATACGGCGGCAGTCCCTGAGCCCGGCACCCCAAACAGCAAGGTCGGTACCATAGCGCCACAGGCGCAGGCATTGTTGGCTGATTCTGGCGCGATAACGCCTCGAATATCACCTTTACCGAATTGGCTCGGATCTTTGGCGCTCTTGAGCGCAAAGCCGTAGGTAATCCAGTCGACGACAGAGCCCGCTAGGCCGGGAATGGTGCCGACCAGGCTGCCAATCCCGGCACAGCGGGCAACCAGCCATTTGTTCTTGAAGACATCCTTGATGCCCGTCGACCAGCCCTTGCCGAGATGGGCATGGCCATCTTTGGCGATGCTGCCACGGCTCAGTAGCAGTTCAACGATTTCCGGCAGGGCAAAGATGCCAAGGCCTACGACGATCAGTGGTATGCCATCATATAGATAGTCGATATCCAGGTTCATGCGGTATTCGCCCGTTGCCGGAGCCGCGCCGATGGCGCCGACTAGAAGGCCAAGACCGCAGGCCGCGGTGCCCTTGAACAGGTTTCCGCCGGACAGAACGGCGACCATGGTCAGCCCGAGTAGCGTCAGCACGAATAGCTCTGCTGATGAGAAGGCCAGGACTAAAGGGCGGGCGATGAGAATAAAACCGGTCAGAATGATGGCACCGATGACACCACCACAAAGAGAAGAAAGGAACGCACTGGTCAGCGCGCGCGCGGCCTGACCTTTTCTAGCCAGGGGAAAGCCATCCAGCACTGTCGCTTGCGAGGCGCTGGAGCCGGGGATACCCATCAGTACCGAAGCGAAGGTATCCCCTGTCGGGATGACCGCCACAAGGCCCATCAGCATGCCCAGTGCGTACCCGGGATCAAGACCATAGAGAAAGGGCAGGAGTAATGCCATACCCGCTATGCCACCCAGGCCTGGGATAATACCGACCAGCAGGCCGGTGAAGATGCCGACGATCATAAACAGCAGATGCGTCAGCGTGAAAACGTGTCCTAGACTGGACAGAAGAGTGTCGATCATCGGGGTACTTAACCTCTTATTCTTATCGGAGCCTAGGTGCTCTCAATGGCTTAACCGGGCCACTGCCCGGCCCGGTCATCCTATTGCGAGAGCGCCCCTTTGAACCCGGCTTCGCTGGCATTGATTCAAGCCTGTGGCTATAAGGTGCGAGCAGGCCTACGTTTTAACGTGACTGAGCTTTAGCGTGACTGCAGGCGGATATGATGGCGCTCCATCAACCACTGCTTAACCCATTCATGTTGGGTTTCGCTCAACTGCATGGCGCTCTGCAAATGTGCTGCTGCTTTTTGACCGACCATCAGCTTGTAAGGCCCGATTTTCTGTTCAGCTTCTTTGAGAAAGGCGGGGTCATCGGCCAGTGTGCGGGCAGCTTGACGGTATTGCTCCAACAGTTGGGGATCGACATCCTTAGGCACTAGCAGCATTTTTTGCATGGCGTAACCTGAGGCGAAGAACTTATGGAAAATCTGATACGCCTCGTCATTACGCGAGTGGCCGGACTGAGCCAGGTAGAGTTCTGAGAAGGTCGGCAAGTCAGGGAAGGAAGGATCGCGCTCAATATGGCCGTCCTCATTCATCATGCCGAGACTGAACAAGGGCACGGCTTGCCCGGCCTCGATCAATGGCGTGACATTGCTCTTGTAGGCCGAGGTGGTTTGGAAGTCGAGGGCGACTTCACCACGTTCAAAGGCAAGGCGTCCCTCACCACGACTTTTCATGCCAAATACTGGGCTGATCTTGAAACCGAGCATATCAAAGGCCATCAATACCGGCATTTCAAGCCCGGTCGGGGTTTGGCCTGCAAACTTCACTTCTTCTGATGCGAGTTTTTTCAGCACGCTATCGCTATCTTGTCCCAGTGAACTTGAGGCATAGACGACGCCACCTGTCGGTGCGGCTAAGATCAGCTCCCAGTCGGCATAGTGGTAGCGTACTCGGCGATCACGCAGCATCGCCGGATACTGGGTCGAAGCCGAAGTGACGATCATCTCATCGCCGTCGGCGTCAGCGCGCTTACTGAAGAGGTTAACGCCAGTGATTGAACCGCCGCCGGGCACATTATCGATGACCACCGTTGGTTGGCCGGGTAGGTCTTGGGTCACCCAGTTGGACATGAAGCGTGCCCAAACATCGGTACCGCCACCCACACCGAAAGGGACGGTCCAGGTCAATGTATCGGGCACTTCCACATTAGCGTGAGCGACGGAAGAAAGCGGCAGCACGCCCATGACAGGTAATAAACAGGCGAGTACGGTCTTAAGTGAATGCTTGAGACTCATACGCTTGAAGCTCGTGCACTTGACATTCCGGTGCTTGAGATTCCGGTGCTTGGAAAGCCCTAAGGTATTAGACATGATCTGACTCCTGATTGTTGTTGTAGGTGTTATCATCCAGTGGCACTGTTTACATGCTTGGACAGGCCATTAAGTTGTTATTTAATTCAGTCGTTATTCAATCGATCTAAAATCAATCCACTGCACACTTTTTCGAGTAATGAACGGTGGCTGATGATGGTGCTAGGGTATGTTCCGGCATTGCCAGCGAACTGGGAAGGTCGACGAAGACCTCACCGCTCATAATTTTGCGTGCTGTGCGTAGAAGCGAGACACGGCTGGGCGTCATGGGGTCGTTATTGGCATGCTCGACCTCGACATCCAGGAAACCGGCGGGATGCTCTAGTTGTACCTGCGTGGCGAGCGCTCCTGGTGCCAAGACGCCTGCCTCCACGGCCACACGCTGGGCCAAGCTGCCTTCAATACTGGTGGCAACAGCCAGTGTGATGGCACCGGTAACGGCCAATGCCGCGTGACAGCGATGAGGTACAAAGTAACGCGTACATAAGGTGCCGCTTTCTGTGCGCGGCGCAGACAGGATGACGGGCTTGGGCAGTACCGAGCCGCTGACATCCCCCATCCCCATCAATTTGCCCGCTTTCAGACGAATCTGCTCAAGACGTGCCATGGCTTCCAGGTTGGCATCCATCTCTTCGGGCTTTTCATTGCCCGCCCAGCCCAGACTAGCGCCTTCGATCAGTACGACTGGCGTAGCAGAATCAAGACATGTGACCTCCACGCCATCAATAACATCAATGACCTGACCGGTCGGCAGCAGTTTTCCCGTCTTAGCCCCCACTGCGCCGAGAAAGCCCAGTTTGATGGCACTGCCGGCACCAGGGACGCCACTGATATGGGTATCGCCTTGGTAAACGACTTGGCCATTGGGGGTCGGCACTAGGCTATCAATCAAAGTGCGCGTATTGAGGTTGTGAATTCTTAGGTGAGTGAGATCGCCATTGGCTGCAATCATGCCACTCTCGATGGCATAAGGGCCGACCGCGGCCAGCATGTTGCCGCAATTGGGAGAAAAGTCGACCTGATCACCTTCAATGCCCACCTGGGCGAATAGATAGTCGACATCGGCCTCCGGGTGAGTGGAGGGGCCGACCAGTGCGACTTTACTGGTGAGCGAGTTGCCGCCGCCAATACCATCGATCTGTAGGACATGGCCTGAGCCCATGACTTTGCGTAGCACCTCGCGGCGTCCCTCTTGGTTGTCAGGTAGATGATCCAGCCTTAGGAAGGGGCCTCTAGAGGTACCGCCACGCAGGATCATACAAGGAAGTGAATGCATCATGTTGTTACGCGCTCCTCTTTGTTTGCGCCTTCATGAAGCATCCCAGTGGTTGATATATGCATCAAATGCAAATAAAAGCTAGAATATAACCGTTTTTCGCATTAATCCGAATAATGGATCAATAGGATTATTTTATGCATAGGTTGGAATTTCTCGATCTGTCGGTCTTTGTCGAAGTGGCTGATAATCACTCCTTCAACGAGGCCGCAGAACGGTTACATATCTCGCAACCGGCTTTGTCACGACGTATCCAGAAGCTGGAAGAAATTCTGGGGGCCAAAGTGATGGAGCGAACGACGAGAAGAAGTCGTTTGACGCCTGTTGGACGTGATTTCTTACCTAAAGCGCGCAAATTGCTCGAAGATTATGAATCTTCCTTGATGGGGGTGCGTGAGCTGGCTACCTATCGAAAGGGGGTTTTGACGATCGCCTGTCTGCCCACGGCGGCCTTTTATTTCTTGCCCAGTGTGGTGCGCGAATTCAACACCGCCTACCCTGGCATCCGGATTCGTATCCTGGATGTCAGTGCCAATGAAGGTGTCGAACGAGTGGTGTCTGGAGAGGCAGACTTTGGTATTAATATGGTCAGTGCCCATCATCCGGCGGTGGATTTCACCTCGATTTATCGTGATCCTTTCGTATTGGCATTGCGTCGAGATCATCCGCTTGCACAAAAACAGTGCATTGAGTGGGGCGATCTAGATGATGTGCGCCTGATTACCGTCTCTCGTGATAGCGGCAATAGGATTCTGCTCGATAATACTTTGTTGTCAGCTGGGCTTCATCTGGATGGTTTTTACGAGGTTCAGCATTTGTCGACTTCACTCGGCTTAGTTGAGAGTGGTCTGGGGGTTGCGATCCTGCCTTCGATGGCCATGCCAGGTGCAGAGCACGAGGTGCTCTGTCAGCGTGATTTACCCGAGCCGCGTATTGATCGAACCATTGGCTTGTTACGACGTCGAGGTGAACCCTTGTCGCCGATTGCAGAGTTATTTATCGAGATTCTGCTCAAGCGCTGGAACTGATATGAGCGCTCCCAGCTGGTGGCATAGTGGGAGCGCATGGGTTCTTTCTAATACCCTTCGCTTTTTGTGAGGTGATCGTGTGAAGCGATCAGGTCAGCGAGGGATGCCCCAAGCCGCTTTCAACGCTTTTTCCCCTAGCGCGTAATACTTAGCGCGTTCTTCTTCTGGCACCATGTTGCCCCCAGTGGCCCAGGCGAGGTGTGTGGCGTTAGCCAAGTGATCGGCTAAACCGATGGGGGCCAGTGTTTCGTGGCTCGCTTTCTGTAGCCAAGCAAAACCAGGTAGACCCGCCGCAGCTGAGGGTTCGATGGAGAGCGCTTCGGCGTCAGTCATCAATTTCACCAACGCATGCAAGGTGTCGTCGTTGACGGTGTAGAGACCATCGAGCAACGGCTCCATGACTGCCCCGACAAAGGCAGAAGGTCGACCGACCGCCAAGCCGTCGGCGCAGGTGAGGTTGTCCAGACCAATATCTTGCACACTGATGCCGTTGTGTAGGCCTGAGTACATGCCTAGCAGCATGCAGGGGGAGTGGGTGGGTTCAGCAAAGAAGCAGTGGACGGCATCGCCGAAGACATGCTTGAGGCCGAAGGCCACGCCACCAGGGCCGCCGCCAACGCCGCAGGGCAGGTAGACGATCAACGGGTGTTCAGCGTCGACGGTGATCTGCTGTGCGGCCAATTGTTGCTTCAGCCGTAGGGCCGCCACGCTGTAGCCGAGGAAAAGGGTTTTAGAGTCTTCGTCATCGACAAAGTGACAACCCGGTGTGGCTAAGGCTTCTTCGCGGCCTTGGGCGACGGCGACGCTGTAGTCAGAGGTATGCTCGACGACATTGACGCCTTTGGCGCGCAACATCGCCTTTTTCCATTCGCGGGCATCGGCGGACATATGCACCGTCACCTTAAAGCCGAGCTTGGCGCTCATGATACCAATGCTCAGACCCAGGTTACCGGTGGAACCCACCACAATACCGTGTTGGGCAAATAATGCCTTAAACGGTGCGCTATCAAAGCAGGTGTAGTCGATGCCTTCATGCAGCAGGCCGTGCGCTTCGGCCAGTTGCTCGGCGTATTGCAGCACTTCATAAATACCGCCGCGCGCTTTGATCGAGCCCGAAATGGGGAGGTGACTGTCGCATTTCATCAGCAGCTGAGACGGCGTTTCAGCGCCAAGCAGGTCGGCCACGGCGTTGGCGCCATCATCAATACGGATCAGTTTGGACTCAATCATGCCCGCCCGTTCGGCGGTTTCTGGAAATACGGCTTGGAAATAAGCCGCAAAGCGCTCCAGCCGAGCGCTGGCCTCTTCGATATCGGCAAAGCTTAGGGGCAACTGCGTTTTGACTGATTCAAAGGTTGTCACCTTTGGATTGATCCACAGACGCTCGCGGCAGTGTTGTAGATCGTCGAGCACCGGGTCATGCGCAGCGCTCGCTTGAGCGATCCAGTCGAGATGGTGCGGAGTGGGTCGGTTAGGCATGATCAATGAAGTCTCAGGCTGTGCATTAAAGTTGGGTCAATAGTCTATCAAGCGAAGCCGAGAAAGCCTTCTACTTGGCTGATCGGGCTGGCGTTTTTCAGGTCATCAAGGTTGACCTGTGGACGTTCCAGGGCCTCGTCGCCAACGAATAGGGTTTCCAGTTCACGGGCAAAGGCGAGAGTCTCTAAGTCACTGCCGCGGCGGCCGATGATTTGCTCATGGACAGAGCGCCTGCCTAGCGTAGTTGAGCAATCATGGGGTCATCCCCTTTCTTTAATTTATGTGTTAATCCATCTTCAACTATCTGACCGCGCGACATGACCAGTACAATAATGGGGCGCACTTTTGAAGTGCAGACGATGGCGGGCCGTACTTTGCCCAAGGGGTTGCAAAGTTTCTTGAAATCCTCTGCCAGACGCTATCTGAAGGCGGTCGCTAGGTGGGTGGACACATTTTGGATATGGAGAACTCATGGATTATTTAAGAATTAATAAGGACGCATGGGACCAGCGAACCCAAGTCCATCTGGATTCCAAGTTTTATGATGTGGCCTCTTTTAAAAAGGGGCGTTGCTCATTGAACCCCATCGAGCTTGAGCAAGTCGGGTCAGTCCAGGGTAAGTCGCTACTGCACTTACAGTGCCATTTTGGTCAAGACACCTTGTCTTGGGCGCGCCTGGGGGCCGATGTCACGGGGGTTGATTTGTCGGCTGATGCCATTCAGCAAGCCAATCTGTTAAAGCAGTCGCTACAGTTAAAAGCCGATTTTATTGAAAGTGATGTGATTGAGTTTGGTCGGCATAATAGACGACAGTTCGATATCGTTTTTACCTCATACGGTGTCTTGTCCTGGCTGCCGAACTTAGATGACTGGGCGCAAGTGATTGCTCAGTCATTAAAAGTAGGCGGTGAGTTTCATTTGGTTGAGTTTCACCCTTTGAGCGATTTACTTTCGGGGTATGGCTATTTCCCAAGTGGGCAGCCGGATATCGAAGAAGAAGGGACTTATACGGAAAACTGTGATGGTACGACCTCAACGACGGTGACTTGGTCGCATTCTCTTGGTGAAGTGATCAATGCGCTAACGGGTGCGGGGTTAAGCATTGCGTCTTTTTCCGAGTATCCCTATAGCCCGTATGACTGCTTTGAAGGCTTGGAGTTTGTGCCGGATAAAGGCTACCAGATGTTATATCGGGATCAGCAAGTCCCCTTGGTCTATTCAGTGAAAGCATGTAAAACGGCTTCAGCCTGAGGTGCGATCTCGGTGATATCCCTCCGGCCTGTTGCTTGGTCAGGGGGATTGGGGTCAGTGCTTGATCATGACATGACGGACACAGGTGTAATCTTCCAAGCCGTACATCGACATATCTTTTCCGTAGCCCGATTGTTTTTGCCCACCATGGGGCATTTCGCTCACGAGCATAAAGTGGGTGTTGACCCAAGTGCAGCCATATTGCAAGCGACTGGCTAAACGGTGGGCTCGACCGATGTCTGCGGTCCATATCGACGTCTAGAGTATCGTTTAGGTCCTGTACGGCTCTAGCCTTGATAATGTCGCCTTCTAAAAATCTGGGGTGATCGGTCATATCTTGCTGAACTGAGAGCCCCATCCCTTCAATGACCAAACTAGGGGCCGCTGCCGAAGTCGGGCCTAACTATTGGCGGTGACTATTCAGCGATCTCGTTTGACCATAACTGAGTCAGTTGATCATTGAAGAGATCGGTACGGGGGTCATGTCAAAGAAGGCTCAAAGTACCTGATAAATGAGACTGATTATAATGTTGAAGATCTTGAGTGTTATCAATAGCAAAAAACAGAAGATGTGAAGTAAGTTTGAGTGTCTTGTGACGAGAGGTTGATCGGATTTTTGAATGTTTAGCTATTCATTTTTGGGGTTGATGGTGTTTTTTGTTTTTTTCAAAATTAATTAATGAATTTATAATGTTGGTATTTTTCTACATGTTTATTCGTTTTGATGGCGAGTAGACGCGTCGTGTGGATGCCTGCTAATGACGCTTTAAGTGTGTTTTTTAGCTTCATGGCGAGACATTATTTTTTTAAATTAATAAAATAATGTTTTTGGATTCTGGTCGTTTTAGGTATATTAAATTAGATGCTGTGAAACGCTTGGCGGTTTTTTGGGTGACATGTTCAAGGTGGTTTTTTGATTTATATCAACCGTATTGTGTCGGTAAAATGATGAGTGTGCTGGCGTAAGTCAGCCTCATTAATCAGGGAAGATGACATGCTTTCATGGATCGCTTTGATGATGGTTGTGGCCCGAGATACTGAATGATTGGTCCAGGGATTCCATGAGGGTGAACTGAATGACAAGATGCCTCCCACTATGCGGCTTTTTTCTGCTGCTCACGTCTCTATCTATCCGTGCAGATGTTATCGCCTATAGCACTTCAGGACAGGACAGTTTTCTGAATCAATTGGCACAAGCCGTTGAGCTCAGAGTGTCTGAATATAGTGCTCATTCCTATGTGGAAAGTGCTGATCATGATCTGGAAGCACAAGTTGATCATATTCGTAAATTTACCCAAGCAGATGTTGATGCCATCATCCTGACCCCTGTCAGTGCTTCGCCTGATGCAGTGAAACAGCTATTGGACGCACGCGGAGATTCGGACATTCCTTTAGTGTTCTTAAATGTCATGCCTGATCAGCATTTAGTACCGGATGGCGTGGTTGTTGTCGGCTCTAATGAAGTGGAGTCTGGCACTATGGAAATGGAAACTTTGGCTGAGCTGGCCGATTATCAAGGCCAGGTGGCGATTCTAAAAGGACAGCCCGGCCATCCTGCTGCTGAGATACGCACACAAGATATTTATGACGTCGTTGATCGTTATGAAGGCATGAAAGTCAGTTTGAACGAAACGGCAAATTGGAGCCGTAATGAAGCCTTCAACATTGTCACGCGATGGCTAAAAGAAAGCCCCGATGACTTCAATATCATCGCGGCTAATAATGATGAAATGGCGCTGGGCGCCATTATGGCTTTAGAGAAAGCGGGTGTTGATCCTAATCGTTATTGGATCGGTGGTGTCGATGCGAGTCCCGGTGCATTGCGCGCCATGAAAGCGGGTATTTTGGATGTCACGATTTTGCAGGATGGTAACGCTCAAGCTCGAAGTGCTGTTGATGCGGCGTTTAGATTAATGGCCCAACACCCCGTGGCCTCACCAATATGGGTGCCGTTTAAGCGAGTGACGCCTGATCAGGTCGACCGTTATTTGGAATAGATCAAATCGCGAGACTTGATCGTAGATTTCTGTCGCGTTTTTTGTGGTCGTTTTATCGATTCTGCCGGGAGATTCATCATGCGCTTCACGCTTATTCAACGGATTTATCTTGGGTTTGGTTTATTGCTTATCGCCGTGATAGCGCTGGTCTTGACCAACCGTTACTCACTCAGTGTGATGAATACGCAGTTGCTCGGGATTACCGATCAGATGATGCCTGCAGAGCGTTTGGCTGCGGACGTTGAGAATTGGCTGCTGGAAGCTGATCTGGCCTTGAATAATGGGTTACGCAGCGATAAGTCACAAGACATTGATCGTCATCGGGAGACGATCAAACAGGCGCTGGAGCGAATCAAAGCGACTGCGGCGCAAGTTCCGCCCCAACTGTTGGTTGCAGATCCTGATCTTAAGCAACCCGTGCAGGCCATTCAAAAAGGCCGAGAAGCGTATGAGGTACTTTCAAACCGTTTGCTCAAACAGTATGAGCAGCAGCTGAAGGTGAATGAACAAGTCCGTCAGAATATCCGCCAAGTCAGTAAATTGGATCGGCAGTTGGATAAATATCTGACGAAATACGCTGAAGCGCGGGTGATCAATCCAGAACTTCATGTCACTTTAGTGACCCTTGCACGTAATGTGCAGAGGGCGCTCAATGCGTTTAACGATTATTTGGTCCGTCAGGATATTGATCAGCTGAATAAGCAGTTATCTGGCCAAGATGTGGTAATACAAGAGACGTTCGAACAATTGAAGCAGCAAGATCCTGACTTAGGGACGCTATTTTCGTTGATGATTCCGGATTTATCTCACCAGTTGTCTGCACCGGACGGGTTGCTCAATTTGTATCGCGAACAACGTCGTTTAAGTACGCAGCTGACAGATGATTATGTCCAGGCGAAAACACATGTGGACCAAATGATGGCGTCAGCCGATCAGTTCACCGCGGCGGTTGATCGTCAGGTACAGCAGACCTTGACCGATATTGAGCAAGCACAGTCGGCGAGTTTATTCATGTTGTTACTCGTCAGCGGGGTCGCCCTGGTGGTGACGCTCTTGATTGCCTGGCTGATTGCACGCTCTATTCGAGGCAGTATTAGCGCCTTTCGTGATCAACTGGTGTTGATGACAGAAGGTGATATGCGTGTACGATTTGAAACGAAAGGGCGTGATGAGTTCAGTGAGCTGGGAGGGTATCTCAATGGCTTAGCTGGGATGATGCAAAAGGCCTTGCTAGAGTTGCGTGAAATGGCGGATCAAGTTTCGAAGGCCTCTGAACGCAATGCCGGATTCAGCCAGAAAACTCGAGCGGGGGCCGAAACGCAGAGGGCACATTTAGATACCACCGCATCGGCGATGAATCAGATGGAGAGTGCTGTCCAGGAAATTGCCGGTCGTTGCCAAAGCACCATGGAGGCGGCAGATCAGGCCAAGGGACAAATGGGTGAAACCCGAAGCAGTATTGAAATCGCGATTGATAACGTACGCGAGATGGCGCGACAAGTGGCCCAAGCGGCGCAAAGTACTCATGAATTAGATGAGTATGGGCAGAAGATCAATAGTGTGATTGATACCATTCAGGGGGTCGCTGAACAGACCAATCTACTGGCATTGAATGCAGCGATTGAAGCCGCTCGGGCGGGGGATCAAGGACGAGGGTTTGCTGTGGTGGCGGATGAAGTGCGTCAATTGGCACAACGGACTCACTCTTCGACCAGCGAGATTCAGTCAACGATTGAACTGATGCAGACACTGATCAGTAAGGTGGTCGAGGTGATGACGGCCACTCAAGCACAAAGTGAAAGCAGTATTGAAGCGGCGACCACGGCTGAATCTGGGTTGGAAGCTATGAGCAACTCGATTACCGATATGGTCGAGATGAATGTTCAGATCGCCAGTGCGACTGAAGAGCAAAGTTATACGGCTAAAGAAATTACGGAAAGCGTGGTGTCGATCAGTCGTGCGGCTGATGAGAATGTTCAAGATGCCCAGGGCAATTCGGCTCTCGCTGATGAATTACGCCAAATGGCCGTTCGTCAGCGAGATCTAGTGGCGATGTTCAAGGTATAAAAAGGGTGACATGGCTGATACCAACCGCCCAGTAGTGAACTCTGGAATGAGTCAACACTGGGGGTTGGGATTTGTCGTGATGAGGTCTGGTTCATTGACCTGGTTTGACTAGGCCGCCGTCTTCAATGAGCCGTGATATCGGTGACCATCAGTTGATATCAATCTGATAACGGAATCCCTCGGTGGGGCCTTGCGCAATGCGATACTCTAGGGGTTTACGGTTATAGCCTCGTGCGATTCGCTCGACCCGTACAGTCGGTGTGCCCTCTGCCAGTTGCAGGCGCTCGGCCACTTCATCGTGTGCGGTGGAGATGCTGAGTGTTTCTTGAGCGGAGGCAATAATTTGCCCGCACTGAGCTTCATAGAAGGGGTAGAGAAGTGGGTCGAACTCATCAGGTTGCAATTCGGCCAGGCGATGGAAGGCTTTTGCCGGTAGCCAGATATCTTCATAAAAACGACGACCATTACGGATGGTGCGCAAACGCTTCAAATGAACGACCTTCTCATCCGCGTCCAGCTCCAGTGCGTGGCGTACCGTCGCGCTAGGTGCTGTAATCCTATTGGATAAAATATGACTCTCAGGAATGCCTTGTTCACCCGTGGCCGGTAACTGCCTAAAGAAGCGGAAAAATGAGGCGTCAAACTGAGGACGACGGACAAAAGTGCCTCGCCCTTGGTTACGTTCCAATAAGCCATCATTGACCAAGCAGTCAATGGCTTTGCGTACGGTGCCGACCGCAACGCCATAGTGTTGGGTTAATTCGGCTTCTGTGGGAATGGCTTCTCCAGGTTGCCACTCGCCAGAGGCTATCTTGGCGAGCCATTCATCGCTAAGTCGCTGATAGAGCGGGAGCCGACTATCAGATGATGATGTGATCTTCATGAAAAATGATCCCAAATTGTGCCAGCATTTATTTTACACCTATCGATTAAAGTATCTAGCTATCGACCAAAATCTTCATTGCTGACGACCCCTTTATTTATCGACTAAACGCTTCATTTATCGCATTGATTAACAGGTGATGACATTGCCATGGTGAGCTTTCAATGACGGAATGTCAGCCATCGATCAAGGCCTCACCGGGTTGGCCATCGCAGCAATGAAGAGTGCCTCTTACGTTTACGGCGTCTTTTAAGTTTATTGCCTCTAAGTTTATTGCCTCAAAATCTTAAACCTTAGTCTTATTTGCCTCTTCTGAGGGGTGCTGATCGTTGACAGCGTTAGAGGGGATCGATAATGTCATCTATTCATATAAATGAATAGATATATGGATATATGGATGTACGGATGAGCCGTTCGATCAGGCTCAATAACATGACAAACGATTGCGCAGTATGAGGAACCGCCATGACGATGGCTTCTATTACCGGTGTTGATACGCACGCCCATGTTTTTCATCGGCGTCTGCCCATGGTCTCAAAAAGGCGTTATACCCCAGACTATGACGCGACTGTTGAGCAATACCTCGCTCATCTCGATACACAAGGGTTATCCCATGGGGTATTGGTTCAACCGAGTTTTCTGGGGACCGACAATGGTTATATGTTGGAAGCCATTGCACAGCATCCTGATCGGCTGAAAGGGGTTGCGGTTGTTGATCCGAGTATTTCAGAGGCGGAGCTGGATCGATTTAAGAGTTTGGGTGTCGTCGGTTGTCGTTTGAACCTGGTGGGGCTGACCTTAGAGGATTATGCCGAGCCGCGTTGGCAACAGTTCTTCAAAGCGATGGCGGCACGCGACTTATCGTTGGAAATCCATCGTACCATGGTCGATTTTGACACTTTCTTGCCCGCTATGATGGACAGTGGCGTGTCGGTTGTTATCGATCACTTCGGTTTACCCGAAGGCGGTTTAAAGCTTGAACAGGCTGGGCATCGTTGTTTTCTGGATGCTCTGGGCAGTGGTCAATTATGGGTCAAATTATCAGCCCCCTATCGCGCACAGCTTGCGCCCGATCAGGCGCTCGCCATGCTTGCTCAGATGCGTGAGGCCTGTGGTGGTCTGCATCGTTTTTTATGGGGGAGTGATTGGCCACATACCCGCTTTGAAACTGAGGTTCATTATGATCAGCAGTGGGCACGGCTTGAAGCGTTATTGCCGGATCTGAGTGAGCGTCGCAAGGTGCTCGTCGATAACCCCGATGAACTGTTCCAGTTCACTTAATTGAGATCAGGGATGTACCAATTATGATGAGTTTAATCACTGTTATTGCGATTATTGCGGCGATTACGCTGGGATACCGCACCAAAATCAATATTGGCTTGTTTGCGATTGCGTTTGCTTATCTCATTGGTTGTTTTGTGATGGGATTATCGCCCAAAGCTGTTGTCAATATGTGGCCGCTCAAGCTGTTCTTTATTATTTTCTCAGTTTGCTTGTTTTATGGTTTTGCCATTGTGAATGGGACGCTGGAACGCTTGTCTGAGCATTTGTTATACCGCTGTCGCAACTTCCCTCATTTATTGCCTTATGCCATTTTTCTGACTTCAGCGCTGATTGCGGCTATGGGCGCCGGGTATTACACCGTATTGGCCTTTATGGCGCCTTTGACGCTGTTGCTGTGCCAGCGGACTGGCATGAGCTTGATCATTGGTGGTATGTCAGTGAACTACGGGGCTTTGGGCGGGGCTAACTTTATGTCCAGCCAGAGCGGGATTATTTTCCGGGGTCTGATGACCAATAATGGCATTGCTGAGCAAGCGGCATTTGTGAATAGTTTTGGTATTTTTGCCAGCACGATGTTGATTCCATTATTGGTGATTACCTTGTTTGTCTTTATGGGGAACCACCGTCAGTCCATGCAAAATGGCGGCTTTGCCATTGAAGCACCTCAGCCCTTTACTAAGCCGCAGCGTCAAACCTTAGGATTGACGTTATTGATGATGGTTGTTGTGTTGTTGCCCCCGATTGCTCATTTGGTTGCGCCCGATAATGAGATCATCGGTTTTATCGATTCGAAACTGCACATTGGGTTGATTGCCAGTGTCTTTTCGGTCATTGCCCTGCTGATGAAGTTGGCCGATGAACGTAAAGTGATGACCAGCTTGCCCTGGAATACCATCATCATGATCTGTGGTGTGGGGATGCTGATTTCAGTGGCCATCGAGGCCGGTACGATTGATCTGCTGGCGAGCTGGATGAAGGGCAATATTCCTGCAGTCTTTGTGCCTTTGGTGATTGGACTGGTGGCGGCGGCGATGTCCCTATTTGCCAGCACCTTGGGTGTGGTCACACCCGCGCTCTTCCCGATTGTGCCGTCATTGGCCAGCTCGCTGTCGATTGATCCGATGGTGATGTTCATTTGTATTGTCGTGGGTGCTCAAGCCACTTCGATTTCGCCTTTCTCTTCTGGCGGTAGTTTGATCCTCGGCTCTTGCCCGACGGATGAAGCACGTGCAGGGCTGTTTAATAAGCTGCTTTTCCGCGCCGCACCGATTGGTTTAGGGGCTGCTTTGTTATACAACCTGGCATTAACTTTCGTGATGTGAATGTGAGGTTAGGGGGAATCGAAAAACCGCCGGATCAATGCCGGCGGTTTTTTTATGAGTCAAGGGTCGTTTGATTGTGGTGATGAGGCAGCGGTATCAGCGTTACGCTTGATAAGCGATGGGGTCGGTAATGTGGCAAGCGGCAAAAGCCCCCAGGCGTTCGCGGCAGGCGCTGCATTGACCACAGGCTTTCGCCTCACCTTGGTAGCAGGTCCAGGTCTGACTATAGTCGAGCCCTAAGTCGAGCCCTCGACGTAAAATGCTGGCCTTGTCATCTAATAGGAAAGGCGCATGAATTTTGACCGGTTGCAGGTTCGCGATTTGGCTCACGCTGTTCATGGCTTCGACAAACTCAGGTCGGCAATCAGGATAAATCACGTGATCTCCCCCATGAGCGCCATAAAAGCAGATACCCGCTTCAATATTGACGGCATAACCCACCGCCAGTGAGAGCATAATCATATTGCGATTGGGGACGACCGTGGTGGCCAGGTTATCCGGGGCATAGTCGCCTTGGGGGACCTCAATGTCACCGGTTAATGCCGAATTATCAATCAGCGGTGTGATGCTGCGTAAATCAATAACCTGATGTTTCAGTTTCAAGGATTCACAAACGGCGCGCGCGCACTCCAACTCTTTGGCGTGGCGTTGGCCGTAATGAAATGAAACGGGATAAACATCATAACCTTCTGCCAAGGCCTGATGTAATACGGTAAAGGAATCCATTCCGCCGGAATAAATGACAACGGCTCGGGCGGGGGCGGGTTGAGTCGACATGGGGTCTCCTGACACAAATTCTGCGGTGCCGACGGGCGGCATCATACTCGCCATCTGCTTGTGAAGGCACTGAGATCGATTAACGTGCGTTACAAGGGGGAGCGATCAGGCCAAGCCTAGCAGAAGCGCCGCATAAGGGCATCTCTCAGAGCTGAAGCAGCGCTCAGTGCTGTGATACAATCAATCCTGATTCCGGCAGTTTCACTGCCTTTAAATGACCCAGTGGTTTTACTGCGGTGTGATACCTGATCCAATCTTGTTAGGTCTAATGTCGATTGGAAAACACCGGCCACGTGATACCACAATATTCAGCCAAAGCGTGCAAGATGATGACCAGTGTTTATGATCAGCTCCGTGTGCGCGAGCACTTGGCCAAGGCCAAGCCGGTCGCCACACTCTCTGAAGCCGAGTCTTCAGTGTATCGGGAGCGCATTAAAAAGCGGTTACAGGAGCGTAATGCGGTCTTGATTGCGCACTATTACACAGACCCCGAAATTCAGGCACTGGCGGAAGAAACGGGCGGCTTTATCGGGGATTCACTTGAAATGGCTCGTTTCGGAGCACGCCATGAGGCGCAAACGCTGGTGGTTGCTGGTGTGCGTTTCATGGGGGAAACAGCCAAGATTTTAAGCCCAGAAAAACGGGTGTTGATGCCGACTTTAGAGGCCACCTGCTCACTGGATGTGGGCTGCCCGGCCGATGAGTTTGCTGCCTTTTGTGACCAACATCCGGACCGTACCGTGGTGGTCTATGCCAATACTTCAGCGGCGGTGAAGGCACGCGCCGATTGGGTGGTGACCTCCAGTATTGCATTGGATGTGGTGCGTCACTTGAAAGATCAGGGGCAAAAAATTCTGTGGGCACCTGATAAGCACCTAGGGGATTATGTGCGTCGTGAAACCGGTGCCGATGTGCTGCTCTGGGATGGCGCTTGCATTGTGCACGAAGAGTTTAAGGCGAAAGGGGTTTTGGATCTGAAAAAGGTTCACCCCGGTGCGGCGGTGTTGGTGCACCCTGAATCTCCTCAAAGTATGGTCGAGGTGGCCGATGTCGTGGGGTCGACCAGTCAGTTATTGAAGGCGGCGCGCGAGTTGCCTAACGATACCTTCATTGTGGCCACTGATCGCGGTATTTTTTATAAAATGCAGCAGGAAAATCCACAGCGCCGCTTTATGGAAGCGCCGACTGCGGGGAATGGCGCAACCTGCCGTAGCTGTGCGCATTGCCCTTGGATGGCGATGAACAGCCTAGAGCGCATGTTACGTGTGCTAGATGACGAGCAGCCAAGCAATCCAGAAGAAATTCATGTCAGCCCGGACCTGATCGATCAAGCGCTCAAGCCACTGACCCGTATGCTGGAGTTTCCACGCCCCTAAGCTTTGTTTGGTCGTTGCTTTGAGCCTCATTTTGGCCCCATATCAAAAGCCCGCGGTGGATGTCGCGGGTTTTTTTATAGGTTTTTTTTATATGGGCTCTTTGATCTGAAACTGAGTTGATCACTTTTGTCGAGAGAAGAGCGTTAATGGCCGTGAGTAGGGCTGTTTTTATCGCATGAGGTCATGGAACTGTTGGCGCATATCAACCAGTTCTGCGCGGCGTTCTCGTACAGCGGCTTTGGTCGCATAATGATCCGCTTTGTCCAGTGCTAGGTCCAATTGAGTCAGTGCCGCTTTGAAGCGGCCAGTGAGCTGAAAAAACTCAGCTCGTGCGCGGTGGACCTGTACTCGGTCTCCAGCCAGCCCCGCTGTTTCTGCTAGTTGATACCAAATATGCGGGTCCTGCGAGCGTGTTTGGCTCAATTGTTGGAGTAAGTGTTCGGCATCACTGGCTCGGTCTTGGCGCAAGCGCACTTTGGCCAACTCGAATTGAGCCGGGTAATAATCAGGACTCAGATCCAGTAAGGCTTCCAGCTGTTGACTGGCCTGATCCCAATGCTCTGCGCTGGCATAAGCCTCGGCCAGGGTTTCGTTGATCATCAGGCGCGTGGGATGTGCTTGTTGCAAGGCTTTGAGTCGTTGAATGGCCGCTTGCGGGTGCTGCTGATGCAAGTCTTTCAATGCCTTGGCATATTCTTGCGCGATGGGATCTGCATGCGCATTGAGAAAACGAGCCAAGGCATTTTCAGGGTCTGATTCTAAGTGCATGATCAAACGGGCCCGAACTAATGGATAGTCTCGACCATGGGCAATCGCTTTAGGTTTGAGCTGATCCGCTCGGGCTTCAGCATCGGCGATACGTGATTCGGTCAATGGGTGTGTCAATAGAAACTCTGGCGCTCGACCGCCATTGAGCATGACTTGCCGTTGCATCAAAGCAAACATCCGAGGCATGGCGCCAGGGTCATAACCCGCTCGCACCAGGGTGTCCAAACCCACCCGATCGGCTTCTTTCTCGTAGGCGCGGCTATAGGCCAGCTGGTTTTGAATGCCGGCTGCCTGACTTGACGCAATGGCCGCGACCCCCGCATCCGCTTGCCCCTGACTGGCGGCGACAATACCGGCCAGCATCGTAGCCAGCATGGGGAGTTGCATTTGCTCTGCCGCTTCTTGCTGCCGAGCAAAGTGGTGTTGACTTAAGTGTCCCAGCTCGTGGCCGACAACGGAGGCGAATTCATCTTCATTAGGCGCAAACGCAAATAATCCCGCATTGAGGCCCATAATATTACCAGGCACAGCAAAAGCATTCAGTTGGCGGTTATCGACAAGGACAACCGTGAGGTGTTTGTTGTCCAAATGAGGATTGTATGTGGCCATGCGTTGTACCAATTGTTCACTATAGGCCTGAACAAGCGGGTCATAGAGAATGTCGACCTGAGCACGAAAACTGCGCAACCAAGCTTGGCCCAATTGGCGTTCTTCATGAGGGCTAATGTCGTAACTGCTGGCATCGCCCAGGCTGGGTAGGCGAATGTCGCTGAGACCGGATACTGGCAGGGCTAAAGCCGTTATCATCAGCATTACAGCAGCACACAAAGGCCTTCTCGGGTATGCTGTTGAACGAAATCGCATGGCGTATCCTGTTGGGCATCCTATTGACGAAATATCTTAACATTGGCGTGATCGGATATCGCTATTTCGACCGACGACTGATTGAACCCCAAGATTGATTCGATTGCTGTTGGATTGAGTCAATCTGTATTTGGCTTATTGGACACGGAGACTCACGATGAATTCCACCCCCGTTATACCGGAGGCTGATCAGTCACTGGATGTGTGTGGATTACACTGTCCGATGCCTTTACTGAAAGCCAAGCTGGCATTAAATGCTATGCGCGCGGGCGCCGTGTTACATGTGTGTGCGACCGATGCGGGCTCCTGGGACGATTTTGCCGCTTACATCACCTTGAGCCCTCATCAGATGCTGCATCGTGAGGCGCGTACTGAACAGTTTCATTATTGGATTCGTAAGGGAGCCTGAGCATGGCTGTAAAGGATGTGTTGCACCATTGGCTGCAGCGGTATTTTTCAGATGATGAAGCGGTCATCTTTGCTTTGCTATTAGGTGGGTTATTTGCCGCCATTATTGTGCTAGGAGCCATGTTGGCGCCTTTTTTGATTGCGCTGGTGGTCGCCTTCTTGCTTCAGGGGGTGGTGGAAATTTTAGAGCGTTTGCATCTGCCTCGCATGCTGGCCGTGCTGTTGGCATTTAGCCTATTTGTAGGTGGGCTTTTGGCTTTGATCTTCCTGTTGATGCCGTTGATTTGGCAGCAAGGCGTTGCGTTGATGCAAGAGTTTCCAGGCATGATCCGAGCCGCGCAGCATGTCTTGGAAGAGCTGCAGGATCGTTATCCGATGTTGTTATCACAAGATCAATTGCGGCAATGGATTACGGCAGCCTCTGGAGAGCTACGTTCGGTGGGACAAACACTGGTGACTTTTTCCTTGTCCAGTATTCCCAATCTGGTGGCGTTGATGGTGTATCTGGTGCTGGTCCCCATTCTGGTGTTCTTTATGTTGAAAGATAAGGATACCTTGCTGGGGTTTGTCTCTTCTTTGATGCCCCGCCGCCGTCAATTGATGCAACGAATCTGGCAGGAAATGGACGCGCAGATTGCGAATTACATTCGCGGTAAAGTGATCGAGATATTGATTGTCGGCGTGGCCACTTACTTCGGTTTTATCGTCTTTGATCTACGCTATGCCGCTTTACTGGCGCTTTTAGTCGGTTTGTCGGTATTAGTGCCTTATATTGGCGCGGCGGTCGTGACGATTCCGGTGTTGTTGGTCGCAGCCTTTCAATTTGGTCTGAATATGGATTTTGTCTGGGTGATGGTGGTTTACGGCATTATTCAGGCGTTAGATGGTAATGTGTTGGTGCCGTTACTGTTTTCGGAAGCAGTGAACTTGCATCCTGTGTCGATTATTTTGGCGGTCTTATTCTTTGGTGGCATCTGGGGGTTCTGGGGGGTCTTTTTTGCGATACCGCTGGCGACGTTACTCAAATCGGTGATTAATGCCTGGCCGCGCTCATTAAGCGATCAGGATCAGGCGCTACAGCGATCAGATTCGGCCGTTTAATTGTGGTCGATCAGGCCGTACCGTTGCGCATCGCACAACGGTACGGTATCGGATTAATCTAACGGTTGACCCGCATGGAGGGCTTGGGCTGCTGCCAGCACTTCATCAACATGACCGGGCACTTTCACTTTGCGCCACTCTTTGACGAGAGTGCCTTCACTGTCGATTAGGAAAGTGCTGCGCTCAATGCCCATATGTTCTTTGCCATATAATTTTTTGAGTTTGATGACCTCAAATAATTGGCAGAGGGTTTCGTCTTTATCACTGATTAAGTGAAAGGGGAAATCGTGCTTGGCACGGAAGTTTTCATGGGCCTTGAGACCATCACGTGAGACCCCAATCACCCGAGTGTTCGCTGCTTCAAAGGCTGAGTGATGATCACGGAAGCCTTGGCCTTCGGTGGTGCAGCCTGGGGTATTATCTTTGGGGTAAAAATAAATCACCACTTGCTGACCTTTGAGCTCCTCAGGGGTCAAGGTCTGGTCACCGGTGGCGGATGCAGTAAACTGGGGAATGGGTTGCCCCACACTGACACTCATAACGACTCCTTGGGTTGATTAAACTCTGCCAAGAATAGGCGGATCTGCCATTGGGTGAAAGGCTTCTGGTGACCCTATGGGCGTAGACTATGTGCAAAATGGAGCGCACATGGGGGGCGTCGGTTGGTGTTGTGCTTGAGGCTGGGCTGACGTAAAACTTGTCTGCATGCTGTGGGGTGGGTAGAGTCACTCAGTTCATGATCTGAACAATAACAGCATCTGATGACTGATGATCAATAGCGACGCTTGTCGCGCTTTAGCGCCGCTATTAACATCCCATATCCAATACTCATCGTGTATTCTGATGTTGAGTTATTTATCCACCCCCTCATCTGTAGGAGAAGACGGATGTTTCAAGGCAGCATTGTCGCGCTGATCACCCCCATGACCACTGAAGGCGAGGTCGACTGGGTGGCACTTGATCGACTTGTGGACTTTCATCTCGAACATGAGACTGACGCTATTGTCGCGGCGGGGACTACTGGTGAGCCGTCCACACTGTCTTTTGCCGAGCACTTCGATGTGATCCGACGTGTGATTGAGCGGGTGAAGGGACGTATTCCTGTGATCGCCGGTACCGGCGCTAATAATACGGCTGAGGCAGTTGAGTTGACGCGATATGCGGCTAAGGTTGGGGCCGATTACTGCCTATCGGCGACCCCCTACTACAACAAGCCGACGCAAGAAGGTTTGTATCAGCATTATAAAGCGATTGCCGAAGCCAGTGACCTGCCGATTATTCTCTATAATGTGCCGGGCCGTACGGCGGTTGATATGCACAATGAAACCGTGCTGCGTTTGACTCAAGTCGACAATATCGTCGCTTTGAAAGATGCCACTGGGGATTTGGAGCGAGGTAAAGCGCTGATTGATGCCGTTGCCGGTACCGATTTCCGTATTTATTCGGGAGATGATGCGACGGCATGTGAGCTGATTCTGATGGGGGCACACGGTGATATTTCAGTCACGGCCAATGTGGCACCCAATCAGATGCATGAGATGTGTGTCGCTGCACTGAAGGGTGATGCGGCACGGGCTCACCAAATTAATACACGTTTAATGCCGCTACATACCGGATTATTTGTTGAGTCTAGTCCTATTCCGGTGAAGTGGGCTGTCCAGGCGATGGGGTTAGTGGAAGGCGGCATTCGCCTGCCCTTAACGCCTTTGTCTGATAAATATCACCCGACTGTGCGTGAAGCGCTGCAGTTGGCGGGTGTCCTGGAGGCATAATGCAAAGTTGGCAAAAGGTGCAATGCGGGGTGCTGCTGAGCATAAGCATTGCAGTGATGGCGGGGTGTAGCGCTTCTTCACCCTATCGTGATCGGGCAGAAGATTATCGCCACGCCGAGCCCTCACACTATGAATTGCCGCCTATTCCAGGGCAGCGGGATCAAATGCCGATTCCTCAAGGGAGTACACAGGGCTATACCGGTGATGAGTTTATCGCCCCTCGTCCTGAGTCAATGCAGACTGGGGTGGCAGAGCGTCCGCCGGTTGAATTGCGTAAAGATAATCAAGGGCCCTGGCTGTGGGTCAATACTGGTCCGGCTAAGGTTTGGCCCGCATTGCAGCGTTTTGCTGAAGAGAAAAATCTGGATGTGGTGTATACCAACCCGCGTAGCGGTGAATTGATGGTGCGGGCTGATGTAGGCGGTACGCCGGCCCAGCGTTTCAGTTTGCGCCAAGGGGTTGGGCGTCAGACCTCTGAAGTTCGGATCGTTTCCATGAGCAGTGGTCAGGCCTTGCCTTTTTCTGAGTTTGATCGCGAACGCATGATGGCGCTGGAACAGTATTTACTGGTCACTCAACAGCAGCAAAATGGTCGTGTATCACTGGCGGCTCAAAATCTAGATGATGGTGATCAGGTGCGCTGGGTTGACCGGGATGGTCGACGTCTGCTGGTGCTTGATTTCGCCTTTGACCGGAGTTGGGGGGAGCTGCAGAACCTCTTGAGCAATGGCTTTGATGAAGATGCGCAGCGCCTAGATGATCAGGATCGCAGCCAGGGGATTTTCTATATCCATTATTTGGCGCGGGCTGAACGTGATAGCGGCTTCTGGAGCTGGCTGTTTGGCAGTGATAATGCGGATAAAGCGAAAGCTTATCGCTTGGTCTTGACCCCTTCAGGTGATATGACTGAACTGCATGTCGAGGATGCGTCGGGTCAGCCTGCTGATATTCAGGTTGAGCAGGAGCTGTTGGACTGGATTCGACGTCAGCTGACTTGATATGACACAAGCGTTACGTTTTGCATCCTTGGGGTCGGGCAGTAAAGGCAATGCGACGCTGGTCAGTGCAGGGCAAACCCATATCTTGATTGATAATGGGTTTGCCCTACGGGATCTGACTCAGCGGCTGGCCCGTTTTGAGCTGACCCCAGATGATCTTAATGCCGTCTTGGTCACTCATGAACATGGTGATCATGTCGGTGGCGTTGGCCCCCTAATTCGGCGACACCGGCTGCCAGTGCATATGACGTATGGCACCCGTTTGGCGGCTCAAAGGCGATTAGGTCAGCTACCTCATTGGCAGATGTTGACCCCTGAAATCCCAGTGACGATCGGAGATTTGGAAGTCCTCCCGGTGACGGTACCCCACGATGCGCGTGAGCCGTGCCAGTTTCGTTTGACCGATGGTCAGTATCAGCTCGGGATCTTAACCGATCTCGGCTCGGTGACTGCTCATGTTGTGACGACTTTTCAGCATTGCGACAGCTTGGTGTTGGAAGCGAATCATGATCCTCAGATGTTGGCGCAAGGGCCTTATCCGCCTAGTTTAAAAGCGCGTGTTGCCGGTGATTATGGCCATTTGAGCAATCAGCAAGCGGCTGAGTTTTTACAGCACATCGAGACCGGCCATCTCCAGCATTTGGTGGCCTCGCATATCAGTGAACAGAATAATCAGGCGGCATTGGCCGGGCGTGTACTGGCCGAAGCACTGAACTGTACCGAGGATTGGATTACGCTGGCTGATCAGCAGCAGGGCTTTGGCTGGCGTGCTTGCCTTCCTCGTGGTTGATTGATGAACGGGGGCAATGCGCTGATTGTCAATCCAGTGTACTGATTTCTATCGGCGTTTCTCGGCTGGCTCTGATATGATATTGACTGCTTAGCCAGCCTCTTTTCGGAGGCTGGCTTTCTTCCTTCTTTCTTTGAAATACTTTGACTACGACATTTGCACTTGGAGATCCCCATGGAAAAACGTGAAGAACTGTATGCTGGCAAGGCCAAATCGGTCTTCACCACTGATGATCCTGACTATCTCGTATTGCATTTTCGCGATGATACCAGTGCCTTCGACGGTAAAAAGAAAGAGCAGTTGGCACGAAAAGGTCAGGTCAACAACCGCTTCAATGCGTTTATTATGGAAAAATTGAAAGCGGCAGGGGTTCCTACTCACTTCGAGCGTTTACTGAATGATCGTGAAGCTTTGGTCAAAAAGCTCGACATGATTCCAGTTGAATGTGTCGTACGTAATATCAGTGCAGGCAGTTTATGTCGTCGTCTGGGGGTTGAAGAAGGGTTGACGCTAACGCCCTCTACGTTTGAGTTATTTCTCAAGAATGATGCCCAGGGCGATCCGATGATTAACGAATCGCTGGCGGAGACTTTTGGTTGGGCCACGCCTGAGCAGTTGGCTCAGATGAAGACGCTGACTTATCAAGTGAATGATGTGCTCAAGCAGTTGTTCCTGGATGGCGGCATGTTATTGGTGGACTACAAGCTGGAGTTCGGGGTCTTTAAAGGCGAAATCGTATTGGGCGATGAGTTCAGCCCGGATGGTTGTCGTTTATGGGATAGCGAAACCCGTGAAAAAATGGATAAAGACCGTTTCCGTCAAGGCTTGGGGGGGGTGATCGAGGCCTATGAAGAAGTCGGTCGTCGTCTCGGTATCGAATTTGATTGATATCACGGCCGTTTTTCGCCGGTGATGACTGTTGATGTGAGCGCCGAGACTTTTGAAAAAGGGGCCTGATGAGGGCCCCTTTTTTATCGTGTTTATCGTGCTATTGAACTCAATGCGTATAGCTTAAGCCTCAGTATTGATATTCAAAACCTCAATAATTAGATCTGAAACCTCGATACTTGTTGCTTCAGCCCTTGTGCCATCTGAGTCAGGGACTCGATCGCACTACTGGTTTGGTTCGCGCTAGCTGCCGATTGAACGGATAAATCGCGAATATTGACCAGGCTTCTATCCACTTCTCGTGCGACCTGCGCTTGCTCTTCTGAGGCGCTGGCGATGACGAGGTTGCGTTCGTTAATGCCGCTAATGGCCAGTGCAATGGTTTGTAGCGCTTCTTCTGCTTGTTCGGCTGCGGCGAGTGTTTTTTGGACTCGCGAATTACTGTCACGCATCGCTTCGACAGCATCCTGTGTGCCATTTTGAATGCTGCTGATGATTTGCTCGATTTCTGTCGTGGAATCCTGGGTCCGTTGTGCCAAAGCTCTGACTTCGTCAGCCACAACGGCAAAGCCGCGCCCTTGTTCTCCTGCTCGGGCGGCTTCAATGGCCGCGTTTAAAGCCAGCAAGTTGGTCTGCTCTGAAATCTTACGAATCACATCCAACACGGTACTGATACTCTGCGCTTTTTCGGCCAGATCCTCCATGCTCGTCGAGGTTTGGCTCATATTAGTGACCAACTCCTTGATTTCTCGCGCGGTGTTCTGCACTTCCGTACGGCCATGATGCGCTGTTTTTTCTGATTCTTGTGAGGCTTCAGAGGTTGATGTCGCATTGTTCGCCACTTCTTCGACTGCCGTGGTCATTTCGGTGATTGCAGTAGCGGCTTGCTCCACTTCGTCACTCTGCTGGTGCAAGTTGCGGGTACTTTCGTCTGTTGCGCTCTGTAATTGCGTTGATGCTGTGGCCAATTGCGAGCTGGTTTCTAGAATTTGCTGAATGACTTGGCGAAGTGCTTTTTGCATATGCGTGATGGCATTCAATAGCTGAGCGGGTTCATCTTTACCTTCGACGGTGATCTCTTGGGTTAAATCGCCTTGAGCAATGCGCTCAGCGGCCATTAGGGCTGCCTGAATGGGTTGTGTGAGACTACGAGTAATCAGTATGGCCAATAAAATAGTCAGTAACGACGAGGCCACGATTAATAGAGCGACCGCTATCTTAGCATTTTCATATTGTTGACCCGCTTTTGCCGATGACTTGGCAGCACCTTGATGGTTTAAGTCTTTTAAGCGGGCTAGATCATCCGTCATCTGATCACCGGTACGGTTGATCGCATTCTCATTGGCTGGGTCCGCGGGTTGGCCATTGGCTCTTCGCTCAATCATTTGGCTTCGCGCTTGCAGGTATTCTTGTAATTCTGCTTCTAAGCTCTGGTAGACATTACGTTCTTCGCTGGATGAAATTAATGCTTGGTATTTTTTTTGGCTGTTTTGAAGGTCTTCGACCAGTTGAGGCCCCTCTGACAGAATGCCTTTGACTTCCTCCGCGCTGTCCGCCCCCATCACTTTAACGGTATGGACCCGTAGCGTTAGCATATGCTCGGTCACGTTACCTAGCTGATAAATGCTCTCCATCCAGTTTTTTTCAATCTCTTCGGCACTGGCGCGCACATTGGAGATTTGCTGGAGTGCAAACAGGCTGGTGATGATCATAAGGATAAGAATGATGCTGAAGCTGAGCGTGGTTCTAACCCCAATATTAAGTTTTCTTAGCATGGCCTTATGCTCATTGTTGGTAATGATCGTCCTGGCGCCGGGTGTCCCGTACCGGTTCTTCATGCAGCTTAGTTCAGAATCCAGCTTAGTTCAGACTGCCCGTCCTTGCGTTGAAATATCATCACGCCCGCTCGGGAGTAAATCGAGTGGCTGCCTGCTTCAATCACAGACATGAATCGCAGTAGAATCGGGTGAATCTCTTGGTAGGACTCTGCCAATCAATCAGTGAGGTTTGACTATGGCCATGCCTTCTCCTCAGGCGTTAAGACATCAGTTTCGAGATTTACTCAATCGTCAGACATGTTATTACACCGCTTCTACTTTTGATCCTATGTCAGCCCGAATCGCTGCTGATCTTGGCTTTGAAGTAGGGATTTTGGGGGGATCTGTCGCTTCACTGCAGGTATTAGCGGCGCCAGATCTTGCCCTGATTACGTTATCCGAATTTGTTGAGCAGGCGACCCGTATTGGCCGTGTGGCGCGCTTACCGATTATCGCTGATGCTGACCATGGCTATGGTAATGCCCTGAATGTCATGCGTACGGTCACTGAGCTTGAACGTGCCGGTCTTGCGGCGTTAACGATTGAAGATACGGTATTACCCGCCCGCTTTGGGCAAACACCCCCTGAGCTGATTTCGCTTGAAGAGGCTGTGGGAAAAATAGAGGCGGCTCTAGATGCGCGTATTGACCCTGCTTTTGCCATTTTGGCGCGGACCAATGCCGGGGTGCTAAGCGTCGATGACGTGGTTACGCGGGTTCAAGCCTATGAAGCTGCAGGTGCTGATGGTGTGTGTCTAGTCGGTATTCGAGATTTTAAGCATCTAGAAGCGATCAGCAGCCACCTGAGTATTCCATTGATGTTGGTGGCTTATGACAACCCCGCGCTGGCCGATCCGACCCGTTTGGCGGCCAATGGTGTTCGTGTGGTGGTCAATGGCCATGCGGCTTATTTCGCGGCGATTAAAGCCACCTATGATTGTTTGCGTGATCAGCGTGTCGCCGAAGCAGGTGATGTTGAAGCCTCTGAACTGGGCGCTTCCGCGTTATCAATGCGTTATTCGACACTGGATGAAAATCTTGAATGGGCACGGCGTTATTTGGCCATTGATACGCCGTAAAACGCAGCTTTACATGGGCTGTTATGGCGGAGTAGAGGGGAGGGCGACGTCCCTGTCGTTTTTTCGGGTTAATTCAGCGCTTGAGTCGCTCTTGGCCCGGGGGCTTCGACGCAATTACGGCCTCGCTTCTTAGCCGCATAAAGCATTTTATCCGCCAATTCAAATAAGCGGGTCATGGGTTGTTGCGCCTCCGGGATGATACTGGCTATCCCGACACTGACAGTAACGACACCGCCTACGGATGAGCGAGCATGAGGATGCTGCTGATTCACCACCATTCGTCGACAGACTTCGGCGATTTCGACGGCCTCTTCTTGCGTTGTTTCCGGCATCAGTAAGACAAACTCTTCGCCACCATAACGTGCCAGTAAGTCTGAGGGTCTTAGGGCTGCATTATCCAAGGTTTGTGCGACTTTTTTCAGGCAGTTGTCGCCTTCGGCATGACCATAGTGATCATTAAAATCCTTGAAATGGTCAATATCGAACAACGCCATTGAGATCGGACGTTGAGACTGTTGGGCTTGGGCCCAAGCAAGTTCGAGTGAGCGATCATACATGCGGCGGTTGGCAATGCCGGTTAAGGCATCGTGATAAGAGAGCGACTCCAGTTGCTTGTTCAGGCGTAGCAGCACATCTTCCATCTTTTTACGCTCGGAAATATCGAACATAAAGCCCACCAGGGCGACGGTTTTACCCGCCTCCCGAATGACATGCACGACATCGCGGACCCAAACATAGCCGCCATTTGCAGTGAGTGCACGGTAGTCCATCTCATGATCAATCCCGCACTCGGATTGCGAGACACACATATTAAAGCTGTCGGCGCGTTCATTGGGGTGAATTCGATCGACCCAGTCTTGAGCTGACTGCCAGCTTTCCTGAGGCCAACCCAGCAGTTGTTCGATTTGTGGCCCGATATATTCAAAGGCTTTAGTTTCCCAATTCATTTTCCAGGGAATGGCCTTGGTCGACTCCAGCAATGTTTTATAGAGATTATCATCTCGATCAGCCATGAGATTGACCCTCTTTGTTCTCAAAGTCGTCTTGATTGTTAGGCCAATCAGGCACGACATGGTGTGCCATGGTCTTAGTCTTTTGGTTATAGATTAGGACGGTATCGGCTTGGACAAAAGCTGAGTCGGCGACCGTAATCCCATATTCACCCACCAGCGTGCCATCGCCATGAATGGTATACGCTGGGGTATAGAGCGCTTTGCCGTAAGGAATCTGGAATGCTGTGAAGTGATAGGTGTTGCCATCGCTGAGGCGCTTGCCTATGACGATATAGCCCCCGCATTGTTCATTTAGGGGGATATGAATATGGGGAAAGTTATGGGTCTCGACAAAAATACCGCCGCCCCCTTGAGGCTGCATTAGAAAGTCCTTTTTATACTCTGGCGTATAGGTGTAGCGCATCATCACGATTTCATAATCGCGGGATTCGCAAGCCAGTACCTCATCACGGTCGATCAGCGTGAGCCCATAGTGACGCACCGTTTCAGGGGTGGCCATCACGGTGGGAATTTGGAACGCCGGGGGGACAAGTAAGGTCCCAACACCGCCAAAAGTGTTGGCACTACCGCCATGCTCAACGCGAATATTCTGCTCCAGCGCTTGCTGAGTATTCAGCCACTGAGCTTGAACATCAACATAAGGCGTAGGTGATTGACTCGGGCTGACTGGGACCAAGGGCGTTACCTGATCTGGGTTGAAATACCATGAGGTTGTACCCTTATCAATGGTGGTGACGCATCCATTTGTGGTCATCACCGCCTCTGTTGGGTCAGTCGCAGCATAACGTGTCAGCGTCGCACTTTGCTGAAGTGCTTGATTCATCAGTGGAGATAACGCAGATAACGTCAGTGTGGACTTATCATCAGTACTCATGAGCGGTTCCTTGCGAGGGAGGGATGTTTATTATTGTCTCTTATATGTGACATATTGTGTGTCTTCTTATAGATAGCATGTTCTGAAAACCTCCGTCTAGTCACTAAGTTGAGGGGGATGACATGACCATGCTATTGACGTGATGGAGTCACTTATAAGGCCAGACCCTTGATGTACTGTGATAAATTCATTGTATTCGCTCGCTACGTCTATTGGTTGAGGACCTTTAATGAACCCGTCTCAGTATTTTTATGAACCTGCTCAAGGCCATGGCCTGCCGCACGACCCCTTTAATGCCATTGTTGGACCGCGTCCGATTGGTTGGATTTCCTCCCAGGATGCCGAAGGACATTTGAACTTGGCGCCCTATAGTTTTTTTAATGCTTTTAATTACACGCCGCCGATTATTGGATTTGCCAGTATTGGGTGGAAGGATTCGGTGCGTAATATTCAAGCAACGGGAACCTTCTGCTGGAACCTGGCGACGCGCCCCTTGGCTGAGGCGATGAACGCCAGTTGTGAAGCCGTGGATGCCGATATTGATGAGTTTGAACTGGCCGGGCTAACGCCTGAGCCTTCAAAACGTATCGCGGTGCCGCGTGTTAAAGAAAGCCCGGTGGCTTTTGAGTGCCAGCTCAGTCAGCTGATTCAACTGAATACGGCACAAGGTGAAGCCGTTGACACCTGGCTGGTGCTCGGGGAGGTTGTTGGTGTGCATATTGCAGAGCACTTATTGGTTGATGGGGTTTATCAAACGACACTCGCGGAGCCGATCTTAAGAGCAGGAGGCCCCGCTGCCTATTATGGCATCAGTGATGCCGAGCGTTTCGAGATGTATCGCCCGGGTGTGCGGGGTTAACCCATTGATGGATCAATGCAACAGAGTGTCATTGCAATGTGTCAGGCGTTCCTCTATAACCATCGCTTGATGGAGCACTGATCCATCATGCTGACAGGGATGTGGCCACCAGAATCACCGTTAAACCGATTCCCGCTTTGGTCCGGGTCTTTGTGATACGTAAAGCCCCTATGAGCCATGAAATACGCTCAATGCCTGTAAGTCAGATGTTCAGTGCTTTCACATTAAGTCTGTCGGATATGCTGATCGCATGAATCCGGCTCAGGGAACCGAAGGGGATAATGTGAAAAAGCTGGTCTTGTTGTGTTTTGTGGTGCTACTCCAAGGGTGTGGTGGTAAGCCTTTCTATCTGACAACGGTGAGTCCGCCTGTTGAGTTAGGGGATTCGGCAGCGGTTCAGTCATCAAAATTATTGACATCAGATCATGTTGATCATGGGTGGGCTTCTATTGGCGATAAATTGCTAACGGTTGAGGAGTATGGTGCATCTCAGAAGTCTGGTCAGGAAGTGGCTGCTCATGCGCCTACACGTCGTGATTTTCCCCGTCGTGCTCACTGGTCAGGCCTTTATCGCTTTAATGTCGATCGTTTAGACTCGCTTTCAAGTACCCGCAAAATGCAGGGCCATGGCAATGTCTCTCCTGCGGTTGATAAGCTCCTCAATAAAGACTTAACTGGCCTCACTATTTTTACGACACCGGATTATTACCGGGGTGCTATCGGCGTTATTTTGGATGAACAGGGGCATGTTGCGACTGAAGAGCCCTTAATTCAGGTCACTGGGGGCAAGGCTGGACGTCGCTGGGCGATGGATTATCGCGGACCTTTCTTTGTCAGTACCGATGCCATTTCAGGTAAGCCGACGACCTCTTGGTCATTATTTTACAGTGGCTATCGACAAGGCAGTTATGTGCTGACGTTGACTTCTCAGACCATGAATAGCCAAGGTCGTGCGCAGGCGCAACCAGAACAGACCTTGTATGTGTCTGAGCAGGATTTACGCCAGGGCACTATGGTTAAAGGGCTCTTTATCCAAGCGTTGGCGATTAACGAGCAGGGCATGCTCAAACTTAAGATTGAAGACCGCCGTTAACCCGCGCTTACCGAGTCTCTGATCGGAAACAAGCTTTTGATCGGAAAAAGCCCCCATCGGTGTTTCGACCGGTGGGGGCTTTCTATTGGGATTGACGGGCGTTGTGCTAGACCTGTGTGATCAGTTTTGAGCAGTGTCTGAAGCCGCTCGCCAACGGAGGGCATCAATCATTAGGAAGATGATTAAGCTGACGCCCAGTACTGGTAAGCTCCAGCCTAAGAACAACGCGAGCATGACACTGATACTTTTATGTGTGTTGGAGAGTTTGGCCCAGGCCTGTAGCAAGGGTTTGGCTGTTGGCCCGGCAGCGGGGCGCCGTAGCCACCACATGCGATAACCCAGGATAATCATCACGCACAGGGTGATGCCGAATGCTGCTAGCATTAATTGGTTCGGCCAACCGAATAAAATGCCCATGTGGGCATCGATACCCCAGCGAATCAGTTTGGCAATCAACGGGAATTCAGCGAAATCAGCACGGCTGATCACTTTCATCTGATTCGGGTCAATCGCGACGCTATCGACTTGCGTGGGCCATGAGCGGTCAATTTCACGCACAAACCAAGCTTTATCTGCAGATTTAGGTGGTTTGATCTCCAGCTTGCCGGCATCGATACCCGCCGCTCTGGCAGTGGCTAAGACTTGATCAAACTGCTGAGGGGTCCATAGCGGGTGAGTTTCAGTGCTGCTCTGTATATTGCCAGCATCATGATGGGCCGCATGCGGATCATGAGCGGTTGCTTTGGGGGCCTGTGTTTCTAAGTTGAGGGAAACGGAAGGCGTCACCCAGCCAATTTGGGCGCGTAGTTGAGCAATATTACCGCCCGCCCATTTCGACCAGGTTAGGCCGGTGGCGGAGAAAAAGACCAGCCCCAGAAAGATCACCAGACCAATTTGGACGTGGCGTCGGCGATGCCTCAAGTGAGGCGTGCGTGCCGCAAATTCAGCCTTATTTTTCTTGCCGCCACGCCACCATAAATAGAGGCCACCCAAGGCTGCAATCCACATCCAAGAGGCGGCCAACTCACTGTAATAGCGCCCCCATTCGCCTTGCAGCAGCTGACGATGCAAAAAGTCTAGATTCATGCGCAGCGGCAGTATGCCGCTGGTGCCGTACACCGGGAGGTGGCCGGTGATCTGTAACGTGACAGGGTCAACAAAAACCGCGCTGGCGCCAGAGAGCTTAGAGGCCGGGTCTAAAAACATAATGCGTGTGGTTTCGCCGGGGCTCGGCGCGGGTCTGACGGCAAATAATTTTAGCTCATGGGGAAGCGATGCTTGAGCCGCTTGAATCTGTGCGGCTAGCGGCTGTTCAGGGCCTTGACTCTCAGTGGTCAGTACATCCTGATAGATGATGTTGGCTAATTGGGGCGTCAGCACATATAAGGTACCGGTCAGTGCTGCGATAAAAATAAAGGGGCCCACAAACAGGCCAATATAAAAATGCAGGCGTGTGATGAGTAACAAAAGTGCATTATTGGACTTTTGCTTTTGTTCTGGCGGTGTCGGTGTCGACATCGTCTCTCTCTCAACTAAGGCCACCATGATGCGCTGGGCTGCACTTTTGAGTGCAATCTATTCGCGCGATCTCTTAGTGCAATCTCGTTGCCTTTAATAGCGCAATCTCGTTGCTTTTAAGAAAATCTCGTGGCTGTGCATATCATGAAAAAGCCGTCAACCCAGCGCTGGAAGCCTTTTCAGACCTTGGCACAACAGGGTGACGTCTACTGATTAATCGACATGCACAGCGTAGGCGAGTCTGATGAGGAAATGCCTGGCTATGCATGCCTGAAAACACTATGTGGGGGAGAGTGAGGGTGCTTAAGCCTCACTCATTAAGCATGCGGTGGTGCGCGAGGATAAGACGATGAATAGACATCAGCTTCGTCTGCTGATGCGTGACGTACCGCTGGTAGTGGAAGGCTGGGAACCTGAGTCGTTACCAGTGGTATGGCCAGTGCTTGCATCCAGCTCAAGTGAAAGAGCAGTGAGCAGTAGCCACAAGCTTCTAAATGGGATAGATGGGAATGATGATCGCCCGCATGGTGGGGCTGCACGAGCGTATGTGTAACGGCATCAGTCGATGTGCTCTGCTGCTGTGCTGAGAATTGATGTGCCATCACCATGCCCGAAGGCATCGGTGCCGGTCGCGTCAGCTGAGAATATAAAGGCCCCAGATACAGCATCAATACGGCAAGCAGGCTTAGCCCGACCGCATGATAGTGATAGCGTTGAGAGAGGCGCATTAAACTGAAAGTCACGGCAGATTCACAATCTTAGTGAGTCACTCAACTGAGTGATCATCGTCAGTTCGTTCAATAAGTCACATGAGTACACAACCGCATTATATTCTCATGGCGCTATAATAGCATGCGCCATGTCCCTGTGAGGTGAGACGTTTTGTCGCGATGAGGGAAAACGGTCGTTGGCTCGGGCGATCAAATAAGGAGAGGCCTAAGGTGTTTAAACGTCCAGTATTTAAAGGTTCTGAGCTTAAACGTTCCGTGCTTAAAACTTTACGGTTCAAAAGCTTACGGTTCAAAAGCTTACGGTTCAAAAGTTTAGCTCATGTGTTTAAGACGCTGGAGGCCGCATACGATGTGTTGATGCGCTTGCATCATACGCCCGTTCGAAAAGTCGTGATGATGCTCATCTTATCGGGTGTGGCCATGGCGAGCCACGCAGAGAATGACAGCGTGCCTGATTTTATGCGGGGAGATTGGCTGCTTGTTTGCGATAACACGCTATTGTGTCGGGCGGCCGGTTATCCTCCTGAGCGTTATGTTGAGGCGCAACGGGCGGGCTTGATCTTGAGTCGAGCCGCTGGGCCGGGCACAGCGTTAACCGGTCGTTGGGTCTCAACAGAAGATATGGCCGAGACAACGCCTTTGCATTTATGGATGAATCAGCAAGATATGGGCGAGGTCCTTGCTGATGGGCGCTTAACGGACTCACAAGTTGGGCAATTGGTGGCGATGGCCACTCAACATGTCGATATTCGATTGGAAGGGTCGGGGATTGTCTTGCCACTGTCTGATCATGGGATCAGTGCCGTATTACGGCGCATGGATGCGGTACAGCAACGCCTTAATACCCCCGGTGCTTTGATCGTGAAAGGGTCTCGATCTGAAGCCGATATACCGACGGCGCCTCCAAAACCAGAGATTCAGCAAGCCGCCGTGTTGGAGGCTCAACTGCGACCGATCTCTACCTCGTCGGCTCAAGGACAACAATTATTGCGCGCTTTGGCCAATACCCGTGCGGCGGAATGTGATCTGTCTGAAGACTATCTGCAGTATGCGGCCCTGACGGCGGATAAAGCCTTGGTGATGAAAGCATGCTGGCGAGCGGCCTATAACGCGGGCAGTGTGGCTTTTGTGGTTGATCGCAACACCTTCAAGCCATTACAGGAAGTGACATTCAGTGCCACAGATTATGCGCAAGGCACACTGAGCATGATGCAAAAGGGAAGAGGCTTAGGCGACTGTTTCTACCTGAAGCGCTGGGTCTTTGATGGTGAAGTGTTTGTCGTCAGCCAAGAAAATTCCACCGGGTTATGCCGCTTGTTCCCCGGTGGAATGGTGACCTTGCCGAGATATACGACTCGGGTTCTTTCACCTTAAGCGATGCATCCTAGGCGATTTCACTCTGAGTGATTACCTCCGGCACGATCCTTGAAATGAAGCTGAATTGAGCCGAAGCAGGCGCATAGCATTAAATCAAGCTGGGGGTTGTATTCGTCTGCTGCCATCCGCAAATGATTAAACAAGAAGATCATGGCCGTGAATGCCATTTGAGCTTCTATTCATTTGTTTAGCACAATCGCGCAGGAGGTTGTCATGGCCTATGCAACGGTGAATCCGTTTACCGCAGAGCAAGTTAAAAGCTTTCCAAATGCTTCTGACCAGGAGATTCAGCAGGCATTGGAAGCGGCTCAAGAAGCCTTTGACGGCTGGAAAACGACGACCTTTTCCCAGCGCAGTCAAATCTTGCAAAAGGCGGCTGATTTACTGAGAGCAGAAAAACCTGATTTGGCCGGTTTACTGACCCTCGAAATGGGCAAGCTGTTTAGTGAAGCGCAAGATGAGGTCGAGATTTGTGCTGAAATTTTTGAATATTATGCCCGTCATGCTGAGACTTTATTACAGCCGGAGAAACTACCGGCCAGTGATGAACAGGGAGAATACTGGCTCAAGCACGAACCCCTAGGTGTGTTGCTGGCGGTTGAACCCTGGAACTTTCCTTACTACCAAGTTGCCCGGATTATTGCGCCTCAGTTGGCGGCAGGGAATACCGTATTACTCAAGCATGCCTCGATTGTGCCGCAAAGTGCCGCTGCTTTTGAGCAACTGATGCGAGAGGCAGGATTACCGAGCGGTGCTTTCCAGAACCTGTATGCCACCAAGGATCAGGTCGAAACCATGATTCATGATCCGTGGGTTCAAGGGGTCGCATTGACAGGCTCTGAAGGGGCCGGTGCCTCAGTTGCCGAACAGGCAGGTAAAGCTTTGAAGAAAACGACCCTGGAATTGGGTGGGGCTGATCCTTTTGTGGTTCTCCGTGATGCCGATCTCGATAAAACCATCCAATGGGCCGTCATGGGCCGGCATTTTAACGGCGGGCAGGTGTGCACGGCCTCCAAGCGCATGATCATCGACCAACATCTGTATGATGACTTTCTACAGCGCTATACCGAAGCGGTTGCTCAATTGAAGGCGGGTGATCCGATGCTGGCCGAGACGACCCTGGCCCCGCTGTCCTCTCAAGAGGCGGCGGATAACCTTAAATCCATGATTGATGAAGCGGTTCAACATGGTGCCACTGCGACCCCGGTGGGGCCTGCGGTGCCGACCCAAGGGGCTTTTGTACAGCCGACGATCCTCACGGATGTCACACCGGATAATCCGGCCTACTACAAAGAGTTCTTTGGTCCTGTTTCCATGCTGATTCGGGCGGAAGATGAACAGGATGCCATTCGCATAGCCAACGATTCCCCGTATGGGCTGGGCGGCTCTGTCTTTACCCAAGATATTGAACGGGGACAAAAAGTTGCCGACCAGATCTCAACCGGTATGATCTTTATTAACCACCCTACCGTGATTAAACCTGACCTGCCCTTTGGCGGTGTCCGTCGTTCCGGTTATGGCCGGGAATTGATTGGGCTGGGGATTAAAGAATTTGTGAATCATAAACTGGTGGGCGTTGTGGATATTGAGGCTCCCTTTTAACCATCAGCTCACGAGGGGGCTTATTTCCCTCGTGAGCCGATAGGCGTCTTGCTTGGCGCCTTGATCAAACCCCAAAGGTGCAGTGAGTTATGACTTACTGCGCCTTTTTTTGTGAACTTGTGATGATTTTATTTGTGGAATGCTTGAGCTTGCAATTATTTGGGTATAATGTTGACTACTCAAGTATATCGCAAGGAAATGTGACATGTCTGAAACAACAGAAAGTGAGCGGGTTAAAGGCGAGCTAGCCGAAAGTGATCAAGTGATGAGTCTCATCGGCCTCAACAGTAAAATACAGAAACGCATTGGCGGTGCGCTTTCCGCCCATGGTATTGGGGTCACTGAATACCTTGTACTCAACCAATTATATGCGACACCAACACAAACAATGCGCCGCAGCGATCTTGCTGAGCGTGTTGGTTTGAGCCCATCAGGTGTTACGCGCCTGATTACACCGATGGAAAAAACAGGATTAGTTCAAAAGGAAGACAATCCCCGCGATGCCAGAGTCAGCCTGGTGACTTTGTCGGCATCTGGAAAGCAAATCTACGAGGACGCGCAGGCATCATTCGCACATGCTTCAGCGGCCCTCTTGGAACCTTTAACGGATGAGCAGCTGAGGGCGTTTTCTGAGTGCTTGAAGGTTCTCTCCAAAGGTTTTTCATGAAAACCTTCTCGTAAAAGGCTACTCATCAATGCAAAAGCAAAACGCGAGACAAGCCTTGATCGACAGTGTGGGTATCCCAGTGACTCAGGCTGATGTCATGGTCGACACGATCAAGACTGCTTATTTATCAGCGGGCACGGGCTATCCTGTGATTTGTCTTCACGGAGGCGGTGCAGGTGCGGTCACTTGGTATCCTTCTATTGGCCCGTTGTCACAACATTTTCATGTTATCGCGCCTGATATTGTCGGCTATGGCGAGTCTGATAAGCCTGATGCCGCTTATGACAAAGCATATTTCGTCACCTGGCTAAAGCAGTGGTTAGACGAGCTGGGCATTACTCGTGCACACATCATCGGCTTATCTCAAGGTGGCGCCATTGCGTTACAGTTGGCGCTTGATTATCCCGAGGTCGTCGATAAGCTGGTACTGGTTGACTCTGGTGGGTTGGGGGCAAAGTCTCCGCTGTTATCGATTGTCGGAATGGTGTGGTTGAACACTTGGCCTTCATCTCTCGCGAATCGGTTCTTTTCCCGTTATATCCTGTTTGAACCCAAAAAACGCGATCCGAACCATGGGCGTTATTCAATTGAGGTTTTGAAGCAGAAAGGGGGGCAAAAGCCCTTCACGCAAGGGCGTGGTGCTGCAGTTTCAGCCCTATCGGACGCAGCGCTGAGTCGTATATCCAACAAGACGCTAGTCGTTTGGGGCGAAAATGACCGGCTTTTTCCTTTCGAATACGGTGCCAAGGCCGCCGCGATCATGCCTGATGCCACACTATGCTGCATTAAAGACGCTGGACACCTACCGCTGATGGATCAACCTGCAGTTTTTAATCAGGCCGTGATCAACTTTTTGCTGACTTAAATGAAGCCGTGATCTTAAAGAGTCAGTTTAAAGACGGTGGGTTTAAACAGGGTGGGGTTTAAATAAGCCTATCTAAATAAGGAAACACCATGAGACTTGCACATAAAACCGCATTGGTCACTGGGGCGGCGAGGGGAATCGGTGAAGCCATCGCGACACTTTTTGCGGCTGAGGGAGCCCAAGTGATTCTCTCTGATATTAATGATGAATTAGGCCGCGATGTTGCCGCCCGCATCGGTGCCAATGCTTGCTATATACCTCTTGATGTCAGCCGTGAAGATGATTGGGTTGAAGTCAGTCACTATATTCGCAGCACCTATGGTGGGCTGGATATTCTGATCAATAATGCGGGTATTGCCGGTATCTTAGAAACCTCGGGCCCGCATGACCCTGAGCACTTGGATATTGAAAGTTGGCATCAAGTCCATCGCGTCAACCTGGATGGTATGGCGCTGGGCTGTAAATACGCGATTGCGCTGATGAAAACCTCTTCGGCGGCCAGTATTGTGAATATCTCTTCACGATCCGGTCTTATCGGAATCCCCTTTGCTGCGGCTTATGCTTCCAGCAAAGCCGCTGTTCGCAACCACTCGAAATCCGTTGCATTGTATTGTGCGCAAAAGCAGTACCCCATCAGGTGTAACTCTATTCATCCGGGCGCCATATATACTCCGATATGGGATGTGATGCTTGGAGAGGGTGAAGATCGGGAAAGCGCGATGAAAGTGATTGCATCCGAGATTCCTCTGGGCACGATGGGCGAGCCGAAAGACGTGGCTTATGCCGCGCTATACCTCGCCTCTGATGAATCCAAATATGTCACCGGCATTGAAATGAATATCGATGGCGGCATTTTAGCGGGCAGTGCGGCCTCTCCACCGAGCCGTGATGCCTGATGGGGTGATGAAAAACTTACAAACTCCATGGGTTGGGTCGGTTCAAGTCACCAGCAAGATGCTGGCTTTTATGTATAAACCGTGAGCCTGTTATAAAGGGCCAAGAGGACTTTAATGTTTATTGTGTCGCTGACTTATGTATGTGAATTAAGTGAAATCGAAAAGCATCTGGCGGATCATATACAGTATCTTGATGCCTATTATGCCAAAGGGGTTTTTCTCGCCTCCGGTCGAAAAGAGCCGAGAACGGGCGGCGTGATTTTGGCTCAGATGGACAGTCGAGCAGCACTTGATCAAGTGTTAGAACAAGATCCATTTAAAATTAATGGGTTAGCCCATTACGATGTAATCGAGTTTACGCCAACCAAAACGTGTGAGGCGCTTTCTTTTTTGTGTGTTTAACGTTGGTATGATTAAAAGCGATCAATCACTTTAATAGCCCTCGTACTGCCATGATTGAGGTTTTAGCGGTTGTTTATGCGATGGGTGGCAGTACGACACAAAAGACCGTGTGTCAGGAGGTCATCAGTGATGCTTATCTGTTTGTGAGGAGGCTTTATGGCATTTTCTGAGGCTGAAAGAATGTGCTCTTATCCGTTAAAGGCGTCGGCCCTACTGTTAGCCTGTGAAGGTTTGATGGCATATTAATGGCACTTATTTTCGGGTTTATTGTGGGGTCGTTGTGGATTGTACAGTGGTTATAGAGAAGGTTATGAATTAAAGTTGTTTACGGTCGTTCTAATTAAAACGATATTGTTGAGCGCTCTTTTGACTGATTAAGATGTGTTGATTAATGACATTAAATTTTAAGTGGTCTCGCATAGAAAATCTTTCAGCTTTGGAATTACTGACCCTTATAAAAGCAAGAGAGTCAGTTTTTGTCGTGGAACAACAGTGTGCTTACCAAGAAGTCGATGAGATGGATGTGCACTCATGGCATCTAGAAGTGTTGGTCGATCATCAGTTGGCCGCCTATGCGCGGGTTGTCGATCCGGCTATTAAATATGCGCAACCCTCTATTGGCCGAGTGATGACGGTTTCAGCATTCAGAAACCTGAACATCGGGCGCGCTCTTATGAGTGAAGCCATTCGTTTTACGGAAGCACAGTATCCCGGCATGGGGATACAAATTGGGGCGCAGGCTTATTTGAAGAAGTTTTATACCTCACTAGGGTTTGAGGTTGTGAGTGATGAATATGATGAAGATGGTATCCCGCATATTGATATGGTGAAACCGCCTTTAATGACAGGCGTGTAAGCATTGTGCTTGTGGCGATATCCCTCAAGCGGGGATTGCTGGAGTGTGAGTGTCGGCTTTAACGCGAGCGATGTTGAGCCTTAAACTCTTTCGAGGGGAAACCCTGCAAAGCCGTTCAGAAAGCGGTTGTCTGAATATGACATTGCCATGTCACTGGAGATGGCTTGGTGGAATGGGGCAAAAATATCAACAGGCGTCTGTCTCTGTTTTACGCTGGCTCTGCTTTACGCTGGGATTTTTGATATGGAAAACCATTGGCTTCGGCTGGTTGTGAGCTAACCGCGTGAAGCCAAAGGAAAAAAAATGAAAAAAGTGTTTGACAGTCCCGGGGAAGAATGTAAAATGCGCCGCACATGGAGAGGGGTGGTTAGCTCAGTTGGGAGAGCACCAGCCTTACAAGCTGGGGGTCACAGGTTCGAACCCTGTACCACCCACCACTTCATGAGATCAGATAGAGAGTTGATTTGATCGTGGTTTTTGCTTAATATGCGGACCGGTAGTTCAGCTGGTTAGAATGCCGGCCTGTCACGCCGGAGGTCGCGGGTTCGAGTCCCGTCCGGTCCGCCATGGGTGGTTAGCTCAGTTGGGAGAGCACCAGCCTTACAAGCTGGGGGTCACAGGTTCGAACCCTGTACCACCCACCATTAAGCGAAGACAGATATTCAGAATGTGGACCGGTAGTTCAGCTGGTTAGAATGCCGGCCTGTCACGCCGGAGGTCGCGGGTTCGAGTCCCGTCCGGTCCGCCACTGAATATTAAGATGAAATAAATTATCGAATCGATCTATTTTGAATTATGTGGACCGGTAGTTCAGCTGGTTAGAATGCCGGCCTGTCACGCCGGAGGTCGCGGGTTCGAGTCCCGTCCGGTCCGCCATTCAAAATATCATGGTGATCTTTGATCACACCAAGAAACCTTCAAGCGAAAGCTGAAGGTTTTTTTGTTTTTAGCGTATAGACTTTCTTTTTCTTTTTTCTTACAGACCTTCGCTTCATCGTATTTTTTCTTGTTTTTCCCTCTTTTGCTTTTCCCTCTTACTGCCTGCCTGCTTCTCTATTGGCTTCTGGCTACGCCGATATGGTGGTTCTCTCTTTTCCAGCTTTTCCATGTATTTCGATGTCACGCCTTCTGTCTTGTTTTAATCATTTGCTTTGATCTGCGCTATGGTCGTTTTGCACTGATGGGGCGTCTTTATGGGTGATTTATAAGTAGACCTTCTCGGGTTGCGAATGCGATAGTCGCTGACGCCTTAATGATGATAAAGCAAGCCATGCTCGGGTCGTATCACGGTCATCAAAGACTGAGGCGTGTGCGTGGATTGTGAATGAGTTGAACGCTTGGACACGATAGTAGGACAGAATTGGCTATGACTCACATTACGCAATTGTTGGATATTCATCCGTTGCGCGAAATGCTTTACAACGAGCTGCATTCGCGTCCATTTCAGGTGATCCCCAGTCCGGCTCGGATTACCCACTTGGCGCTGCAGGTCAATGAGCAGCAAAAAGCTGAGCAATTTCGTCATTTGCAGAAACTGCATGAGTTATTGGGTTATGAAATTCCTGAACAGGTGACTCATTGCTATGAGAAAACCTTTGATCATTTTCGTATTCGTTGGGAACAGCATTTAGAGTTTACAACGTATACCCTGATTCATTTGTCGCCTGAGCCAGCGGATGATCCCTTTCGTCAAACGGCCCTTGCTGATTTACCTTCTGCTTGGCTGGCGGCATTGCCGGGCGCCTTAGTGGCAGGCTTTCATATGGCGATCGAAGATGCGCGAGAAGTTGAAGAGCCTGAGCCGACTGAGGTGAAGCCGTGGTTTGAACAGATGAGATTGATTGGTTCCAACTCTTTGGATGGCGCTGCACGGATATGGACCAGCTTTCAGCTACATCGTGATGGCTTGGGTCGGTTGCTGGTGTATAACAAGCAGTTAAGCGATTCTCAACTGGGGCGTTTAGTTCAGCGGTTGGTTGAAATTGAAACTTACCGCTTGATGGCGTTGCTGGCTTTGCCTGATGCACGCCGAATTTCGCCTCTGCTCGGTGATATGGATGACCAGTTGAACCGACTGACTGATACGTTGGCTCATCAACAGCACTGTCAAGCGGTTGATGAAAGGGCCTTACTCGCGGAGTTGACGCAGATGGCCGCCAGGGTAGAGGCCTTCCGTGCACAGACGACGTTTCGATTTACGGCGACTCGGGCCTATGCTGAGATGATCGAAACGCGCTTGCAGGCTTTGCGTGAAGATGAGGTGTCGGGACATTTGACCATCAACGAGTTTCTCAGTCGACGTTTATTACCTGCGGTCAGTACTTGTCAGGCGGTGAGTGAGCGTTTAGAGGATATTTCGCGTCGTGTGGATCGGGCCAGCGATATGATGCGCACTCGTGTTGATATGGCGATACAGCAGCAGAATCGTGAATTGCTGGGGGCGATGAATCAGCGTTCCAAAATCCAGTTGATGATGCAGCATACCGTCGAAGGGTTATCTGTTGCCGCCATTAGTTACTATTTAGTGGGCTTGGGTAAATATTTGCTGGAAGCCTTGTATGGAACTGGTTGGCATTTCAATAAGTCGTTAGCTATGGGGATTCTGGTACCGCTGGTATTGGTCAGCGTCTGGTGCGTGACACGTCATATCCATCATCGCTTTCACGCATTAGCACACGATGAGTGTGATGATGATTTTGACCGGCAGGCTCGCCCGCACAAGCGTGAGTGATGAGGCCCGCGTCTGCCCTATGGCTGGGAGACGCTTTGAGCGATATTGGTAAAAGCTTTTTTAGCTTTTTTCATAAAAGCCTTGTTGATAAAAACGTTGTTGATAAAAACCTGGATCTATAACGGCGTTGATCAAGGGGGCTTAAGCGTATTGAACTTTTGGGGGGGATTGCTAAATTGCCTTAACCCATTGAAACTATCAGTCAGTTGTTTGAATTATAATCCTGACGTGATGACTGCGCTGGCTGGGAGAGATCCATGACGACTGATGACAATGCATTCTACCCCCATTTACTGGCACCGCTAGATTTGGGGTTCACTACTTTAAAAAATCGAGTCTTGATGGGCTCGATGCATACCAATCTAGAAGAGCATCCGGGTGGGTTTAGCCGTTTGGCAGCCTTTTATGCGGAGCGAGCACAGGCGGGTGTGGGATTAATCGTCACAGGGGGGATTGCGCCGAATCATCAGGGGGTTGTGTTTGATGGGGCGGCCAAACTGACCAACGATGAGGAGGCCGCATCACATCAGCAGGTGACCGAGGCGGTTCATGGGGCAGGGGGCAAAATCTGTTTACAGATTTTGCATGCAGGGCGTTATGCCTATAGCCGCGCCCAAGTCGCGCCCTCTGCTATTCAGGCGCCGATCAACCCTTTTACACCTCATGCTTTAACCGATGACGAAGTCGAAGCCCAGATCAATGACTATGTGCGATGCGCGTTATTGGCGCAACAAGCCGGTTATGATGGCGTTGAAATCATGGGGTCAGAGGGTTACCTGATTAATCAGTTTATTTGCCGCCGGACCAATCATCGAGAGGATCGTTGGGGGGGCAGCGTGACGAACCGGATGCGTTTTCCTGTGGAGATTGTGCGCCGCATTCGTCAGGCTGTGGGGGATGACTTTATTCTGATTTACCGTCTGTCGATGCTGGATCTTGTCGAAGAGGGCTCCACTCATGATGAGGTGGTCATGCTGGGACAAGCGGTGGAAGCGGCTGGCGCGACGTTGATTAATACGGGCATTGGCTGGCATGAGGCGAGAGTGCCGACGATTGCGACCAGCGTGCCCCGAGCGGCTTTTTCTGCCGTCACTCAGCGGATGAAGGCCGCATTATCCGTCCCCTTGATTACCACTAATCGAATTAATATGCCGGAAGTGGCTGAGCAAGTGTTGGCTGAAGGGCATGCGGATATGGTGTCGATGGCGCGCCCTTTTCTGGCAGACCCTGAGTGGGTACGTAAAGCGCAAGAGGGTCGGCATGATGAAATTAATACCTGTATCGCGTGTAACCAGGCCTGCTTGGATCACACTTTCCAGATGAAACTGACCTCTTGTTTGGTCAATCCGCGAGCTTGTCATGAAACAGAACTATCGCTCACACCGGTCGATCAACCTCGTCAGATTGCGGTGGTAGGGGCTGGGCCAGCGGGCTTGTCTTGTGCCGTCAACGCCGCAGCGCGGGGCCATCAGGTGACGCTATTCGAACAGCATTCGGACATTGGTGGGCAGTTTAATTATGCGCGCCGGATTCCAGGTAAAGAAGAGTTCCACGAAACCATTCGCTATTTCCGTCGTCAGCTTGAGATTACAGGGGTGACGTTGAAACTGAATACGCGAGTTGAGTCGGATCAGCTGCTGGACTTCGATGAGGTTGTGGTTGCGACCGGGGTTACACCGCGAGTGCCAGATATTGCTGGAGTTGATCATCCAAAGGTGATGCGTTATACCGATGCCATTATGTATCCCGAGCGGGTGGGCGCGCATGTGGCGGTGATGGGCGCTGGTGGTATTGGTTTTGATGTGGCTGAACTCTTGGTGCAGCAAGGGACGTCGCCGAGTGTGGATACTGCACACTTTATGCGTGAGTGGGGGGTCGATTTGCAGGCGTCAACGCCAGGCGGGCTGATCGATCGTGAGCCCCCGATGCCTGCACGAGAAGTGTGGCTTTTACAGCGTAAGACATCCAAGCCAGGTAAAGGCTTGGGCAAAACCACGGGCTGGATTCACCGATCATCGTTAAAAATGAATCAAGTCCGTATGGTGCCTGGGTGTGATTATCAACGGATTGATGATGACGGGTTACATTTAACCGTTAACGGCGAGCCCCAGTTATTAGCAGTGGATACTGTCGTGTTGTGCACGGGGCAGGAATCTGTGAATGAATTGATCGCCCCTTTAGAAGCGTTGGGACGATCCGTTCATTTGATTGGCGGTGCCGAATTAGCCGCAGAGCTCGATGCCAAGCGTGCCATTGATCAAGGCATGCGCCTGGCGGCTCGACTGTAATCGATGGCAGGTTATCCCCATGTCGAGTGATAACCTGTGGCGAGAGATAACCTCTGGTGGGTTATAAGCCAAGGAAGGTCATGACCCAAGGAAGGCCATAATCCAAGGATGGTCATGACCCAAGAAAAGTTATAACTCGCAGAGAGTCACGCTTTGTGCCCAATTCAAGCGCTGAGATTATTCAGCGCTTGTTTCATCCCGGCTTAATGAGCGTCCTGCATCCTGTAGGGCATCGCTCATATTGGCGTAGCTCTTCACTAAGCCTCGCTTCAGATGCTGCCATGCTTCATCTGAACCCGATTTCCACTCTTGCATTTGGGCCGACAATTCGGCGCGTTGGCGCTCAATGGCTTTCATTTGGGTGCGTAATGTCGCCCGGCTAGAATCACTGAGCTGATCCCAATGTTGGTTAGCCTGCTTTTTCAGCTGATTGTACTCACTGTCCAAGCTATTCATGACTTCTTGGCCCAAAGCGACGGCTTCATCGCGCCGCTCTGCGCTATAGTCTGACAAGCGTTCTAAGTCAGTACGGACTTCTTCGCTTAGTTGGTTCCATTGACCTTCTTCGACTCGTTCATTAGCAAAGGCTGCAGAACTCGTGGTCAGCAGCATCGCAATGGCTAAGGTCATCAAGGGATGGCGTTTACCAGACATAGAAACTCCAATTTCGGGTATGGTTTGATAAGGTTGTGATGCTGCTCTTAGACCGTTTTGGCACGGGAGCCAGCTCGCACAGCCTCATCACAAACATTTTGATCTGATGCGCTCTTTTGACCGGTATGGCCCGGTGAAGGCGTGATCAGACGTTCTAGTAATGAGATGCGGTAATACATAAAAGGTTTCAAGGGGGCGAAAACATCATGAACGCTGTGTTGGTCACTCTGAATGGATTGTGGATACGTTAAAGATAAGGTGTCAGCAGGCGAGCCGTGGCATTTCGAAGTTTTAAAAGGGGTGATTGTTCAGTCAAATCTTTCAATGTCAGCAGTTTACTTTGTTGCCAATGCTGATCAAAAGTGTCGTCCATTTGAGACGCAAGCCAGTCGTCATAACATTCCACGGCACACTCAAAGTTGAGTGCCAGACTGCGTGGGTCCCAGTTGGTCGAGCCTAGCAATAACCATTGGCCATCCACGGTAAAGCTCTTGGCGTGGCTGAAGTGGCCCGGTTGTAAGGCAATGTCGATGCCACGCATCAGTAGTGGAGACAAAAGGCCACGAGAGGCCCAATCCACCATCCGAATATTGTTGTGTTGCGGCAGCAATATTTTGATTTTTACCCCTCGCAGCGCTGCCGTAATCAAGGCATCTTCAAGGCTGGCATCAGGTAAGAAATAAGGCGTTATGATATGAATTTGTTGCTGTGCCGCAGTGATGGCGCCCAGTAGTAGTTGGCGTAACGCATCATAATCCTCATCTGGGCCATCTGCGATCACGCGAGCCAAGCTGCTGCCCGGTGTTTCGGGGGCGGGGAACCAGCGGGGGCCGCTTAAGACTTCTTTACAGGTGAAGGCCCAGTCTTCAGCAAAAACGGCTTGTAGTTCGTTCACCACCGGCCCTTCAAGTTGAAAATGCAAGTCGTGGATCGGCGCAGTGGGCTTCAGGGCCAAGCAATTGCCCAGACTGATATTCATCCCGCCAGTAAAGCCGTAGCGGCCATCCACCACCAATATTTTGCGGTGGTTGCGTAGGTTGATAAAAGGCAGGGTGGTGGGCATGCGTGGGGGTAAAAAAATAGCGTGAGGCAATTGAGCCGCTTTAAGTGGACCTCGAATACTGGGCCAGGAATAGCGTAACCCCATGCCGTCAATCAAGATCCGCACCGCTACGCCTCGCTGATGAGCGGCTTGCAGGGCTTCGACAAAACGTCGGCCCATGACGTCATTGTTGAAGATGTAGCTCGACAAGGTGATGCTGGTTTGAGCCCCCTGAATGGCCTGCAGCATGGCTGGATAGGCCTCATCCCCATTGATCAGCGGTTGTATACGATTACCGGCTAATAGGGGTTGGCGAGAAACTTGGCCGGCCAGCCTTGAGAGCGGCTGTAATGTGTCAGGAATGAACTGTTCGAGAGGGGTGACTTGGTGTGGGGCCAGATCATATTGGCCTTGTACTCTTGGCATGGCTTGGCGCAGGGCTGAGGCTCGACGCTTCACTCGGTTGATACCCAACATGAGGTAAGCCGTTGCACCAATCAGCGGTGACAGCCAGATCAGCCCCATCCATGCGACCATGGCTCGGCTGTCTCGCTTGTGCAAGAGCACATGGATTGCCGCGCTTAAGGCGATGACAAAAGAGCTGGCAGCAAATAATAGAGGCCAGATGTCATAAAGAAACTCATGAATCATCAGTGACGTTGCCATCCTCTGGCCTGAATATCAGGCGTTGTGCTCGATCGAGCTTAATTCTTGAGGCGACTCTTCAGTTGGCCTTGCCTTCAGTTAGACTTGCCTTCAGTTGGCCTTGTCTTCCGCCGGCGCAAGAGTCGCCCGTAAACGTTGGCGCCACCCCCAGAGTATCAATAAAGCGCTGATAAGATAAACCGGATAAGCGCCCCAACGAGAGTAGGGGGTCATGCCTTGATAAGGTTGGAGTAACGTCTTGCGGACTTTGGCCTCAAAACGAGGTAGTGCCATGTCGACTTGGCCCTCTGGGTTGATGACAGCTGTCATCCCGTTATTAGTGACGCGGACTAGAGGCTTGGCGGCTTCTAGGGCCCTAAAACGGGCAATTTGAAAATGCTGCAAGGGGCCTGCAGAACGGCCAAACCAACTGTCATTGGAGACAGTCAGTAGCCATTGAGCGCCTTGCGCTTGTCGTGCGGCATAACCCGAGTAAGCGACTTCATAGCAAATGAGCGGCGCCATCAGGGTATTGTCGACAGCAAGTAGGGGTTGATCGGCTGGGCCGGGAATAAAGCTGGACATCGGGAGATCAAAAAAGCGGATCAGACCTCTAAGCATGCTTTCCAGTGGTACATATTCGCCAAAGGGGACCAGCTTGTTTTTGAAGTAATGGCCTTGAATGTTCAGCTTTTGATCGTAATTGGCGGTGATTACGGTATTACGAAAACGTCTTGTCGTGCCTTCTGTACTGGATTGCGACACGGTGCCCGTAATCAGTGTGGTGTGAGGCGCCTGTTGTTTTAAAGCCTCAGCCATGACGGAGTAAGCCTGATGCTCCTCCAAAGGAAGTGCTGTTTCTGGCCAAATCAAGACATCCACAGGCTTGATACTGCGACTGAGATCCCAGTAGCGGTTCACGATATCGCGCAGATAGCGTCGATCCCATTTTTCTTCCTGGGGAATATCTGGTTGTACCAAGCCAATGGTCAGTGGTTGGCCGACAGGGTGAGTCCACTGTATTTGACCGATGGCCACTATCGCCAAGAGGATGCCAATAAAGGCGGTCGGCGGTATCCAGCGTTTGGGTCGTGGCAAGAGGTCGGTAAGCCGATAGCCCATGGGGAGGCGTATTTCCAGAGTGGGAAAGCTCAGCCATATGGTACGCGCGATCAATAAACTCATGAGCACAATCACGCCGCTGACGCCATTGACGCCGATCACGGGGGCAAGATTGGCCAACCAAGTATCGGTTTGCGTTGTGCCTAAATAGAGCCAAGGAAAGCCCGTTAAAAACCAGCCTCTAAAGGCCTCCATCAGTACCCACAATGCTGGGAATGTCAGCAAAATAGGGGCTTGCTTGAGCCAGCGGCGCCAGAGCCAGCCGTGCAGGGCTGTAAAGAGTGAAAGGCCTGCGACAAATAGCAGTGTTAATACAATCGAGAGTGCTTCTGAAGCCCCCCCAAATTGATAAATGCTGACTTGAACCCAAGAGGCACCGGTACCGAAAAGCCCCATGCCAAAGATCCAGCCGCGCAGGGCCGCTAAGCCTGGTGTGACGCTATTGAGGGTGAACAGCCACAATGCAGGGGCAATAAAAGCCAGTGGCCACACATCCATGGGAGCCGTCGCCAGCGGAATAAAGGCTCCCGCGAACAACGCAACTAAGTGGCCGGGGAGTTGCGGGCCTGAAAGTGCGCCTTGCAGGCGGGCAAGCTTCATGGCAATCCTTATGAATTGATTCAGTGATTAGGCAATACTGAAGAGTTCAATAACTGAAGAGTTCAATACAGGCATTCGGCTGGGTCGTTTTAGGCCAAGTCGTTTTAGATCTGACTGCTTGGGACCTGACCGCTTTGCCTTCTTCTCCATGAGAGTGCCTGATCTTAGGGGCAAAGCGGTCTGCTGTTAAGTGCTAAATCCTTTTAGGGTCGTCATTCAGTGATTTGAGTGGGGCGAGTCTTCTTTTGTGTCAGTGTTTTCAGAGCTGACTCCCGGACAGACATGTAATAACCGAATACGTCGATTATCCGCATTGACGATAGTAAAACGATAACCATCGATGACCGTTGATTCACCACGGTGGGGGAGATGCCCAAACTTTTGCATCACGATGCCGCCAATGGTATCGAACTCATCGTCGGAAAACTGACAATGAAAATGATCATTGAAATCATCAATGGGGGTCAGTGCCGAGACCGAAAACTGACCATCAGGTAAGGGGCGAATATCATCGTCTTCGTCAATGTCGTGCTCGTCTTCAATATCTCCGACGATCTGTTCGAGAATATCTTCGATCGTGACGAGTCCGGCGGTACCACCATACTCATCCACGACAATGGCCATATGCTGATGTGTTTCACGAAATTCGCGCAGCATGGAATACAGACCTTTGTACTCAGGAACATAGGTGGCTGGACGAAGCAGAGTCCTGATGTTGAAGCTATCCATTTTGCTGGGATCAAGAATCAGCGGTAATAAATCTTTTGCCAGCAAGACGCCGAGGACTTCATCGGGGTTCTCGCCAATGATCGGAAACCTGGAGTGTGCTGATTCAATCAGCGTGGGTAAAAACTCATGAGGATGCTGACCATCACGCACCACCACCATTTGAGAGCGCGGAATCGTGACATCGCCCACCTGCATATCGGTCAGCTTGAGGGCGCCCTCAATGACGATCATCGCTTCAGTGTCGACAAGTTGGCGCTCGCCTGCATCATGCAGGAAGTCCAGTAGCTCTTGCCGGTTGCGGGGCTCGCCGGAAAAGGCATTCAGTATTTTGTCGAGCCAAGTCTTCTGCCCTGGCCCGCTACTCGATCGGTCTTCGCTCATGGTTCCCAGTAATCAATTGTGGTCCTGTGGGGTGAGAGGTGAGGTCTGTCGCTCTCCAGCACCGAATAAGACAGCCCAAAACCCGTTGGGCGCCGTTTCAATCTTGCTACGTATGAATGACGCATTTTTTGATAACGCTAAATAGTGCTATCACTTTAAGTCGTTCTAGAAAATGGTGCCAGAGCGAATGCTTTTCAATAGGCTAAAGGTTAAGCAAGGCGGCTCTGGCATAGGGGATAGGGTGCGGTGCAATTAAGTTGTGTTTTATTCCAGATGGTAAGGATCCGGGATGGAGAGTTCAGCGAGGAGCTGAATTTCAATGCTTTCCATCGTTTCGGCCTCATCCGGATCGATATGATCATACCCCAGCAGATGTAAAGTGCCGTGGATGATCATATGGGCCCAGTGGTGAAATAATGGTTTTTCCTGGGCAGCGGCTTCTTCAGCCACAATATCCGCTGCAACGACGAGATCCCCTAAAAGGGGGAGGGGAATCCCTGGTGGCGCTTCGAAGGGAAAAGATAAGACATTCGTCGGCTTATCTTTTCCTCGGTAGGTGGCATTCAGGTGTTGCGATTCTTGGTTATCGACTAAGCGAACGGTGATTTCATCGCGCGTCTCATCGGGGTGTGCGGCTAATACCGTGCTGACCCAAAGTGCCACCTGGTCATGATCCGGGCAATCCACCGTGCCGCTGTATGCGGCTTGTAGATCAAGCTCAACGTCCATTCGTCGTATCCTGGTCGCTGTTGATTGCATCCGGGTGAGGCTGGTAGCCACTGCTGTCGCTCTGGTCCGCTTCGTCATAGGCTTCAACAATGCGTTGAACCAGCGGATGGCGAACCACGTCTCGGCTTTCGAAAAATGTCATGCCAATCCCTTGCACATTTTTAAGCACTTGAATGACATGGGTGAGGCCCGATCTCGTCCCACGAGGTAAGTCAATTTGGGTAATATCGCCAGTAATGACTGCCGTTGAACCAAAACCGATACGGGTCAGGAACATCTTCATTTGCTCTCGTGTCGTATTCTGACTTTCATCCAGAATGACAAAGGCATTATTGAGTGTCCGTCCTCGCATAAAAGCCAGCGGTGCAATTTCAATGACTTGTTTTTCGATCAGCCGATTGACCTGTTCAAACCCGAACATTTCATATAAAGCGTCGTACAATGGGCGAAGATAAGGGTCAATTTTTTGTGCCAGATCTCCCGGCAAGAAACCGAGCTTTTCGCCCGCTTCTACCGCAGGCCGGACCAACAATATACGACGAATCTCATCGCGCTGAAGTGCTTCAACGGCACAGGCGACAGCTAAGTAAGTCTTGCCCGTGCCCGCTGGACCAATACCAAAATTAATATCATGGCTGCGCACCATTTCGACATAGGCTTGCTGGTTTGCCCCGCGCGGTTTGATATTCATCTTCGGTGTTCGAATGGAGACCTGGCTATTGGGCGCTGCACCTTCTTCTTCGAGCGCTTCAATGCCCGCTTCTTGCAGGTACAAATGTACGGTGTCGGGCAATAGTGTTTCGTTAGCGGTGTCTTTATAAAGACGTTCCAGAAGGCTGGCCGCTACACGCGTATTTCGGGCTTCACCGGCCACCTGAAATTCGTGGCCACGGTTGCGCATGGTCACATTGAGGCGTTTTTCAATCAGGCGCAAGTGCTCATCATGGAGACCGCATAGGTTAATCAGGCGTTGAGGGTCTGCGGGTTCTAACTGAAGTTGAATAATCCGTTGAGACTCTTCTTGAGCAGATGATGTCGAGGTCAAGGTGATCCGTCCAGGTTTACAAATGACCCACCACAGGTGGGGTTAGTCAGTCAGTTGATGATGCCGGACTGTATGGTGCTGGTTGCAGTATATCGTATTCTGAACATGTTCTACTGCGGGCGAGCCTCAGTGTCAAATGGTGGCGTCATGATGCCGCGACACTGAGTGCATGCCCTTTTTCAGGGCATGCAGGCATCGTTCCGATTCTGTGTGGTTTCTATCGAACGCAAATCGTGTCAATAGCGGGCATCACTGATGAGTTGTCCACGCAATGAATTCGGCAAGGCTTCGGTGATTTCAACATCGACAAAACGGCCGATAGTGCCTGCCGGGTCATCACAGGGGAAGTTGACGACACGATTATTTTCGGTCCTGCCTGATAACTGGCCGGGGTCTTTGGGTGAGAAGCCACTGACAAGAACTCGTTGAGTGGTGCCGACCATTCGTCGAGCAATCTGCATGGCCTGCTGATTGATGCGGTCTTGCAAGATCGCTAAACGTTGTTTCTTGACTGATTCAGGGGTCTCATCAGGTAAGTCTGACGCCGGTGTGCCAGGGCGAGCGCTGTAGACAAATGAGAAGGACAGATCAAAACCAATCTGAGCGATTAGATCCATGGTGTCGGCAAAGTCTTCATCGGTTTCGCCAGGAAAGCCCACGATGAAGTCAGATGAAAAGCAGATATCCGGACGGTTGGCCCGAATACGCTCCATTTTTTCAATATACTCATCCCGAGTATGACCACGTTTCATGGCTTGAAGGATTCTGTCAGAACCAGACTGTACCGGCAGGTGTAAGTGGCTGACTAGCTCGGGCACCGTGGCATAGGCCTCTACGAGGCTATCCGTAAACTCAACCGGGTGGGACGTGGTGAACCTGATGCGGTCGATGCCGTCAATGGCGGCGATAAAACTAATCAGCTCAGCCAAATCGATTTCATCGCCCTCGTCATTCAAGCCACGATAGGCGTTCACATTCTGCCCCAGTAGATTGACCTCGCGTACACCTTGTTCGGCCAAGTGTACGACTTCGGCAATGACATCTTCAAAAGGACGGGAGACTTCTTCGCCACGGGTATAGGGCACGACACAGAAGGTGCAGTATTTTGAGCAGCCTTCCATGATCGAGACAAAGGCTGTTGCACCTTCGACCTTTTGGGCGGGCAAACGATCAAATTTCTCAATTTCCGGAAATGTCACATCAATCATGGGAATATGATCTTTCTGAGTGGCATCAATCATATCCGGGACACGGTGTAGCGTTTGCGGACCAAAAATAAGGTCAACATGATTGGCGCGTTTACGGATGTTCTCGCCTTCTTGGCTGGCGACACAGCCGCCTACGCCAATGACCAAATCCGGGTTTTTGTCTTTGAGCTTTTTCCAGCGTCCGAGCTGGTGGAAGACTTTTTCTTGCGCCTTCTCACGGATGGAGCAGGTGTTGAGCAGTACAACATCCGCTTCGTTTTCGTCGTCGGTCAATTCCAGGGCGTGCGATTCGCCAAGTAGATCCGCCATACGGGCGGAGTCATACTCATTCATTTGGCAGCCGTGGGTCTTGATAAAAAGCTTTTTCGCCATGAGCCGGATATTGCCTCTGGAGTCGGTGATGAAGTATGTCGGGGTATCAGCATCGCCAGGTGTGGAGACACCCGGCTGACGATAATCGATATTGGTTGATAGCCGTTTAGTGCCATCTTATGTGGGGCCGATTATACGCGAGAGAGGCGAGTGGGCATACCGTCTATAATCGATCGATTGCTCGAAATAATACTCTCGTACCGGGTTGGCGCTACCATCATTATAGTGAGAGTATGCTATTCTCGCGCGCCATGAACGCTGCTGACTGGCGGCCCTTTTGACTGACAAACCTGTGACATCATTATTATGAGTAACGCAGATCCATTATATCGCATCCTGTTTGTCAATCAGGATCAAGTGTATGAGTTATATGCCCGTGGCGTGTACCAAAGTGACATGTTTGGCTTTATAGAAGTTGAAGAGTTTGTCTTTGGTGAACGGAGCGCCGTGCTGGTTGATCCTGGAGAAGAGAAGCTGCGCAATGAATTTAAGGGCGTTCGGCGAAGCTATGTGCCACTGAATGCGATTGTGCGGATTGATGAAGTGGATAACGAGGGGCCTGCGCGTTCGCGCGATTATCAAGGGGGGCCGAAGATCGCGACTTTTCCCACTTCAATGGTGCCCCCACGTCCACCTAGTGAGACATAGCGGTGGGGGATAGGGGATTGGTCATTTATTGATCATTCTGTCTTCGGCGAAGTGGGGATGCTGCTCTGCCGCGCTCATCCGAAGGATGTGCCCAGTGTTATCCACAGCCTTTGTGGAATAGTCGTCATGATGACGTTGGCTGCTTTTTGTCTGAGTGAGGTAAGATGAACCGACAATTCTGGAAGTCGATATGGGCCGAAGGCGATACAGGGTTTCATCAGCTGTCGATTAACGCCCATTTGAAAAATTTCTGGCCGACATTAGATTTAGCCGCTGGGGCTCGGGTACTGGTTCCGCTTTGTGGTGCTAGTGAGGATATGCAATGGTTGGTGCAGCAAGGCCATCGAGTGATTGGTGTCGAGCTGGCCCAGGAAGCGATTGATGCTTTTTGCACTCGTCGTCATGAAACGGTGATTCGTGATCGGTTGCCCAATTTTGTTCGTTATCGTCAAGGGGCGGTAACGTTGTTACAAGGAGATTTTTTCCATCTCCATCCAAAGGATGTCGCTCATGTGGCCTGCGTTTATGATCGCGCTGCATTGGTGGCATTACCTGAGCCGGCTCGACACCGTTATGCTTTTCATATGGCTCAGCTGCTCCGACCAGGGGCCCAATTATTGCTTGTCGCACGTGAACAGCCCGCGGATCGACGTTCTCCCCCTTTCTCTGTAACTCAACCGCATTTGGACGCATTATTTGGCGTCAATTTTCATATCGATTGTTTACACCGCCATGAGCGTGACGATGGCGTGGTTGAACCGGTTTATCGGTTAACGCGTAAAGCGCCTGTGGTCCGGAGTATTTATCGCGCTCATGGGTAATGCATATTGATTCACTTCATTTGATCTGCTTAATCTGATTAACTTAATCGAGAAAAAGCCGCTTCAAGGAGCGGCTTTTTCTCGTAGTTTGTCTGCTGTTCGCGAAAGAGGATTAGTCTGGGCTGGCCATGCTCATGGCATCCAGCAGAATACGTCCTGTCTCGGTTAATACCGCTTGATCAAGCGGTGAGTCTTCGTCGTCTTCTTTGCCGGCTTCATCGGCTTTGCTTGTGTCATCGGGTTTGTCTTCGAGACTTTTCAGCGGTTCCAGATCCAGGGCTGCCCGACGTTTATTTTCCATGTCCAGCAATGACTGTTCTTCCACTTCATGTTCTTCATGACGAACCGTTTGACTCAGGCTTACGGTGGGGCTGCCACTATGGGACTGTAACCATTCAGACTGTTCGCGCAAATATTCGAAGTTAGGATCGTGCGTGATCCGAGCCTGATGGTGCTCGCGTAGTGCGGGCAGCAGATCTTTAATACCGTGCTCACGTGGTGGAATGACCGGTCGGACCTGATCCCAGGGGAGGGCGTGAGGCAGGGCGCTTTCTCCGATCTCTTTGGGGTCGATTAATTTCGGGTATTGAATATCTGGCACGACGCCTTTTTCCTGGGTGCTACCGCCTGAGATACGGTAAAATTTGGCGCGTGTCAGTTTGAGCTGACCGTGATTCAAGTTCACCAGACTTTGTACCGTACCTTTACCGAAGCTGGGTTCACCGATAATCAGGCCACGACCATAATCTTGAATGGCGGCGGCAAAAATTTCAGAAGCCGAGGCCGACATGCGGTTAACCAGCACCGCCATTGGGCCATCGTAAAAGATCTTACCGTCTCGATCGCCCAGAATGCTGACCTCTCCATCCGCATCACGGACTTGCACGGTGGGGCCTCGCTTAATGAAAAGGCCGACCAGAGAATTGGCTTCTTGCAGTGCACCCCCGCCGTTGTTACGCAGATCAATGACCAGTGACTCCATGCCTTCTTCTTCAAGCTCTTTGATGAGCTTGGCGACATCGCGCGTGGTGCTGCGATAATCTTTGCGGCCTTCGCGGGCACCTTCAAAGTCCAGATAGAACGTCGGCAGCTTGATGACCCCTACTTTATGGGTTTGGCCATCTTGTTCGATATCGATCATCTGCTTACTCGCGGCTTGATCTTCAAGTTGAACCGCATTGCGCGTAATCGAAATCACTTTAGTCGGCCCTTTGCCGCCATGCTGGACTTGCAGGCGGACAATGCTGCCACGTTCTCCGCGAATGAGATCGACCACCTCATCTAAGCGCCAGCCCGTCACATTAACCAGCTCGCCATCTTCACCTTGTGCGACTGCCAAAATACGGTCGGCAGGTTTGAGGTCACCTTGTTTATCGGCCGGCCCCCCAGGCACCAGACTGACAACTTTGGTAAAGTCATCTTCGGCTTGCAGCATGGCGCCAATACCATCCAGAGAAAGTTTCATCTGGATATTAAAGTTCTCTGTTCGGCGGGGAGAAAAGTAATTGGTATGTGGATCTATGCTGGTGGTGAACGCATTCATAAAGCTCTGGAACACATCTTCATTGTTGGTCTGTTCCAGGCGGCGTTGCTGCTGCTTATAGCGCTTGAGTAGTTGTGCAGCCGCTTCATCGGGAGTTTTATCGCTATTTTCCATGATGCTTAACAGCTCATTAGTTAAGCGATAATCCCAGTAGGCATCCAGAGTCGACTGATCCGTAGCCCATTCGGCTTCCCGGCGATCAGGTTGAAAGCGAATGTCCTGATCAAAGTGGAAGCTGTCGACATGATCGGTGAGTCGGCTGACCACGCGCTCTAATCGAGCTTGCTGGGCTTGATGGATGGTTTGGAAAACCTCGAACGGTAGATCCAGCTCACCTTGTTGCAGTGCATTGCGGATGCTATCTGTTTGTTGATGCCATTGTTCGACTTGATCCGCCAGGACGTAGGCCCGGTTAGGATCTAGCATCTTCAGATATCCATCCAGCGTTTCAGTCATGAGTTTGTCGCTGAATTCGACATCGGCGTAATGCTCTGTGGCCAATAATTCAGAGACTTCTTCGGCCGCTTCTCGTTGTTCATCGCTTGCCTGCAGCGAAGCATGAGCCAATGCGGGTAGGCATAAAATAGTGACCAGAAGACAGCGCCAGAATGCCTGTTTCTGCTGCTCGATGAAGGACCTAAAATGAGTAGAGCGCGATAGGGGCGCGGGCATGCGGGGTCAACTCCTTGGTTCCATGTCGGACGGGCTTGGCTGCCGAGTTGTGACAGCTCTTTTGCGTCCGGTATCAACGGATTACAGGGTTAGAATAACGGAAACTATTACTAATGCACCAATGACGTCGCATTTTTCCGTTAATTTTTACGTTTTATGGCCCGATAATGAACATCTTGCGCTTTGAATGCATCTGTTCGCCTATCGTTTTGACTTGGGCGCATGGCTATCTATGATAGCGTCTTGGCATTGAGGTTCCCTGTGGTCTGAAATGTGTGCGTAACGTGTGACGTGCGACTGGGTGATCTTTAATGTGGGAGCCTTAGAGGTTTGATCATCCGCGCTCAACTTAGAAGTAGGCGCTTGAGGAGTAGTCAATGATTGATCGTGATCCTTTTAATACCGGTTTGAAGGCTTTTTTAGCCGCATCGCCTTCACCTTATCAGGCGGTGACGTCGATGGAGGCGGCTTTATCTCAAGCGGGTTTTCAAGCGCTCGACGAGGGTGACGAATGGCGCCTAATGCCAGGCCAGGGCTACTACGTCGTGAGAGGTGGGAGCTCGTTGATCGCCTTTCGTGTCGGGCTGGGCGACATCGTGAGTCAAGGTGTTCGGATGGTGGGGGCGCATACGGATAGCCCTTGTTTAAAAGTAAAACCTAATCCAGAGCTCACGCGAGAGGGGATGCTACAGCTGGGGGTTGAGGTTTACGGAGGCGCCTTGCTGGCGCCGTGGTTTGATCGAGATTTATCTTTGGCTGGCCGAGTTTATTATCGTGCGCCGGGAGAGTCGTTACCGGTATCTGCATTATTGGATTTCGAACGGCCGATTGCCTTGATTCCGAGTTTGGCGATTCATTTGAATCGTGAGGTGAATAAAGGGCTGGAAATCAATGCGCAATTGCATTTGCCCCCCGTCATTCAGCAGGCTTGCGACGGTTTTGATTTCCGGGATTTATTAAAAGATGAGTTGAGCCAACAGGGCTATGTCGTCGATCAGGTGGTGGATTACGATCTCTTCTTTTATGACACTCAGGCACCGGCAAGTGTTGGGCTGGATGAGAGTCTGTTGACCAGTGCACGCTTGGATAACTTGTTGTCCTGCTGGACTGGGCTTCAGGCGCTATGTCAGACCACTACGGATCAAACAGCGCTGTTAGTGTGTACGGATCACGAGGAGGTTGGCAGTGCTTCCGCAGTGGGTGCCGAAGGGCCATTTTTAGAAAGCGTTTTACGTCGGTTAGCCGGCGGTGAAACCGACTATCAGCGTTTGATTCATCATTCCTTGCTTATTTCCTGTGACAATGCCCATGCCATTCACCCTAACTACCGTGATCGGCATGATGAGCGCCATGGTCCTCAGCTGAATGCGGGGCCTGTGATCAAGGTGAATGCCAACCAGCGTTATGCTTCGACCAGTGAGACCAGTGCTTTATTCCGCGAGTACTGCCGTGAAGCAGGGGTGCCGGTGCAGAGCTTTGTGGTGAGGTCTGACATGGGCTGTGGCAGTACCATCGGCCCGATCAGCTCAACTCAGCTGGGTGTTCGTACCGTTGATGTGGGAGCCCCGCAATGGGCCATGCACTCGATTCGAGAAGTGTGTGGTCGAGATGATGCCTGGTACTTGGCCCGTGCGTTAGAGGTGTTCATGCAAAGTCGCGAATGTTGAACGGGTTGATCAAAACGTCAGTGCCGATCAAAACGTGATCTACAATGGAGGCAGGACTGATTGTCCTGCTTTTTTGATGCCATCTGCTTGTATAGCTATTAACTTGTATTTGGTTGGTATGTTTTTATTTTGTTCTGTTCAGATTTCATACTATGCTGACCAAGATGTGTTGAAGGTGTGCTTTCCCTTTTGCTTCTCATCGCTGCCGCTTATTTTTTAGGTTAAGGCGGCGAGGTAAGGTTTGGCGCTGAGATTGAGTTGCGAGGTTTTTGGTGCTTGAGATCAAAAAGTAAATACATCCAATCATACCGTTAGTGGTGTTGTCATCTGACCGGGGATATGTGGCCTATGGCACTTTGGACTAAAAAGCAGGATGCGTATATTCGTCAGTTAGAGGCGCAGCTGTATAGCCTTAAAGCCAAGGATCAGGCCATTGAATCTGCAATGCTCGTTATCGAGTTTTCTCCTGAGGGGAGTATTCGTTATATCAATGCTCGTTTATTGAACCTGATGGGGTATCAGGAAAGTGAGTTAATCGGGAAGCCACACCGCTTGTTGTGTCCAGAAGCGGTCATGAATGAACGTGATTATCAACAGTTCTGGAATCGCTTAAGGCAAGGTGAATCGATTAGTGGCACTTTCCCCAGGCGAGATGTTCATGATCAAACGTTATGGTTAGAAGGGAGTTATCTGCCGATCAAAGATGAGCAAGGACGTGTGACCGGAGTGCTCAAGCATGCCTCTGATGTGACACAGCAAACTCAACAGCAGATGACCCATCAAAGTGTGTTTGAGGCGTTGGATAAGGCCATGGCGATTATCGAGTTTGATATTGAAGGCCATGTCTTGACCGCGAACCAGAACTTTTTATCGGCGATGGGATATTCCTTGAGCCAACTGAAAGGGCAATCCCATCGTATTTTTTGTACCCCGGAAGCGGTCGCCAGCGATGACTACCAGCATTTCTGGTCTCAGTTACGGCGAGGACAGTTTGTCTCTGGGCGCTTCCAACGAATTGCTCAAGATGGACGTAGCGTTTGGCTGGAAGCCAGTTATAACCCCGTGATTAGCGCTTCTGGCCAGGTGTTGAAGATTGTGAAATTTGCAACCGACATCAGTGCTGAAGTTGATCAGCAGCAAGCCGAATCACAAGCGGCACACATGGCTTATGAAGTGTCATTGCAGACTCAAACGACGGCTCTACAAGGGGTTGGCAGTTTGAAGCAGTTAACAGCGTCTTTTAACCAGTTGTTTGCTGATATGCGAGAGCAGTCTCAGGAAGTGACTCGATTAGCCGAAGCTTCCGCTGAAATCGGTCAAATTCTCGGGACGATTGACAGTATTGCCGAGCAAACCAACTTACTGGCATTAAATGCAGCGATTGAGGCGGCTCGGGCGGGAGACAGTGGGCGAGGCTTTGCGGTGGTGGCGGATGAAGTACGACAGCTGTCATTGCGCACTGCAGCATCAACCCGTGAAGTGAGTAAGGTGGTGGTGCAGAACCGAGAGCTGAACTCACAAGTTGTTGAGCGTATTCAAAGTAGTTTGTCTTATGCGGATATTGCCTCTGAGCATGTCGCCCAGGTTGAGTTTGCAATCACTGATATTCAGAAAGGCGCTGACCAGGTTGTCTCAGCGATCAGTGCTTTTTCTAATACCTTATCCCATTGAGGGGGTCTCTACTTTGTATGAATAAATCCCGGCCTTAGGCCGGGATTTTGGGTTTTATGGGTGATGTCCGCTGAAAGGGTTAAGCCTGAGTCAAGGCGGTACGTACCCCTTGACCATAAGCGGGATCGATTTGGTCAAAAAGCCCAATCTGACGTTCAATAATGTCGTCAGGCACCCCAGCCATTGCCGCTGCAATATTGCGATAGAGCCGCGTTTTCTGCTCGTCGCTGAATAATTGCCACAAGGCTCTAGGTTGGCTGAAATCATCATTGCCTTCACGATGATCATAACGATCAGCATCGCCAGAGAGAGCTAAAGGCGGTTCGGCAACGTCGGGTCGAGCGACCGCGCCATTAAAAGAATTGGGTTCATAGTAGGCATCTGACTGGCCGCTTTGGTGGCCCATAAAATTCATTTGGCCATCCATGTGATAGTGGTGTACCGGACATTTGGGCTGGTTGACGGGCAAGGCTTCGTAGTGAGTCCCTAAGCGATAGCGGTGAGCGTCGGCGTAGCTGAAAAGGCGTGCTTGTAGCACCTTGTCAGGCGAGAAGCCTATACCGGGCACCACATTGGATGGCGACATGGCCAGCTGCTCGATTTCTGCAAAGTAATTGTCTGGATTACGATTGAGCGTTAATTCGCCAACCTCAATGAGTGGATAGTCGCTATGAGGCCAGACCTTGGTCAGGTCAAAGGGGTTGTATGGGGTGGTCTCGGCGTCTGCTTCTGGCATGACTTGAACGTGTAAGGTCCACTTCGGGTATTGGCCTTTTTCGATACTGCCGAAAAGGTCTTCTTGGGTTGATTCTCGGGTCTGGCCGACGATGTTGGCTGCCTCTTCATTGGTCCAGTGCTGATGGCCTTGCTGTGTTTTGAAGTGAAACTTAACCCAGAAGCGCTCACCATCATCATTCCAGAATGAGAAGGTGTGTGAGCCATAGCCATTCATATGGCGGATGTCGGTGGGTAAGCCGCGATCGGACATTAAGATCGTGACCTGGTGAAGGGATTCTGGTGATAAGGACCAGAAATCCCACATCGCGGTTGGAGAGCGTAAGTGAGTGCGTGGATGTCGTTTTTGAGTGTGAATGAAGTCAGGGAATTTCAGTGGGTCGCGGATAAAGAATACCGGCGTGTTATTGCCCACTAGGTCCCAGTTACCTTCTTCCGTATAGAATTTGACGGCAAAGCCGCGCACATCACGCTCTGCATCGGCAGCTCCCAGTTCACCTGCCACGGTTGAAAAGCGGGTGATAACAGGCGTTTGCTTGCCTACTTCACTGAATAAACGAGCCCGAGTATAGCGGCTGATATCTTGGGTCACGGTGAAAGTGCCATAAGCTCCCCAACCTTTGGCATGAACAACGCGCTCGGGAATGCGTTCGCGGTTCTGGTGAGCCAGTTTTTCGAGGAGTTGCCAATCTTGCATTAATACGGGACCGCGAGGGCCGGCCGTCAAACTGTTCTGGTTGTCGGCAATTGGGGCACCGGCAGTGGTGGTATGGTATGGACACTGGCTCATGGCGGTATTCCTCATCGTTGATAGTCACGGTCGTGCTGGCTGAACTGATGGCATCAGCATAGATGAGGCGAGTGAGCAAGGGATAACGAATTAAGTTTATCGGGGTGGTTGTTTTTGACTATTAAGGGCTCTTAGATTTAATTTAAAAACTATAAACTACACATTTGCTTTCGCCTAATCGCTTCTGTCAGTACTTTCAGCGCGTGACCATAACGACTTGCGACCCGACGCTTGAGGTGAGGCGATGTCGCCGGTTTAGAGGGTGCAGAGACTTTGATTGTTCGATCGTGGATTGCTAGATCGTGGGCGACGGGATCATCGCATAGGAGGCTGTGAAGACAGTGGGCGAAGGTGATTTCGTTATAACATGGGTCATAAAAAAAGCCCGCTTATGAATAAGCGGGCTTTTAGAATTTGGCTCCTCGAGCAGGACTCGAACCTGCGACCAATTGATTAACAGTCAACTGCTCTACCAACTGAGCTATCGAGGATTAGTGGCTCCCTGGGCAGGACTCGAACCTGCGACCAATTGATTAACAGTCAACTGCTCTACCAACTGAGCTACCAGGGAACATCTCAAGGTTGGTGCGCATTATAGGCATGGCATTTTTTATGTCAAGCCTTTGTCACCTTTGATCTTTTCGATCATCTCTCCACTTGAAAAGAGAGTGTTGGTGGCTATGCCCTGATTCGAACAGGGGACCCCATCATTATGAGTGATGTGCTCTAACCAGCTGAGCTACATAGCCCCGACAACGGAGACGCATTATACGTATTCTTTTGAGGGTTGCAACTACTTGTTTAAAAAAGTTTTTCGGCCGGTGTTTCTGCCCTTGTTTCTAATTTTTTTCAAGGCCTTACAAGGGCAAAAACGGAGTCGCTTTTATGTGAAGGCTTTTTAGAGCCAAACGCTTTAGGCCCAAACGATTGAGGTGAGAGCTCTAGTCCTGACTGAGGGCTGCTTTGACGGCAGGAAGCGCCGCTTCGCCATTCACTGTTGTGACCCCTTTCAGCCACTGGTCGAGCACGGCGGGGTTGCTTTTGAGCCAAGCTTTTGCGGCGACCATGGGCTCCACTTCATGGTACATGATGTCGGCCATGATCTGGTTTTCCATACTCAGTGTGAAAGACAAGTTATTCAAAAATCGCCCCATATTTTGGCAGTCTTGGCTATAGTGGGCTCGCGTATTCGTATAGACCTTCGCCTCTCCATAGTTGGGGCCAAAGTAGTCATCCCCGTCTTCTAGGTACGCCATGTCAAATCGCGTGTTCATGGGGTGGGGTTCCCAAGCAAGGAACACAATCCAGTCGTTGTGCTCGGTACTATGTTTCACTTCGGCCAACATCCCCGCCTCACTAGATTCAATGAGGTTGAACCGCTTCAAATCGAAGGCGTTGTCATCAATCATGGATTGAATGATGCGGTTACCATCGTTGCCAGCCTCAATGCCATAAATACGCCCGTTAAATTGACGTCGATGTTCTGCCAGGTCGCTGAATGAATGAACCCCGGCGTCATAAACATATTGAGGGACGGCAAGCGTGTATTTCGCCCCTGTCAGATTCGCTCTAATTGTTTCGACAGTGCCCTTTTGGGTGTAAGGCTCGATAATGCTGGCCATTGACGGCATCCAATTACCCAGAAAGACGTCGAAGTCATGATTTTCTAAGCCGGCGTAGGCAATCGGAACCGAGACCGTCTGACTGGTCGTCTGATAGCCCATAGCCTCTAGTACCCAGCGGCTGGTGGCGGTTGTCGCGGTGATATCAGTCCAACCTACTTCTGCAAAATCAACGGTTTGGCATTGTTGAGGGATTTCGCTAGCCCATGTTGGCGTAGCGAGCATCAATGTGGCGGCGCTGATTAAGGTTGTGGTTAATCGCTTATCTTTCATCGGTTTGGTTCCTCATTCGCAGAAAAGCCCCAGGCCCGGTTTTGGATCTATCGCCAGCCGGTATGTTGGCCCCTGGAGATGAATGTGAGCGAATTTTCGATAAATATTTGTTATTAAAATGATGCGCTATTCACTATAGTGTTTTATTAAATGATTGTTCAACCTTTTCTTGAACGATCAATTAATAAAAGATAATCTTGTCCCGTAAGTGGGCATTTGTGGGTCGGGGCCGGCGATGTGAAAACGTCGAGATATGATAATGTGCCGCCTTCCCCTATCAGCCATCAGGAGATCTCGCTGTGCCTAAAGTCGGAATGCAGCCGATTCGTCGTCGTCAGTTAATTGAAGCTACTTTAATGGCGATTAATGAGTTCGGTTTAGCTGATGCCACCATCATTCGTATTGCGCGAATTGCAGGCGTTTCTAGTGGCATCATTAGTCACTACTTCGGCGGTAAAGATGGGCTGCTTGAAGCGACGATGCGCTTCATTTTGAGTGAGCTGGGCCGGGCCGTTGCGATGCGCCGCGAGGGGTTGGCTGAGGAGGATATTCGCGGTCATCTCTATGCGATTATCGATGGTAATTTTGATCGCGGACAGCTTGATCCTTCTGTCATGAAAACTTGGTTAGCTTTTTGGTCTTCCAGTATGCATCACGCGCCTTTGGCTCGTTTACAGAAGGTCAATGAACGGCGGCTTTATTCTAATTTGTGCTATCAGTTTCGGCGTTGCTTACCTCGAGAAGAGGCCCAGATGGCGGCCAGTTCTTTGGCCGCAATGATTGATGGTCTATGGCTTAGAGGTGGGCTGAGTGGCGAAGGCGTTGACGTTGATGAATGTCGCCGCTTGGCGCGTCGTCAGGTTGAATTCTGGTTGGCCCCTGCGACTGTTTTGAAGGAGACGTCATGAGTGAGCGAACAACGAATAATGACATGCAGCATGCTGCTGTTCTGAGTAAGCCGCAAGCGACTTTGTATATTCAAGGCCAGTTGGTTGAGGGGCAAGGGACGGATACTTTTGAGACGGTGAATCCGGCGACAGGGGCTGTCATCGCTCAGATCCGGCAGGCCTCCCAGGCGGATGTGGATGACGCGGTGGCGTCAAGCCAAGCAGGGCAGAAAGTCTGGGCCGCAATGAGTGCTATGGAGCGTTCTCGTATTATGCGCCGAGCGGTTGCTTTGTTACGTGAACGCAATGATGAATTAGCGCTGATTGAAACACTCGATACCGGCAAGCCTCTGAGTGAAACTCGTGAGGTTGATATTGTGACGGGGGCCGATCAGTTGGAGTATTACGCCGGGCTGGCGCCAGCGATTGAAGGTGAGCAGATTCCGCTGAGCGAGCAGGCTTTTGTGTATACCCGCCGTGAGCCGTTAGGGGTTATTGGCGCCATTGGGGCCTGGAACTATCCCTTGCAGATTGCCTGCTGGAAAGCCGCGCCTGCTTTGGCGGCCGGGAATGCCGTGGTATTTAAGCCCAGTGAGATGACGCCTTTAACCGCACTCAAACTGGCCGAGATCCTAACTGAAGCCGGTTTGCCTGAAGGCGTCTTTAATGTGGTGCAGGGCGATGCCCGTGTCGGACAGATGCTGACGAGCCACCCGAACATCGCCAAAATTTCCTTTACTGGGGAAGCCGGTACCGGGAAGCGTGTCATGAGTGATGCTGCCGCCAGTAGCCTTAAGGATGTCACCATGGAGCTGGGGGGCAAATCTCCGCTGATTATTTTTGACGATGCTGATTTAGAACAAGCGGTGTCTGCGGCCTTAATGGCGAATTTTTATTCCAGTGGACAGATTTGCACGAATGGCACACGGGTCTTTGTGCATGAAAGCCTGAAGGCTGAATTTGAAGCGCGTGTGGTTGAGCGTGTGAACAAGATGCGAATGGGTGACCCTCAAGATATGAAGGTGAATCTGGGGCCGCTGGTGAGTTTCCAGCATATGGACAAGGTTCTCTCTTACCTTCGGTTAGGGGTTGAGGAGGGGGCGACGCTGTTAGTCGGCGGTGAGCGTGAGTCTGAAGGTCTGTTGGCTCAAGGCGCTTATGTTCAACCGACGGTGTTTACCGATTGTCGGGATGACATGCGGATTGTCAAAGAAGAAATTTTTGGCCCTGTGATGTCCATTTTGAGCTTTCGTGATGAAGCCGAGGTGATCGCGCGAGCCAATGATACTGATTATGGTCTGGCCGCTGCGGTTTTCAGCCGTGATATCAAGCGAGCTCACCGTGTGATCCATCAACTTGAGGCCGGGATCTGTTGGTTGAACAATTACAACCTTTCACCCGCTGAAATGCCGGTAGGCGGATATAAGCACTCAGGTATCGGTCGAGAAAATGGTATTGAATCTCTTCATCATTACACTCAAACCAAATCGGTTTATGTCGAATTGGGTGAGGTTGAGAGTGTGTTCTGACGTTGATGCCTTTTGATGTTTAAGCGTTCCGATATTAAACGGTTTTGATATTGAACGTCTTTGATATTAAACGGCTTCAAGCGTTTCTGTGATGAATGTTGTGGTGACCACGGTCATCACGATTAAACGCATCACTCTGCTTTTTATTCTTTTCATTATGGGTTCCACGTCTATGGCGGTGGGCATTGGCCGCTTATTGCATGGAGAAGGCTATGACTCAGGTTCGTGAATACGACTACATCATTATCGGGGCGGGATCTGCCGGTAATGTGCTGGCTGCGCGTCTGACCGAAGATGCTGAGGTGTCGGTTTTGCTTTTAGAGGCCGGTGGCCCTGATTGGCGCTTTGACTGGCGCACCCAGATGCCCGCTGCTTTGGCTTATCCGTTGCAAGGCAAGCGTTATAACTGGGCCTATCGGACAGACCCCGAGCCTCATATGAATCAGCGCCAGATGGATTGTGGCCGTGGTAAAGGGCTAGGAGGTTCTTCGCTGATTAATGGGATGTGTTACATCCGTGGCAATGCGTTGGATTATGACCATTGGGCCCAGGATTTTGGTCTCAAGAGTTGGAATTATGCGCAGTGTTTACCTTACTTCCGTAAGGCCGAAACTCGTGATATTGGGCCCAATGACTACCATGGTGGAGAAGGGCCTTTGCATGTCACAACGCCTAAGCCGGGTAATAATCCGCTGTATCATGCATTTATTGAAGCGGGTCAGCAGGCGGGTTATCCCGCCACAGAAGATGTGAATGGTTATCAGCAAGAAGGTTTTGGTCCGATGGATCGGACGACAACCGCGTTTGGCCGGCGTAGCAGTACGGCCCGCAGTTATCTGGATCAGGCCAAATCGCGTGATCACTTGACGATTGAAACCCGTGCGACAACTGATCGGATTCTCTTTGATGGTCTGCGTGCAACGGGGGTGCGCTATTGGCGCCATGGTCAGCCGCATGAGGTGTCGGCTCGGCGTGAAGTGTTGTTATGTTCTGGGGCGATTGCCTCTCCTCAGATTCTGTTACGCTCAGGGGTCGGTGATGAGCGGCAGATCACGACTTTGGGTATTCCCTCGGTCCACCACCTCCCTGGGGTGGGGGAAAATTTGCAAGATCATCTGGAAATGTACATTCAGTACGAGTGTCAACAGCCGATTTCATTATACCCGGCGTTAAAGTGGTGGAATCAGCCGAAGATTGGGGCTCAATGGATGTTCTTGGGCAAAGGGATTGGTGCTAGCAATCAGTTCGAAGCGGCGGGTTTTATTCGCAGTGATGAGCAACAATTATGGCCCAATTTGCAATATCACTTTCTGCCCGTTGCGATTAATTATAATGGCACCCATGCGGTTGAGGCTCATGGCTTTCAGGCCCATGTAGGCTCGATGCGTTCGCCGAGCCGAGGGCGGATTCGGTTACGCTCGTTGGATCCATTCGAGGCGCCGAGTATTTTATTTAACTATATGAGCCATGAGCAGGATTGGCGTGAGTTTCGAGCGGCGATTCGCCTGACCCGTGAGATTATTGCGCAACCGGCTTTCGATGGCTTAAGAGGTCGAGAGCTGGCGCCTGGCCCTGAGATACAGTCCGATGAGGCCTTGGATGAGTTCATACGTGCTCATGCTGAAACGGCTTATCATCCCTGTGGTAGCTGTGCGATGGGGGACGATGCCATGTCGGTTGTTGATGAGCAGGGGCGTGTGCATGGCTTAGAGGGGTTAAGAGTTGTCGATGCCTCCATTATGCCGCGTATTCCAACGGGCAATCTCAATGCGCCCACGATTATGATGGCCGAAAAGATCGCCGATCAGATTCGCGGCCGTGATGCATTACCGAAATCTCAAGCGCCGGTGTTTAGTGTTGCGCCAGGGAGTGCCACTAAACTCAATATGTCGTGAGGTGATCTATTGAGCGGCGTTTTCCTGATCAGGCTTATTCATTAGGCAGGCTGATGAATCAATAGACATAAAAAAAGCGGTTGATGAGTGTCATCAACCGCTTTCTTGCATGAGTCTGGTGGCAATGGCTGGATTCGAACCAGCGACCCCATCATTATGAGTGATGTGCTCTAACCAACTGAGCTACATTGCCACACGGCGGGCATATTAAGAAGCTTCTATGAGGCTGTCAAGCTCGTGTCATGAATCCTTCTCTTGGTTTGACTCGCGACTGGTCGCGAGATGCGCTTCTGTGCTGATCATGACGGTACGTAAGACTTCCATACGCTGTTTAAAAGAAGCCATTTCCGCTTTAGGGATATGCGTTGCCGTCGGAATATCGGCAGTCATTGCATTCACCGGTCGGTTATTAATATGGAGCTCGTAATGCAGGTGTGGGCCGGTGGTACGCCCTGTATTGCCTGAAAGCGCGATACGTTGACCGCGTTCGACATGCTGGCCTTTACGTACCAATATTCGGCTCAGGTGCAGGTAACGTGTTTTGTATTGGCCGGTATGTTTGATTTCAATGTATTTGCCCGCATAGGGGTGATTACGAACGCGTGTGACGACCCCTTCTCCTGTTGCCATCACGGGGGTGCCTGAGGGGGTGGCAAAATCGGTGCCATTATGTGGCGCACGACGACCCGTCACCGGATGGTGGCGGTTGGGGTTAAAAGGCGAGCTGATACGATAATGGCGCTGTGTGGGATAGCGTAAAAAAGCGCGTAGCAGGCTTTCACCATTGGGGTCGTAATAGTTGCCGTCTTTATGCATAAACGCCGAGACGACTCTATTGCGTAATAATAAGCGAACCCCTTCGACCCGGATATTACCAGTGGCGCCTTCGTCAGACATCTCAATGCCCATCACGACCTCAAAGCGGTCATCTGCGCGGACATCTCGATTGAAGTTGATCTTATCTTGTAAGATTTTTTGAATCGCGACGATATCGGCTTTATCAAGGCCAGCGCGTAATGCGGATAAGTAAAAGCTGCCCCGAATAGGGCCAGAGACTATGCGCTGATACCAGATGGTGGGGCTGATTTCATCTTCAAACTCGAATATCCCCGAAGGTGTGCGGCGATAATGCACTGTGCGGCCGGGATGTAAGTGAAGATCGAGTTGTTCTAGGCGCTGATCTTGTTTATCCAGAACAAAGTGCAGGCGCGTTCCGGGGCGCAGTGTGTCCAGGGCTAATAATTCTTCATCGGCCGATAAAATCGCATAAAGGACGGTTTGGCCTAGATGATAGTCATCAAAAATGGTGCTCAGCGTTTCACCGGAAGCGACGATATGGTCGAAGCTACGGTCAGTGCTGTTGTCCTCATCCGTGGGGGCACTGATATCGATGGGCGGCGCTAATTCAAGTACCTGCCGCTCCAAGACTTTGCCCGAAGCGGTTGAGACACCAGAAGTCGACCAGCCAACGATCGCAAAGAGTAAAAGTAAAACAATAAAAGGGGCTGCACGGTGCAGTAAACGGTGAGAGTGCGGCATTATCTCGAATTCTTTCCTGGGCTGTGGCCTATGACATGCGTCCGGCATGCCCCCTTAAGGTGGCGATAGCCGCCGTGAGGCGCAAGCATCCAGTGCAAGGCGCGGGCAAACAATTGCTTTACCCCGATGCGAACAGGCAAAGCATGAATTGTCGCTCAGGCTAATCACTCAATATTATGGATGCAACCGACGCGAGCTAGCGTCACGACTTCATACGATTGGATGACATTCACGCCATCCAAAAAAACTAGTGTAACGATTTCGAGGCCAGCTTTAAATCACAAGTTCATCTATAAGATGAAATGATATTCAAGAGGTCGCCTACTGGGGGCTGCCAACTCACCGTTTAGCCTTTGTATGCGTTTGGAGAAAAGTTGAGGGAAGGGGCCGAGGGAAATGGATTGAGGGGCCGGCTGAGCGCAAAATAAGAGAAGATGGCGTAGTCGTTGAGGCCATAGCACTTATCTATGACCTCAACTTGTCCTATGGCCCCACACGATGCTATGAACTCAGCATCTGAATTATTTGAGCTATAGATCGTCCGGCATTAGGTATTAAAGCGGAAATGCATCACATCGCCATCTTTGACGATATAGTCCTTACCTTCGAGGCGCCATTTACCCGCTTCTTTAGCCCCTTGCTCACCCTTATAGGTGACAAAGTCGTCATAGCTGATGACTTCGGCGCGGATGAAGCCTTTTTCAAAGTCGGTATGGATAACACCGGCTGCTTGAGGTGCTGTCGCCCCTATTTTAACTGTCCAGGCGCGGACTTCTTTGACACCGGCCGTAAAGTAGGTTTGTAGCCCGAGGAGTTTGTAGCCTGCACGGATGACGCGGTTGAGTCCGGGTTCTTCTAGCCCCAGCTCTTCCATGAAGATTTCCATTTCATCATCTTCGAGCTCAGCAATTTCGGCTTCAATTTTGTTGCAGACCGGAACAACTTCGGCCCCTTCTTCTGCGGCGATCTCGCGCACGACCTCAAGATAGGGGTTATTTTCAAACCCATCTTCACTGACATTCGCGATGTACATGGTGGGCTTGAGGGTGAGGAAGTTGTAGCCCCGCAGCACTTTTTTCTGTTCATCATCCAGCCCAAAGCTGCGCAGAGGTTGGCCTTCTGCGAGGTGGGGCTGTATGGTTTCCAGCACTGCCTTTTGGGCGATGGCTTCTTTGTCGCCCCCTTTGGCGGTGCGAACCAGCTTCTGAATCGAACGTTCGACGGAGTCGAGGTCGGCCAGAGCCAGCTCCATATTAATGATTTCGATATCTGAGCGCGGATCGACTCGATTGGCGACATGAATCACATTGTCATTGTCAAAGCAGCGCACGACGTGAGCGATGGCATCCGTTTCACGAATGTTCGCCAAAAACTGGTTGCCTAGGCCTTCACCACGGGAAGCGCCTTCGACTAGGCCCGCAATATCCACGAATTCCATTGTCGTGGGGAGTACGCGCTCTGGATTGACGATGTCGGCCAGCGTATTCAAACGCGGGTCGGGCATGGGGACAATCCCCGTGTTGGGTTCAATCGTGCAGAAAGGGAAGTTTTCGGCATCAATGCCCGATTTGGTCAAGGCATTAAAGAGTGTGGATTTGCCGACATTCGGCAGCCCGACGATACCGCAATTAAAGCCCATAATGCTTATCCTGTGCTGTCGATCGCGTGGCGCAGTCAGCGAGCTTTGAAGCTATGCAGGCGATTCATGGCGGCAGTCCATTCGCCTGAAAGAATCTGTGGCATGCAGGCCAGAGCTTCATCAATGCTTTCATCGATGCGCTGTTGTTCTGCGCCTGGTGCCCGCCCTAGTACATAGCCGGTCACCTGCTGGGCAGTACCGGGATGCCCGATGCCCACACGCAAGCGGTTAAAATTTCGGTTATTACCCAGTTGGCTGATGATATCGCGTAAACCGTTATGGCCACCGTGACCACCACCTTGTTTGAGCCTGACTGAGCCTGGAGGAATGTCCAGTTCGTCATGCGCCACTAAAATGGCTTCAGGCGCAATCTTGAAAAATCCGGCCAGTGCACTGACGGCTTGCCCACTACGGTTCATGAAAGTGGTGGGGAAAAGCAGGTGCACATCTTGCCCGGCCATATGCACTTTACAGTGTAGGCCGTGATATTTGCTCGGGCGCAGAGTTTCCCCATGCGCCCGAGCGAGTGCCTCAACCAGCCAGGCCCCTGCATTATGCCGCGTGCGTTCATATTCGTTGCCGGGATTACCCAGGCCGACAATGAGCTGAATGCGGTTGGTCATAATGCAAGATCCTGGTGGTTTAATGATGGCGCTTATTCAGCGCTATCAGCGGCGTCTTCTTCGTCTTCGTCTGCAGCCCCTTTCTGAGCGGCTACGACGTTAACGATAGCGGTGTCATTGCCGCCGTGTGCCAGTGTGGTGACTTCAACACCTTCCGGCAATTTCAGGTCAGACAGGTGAACCACATCACCCACTTTCTTATCTGCCATGTCGATGTCGATTGAAGCGATCAGGTGCTGTGGCAGTGCAGTCACTTCAATTTCGGTCAGCAGGTGAGTGATTTTGCCGCCTTCATTTTTAACACCAGCACAAGTGGCTTCATTAATGAAGTGAACCGGTACGTGAACGCTTACTTTGTGGGAAGCGTCAACGCGCTGGAAGTCAACGTGAGAAACCAGCGGCTTGAAGGGGTGACGCTGAATGTCTTTGATGATGGCTTGTTGCGGCTTTCCATCGATGTTCAGCGTCAGGACTGCAGTAAAGATCCCTTCATCCTGTTCGAGAACACGATAAAACTCGCGCTGAACCAGGGCGATCGGTTGCGGTACATCTTCACCACCATAAACAATGGCCGGGATGTGAGTTTTCGCACGACGCAGGCGGCGGCTCGCACCCTTCCCAAGGTCGTTACGAACTGTGGCTTCAAAAGTGTACTTGGACATTTTCATTCCTCAATGGAGGCTTAATTAAAATCAGGCAATGGGCTCCGCGACCAGAGGTAATCCATTGCCTGGATGGTGAAACCTGTCTGATGTTGAATCAGGCAGGTTTCGAATTTCATATGCCGTGTGATCAGTTTTGATGATCAGATCCGCACTACTGATCCCCCGCCGTGTGATGCCAATGAGCATTTTGGGCTTGGTATCAGTCAGTGTGTTTATCGGAACATGGCGCTGACAGATTCTTCATTGCTGACACGACGTACCGCTTCAGCCAGTAGGCCAGAAATACTCAGCTGGCGAATTTTGCCACTGGATCGTGCTTCTTCAGTCAATGGAAGCGTGTCAGTTACGATCAATTCATCAAGCGTTGAGTTCTTGATGTTGTCGATCGCAGGACCTGACAGTACCGCGTGTGTGGCATAGGCAACCACTCGACGCGCGCCGCGAATTTTGAGCGCTTCAGCGGCTTTGCACAGGGTGCCTGCGGTATCAACAATGTCATCCACAATGACACACGTTCGATCTTTCACTTCACCAATGATATGCATCACCTGGGCTTGGTTAGCCTGAGGGCGACGTTTGTCAATGATGGCCAGATCAGCATCATTCAGCTCTTTGGCGATGGCGCGAGCGCGTACAACACCGCCTACGTCCGGAGATACGACGACAATGTCGTCATAGTTTTGACGCTCGACATCATCCAGCAGTACTGGAGAACCGTAGATGTTGTCGACCGGGACGTCGAAGAAGCCTTGAATCTGATCAGCGTGTAGATCCATGGTCATGACTCGGCTAACGCCAGCAGCGCACATCATGTCAGCGATCACTTTGGCAGAGATCGGTACACGTGTAGAGCGGACTCGGCGGTCCTGACGAGCGTAGCCAAAATAAGGGATAACAGCGGTGACCCGGGCGGCAGAAGCACGACGCAATGCATCAACCATCAGGATCATTTCCATCAGGTTGTCATTGGTCGGGGCGCATGTCGACTGAACGATAAAGACATCGCCACCACGGACATTTTCGTTGATCTCAATAGCGATTTCGCCATCGCTGAACTGACCAACGGTTGCATCTCCCAGACGGATATCAAGACAATCCGCCACCTTTCGGGCCAGTTCCGGGTTTGCATTACCCGAAAACACCATCAAATTAGACACTTGCGCACCTTGCTTAATATTGGGGTGACTCTGATGGAAGGGCAGAAAGGAAGAAGGGAGGAAAAATTGGCTGGGGTACCAGGACTCGAACCTGGGAATGCTGGAATCAGAATCCAGTGCCTTACCAACTTGGCGATACCCCAGCAGCGCGGCGCATACTACGCCAGCTTTTTCATCGCTGTCAAGAGTGAAGAGCAATTTGTACCCTGTGCGACAAAACCCGTAACACGATGACCTGAAAAGGTTTCTGGCAGTTTTGCCAGCACCGCGTTCGCTTCAGTCATATCGGTAAAGGCAGCAAAAATACATGCACCTGTGCCGGTCAAGTGAGCTGAAGCAAAACGATTAAGCCAGTTGATAGCTTGATCGACCGCCGGGTAGAGTCGACGCACCACTGCTTCACAGTCGTTGCGCCCTCCTTCTTTCAGCGCGGCGGCAAGATTAATAGGTGCGCTGTCTCGTGTCAAATCGGGATGCGTAAAAACTGCGCCTGTCGCACAGTGACAGCCTGGGTGAATGACCAGAAATACGGGGGTATCCAACTCAACAGGGGTAAGGCATTCACCGATTCCTTCCGCCCAAGCCGCTTGACCGTGAACAAAAACCGGAATGTCGGCACCCAGTGTCAGCCCAAGCGTGGCTAGCGTAGCGGCTGAATATCCCAGCTGCCAGAGATGATTTAACCCCATTAATGCAGTTGCCGCATCAGAGCTGCCACCGCCAAGGCCGCCTCCCATTGGCAACTGTTTTTTTAAGGTGATATCGCACCCTAATGAGGTACCCGATTGAGTTTGTAATAAACGGGCGGCTCGTATGATCAGGTTGTCTTCCAAGGCAACCTGATCCAGTGCGGGTGTTAACGTTAAACGGCCATCATGACGTAGAGCAAACGTGAGTTGATCACCATAGTCGAGAAACTGAAATAGGGTTTGCAGCTGATGATAACCATCTGAACGACGTCCCGTAATGTGCAGCATCCGGTTGATTTTAGCCGGGGCCGGTAAGGCGATGTGAGTCGGATTAGACATCGTTCGGGGAAGACCTTTACGTGGATATTCGGAGATCAAGGGGCCGTGATCATCAAGGCGCTAAGTCGGTAGCATTCGCCCCGGTTTGCCATTGATTGATGACCAGGATAAGCCGCCATTGTTGGCGCTCAACTTTAAGGCGTGAAGGCAGGCGCAAATTGCCTTTTTCAACATAGCGAGAAAACGTGATATGCCAGCCATCTTGACTCAGTTGGTGGTCGCCGATGGATTGATATGGGCCAGGAGCGGGCAAGCCGCGAATCCAGTACACCAGGTTAGAGATTGGTAAGGGCCACTGTAGTCCTCTGCGTAGCAGTTGTTCTGGGCTGGCCGCTTGAATTTGTTGACCATCCGAAAGGGTGAGCGTCACATTGAAAGGGCGGCCTGATAGTCGCGTGGCCCCTTGGCCTAGTGGGCCTGTGAGCAGCAGTTCGTAGCGTGCGCCTTGCTGTTGCCAGTCCAGGTTTGCGCTTTGACTCTGGTTGGCATCACGAAACGCCATTTTACCCTGAGCGCGCCATTGCCATAAATGGGCGGCTGGCGGCGCATCTGGGTCTTGAGTCGTCAGCTGTGGTCCTGTGGCGCAGCCGCTCACAAAGATAGCCAGCACCAGGAGGGCTATCTTTTGATAGGTTGGAAAATGATAGGTCATAAAGCTCATTCTGTCTCCGAGGGTTCCAGGCTTGAGGGCACCATTTCGGGGCGTCGTTGCAACAGCTTGTCCAGTAGCGGTGTTTTTGACAACTGTTGCTTCATTTGGCGAATCAGTTGATGAGCTTGGTCGTGCTCACCCAGCGCCCATAACACCTCTGCGAGATGAGTTCCGATTTCCTCTTCTGGCATCAGTTGGTAAGCCCGTTCCAGGTGCTCTCTGGCCTCTTCGGGCTGCCCCAGCTTGAAGAGCGCCCAACCGAGGGAGTCGATAATTTCTGGGGCATCCTCGTCTAGCGCATGGGCCTTGCGTATTAACATCAAGCCTTCACTGGTGCGTTGGGTTTCGTCAACGAGGGTGTAACCTAATGCGTTCAGGTAGAGCGCATTATTCGGATCGTCTTCGAGCAGTGCGCGTAAATCAGCTTCCATTGCTGGAATATTCCCTAGCCGATACCAGGTCATCGCGCGTGCATAGCGCAGTTCTGGCGGAGCGGTATCATTTGGGTTGTCATGAGCAAGGGCTTGATTGAGCCACTTTAAGGCGGCCTCGGGCGTTTGAGCATCAAGTAATAGTTGGTGTCCAACCAAAGTCAAGCTGGTACTCAGGCTCGGGTGTTGTTGACGGTCGTGCTTGATCATCTCAAGCGCTTCATCTAAACGGCCTTGTTGCTGTAATAGCCGACCTGCACTCAAGGCCGCTTCAACCAAGGCGTCACCGTCCTGAACGGCTCGGTAATGTAACAGCGCTTCGTCCGGTTGTCCTTCAGCTTCGGCTAAACGGCCCAGGCGCAGGTGTGCCTGATCGGCTAAGCGCGGATCACGGGTTAACTCATCAAGCAGGTCGTGTGCAGCCTCAACTTTCCCGGTCTCCAGATAGAGCTGGGCTAATGCAAAACGTAACTGCGGATTGTCGGGTTGCAAATCCAGCAGGTGGTTAAACGTGTTTTGGGCGGCGGTGAGTTTATTTTGTAGTAACTGAACGCGGGCGAGCTCCAGCCATAGACGTAAATCACGTGCTTGGCGTTGGGCCGTTCGCGTTAAAAGCGCTTCAGCTTCGTCCAGGTGATGCTGCTCGCTCAGTCTTTGCGCCTTGAGCAGGACCGCTTGGGGATTACTCGGTTCGAGGGTGAGGGCTTTGTCTAGATGTTGATCCGCCGCTTGTGTGTTCCCCAGCGCGTTGGCTAGCAATGCGAGCGCCGTTTCGATGTCAGCACTGGCGGTGGGGGCGCTCGGTGACCCCTTTGGGGAAGGTGTCGTCTCAATCGTCTGTATTTCTTGATATAAGTCGCCCAGTGTTTCCGGCGCTTCATCAATGGCATGGCGGGCGATCAGGCTGTAGTTACTCTCGCCAGTGAGTGCTTTAAACGCTTGGAGGTGATCCAATGCTTCGAGGTACTGACGGTTTTGTAATAGCAGACCTGCTGCGGTGCGTTGGGCGTCGGGATTCTGAGGGGCGGTGTCAGCCCAGAGTAAGGCCGCATCCAGTGCCGCTTGAGCATTGCCGTCAAATTGCGCAATCCAGGTGGCACGTTCTGCTAACAGCGGGTTGCGCAGCTCATTGGCCATGTCGAGGTAAATCGTCAGTGCCGTATCCAATTGTTGGCGTTGGCCTGCTATTTCCGCCTTGAGCAGTTGGTAAACCTGCTCTCCAGTTAACCCTTTAACGCTTGGCCAGCGGCTTGTTGGCGTGGCGGTGTCGAGCGAAGCGTTTGCTGACTGTGGATGGGGGGCTTGTGTGGACTCGGATGACAATCCACTGCAACCACTCAGTAAGGTCGCACTGAGTACAAGAGGTAGCACTGTCAAAGCCTGGGCTGAGCGGGATAACAAGACTGAACGCTTTAGCGTTCGTTCAAAATAAAAGCGTAATGTCATGCGTTAGCGTTCCACTGATCCGACCCCGTTTAAGCCGCTGGGGATAACAAGAGAGTGCACCATCCTATCCTGACATTGGGCAAGGGTGAAGATGCATGGTAATTGACCTGATCAAGCATTCGATTAAATCGCTGTGTTATGATACGCCTCAGAATAGATGAGGTCGTGTCTTCGTGTAACGGATTTATGATCATGCTTGGTGAGTTTCCCTGGATCGTTTCCTTGGTGAGCTTCAAGGCCTTAGTGTCATCACTTGTCGCACTCATGTGCAATAATAAGGTGTGATGGCGTGATCTATGGCTTGAGCGCTCACATCTTGGGCATCTACATAAATCACCGCGTTATAGAGGGCGGACATTGGGGTATGGAGGCTTCGTATTGGGGTTTCCATCACCAAGTAGTCATCTGATAAATTTTTAAGGTATGCCTTGTGAGTATGCCATATCAGTCAGCATTCATTGGCTTCTCTTGTGACAACCTGAGCCTGAACAAGATAAGCGTGATGGCCGACTTTGAATTCGACCTGATTTAATCCTGACGGATATATCGTGACGGCACCAGCGACTGAACCGATGTGTTTTATAGCCTTCGGCATTAATCATAAAACCGCGCCTGTTGATTTACGCGAACGGGTAGCTTTTACACCGGCACAGCTTTCTGAGGCCAGTGAGCAGTTGCGTGCCCATCCCGCAGTGGATGAAGTGGCTGTGTTATCGACGTGTAATCGTACCGAGTTATACGGCGTATTACGCCAACCCGATGTGGCGCCGTTGCTTGAATGGATGAGTCAGTTTCACCATTTGGATATTCAGTCTTTGGCTGAGCATAGTTACGTCTATACCAACGAGGGCGCCGTTGGACACCTGATGCGTGTGGCTTGTGGCCTTGATTCTATGGTGTTGGGCGAGCCCCAAATTCTAGGGCAAATCAAAGATGCTTATGATTTTGCCCGTGAAACTGAGCTTATGGGGAATGGGCTGGATGCATTATTTCAGTCTACTTTTTCGACGGCTAAGCGTGTTCGCAGTGAAACGGGGATTGGCGCTCATCCTGTCTCGGTGGCTTACGCCGCGGTGAATTTGGCACAACGCATTTTTAGTGAGCTATCAGATAGCCGAGCCTTGCTGATTGGGGCCGGTGATACGATTGAGCTGGTGGCGCGCCATTTATTTCAGGCTGGCATCAAAGAAGTGGTGATTGCGAACCGTACGGTGCAAAACGCTGAGCCTTTGGCTGAAGAGGTTCAAGGCCGTGCGGTTGGGCTTGAGCGTATCCCCCATGAGTTGGAAGGGGCTGACATTGTGATCAGTTCAACTTCTGCCGATCTCCCCTTGCTCGGCAAAGGTATGGTGGAACGGGCTTTGAAAGTGCGTCGCCACAAGCCGATGTTTATGGTGGACATCGCCGTGCCGCGCGATATTGAGCCTCAAGTCGCTGAGCTGGATGATGTCTTTTTATTTACCGTCGATGATCTGCAAGAAGTGATTAATGAGAATATGGCGGCTCGCCGTGAAGCTGCTGAGCAAGCTGAAGGCCTCATTCAAGAGGGCGTTAATCACTTTATACGCAGCCGCCGAGTCCGCGATGCGGGGCAGCTGATTCGCCGTTATCGCGAACAAGCGCAAACGATCGCCGAACTCGAACTCGCACAGGCCTTATCTCAGCTTCAACAGGGCCAAGACCCGGAAGTGGTGCTTAAACGCTTTGCTCGTGGCCTGACCAATAAATGGTTGCATGAGCCGACGGTGCGCATGCGTCAAGCCTCGGCGGATAATCGCCAGGATTTACTGTTGGCGGCCGGTCAGGTGTTGGGCCTGGAAGCTGACGAGCCTTCAAAGCATTAGCCGATATGTTGATGGGTCCCCTTCCTCTTGAGGGAAAGCGCTTGATGAAGCGATCTTCATGAAGATCTTTATAAAGGGCCTTCCTATGTTGATGCCCCCTATTCAACGCTACCGCCATCATGACCTCTATTTTGATTTGTTGCTGACGATTGCTTAAGGATTTTCCCGCTGATGAAAGCCTCTATTCAAGCCAAGCTGGAGCGGTTGGCCGATCGCTTTGAAGAGTTATCGGCCTTGCTGTCTGATCCGGGCGTGATTGGAAATCAGAATCAGTTCCGTGATTTATCTCGTGAATATGCCGAGCTGGAGCCCGTTTTGGCGGCTTATAACGCTTGGCGACAGAAGCAGGATGATGCGGATGCAGCACGCGTAATGCTTGACGATGATGATCCAGACATGCGGGAGATGGCGCGGGAAGAGCTGCAAGCCTTAGAACACGATTTGGTTGAGCTTGAAGATGAGCTGCAGCTGGCCATGCTACCTAAAGACCCCAATGATGGTCGTAACGTCTGGTTGGAAGTGCGTGCCGGTACCGGAGGCGATGAAGCCGCTTTATTTGCGGGCGATTTGTTTCGGATGTATAGCCGCTATGCCGAGAGCCAAGGTTGGCGGGTCGAAATTATCAGCGCCAGCCCCGGTGAAATGGGGGGATATAAGGAAATTATCTCTCGGGTGGCGGGAGACGGTGTCTATGCACGGTTGAAGTTTGAATCTGGGGCTCATCGGGTGCAACGCGTACCTGCCACCGAATCTCAAGGGCGTATTCATACCTCTGCGTGTACGGTGGCGATTATGCCGGAAGCCGATGAAGTTGAAGCGGTGGATATCAATCCGGCTGATTTACGTGTGGACACTTTCCGTTCCTCCGGTGCGGGTGGGCAGCACGTCAACACCACTGACTCGGCGATTCGCATTACACACTTGCCTACGGGGCTGGTGGTTGAGTGTCAAGATGAGCGCTCACAGCATAAAAACCGAGCGAAAGCGATGAGCTTGCTGGCTGCGCGACTGAAACAGCAAGCTGAAGATGCGCATGCGCAAGCACGTTCGGATACAAGACGATCGCTGGTGGGGAGTGGCGACCGCTCAGAACGCATCCGGACTTACAATTTTCCGCAAGGGCGAGTGACTGATCACCGTATTAACCTTACGCTTTACAAGCTTGATGAGGTGATGCAAGGGCAATTAGATGATGTCTTGGATGTGCTGGTGCAAGAACATCAAGCCGAGCAGTTGGCTCAGCTGAGCCAAGGGGTTTGAGTTGATGCGCTTGGATGCACAGCTGGCGTGGGCAATTCAGCAATGCCAGCAGGCGGGGTGTGAGACCGCTCAGCTAGATGCCGAGCTACTTTTAGCCCATGTGTTATCGCAACCCCGAGTTTATCTTTGGACTTGGCCGGAGCGTGAGTTAGATGCAGTGCAACAGGCGCAATTTTCGGCGCTGGTCGAGCGTCGTTGTCAGGGCGAACCGGTGGCTTATTTATTAGGCCAGCAAGAGTTTTGGGGGTTACGGCTTGAAGTCTCTGCGAATACGTTGATTCCGCGAGCCGATACGGAAACCTTGGTCGAAACGGCGTTAGCGTTAGCGCTGCCTGCAGCCGCACGTTGTATTGATTTAGGCACTGGTACGGGCGCGATTGCCTTGGCACTGGCCCATGAACGACCACACTGGCAATGCTGGGCATCTGACCAGGTGCCTGAAGCTGTGATGTTAGCGCGACGTAATGCTCAAGCTCTGGATTTAAATATTGAGGTATTCCAGTCAGATTGGTGGCAGCAGATTCCCCAAGGCCAGTTTGATCTGATCGTGAGCAACCCGCCGTATATTCATCCGCAAGACCCTCATTTACAGCAAGGTGATGTGCGGTTTGAGCCTGCCTCGGCGTTGGTCGGTGGGCATGATGGTTTAGAGGCGTATCGTCAGTTATTAGCGCCGATTCATGAGCGTTTATCTGCGAACGGCTGGTGCTTGATGGAACATGGTTATGATCAAGCTGAGGCTGTGCAAGCTTTGATGCTTGAGGCGGGGTTGACCGAGGTACGCAGCCTGCGCGATCTCAATGGCCAGTGGCGAGTGACATTGGGTCGTTCTTCAGGGGCGTGATGGCCTGGTTCGTCTTCTTGTTCTAGGTTCACCATTGCGTTCTAGGTTCACCATTGTGTTCTAGGCTCATCATTGAGCGTGGCGTGAGCTAAGAGACGTTAAGACCTTTCACGCGATGCTCTCTTTGTGGCCCTTTTCTCGTGGTTTTGGCCATTGCTTTCCAACATGTTTCTAATGATGGATATTTCTTAAATTCAGTTGAATTTTCCAACGATTACTGCTAATCGGCTTCCCTTTACGTATTCAGCATGATAAATAACTAACTGCTGGACATGTTTTGGAATAATTTTCTTTTCTTTGTCTGCAACGGTGGATGAATATCATCCTGCGCTAATAATAATGATGCAAAGATGAAATGTGATGCCGATGAAAAATAGTAAACCGCGTTCTTTAGACCGTATTGACCTGAAAATCCTGCAGGGCCTGCAAGAGAATGCCAGAATCTCTTATGTTGATTTGGCCAATCAGGTGGGGCTGTCGACAACCCCTTGTCTTGAACGTGTGAAGCGTTTGGAGCGCAATGGTGTGATTAAGGGCTATAAAGCCATTTTGAACCCCAAATATCTGCGCGCTAATTTGCTGGTTTTTGTTGAAATTAGCCTGGAGACTCAGTCGCCCAGCGTGTTTGATGAATTCCGAAGAGCGGTTGCCAAGCTGCCGCAGATCCAGGAATGTCATCTTGTGTCGGGTCAGTTTGACTACATTTTAAAGTGCCGTATCCCGGAAATGAGTGCTTATCGCCAATTGTTAGGTGATGTGGTGCTGACGCTGCCTGGCGTTAAAGAATCCAAAAGTTACGTGGTGATGGAAGAAGTCAAAGAGGATAGTGCGATTTATGTGCCTGAACTGGCAGAGTTCGAAGATCATCGGTTGACCTAACCCATGATCATGGCCTGAGTTGTGATGATGATATGTGTTTAAAGAAGACGGATATGCCATGAATGATGAGGCGCTGCTGCGTTATAGTCGCCATATTATGCTGCCCGAAGTCGATATTGCTGGGCAGCAAGCCTTGTTGAATGCTCGAGTGCTTGTGATTGGTGCCGGGGGCCTGGGGTCGCCGGTGGCGCTTTATCTCGCCGCAGCCGGTGTCGGTGCCGGTGATGGTGGTGCGTTACACTTGGCGGATCACGATGACGTCGATTTGAGTAACCTTCAGCGACAGATTGCGCATACGCATGAGCGCATCAACCAACCTAAAGTGGCCTCTGTTGCCAAAGCGATTAGCGCGCTCAACCCGGACACACATATCGTCACGCATGCTGAACAATTGCAGGGTGAGACGCTGAGTGAGCTGATCACTGCAGTTGATGTTGTTTGCGATTGTACTGATCGCTTTTCCAGTCGCTTTGCGATTAATCGTGCGTGTGTACAGCATGGCGTGCCGTTGGTCTCTGGAGCGGCTATTCGCTTCTCAGGTCAAGTCAGTGTATTTGATCGTCGCCAGCCTGAAGCCCCTTGTTATGCGTGCCTGTACCCGGAGGGGGTTGATGATGAGGCGATGAGTTGTGCCACCAGTGGTGTTTTAGCCCCTTTGGTCGGTGTGGTGGGCAGTTTGCAGGCCGTTGAGACGTTAAAGCTATTGATGCAGGTGGGGCAAACCCTTCACGGGCGTTTACTGACCTATGACGCGCTCAATGCTGAGACTCGGACCATGAATATTAAAGCGGACCCCTTATGCCCCTGCTGCGCTCGTCTTAAATAACGGTTCTGGTTTTAAGTGACCGTTCTAGTTTTAAGTGACTGGTTGGGGGTCTTAAATCATCGCGGTATTGAGCTTAAAGAAAACGGCCTGTGCGTTGGCACAGGCCGTTGTCGTTTGCGTACAAGCCCTATTGTCTCCACAAGTGGATTAATTTACGCCGTGTGATGGACTTCTGCGACTCCGTAAACCGGTGTTGGCAATTGCTCGTAACGGGCTTTGAGCTGGAGTGCTAAATATTGCGAATAATGCCGTGACTGGTGCAGATTGCCGCCATGAAACCATAGTGCTTGTTGTTGGGTCGGTTTCCACATATTTCTTAACTCTCCTTCCCAGGGGCCAGGGTCTTTACTGGTTTCAGAGCCCAGCCCCCAACACTTACCGACTTTATCGGCAACTTCTTGAGAAATGATACGAGCGGCCCAGCCGTTCATGGAGCCGAAGCCGGTCGCATACACAATCAAGTCTGCTGGTAGCTCAGTGCCATCTGTGAGGACAACACTATGAGGCTTGATGTGCTCAATGGTGACACCGCTTTTGAGCTTGATGTCGCCGTTGGCGATCAAATCAGAGGCACCCACGTCAATATAATAGCCCGAGGCTCGCCTTAAATATTTCATGAACATGCCCGAGCCGTCGTCACCAAAATCGAGTAGAAAGCCTGCCGCTTTCAGTCGATCATAAAAGTCGGCATCTTTCTTGGCCACTTGCTCGTAAACCGGAATATGGAATTGCGGCATGATTTTGAAGGGGATGGAGGCGAAGGTGAGATCTGCCTTATAGGTGGTGATCCCATTTTGTACTGCTTCTTCCGAGTAGAGGCCACCCAGTACATGGGACATCAAGGTTTCAGACTTAATGACGTGGGTTGAAGAACGTTGAATCATGGTGACGTCGGCATCGTTTTCCCACAGTGCCGCGCAAATATCATGTGCCGAATTATTCCCTCCTAGCACCACGCAACGTTTACCCGCATAAGCTTCTCCCCCAGGGTGTTGGCTTGAATGGTGCTGCTCTCCCTTAAAGTCTTCTTGTCCCGGAATTTTCGGCACATTGGGTAATCCTGACATTCCCGTAGCTAGAATTAACTGCTTGGGTTTGAGTGTCAGCGCTTGGCCATTGTGATTGACTTCAACCACCCAATGCTGGGCCTGTTCATCATAATAAGCTTGGGTGCATTCAGTGTTACCCCAATAGTTCAGTTCCATCACCCGGGTATACATTTCTAGCCAGTCAGCAATCTTGTCTTTCGGTGAGAAGATCGGCCAATGATCAGGAAAAGGTAAATAGGGCAGGTGGTCGTACCAGACCGGGTCATGTAAGCAGAGCGACTTATAACGTTTGCGCCAAGCATCGCCAGGCCTCTCATGCTTATCAATGATCAGTGTCGGCACCTCAAGCTGACGCAAGCGAGCTCCAAGGGCAATGCCGCCCTGGCCACCGCCAATAATCAGGCAATATGGCTGCACTTCATGACCGAGGGTATCGATTTCTTCTTGACGTTTTTCCTGCCAGGTTTTACGTGTTTTATTGATCCCATGTTCGGCCCCTTTGGGACGTAAAAACTGTCGTTTTTCTGGAAAGTCTTTTAGCGCGGTCATCGTGGTCAGTAAGGTCCAGGCTTTACCCGCTCTCAGCCGTAAATGGCCACGGCCGAATGCCTGAGTGGTTTCAAACGTGAACCAAGCCTCAATCACGCCATCCTGCTCACTGGCTTCTTCTTCCAGACGCCAATGACTGGGACTGATATTCGATAGGCAAGCGCCTAACATATCGCGAATTTCTGCGACACCTTCCAGTGTTTTGATATTCCATGTGAAGGCCACCAGGTCACGCCAAAAACCATCGGTTTCAAAGCATTGACTGGCTCTATTTAAATCTTGGTTGATCAGCGCGTTTTCAAACTCAGTCAGCCATTGCTGTGCCTGTGTCGACGCTGCTGAATGGAATGTCGGTTGATGGGTGTCTACCGTCATTATGAGTCTCCAGATCAATTTATTTGTTGTTATGTCGATGGGTTACTCAGTGTTTCCCTCAACGCCTCCCTTGGGCGGCTATGATGTCTTAGCAGACTTTATGCCATGTTTTTAACTTATTGTTTTTTATTATTTTTATTTTTTTGGTGGACGTTGATTCGACATAGCGATACAGGTTTTTTACACCAGCGTTACAAGTGTTGAACGTTACACCTGTAACGGCCCTGATCACTTTGGAGGCGTTTCTTTCAAGGTGAGCATGAGGCCATGTTGTTTAAGAGGGGCATGTGTAGATCAGAGGAGGAGGGACGCGAGAAGGTCTAGAAAGATGAATCCGCTGGGCAAGTTAAACCCAAGGACGAATGCCAGGGTTTCGTTGTCTCGGGTAGACTGCAGTGATTGACCCAATATCAGCGCAAACGATTAGCACGATAACAATATTGCTTGGGGAGTCGCGTATGAAGGCTCAAACAAGATCCTTGCAGCAGCATGCGGATCGGGTGATACAGCATGTGATGAGTGCTGGAGCGGATCCATCATCGAGTGTCGTTCATCAGTCTTGGGCTCGCTGTGTCAATGACTATGGGTTAGATCCCGGTCGACCGCGGCCCGCGCGAATTGTGACGTCAGATGTATTGCGTGTTCATCAGGATGCTGCCGATGAGTTATTGAATGTCGCACGAGCCGGGGTGACACAGCTCTACCAAGAGGTTGCGGGGTTAGGGTATGTGGTATTGCTGAGCGATGCCCAGGGTGTGACCGTGGCCTTTCAGGGGGACTCGTCTCGTTATGCACAGTTGCACCAAGCTGGCCTTTACTTAGGAGCGGATTGGCGTGAAGCCCATGCCGGGACTTGTGCGGTCGGGACATGTCTGCATGAGCAAAGGGCTTTGACTTGCCACCATCATGATCACTTTGATGGCTCACATATTCATTTAACGTGTACTGCAGCGCCTATTTTTGATCCTTTTGGCCAATTGATGGCTGTTTTGGATATTTCGGCACTGGGTGCACCCAGTGATCGGCGTAGCCAAAATTTTGCGCTACATTTGACCCAGCTTTATGCTCGCTTAATAGAGAACGCTTACTTTTGGCGCCGTTATCAACATCACATTATTGTTCAGGCTGGAGAATCCCGCGAATTAGTCCAGGTTGCCGGTCAATATCTATGGGCACTGGATTCTGAGGGCCGGATTTTGGCCGCGAATACGTCTGCTCGGGCATTGTGTCAACGCATGGGTGGCGTGGCCGTGGCTGGAGGTTACATCGAAGAAAACACGGCCAATGAAGGGTCGCTAGCGCGCCTGTTGGACTGCTCATGGTCTGAAATGCTCCGACTTATGGGGCATTCACCATTGGATATTCGAGCCTTGAGTACAGTGGATGGTCAGCTTCTTTTTGCTCGTATGATTATGCCTCCGTCACCGCGATCTCAGGCTGAGGTGTTAGCCAAAGTCTCTCCTGAAGCGGCTGAGCCTGATCCCGTGAGAGAGGCGCCGCTACCTCTACTTGATTCGTTAGCTGGCGATGATCCTGCTATGCGCAGAACGTTGACATTGGCACGACGCCTCTGCCGTCGTCCGGTCAACTTACTTATTTTAGGTGAGACCGGCACCGGCAAAGAGCTGTTGGCACGTCGTATTCATCAGTCCGGGGCTGTGCCCGAGGCTCCTTTTGTTGCGGTGAACTGTGCTGCGATTCCAGAAACATTGATTGAAAGCGAGCTGTTTGGCTATGAGGCCGGAGCGTTTACTGGCGCCCGTTCCAAAGGGGCGGTTGGATTGATTCAGCAGGCCGATGGGGGCACGCTTTTTTTGGATGAAATCGGTGATATGCCCTTGTCTTTACAAACACGTTTGCTGCGCTTTCTTGCTGAAGGCGAAGTGACGCCTCTGGGGGCTCGTCGTCCACACTATGTGAAATGCCGTGTCATTGCTGCCACCCACTGTGATCTTGAGTCAGCGATCCGTGAAGGGCGATTTAGAGCGGATTTATATTATCGTTTAAATGGCGCTGAACTGTTACTCCCGCCCTTACGACAGCGATCGGATAAGGCCTATGTCATTCAAAGTGCCTTACATCAAGTGTGCGAGATGCGAGGTCGGACCTCTTTGCATCTTCGAGCCGATGCAATGAGTGTTTTATTAGCCTATGAATGGCCAGGTAATATTCGCCAATTGATCCACGCTTTGGCATTTGCTGAGGCGATGGTTGAGGGCGATGAAGTGACGGCCTCTGATTTGCCCGAGGCTTGTCGTTTGGGCGGGCATGCAGCGCCTGCTAAGGTGAGTTCTGCAGCGGGAGTGCTCGGTGTCCCTCATTTGTTGGATGGACCCCCTATTTTAGCCGACAGACGTTTGGGTGCGGATCGGTCATCGTGCTCCGAGAGGCTTCCTGATGAGGGGGAGTTGCTGAAGCAAACGATGGCGCGTTGTGGCGGTAATATCAGCCAAGTGGCGAGGCAGCTGCAAATTTCTCGGCCGACGGTTTATCGTCGCTTGAAAAAATATGGGCTGGGTCACCTACATTTTGCTTAAGCGGTCCGCGACACGACACGAAAACTGCGCTGCAGCGCTGATCAGTGATTCAAAAGTTGACCATCCGATGATGGTGGGAGTTAACGGTGATGACAGCGTCACTCGGTGGCCGATTGGGTCTTGTGGTCATTTTATGTTGGGGGGTGATGGCTTGCGCTTCTATTCATGATAAAGCGGTGACGGGGACATGGAGCTGGTCGGGTCAGGATTATGCTGGAGGACAGTTGCGACTTGATCAGCAGGGCGACGACGTCATCTTCCGATTAGAAGCGTTCCGTGGTGGCCCCTCTTATAATTCCGGGTTAATGGAAGGGCGCTTTACATTGAAAGATCAGCAGGGCGTTTATGAGATGGAGGACTATGGGAAGTGTCGAGTGACCTTCCGGTTTAAGGATGAGGTCGTGCTCGTTGAACAGCAAGGGACTAGTGCTGCTTGTGGTTTGGGTATGGGGGTTTATACGGATGGGCGCTATCGCCGACAAAGTGCGACAGCCCCAGATTTTGATGATGAACGCTGGGTGCCTCAATGACTTCACCAGCGCATAAGTCGTTCTTTTATTTTATCGCATTATATCATGGTCAACTGGTTGGGCATGTGGAGTAAATCTTGAATCGGGATGGGTTTTGAGATCATATAACCTTGAAAGTAATCACAGCCCATTCTTTTGAGCAGTTGAGCTTGCCCCGGTTCTTCAACGCCTTCGGCCACGACTTGAATTTTAAGTTTATGGGCGATTGAGATCATAGCCTCGCAAATCAGCTGGGCATTGCCATCTTTTTCAAGGTTATCAACAAAGCTGCGATCAATTTTTAGATAGTCAATTTCGAACTGGCGAATATAAGCCAGTGATGAATAACCTGTACCGAAGTCATCCAAGGCTAATTCGATGCCGAGTTCTCGGCAGGATAACAGACGCTGTTTGATTTCATCACTTGAGGTCATCATGACGCCTTCTGTGATTTCTACCACCAAGTCTCGCCCTTTAAGCCCCTTTTTGTCCAAAGCGCTATGCCAATCTTGAAAAATAGAGCTTTGTTCGGCCAGTTGTACTGGCGACATATTGACGCTGATTTGAAAGTCAGGGTGAAAGTATTGTTTGAGTTGCTGCAAGTGTTGGCAGGCTTCTTTAAAGACCCATTCTCCTATATTAATGATCAGGCCTGAACGTTCAGCGATGGGAATAAACTCTGCTGGACTGATAAAACCAAGACGGGGGTGACGCCAGCGTATTAAGGCCTCGGCTTTTACAATCTGTCCTTGCTGGTCAACGATGGGCTGGTAAAAAAGTTGAAACTGTTGTTGATCTAACGCCGAATGCATGTCGCGAGAAAGCTCGGTACGCAGTAAGAAATCTGATTTCATCGCTGAGGTGAAACGTGTGACCTTGCTTTTCCCATTTTGTTTGGACGAGAACATGGCCTGATCTGATGATTTCATCAGGTCTTCAAAGTTGGTCGCGTCATCAGGATAAATGGCCACACCAATACTGGCCGTAATAAACAATCGGTGCTCACTGAGTTGGATTGGGCGTGATAGTGCATTGAGTATGTGATAGCTCAAATCAGAAATAAAATCGACTTCTGCTAATCCTGACAGAATGATGGCGAACTCGTCTCCACCTTGGCGAGCCACCAAGGCTGAAAGCTGATCTTCTGATGCTTTGTTTAAGCGTTCGGCGACTGCTTTTAATAGTTGATCTCCAGCATCATGGCCGATGGAGTCGTTCACTTCCTTGAAGTTATCGAGATCGATAAACAGTAAGACAACATATGGTGCGTTCACTGTTGTTTGCTGGATGGCGCGCTCACCATGATGGAGAAACAGGTGTCGATTGGCGATTCCTGTGAGGGCATCGGTATTCGCTTGACGCCAGATTGCTCGTTCGACTTCCAAGCGCCGCTGTGCCATTTTTTCGAACTGTTGCTGTAGTTGATCCACTTCTGCGACGTCATTGTACTGCTGACTGCTTTCGAAGATGCCTTCTCTAAGCTGCTGGGTTGCCGTAATGAGCCGCTTGATGGGCGTGATCACGCTTCGTCTAAGAAAATTGTTGGCGAGGTAGGCCAGGAATCCCATGAGTAAAGAAAATGAGGCTAATGAGACATAGAAGTAGTCTTCAATGCCGCTTAAAGCTTCTTCCGCGCCAATCCCAATGGTTAGATTGAAGTGTGTGCCATTGGGGGTTTGAATCATCGGTTCATGATAAAAAATACGCCGTATCCCGTCAGAATCCCGAACGATGTAGCTGTGGTGCTGGTGATCAGCGTCATGGGTTACCGGTGTTATGTGGGTGATGGTGTTTGTTGTTTGTCCCAACAGCTCAGGTGTTTCTGGATAAGTCGCGACAATCGTGCCGTCCTGATCGCTGATCATGGCAAGACTATGGCGGGGTAAAGGGCTTTGTTTTAAGTAGTTCGACCACCAGGACAGCGAAATCACCGCAACCACGGCACCTTTGACGTTCTGGCTGGCTGGATCGATCACGGGGTAGGCAAAATTGATGCTGGTAATTTGAGCGGCTCTATCTATCTGAAACTGTCCGATTGATAGGCGCTTTTCATTAATCGCTGTTTGAAAATAGGGCCGATCTTTAACATTGACCGCTTTGGATAAAGGCAATGCGTTACACTTAAGATCGCCATTTTTCAGCGGAACGCCGACATTAATGTAAAGTGGATTGAGATGTAAGATTTTTTTTAAGAATTCACTGCAACGAGGCGAGTCTGGGGTTTGTATGGGAGGAAGGCCTGCGAGCTTGGTGAGATAGCGTGCGGTCTGCTCCAAAATTAAATCTTGTTGTCGGGCAACGGAGTGGGTGACCGTTAAGGCACGTTGTTTTAGATCATGTAGTACAAGGCCGCGGCTATGAATCATACTCAACGTGATGGCCGCATAACCGGGTAAGGTAATCAAGATAATCAATACCAGCATGCGGCTTCTAAGTGACTGCATCATGAGTCAGGCCCCATCAGTCGTTGCGGCATCTGAATCATGCCTCCTTTTTTATAATCGATACACGATGTATTAATAGAAATGTATCCGGTTTATGTCGCCCTTGGTGTGATGGTAAGTATTATCATGATAAAGAAAGAAACTATGGATACTCTTTGTCTGTGTCAATATTTAGCGTGATGTTGGCGCTAACTTCATCGTGTGGTGCTTATCATCATGGGTTCTCAATGATTACGAATGAAACGCGATATGAATGGCCGTGTCTTATTTAATACTTAAGCTGAGGGGGATTGTTGATGGGAGCACTGGATGCGCTTTTAACTCAATTGGAAGTCTTGGGTGAGCAGAATGATGCACAACAGACTCAGCATAGTGAGAAGTATTTGAATATTACTCGAGATACCGGGGCTTTTTTATCGGTGCTGGTTAAGTCAATTCAAGCCCAAACTATCTTGGAAGTTGGCACTTCAAATGGGTATTCCACTTTGTGGCTAGTCTCAGCCCTGCCTGATCATGGGCGAGTGACCACAATCGAACATTCTTCGCGAAAGGCGCAAGAAGCTAGAGCTCATTTTGAGCAGGTCGGCTTATCTGAGCGTATTGAGTTGCTAGAGGGCGATGCGTTAGAACAGTTGCATCAACTTCAAGGCCTATTTGATCTGGTGTTTTTGGATGCAGATCGAGGTCAATATTTGGCCATGGCCGATGCGGTTTGGGCGCGTTTGAAGCCGGGTGGCTTATTGGTATGTGATAATGCCATATCACATCAGCAGCAGTTGGCCCCTTTTCGCGAATGGGTTCAGGCCAGGACTGACACCAGTGAAGCCCTTGTCCCGGTCGGTAAAGGCGAACTCATGGTGTATAAGGCCTTAACCTAAAAATGTAGGCGCCAATGGATGTCAGCGCCGTGGCTTTTAATCGTCTTGGATACGCACGCCTCTAAGCCACGGCGATGATTATTTTTAGAGCATCAATAGGCTCAGTAAGTAAATCACCAGCATTGTCGTGACCCCTTGGACCAGGGTCGCCAATGTCTGTGCGCGGTAAGCGAGCCCGACTTTCATTCGACTGAATTGAGAAACGACCCAGAAGAAGCTGTCGTTGGCGTGAGAGACCGTCATGGCACCGGCGCCAATCGCCATCACCGTCAGCACCCGCCCCATTTCACTGTCGAGCCCCAACTGGCTCAGCAGTGGTGCCACCAAAGCCGATGTGGTAACCAATGCAACTGTTGATGAACCTTGTGCGGTTTTGAGTGCTGCTGCGACAATAAAGGGCATCCAGATACCCACCCCTAGTGCTGATAGCGTTGCCCCTAAGTAGTCACCTAATGGTGAGGCTTTTAATACAGCTCCGAAAGCACCGCCTGCACCAGTGATCAATAATATGGGGGCCGCTGCGGTAATTCCCTCGGCAATGCGCTCACTGAATTCAGTCATTTTGTTGTGGGATTTCAACAGTGGCCACGTCATCAATAAACCAATGAGCAGTGCCGTGAGCGGATGGCCAAGAAAACTCAGCACATCAAGAGTAGAGCCTGTCCCAAAAGGGTGACTAGGGAATTTCGCGATTGAGCCTAAGCAGATCAATAAGATCGGGAACAGAATAGGGCCAAAGGCTTGGAAGGCTGTAGGTAATTGGCCATACGTATCACGTAAAGCTTGCCAATCTTGGTGCAGGGCAGAGGATTCGACTGTGCCATCGGGTTCGATATGTTTAAAGCGCTCAGCCCAAAATAAACCTGCTAGGGCGGCAATCGCTGCAACCGGAATGCCCACCGCAATGACTAGCCCGAGATTGGATTCAAGACCAAGGTTACCTGCCGCGGCAATGGGGCCTGGCGTTGGGGGAACAAAAGTATGGGTGGCATAAAGTCCTGTCGCCAGAGCGACGCTCATGGACACGCTGGATGTTTCCAGGCGTTTAGCGAGTGATTCCTTAAGAGAGTTTAAAATGACAAAGCCTGAATCACAAAACACGGGAATGGAGACTAAATAGCCAATCAAGCTCATGGTGAGGTTCGGGTAGCGTTCACCCAAGAGTTTAATGATGGTGTCTGCCATCGTAATTGCCGCGCCGCTTTTTTCTAAGATGACCCCAATAATGGTGCCCAAGACAATGACAAGGCCAATATAACCGAGAATCCCCCCAAAACCGCCTGTAATGGTCTTAGCGATATCTTCGGCAGGTATCCCGTAGGCAAAGGCCGCCAGAAATGCGGCCAGCAACAGTGCTAAAAAAGGATGAAACTTCAATCGCGTAGTGGTCAGCACAATAAAGCTGATCACCAATAACAAGATCAGGATGAGTACCATAATCACTCCAACGGTGGTGCTGGCTTACTGGCCAGTCTTGGTGTTTTGACAGCTGGTTTTGAAAGTCAGCCTTGGGAATCCACTATGAAAACAAACCGTTAAATGCAAACGGTGGACTATTTTATCTAATCTTAGTGATGTTGATGTCGCAAAATAAGTATATTGGAATCGTATTTTTTTCCTAACGGCTTGTCATCTTGATTGGTGTAAAGCTCTGTATGTGTGGTTCATAGGCAAGAACCCCGCCACAGGCTGATGTTGAGGCCTCATACGCCATCTGTTGTTGTCACGCTTAGGTCTGGTGAAAGGCGTGTACGTGACTCAAGGGCTTAGCGGGGGTCACTGAATACTTTTCGTGAAAACCCCATCGATCTTGATCATTACTGCTTTCGCCCCCCTTCTTCCTGTTAGATCGATAACACGATTTTATTGAGAATTATTTTCATATAAACTCTGCTGCCCGGTGTTTGATAGCGGTCTGGTGTTGGATAATAAGCTATAAACGCTTGTGCCGAAGGTGTGGACAATGGGCCAAGGGCTTTGAATACGAGTGGGCCTGGGTTCGCTCAACGCAATACTGAGGAGATGATGTGAAGGCCTTATTCGGGATTATCTGGCGTGATTACCGTATATCTTTCTTATGGGTGGTGGCCCTTAGTCTAGCGAGCGCTGGATTGGGTATCGGTGTGATTGCTTATATTAATCAACGACTATTAGATGCGTTTGCTGATCCTTGGCGTGTTTTGCCCGAGTTTCTCGGGTTGGTCGTCTTGTTATTGCTTATTACGCTAGGCGCTCAGTTGGCCTTGACCTTATTGGGCCACCGTTTTGTGTATCAATTACGGGGTCGGTTGGTGAAGGGCATTTTAGATACCGAAGTGGAAACGATAGAGCGTATGGGGAGTCCGCGTTTGTTGGCGAGTCTTTCAACGGATATTCGCAATATTACGTTGGCTTTTGTGCGTTTACCGGAGTTAGTCCAGGGCGGAGTCTTGACGGTGGGGGCTGTGTTATACCTGGGGTGGTTGTCTCCAGCGATGTTGGGCGTATCCAGTATTTGGGTGCTGGGGACTTTATGGTTCGGCATGTGGCTGGTGAAGCGGGTTTATCGTCATATCGCGATATTACGCGATGTTGAAGATCGGCTTTATGAGGATTATCAGTCTGTCATTGAGGGCCGCAAAGAGCTGACACTGAATCGAGATCGGGCGCAGTGGTTATATCGTGATGTTTATACGCCCAATGCTGAGGCTTATCGCTACCATATTATTCGCAGTGATAGTTATCACCTCAGTGCGGTGAACTGGTTCAACATTATGATGTTGGCGGCCATTGGTGTGGTGTTTTTTATGGCCAATGGATTGGGATGGGCCTCAGCTCAGGTCGCGACGACTTTCTCATTAACGCTGTTATTTCTGCGGGCGCCTTTGATCCAGGCTGTTGGTGCTTTTCCACCGTTAATTAATGCGCAAGTGGCTTTTGATAAAATTCAAAGTTTGGCCTTGGCAGAAGGGCTACAAGGTTTTCAAAACGGAGCTTCAGCCGATACTTGGCGCCAGTTGTCTTTTGTCGGCGTTCAGTATCGTTATCCCGAAGAAGAGAATCGTGAGGGCTTTTCAGTCGGACCGATTGACCTGAATATTCAGCGGGGAGAAGTGATTTTTATCATTGGGGGGAACGGCAGCGGGAAGTCGACTTTAGCGAAGTTGCTGACAGGGCTTTATTTGCCTCAAGCCGGTGATATTAAACTGGATCAGCAGCGCATCGATGCGGATGATATGGCGGCTTATCGTCAGCAATTTTCGGCCATTTATACTGATTTTCACTTATTTGATCGCTTGATGGGTCCCCAGGGTGATTCACCCCGCAGTGAGCTTATCGACCAGTGGTTGAATGAGTTGGGTATGAAGCAGAAACTCGATTTTGAAGGCGATCGGGTCACTAATGTGAATTTGTCTCAAGGCCAGCGTAAGCGTGTTGCGATGTTATTAGCTATCGCAGAACAACGTGATGTGCTGCTATTGGATGAATGGGCTGCTGATCAAGACCCTCAATTCAGGCGTACTTTCTATCGTGTCTTGCTACCACAGCTTCGAGCGATGGGGAAAACGCTGATTGTGATTAGCCATGATGATCATTACTTTGATGAGGCTGACCGGTTGCTGGAAATGCGCGAAGGTCATTTGTATGAGCTGACCGGAGAAGAGCGTCAAGCGGCGAGTCGTGATGCTGTCGCGCGTATTGACCAGTCTTGAGCGTGAACCCATGGGGCTGAATGTTCAGCCCCATGGGTTTCAACGGTCTATCTTTCTTTTACTGCTATCTTTCTTTACTTCTACTTTTCTCTCAGGCTTTAACCCGCTTTAACCTTCAAGCTTTTGCTTTAATAGCTGGTTCACCATTTGCGGGTTAGCTGTGCCTTTAGAGGCTTTCATGACTTGGCCTACAAAGAATCCGACCATTTTGCCGCGTTTATCTGGCTCTGCAGCTCGATACTGTTCAACCTGGGCGGGGTTGTTGGCCATGACTTCATCAATGACGCGCTCGATGGCGCCCGTGTCAGTGACCTGCTTCAGGCCCTTGGCTTCGATGATGTCATCAGCCGTATGGCCTTCGCCATCCCACAGGGCTGCAAAAACTTGTTTGGCGGCTTTACCGTTGATGGTGTTATCAATGATGCGCTTAATCAGCCCCCCTAATTGTTCGGCGGCGACAGGGCTTTGCTGAATCTCCAGGCCTTCTTTATTGAGTCGGCCTGTGAGTTCGCCCATGACCCAGTTGGCGGCTTGCTTGGCATCACCACAAATTTCTCGTGTGCGGTCAAAGTATTCCGCCATCGCCCGGCTACTGGCCAGGACATTCGCATCATAAACGGATAGCCCCAACTCCTCGACAAAACGTGCTTTTTTCTCTTCTGGCAGCTCAGGCATCTGACTGCGCAGGTAATCAATGTAAGCATCGTCTAGGTCTACGGGGAGTAAGTCTGGACAGGGGAAGTAGCGGTAATCATTCGCTTCTTCCTTACTGCGCATTGAGCGAGTTTCGTCCAGGTCCGCATCATAAAGGCGAGTTTCTTGAACCACTCGGCCGCCATCTTCAATCAGCTCAATTTGGCGCTCAATCTCATGATTGATGGCTCTTTCGATAAAACGAAATGAGTTGATGTTTTTGATTTCGCAGCGAGTGCCCAAAGTCTCTTGGCCCTTAGGGCGAACTGAAACGTTAGCATCACATCGCATCGACCCTTCGGCCATATTGCCGTCGGAGATGCCCAGATAGGTGACCAATGCGTGGATCGATTTTAGATAAGCGACCGCCTCTTTGGCTGAACGCATATCGGGTTCTGACACAATCTCAAGCAGTGGTGTACCCGCCCGGTTAAGGTCAATGCCGGTCATGCCTTGGAAGTCTTCGTGAAGGCTTTTGCCTGCATCTTCTTCCAGGTGTGCGTGATGGATTCGGATACTGCGTTCAGCCCCATCTTCTAGCACGATATCGACCACGCCAGGGCCCACAATAGGCGCATCCATTTGAGTGGTTTGATAGCCTTTGGGCAGATCGGGATAGAAATAGTTTTTACGTTCGAAAATTGAACGTCGGCCAATCTCGGCTTTAACGCCTAATCCGAACTTAACCGCCATCTCGACCGCTTTTTCGTTGAGCACCGGTAATACACCAGGTAACCCCAGGTCGACGGCGCAGGCCTGGCTATTAGGCTCGGCACCAAAGGCGGTGCTGGCCCCCGAGAAAATCTTGGATTGGGTGGCGAGCTGGACATGCACTTCCAGCCCGATCACAGCTTCCCATTGCATCTGCATCTTCTCCTGATCGTGGCTTATAGCGCAGGCGCTTGCTGGTGATGGTCAGTGACCCGCTGATACTGGTGGGCGACATTTAACAGACGAGCTTCTTCAAAATGAGGCCCGATGAGCTGCATGCCGACTGGACGTCCTGCGGCAAATCCCGCTGGGACGGACATGCCAGGCAGACCGGCCAAGTTGATGCCCAGTGTGTAAATATCTTCCAAGTACATCTGTACGGGGTCGTTATTTTTGCTTCCCAGGTTGAACGCTGTCGTCGGGGCGACTGGGCCCAGCAGTAGATCGACCTCGTTAAATGCGGCTAAGAAGTCTTGGGTCAGTAAGCGACGAATCTGCTGTGCTTTACGGTAATAGGCATCGTAAAACCCTTCAGAGAGTGCGTAGGTGCCGATCATGATGCGACGTTTAACCTCGGCCCCGAAACCTTCACCGCGAGAGCGCTTATAAAGATCTTCAAGATCTTGTGGGTTCTCGCAGCGATGACCAAAGCGCACGCCATCAAAGCGCGACAGGTTGGAGCTCGCTTCGGCAGGTGCAATCACGTAATAACTGGGGATCGCCAATCGAGTATTCGGTAGGCTGACGTCTTTAAATGTGACGCCTAATGCTTCCAGTTCGCGGATGGCCGCTTGCAAAACATCAGCAACGCTGGCATCGAGCCCGTCACCAAAATACTCTTTGGGTAAGCCAATAGTCAGGCCTGACAGAGGGCTGTCCAGTGCGCTGCGATAATCTGGCACGCCACGTTGGATGGAGGTGGAGTCCTTGGGATCAAAGCCTGCCATGGCGGAAAGCAATAAGGCACAGTCTTCAGCCGTACGGGCCATAGGGCCCCCTTGGTCTAGGCTGGAGGCATAAGCGATCATGCCCCAGCGGGAGACGCGGCCATAAGTGGGCTTCAAACCGGTGATGCCACAAAAGCTGGCGGGCTGACGGATTGATCCGCCGGTGTCTGTGCCTGTTGCGGCGGGAGTCAGGCGGGCGGCAATCGCTGCAGCTGAGCCCCCTGATGATCCGCCGGGTACCGCTTGAGCATCCCATGGGTTTCGAACCGGGCCGTAGAACGAAGACTCATTGGATGAGCCCATGGCAAATTCATCCATGTTCGTTTTGCCCAGTGAAACCATGCCTTCTTGATCAAGCTTCTCCACAACAGTGGCGGAGTAGGGCGCGACAAAATTATCTAACATTTTAGAACCACAGGATGTACGGACACCCTGGGTGCAAAAAATATCTTTATGGGCCAGAGGAATGCCTGTCAATAAACTGGCTTGACCGGCTGCACGTCGTGCATCCGCAGCCTCAGCTGCTTGGCGTGCACTGTCTTCTGTGACCGTAATAAAGCTATTGATTTGGGCATCATGTTCGGCGATGCGGGCGAGATAAGCATCGGTCAGCTCGCGGCTAGTGAAATCACCTTGGGCTAAGCCGTCGGCAAGCTGAGTCAGCGTCAGGTCGATCATGCGGGAATCCTTGCGATCTATCGTATTCACTCAATCACTTTGGGCACCAGGAATAGGCCCTGCTCGACGGCAGGTGCACCCTGTTGCAATAAGTTGCGTTGGTCGGCTTCAGTGACTTCATCTGGGCGCAGACGTTGAGTGGCATCCAGCGGGTGTGACATCGGGTCAACCTGCTGAGTATCTACCGTCTGCATTTGATCCACCAACGCAAGAATGCTGGTCAGATCATCGGCGTAAGCCTGGGTGTTACTGGAATCGATCGCCAGACGAGCCAAGTGTGCGACTTTGGCTACGTCATCCTGATTCAACGCCATGGGTATTCTCCCCGTGGTTGGGTTGGTGTTGAAAAGAAAGAAAATCGAGTGCTCCAGCCCGTGATATTGGGCATAAGAGTCAAGGCATCAAGAATATCATAAACCGGACGCGTGCGCTTTGGCTCTGCGAAGAGACAGTTGCAGATTAAATGCGCAATCGTTGGGATAAACGCCTTTAATAGCGAGTCAGATAAAAGTGTGTGAACTTTTAGCGATGGGATGAGTCCCGTTTAGCCTGGTTTCACGTTGATTTTAACTTCTAAGATTGAACCACTGAGCTGGTAGACTCTTCGCTACGCGAGTTGATCGTTATATGGCGGGTTGTCCTATAAGAGGGGGTTCTCTTGTATGGTGGACTATCTCTACTTGTGGACTGCCATATTGATCGCTGGCTTAGCCCGTCAAAGGATGTGAATGAAGGGGGATGGGCCATGAAAGGACATAGAGGCAAGGTATTATGAGCGTCATTACCGTTTAGCCACCGAAAATAGGTGTTGGAATCGGTCGTTAGCCTATAAAATAGGTTTTTATGACGAATAACCGTGACTTCAGTGCGGAAGTAACTTGCTCTGGTGTCAGGGGGTTGTTAGAGTTTGCCGTCGGCACAGTGGACCACTGGATAGGTGCATCAACAGCATGTTCAAGAAACTTCGAGGCTTGTTTTCTAGCGATCTTTCGATCGACCTGGGAACGGCCAATACCCTGATTTATGTGCGTGGCAGCGGCATTGTATTGAATGAGCCCTCTGTCGTGGCCGTTCGTAATCACGGCAATCAACGCAGCGTGGCTGCGGTGGGCTATGACGCTAAGCGTATGTTAGGCCGGACTCCCGGCAACATTACGGCTATCCGCCCCATGAAAGATGGTGTGATTGCTGATTTTCACGTCACCGAGAAGATGCTGCAGCACTTCATTTCTAAGGTGCACGATAATAATTTTTTCACGCCCAGCCCCCGTGTGTTGGTCTGCGTGCCTTGTATGTCCACTCAGGTCGAACGTCGAGCGATTAAAGAATCGGCTTTGGGCGCTGGCGCTCGGGAAGTCTTTTTGATCGAAGAGCCAATGGCTGCAGCGATTGGTGCGGGTCTGCCGGTTGATGAAGCGCAAGGGTCAATGGTCGTGGATATTGGTGGGGGGACCACTGAAATTGCGATTATTTCTCTCAATGGTGTGGTCTATTCTGAATCTGTGCGTACTGCCGGTGACCGTTTTGATGAGGCGATTACGGCCTATGTGCGCCGCCATTATGGCAGTCTGATCGGTGATGCGACTGCCGAGCGCATTAAAGAAGAAATTGGTTGTGCCTATCCCGCCAGTGAAGTACGCGAAATTGATGTGCGTGGACGTAATTTGGCTGAAGGGATTCCACGCAGTTTTACATTGAACTCGAATGAAATTCTTGAAGCCCTGCAAGAGCCGCTCTCCTCGATTGTTCAGGCGGTCAAAAGTGCATTGGAGCAGTCTCCGCCCGAGCTGGCGTCTGACATCGCTGAGCGCGGCTTAGTATTGACCGGTGGTGGTGCTCTGTTGCGTGATCTGGATAAACTGATTGCTGAGGAAACAGGCCTGCCAGTGATCATCGCTGAAGATCCATTGACGTGTGTGGCACGTGGCGGCGGTCGTGCGCTGGAGCTGATTGATCAGCATACCTTTGACTTGCTGGCGATTGACTAATCTCATTCGCTGTTGAGTGGATCGATTGGCTTCACTGAGTGAACCCTGGCTAGCGTTAGTGTTTTTAAGTTTTAGTCAGTATGCCTGAGCAAAGCGTTAGACGTGCCGCTGCGGTCACACCGTGGCGGCACTTTTATATTAAGTGCATGATCAGAGACTCATCTTATGTGTGGAGATTGCCTCTAGTATCGGTGGCGCATGGGCGTTTTGGGCCGTGTTGTTAGCGTTTTGGGCCGTGTTAGCGTTTTAGATAGTGTTGAGATCTCACCGCCAGGGCTTGTCGATGTTTGGGCTTGGGCTTGGGCTTGGGCTTGAAATTGAGATTGAGACTGAGACTGAGATTGTGCTGAGGCTGAGAGGGTAGGTCAGGGATGCCATCGCGGTTGTCATTGATGATTTACGATCTTGATATGACTTGATAAGAGGACAGTGTCATTAAGCATCTGTTTGCGAAAGGGCCTCTGGTTGGCTATCGCCTTTTGATCGCGGTGGTGTTGGGCCTATGTTTAATGTTGGCCGATAGTCGGCTGGCGGCGATGGCACAGTTGCGTGCTTGGTTAACGCTTGTAGTGACGCCGATTCAATGGGCTGCTGATTTGCCTGCCCAGGGGCTGGGATGGGTGAGCGATAGCTTGGCTCACCGGAATGCCTTACTTGAAGAAAACCGTGAACTCAAGGCGCAAGCGTTACGGCTTGCCGAGCGGGTTCAACGAATGTCTGCGATTTCTGCTGAGAATGTCCGTTTGCGAGAGCTGCTGTCTGCTGCGCATGAGACGGATGAGCGCTCTATTTTAGGTGAGTTGATTGGCCTGGATTACGACCCTTTTACCCAGCGCATTGTGATTAACCGCGGGCGCCAGGATGGAGTGTATCCGGGGCAACCGGTGATTGATGCCAGTGGTTTGATGGGGCAAGTGATTTCGGTCAGTGCTTACACCAGCCGAGTGTTGCTGATTGCAGATACGAGTCATGCGGTGCCAGTACAAGTCAATCGCAATGGGTTGCGTTTTATTGCGCAAGGTACCGGTCGACCCGATGCGTTGAAGTTGATGCATGTGCCCGAAACGGCTGATCTGGAAGTGGGCGATTTATTAGTCACCTCTGGCTTAGGTGGCCGTTTCCCCTTTGGTCATCCTGTTGCCACGATTAGTGAGATTCGACATGATCCGGGCGAGCCTTTTTTACAGGTACTGGCTAAACCTAAAGCGCATTTGGATCGGAGTCGCTACGTTCTGCTGCTGTTCCACACTTTGAAAGGTTCTGACCCCGCAGAGTTAGTGAACCCGTCACTGGAGCCGCTGGCACCGGTTGATACCAGTATTGATCCCGATGATGATCCTGATGCGGCGGCCGAGGCTGCAAATGAGGAGCCCGACAATGGCTGAGCGAAAGCTTCGGGGCCGCTGGCTGATTAATCTCACTTTGCTGGTGGCGTTATATCTACAAGCATTACCCATGACGGACGCTTGGCTGCTATGGCGTCCAGAGTGGTTAGCATTGATTTTATTGTATTGGTGTGTGATGTCACCACATCGTGTCAGTGTCACCCATGGTTTTATCTGTGGTTTATTGCTGGATCTGATCGAAGGCACTTTGCTTGGGCAAAATGCGGTAGCGTTGTCTTTATTGTGTTATCTGGGGCACCTGACTTATCAGCGTGTGCGCATGTATAACATGGTGAAACAGTCGGGTGTCATTGCGGTCTTTATCGGGATCAGCCAACTGGTCTTTCAATGGTTACAAAGCGTCAGTGGTAGTGGCGCTTCCATTGCTTACTTGATGCTACCCGCCGTTGTCTCTGGACTGATTTGGCCTTGGCTCTCCACCTTACTGCATGCGTTACGTCGACGATTTGGCATTAACTGAGTCAAAGTCAATGTGGGCCTAGAATCTCATGATCAAGGAAAAATGTTATGTCTGACCCTAAGGGGGTGTCATCCTCCCCGGTTCAGGAGTCACCTGTTTTGTGTCTGGCGTCTGCTTCACCACGGCGACGTGAACTGCTGGCTCAAATTGGCGTCGGTCCTATAGCTGTGCAGCCTGTTGATGTGGATGAGTCGCCTCAACAGGGCGAATCCCCGACTGCTTATGTCGAGCGTTTGGCCCGTCATAAAGCCCAAGTTGGTGCGGCGATGATTGAACATGCATTGCCGGTGTTGGGGGGGGATACGGCGGTTGTTCTGAAACAACGGATTTTGGGTAAGCCAGCAGATTTTGAACAGGCCCGAGAGATGCTTCGTCAATTGTCGGGTAAGACTCATGAGGTGTTAAGTGGTGTTGCCGTGACTGGGCCTGCCGGAATTCAAAGTGCCGTGGTGACAACGCGCGTACGTTTTCGTCATTTGTCTGATAGTGAGATTGAGCGTTACTGGGCTTCTGGCGAGCCTTGTGATAAAGCGGGGGCTTATGGCATTCAAGGGCTTGGCAGTGTTTTTGTACAGGATATCCGCGGCAGCTACAGTGCGGTTGTGGGGTTACCGTTATATGAAACGGCTCGATTGTTATCGATTCAGCGCATTCCTGTCTGGCGCTTGGAGCAAGGCTCGGCTGCTGAGGGTTAAAACATGTGGCCTTCAAGGTTCTGGGGTAGACTCAACAAGAGCAGAGGAGTGAAGGCGCATGAGTGAAGAGATCCTGATCAATCTGACCCCAATGGAAACCCGCGTTGCACTGGTTGAAAACGGGGTTTTGCAAGAAGTTTATATTGAACGAACGAGACGTCGTGGCATCGTAGGGAATATTTACAAAGGCAAGGTAGTCCGGGTACTCCCGGGGATGCAGGCCGCTTTTGTTGATATTGGCCTGGAGCGTGCGGCGTTTATTCATGCGGCAGAGGTGTCTAAATCGTCTGGCGTTGAGGGGGATGCGCCTGCCATTGCAGCGCTTTTGCATGAGGGCCAGCCGCTGATCGTCCAGGTGACCAAGGATCCGATTGGGTCCAAAGGGGCTCGCTTGACCACCCATCTCTCGATTCCTTCCCGGTACCTGGTGTATATGCCCCACACGGCGCATGTGGGGGTTTCACAACGGATCGAGACTGGATATGAACGTGAGCGTCTGCGTCAGTTAGTCATGACCGGGGTTGAGAGTTTGGGTGAGGAAGAGCCGGGCGGTTTTATTCTGCGTACCGCGGCTGAAGGTGCCGGCGATGATGAGGTGATCAGTGATATCCAATTCCTGCGCCGAGTATGGACGGCCGTAGAGCGACGCAGTAGTCGTGAGCAGGTGCCCGCACTGATTTATGAAGACTTACCTCTGTTTATGCGCTCGATGCGTGATTTTGTACGTCCTGAAATTGAAAAAATTAGAATTGATTCGCGAGAAAACTATCAGCGTTTACATGAGTTTCTAGAAGAGTTTATGCCGGGCTTGGTACCTAAGCTGGAATATTATCCCGGCGAGCGCCCGATTTTTGATTTATATAGCGTTGAAGATGAAGTGCAGCGTGCACTGGGACGTAAAGTTCAGCTGAAATCAGGTGGCTATCTGGTGATTGACCAGACAGAAGCCATGACCACGATTGATGTGAATACCGGCGGCTTTGTTGGTCATCGAAATTTAGAAGAAACTATTTTTAAAACCAATCTAGAAGCAGTGTCTGCCATTGTGCGACAACTGCGATTACGCAATCTAGGTGGCATCATTATTATTGATTTTATCGATATGGATGATGCCGAACATCAACGCCAAGTATTGCGTTTGCTGGAAAAAAGTCTTGAGCGTGATCATGCCAAGGTCAAGCTGACCGGTGTGACTGAGCTGGGCCTCGTGCAGATGACGCGAAAGCGTACGCGCGAGAGTCTAGAGCAGGTGATGTGTGAGCCCTGTGAAGTCTGCCATGGTCGTGGCATGCTGAAAACGCCTGAAACGGTTTGCTATGAGATTCTTCGTGAAATTATCCGCATGGATCGGGCCTATAGTGGTGGTTCCTATTTGGTGATGGCCAGTCAGGCTGTCGTCGACCGACTTGTGGATGAAGACTCATCAGCACTGGCTGATTTAGAGGCCTTTATTAATAAACCGATTAAGTTTCAGGTCGAGATTCTGTATTCACAGGAACAGTTCGATATTGTGTTGATGTAGGCGGGAGCGTTTGAAGTATGGCGAATGCGTCGCGCCAAAAACATCTGATGTACTGGCTGCAGTTACCCTTTTGGGCTTTGCTGATTCTATTGGTTTTGGCCGCTCTTTATGTTCTGGCAGGGCGCGCGATCATGACGAAGCTGCCTGCTTGGCGCCCGGCCATTGTGAAAGAGGTGGCCCAACATTTGCCTTTTGATCTGTCATTGGCACAGTTGCAAGGACAAATGGTGACATTAGATCCCGCCTTGAGCGCTGAAGGGTTGAGTCTTGGGCCAAAAGCGACGCCGTTTCTCTCCATTCAGAAATTGCAGGTTCAGCCGAGTGTGATGCAGAGCCTGATTCAGTGGCAGCCGGTGTTTGCTCATTTATCGGTGGATACGCTGGATGTTTGGCTAGAAGAGGATGCGAGCGGGTGGCACCTAAGAGGCCTCACTGAGGACAGTGAGCGGTCATCCGAAGACACATTTCAATGGCAGCAGCAATTGCAATGGCTGGAGCTGTTGCTGGCGCAAGGTCAGTTGCAGTTGGACCAGCTCAGACTGCATCTGAAGCCTTTAACCGGTGACTCGATTACGCTTGAAAGTGATCACTTTGATTATCGTCACTGGGCGCAAGGACGCCAGTTAGATCTTGCCTTTTTCTTACCGGAAGGTCAGCAGCAGCCGGGACGCTTATTGTTAACCCAGCATGGCGATGACTTTTCATGGACTCATGGTCAGCTTGAGGCCTATTTGGATTTTCCTCAGGTGGCCTTGCGTGCACTCACACCGTTATTTCCCCCAGATCAAGTACACCCCGTTAAAGGTGATGTCGGCTTAAAGGCTTGGGCTCAATGGCATGACGGACAAGGGCAGGCCGAAGTACGTCTGGCGGATAGCCGTGGGCAATTGAATAATGATTTGAAATGGCAGTTGCAACAGGCGGCTTTTAGCTTGCAGGGTGATTTCCAGCGATGGCAGATGCAATGGCAATTTGCTTCGGGCCAGTTGGGGCAGCGGTCACTGCCCGCGATGAGCGGGCGCTTGCAATATGATCATCAGCAATGGCAGTTGAAGCTGGCTGATGTGGCCTTACAAGATTTTCAGTCTTGGTGGGATTTTCCGTTATTGCCTAGTCAATTACAGGAGGTCCTGCAAACACTGAATCCGCAAGGGGTGTTAAAAAGTACCACCTTGAATTGGCCTGCTGCTGATATGTTTAAATTAAATACTCAGTTGCTCGGTGGTGCCGCTCAGGGGTGGAATGGGACCCCGGCCGTGAAGGGGTTAGATGCCTGGGTCGAGGCATCCGCACATCAAGGGCAAATCAAATTTAATCAGCACCAACTATCGGTGGGCTTTCCCGAACTGTTTAATCACAACTGGACCCTTGATCGGGCCCAGGGGATCGTGCATTGGGCTTTGGATGGGGCGCACCCTCGTACCGGTGTTGAACTCCGCGGTGATCATTTAGTGGCTCGCTTACCTGTGGGGACAGTCACAGGCCAGTTTAATCTAAATATTGCGCCACAAGGTGAGCCGGATACGTTATTGCTGAATTTAGGCCTGTCCCAGATCAAAACCGATCAGGTGGCGCGCTACTTACCCAGTAAAATTTTGGATCCGGCGCTTGATCATTGGCTTAAGCAAGCGGTTCAGTGGGGGGAGGTGCGTCAAGGCGGCATTCTTTTTGCTGGGCCTGTGACAGGGGATCAGGGCACTTTCCAGATGACGCTGGATGTGCATGATGGTCAACTCGCGTATGACCCGAACTGGCCAGAGGTTCGACACCCTCAAGGTGTATTGGACCTTATGGATGAAACCGTGCATGGCCAAGTGGATCAAGCTGAAGTGCTTGGAGCTCAAGTGTCGCATGTCGTGGTGGATTCGCATTACCGGCAAGGCAAACCTTGGCTTAAAGTGAATGGGCAGGTGTCGGGATCAGGCGATACGGTGGAATCTCTTTTTGATGTCCCCGGGCTTCAAGGACAGTTGCCGGAAGCGTTGAAGCGCTGGGATATTGGCGGCCCTGTGAAGGCGGATTTGGCCTTGGATATTCCTCTAGATTTAGACCATCAGTTGCCTCAAGTATCCGTGACAACGCAGCTGGTGAATAACCAACTGGATATGAGGGCGCCGCCGATCCAGCTCACGCAGATTAACGGCCCGTTGAAGTTTACGTTAAGCGAAGGGCTCTCTTCACCGGGGCTGAAGGCTCAACTATGGAATGGCGAGGTTAACGCCATGATTGTGCCTGACGCGAAAGGTGAACGTATTCTGTTGCAAGGGGAAGCCGATTTGGCGCCTTTGAAACAGTGGTTGGATATATTGCCCTTACGCTTAATTGAGGGCCGACTGAACTATCATGGGCAGCTGCAATTAAGCGAGGTGCCTCAGTTACACCTAGAAAGTGATTTGGCCGGTGTTGCTGTGAATTATCCGCCACCTTTGGGTAAAACTGAGGATCAGCTCCGTCCCATGACGGCGGATATTCAGTTGTCGGAAACGCCGCGTATCGATTTAGCTTATGGTGAGAAGCTGACCATGGCGTTGAGCCTCACGACGCCTCGTCCAACCGGCATGTTAATCGCGATGGCGCGCCAGGTCCCTACGGCGGTACTGCCTCGCAAACCTGGTATGGCCCTTTATTTCCAGTTACCACAGGTTGATTTACTGAGCTGGGAGGACTGGTGGCGCCGTTATGGGACGATACTGGGCTTGAAGGCGGATGATCAAGCGCCTGCAGGGGTGGTTGTCCAGAATAATCAAGGCCAGGCTGAACCCTTGGTGAGTGATCGTGTTTTGGCCGAGTCTCCAACGCCTCCAGTGATTCGTAAGGTCTATGCGGGGGTTGAGCATTTATATCGTGGCCAAACCGATTATGGGCCTGTTTATGCTGAAGCCAATTGGGCCGAGCAGGGGATCAGCGCCTTTTTCACTTCGGATTATGCGGAGGGTCAGTTGCAGTGGCCATGGGCGCCTGATCAACGAGCCCAATTAGCGATCGCACAGCTATTGATTCCTGAGCCTGATGCCGCTCCTGCTGAGTCTGGCCCGAGCGTCGACACGCCTGATCAGACAGGAAAGCCCGCTCGTGATGTGCTATCGGGGATTGATCCGACCGTTTGGCCTCCGCTTGATGTCCATATTGCACAGTTAAAGATTGGCGAGCGGTCATTAGGGCGCTGGACGTTTGATCTTCAACCGAATCGTAACGGGTTGCATATCGAGCCATTGGACATTGAGTTAGGCCAATCCAAGGTCTCGGGTTGGTTAGATTGGCAGAGCAAGGAACAGGCTCAAACGCGTGTACAGATGACCGTTGACGGACAGAATATCGGTAAGGCTGTGCAGGACCTCATCGGTGGCCCTGCGCCGGTGACGAGTCAATCACACCATCTCGATCTCAGCGGTGCTTGGCCTGGTTCTCCAGCCGCGCTGACGTTATCTTCGCTCAATGCTCAAATTGGGCTGCAATTATCTGATGGGAGCTTCCCTAAAATTGATTCCTCAAGTGCACAAGGTGCCAGTCGGTTGTTTAGCTTATTAAATTTTGACTCATTGATTCGGCGCCTCCAGCTGGACTTCAGTGATCTCACCGGTAAAGGGATCAGTTACAATAGCGTAGAAGGGCATTTTTCGTTGTCCGAAGGTGTGTTGACCAACTCGAAACCGGCCAAGGTGGAGGCCAGCTCTACCAGCTTTACGATGAATGGTAGTGTAGACTTGAATCGTCAGACTTTGGATCTGACCCTGTCAGTGGTGTTGCCGGTCAGCCAGAACTTACCCTTGGCTGCGTTGGTGGCAGGTGCGCCCCAAGTGGGGGCTGCGATCTGGGTGGTCCAAAAAGTTTTTGGTAATCTATTTGATGATTTTACCCAGGCCCGTTATCACATTAGTGGGCGGATGGATGATCCCAAGGTTGAACTTATCCGGGTCTTTTAAGCTGCTGGTAATAAGACCCGCTATCTGTTGCGAGGCGACATGAATCATATTGCACTTCCCGATGCGGCTGTACTGGAAGCGGCTTTGCTTGAGCCGGCCGGCCTAAGTATTGCAGATACCGAAAAATGGTTAGGACGTTTAATGACGCCCGGTGTGGATTTTGCTGATTTGTATTTTCAGCGTCAGCGCCAGGAAAGCTGGGTCATGGAAGAAGGTATTCTCAAAGAAGCCGGTCACCAACTTGCTCAGGGCGTGGGTGTGCGTGCGGTGAGTGGTGAAAAAACCGGATTTGCTTATTCGGATGAAATCGAGCGTGCGGCTTTGGATGAAGCCGTACGTGCGGCCTCATCGATCAGTCGTCAGGGGCAAAATGGCACGATTGCCGCCTCTCAGCCGACCACAGCATCAGCCCTATATGCCGCTGACGACCCGATTGCAGCGCTTGAGGCTGATGAAAAAGTAGCCCTTTTACGACATGCCGATACGCAAGCCCGTGCCGCAGATACTCGTGTCAATCAAGTGAGTGTGTCGATGGCTTTTTCCCATGAGCAGGTGCTGGTGATGGCCAGTGATGGGACGCTCGGTGCGGATATTCGGCCTTTGGTGCGTTTTAATATTTCGGTACTGGTCGAGCAAGATGGACGTCGTGAACGCGGTTATGTGGGCTGGGGGGGCCGTTTTTCAGCCTCCCACTTTGATCGCGATACGATCACAGAAAAGGCTCAGGAAGCGGTGCGTCAAGCGCTGGTCAACTTAGAAGCCATTGAGGCGCCAGCCGGTCAGTTGCCCGTTGTTTTAGCACCAGGGTGGCCAGGCGTTCTGCTGCATGAAGCGGTGGGACATGGCCTCGAAGGCGATTTTAACCGTAAAGGCAGTTCGACTTTCAGTGGACGAGTCGGTGAGAAAGTCGCTTCTGAGCTTTGTACTATCGTGGATGATGGGACTTTGGCTCAGCGCCGAGGCTCCTTAAGCATTGATGATGAAGGGACGCCCAGTGCTCACAATGTGCTGATTGAGAATGGCATCCTCAAAGGCTATATGCAGGATAAGTTGAATGCACGTCTGATGGGCGTGGCCTCGACAGGGAATGGACGTCGAGAGTCCTATGCGCATTTGCCGATGCCTCGTATGACGAATACCTTTATGTTGCCTGGTGAGCATGAACAGGCGGATATGATTCGTTCTATTAAGCGCGGTTTATTCGCTGTCAATTTTGGCGGCGGGCAAGTGGATATCACCTCGGGTAAGTTTGTGTTCTCGGCCAGCGAAGCCTACATGATTGAAGATGGCAAGATTACAGCACCGGTTAAGGGCGCGACGCTGATTGGGAACGGGCCTGATGTCATGCAACAAATTTCGATGGTGGGCAATGATTTAGCCTTGGATGAAGGTGTCGGAGTGTGTGGCAAAGAGGGGCAAAGCGTGCCCGTGGGTGTCGGTCAGCCCAGCTTAAAAATTGAGGCTTTAACGATCGGAGGCACTCAGGCCTGATCAGGCCTGAGTGGTTTGAAGCAGGGTTGAAGCCAGTGCTGAAGCCAGTACCGAGTTTAGAGGCCGTCAATTTCGCGAAGGTAGCGAAAGAGTTTGCGAGCACTGGCAGGCGCTTTCTGTTGGTCGCGTTCTTTACGAGCGCTTCGCACCAGATTACGCAAAGTTTGACTATCCGCCTGTGGATATTGGCTCAGGTATTGAGTCAGGGCCTCTTGCCCTTGCTCATTGTCCAGCAAGCGGTCGCGCCATTGCTCCAATTTTTGGAAGTGTTGCGCATGCGCTTGTGTACTGGCGTCAAAAAGATCCATTTGCTGGGCCAGGGCTTCGGTATCCATATGACGCAATACTTTACCCAGATACTGAATCTGGCGCCGTTGAGCCTCGCGCGAGCGAATACGATGGAAGGTGGCAATGCCTTCTCTTAAGTCATCCGGTAGCTCGAGTTTAGCGAGTTGGTCTGCTTTGAGCGCTGTCAGGCGGCGACCCAGTGCCTTGCGTGCTTCATCTTCTCGCTTGAGTTGTGAGCGGCTGGGCAGGAGTTCATCATCTTCATACTGTTCGTCGATCATAGCGTAGCCCTGTCGTCGGAAAGTCGGTCATCACATGCGACTGAGACAGTGGCTCAGTCAACCAATCATCCGGCATGATGTCATCATGCCGGCAGGATTAACAGGCGCAGCATCTTAGCACATTATGGCGATTGAGCGCCGGCTGCGTAGTGAATAGAGGTGTTCATGTCACAGGATCAACAAGCCCAGCAAAAAGTGGATTTTGGGCAGCTCTCTGAGCAGTTGCAACAACAGGCACAACAAGTGCTTGCTTGGGCCAAATCGATGGGAGCCAGTGATGCCGAAGTCAGTGCACGGGTCGATCAAGGGTTAGCTGTTGGGGTGCGCCAGCGCAGTGTCGAAACCCTTGAGTTCAGCCGTGATCAAGGGCTGGGAGTGACGGTCTATTTTGGTCAGCGTAAGGGGACGGCCAGTACTTCCTCATTACAGCCTGAGGCCATTCGGGAAACAGTTGAGGCGGCTTGCCACATTGCTCGATTTACTGAAGAAGATCCGGTTGCCGGGTTGGCTGATGCCGCCCAAATGGCGACTGAATTTCCGGATCTTGACCTTGACCATCCATGGGCACTGACGCCTGACGAGGCCGTTGACTTAGCCCTGAGCTGTGAAGCGGCGGGATTGGATCAAGCGGGCATCAGTAACAGTGATGGGGCCAGTGTCAATACGGGGCGTGAATTATCGGTACTGGCGAATAGTCGTGGTTTTATGGGGCTTCACCGGGGCACTCAGCACAGTATGTCTTGCGTCCTGATTGCGGGTGAAAAAGCGGATATGCAGCGTGACTATTGGTATACCACGAGTCGCTTACCGGAAGGGCTCGAGACGGCCGAAAGTGTTGGGGCTGAAGCCGCACGCCGGGCATTATCTCGTCTGGGCGCGCGCAGTGTCCCCACTTGCCAGGTCCCGGTTTTGTTCAGCCCGCAAATGTCAGCCACCCTAGTGAGCCACTTTATGAGTGCCATCGCCGGGGGCGCGCTTTATCGTCGCAGTTCTTTCTTGCTGGATGCTTTAGGTGAAACACTTTTCCCTCAATGGTTGAATCTTTATGAGCAGCCCTGGTTGAAGCAGGCGCCTGGGAGTGCGGCTTACGATCGAGATGGTGTCGCTACTCGAGAGAATCATTTTGTTCACGAAGGACAGTTGAGTCTGTATCAATTGTCGGTTTATTCCGCCCGTAAGCTAGGCTTAGAAACGACCGGTAATGCCGGTGGTGTGCATAATTTGAGTGTGAGCACGACAGGGCAGTCTCAAGAAGCTTTACTGGGTGAAATGGGACGTGGTCTTTATGTCACTGAGTTGATGGGGCAGGGCGTTAATATGGTGACGGGCGACTATTCTCGGGGCGCCGCTGGTTTTTGGGTCGAAAATGGTGAGATTCAATATCCTGTCTCTGAAATCACCATTGCTGCTCATCTGAAGCAATTATTTAGCCAGTTACAGGCAGTCGGCGCTGATACGGACCGACGCGGCAATATTCGTACGGGTAGCTGGTTAGTCGATGGCATGACGGTTGCCGGGAGTTAATGTCTATTTCGGTTTCTTTGATGCACGTTGCGTTTGAGGTGTGCAACTGAGAGATCCGTTGTTGGGTACCGGAAATGCATGATGGCAGCCCTTGGGCTGCCATCATGGGTTTTCACGCTATTTATTCAGTGAGATCCAGCTAGGTCACTGATAGCGCTTACCGTCGTGTTCCAGCCAGCCATCTGGGTGACGTCCATCTGGGTCATGATGTGTCCAATGAATAATGCCACCCCGGCGGTTCCAGGTATATTCACCATAAAAGCTGACTTTATCGCCAATGGCCAGGTGATCAATGCTTGGGGCTAGGTCAATATTGTGTGCAACCAACAAGGTTTGACCTGAAGACAACGCCAGAATAAAGCGTTGATGGCGACGGCCTTTGAGGTCATCCGCTAATAGGCGGATGACTTCACCTTGTCCCTGAACCTGAACCCCCTCTGCACCTTGCCGATAAAGCCGAATCAGCGTCGCATCGTCGGCATAAAGCAGCGTGCTGAGGAGTAATCCCAGCAACCCGATGAACCAGCGGGTGGGCCAGTGTTTAGTTTTCATTTTTCTTGCCCTTGGGGGCGTTGTCATTGGTGGTGGCATCATCATGTTCAATCAGTTCAATGGGCCAAATAGAACATGGTCGCGAGTCCCAGAAAGGCCATAAAGCCGATAACATCAGTGACCGTTGTTAGAATAACACTCCCAGATAGAGCCGGATCGATATGCATTTTTTTCAGTAATACGGGCAATAAAGTGCCGGTGAGCGCCGCAATGAGCAAGTTAATGATGATTGCAGTGCCAATGATCCAGCCCAGCTTAATATCCTGGAACCAGATGATGGCGATGACGGCCACCACAACGGCCCATATCAAGCCATTAATCGCGCCGGCGATTAGCTCTCGTCGGAGTAGCCAGCGTAGATTACTGCCTGACACATGACCGAGTGCGATACCGCGGATCATGACGGTGAGTGTTTGGCTGCCACCAATCCCCCCCATACTAGCGACAATGGGCATCAGGACGGCCAGAGCCGTAATTTGTTGAATGGTGCCTTCAAAAAGCCCGATCACCGATGAGGCGAGAAAGGCTGTCAGTAGATTGATGCCTAACCAGACTGCACGTCGACGACTGGTTTTCAGTGCGGGTGAGAAGGTGTCTTCTTCTTCGTCCAAACCCGCCATACTCATGACGGTGTGTTCAGCATCTTCACGGATGATATCCACGACATCATCAATGGTGACCCGACCTAATAGTCGGTTATCGTCATCGACGACTGGGGCTGAAATTAAGTCGAATTTTTCAAAGAGCTTAGCGACTTCCGTATCCTCAAGTGTGGCTTGCAGCTTGAGACAGTCGGTCTCCATGACTTCTCGGACGGTAATATTTGGATCCGCCACCAGTAGCTTATTGATGGGTAAGCGTCCGATAAAGTCATCTCGACGAGAAACCACTAATAATGCATCGGTTGAGTCGGGTAACTGATCGTGCCAACGAAGATAACGCAAGACCACGTCTAAGGTGATGTCTGGGCGCACGGTGATCGTGTCGGTGTTCATGATCCCGCCTGCCGTATCCTCTGGATACGCCATGGCGAGTTCGATGCGATGCCTGTCTTGTGCATCCATTGACTGGAGCACTTCACCGATCACCGCATCAGGTAGACGCTGTAACAGGTCGACTAAGTCATCGAGATCAAGGTTTGTGGTGGCCGCGAGCACTTCTTCCGCGTTCATGCGGCCAATAAAGTCACTCTGCAGATCCTCGCTGAGGTACTGGAGGACATCACCACGTAACTCTTCGTCGATCAGTCCCCAGAGTATCTCACGCTCTTTCGGCGGCGTGGCTTCGAGTAAGTGGGCCACATCAACTTGGGGGAGACCCCCGTTGAGCATTCTGCGCGCTTGTCCCATCGCGCCTGATGAGAGGGCGGCGCTTAAGCGACTGCGTTTTTCTTCATTAGAATGCTCTGCCATAGGCCCTCACTTATTACGTGCTGGAAGGGATTCTTGATGAATCTGAAGTCGGTTATTTGCATTGCGTTCGCTGTGCTTCAAAGTCCCCAGCCTGACCGTCTTATATGATGATAAGCCTGTTGTGACGAGTTCATTTGTAAAACATGGCGCGAATTGCTTTCCAGTATAAGTCGGAATGATCACAAATCGATGAAGTGTAAGGAAATTTTTGTCATTTAAATGCGAGGGTCTCGAAACGAAAGGTTATTCGTCTTCGTCAAAGCGGTTATGGATCAGTGCTTCCAAGTGATCGAGGGCATTTTCAGCGTCATCGCCTTCGGCGATCAGCTGGAGTTCGCTACCACAGGGAGCCGCTAGCATGAGCAGGCTCATGATATTGCGAAGATCGGCCTGTTTTTCTGGAGCGTCGTTCTGGGCGGGGCGCAACAGTGTGAGCTGGGCTGAAAACTGGGCGGCTTCCTGTACCAGGCGAGTTGCTGCGCGGGCATGTAACCCTCTTTTGTTGGTTAATGTGACCCAACGCATCATTAATGACCTGCTCCTATTGGTGGTGCGCCTAATTCGCGGTGGCGAATTTGGATACTGGGATAAGCCTCATGATGTTGGGCTTTGAAATATTGGCCTAAATGCTCAGTGAGCCACACTGAACGGTGTTGACCCCCCGTACAGCCAATCCCAATGGTGACATAACTGCGACCACTATGGACATAACGAGGGAGCCAGCGTTCTAAGTACTGCCGAATATCATCCAGCATGGCTTGGGCTTCAGATTGTTGGCTAAGAAACTCAACCACTGCTTGATCAAGTCCTGTCAGGGGTCTTAAGCGAGTATCCCAAAACGGGTTGGGCAGGCAGCGTGCATCAAACATGAGGTCAACATCAAGGGGAACGCCCCGTTTAAAACCAAAGGATTGAAATAGCAGTGTGGTCTGCTGCTGGCTTCGGTTGGCTACGCGCTCCGCCACCAGGTTTCGTAGTTCGTGAACGGAAAGGCGTGTGGTATCGATTAATAAGTCACTGAGATTGGCAATCGGCTCAAGTAGGCGTTGCTCTTCCTCAATGGCTTCGGATAAGGATAAATGATCATGCCGTGTGAGAGGATGGCGGCGCCGCGTGGCTGAAAAACGCTCCATCAGTGTTTTGGCATTTGCATTCAAATAGACCACAGTACATGCCACTTCGTCAGCTTTTAGCGCTTGCAGAATATGGGGAAAATGGTCTAAATCGTGGGGAAGGTTGCGCGCATCAATACTGACGGCAATTTTCTTGGGATTACCGTGCTCTGAACGGGATTGCTGGACTAAAGGTTCCAGCAATCCCGCCGGCAAATTATCGATGGCGTAGTAGCCGAGGTCTTCCAGGGCGTGCAGGCTGGCACTTTTCCCTGAGCCTGATCGGCCACTGATCACCACCAGTTGCATGATTAGTCTTCTCCACTGGGCAATTGATTCGCGGTGAGGATCTCATACATCAGCTGAGGGGAGTCCGCTTTGCGTAGCGCGCGGCGTAACCCTTCATCGGCAAAACGTTCTGCGAGCATGGCCAATGTCTGGAGGTGTATCTCACTGGCGTCTTCAGGGACCAGTAACATAAACATCAGGTCGACAGGTTGACCATCCAGGGCATCGAAATCAATCCGATCCCGCAGCTTGATGAGCGTGCCTACCGGTTGATCGCAGTGACTGATACGGCAATGAGGCAATGCAACGCCTTGACCTATTCCCGTACTGCCAAGCTTCTCCCGAGCCACGAGACGGGTAAATACTTCGTCGGCGTCCAGGCTCGGGATCTGCTGTGCGATAAACTTGCTGGAATACTCCAGCACGCGTTTCTTGCTACCCCCGGACACCCCAAAAAGGGTGCGCTCGGGGGTTAGGATATCGGTAATCTGCATGATGACCGGACAGGTGTCAGCGCTTAATTGCCTTGCTGACGGGCCTGCGTTTTTTCCTTGTGCTTGATCAGTTGACGGTCGAGTTTGTCCACCAGAAGATCAATGGCAGCGTACATGCTGTCCTCTTCGGCGCTACCATGAATCTCGCCACCGGTCACATTCAATGTTGCTTCAGCAATATGACGTTGCTTGTCCACTGTCAGCGTGACCTGGACATTGGTCATATGGTCGTAATGACGTTCTAGCTTATCGAGTTTACTGCCGACATAATCCTGCAGTGCCTCAGTGAGCTCGACATGGTGACCAGTGATGTTCAGTTGCATGACATGCTCCTTTTTCTAGGGTCTGCAATTTGATTGTAACCCTTTTTCTTACAAACAAAACCCCTGCTCCAGCAGGGGCTCAAGATTAACTGATTTAGGCCAGATCTTTAGCGTAAACGCTTGCGTTCACTCGAAGGCGGAATTTGCATGGCTTCTCGATATTTAGCCACTGTCCGCCTCGCGATCTGGATACCATCAGCCGCCAGCATATCGGCCAGTTTGCTATCAGACAACGGTTTTCGAGGGGGTTCTTGTGAAATGAGCTTTTTAATCATGGCGCGAATCGCAGTTGAAGAGGCTTCCCCTCCCTCTGCAGTGGAGACATGACTTGAAAAGAAATATTTGAGCTCAAAAATGCCCCGAGGTGTATGCATATACTTCTGGGTGGTGGCTCGGGAAACGGTCGACTCGTGCATTTCAATCGCTTCAGCGATGTCTGCCAGCACCATGGGTTTCATGGCTTCTTCGCCCTGTTCGAAGAACCCATGCTGCAGCTCCAGGATTTTGCTACCCACTTTGAGTAGCGTTTCATTTCGGCTCTGCAGACTTTTGATGAGCCATTGGGCTTCACGATAGTGATCACGCAGATATTGGTTGGTCGGGCTTTGATCCGCGCGGCGAATCATATCCGCATAATGACTTTGTACTTTGAGCTTGGGCATGGCTTCGGGGTTAAGCTCGACGCGCCAGCGCCCTTGATGTCGAGAAACGACCAAGTCTGGAATAATATAATCTGGCGTTTCACTGGTAATTTGGCTGCCAGGTCGAGGGTTGAGCCCTTGGATGAGGCTAATGACCGCGTGCAACTCATCTTCGTTACGTAATTTGAGCCGGCGCATTAAGAAGCGGTAGTCGTGGCTGGCAAGAGCTTCCAAATACTGCTCGACCATGCGCCGAGCTGTCGCTAAGCGTGGGATGTCGGTGGGCAGTTGATCCAGTTGTAAGAGTAAGCACTCACGCAGGTCTCGAGCGCCAACACCGGGCGGATCAAACTGCTGAATCAATCTTAAAATCGCGGCGACTTCATTGGTCTCGACATCCGCTAATGTGGCTTCCTGCTGTTGCAGGGCTTCAGCCAAGCTCTCCAGCGGCGTGCCGAGATAACCATCCAAACCAATACTGTCGATGATCGTTTCACCGATCAGTCGGTCGCGCTCATTATGCAGTGAGAGATTGAGTTGCCAGAGCAAGTGTTCCTGAAGGCTCGCTTCTTGGTCATTGCGCTCGTAAGGGCCTTCGAACTCGTCATGAGACCCTGAGCCGCTGGGAGGCATATAATCATTTGTATAAATGTCATCCCAGGCCGTATCAACAGCCAGATCAGAGGGGATTTGCTCTTCCCATTGGCTGTCCGCTTGCGGACCTTCATCATGATCTTCAGTACGCGAGGTGGATTCATCACGGCTTAAGGATTGGTCGGATGGCTCATGAGATGTGGTCTCTTGAGGCTCTTCTCGACCTGATGATTCATGGGCATCGCTATAGCCACTTTCGTCACTGTCATCGATTTCCAGCAGTGGATTGGATTCCAGTGCTTCGTGAATCTCTTGCTGAAGATCAATAGTGGACAGCTGCAGCAAATGAATCGCCTGCTGCAGTTGCGGAGTAATGACCAGATTAGTGGAAACAGTAAGCCCTAGGGCTGGTTTCATCGTCATGGCAACTGGACTGTCTTACAGTAGTCAAAAATCAATGTGTCTTGCACCCCTTAGCACACTGCCGCTTTCAACGGGTACGGGGATGCCCATACCTCAGTGTGCAATTAAAATGGGGGGTTAAGCAAGTTCCATGCCACGAAATATTGAGTTTAGGGCTTAAATTTTGAATTGATGGCCAAGATAAACTTCACGGACAACGGGGTGGTTGAGTATTGTCTCTGCATTGCCTTCAGCAATGATTTTCCCTTCGCTGACAATGTATGCACGCTGACAGATTTCCAAGGTTTCGCGTACATTATGGTCGGTGATCAATACGCCAATATTGCGGGCCTGCAATTGTCGAATAATGTCCATAATCTCACTGACAGAAATGGGGTCGACACCTGCAAACGGTTCATCCAGCAAGATAAAATCTGGGTTACTGGCCAGGGCTCGAGCGATTTCAACGCGTCTGCGCTCTCCCCCAGACAAGCTCATGCCCAAGCTTTTACGGATATGCGTAATCGAAAACTCTGCTAAGAGCTGGTCTACCTGGGCATGCCGTTCGGCCTTGGTGAGGTCTGAGCGAAGTTCCAGCACTGCCATTAGGTTGTCTTCGACAGACAGCTTTCTAAATACTGAGGCCTCTTGTGGCAGATAGCCGACTCCGGCGCGAGCACGACCATGCATGGGGAGTCTGGTGATATATTGATCATCCAGCATAATATCGCCGCCATCCGCTTGTACGAGCCCGACAATCATATAAAACGATGTGGTTTTACCCGCACCGTTGGGGCCGAGTAGTCCAACGATTTCACCTCGTTCAACACTGAGGGTGATATCGCGCACGACTTGACGGCCTTTGTAACTTTTAGCCAGTTGTTGGGCGCTTAAGCGCTGACTCATGGGGTCGTGTCTCCTGATGAGGATCCTGATGAAGGGGAGGCGGTATTGGGGGTTAGGATTATTTTGACTCTTTCTTGTGCTTGCCCTTGTTCGGCTCGAATATCCTGAGTGCTCAAATCATAGGTGAGCTTATGCCCTTCAATCGTATCTTCACCTTGGGTGAGCCGGGCATTGCCTTCGAGTCGAATGAGACCGGCAGCGGTGTCATAGTGAATGATATTGGCCCAGGCTTCGACGGGCGGCTTGTTGGGGCTTGGCAAATCGCGAAAGTAAGCCAGAGGTTTGTCTCCTGTGGCTTCTAGCGTGTCCAGTTTGCCCTGACTGTTACGGGTGAGTGTGAGCTGTTCACTGGTTAGATGTAACTCGCCTTGTTGAATATCTACGCTGCCTTGATAAATCGCCGTTTGATTGTTTTGTGTCCAGGTCATGTTGTCCGCTTGAACCTCAATGGGCGCTTGCCGGTCAGCCGGTAAAGCCCAACTTTGAGTGGCCATCATCATCAGGCCGGCACCCAGCAGTATGCTTTTCCAAGACAAGTATTGACACGACAAGCTTTTATTAAGGGGGAGCCGGTGTTTTGACAGACCCTTCGTCGTTTGTTTATGAGTTAGGCGAGCGTATTGACTCATAATGTCCTTCCACTTGGTTGGGGAGAATCAATATCCCCTGTTGTAAATCGACGTTGAGACCTAAGGCACGTGTAATGTCTTCACCTTGTGTGATCTGGATCGGATCTTCTGTTTGTGCTTGAGCATGGGGTAAATCTACCGACAAGGTTGTGGTCGTCAACGTTAGCGGGGGACGATTGTCGGGTGCTTTTAATGTCAGGACAATATCTTGGTTGAGCTGTAGCTGGGTATCACTCTGCCGGAGTGTGCCGCTATTGGCACGGGCATCCCATTGCTGACCCGCAGCATTCTGTCCAAACACTTTGGGCGTTAACAGTGTTGTCAGATCCTGTTCGGGGTAGTGGGCCAGTTTCGGTGTGGTGACTGTTTGCTGAAGCTGGCCCAACGTTGTGTAATGTTTGAGTGTGGCGCCCTCTAGATAATAATCCGGCTCCCCCGCAACCTGTGGAAGCGGAAGTTCGGGGGCCGTGTGCCGGGTCTCCTGGGCTTCGTAGAGCGCCAACCCAAGGATTACTAGCCCAGTCAGAGCCATGCCTTTTCTGAATTTGCGTTTTTTCCAAAAATTCATTTGAATCAATGGGTTAGCTCGCCGTTGAGGGGGTGGTCGGAGTGACGCGATGATTATATAAATAGTGATTGATGCAGGCGGTCCAGGTGCCCTGAGCTTGCATCAGTGTATCTGTAATCTCTCGCACTGCGCCCAGCCCACCATGGGTATGAGTGATCCAATCCGCATGATGGCGCACATATTCGGGCGCATTAGGCACGCTAATGCCTAATCCTGCTTTGCGGATCGCAGGCAGGTCGGGTAAATCATCGCCACAATAGGCGACTTGAGACCAGGATAAATGACACTCCTGTATCAATTCTGCCAAGGCTTGTAGTTTATCTTCACGGCCCTGTACCACCCACTTGATGTTCAATGCCTGCGCGCGCTGCGTTACCATCGTCGATTGTCGACCGGTAATGATGGCGACTTGGACACCGCTGGCTTGTATCAGTTTAATGCCATGACCATCCAGTGTATTAAAACTCTTGGATTCGGAGCCATCGGCATTAAATTGAAGTTGGCCATTGGTCATGACGCCATCGACATCCAGTGCCAGTAAGCGTATGGGCCGCATGCGCTCAAGCTGTTGAGGTGTGGGTGTCGCGGGTACTGTCGTGGGTAGGTTGTGCGTTAGATATACAGAAGACATGGTGATTTCCTTACAGGGAAACTGCGACAGTGCGGGTGTCTGGCTGATGGTTTTGTTGGGCTGACTGAATGGCCTATAAAGTCACCATCATCCTGGGACAAAACATTAATGCACTGAGGCTGTCTCCCTTCTATCGTCATTATTAGCTGGCCACAGAAATTCGTGTGCCATAGCGGTTGAAATGGGACGATCATGTTAATCAGTGAGCTGAGGCCAGATTTAAATCACCTGGGCCCGCAGTAAGTCGTGCATATTCAATGCGCCTACTGGGCGTTGCTGATGATCGATGACGGGCAGTGCATTGACCTTGTGAGTTTCCATTAAATGAACCACTTCTGCCGCTAACATGTCAGGGCGTGCGGTTAGCCCTTCTGGCGTCATGACTTGGCTCACTTTTAATTGATGAAAGTCCACATCTTGATCCAGCGTACGCCTCAGGTCACCGTCGGTATAGACCCCCAAAAGTCGATGTTCAGCATCAACAACACATGTAAAGCCCAATCCTTTGTGTGTCATTTCCAAGAGTGCATCGCGAAGAGACGCTTCGCCTTTGACCACCGGAATCTGTTCGTTGGTGTGCATAATATCGGCGACTTTGAGCAATAAGCGCCGACCTAAACTGCCGCCTGGGTGTGAAAAAGCAAAGTCTTCTGTGCTGAATCCACGAGCCTCTAATAAGGCAATAGCGAGGGCATCGCCCATTGCCAGCGTTGCCGTTGTACTGGATGTTGGGGCTAGGTTGAGTGGACAGGCTTCACGGGGTACGCCGACATAGAGATGGCTTTCGGCTTCGACTGCCAGCGTCGATTCTGAGTTTCCGGTCATGCTGATGACGGGGACCCCCAAACGCTTAAACAGAGGCAGCAAGCTAGTGACTTCCTGAGTCTCACCTGAATTGGATAAAGCCAGAACGACATCTTGACGCGTGAGCATCCCTAGATCGCCATGACTGGCTTCGCCAGGGTGCATAAAAAAGGAAGGCGTGCCTGTGCTGGCTAATGTGGCTGCAATTTTATTGCCGATATGACCCGATTTCCCCATGCCCGTCACGACAACCCGGCCCTTACAGTGCAGCATGTATTCACACGCTTGAACGAAATGCTGATCTAAATATTGTTGCAATTGCTCAATGGCCGCGGCTTCAAGTGATAGTGTGCGTTGTGCAGACCCTAGGTAAGTTTGGCTCATCTCCGCCTGAGGTGTTTGAGCACTGAGCGGTGTGCTGGCGGACTCGGGGAGCCTAGTATTGGGCGCTGCAGAGCTTGTTTGTGTTGTCGCGGTTGTTTGCGTTGTCGCGGTTGGTTGCTGCGTTGTAGAGTGTGATTGCATGAGATCGGCCATGGCAACGAGGAGCTTTAAACCGCCATCCTTTTACATAGCAAGCTATTCAAGGTAAGGGTCGAGGGTTCCCTGGGCCCGGGGAAGCGGTTACACTTGTTTTACAATTGGACTGATCAGTCCAAAATTATGTATACGCTATTGTAAACGATCCCTGTCAGTGGGGGTAGCGACGTTCACCTGAGACGCTAAGGCATATCCCTTTATTTTATAAGGGGGCGGATTTTATATTTTTGATTTCTAGGTGGGCGTCGGATTTCCCTTTGAAGGGCCCTCAATGGTGTTTCAGGAGCTTCTGTGATGTCTCAGTCGGCCGTGTCTGAAGAGCCACTTATTAAAATTCGTAATCTCCACTTTAGCCGAGGTTCGCGCAAGATTTTTAACGGGATTAATCTGGATGTTCGGCGAGGACAAGTGACTGCGGTCATGGGGCCTAGCGGGACCGGCAAGACGACGCTGCTCCGCTTATTGGGCGGGCAGCTAAAGCCAGATCAAGGTGAAATTATTCTCGCGGGTGAAGGTGATATCGGCCGTATGCGGCGGAAAGCGCTATTTCGGATTCGCCGACAAATAGGCATGTTATTCCAGTCGGGTGCCTTGTTTACCGATATGACCGTGTTTGAAAATGTGGCTTTCCCTTTGCGCGTACATACCACCCTTCATGAACGGTTACTGCATGATGTCGTTATGATGAAGCTGGAGGCTGTCGGACTGCGTGGGGCTGCAGCGTTGAGGCCCGCTGAGTTATCCGGTGGCATGACGCGTCGTGTGGCCTTGGCTCGGGCGATTGCAACCGATCCTCAATTGATGATGTATGACGAGCCATTTGTTGGGCAGGACCCCATTTCTATGGGGGTATTGGTTCAGTTAGTGCGTCGATTAAATGATGCGCTGGGACTGACCAGTATTGTGGTCTCGCATGATTTGGCTGAAACCATGTCGATTGCGGATTATGCCTATGTGATTGCTGATGGCGAAGTCTTGGCCGAGGGGACACCCCAGGCGCTACAACAAGACCCGGCGCCGGAAGTTCGTCAATTTATTGAAGGCCTGCCCGACGGGCCCGTTCCATTTCATTATCCTGCACCGCCCTATCGGGATGAACTTTTAGGCGAAGTATTGTGATGATTTGCACTGCTTTAATCATGATGTTTAGCGCTGTGTTCCATAAGGTTATCAGCACAGTTGCACCGGTAACTGCACAAGCAGTTGCAGCAAAAGGAGAAGGCATGTGATCGGGCTGGATTCGTTGGCCAGACTTGGGCGTGCTGGGCTGGCGCTCATGGCGGCGTTAGGCCGCTCTGGCGTTTTGTTTTTTCAGGCGGTCTGGGGTTGGCCGAGTGGACAAGGCGTTAAACTTTGGATGCGCCAGGTCCATTTTATCGGTGTTTTATCGCTGATTATTATTGTGGTGTCTGGCCTTTTTATCGGGATGGTGCTGGGGCTTCAGGGATACAGCATTCTGGTGGGCTTTGGTGCCGAGCAGGCGTTGGGTCAGATGGTGGCCTTGAGTCTTGTCCGTGAGCTAGCGCCCGTTGTCGCTGCTCTGCTGTTTGCTGGACGTGCTGGTTCCGCAGTGACGGCTGAAATTGGTTTGATGAAAGCCACTGAACAGCTCTCGAGTATGGAGATGATAGGGGTCGACCCCATGCGACGCATTATTGCGCCGCGCCTATATGCAGGATTTGTTGCCATGCCGTTACTGACCGCCATTTTTGCTGCAGTAGGGATCCTTGGCGGTATGTTGGTCGGCGTTGATTGGCTTGGCGTCGATGAGGGGTCTTATTGGGGCACGATGCAGGCCACAGTCGATTTTCGAGCCGATGTCATCAACGGCATGATTAAAAGTGTGATCTTTGGCTTGGTCGTGACTTGGATTGCAGTCTTTCAGGGGTATGACCTAGTGCCCACCTCAGAGGGGATTAGTCGGGCCACGACTAAAACAGTTGTTTATTCCTCACTGGCCGTACTGGGACTGGACTTTATTTTAACAGCATTGATGTTTGGGCGGATTTAAGTCAGCTCACTGCATATTTAAGGGGTTAGGAATGCGTAAGCAACATTGGATTGAGGTGGGCGTCGGTGCTTTCATGCTGTTTGGCATTGTGGCACTTATTTTTTTGGCCTTGCGAGTGAGTGGGCTGACATTAGACCGCAATGAGCCTTCTTTTACATTGACGGCCAGCTTTAGCAATATCGGTGGGCTTAAACCGCGTAGTAAAGTCACGTTAGCGGGTGTCGTAGTTGGGCGTGTGACGGATATCCAGTTAGATACGAAGTGGTATGAAGCTAAAGTGACGATGTCATTGGAGCAAAAGCTTGAAGGTTTACTGAGTACTGATACTTCGGCCTCAATTCTGACTGCAGGGTTGCTTGGGGAGAACTATATCGGATTGACGGTGGGGGCAGAGACTGATGTGCTCGAAGATGGTGATGAGATTCGAGATACACAGTCGGCATTGGTGCTGGAAGATTTGATTAATAAATTTTTGATTAACTCAACCAAGGATTAAATCATGGTGCGATTCATGAAAGGTGGGATATCGGCTGCCCTGATTGCACTGGTGGCGCTGTGGGGGCTGCCCGTTCAAGCTGAAGATACAGGCCCTCAGGCGACTGTCGATGCGGGGGTCAAAGCCTTGACTCAAACGCTTGATGATTATGGCTTGAATGATCCTGAGCAGGTGCCTGATGCTTTTTATCAATCGCTTGATCAAGCGATGTCCCCCTATATTGATTTCCGCTATATCAGCGCCCGGGTCATGGGGAAATATTTTCGTGCTGCGACGCCGCAGCAGCGCTCAAGGTTTGCCGAGGTGTTTAAAAACACTTTGATCAAAACGATGGGCAAGGGGTTGATTACATTTGACTATAAAGTGATTCGCCTATTGCCAGATAATACACCTCGGCGCTATGAAGATCAGGATACGGTCAATATGGAAGTGGTCGCACAGGATGGTACGGTTTATCCCATGACCTTCACTTTGCGAAAATCTAAGAAATCCGCGCAATGGCATATTATTAATGTGATCGTGAATGGGATTAACCTTGGGCTGACATTTAATAGCCAGTTTGACCAAGCCATGCGGGATAACCGTCGTGATTTTGATGCCACGATTGCAGGTTGGAACCCCAAGGTCGATGTCTCAAAATCCCAGGAGGAAGGCCAGTGAGCCCGTGTTTAAACTGGTTAAATGAAGAGCAGGCTCAGTTGGTCGGGCGGGTAGAGTTTGATGATACTGATGCGATGCTTGGAGAGTTTAAACCGGCATCAGGTCAGCATTATCGGATTATGCTCGATCAGGCCTATGGGGGCAGTGCTGCCATGGCGGTGCTGCTGGCTTGGTGGCGCGCTGCACGAGCAGTCTCCGCATCGTTGACTTTTGAGTCTCCCTCTCATGAATTAATGCAGTTTATTCAGGTCAGTGATCTGGATGACATTATGCCCTTGGCATCATCTTCTTCTTAACGCTTCTGGTCGGGGCTTTGTGTGCGCTCGAATCGGCGTCGCAGCATTGCAGCAGTGTCTTGTTGATGGGTTTTTCGGTTATGATGGGTCATTAAAGCCTCTATAACACCGAATGACATTCCTGAGGAGTATGCATGCAACCCGAAGCCCTTAAAGCGCTGCTTGAAGAACGTTTACCTGAGTGCCAGTTTCTGGTTCAAGGAGACGGTCGACATTTTGAGGTGGTGGCGATTGGCGATGTTTTTGCTGATATTAAGTCGCCAGTTAAAAAGCAGCAGTATGTTTATGCAGCGCTGAAACAGGAATTCGCCGATGACACAGTGCATGCTGTGCAGCTCAAGACGATGACCCGCGCTGAATATGCCGCCTTGAATGCCTGATAGGACGCCTTCGTCTATGGATAAATTGATTATTGATGGTGGGCACCCACTTGATGGTGAGGTGTGGATTTCGGGCGCTAAAAATTCAGCATTACCCATCTTGGCCGCGTGTTTGCTGGCTGATGGCCCCATGACAATCGGTAACTTGCCCCATTTGCATGACATCACCACCATGATCGAGTTGTTAGGGCAAATGGGTGTTGCGCCGGTTGTCGATGAGAAAATGCGTTTGGAGCTGGATGCCTCCAAGCTGACCAATACTCTGGCCCCCTATGAACTCGTGAAAACGATGCGGGCTTCGATCTTGGTGTTGGGGCCTCTGCTGGCGCGCCACGGTGAAGCTGATGTGTCATTACCGGGTGGCTGTGCTATTGGGACACGGCCCGTTAATCTGCATATTCAAGGCCTTAAGCAAATGGGGGCGGATATTCAGGTTGAAGACGGCTTTATCCGTGGCTCAGTGAATGGGCGCTTGAAGGGCGCGCATATCTTATTTGATACCGTGACCGTAACGGGTACGGAAAATCTGCTAATGGCCGCGACCCTCGCTGAAGGGACGACCGTGTTGGAAAATGCAGCGCGGGAACCTGAGGTGGTAGATCTTGCTGAATGCTTGATCGCCATGGGGGCTCAGATTAAAGGCCACGGCACCGATACGATTACGGTCGAAGGTGTTGAGCGCCTTCAAGGCTGTTTCCATGATGTTATTGCTGATCGTATCGAAGCGGGCACTTATCTCGTTGCCGCCGCAGCCACATCCGGTCGTGTTCGCGTGAACAAAATGCGCGCCGGTATTTTAGATGCGGTATTGGTCAAGCTGGAAGAAGCTGGGGCTACGGTGACCCAGGGCGATGGCTGGATCGATGTTGATATGCAAGGACGTCGACCTAAGGCAGTGAGTATCAAAACGGCGCCTTATCCTGCCTTCCCGACGGATATGCAGGCCCAGTTTATGGCCCTAAATGCGGTGGCGGAAGGAACGGGCACCGTGATCGAGACTATTTTTGAAAACCGTTTTATGCATGTGCAAGAGATGCTACGCATGGGCGCTGATATTACGGTTGAAGGTAATACTGCGATTGTTAAAGGTGTCGATCAACTGAAAGCGGCGCCGGTGATGGCGACGGATTTGCGTGCTTCGGCGAGTCTCGTTATCGCGGCCATGGTTGCAAAAGGTGAAACATGTGTTGATCGCATTTATCACATCGATCGTGGCTATGAATGTATTGAAGAGAAATTACAGTTGCTAGGTGCGCGTATTCGACGTGTGCCTGACTGAGCCATCTGGACACCTTATGTCTGAGAATAATGTAATTAAAACGTCAACTCAGGATACTTTAACGCTGGCCTTGTCGAAGGGCCGTATTCTGAAAGAAACACTACCGCTTTTGGCCGCAGCAGGCATTGAGCCTGCTGAAGATATCAGTAAGAGCCGTAAGCTAGTCTTTGACACGAATCTGCCGAATGTTCGCTTACTTGTGATTCGAGCGACCGACGTGCCGACTTATGTCGAGCTGGGTGCTGCTGATCTCGGGGTGGCAGGCAAAGATGTGCTCATGGAGCATGGTGACGAAGGTCTGTACGAGCCGCTAGATCTGGAAATTGCACACTGCCGTTTGATGACCGCTGGGATTAAAGGGGCAGCCATTCCGCAAGGGCGACGCCGTGTGGCCACTAAGTTCATTGATACGGCTAAGCGCTGGTATGCTGAACGTGGTATTCAGGTTGATTTGATTAAACTTTACGGCGGTATGGAGTTGGCCCCCATCATGGGTCTGGCCGATGAAATCGTTGATATTGTGGATACTGGCAATACGCTTAGAGCCAACGGACTTGAGCCACGTGAATGGATGGCCGATATCTCAACGCGTTTAGTGGTCAATAAAGCGGCCATGAAAATGAAGCATGTTCGTATTCAACCATTGCTTGAGCAGATGCGTGAAGCGGTCGTGCGTAAGCGGACAACTGCTGCCTAGTGTCGTCGCTTGATCTTAAATCAGTATGATCAATCAATGCCGATATTGCGGGGTGGGCCCGTAATACTCGTTCTGTAGTGCTCAGTGCTGTGATGTCGTTGTTATCACGGCGCTGGGTTTATGACTCAGGTCTGACCGGAGATAAAATCTCATGACGGATGTAAGCCTAGTGAATCGTCTTGCCACCACAGATGCTAATTTTAATAAGCGTCTGGATCATCTCTTGGCTTGGGACTCGGTGTCCAACCATGAGGTGCAGCATGCGGTTGAGGCGATTATTGCGGATGTCCGTCAGCAAGGTGACCAAGCCCTACTGACATTGACACGTAAATTTGATCGTGTTGATGCGACCTCTTTTGCTGAATTGATCTTGCCCAAGTCTCGCTTAAAAGCCGCATATGAAGGGTTGCCCGAAGCACAACGCCAAGCTTTGGAAAAAGCGGCCAGCCGTATCAAGACTTACCATGAGCACCAAAAGCAAAGCTCTTGGGAATATACTGAAGCTGATGGCACGGTGTTGGGACAGCAGATTACCCCGTTGGATCGTGCAGGGATTTACGTACCTGGAGGTAAAGCCGCTTATCCTTCTTCGGTATTGATGAACGCAATTCCAGCGAAAGTCGCAGGGGTCAAAGAAGTCATTATGGTCGTGCCGACTCCAGGTGGCGAGCTGAATGAACTGGTGTTGGCTGCGGCTTGGCAGGCGGGCGTGGACCAAGTGTTTACGATCGGCGGGGCGCAGGCGGTTGCCGCTTTGGCCTATGGGACTGAAAGCGTTCCTCATGTCGATAAGATCGTTGGGCCGGGAAATATTTTTGTGGCTACCGCTAAACGTGCCGTGTTTGGCCAGGTCGGCATTGATATGATCGCAGGCCCTTCTGAAATTCTGGTGGTGTGTGATGGTCAGACCGACCCCGATTGGGTGGCGATGGACCTCTTCTCACAGGCCGAACATGATGAAGATGCGCAAGCCATTCTGGTGAGCTGGAATGCTGATTTTATGGATCAGGTTGAAGCCAGTATGGCGAAGCTGCTGCCAACGCTGGAGCGTGAAGCGATTGCGCGTACCTCACTTGCCAATCGTGGCGCTTTGATTCATGTGCAAGATCAGGCTGAGGCGGTGAAGATGATCAACCGTATTGCGCCTGAGCATTTGGAGCTGTCTGTAGAAGACCCGCAGGCTTGGTTAAGTCAGGTGCGTCATGCGGGGGCGATCTTTATGGGGCGCCACACTTGTGAGGCGCTAGGTGACTATTGTGCCGGGCCCAATCATGTCTTGCCGACTTCGGGTACAGCGCGTTTTTCCTCGCCGTTAGGGGTGCAGGATTTCCAAAAGCGTTCGTCATTGATCTTCTGTTCTCCTGAAGGGGCTTCAACATTAGGCCAAACGGCCTCTGTGCTGGCCCGTGGGGAATCGTTAACGGCTCATGCCCGTAGTGCTGAATATCGGATTGATCCGACTGCGGAGGTGTCGAAATGAGTCGATTCTGGAGTGAAACTACTCAAAACTTGACGCCCTATGTGCCTGGCGAACAGCCGAAAATCGCTAATCTGATTAAGCTCAATACCAATGAGCATCCCCATGGGCCTTCCGCGCAAGTGATTGAGGCGATTCAGGCCGCGACGAGTGATGCTTTGCGCTTGTATCCTGATCCTGAAGCAACAGCACTGAAGCAGACGTTGGCGTCTTATTATCAGGTGAAGCCGGAACAGGTCTTTGTGGGTAATGGTTCCGATGAGGTGCTAGGGCATATCTTCCAGGGCTTGCTCAAGCATGAAGCGCCTTTGTTGTTTCCTGATATCAGTTACAGCTTTTATCCTGTTTACTGTGGACTGTATGGGATCAACTATCGACCTGTGCCGCTGGATGATGAACTTTGTCTGTGTCCACAAGATTATATGCCAGGGCCTGATCAGCCGGTTGGCGGTATTATCTTTCCGAACCCTAATGCACCAACAGGTCGTCTGTTGGCGTTAACGGCTATCGAGCAGATCCTCAATGCCAACCCTGATGTGGTGGTTGTCGTTGATGAAGCCTACATCGATTTTGGTGGCGAGAGTGCGATTTCACTGGTGTCACGTTACCCCAACTTACTCGTGGTCCAAACACTGTCTAAATCCCGCGCATTGGCAGGATTGCGTGTGGGGTTTGCCATAGGGGATGCACACTTAATTGAGGGGTTAGAGCGAGTTAAGAATAGCTTTAATTCTTATCCGTTGGACCGACTAGCGATTGCCGGTGCAGTGGCGGCCTTCAAAGATACGGCATGGTTTGAAAAGACCCGTCAGGACGTAATCAGTTGGCGTGAGACTCTGACCGCCGATCTGCAAGCATTGGGCTTTGAAGTATTGCCCTCTGCGGCCAACTTTATCTTTGTGCGTCATCCTGAGTGTGATGCGGGCGAACTGGCTGCGGGGTTGAGAGAGCAGGGCGTTATTGTTCGGCACTTTAAGCAAGCCCGCATTCAGCAGTATCTGCGCATTACGATTGGGTGGCCGGAGCAGCATAAGGCGCTGTTATCAGCGTTAAAGCCTTTGTTGTCGCGTTTGGTTTAGTGTCTTATTCGATCTAGTCTCTAGCGTGAGTATGGCAAAAAGGCGGCCTTTCAATTGAAAGGCCGCCTTTTTTAATTAATTTCTCTGTTTAATTAATTTCTCTTTTAATCAAGTTCCGTTATCAATCTCTCGCAATGGGCGGGTTTATTGTGTGGTCGGTGTTGGCCTTTGTTGAACGGTTACGGTGGTTTCGAGCCGTTTGCCATTGCGCAATACTTGTATTTTGATGCGTTGATGGGGGGGGGTTGATGCGATTTGATTCATCGACTGACGTGCATTCTCAACGGCTTGTCCATCCAGCTCAACAATGACATCACCGGGTAATAGACCCGCTTGATGGGCGGGCCCACCACGCAGTAAACCTGCGATCAACACACCTTGAGTGTTGGGCACTTGTAATGACTGGGCTAATGCAGGCGTGAGATCTTGAACTTCAACACCGAGCCAGCCGCGCACCACATAACCATTGTCAATCAAGTCTGTCATGATCTTGCGGGCCAGATCTGACGGGATCGCAAAGCCTATGCCTTGTGAGCCCCCGCTACGACTGAATATGGCGGTATTAATGCCCAGTAACTGCCCGTAAGCATTGATCAGGGCCCCGCCCGAGTTGCCCGGGTTAATCGCCGCATCGGTTTGGATAAAGTTCTCATAAGTATTGATGCCCAGGCTGTTACGCCCCAGTGCACTGATAATGCCCTGGGTCACGGTTTGCCCAACACCAAAAGGGTTACCGATTGCCAGTACCACATCTCCGATAGCGGCATCGTGGGCGCTGGCCAAGGTGATGACGGGTAGGTCATCTAAATCGACTTTCAGTACAGCCATATCGGTGTCAGGATCTGCACCAACAACAGTGGCAAACGCTTCTCGCCCATCGCGTAACGCGACTCTGATTTCATCGGCGCCGCTGATCACGTGGTGGTTGGTCAGAATATAGCCTTCAGCACTGACAATGACGCCAGACCCGAGACTGGATTGCATTCTTTTTTGGCGCGGTGGTGCGCTACGACCAAAGTAATGACGAAAGAAAGGGTCGTTGAGTAGCGGATGGGATTGTTGCTCAATAATTTTAGTGGTGTAAACGTTCACAACCGCTGGGGCTGCCAAGCGGACGGCTTCAGCATAGGAGACCGGGCCTTGCTGACGATTAATGCGAGGCAGTTCGCTCGCCTGGACTTCCGGAATAATCGTATCCGTATGTGTGGGCCGTTCGACGGGGGAGGGCTCGCCGCTTAGAATAGGGAATGTCTGGAGTAGCACCACGGCCAGTAAAATGCCGGAGATCAGTGGCCAGACAACGGCGGGTCTGAGTAAACGCATGCAAGACAGTCCTGTTATCGTCTTGGGATTAGGGCATTCATGACCCCATGGGCCAAGCGTCAATAAATGACGTGCTTTCGGCTCATTATGACAGACCTGATGCTGATCGTGGACTGTTTGATGTCATTTTGGCCGGTGACGGCGGGTTAAATCTAAGGAGTTAAGATGTCTGTACCTTTGAGTACCCTGTGTGAAGCGATGAACCAGGAACTCGCGGTTAACCAGTTTCAAGATTATTGTCCAAACGGATTACAAGTTGAGGCGAGTGACCAGGTTTCTCATATTGTGACAGGCGTGACGGCTTGCCAGGCTTTAATCGACGCGGCCATTGAACGACAAGCTGACATGCTGCTGGTTCACCATGGTTATTTCTGGAAGGGGGAAAGCCCGGCGCTAGTCGGCATGAAGGGGAGGCGTATTCGTCATTTGATGCAGCACGGGATTAATCTAGTCGCTTATCACCTCCCTTTAGATGCGCACCCTGTGCTGGGGAATAATGCCTGTTTAGCCGAGCAGTTAGGGTTGGTGACTGAAACTGGGCTGGATAGCAGTGATCATCCCATCGGCAATATCGGGATTTTGGAAACCCCTTTGACAGGCGCTGCGTTGGCGGCGCGGATTGAACAAGTGCTTGGCCGATCGCCTTTACATATTGCCGGGCATGAGGGCCTGATTCGGCGCGTTGGCTGGTGCACGGGGGCAGCCCACAGTATGCTCAACAAGGCTGCTGACCTGGGGCTGGATGCCTTTATCAGTGGAGAAATCAATGAGCCGACGGTGCATTTGGCACGAGAGCGAGGCATCGATTATTTCGCGGCAGGGCATCATGCGACAGAGCGTTACGGTGTGCAGGCTTTAGGACGCTGGCTGGCGCAACGCTTTGATGTCAGCTGTGAGTTTATCGATATTGATAACCCCGTATAACACCATGGCTCCAGCAAGCCGTGCTGGAGCCATCGTTGTCGAGCGTGATTCACTGAGGGCGATCAAGCGCCTGTACGTGGCGGTTCTTTGACATCCTGATGGGAAAAGCCAAAATCCTCAGACAGGGTCCCGCTGGTGCCTTCAGAATAATCTTTCGGTGGCTCATAATGATCCGTTGAAGGTGCGGCAGGGTCATCGTGGGTGGCTCGACGATGCTCAAGACGCTTCAATACCGTATCATCATCACACAGTCGTGAGGCATCCTGCTGCAAGCTTTGCTCAAGCTCTTCTATTTGACGCGCTAAGATGGAGAGGCCATCGGCCGTGCGGGCAAAGTGGTCATTGACACCTTCACGCGTCTGCGTCAGCTGCAACTCTGTTTCCGTCAGTTTCTGACGAACTTTCAGGTTACGCGCGACACTACTGTTGAGCAGATGATAAATCAGTGCGCCTGCACCACCGCCCAGTAAAAATGCAATCAGTACAATGATCCAAGGGGTATCAGCTAGGTTCACGCCTGGCTCCTTAATGCTTCGGCCATGCACCTGCTGCAACGGCCATGATTTCATTATATCGAGCTTAACCGGTCATTGGTCAAACATTGAGTAACAGTTGCGCTTATTTGAATGGAAACGAATAGATTTGTCTTGTGGGCTCTGATCCGATTTGTGCTGATTTTGTTGATCGGGTGTTTCTTTGTGATATCTACTGATGAATGCTCATCCAGTCGTTACCCTTTGTCCCGTTTAGGTATGAGGTCATACGTGGGGGATTGCAAGGCGTTAATGACGACAAGTTGTTGCCGGTGATGACAAGTGGTTGTCAGCCTCTTTTGAGCTGAGTCATCGATTATCTGTATAATATGCCTCTTTTGAGGTGTCGCCGGTTGTGAAGACTGCCACCTCACTGCCCACAATCCTGACGACAATACTTGATCGTCCACTGAGGCTACGCCTGAGTCGGTTGGCGCATCATCACTGTCTGTAGCCTCCGTTTTATCGAGGCTGGTCGACGTGATGGCTTGTATTGGTATAAGAGACTTTTTATGACACCCCTTGAACGTTACCAGGAAGACCTGAAGCGGGATGACTTTCATCATGATGAAGCCCAAGAAATGGCCGTGCGCCATTTGCAACGTGTCTATGATGAACTGGTGGCCTATGAACGACCTCGGCAAGGATTTCTGGATCGTTTAATGAAGCGTGATCCAGATGTTGAGCCGGTTAAAGGCCTGTACTTCTGGGGTGGGGTCGGACGGGGTAAAACGTACCTAGTCGATACTTTCTTTGATAGTTTGCCGTTTAAAGATAAGTGGCGCACTCACTTTCACCGCTTTATGCAGCGCGTCCACAATGATCTGCGCGAGTTTGATGGTGAAAAAAATCCTTTGGAATTGGTCGCCCGTAAACTGGCCTCCGAAGTGCGCGTGTTGTGCCTAGATGAGTTTTTTGTCAAAGACATCACCGATGCCATGATTCTGGCTAACTTATTGCAAGGCTTGTTTAAACGAGGCGTAACCTTGGTGACGACCTCCAATATTGTGCCCGATGGCTTGTACAAAGATGGTCTCCAGCGTGCACGATTTCTGCCGGCCATCGATTTGCTCAAGCGCTATACCGAAGTAGTGAATGTGGATAGCGGTGTTGATTACCGTTTGCGCACCTTGACGCAAGCCCGTTTGTTCCACCATCCGCTGAACGACCAGGCTGAGCAGGCCATGTTAGAGAGCTTTAAAACGATGGTGCGTGGGGCCGAAGGGCAAGTCGATGTGTCTGTCCCGATTAATCATCGGGTGATCACCGCAAAACGCTTGTATGACGGCATTGTATGGTTTGATTTTGATGCCCTGTGTGATGGCCCTCGTAGTCAAAACGACTATATCGAGTTGTCGAAGGAGTTCCACACGGTATTGCTTTCAGGTGTGCCGCAGCTCGGGCGAGAGAATGATGACCAAACGCGACGGTTTATTAATCTCGTCGATGAATTTTATGACCGTTGCGTCAAAATGATTATTTCCGCTGAAGTCGGTATTGACGAAATCTATACGGGCGGCAATTTGGCGTTTGAAATAGAGCGAACACAAAGCCGATTATTAGAAATGCAGTCTCAAGAATATCTTGAGCGTGAGCATAAGCCATAATCGCTCTTGGCAAGGCCGGGTATATCAATTGGCCCTTAACAATTCAACTCAACACACGTATAATGCGCGCTCTCTTGGCTTAGGGTGCTGAATGTTGACGGTGTTAATGTCGAAATATGTTGATGTCGAATATGTTCAAAACGCCAGCCAAGGGGTTCGAAGCACTGTAGTGCGTGTTGTTCTTTGTATTTCAAAAGCACTGAACAACCAATAAAAATAGGTAATGGTCAGTACGATCTGATTGATCGCCATGATTTATTAATCCACTGCTGTGGAATATGAATCAAAGCATCAGTTAAGTCGTGAAGACCCTGCTGAGGTTTTATTCATGAAAACTTTCTCTGCCAAGCCGCAAACAGTCACGCGTGACTGGTACCTCGTGGACGCTACCGACCTGACTTTAGGTCGTCTGTCGACTGAATTGGCACGTCGTCTGCGTGGTAAACATAAGCCCGAATATACGCCTCACGTTGATACTGGCGATTACATCGTCGTGATCAATGCTGAGAAAGTTGCCGTTACTGGCAAAAAAGCGCAACAGAAAATGTACTATCGTCATACCGGTTTCCCGGGTGGCCTGAAAGAAACTAATTTCGCCAAGCTCATCGACCATGCGCCGGAGCAGGTGATCCAGAAAGCCGTCAAGGGCATGCTGCCGAAAGGTCCGTTGGGCCGTGCTATGCTGTCCAAGCTCAAAGTTTATGCCGGTGCTGAACACCCGCATACCGCCCAGCAGCCGCAATCCCTGAACATCTAACGGAAGGTTTGTCATGTCTGTTAATCAAAACTACGGTACTGGTCGTCGTAAGACCTCTACAGCGCGTGTATTCCTGAAGCCAGGCACTGGTAATATTTCAGTTAATGGCCGTACTCTTCAGGATTATTTTGGTCGTGAAACTGCTCGCATGATCGTCATGCAGCCGCTGCAAGTGACGGATACTGCTGGGCAGTTTGATCTGCATATCACCGTTAAAGGTGGTGGCGGTAATGGTCAGGCCGGTGCGATTCGTCATGGCATTACTCGTGCCTTGATCGATTACAATGAAGAGTTCCGTCAGCCGCTGCGTGCAGCCGGTTATGTGACGCGTGATGCGCGTATGGTTGAACGTAAGAAAGTGGGTCTGCGTAAAGCGCGTAAGCGTCCTCAGTTCTCCAAGCGTTAATCCATACGGGTGTCAGGGACAAAAATTTGTCCTGCATCAAGGAAACGCCCATCCGCTACAGCGGATGGGCGTTTTTTTATGAAAAAATCAATAAGATGTCACCCCAAACGATCCACCTCAATGTTGTTTGTCGATAGAAAGGCTACATTGGGCAAGTTGGGTAGTTTTTTCTACGATTAATGTCATTTGACAGTATAAAAAAATTGGCGACAGCTGTAGTCAGTGCTGCCGGTTTGATAGAAGGATGGGGAGACACCTGAAATGAGCAATGACGGCGTGAATAAGGGGCGGCGCCGCTTCCTCGTCGGCGCGACTTCCGTCGTGGGGGCGGCGGGGGCCGTAGGCGTGGCTGTACCCTTTGTGGCTTCATGGAATCCGAGTGCCAAGGCCTTGGCTGCTGGCGCGCCCGTCAAGGCGGATATCTCCAAGCTGACCGACGGTCAACAGATGACAGTCGAATGGCGGGGGAAGCCGATTTGGATTCTTAAGCGAACTCCGGAAATGATGAAGCGGTTGGAAAGTCTTGGAGAGGATACCCTTAGGGATCCTAACTCTACGGTGGCTTCCCAGCAGCCCAGTTATATCTCTGGACCCATGCGTTCGATCAAGCCGGAAATCGGCGTCATGATCGGCATTTGTACCCACTTGGGATGTTCTCCAACGTTTCGGCCTGAGCCTGCTGCAGCCGATTTGGGAGGAGACTGGCCGGGTGGTTACTTTTGTCCTTGCCACGGCTCTCGTTTTGACTTGGCGGGACGCGTTTTCAATGGTGTACCGGCGCCAACCAACTTGGAAATTCCGCCGTACTCCTATGAGAGCGACAATGTGATTGTCGTGGGTGTGGATCAGGAGGTGGCTAATGGGTAATTCAAACCGTGCCAAAGCCGAAAGCGGCATCATGCGCTGGATTGATGATCGCTTTCCTGCGACGCAGATGTGGCAGGAGCATCTAAGCAAGTATTATGCACCGAAGAACTTCAACTTCTGGTACTTCTTTGGCTCATTGGCATTGCTGGTATTGGTGAATCAGATTCTGACTGGGGTCTGGTTGACGATGAGTTATAACCCGACTTCTGAGGGCGCTTTTGCCTCAGTTGAATACATTATGCGGGATGTCAACTACGGCTGGTTGTTGCGCTATATGCACTCAACTGGTGCCTCAGCGTTCTTTGTCGTCGTTTATCTGCATATGTTCCGCGGCATTATTTATGGTTCTTATAAAGCGCCGCGTGAACTGATCTGGATTTTCGGGATGGCGATTTACCTGGCGTTGATGGCTGAAGCCTTTATGGGATACCTGCTGCCTTGGGGGCAGATGTCTTACTGGGGGGCTCAGGTCATCATCTCGCTATTCACTGCGATTCCGGTTGTCGGTGGGGATTTGGCACAGTGGGTCCGGGGTGACTTCCTGATTTCAGGGATCACACTGAACCGCTTCTTCGCACTACATGTCATTGCCTTGCCCATTGTGTTGCTGGCGCTTGTCGTCCTGCACGTATTGGCTTTGCATGAAGTAGGGTCTAATAACCCCGATGGCGTGGATATCAAAAAACTCAAAGATGAAAATGGTGTGCCGCTAGATGGCATTCCGTTCCATCCGTATTACACCGTGAAGGATATTGTCGGTGTCGGCGTTTTCCTGCTGGTATTCTGTGGTGTTATTTTCTACTTCCCTGAAGGGGGCGGTTACTTCCTGGAAAAACCCAACTTTGAGCCTGCTAACCCCTTAAAAACACCGGAACATATTGCACCTGTTTGGTACTTCACGCCTTTCTACGCCATGCTGCGTGCGATTACTTATCCATTATTTGGTGTGGATGCCAAGTTCTGGGGGGTTGTTGTGATGGGGGCGGCGATCGCCATTCTCTTTGTGTTGCCGTGGCTCGATCGTAGCCCAGTGCGTTCCATCCGATACAAAGGTTGGATCAGCAAGGTCGCGGTGCTGTTATTTGCCATTAGTTTTATTGTGCTCGGTGTTTTAGGCGCTATTCCGACCACTAGTGGCCGGACGCTGATGGCTCAAATCGGCACCTTGGTTTATTTCCTCTTTTTCCTGCTGATGCCCTGGTATACCCGTGCAGAGCAGTGTAAACCGGTTCCAGAGAGGGTGACTGGCTGATATGAAAAAGCAACTGATTGCACTCATTATGGCGCTGGTGCCGTCATTGGCGCTGGCTGCAGGGGGGGCTGCTGTCCACCTGGATTCAATGAAACCCGATATCCATAATCAGGCTTCATTACAAAATGGTGCGCGCCTATTCGTGAACTATTGTATGGGATGCCACTCTGCCAAATTTCAGCGTTTCTCACGTACGGCTCAGGATCTAGGGATCCCGCAGTCTTTGGTGGAAGAAAACCTGATCTTTAACCCGGACCTGAAGTTTAATGACCAAATGCGGATTGCGATGCATGAGGATGATGCGGCTCAGTGGTTTGGTGCGCCGCCGCCTGATTTGTCACTGACTGCACGGCTGCGTGGACCGGATTGGATTTATACCTATCTTCGCAGTTTCTATGTCGACGACAGTCGGCCTTGGGGCGTGAATAATACGGTTTTTCCCGATGTCGGGATGCCGCATGTGCTGGCGCCGTTGCAGGGTGTAAACCGTTTGACTTGTGATCCTAATCATGTGGAGTCTGAAATCATTGACCCGCTCAAAGGCTCTGTGACTTCAACTCGGGATTGCTTTAAACAAGTCCAGGCTGGCAGTATGTCGCCACAGCAGTTTGATCATGCGGTCTATGATCTCACTAACTTTTTGGTCTATGTCGGTGAACCCAGTAAACTGCAAAGTCAGTCTATTGCTTGGAAAGTCTTGCTGTTTATTGTGTTCTTCACTATCGTGGCCTACCTGCTTAAGCGTGAGTACTGGCGCGATGTGCACTAAAGCCGTTGGCTGAGTCCTAACGCTTGATTAAGTGTGTTGAGGGCGTGCAGATTAAAAGTCTGCACGCCTTTTGCTTTATAAGGCCGCAAAGCGGTAAAATGGACGTTATTAATGTCGAGTGAGGATCTTTTCAATGGGTGTTGTGACCAAACGCTCTTCCATGACCTTCTTCTCTGATGGTGGGGATCACTATAGTCATCGTGTTCGCATTGTCTTGGCGGAGAAGGGGGTAACTGTCGACGTACTGGACATCAACCCCGATGACAAGCCGGACGAGTTGGCAGACCTGAACCCTTATAACAGTCTGCCGACGCTGCTGGATCGTGACTTGGTCCTATATGAGTCCAAGGTGATGATGGAGTACCTCGATGAGCGCTTCCCTCATCCGCCATTGCTGCCGGTTTATCCCGTTGCGCGTGCCCAAAGTCGGTTATGGATGTACCGGCTGGAAAATGAATGGTGCCCGCTAGTGGATGAAATCACCAAAGGTGCAGGGGGTAAGAAGGCGGATAAAGCGCGTAAAGAGCTACGTGAGAGCCTCTTGGGGGTTGCCCCCATTTTCCAAGAATGCACTTATTTCATGAGCGATGAGTTCAGTCTGGTGGATTGCTGTGTGGCTCCGATTTTGTGGCGCTTAGATCATATGGGCATTGAATTGCCGGAAAAACAGTGTCAGCCACTGTTTGACTATATGACACGCATTTTTGCGCGAGATGGTTTCCAGGCCAGTCTGTCTGAGCAAGAAAACGATATGCGTGGATAATGGTGAGGTCATCAGTGATGAACGCATCTAGTCGTCCCTACTTGTTACGCGGTTTGCATGAGTGGCTTTTAGATAATGGCTTGACGCCTTATGTCATTGTGGATGCTGAACAACCCGGTGTTCAGGTGCCTCAGCCTTATGTCAGAGACGGGCAGATTGTGTTGAATGTCTCGCCGGATGCGACTCGACATCTCATGATTGATAACTTTGGCATCAGTTTTAGTGCTCGCTTTGGTGGTGTAGCGATGCAGCTGAGTATTCCTGTCGCGGCCGTTATGGCAATATATGCACGCGAGAATGGTGCCGGTATGGTCTTTGGTTCAGAGCCGACTTTAGAAGCCGGGTCTGATGAGCCGTTGACGGATGATTCGGTTGATCGAGCGCTTGAGGTGGTTCATCAGTTGAAAGATGAAGATGACGTCGCGACAGAAGACACTGACTCGGCTGAATCTGAGCAAGTATGGCATGAGCCTGTCGATACAGATGATGACGACGATGATGATCACACACCTCCAGGAGGAGGGCGAGGAAGCCACCTTCGCGTGATCAAATAGTCAGCCTTGCCGTGGTAAACAGGTGTGAGTTGTAAACTGAAAGCCTGCTGTCTGAAATAGGCCATGCTGGCTTGTCAATAAAAACGCCCGTGAGTGTCATCACGGGCGTTTTTTTATGATCCACTGAAAGCGATGTCTTACATGCCGCCGAACAGTTGCTCATCAATCAGATCACACAAACAGTGAATGACCAGTAAATGCACTTCTTGAATACGTGCGGTGACATCACTGGGCACACGGATTTCGCAATCCTCCGCGGTCATGAGTGATGCCATATTGCCGCCATCTTTACCACTGAGCGCCACGACCTTCATATCCCGCTCATGGGCGGCTTGAATCGCTTGAATAACATTGGCGGAGTTGCCGCTGGTTGAGACCGCTAACAAAACATCACCTGGCTGCCCTAACGCTCTGATCTGTTTCGAGAAGACTTCGTTGTAACTGTAGTCGTTAGCGATCGATGTCAGTGTTGAGGTGTCTGTTGATAGCGCCATGGCGGGTAGGCTCGGGCGTTCACGCTCAAAGCGATTGAGCAGTTCAGAAGAAAAGTGCTGAGCATCGCCGGCTGAACCACCATTACCACAGCTTAGAATTTTGCCTTCATTGAGTAAGCTGTCGACCATCAGGCGACTGGCGTACTCGATATGCGCGGGCAAGACTTCGCTGGCCTGGCTTTTGGTATCAATGCTGTTATGAAAATGTGTGAGAATTCGGTTTTGAAAGTCCATGGGCGTCCTGTTGAGCTCTCGAAATGTCATCAGTTCGGCATCGGCTTAGAAGGCCTGGAAAGCGTCGCGAATCCATTGATCGATGCACGGCTGGCCTTCGTGATCCAGCACTAAGGTGATGACATCAAAACGACAAGGAGATGATAACTGTTCATGCTGCAAATAGAAATTAGCGGTGTGAATCAGTCGTTGTTGTTTTTGTCGAGTCACACTGGCCAAGGCGCCACCAAAACGATCGCTACGCCTGAGTCTGACTTCAACAAAAACACATGTATTGCCGTCCTGCATGATGAGATCGACTTCTCCCAGGCGACATAAAAAATTTTGTGTGCGTAATGTTAATCCCTGGTGTTTGAGGTAATCGCGAGCGAGGGTCTCTGCTTGATCGCCGAGACGTTGGCGAGCTGTGCGTGGCGACATCATAATGGCCCTCCATGGCCATCAATAGGGGAAGGGCCGATATAAGGGATTATCGGCCCTTCTTGCGTGCTCTGTTTTCGTTTATCGATCGTTTATTCGTTGTTGGCTGCTGTTGGCTTTACCCATCGGGCTTTGCTTATCGGGCTTTACTCATCGGGAATCAGTTGCTCGGCTAATCCTTGCTGAGCATGAATATCTTCTGGCGATAGTGGGCGAGGGCGGCCCTCTTCAAAACGTGCCCACTGTAGGTGGCGCATAATGCGTTGATGGGTTTGTGTGAGCCGACCCGTTGCTCCCTCGATTTGACTTTCCGGCAGCGCTTCTAATAAAGGCAGTCGCTCAGCCAAGGTATAAGCATCTGCCCCCATGGCATAAAGTCTTCCATAACTGTGCATGTTACCGGGCCATAACTCGGCTAATTTCTGACGCAATGGGTTATCGCGATTTTCTAAGTACCAAGGGATATCGCAAAAGGCAATGCCATCCATATCCCGATCTTGCTTCGGATCGATCTGGCCATCGAATACTGCGGAGGTGGCCAGTACAGGGAGATGGTTGGCTTTTAAATAGGCGAGTGCTGGCGTAACCTGCCGTGCGGTTCCCGGCCGTGCATGTAAGAAGAGGAAGTCGGCATCTTGACGTGCACGCGGTTCAAAGTGCATGCCCAGGCCTAAGGTCTTGACCAGCTGGCGTTTACGCTCTTCGCTCAGGTTGACTTCCAATAGTGAGCGGAGTGCTTTGTCGACATTCTGGCCGTCACCGAATGTTGCTTGGCGGGCAATGCTGCCCCCCATTTGGGTCCAGACTTGAGTAAAGCTATCCGCGACTCTTTGTCCCCAGCTGCTATTCGGTGTGAGCACTAGGGCTCGACGTAAGCCATTCTGCCAGGCTTGTTCGGCGACTTGTTGCGCTTCGTTTTCAGCGGATAAGCCAAACTCCATCAGGCCGTCAGTCTCATTATTTTTTTCTGTGCCGTAGTTTAAAGCCAGTGTGGGTAGTGGAACGCTGCGCCACTGCTCCAATTCACTTACTAAGCCTTTAGCCAGTGGGCCGATGACGACATTGGCCCCGTCGTCTTCGGCGCGATCATAAAGATCGTCGAGCGAAGTGCTTTGGGTGTCGTAAAAATGCATTTTAAGCACCGGTTGACCGGCAGCGAGGCGTTGATAGTGACGTGCCATCAAGGCATCTCTTAGCACTTGAGCGGGGCCTGCTAAAGGACCGCTGCTAGGCAGAAAAACAGCCACTTGAGCGACTGGGTTTTCGCTGAGTTGGCGCAATAGGGCCAGATCCTTGGGTAACTCTTCTCGGGCCGGGTGATCAGGCCAACGACGGAACCAGCTGGTGAGTTGCTGGTCCAGATTAACGAGGTTGTCATTGGCGGTCTGACGAATTTCGGCCAGCTCGAACCAACCGCGCAGTGTGGCGATTTTTTCTTGGTTGGCGAGCATTTTGAGCGTGTCTGGAGACAGCGCTTGTAAGTTACGCCAAATCGCTTTGCGGGTTTCGGTTTGGGCGCTGGGGTTGTTGCGCTGGAGTTGGCTGACGGCGAAATACTCTCTTGCCGCAGCCTCATGCAGGCCGATCAGTTCATAAGCGTGAGCGCGGGCAATTTGTAATTGCGTCTGTTGATCGCGGTCGAGTTGCATCAATGATGGGCTGATCTCATCGATCATCATCAATGCTTGCCAACCATCCTCAAGGTTCAATGCGGTCTGTGTGCCTAAGTGGATGAGCAGCCAACGGTCATCCATGGTGAGCATACGCCACTGGATTTTGGAGAGAATATCCAGTGCCTCCTGATCACGATTGAGCTGTGCTAGAATTTGGCCGGCTTTGAGGCGTGCTTCAGCGGCTTGGCGACCTTGGCTGCGGGCAGCCAGATCCAGCCATTGCTCGGCACTGCCTTCGGTGCCGGCAATTTGTGCCGCACTGGGGGTGGTATTTTGACCGGCGCAGCCGGCCAGCAGGAGTACGCAGACCGCTAGCAGCAGCCCGGTGAGACGGGATTGGCACTTCACGCTGTTTTCCCTCACCCTATGGTCAGTTTGACTAGAAGATATTGGTTCAATGTTCCGGTTAATCCCAGGGCGCTTTGATCGCTTTGGGTTTGATACTGGAGTTGCTTATCCTAGCCGCAAGGACTTGTTTCTATTATGTCTGATGCTCGAGCTCATGCTCATGTATTACCAGAGTCTAGCGCCGAATCCGGTGTATTGTATGTCGTCGCCACGCCGATTGGTAATTTGGCTGATCTCACCGAACGCGCAAAAGATCTGTTGTCTTCTGTTGATCTGGTTGCTGCTGAAGATACCCGCCATACTCGCAAGCTGCTAGTGTCGCTGGGCGCCAACCCTTCTATGTTGTCATTACATGATCATAACGAGCAAGGCCGCATTGCCCAGATACAGACACGACTACAAGCCGGAGAGTCTGTTGCTCTGGTTTCTGATGCCGGTACCCCGCTGATTTCTGATCCGGGCTTTACCTTGGTCCGAGCGCTTCGGGATGCAGGCCATCGGGTCGTGCCGGTGCCGGGCGCTTGTGCGCTGATTGCTGCCCTGAGTGCCAGTGGATTACCGACCGATCGGTTTACTTTTAACGGCTTTTTACCCGCTAAATCTAAAGGGCGGCGGGATCGTCTGCAACAAGTGGTGCAAGAGAGTGCCACTCAGATTTTTTATGAATCGCCCCACCGTATTATGGATACGCTTGATGACATGATGACGGTTTTTGGTGAGCACCGAGATGTGTGCTTAGCCCGCGAATTGACGAAAACCTTCGAGACGTTTTTATCGATGCCCTTGGGTGAGTTAAGAGATGCGTTGGTGGCCGATTCTAATCAGCAGCGTGGCGAAATGGTGTTGATGGTGGCGGGGCGGCGTGAAACTGATCTTGATCAGGCTTGGCCACAAGCTCAAGCTTGGCTTGAGTCATTGATGCCTTTGTTGCCGTTAACTCAGGCGTGTGCTGTGGTGGCTCGACATACCGGCATTAAAAAGAAAGCCCTTTATAATTGGGCATTGTCGCAGTCATCCGACGAAGACGCTTGAGCCTTGGGCCTAATGTCTATATCCTTGCGCAGCGGAAGTCGGCTGGACAGTCGCTGTTATCCCGTCTGATCTCTATGAGATGGCGCGATAATGGAGGAAAGTCCGGGCTCCACAGGGCAGGGTGCCAGGTAACGCCTGGGAGGCGAAAGCCTACGGAAAGTGCCACAGAGATCAGACCGCCGATGGCTGCTTGCAGCACAGGTAAGGGTGAAAAGGTGCGGTAAGAGCGCACCGCGCGGGTGGCAACATACCGCGGCACGGTAAACCCCACTCGGAGCAAGACCAAATAGGGACCCATTGGCGTGGCCCGCGCTGGGTCCGGGTAGGTTGCTAGAGCCGGATGGCGACATCCGGTCGAGATGAATGACTGTCCCCGACAGAACCCGGCTTACAGGCCGACTTCCGCCCTTTCATATAGAGTTCAGCATGACAGACCAATCCGCTTCTCAATCCTCGTCTTCTTCTTTGATCTCCTCTCATGACACAGTGTCATCGCAGGCCGCGGAGCAAGCGCGTGACCGGCACGTCACGGTTTTATTAGATGAAGCTGTTGAAGCTCTGGTGACGCGTCCGGAGGGTCGATATATTGATGGCACTTTCGGCCGGGGTGGCCATAGTCGTCTGATTTTACAGCAGCTGAATAATGAGGGACGTTTGCTGGGGATTGATAAAGATCCACGTGCGATTGCCACAGGTGAAGCTTTAGCGGCTCAAGACCCCCGTTTTCAAATTGCTCATCGCTCTTTCGCTGAGATTGAAACCTTGACCGAGACACAAGGGTGGAGCGAGCAGGTGGATGGCATTTTGCTGGACTTGGGGGTGTCATCCCCCCAGTTGGATGACCCCGAACGGGGCTTCAGCTTTATGCATGATGGCCCGCTCGATATGCGCATGGATACCAGTCAGGGCATGAGTGCGGCCGACTGGGTCGCGCGTGCGCCCGAAAAAGAAATCGCGGATGTCTTGTTTCGGTTTGGTGAAGAGCGCCACTCCAGGCGGATTGCTCGGGCGATTGTGGCCGCACGTCAAGACACGCCGATTACGCGAACGTTGCAGCTGGCTGAAATTGTCAAAGCCGCTAACCCGTCTTGGGAGAAGCATAAACACCCGGCGACGCGTAGCTTTCAAGGGATTCGTATCCATATCAACCGCGAGCTGGCTGATCTTGAGGATGTTTTAGACCGCGCTGTGCGACAGTTGCGTCCTGGTGGGCGTCTGGTCATTATCAGCTTCCATTCGTTGGAAGATCGTATGGTGAAGCGATTTATTCGAGATGCGGCGCGCGGGGATACTCATTTGCCGCCGGGTATTCCGTTAACGGAAGATCAAATCGAACGTCGTTTGAAGCCGATCGGTAAAGCGATCAAACCCAGTGCCGAAGAAATCGAAGTGAATGTTCGCTCACGCAGCGCTGTGATGCGTGTTGCAGAAAAGCTGGAGTCGGTTGGAAATGCGTTGGCGTGAGCTGTTATCCCGGTTGAGTGGCGGGCATTTATTCAGTGTTCCTCATCGACGCCATCCTCTCCTGAAAGGGGGGATGGCGTTGGCTTTGCTATTAGCCGTATTAGTCACGGCCCAGGCGCTGATCCAAGTCACCCAAACATCACGCCAACAACAAGTGCGTCTGCAAACGCTGCAAGGTGAGCAAGATGCCTTGCAAGTGGAGTGGGGGCGCCTGTTATTAGAGCAGGGCGCATTAGCTTCTCCCGCACGGATTGAGCGCCTGGCACGTGAAAAGCTTAATCTCTATCTGCCCGACCCTCACGATATTCAGGTACGCGAGCCATGAGTGGTCACTTTAAACCTGTTGCCTCTTGGCGTTTTTACTTGCTGCTCGGCATCATGGGGTTGGTGGCGGCAGGCTTGGCGGGATTTGTGGTTTGGCTGAATCTGTTTGAGCATGACTTCCTCAAGCAGCAAGGCGATGTGCGAACACTTCGTGTCGAGCCGATCACGGCGCACCGGGGAATGATTACAGACCGCAATGGCGAGGTGCTGGCCATCAGCACGCCTGTGGTGACCTTATGGATCAACCCTCAAGACTTCCCCAAAACGGCTGATGCGGTGCGCCAGCTGGCGCAGGCAGCAGGTCTCTCGCCCGTCAACTTGGCTCAGCGGCTTAAACGTTACGTCAATCATGAGTTTATGTATTTGCGTCGGCAGATGACACCGGATGAAGCCGATGCGGTACTGGCGCTGGGTTTGCCGGGTGTTCATGCCCGCGATGAGTTCAAACGTTACTATCCGCCTGGTGAAGTAGCGACCCATTTGGTCGGCTTTACCAACCTGGATGATCAAGGTCAGGAAGGGTTGGAGCTGGCTTACAATGACTACCTCAGTGGCGAGCCAGGACAACGGCGTGTTTTGAAAGATCTCAAAGGGCGTATTGTTCGTCAGTTGGCGGTTTTAAAGCCTGCCGAGCCCGGTGGTGATCTGGCCTTAAGCTTGGATATGAGGCTGCAGTATTTGGCCTATCGAGAACTCAAGGCCGCGGTACAGCAACACCATGCTGATGCCGGCAGTGCGGTGATTTTGGATGCTAAATCGGGCGAAGTGTTGGCGATGGTTAATCAGCCCGCTTATAACCCCAATAATCGCGCTCATATGGACCCCGAAAGCTTGCGCAATCGAGCCATGCTGGATTTGCTTGAGCCAGGGTCAACCGTGAAACCCATCACCGTGGCAGCTGCGTTGATGTCGGGTGAGTACACCCCCGATACGATCGTGGATACTCGCCCTGGTTATATGCGTATTGGTGGTCATACGGTGCGCGATGTGGTCGATCATGGTGTCCTCACAGTGACCCGCGTGATCACCAAGTCCAGTAATATCGGAGTCGCCAAAATGGCGATGGCTTTGCCAGAGGATGCCGTGTGGGGGCTGTTCAGCCAGTTAGGCATGGGGCGTGCGACAGGTACTGGGTTCCCCGGCGAGAGCGTCGGTCATCTACCGCCCAATACATTGGTTGATCGCGCGGTGATGGCTTATGGCTATGGGCTTTCTGTGACCCCGCTTCAATTAGCTCAGGCTTATACCCCTTTGGCTGATCATGGCCAATTACATGCGGTTAGCTTGCTGCGTCAGGATAAGCCCCAAAGCCACCAAGTGATACCGCCTAAAATTGCCCGTGAAGTCTTGGAAATGATGGAGACCGTGACTCAGAAGGGCGGCTCTGGAACACGGGCGCGTATTCCAGGGTATCGTGTTGCGGGGAAAACCGGGACCACTCACAAAGTCGGCAGTACGGGTCAATATACCAGCGAATACCGCGCCTTTTTTGCAGGGATTGCGCCTGTTTCTGATCCTCGGTTGATTGCCGTCGTTGTCGTCGATAACCCAAGAGGACGTCAATATTACGGTGGGGAGGTAGCGGCGCCGGTATTTTCCCGTTTAATGGGGGGGGCACTACGTATGTTGAATGTACCGCCGGATAACTTAAAGACGCTACCGCAAAAAGATTTACCCACGGGGAGTCTTCCCCAAGATGTGAAGGTCGCTGAATAACAATGAGTGAATTAACCCTGCCGCAACCTTTGACCCCTCAGCACTGGCTGACGTTTTGGGCGCCGTTGGGGACGTCCATGCCGTCTGGCCATTGGCCTCAAGTATCGCGATTGGTGAGTGACAGCCGTCGGATTCAGCCTGGGGATGCTTTTCTCGGGTTATCTGGGGTCTCGCAAAATGGAACAGATTTTTTTGATCAGGCAGTGACTGCGGGGGCGGTGTTATTGGTCAGTGAAGGCCATTGTTGGCAAGTGAGCCAGTACCAAGGCGTTCTGCATTTACAATTGCCGCTGTTATCTCAGCGGTTAGGCGATTGGCTTGCCCAGTTAACCGGGTTGGCATCAAGTGATTTGAATATTACCGCAGTGACCGGCACCAATGGCAAGTCTTCGGTAGCCCTTTACTTGGCCCAAGCCTGGCAGGCCCTGGGCTACAATGCACGGGTGATTGGCACTTTGGGGCGAGGTCGACCGGATCAACTTGAACCGACCACACATACCACGCCTGATTTACTCACCTTGCATCGCTGGTTAGCGCAGTGGTTGGCCGAAGGGGTCACCCATGTGGTGATGGAGGCGTCTTCCCATGCGCTGGATCAAGGGCGTCTGAATGGCTTGCCTGTGCGCTGTGGCGTGCTGACACAACTGTCTCGTGATCACCTGGATTATCATGGCAGTATGGCGGCTTACGGAGAGGCCAAAGCCCGCTTGTTTCTTCGCCCTGAATTAGAAGCGGCCGTTATTAATCAATCTGATCGGTTCGGGCAATCACTGATGGATCGACTTTCCCCCAGTGTGCAGCGCCTGTGTTATGCGACCGAGCACGATGAGCCTGTTTCAGTACCCACTGACCCCGTTGATCTCTCTATTGATGAAGCTCATTTCCATGATGGTGGGATTCGTGCCGTGGTGCGCTATGGTCAAGGGCCGACCGCTGAAACCGGTCTGTTGGAAGCGCCTTTGATCGGAGCCTTTAACCTTGCCAATCTGTTGGCTGTGTTGGGCGTTTTATTGAGTGAAGGGTTGGCGTTATCTCAAGCGTTGCTGGCGATGTCGCAGCTTTCACCGGTGACTGGGCGGATGCAGCGCTTGACACGTTCGGGAGCACCGACGGTCGTAGTGGATTATGCGCATACCCCGGATGCCCTCGCGAATGCCTTGGCGGCGGTGCGGTTACATTGTCTTGGTCGGGTTTGGTGTGTGTTTGGTTGCGGCGGCGATCGTGATACGGGTAAACGTGCCGAGATGGGGCGGATGGCCATGCAGTATGCGGATCAAGTGATTGTGACCGACGACAATCCTCGCACTGAAGACCCGAAAGTGATCCGTGAAATGATTTTGGCCGCCTGTCTTGCAGAAACCGATACGACCGATCACAACACTGGAACGATGGCGCATAGGTCTCCTGGTTATGATCAGGCGCTTTGTCATGCTGCGGCTCTTTGTGATGAAGTCGCCCCGCGTGAAGCGGCGCTTGCGCATGTGTTACAGCAAGCAGGGCCAGAAGACTGGGTCTTAGTGGCAGGTAAAGGCCACGAAGATTATCAAGAAATCCGTGGGGTTCGGCATCATTTCAGTGATATTGAACAGATTCAACGTCTGCTCGCTGGGGAGGTGCACTCATGATTACACAGCTCGCACAGTTAGCAGACATCTTGCAATTGGCACCTTTGTCAGCTGCCGTTGGCGCGCTTGAGTGGGCCCAAGTCAGTACAGATTCTCGTAAAATTGCGCCCCAAAGTCTTTTTGTTGCGCTGGTCGGCGAGCATTTTGATGGCCACGATCACCTCGCCCAGGCTCGTGAAAAAGGGGCCGTGGCGGCATTGGTTTCACGCCCAGTGGCGGATCCGTTGCCTCAATTGGTGGTACCCGATACATTACAAGCACTGGCGGATTGGGCGAGTTGGCAGCGTCAGCACTGGCAAGGCCCGATGATTGGGGTGACCGGTAACAATGGTAAAACCACCGTCAAAGAACTGTTGGGGGCTATACTGCGGTTGCATTATGGCGACGTCTTGGTGACAGCAGGCAACCTCAATAACCACATTGGTATGCCTTTAACACTGATCCAGCTGGCCTCTCATCATCAGGCGGCCGTGATTGAAATGGGGGCCAACCATCTGGGAGAAATTGACGCCTTGGCAGCGCTTGCGCGCCCTGATTATGGCGTCATCACCAATGTGACCGGTGCTCATTTAGGTGAGTTTGGCAGTATGGATGCCATTGCCGAAGCCAAGGGGGAGCTGTTGGCTCATTTGCCGCCTTCAGGCACGGCGATCTTAAATGCGGATGATACCTACTGTCGCTACTGGCAGGCCCAAAGTCCCTGCCCAGTGCACACTTTTGGTTTAAGTCAAGGGGACTGGCAGGCTGAAGCCTTGACCCTCTATCCCGAAGGCGGTGCATCATTTACCCTGTCGGGGCCCGACGGTATCCAGCGACAGGTGCAGTTACAGTTGTCTGGCCGCCACAATGTCAGTAATGCGTTAGCGGCCATTACCGGCGCCCTCTCGATGGGGGTGCCTTTGGAGACCGTGATTGCTGGCGTGGCTAAGGTGCAGCCTGCTGCGGGCCGTTTACAGGTGGCTCAAGGGCTGATGGGCATCACCTTGATTGATGACAGTTACAATGCGAACCCTGGATCGACTCGAGCGGCGATTGACTTACTCGCGTTGCGCCCGGCGTCGAGCCGTTGGCTCTTGCTCGCGGATATGAAAGAGATGGGGCCGGAAAGTGAGTGGTTTCATCGTGAAATAGGTGAGTATGCCGCTCAACAAGGTATTGACCATCTGCTCTCTTACGGGCCCATGGCGCGTTTGGCGGCAGAAACCTTCGGTCCGGGAGGCGAGGCGTATGACACTCAAGATGCGCTTCTGGAGGCGGTGATCCCGCGATTGGATGCACAGAGTGTGGTCTTGATCAAGGGCTCACGAAGTGCTCACATGGAACATTTGGTGACGCGCCTGCAAAGTTGAGGTAACCCGCAAAATGGATGCAACTTGTAAACTGGATACAACAAACAGGCGCTAAAACCTGTATTAGAATTGATGCTTATTCAGGAGACCGGCGCATCGCGCCGGTCTGAATTTTGAACCATATAAGACACTGCTCATGCTGCTTTGGCTGACCCAACTACTCTCTGAATTATTCCCGGGCCTGGAAGTGTTTAGCTATCAGACATTACGGGCAATTCTAGGCATTCTCACCTCCTTACTCATTGCATTGCTTGTCGGCCCTTGGATGATTCGCCGTCTGACCCAGCGTCAAATAGGTCAGGCTGTGCGCCAGGATGGCCCTCAAACGCATCTGTCTAAAGCCGGCACGCCGACCATGGGCGGCGCCTTGATTCTTGTGTCCATTGGCCTGAGTACCCTGCTGTGGTCTGATCTAAGCAATCGTTTTGTTTGGATTGTGCTGCTGGTGACGCTGGCCTTTGGTGCCATTGGCTGGGTGGATGATTGGCGTAAGGTGGTTGAGAAAAATCCGCGCGGCTTACCGGCTAAATGGAAATATTTTTGGCAGTCGGTGGTGGGGCTCGGCGCGGCGCTTTGGCTTTACAGTACGGCCCAGTCGCCAAGCGAGACGCAGCTGATTGTGCCTTTTTTCAAATCGGTTGCCCTGGATTTGGGACCCGCCTTTATCGTGCTGACTTACCTGGTCATTGTGGGCTCAAGTAATGCCGTGAACCTGACTGATGGTCTGGATGGTTTGGCGATTATGCCGACGGTGATGGTGGCCGGTGCTTTAGGGATTTTTGCTTATGCCACCGGGCACCTGGAATTTGCCAATTATCTCTATATTCCCCATGTGAGTGGTGCCGGTGAGTTAGCTATTTTCTGTGCGGCGATTATTGGCGCAGGCTTAGGGTTTTTATGGTTTAACACTTATCCCGCCCAGGTGTTTATGGGCGATGTCGGGGCTTTGGCACTGGGGGCTGCCCTTGGGATTGTGGCCGTGATTGTGCGCCAGGAAATTGTCTTATTTATCATGGGCGGCGTCTTTGTGATGGAAACCGTGTCGGTGATTTTGCAAGTGGGGTCATACAAGCTGACGGGGCGACGCATTTTTCGCATGGCCCCTTTGCATCACCACTTTGAACTCAAAGGCTGGCCGGAGCCCCGCGTGATTGTACGCTTTTGGATCATCACCGTCATTCTGGTGCTGATCGGCTTATCAACATTGAAACTACGTTGATGGATACGCCGTTGATGGATACGCCGTTGATGGATACGCCGTTGATGGACGCTGGGTTGATGAGAGAGGCTGCTATGGAGACGGCGCCGGTCGCGACTGATCAGGTCGAAGTGGCGGTTGTTGGGCTTGGTCAGACCGGGCTGTCCGTCGCACGCTATCTCTATGAGCAAGGGGTGGCCTTTGTGGTGGCGGATACGCGCCTCTCACCGCCCGGTCTGACTGAATTACAAGCACTGTGTCCCGATGTGCCGTTATGGTTAGGGCCCTTAAATGGGGCTCAATTGGGACAAATGCAGCAACTGATCGTCAGCCCAGGGATTGCCATTGCGGAACCAGCGTTACAGCAGGCGCAACAGGCCGGTGCGGAAATTATCGGTGATATTGAGCTTTTTGCTCGTGCTCATAGCACCTTGGCAACACCGCTGCCGGTGATCGCCATTACGGGCTCTAACGCCAAGAGCACCGTCACCACGCTGGTGGCTGAGATGGCTCGCCAAGCGGGTTGGCAAGTCGGGGTGGGGGGCAATATTGGTACACCGGCCTTGAGCCTCTTGGGCGCACCCTATGATCTTATTGTGTTGGAACTCTCTTCTTTTCAGCTTGAAACGACTCAAAGCTTGCATTGCCAAGTCGCGACCATTTTGAATCTGTCGGAAGATCACCTTGATCGTTACGACGGGATGACGGGCTATATTCAGGCGAAGCAACGGATCTTCTTACATGCAGCACAAGCGGTTGTGCCGCTGGATGAGCCCTTGACTTACCCCCAGGCCATGGCCGAAGCGGTGCCGCTGACGACTTTTGGGCGGGTGCCTGAGGCTGATTTTGGCCTTGCCACAGTGGATGGGCAGCGGATGTTGATGCAGGGTGATCAGCCATTATGTCCTGTTTCGGCGATAACACTGCCCGGTGGCCATGGTCAATTGAATGCGCTAGCGGCACTGGCGTTGGGCCATGCGGTTGGGCTACCGATGCCCGCGATGCTGGCCACTCTGGCTGATTTTAATGGGCTGGCGCACCGCTGTGAGCAGGTTGCGATCCATCAAGGCGTGACCTGGTTTAATGACTCCAAAGCGACGAATGTCGGGGCGACCTTGGCCGCTATTGCGGGTTTGGCCCCGGAGTACTCACGTCTTTGGGTGATCTTAGGCGGGGAAGGTAAAGGGCAAGATTTTACGCCACTATCCGATCCGCTATTAAAAGCGGATGCTGTCGTGATGCTGCTTGGTCGTGACGCCCCTCTCATTGAGCAAGCATTGGATAAAGGGATTCCCTTGCAGTCAGCGGCTGATTTACCGGCCGCCGTCGCCGCCTTGGCTGAACAGGCCCAACCGGGTGATGCCGTGCTGCTATCACCGGCCTGTGCCAGTTTTGATATGTTCCAAGGATTTGCCCATCGTGGTGAGGTGTTTGCGCAATGCGTTCAACAGCTATCGTCTTAAAGCTGAAAGCGTTGCGAGCGCGTTTCCCCGATCTTGGGTGGCCGCTGCCGTCAACGGTCGTATGGCAACGTGCTTTGGGCGACCGTTGGTTGCTTGTGAGCGCGTTAGGCCTTTTGTTCATGGGTTGGATCATGGTCAGTTCGGCGTCAGTCGATGTGGCTCAAGCGCGTACGGGTGATCCTCATTATTACTCTATTCGACATGGCCTTTATGTCTTGGCCACCTTGATCACTTTGGTTGCAGGGTCTTGGATTCCATTACGTTTATGGCAGCGCTACAGCCCTTGGGCACTGGTGCTGGGCGTGATGCTGTTGGTGGTCGTGCTGCTCGTTGGGCGTGAAATTAACGGTAGTGTGCGTTGGATTCCGCTCGGCATTATTAATCTTCAGGCCTCCGAAGTCGCCAAATTGTGCTTGGTGATTTATCTCGCCAGTTATCTCGTGCGGCATATGAACGCTGTGCGGACAGAGTTTCGTGCTTTCTTACGGCCCTTCCTGTTGATGATGGGGATGGGGCTGCTGGTGATTTTGGAACCCGATTACGGCGCCCTAGTGGTGATGCTCAGCGCACTGCTCGGCATGATGTTTATGGCCGGTGTGCGCTGGTACTACTTTGTCGGTGTCGTCGTGCTGGCCATCGTCGGCATGGCCTTGATTGCTTATGCCGAACCCTATCGCGTGGCCCGAATGATCACGTTTACCGATCCTTGGGCGGAACAATATGGGGCGGGCTATCAGCTGACCCAATCACTGATCGCTTTTGGTCGAGGGCATTGGTTTGGTCTCGGCTTGGGTAATAGTGTCCAGAAGTTGTTTTATCTTCCCGAGGCGCATACGGATTTTGTCTTCGCCATTGTCGCCGAAGAGTTGGGTCTGTTTGGTGCGCTCAGTATGTTGGGGCTGTTTGTATTGCTGGTGGCGCGGATTATGCTGGTGGCTCGGCGTGCCGAACTCCGTGGACGCCTTTATGGGGCTTATCTCTGCTACGGTATCGGGGTCATTATCGCAGTACAGGCGACGATTAATATCGGGGTGAATGTGGGCGCTTTGCCGACCAAAGGCCTGACTTTACCGCTCGTGAGTTATGGCGGCAGTAGCTTATTGATCAGTGGGCTGATGCTCGGCATGGTCATGCGGGTGGCTTTAGAAACCGACTCCTATCAGCCGAAAGCGCCGCGCACTCAATCTTCATCACGTCATGCTGATGCCCGAACGTCTTCTCGGCGCCGAGTGCCCCCTGCCGGTTCGGAGGCGCCCTTATATCGCCAGCCGACTCGCCGTGCCTCACGTTTTACTCATTTGGGAGATCATTGATGCGTCGTACAGTCATGATCATGGCCGGGGGGACCGGTGGGCATATTTTTCCTGGCTTGGAAATCGCCCGTGCATTGCAAGCCCAAGGACATTTCGTGTGTTGGTTAGGCAGTGCTGGGCGTATGGAAACGCGGCTAGTGCCCGAAGCCGGTATTGACCTGGATACGGTGACCATTGATGGCTTAAGAGGTAAAGGGCGGCTCTCATTATTGGCCGCGCCTTGGCGCTTATTGAAAGCGACACTACAGGCAAGGCGTATTATTCGTCGACGGCGGCCAGATGTCATCCTGGGGCTAGGCGGATTTGCCAGTGGGCCGGGAGGTTTGGCGGCGCGCTGGTTGGGGGTTCCCCTCTATGTGCACGAACAAAATGCGATTGCCGGTGTGACCAACCGGGTGCTCTCGCGCTGGGCGCGGCGGACACTGGCGGCTTTTCCGGGCGCTTTCCCTGAACCGCAAGCGGTCTCGGTGGTGGGCAACCCTGTCCGTGAAGCCATTCGACAGCTGCCTGCACCGGTGCTGGATCCGGCGCGCGCTGTTCAATCCCTCGGCGACACCGCCGCTCATCCCCCCCGTTTGCTTGTTGTGGGGGGCAGTCTTGGCGCTCAAGTATTGAATGAGCAAGTCCCTAAGGCATTAGCACAGCTAGCGGCCTCATTGCGCCCTGAAGTGCGACATCAGGCGGGCCGAGATAAAGATGAAGTCACTCGGCAAGCTTATTGTGACGCGGGCGTTGAGGCGCAAGTGAGTGATTTTATCGGTGACATGGCCGCTGCTTTTGCATGGGCGGATCTGGTGATCTGCCGAGCGGGTGCTTTGACGGTATCAGAACTCGCTTGTGCGGGGGTTGCTTCGATTCTGGTCCCACTGCCGATTGCGGTCGATGACCACCAAACCATGAATGCGCGTTTTTTGAGTGAGGGTGGGGCTGCCATTTTAATGCCGCAGCCTGAATTAGTGCAGGGTGCGCTGATCCCCACCTTACAGGGTCTACTGGCCGATACTGACCGATTGCATGATATGGCTTTGAAAGCCCGCGCTCTGGCACGCCCTGATGCGACAGATGCGGTGATTGAAGCCATTCTGGAGGAATTTTAATGACAGCTGTTTTTAATGATACCGTGTATCCGGTACCCACCATGCGTCGTATTCGGCATATTCATTTTGTCGGGATTGGTGGCTCAGGCATGTGTGGGATTGCCGAAGTCCTGTTGACACAAGGGTATCAGGTCAGTGGTTCAGACTTACGCGAGAGTGCCGTATTAGCCCGTCTTCGAGATCTTGGGGCTGTCACCTGTGTTGGGCATTTGCCTGAACATATTGAAGGTGCGGATGTCGTCGTGGTGTCCAGTGCGATTGACCCGACTAACCCTGAAGTGGCTGCTGCTCAGGCACGCCGTATTCCGGTTGTGCCGCGTGCGGAAATGTTGGCTGAACTGATGCGCTTTCGTCATGGCATTGCGGTGGCGGGCACTCATGGGAAAACCACAACGACCAGTTTGATTGCCTCTATTTTAGGCGAAGCCGGGCTTGACCCAACCTTCGTCATTGGCGGGCGGTTGACCAGTGCCGGGACGAATGCACAGTTGGGCGAATCCCGTTATTTGGTGGCAGAAGCCGACGAATCTGACGCCTCTTTCCTGCATCTGCAGCCGATGGTCGCGATTGTCACCAATATCGATGCCGATCATATGAGCACTTATGGGGGGGATTTCGAGAAGCTCAAGCAGACCTTTATCGATTTTCTCCATAACCTGCCTTTTTATGGGCTGGCCGTTGTGTGTATTGATGACCCCATTGTGCGGGAGCTGATTCCACGGATTGGCCGCCCCGTGTTGACTTATGGGTTCAGCGACGATGCGGACTTTAAGGCCGTTGATTTCCTGCAGACTGAAGGTCGTATTCAATTCCGAGTCCAGCGGCCTGAAGGGCGTAAAACCCTTGATGTCACACTGGATATTCCCGGTGAGCACAATGTATTAAATGCCCTAGCCGCCATTGTTGTGGCGACCGAAGAAGGGTTGGATGATGAGGCGATTGTGAATGGCCTTAAACAATTCCAAGGCGTGGGCCGACGTTTTCAAGTCTACGGTGATTATGCGACCCCGCGAGGCGAGGTGAAGCTCGTCGATGACTATGGCCATCACCCTCGTGAAGTCGAGGCCGTGATTAAAGCTGTACGTAAAGGGTGGCCAGATCGCCGCTTGGTCATGCTGTATCAGCCTCATCGCTTTTCTCGTACCCGTGACTTATACGAAGATTTCGTCAAGGTGTTGTCCAAAGTGGATCTTTTGGTCTTGTTGGATGTGTATCCGGCAGGTGAAGCCGCGATCCCTGGCGCGGATGGCCGCAGTCTTTCTGGCACCATTCGTCAGCGTGGGCAGATTGACCCACTCTTTTTACCCAGTGCAGACGAGTTAGAGCATGTGCTAGGAGGGATCCTTCAGGGCGGCGATATTTTGCTGACACAGGGTGCAGGTGATATTGGTGGCATTGCTCAGCGGTTAGCGGCATCAAGCCTGAATTTTGTGAAGCAAGTGGATTAAGGAGCCACCATGACGACATCGGACGTAACGCATCAATCACTATTCGACCGGGCCCGTGCACTAGGACGTGTCGCCGTGCTGATGGGAGGGTGTTCAGCCGAGCGGGAAGTCTCACTGAAAAGTGGCGCTGCTGTATTAGCGGCTTTGCGCGAAGCGGGCACTGATGCCTTTGGCCTTGATTTGGGGGCCGATGCGCTGGCTCAACTGCAAGTAGAACCTTTTGATCGTGCTTTTATCGCATTGCATGGTCGGGGGGGAGAAGATGGCACGATTCAAGGATTACTGGAATGGATGCAAGTCCCTTATACCGGTAGTGGGGTGATGTCGTCCGCTTTGGGTATGGATAAACTGCGCTGTAAACAAATTTGGCAGTCGTTGGGTTTGCCAACGCCCAACTTTATGCTGCTCAAGGCCCCTTTTGATGCGCAGTCGGTGGTCGATCAACTAGGCTTACCGCTGATGGTGAAGCCTGTGCATGAAGGTTCCAGTGTCGGTATGTCTAAAGTCACCAGTGTTGAGGCGCTGGCAGAGGCGTATGAGCGCGCTTGTGCGTTTGATGGCTTGATCATGGCAGAACAATGGGTGACCGGTCATGAGTTTACTGTGAGCTTGTTAGGTGAGCAGGTTCTGCCCGTTATTGGCTTGGAAACACCGCATCATTTTTATGATTATGATGCCAAATATATTACTGACGATACTCGTTATTTGCTGCCATGTGGCCTGTCTGATGAAGCCGAAACTGACATTGGCACTTTATCGGTTGCGGCGTTTAATGCCATTGGCTGCTCCGGTTGGGGGCGCGTTGATTTAATGCAGGATCAAGCCGGGCGCTTCTGGTTGCTGGAAGTGAATACCAGCCCTGGGATGACAGACCATAGTCTGGTGCCTCAGGCTGCCGCTCATGCCGGTATTTCATTGGCTGAGTTGGTTGTTAGCATTGCCGAAAAAGCACAGTGCCATCTAAGCTTGTCCGGCGTGAAGGAGGCTTAATGCGGCGTCCTGTTCGCTGGGGAGTCACACTGGCATTGCTTCTCATCATGATGGGAGGGGCGATATGGGGGCTGATGACCATGTTAGGTCGCCCCGTCGGCCAAGTGGCGATTCATGGTGATGTACGCTATGCCGATGTTGACCAACTCCGTGAGCGGATGTTGCCGCTGGTGGCGGTGCCTTTTTGGTCAGTCGATTTACCCGAATTGCGCGATGCATTGGAAGATGTGGCTTGGATTAAAACGGCGGATATTCGTCGTCACTGGCCCGATCAGTTGGAAATCAATTTGACCGAGCGTCAACCCATTGCTTATTGGAATGATGACCAGCTGATCGATGCTGAAGCTGTCCTACTACCCCGCTCGCCGAAGTTTAAAGAAACCTTGCCTCATCTGCGCGGACCTCAGGCACGACGACAAGATGTATTAGAGATGGTGGCGCGCCTGAAACAAACACTTACGCCAAAACAACTAAAATTAACCGCCTTAACACTAGAGCCGCGAGGCGCATGGGCGTTGCAACTTGACGACGCTATTTGGGTCGATATGGGTCGTGTTAGAATTCAGCCTCGTTTTCAAAGATTTATCGCCGCTTGGGGAGACTGGCTTGGCCAATATGCCCACCGTATTGAACGTGTGGATATGCGTTATCCCCATGGTTTATCGGTGCGCTGGCGAAAAGCTCAGGCCCCTCGTGTCGCTGATTAGGATCATTGCGTTGCAGAACATGATCACTAATGCTTGTAAAGGCGTATAATTGAGACAAGAATGCGTCTAAAAGTATAGATGAGACAAACACGCAGGGAATTTCCCTCGGTTTGAAGCTTCCTCAAAGGAGTTCGCCAACTTATGGCTCAGCAGTCAAACCGCGGCGACTTGGTGGTGGGCCTGGACATCGGGACCTCCAAAGTGGTCGCCATCGTCGGACAGCTCACACCCGATGGTCAGATTGAAATCGTGGGTATCGGCTCTCATCCCTCCCGTGGGATGAAAAAAGGCGTGGTGATCAATATTGAATCCACCGTGCAATCGATTCAACGGGCGGTGGAAGAAGCAGAATTAATGGCCGGGTGTGAAATTCATTCGGTTTATGTCGGTATTGCGGGTAACCACGTGCAGAGCATGAACTCGCATGGGATCGTGGCGATTCGAGATCGCGAAGTTGGCGATGCCGATTTAGAACGTGTTATTGATGCCGCTCGTGCCGTGGCGATTCCGGCCGATCAACGCATTATTCATATTCTGCCGCAGGAATATGCCATTGATAGTCAGGAAGGGATCCGTGAACCCTTGGGCATGTCGGGTGTCCGTTTAGAAGCTCGGGTTCACTTGGTGACTTGTGCTGTCAATGCGATTCAAAATATTGAAAAATGTGTTAAACGTTGTGGCCTGGATGTCGATGATATTATTTTGGAACAGTTGGCTTCCAGCTACTCGGTGCTGACCGAGGATGAAAAAGAGCTGGGCGTCTGCTTGGTTGATATTGGTGGTGGTACGACCGATATCGCTATTTTCACCGAAGGGGCGATTCGGCATACCGCCGTGATTCCCATTGCCGGTGATCAAGTGACCAATGACATCGCGATGGCCTTGCGCACACCGACACAGCACGCTGAACAGATTAAAATTAAGTATGCATGTGCCCTAGCTCAACTGGCCGGTGAAGATCAGATGATCAAAGTGCCGAGCGTGGGTGATCGCCCGCCGCGTGAGTTATCTCGGCAAGCATTGGCAGAAGTTGTCGAACCGCGCTATGACGAATTGTTTACATTAATACAAGGTGAATTACGTCGAAGCGCTTTCGAAGACCTGATCCCTGCAGGTATTGTATTGACTGGTGGAACCGCCAAAATGGAAGGTGTGATTGAACTGGCCGAAGAGATTTTTCATATGCCGATTCGACTCGCTCACCCGCAAAATGTGACCGGTTTAGCCGATGTGGTGCATAATCCAATTTATTCGACAGGGGTAGGTCTGTTACTCTACGGGATACAGCGTCAGCAGGCGGATAATCGGCGTGCTTTCGGCTATGCCTCGGAAAGTTCCAATCAAGTGGCTGAAGTTGCACCTCAGCCCTCCCTGATGGAGCGCGTAAAATCCTGGTTTCAGGGCAATTTGTAAGTGTTCCTGATGAACAGATTTAAAGCTGTTCGACCACTGGGATGGCAGTTTATGTAAAGCATTGTGTATGAAAATAATGATCACAGCCATTATCTTTATAACCACTGTTTTGCTACGCTGCAATATAATAAGCAAGTAAGACCTGCGTAGTGCCATCAGGATTTAGGCCCGTCTTTCTCCCGAGGAAAGAGCAGGCGAGGGCAGGGGTAGTCGGGACGATTGATCATGCAGGCAAGCATATAGGGTTAAATAGGCAGTCGTGTTTTGGTTCATGGCTGCGTTTAGGAGACGGACATATGTTCGAGCTGGTAGACAACACGCCCTCCAACTCAGCAGTCATCAAGGTCATTGGTGTCGGTGGCGGTGGTGGCAATGCCGTCAACTACATGGTGGCCAGCCACATTGAAGGTGTCGAATTCATCTGTGCGAACACAGATGCGCAGGCACTGAAAAATGTTGCCGCTAAGACGGTGCTGCAACTGGGCAGCGAAATAACGAAGGGATTGGGCGCTGGAGCCAATCCTAATGTCGGCCGCGAGGCTGCACTCGAAGATCGCGAATTGATCGCCGAGGTGCTGCAAGGGGCTGATATGGTCTTTATCACCGCCGGTATGGGCGGAGGTACGGGCACGGGTGGCGCCCCTGTCGTTGCTGAAGTGGCGCGAGAACTGGGGATCTTGACAGTTGCGGTAGTGACTAAGCCCTTCCCTTTCGAAGGCCGCAAGCGTATGCAGGTGGCTGAAGAAGGGATCGAAGCGCTTTCGGGTCACGTCGACTCACTGATCACGATTCCGAATGACAAGCTGTTGACCGTGCTGGGGAAAAATACCAGCCTGTTGGCTGCATTTGATGCGGCCAACAACGTGCTCTTGGGTGCAGTACAGGGGATCGCTGAGCTGATCACCAACCCAGGCCAGATCAACGTTGACTTTGCTGACGTGCGTACCGTGATGTCTGAAATGGGCATGGCGATGATGGGCACTGGTAAGGCAACGGGGGATCAACGTGCACGGGATGCGGCTGAGACTGCGGTACGTAGCCCGCTGCTGGAAGATATCGATCTGCGCGGGGCTCGTGGTGTACTGGTTAACGTGACCGCCAGCAGCGATGTGACGATTGGCGAATTCTCTGAGGTAGGTCAGGTGATTCAGGAGTTCGCTTCTGATGATGCCACTATCATCGTGGGGACTTCCATCGACAACAGCTTGGAAGAAGAACTGCGCGTCACTGTGGTGGCTACTGGGTTGGAACCGCGTAATAAGCGCGAAGAAAACCTTACTGCGCAGCGAAGCAAACCGGTTCAGCAGTCACCGCAACGTATGCGTAATGTTGCAAATCAGGCGGCGGCCCAAGCTCCGCAGGAAAAATCAGCCATCAGCCCGCAGAAAGAAGCGGATCTGGGCTATCTCGATATTCCTGCCTTCCTGCGCAAGCAGGCTGACTAAGAGTTTAGCAGTTGTTTGTTAAAGTTTGGTGAAATGAGCCGGGGCTGCTACAATGCCCCGGTTTCATTATATTTGTTACATCTTCACGACGGCTTACTCAAGCCCAATCGAGTTTCCGATGATCAGACAGCGAACGCTCAAGAACACCATTCGTGCAACCGGCGTAGGGTTGCATTCAGGCGAAAAGGTATATTTGACGCTGCGCCCGGCTCCCATCAACACAGGCATTATTTTCCGTCGTGTTGACCTTGAACCGGCAGTAGACATTCCCGCCCATGCATTGAATGTCTCGGAAACCACCATGAACACAACCCTGGGGCAAGGGGATATCCACATCAGCACTGTCGAGCATTTGCTTTCTGCATTGGCTGGCCTGGGCGTGGATAATTTGTATATTGAAGTCAGTGCCCCAGAAGTTCCCATCATGGATGGTAGTGCAGGGCCTTTTGTCTTCCTGATTCAATCCGCCGGGATTGCCGAACAGGAAGCGCCCAAACAGTTTATCCGTATTAAAAAGCGGGTTGCGATCGAAGAAGACGGCAAACTAGCCAGTTTTGAACCTTACAACGGCTTCCGTGTGACCTTCAGCATCGATTTCGACCACCCCGTTTTCCGCCAGCAAAAGCAAAAAGCGGTAGTGGACTTTTCAACGACCTCATTCGTGCGTGAAGTCAGCCGTGCTCGCACCTTCGGTTTCATGCGTGACATGGAATACCTGCGTGAGCGTAATCTCGCTTTAGGCGGCAGCTTGGAAAATGCCATTGTTGTGGATGATTACAACATCCTCAACGAAGATGGCTTGCGTTATGACGATGAATTCGTCAAACACAAAGTACTGGATGCCATTGGCGATCTTTACTTACTCGGCAAAAGCCTGATTGGTGAATTTAAAGCTCACAAATCAGGTCATGCACTGAATAACCAGCTGCTGCGTGTGCTGTTGGAACAACCGGATGCCTGGGAACTCGTCACCTTCGAAGGTGAAGCCCAGAAAGCCCCAATTTCCTTCTCCACACCCGCAATGGCAGGCATTTAATACTCCTAGGCCATCATAACGCTGGTCGAGTGCACAACTGTCTGATCAAAAAGCCAACCTTCGGGTTGGCTTTTTTTTATGCTTTTTACCCAGATTCTCTTGCCTGCAAGTTCGATGGATCATATCGCTTGGCTTTCTTCGACTTGGCGAATGAGTAAAAGTATGTAAATGTTACTTTTTAGGAAGACGATATTTCAAATAGCCTGACAGGGAATGTGACGGCATGGATGAGTTCTCCCCCTCTGATTTAAAAACCATTCTGCACTCCAAGCCAACAAATTTCTATTCTCTTCAGCGTTGCCGCCTATTAGTCGATAGTGGCCGGGATATATTGCGCCGCCAGGATGAAAATGATTGGCACAGTGGTCAATTGATTCATCTGCTGGCCTCTATGGCGGCGTTATTTCACGATGTGGGTAAAGCGTCTGATGCTTTCCAGAGGCGTCTGACCGGCCAGCTTGAAGGCCGTAATCTGTATCGCCATGAGTGGACTTCCCTGCGCATACTGGAAGCCTTTGTCGGAGACGATGATGATGACGGTTGGCTCACACGGCTACAGCGGGACGACGATGATACGGAGGCGGCGCTTAATGAGGGGCTCGGCTGGCTGGCTCGCCTGCAATGTGATGGCCAAGATCCCGGCATCAATACTCAACCCTTTAAGCGGCTCCCGCCCTTGGCTGCTGCTATTGGTTGGTTGGTGGTTAGTCACCACCGCTTACCCGCATTGCCTGTTTACACCGATGATGGGCGTCAGCAGAAAAGGGTGGGAGCTAGGGCGATTCTCAATGGCGCCAGCGTGCCTTCTCTGCCTGAGGCGATAAAGGCGGCTTGGAATGAACGTCTTGATCCCCATACCCCGGATGAGATTAAGCCTTACTGGTCTTTCTCTAAAGGATTACCCATGAGCAGTCAGCCTTGGCGGGTGCGCGCTGCACGGTTGGCCCGTCAGTTACAGTCGCTGAAGTGTGCTCAGCCCCCTTTGGGCATGCCCTATGTGATGCACCTGGCGCGTTTATCGCTGATGTTGGCGGATCATCATTACTCCAGCCTAACCACATCGGGTCGGTTAACAGGGAAGTGGTCAAACACCTTGTTTGCCAATACTGCTTATATCCAGGGGCGCCGACAGATGAATCAGCCCTTGGATGAGCATCTCGTCGGCGTGACACGTGGCGCTGGGGAAATTGTGCATCGTTTGCCTGATATCCTCATGGCGCTCCCCCGCATTGCTCGGCACAAGGGGTTTAAAGCACGCAGTAAAATTGCTCGTTTTCGCTGGCAGGATAAAGCCTTTGATCTGGCGACGGGGCTGCGTGAAAAAAGCCGCGCCCAAGGCTTTTTTGGCATCAACATGGCCTCGACCGGATGTGGCAAAACCATCGCCAATGGTCGCATTGCCTATGCCTTGAATGATCCTGAGCAGGGGGCGCGTTTTTCGATCGCGCTGGGGCTGCGGACTTTGACATTACAAACCGGGCAGGTGTATCGCGAACGCTTAGGGCTCGAGAGTGATGATCTGGCCATTCGTGTGGGCGGTAGCGCGGTACGCGCCTTATTTGAGCATCAGCAATGGTCTCGTGCCCAGCCATCATTAAAAAAACCGCAAATGGCTGCGAGATTGAGTGATTTTGGAGGCTCAGAATCTCGTGGTGAATTATTGGATGAGCAAAGCCACGTGCACTTTGATGGTCAGTTAGAAGCTCATCCGGTATTAAGCCGAATGTTGGTGAATCCGCAAGCCCGTGCTTTGATCACAGCCCCTGTTCTGATCTCCACCATTGATCACTTGATGCCCGCGACCGAAAGTCTGAGAGGGGGGCATCAGATAGCGCCAATGCTGCGTTTGATGAGCAGCGATCTGATCTTAGATGAACCTGATGATTTTGCTCTTGAAGATTTATCGGCGCTTACCCGTTTGGTGTATTGGGCGGCCCTTTTAGGTTCACGCGTCATACTCTCATCGGCCACGTTACCGCCTGCGCTGGTGCGGGGCTTGTTTGATGCTTATCGAGCCGGGCGGGCTGAGTATCAGCAGCATCGAGGCCTGCCAGGGGCACCGGTTGAGCCCATTTGTGCCTGGTTTGATGAGTACGGCTGTACTCACAAAGCCTGTGTCGACGGCGCCCAATTCGATATCGCGCATCAAGCCTTTGTCCTGCAGCGCATCAGACATCTGGCGGAGCAACCGGTTTTACGTCAAGGCTATTGCGTCCCGCTGACATCGGCGTCGCCTAAACCTGAAGCCGTTTGTTCGGCCTTGGTCGAGACGCTGTTGCCCGAAATGTTCCAATTGCACCAGGCTCATCATAGCCAAGATCCCGGCACACAAAAGTCCGTGAGTTTTGGCTTGATTCGGATGGCCAATATTGAGCCTTTGGTGAGGCTCGCAAAGGCCCTTTATCAAAGCGAGATCCCACAGGGCTGGCAGCTTCATTTATGTGTGTATCACTCGCAATTGCCATTGATCTTGCGGTCACGGTTGGAAGCCCAGCTTGATCAGGTGTTGGACCGGCGTGATCCTGAGGCGGTTTTCGCGTTGCCAGAGATTCGTGAGCGGCTGAACGGGCCTGCTGAGCATCATGTGTTTATCGTGCTGGGCTCGCCGGTGACGGAAGTCGGGCGTGATCATGACTATGATTGGGCGATTGTAGAACCTTCCTCGATGCGCTCGATTGTGCAACTGGCAGGCCGTATTCGGCGTCATCGGCTCACGCCTGTCAGCTCGCCCAATATCGCCCTGTTAGACACCAACGTTCGCCACTTGCAACGCAAAACACCGGCGTTCAGTCGCCCTGGTTTTGAAAGCGACGGTTGGCCGCTTAACACTCATCGGTTAAGCCAATTGCTTCCTGATGACACTCTGGCCGCCATTGATGCACGGCCACGGCTCTTACCGAATGAGCCGCTAAACCCAACGACCCAGCTGGTCGATTTAGAGCATGCCCGACTCCAGGCGCTGATGGTGGAAGAGGCGTCGCCTGCGCAGCAACCGTCACGACGTAAACGTCGAAGTACAATGCCGATCGTGCCGCTAGGGGCTTATCTGTTCTTTCGCCCTGTTTCGATGAGCCTGAGCGCTATGGCGATACAACACGCCCCCTTCCGTTGGGACCCGACCCAACAAGATGAGTGGGTGCTGCTGCCGGACGAGGATGAAACCGACTACGTCTTTTGTCGCGTTGATCGGGCTGATGATGGCGAGCACTTCACCCCGGTTGAGCACGAAGTCACGCGGTTATCGGATCACGTCATCACGCACCCTCGGATAAAGCCCTGGAACGAGCCGGATTATCTCACAGCGCTCGCGGCACAAGCCGATGCTATGGAGCTCTCGCTTGCACAATGTGCAAAACGCTTTGGTCGCGTCCGTCTGACTCGGGATTATGCCCCTAATGGCTGGTGCTTCCACCCGGCGTTAGGATTTGTGCGGCGGGAATAAAAAGCCGGCCTTTAGACGGCCGGCTGAACTGCCTGTGCGGCAGCTGATGGTGCTCTAAAGCATCAATTGATATTGCTGAGCAGCCTATACGGCTGTACATATAAAGATAACATCTTTTTCGAAATTTAAAGAATCAATTGATAGGTTGACTTTTTGGGTTTGGTCTATCATTATGAATGAGAGCTCAATGAGTGGGGGCTCACACAAAGAGTGGCCGCTCTTTGTGTGAGCAAATAGCTAAGTACTTTTAATCTGCTTGAGTAAGAGCAAGGAGGTCGTGGATGGTTGGTTATCATCCCGTTAGAAGAGACTGAACATCGCGCATCCAGCCCCAAGCCTTAGCTTGGGGCACTATAGCATGTATTGAATTAGTGTCCAAAAGGGCAGATCGTTTATGTCTGATACTCAATCGTATGGTTCTCTGCGCTCATTGATTGAGCACTTTATTCGTGATCGCTTTGAAACCAAAACAGAAAAACTCGAACCAGGTTCGGAGGCTTATTTAAAACTGCAAGCGCAGTTTGAGCCTCAAGCGTGGTTGGCTGATGCGGCTCGCCGAGTGAGCCAGTTGCAGGTGGTTACACATTCCTTAAAGGCGATTCATCCTGACGCTAAAGGAACCAACGTGTATGTCACGCCTCAGCAGCTTCCGACTATTCCTCTGGTGGGGAGCCACTGTTTACCCGACGCTTTTGAAGGTGATGTGGTCGGTAATGCGGCGGCGCTGGATGTCTATAAATTCCTGAAGCTGTCATGGGGCGAGCGCTCCCTGTTGGCGTTAGCCCTTCAACGAGATGCGGATTTGTTGGCGGCGTTAAGCCCTGATCCTGCTGAAGCCACCCAATGGGTCGAAGCCTTTGCGGCGATTGTTGAGCCCAAAGGCGCGCCCACCTCTCATACGCGCGCCAAACAAGTCTATTGGTTGGTGGGCGATAACCCTCGTCATGATCAAGACTACCGTTTGCTGGCGCCGTTATATTCAACCGCATTGACCCATCGCTTTTACGAGCATGTCAGCCCGAACCGCTGGTTTTATGGGGATGACAACAAAGCGGCGCGTCATGCCTTGCGAGATCGCCGCGAGTATGAGGGCGGCTATATCCGCTACCCTGATTTGGCGGTGCAAAAACTGGGCGGTACCAAACCACAAAATATTTCTCAGCTTAATAGCGAGCGCGGCGGGCAAAACTACTTGTTAGCCTCATTGCCGCCTCATTGGCAATCACGCGAGATTTATCCGCCCAGGCGCAATGCTTTGGGCGCTTTTCAGCGTCGCCCGGGGGTGGGGCGTTTGGTTCAAGAGTTGAAAGCCTTTCTTGAAGCTGACCCCGTGAAGAATATGCATACCCGTGATCTACGGGATGATCTCACCGCCATGCTGATTGATGAGCTGATGGTCTTTACCCTGGATATGCACAGCCTGGCACCGGGGTGGAGCGCCGATGAGGACTGCGAACTGGCCGATGATGAGCAATATTGGTTAGACCCTGGGCGTATTCATGAGGATGACGCCTTTGCCCAGGCCCGCCGACAGTCGGATTGGTCGAGCGCGATCAGTGATCGTGCGGCTCACTGGCTCAACCGTCAGCTCACTTATCGCAGTGGATTGCGCATGGGGGATGTCGAGCATCGCCATTGGAAGCAGCAGATTGATGAAACGCTAAGGGACTTCCGTCATCAACTAGATGAACTACAAACCGCTTTGGATGCGGAAGATGAGGATACGGATGCGGGTGATATGAAGGCGGGTGATGCGAATGGTGGAGATGTGAATAGTGGAGATGTGAATGGCGATCAAGCAGGAGCCTTATCATGAACCCTAACGATCAACTACATCACCTGCTGGTGTTACCCCGGTTACGGATTCAAAACGCCAATGCCATCTCCAGCCCGATGACTTGGGGCTTTCCCGCCATGAGTGCCTTTGTTGGCTTTCAGCATGCGCTGGAGCGCGGTCTACCGGAATCGATTCAGATTCACTTTGACAGCATCGCCGTGGTCTGCCACCGCTTAGAACCTCAAGTGGCGGATGGCATGGTCGCGCATACCTTTCACTTGACCCGCAACCCTGTGACCAAAAGTGGCGATACGGCCGCCATTGTCGAAGAAGGGCGCGCCCACTTGGACGTGACCTTATTACTTGAAGTCTCCTCCGAAGGGGACGATCTGAGCAGCTTTGAACGCCGCCAGGCCATTGCTGATCAGATCTTTGAACAGGTGCATGGCATGCGCATCGCCGGTGGTAGTGTGATGCCATCGTTATCTGGCTCACATCGCGCTCGTCCCCGCTTGATTAACTTCAGTGATGACAGCGAAATACGGCAGCGTCAGTGGCGTTCACTGCGGCGCCAACTGTTACCCGGTTTTGCCCTAGTGCTGCGGGATGACCTACTGAAAGAGCATACTCAGACCCTGCAAGCCGAGGATGAGCAAGCGACCGCGCTGGAAGCTTGGCTAGACCTTTCTCGCATGAATCATGAATGCCAAATCACAGAAACCCATGACGCGTCTCGCGAGCAAGTCACCCGACAGGTGCATTGGACGTTGCGGCGCCCTTATCCGGGCTGGCTGGTGCCGATTCCGGTGGGGTATGGCGCGATTTCACCCTGTTATGAGCCGGGCGAAGTGGCCCAGGCGCGAGACGCGCAAGTGCCCTTTCAGTTTGTCGAAAGCCTCTACTCGATGGGCGAGTGGATCAGCCCTCACCGCATTGCCCAACCCGAAAGGTTGATGTGGTTTGTTGAGAATGATCTCGACCAAGGCCTATACCGCCTGCAAAACGATTACGCCGAATTTATCGAACACGATTAACCATCCAAGGGATTATGTCATGGCTAAAAACGATACTCTTAAAACGGCTTCTGTCTTAGCGTTTGAACGTAAGCTCGACCCATCCGATGCCTTGTTATATGCCTGCCAGTGGGAGGCGCGCCAGCAGCAGGATCAATGGCAGCCGGTGATCGTGCGCGAGAAATCCGTGCGCGGCACTATCTCCAATCGCTTGAAAGCCAAAGATCAAGACCCCGCGAAACTGGATGCGGCGATTGAAAACCCCAACCTGCAAACCGTTGATGTTGCTACCTTACCGCACGATGCCGACACCCTGGCCATACGCTTTAGCGTGCGCGTGTTGGCGGGAGCGGGCACGCCTTCAGCCTGTAACCATGCGGACTATCAACAGAAACTGACCGATACCGTCGCCACTTACGTCAATACCCATGGCTTTGGCGAACTGGCCCATCGCTACGCCTGCAACCTCGCCAATGGGCGTTTTTTATGGCGTAACCGGGTTGGGGCTGAACAGGTTGAAGTGATTGTGAATAGTCAGCAAGCGGGTGAAGCCGAAGCATCTTGGACCTTCAATGCGCATGAGCATTCATTACGTGATTTTGAAGGCAACGACAGCACCCGCGCCCTAGGGGATGCCATCGCTCAGGCTTTAGCCGGTGAGCGTTACCTGCTGCTGGATGTGATTGCCTTTGCTCGAATGGGCACCGGTCAGGAGATCTTCCCTTCCCAAGAGCTGATCTTGGATCGCTCTCGCGGCAGCAAAAGCAAAACCCTCTACGCCATAGGCGACGAAAACCAAGCCGCGATGCACTCCCAGAAATTGGGCAATGCCCTGCGCACCATCGACACTTGGTATCCCCATGATGAGGGCGAAGACCTAGGCCCGATTGCGGTTGAACCCTATGGCTCAGTCACCACCCAAGGTAAAGCCTACCGTCAGCCCAAGGCCAAACAAGATTTCTACAATTTGTTGGATCAATGGCTACTGAAAGACAAAGTGCCTGAAATCGCGCAACAGCATTTTGTGATGGCCACCTTGATTCGCGGTGGTGTCTTCGGTGATGCGGGGTAAAGTATGGACAGCTATCTCGACATACAACTGCGACCAGACCCTGACTTTGCGCCCCACATGCTGATGAGCGCGCTGTTTAACAAACTGCATCGCACCTTGTTTGAGCTACACGCTCAAGACATTGGCATCAGCTTCCCGGAGCATCGCCACGGCGTTCAAGCTCGCACCCTCGGCAACCGGCTTCGCTTGCACAGCACCGCTGCCCGGCTAGCGCAACTCATGGAGACGCCATGGCTAACGGGCATGCGAGATCACGTGCAACTGAGCGCACCGCTCACCGTACCGGCTGAAACGCGCCACATCCAAGTGATGCGCAAACAACCCAACTTAGGTGGCCCCAGCCGGGTGAAACGTTATGCCAAGCGTCACGGCATCAGTGAATCCGAAGCAGAGGCCCTCTACGCACAACTGGCCACACGGCGGCTGACACTGCCTTTCGTCACCCTCAACAGCCGTTCTACGGGCCAGCGCTTTAACCTCTTGATCGCCCATGGCAAACCTCAAAAAACCGCTCAAAGCGGCCCTTTTAACCACTATGGGTTAAGCCAACACGCCACCGTGCCTTGGTTCTAACCCTTTTCTGGCCCACCCCAGGGTGGGCCAATAAAATCAAGGTGTTACAACGCGGCCTTAAAAAAGGGTCAACTCCACCGAATTCATCATCGCTCTTTAACAAACAACGACTTAACCGTGATAACCTCTAGTTCACTGCCGCACAGGCAGCTTAGAAAATGGGCCGTCTTAAATATTTCACTCAAAACCGGTTCACTGCCGCACAGGCAGCTTAGAAAGGTTTCAGCGGGATCATCGGCAAGCTGATGAAGTTCACTGCCGCACAGGCAGCTTAGAAAAGCTGCGGGCGATGCAGGACAGCTACTACGCTGTTCACTGCCGCACAGGCAGCTTAGAAATGTGCCGATCTGGGCACCGATATAGCCGCCAAGTTCACTGCCGCACAGGCAGCTTAGAAAACGATGGGCGGGGTTAGGGATTAGATATTCGCGTTCACTGCCGCACAGGCAGCTTAGAAAAGCGCGCTCATTAATCTCCAGCGCTTTCTTGGGTTCACTGCCGCACAGGCAGCTTAGAAAGCGCAACATCTGAAATTACAGCACGCCCTATGTTCACTGCCGCACAGGCAGCTTAGAAAGCTGAGCATCACTTCTGCAAATCCGCGCAACAGTTCACTGCCGCACAGGCAGCTTAGAAAGTCTTGCTTCAGCTCAATACTGGGCTTCAGCTGTTCACTGCCGCACAGGCAGCTTAGAAAATAACGGCATAATGTTTAGCATCAAGGATGCGGTTCACTGCCGCACAGGCAGCTTAGAAAGTTGTCAGTCGTTCGGATCTGAACCAGCATATGTTCACTGCCGCACAGGCAGCTTAGAAATGGTAGCGAACATTCAGTGGCAGACGTATGGGGTTCACTGCCGTACAGGCAGCTTAGAAAATGGGCGACGAACGCCTGGCCGAAATCATCGAGTTCACTGCCGCACAGGCAGCTTAGAAAGCAATAGAATGTGGCCTCGTGGCCACGATAAAGTTCACTGCCGCATAGGCAGCTTGGAGGTTTGAGTGGTTCGGGGCGTATGGATTCGCGGCCAAGGCCGCTCCTACAGTTGCTTGGGAGTTGTAGATACTGTTGAGCAGGCAGCTCAGAAAGCCGAGTGGGTCAACGTCACGAACCCCACCAAGTTCACTGCCGCACAGGCAGCTTGGAGGTTTGAGTGGTTCGGGGCGTTTGGATTCGCGGCCAAGGCCGCTCCTACCAAACCCTCTTCAATCTCTGAGGCTTGTATACCTTTCGCGGCCAAGGCCGCTCTACAGTTGCGTGGGAGTTGTGGGCGCTGGGGGCCGTTTTTCGCCTTCAAGCAGGCGCCTACTGTGGGTTCAGGGGTTGGCGTTCGACATCACCCCCTCTTCGTGACCAACGCTTTGATGTCGATCGCATCGAGGGGGCGGAGGGGGTATGCTCCATCGATCTGAATGCTGTTCATTAAAGGATACTCGATGTTATGAGCCTGCTGGATCAAAGAGCGGCCTATTTAAATGAGGTGTTGGTGTGTGGGGGTATTCGAGCTGCGGCTGATCAGCTGGGAGTGAACCCTTCTGTGGTCAGTCGTCAGATCCGTCGTCTTGAGGCCGAGGCTGGTATGGCGTTGTTGGAGCGTCATGGCCGTCAGGTTAAGGTGACTGAGGCCGGTGAGCTGGTGGTTGAGCAGTTTCGGGCGCAACAGCGGTTGAGCAGTGAGTTGCGTGATACGCTGGCGCGCTTGAATAACCTTGAGGCGGGTAAAGTGGTGGTCTCTGTAGGCGATGGGTTTATCGATACCTTTGTGGCGCAGGTATTGAAAAAAGTCTCGGTACGTCACCCGGATGTGATGATTGAGGTTAAAACCGGGATTTATTACCCCCGTGAGCCGCATCATATGGTGATTGATGATGAGGTGGATATCGCCATCACTTATGGGCCTGTCTCTGACCCGCGCTTAACTATTCGCTCTTTTGTGCGCGGGCCCTTGTGTGCGCTGGTCGCGCCGGATCACCCACTGGCTGACTATGAGCAAGTGAGCGTAGCGGATCTGACCTGCCATAAATTGATTTTTCTCCCCGAGGCCTCGGGGTCTCAGCGTTGTATCAACGCGGTTTTTGCTGATGCGGGTAATTTGGTGACGCCCGCTTACCGTTGTAATTTGCATTCTGTGGCACGGCGTATGGCGGCGGCTGGGATAGGGATCGCTTTTATGACGCCCAAAGCGGCTCAGGATGAAATTGGTCGAGGTTTGATTCGAGCGATTCCCATTGATCATCCTGTTGCGGCGAGCACGGTGGGAAATCTGGTACGACGGACTGGGCGGCGGTTATCGCCGGCGGCTCATTTTCTATGGCAGTTGATGTTGCAGATGCAATAACGGCTCGGCTCGTTGCTCTGGTAAAAAAAGCAAACTTCCGTGTCTGCTGTAAAGGGTAATCGGTCGTCAATGCCGACAATTCGCCAATAAGTCGTGGTTCGTTCACGAGTCGAGAGGGCTTAATGAGCCGCGATCCATCAAGGGATCACGACTCATTAATGCGCGAGGTTACTGAGCCATCATCCCAATGCCCGGGCCGATATCCAGCCCCAGCATCAGCCAGATCATCAGGAACGCCGTCCAGGCCACTAGGAAGGCGATGGAGAGGGGTAGCATCGTCGCCATGAGCGAGCCCAGCCCCAGATTCGGTTGATAGCGCTGCATATACACCAGTGCAACTGAGAAATAAGGGCTCATGGGGGAAATGATGTTGGTACTGGAATCCCCGATTCTGAACATTGCTTGTACGAAAGCGGGTTCAAAACCCACCATCATCAGCATCGGCACAAACACGGGAGCCATTAATGCCCACTGCGCTGAGCCACTGGTCATGAAGACATTCATGATGGCGGTCAGAATAATAAAGGCTACGACCAGCGGCAGTCCGGTAAATCCAGTACTTTGCAGCACATTAGAGCCTTCAATGGCAATAAACTGCCCTAATTCAGACCATTTGAAGTAAGCAATAAACTGGGCAATCGCGAAGAACAGCACGAGTGTGGGAGCGAGATCTCGCGCCGCTTCCCCCATTTTATGGGGAATATCCTGGCTGCTTTTAATTTTGCCCAAGGTCACCCCATAGGTGGTGCCAATCAGGACAAAATAAATAAACATCAGCGGCACCAGCGACTTCAAAAAAGGCGAAGGAATTAAGCCGCCATCGGCATTTCGTAGCGGTGATGCCTCGGGCAACACGGCCAGAAAAATTAGGCCGATATAAAGTAAAGTGGCCAGCCCCACCCGTTTCAGACCGCGTTTTTCATCCGCTGATAGTGTATGCGGTGCAGGCATATCAATGGGGGAGTCGGTCAATGGCAGCAGGCGCTGTAAGCGGGGCTCGACAAATTTATCGACTACCAGTGTGCCGACCAGTGCCAGAACGAATACTGAGCAAGCAACAAAATAGTAGTTATCAATCGGCGAGACATACGCATTAGGGTCAACCAGGCGGGCGGCTTCTGTGCTGATGCCAGAGAAGAGCGCATCCCCTACGGTGATAAATAAACTGGCATCAAAACCTGCGCCAGCGGCGGCATAAGCTGCGGCGGCCCCAGCCAATGGGTGACGGCCGACAGAATGGTAAATCATCGCTGCCAACGGAATCAGAATCAGATAGTTGGCATCAGAAGCGATACTGCCGCAAATCCCCGCCATAAAGACGCAGAAAGTCAGCAGGGCTGGAGGTGCTTTAGCGACACTGACTTGCATCAGCGTAGACAGTAAGCCCATGCGGTCCGCCAAGCCAATCCCGAACATGACCACCAGGATGAGCCCTAGCGGCGGAAAGTTAACGAAGTTGCTGACAACGCTGGTCAGCATAAATTCCAGGCCAGGGCCTGAGACTAGGCTGCGTACCGCGACTTCTGCCCCTGTTTTGGGGTTCACCGCAGTAATACCCGCTGAGGCCAGTAATGCAGAGACGACGATGATCACGCCAGACAGAATAATAAATAGAATGAACGGGTGAGGGAGCTTATTGCCCACACGCTCAATCGTCGAGAGGAGGCTATTCATGAGGGATCAATCCTTTTATAGGTTTTGTTATCTTGGTTTTATTTAATTATTGTTATGTAATCGTTTGATTGAGGGTCATTTCCCATGATCATGTGGATGATCGAATGAATTCAGACAAGGCGATGCCTTGAGCGTTTCTATAGAAAAGCCCTGTAGAAAGCTTATTTAGAAAGACGCTTCAGGCATGCCATGTCGGGTGGTTACGATGCCTGCTCAGAAGACATCATGAGATGACGGACCAACGCCACAAAAGTGCCTGCTGCGACCGGTAGAATCTCGTCATTGAAGTCATAATGTTCGTTATGCAGGTAAGCGCCTTCTGTGCCGTTACCGACAAAGAAGAAGCAACCCGGTACTTCATTGAGGTAAAAAGAGAAATCCTCAGCGCCCATGGTCGGCATGTAATCGATCAGTTCAATATGATCTGAGACACCAAAGCGTCGACCGGCCTCAAGCACGGTTTCTGCCCACTCAGGGTCATTGATGACGGGAGGCACGGCATGCAGAGACTCAAGCTGATATTGCGCTCCATGAATCGAGCAGATACCCGCGACAGTTTGCTCTACGTGACCCGCCATCGCTTCTCGTGAGGCGGCAGTACTGCTGCGAATATTGACCAGAAGCTCAGCTTCACCAGGAATGACATTAGGCGCATCGCCGGCATGGAAAGCCGAGACGGTAATGGTGCCGGCTTCCAGTGGCGATTTATGTCGAGACACCAGCCCCTGAAGCTGCTGAATAATGCCTGAGCCGACATAAATAGGGTCAACGGCCAAATGGGGCATGGCCGAGTGGCCTGAGGTGCCCTTGATGGTGACTTTCAAGGTGTCGTTGCCGCCCATGGCCGGGCCTGCTTTGGCAAATAGCATACCGGCTTCAAATCCAGGGCGATTATGGTAGCCAAATACGGCATCCACACGAGGGTTATCCAGCACGCCATCTTTCACCATGGCTTCTGCGCCATTGCCGCCTTCTTCAGCCGGTTGGAACAATAGCTTCAAGTAACCATTCAGCTGTGCTTGATCTTGCATGATCCGCTCGGCCGCGAGTAACAGCGTTGCGGTATGGCCATCATGGCCACAGGCGTGCATGCAACCTTCATGGGTCGAACGGTGATCAAATGTATTGGCTTCGAGAATGGGCAGGGCATCCATGTCCGCCCGAAAAGCGATCACAGGGCCCGGGCGCCCGGTATCCAGCTCAGCCAGTATCCCGGTTCCCCCAGCAAGCCCCGTGGTCACCTGATAACCCAGTGCCTTCAGCCGTTCAGCGACTTTTTCTGAGGTGCGTACTTCGGCGTAACGTAATTCTGGGTGGCGATGTAAATCGTGACGAAAGGCGCGTGCCTTTGCTAACTGTTGCTCATCAAACATGCGAGGCCTGCTTGTTATTATTCAATCGTGATTGCTTGCTTTGTAGCGATTATCTTGGCGAATCGATACAGAGCGTATTCATGGTGATGACTATGTCGTGTTTCGCTATATCAGAAAAAGTCGATCAAACGACCTTTTTGTTGCCTTAAAGGCAACGATTAAACGATATGATGACTGAGAGATTGAGCTGCGAGATTGAGCCGAGAGACGATGGAGCGAAAAAGAAGGGCAAGGCACTGACAAGCAATGGGGAAGTTGAGCTTGATCCAAAAGCACACACGAGGGATCGTTCGTGCTAAAGGTTGATCACGCAATCCTGATGATCTGAAGAATCTGAGTCGAGAAGTACAGTGAAGAGTCGAACTAGGGAAGGAGGATAAACTGAAGCGGTACAGATTGGAGCGGGTGAAGGGAATCGAACCCTCGTCTTAAGCTTGGGAAGCTTCTGCTCTACCATTGAGCTACACCCGCGAAGGCCCTTTACTATATTGATTTTACTGCGGAAGTCAAGACTTATAGTACTGTTAGCCGTGCTGTTAATGGAACGACTCATGGAGCGACTCACACTTAGACTCATACTAAAACTGAGTCATCACTTGAGATCACAAGGTGTCTTTGAATGGTAACAGTTTTCAATAGCGATTTGACTGTATAGTGTGAACAAGCTGATTTTGAATACAAGCGGATGTTAGCGATAACACTGATACGCTATGTCGTTTGGATAGTACGGATGCTCACCAGGTTCAGGATGAATCGACTGTCAGCACAGCTTGATTAATTCCCCTCCTGTGTTTTATCCGTGGCTCCTTCGACGCTATCGCTCTCTTTATGATTGCGCTTAGGTTGTGGTGCTTAGAACTCCATCCGCTTGCTTCAGCATCCGAGAGACCGATGCACTCCTAGGATGGCCTATGTGTGTGTCGGTCATGATTGATCATTGTCAGTTAATGAATGGAGTCTCATATGATTAAGCATGAAAATGGCCACCTTTTGATGAGCCAAGCGGGTGCGACCAGTGGCAATGACTATGTCAGCGCTTACGACGGTTACATGTTTTTTGGTCTTGAGGGTAATGACCGTTTTATTCATGCCGCAGGCAATGATGTGTTCCTCTCCGGGGGCCAAGGTAACGACCTTTATCGTTTTCATGATGTGGGTAATGATGACATGGAAGGTTCCGTGTTCATTTATGAAAATGCTAACGAAGGCCATGACACCCTTGTGTTAGGTGACATTGACGATTACAGCTACTTTTCCTTAAACGGTCAGGACCTTGTCTTCAGTGATCAAGCCTCAGGCGCAACTGTCACTATCCTGGATGGCATGAATAGCCTCAGTAACATTGAGTCAATCCAATTCCAAGAGAATGGGCAGCAGCAGACTGTTTCCAGTATTCAGTTTTTGAATAAGATGGCTCTGAATGGCGCTTATGAAGGCGACTACTCATTTGATCAAGCGGTCTCTACAGGCAAGCTGGATTCAGCGCTTACCGGGCAAGAGTATCAGCAAGTGACTGAGCACTTTATTGACACCGTCGAACTGTCTGGTGTCACGAACCAGGTGAGTGATCAGATGGTGGAATTCTGATTTTTATATTGAATATGTTGATTCGCATAAGCTTTTATTTAGAATCGATATAGCTTTAGCTTGTGCTTAAATAGCAATAATCTTTTGGGGTTTTCATATGATGACCCCTCTCTTGCTATTGGTTAATTTGTTGTTTTTTAACCGTGTTGATTTTTTGAAACTTAACTTGACTGTCGATATTGGGGGTGTTTAGTGTATCGACTGTTGGTTGAATTATTTGACTGCTTTTAATTCTAGCAGTTTATTAATCAACGAATTAATTGAATGTGAGTTGAGCCTAATGAGTAGGCTGTGGAATGAAATCTTGCTAAGGAGATACGCATGGCTGCGTTGCAATTGAATAAACGTCACTTCAACGAAAGCAATAATGAAATCATTACTCACTCTGGTGATGCTGCTTTTGGGCACAGTGGTAATGACGAGTTTAAAGTGAATGGGGAGCAATTATCTTTCTGGGCTGGTGGTCAGGGAGATGATGTTTACTACTTGGAAGAATTCAATGGTCTTGTATCTATTATAGAGAACCCTCATGATAGCAGTAATGATAAGTTAGCTGTTTCTGCGAGCTTGTTTGATATTAGTGGTTATAATGAAAATAGTAATTATTTTGCTGATGATCTGCAGGTTTATTCAGTAGATGATCAGCATCTTTTTATTAGAAGTGATTCCCATGATCAAAGCATTGTAATCGCCAATGGTATGGATAACTTTGGTAACGTTGATTTTGTCCGCATGGTGGGTGAAAAGCATGTAGCAGAGATGAGTTCAAGCTTGGTTTTCGATAACTTGATCTCTAGTGATCATTATATGGGCAATGTTTCCGCCTCAGAACTTGGTGCTAGCGATATTGCGAATGCGTTGGATGATGTGATTCATGAAGCACAGTTGACTTCTCAAATTGAAAATAATCTGGCTTCTGAGAACTTAACTTGGGATGAATCAGTGGATTTTATCAAAGATAATATTGATAACCCCCAGGCGATCTATGTTGCGGCGAATCTTTCTGATTTGAATACTGAAATGCTGGGTGTATTAGTCGGTGTTTCAACCGATACAGTGAACGAGTATTTTACTGCTAACGGTTTTGATCCTGCTGGGCTGGGTTAATTAGCCCTAGTTTAGATCATAATCTGATCTCTAAAGCCGCTCTTTTCGGGGAGCGGCTTTTTTTATCTTTTGAGTAAACCATCACCATCACTTGGATATCATCATGGTGATGAGTTCAAGGCTTAATGGATTAAGCCTGAGTACCAAAAGACTTTACCAATGATGCGAATGCAGCGTTGTACATACTCACCATCGAGGTCTTCATCCGGGTATTCGCTATGGTTGAGGCTGCGAATACGAATACCGCCCCCCGGTAGACGGTGAAGGATTTTGACCCTCAGCATGCCGTCGTGATCAATCGCATAGAGTGCGCCATCGCGTATAGTGGTTTCAGCCAGATTGACGCCCACGGTGCTGCCATCATAGAGCATGGGTTCCATGCTATTGCCGACCACACTGACACAAGCGGCGTGTTCGGGTTGTACGTTCATCCGCCTGAGCGTGCTTTTGGAGAAGCGCAGCTTGAAACCATGATTTTCGACCACTTGTGTGGCGCCAGATCCTGCTGACAACTCAACCTCCCTGAAGAACGGTAGTTCAACCTCGTCTTGATCCAAAGGTGTGTGGCTATCCCATGTGGATAAATAGCCTGCCAATTGGGCTTCTGATTGGCCATTGGGGGCCTGAGGGCTACCCGTTCCAAATTGTAGCCACTCGACATTGACTTGTAATCGCTTGGCCAGCTCAGCCACTCGGCTTGGCCGTGGCGCGTTGCGATCTGCTTCCCAGTGTTGGACTGACTGCGGTTTGACGCCTAAGGCCGCGGCCAGCTCCGACTGGTTGAGGCCCGCTTTTTCACGAGCTTGTTGGATTCTCTGACCTATCGACATTACCCACCTGTATTTCAGATCACCATCGTGTATGGCGTTATGGTACAAGCCTGCCTTGCAATATTCACTGCAAGATGAGCTTGATATGATGGGTTTTATCTTGCATTATTGCAAGCATTGCTTGTAATTGTGTGAGGTAATGAGATGGAACAGCGACCCTTTAAAAGGCTGTTGGTCGGGGCCTTTGAGCATAAAAAAGCCCATTTATCGGTCGGTTTAAACCGGTGTGTTCTACGGTTGAATGGCGTTGATTGGGCGTGTTACTGCGCATTACAAGAAATACTTGTTGTTATGTTTGCGGTCATGGCTTGTGTGGCGCTTTCCCTTGGGGCTTTAGGGGGTGCGCGATGAGCTGGGTGGCGACGGCATGGGCAAGGCGACAGATGCGAACGGATCAAGCGGTTGATTTGTCGCCGGTTGATCGCTTGTTGCTGTTGTTACTGGCCGATACCGCGGATGAGTCAGCCATTTGCTGGCCCGGTGTGCGTCGCTTGGCTCATGAGTGTGGTTGCTCAATGCGCACGATACAGCGGCGCTTGCAGCACCTTGAACAAGCTGGATTTATCCTGCGCTCCCCTCGTCGAGAGGCCAGTGGTCGGCAGCAGAGCAATGTGTATCAGTTATTGATTAAGCCGCTTGCCAGCGAATCGGTAACGGGGATTGAACCGAAGACGGTGACACCTTGCCATGGAGCCCCTGACAAGTCTTTGTCAGGCCATGAATCACCATTGGAATCTCACTCGCTCTCTGCAGGTGCCGACACAGTGTCGCCCTGGCAAAAACGATCGATGAGCCTGGAGTGGGAGCCTGATCTGACGCAGTTAACCGCACAGTTACAGCGCTCGGCCATTCCCGAGCCGGTCGCTTCGGCTTTGGCATCAGATCCAGAGTTAATCAATGCCTTTCGCTTGTACCACTTGGGCCAGCCGCGTGAAACCACCGCCAGTGGCTGGACATCCCTATGCGCCAAATGGTTGTCCCGTGATTGGCAAGGTTTAGGACGACCGATGAGCCATGACGCTTTGCAGCGGGCCCGAGGCTGGTGCACGGCTGAACATACCGGAGGTGCTGATGAACAATATGCAAACCGTGGCGCAACGCGTCGCCAGCGAGATGACATCGAGCAAGCACTGGCCAACCCAGGAAGCCTCGAATGGGGCGAGTCCCTGTGGTCAGAACCTCAGTGGTCAGAATCTCAGAGGTCAGAACCTTGGGGATCAGAATCTCGGGGGTCAGAGCCTTTATGCCAAGAAGCCGCCCCATGGACCTCAGGCGTCGTCGAATCAGGCCCAGATCAAACCGCTGGTGGATCAGTTGTTCACTCGGCTGGCGGCCCTGTTTCCCCGGCGTTGGTCGAGTGCCTTTTGCACCACACAAATGCTGAAGTTGGCGATGACTGAGCTGGCCTTGGAAATCGGACGCTGGCCTGTTTTGCCCTCAGTTGCGGTGCTCAATCGGGCGATTAGCGAGATTCAGCAGCAGGGGAGTGAGTGGCCACCGTCTATTCCTCAACTGGCTGTGGCGCTACGTCCTCGCTTCAGTGATTTTGGAATGCCCGAGCCCGAGCAGGCCTGGCGTGAAGTCATCACGGATGCCGGTCGCGGAGAAAGTCGCCACTGGTCGCATCCTGCGGTGAAAGAGGCCGGCCGCTTGACGGGCTGGTTTGACCTGACACAGGCAACCTCGCAAACCCAGTTGAAGGGGGTTAAAGCGCGGTTTTTAAAGCATTACGACGTCTTGGGCGTTCGTGTGATGACGTTGGGGCAGGCTGAAGGTCAAGGGCTTTTGTCTCCAGCCTCGTTCTCTCAAGACCCGAGCGATGATCGCGAACAACAACGTTTGGCACTGACTCAGCAGCAAGTGCAGCAGCGTTGCCAAGCTCAGGGGTTGCCGATGCGGATGAGTGCCGAAGAGGCGTTTGCCCATTGGGAGCAGTTGGTCGCTTTGCCGCCTGCTCGCACGGCATCGGCCGTTAACCGTATTGAATAGGAGGTGATCTGATGAGATTACACACACGGGGGTCGACAGGGGCCTTCTATAAACGCCGAAAAACTCAGGAAATTAGCATCTTGCAAGCGCTGAATGATGTCCCTGAGGGCATGACGCGCAGTGAGTTAGCGCAAGACTTGAAGCTGCGAGTGAGTTCAGTGTGTGGTCGTTGCCGAACACTCATAGATCACCATCTCGTTAGCGTCGAGCAGGTTCGCCACTGCCGCGTCAGCCAGCGTCGGGTTCAAGCATTAGTACTGACCGCTGAAGGCCAAGCCGCACTGAGTCAATACCGGCATTAAGTCGAGTTGATGAAGATACGCTCAAGCGCAGATTTTGGGAGGTTAGGATGACAATACACAAGCGTTACACCCTGATGCTGGATGCGATGAGCTTGACTCAGTTGCAAGCTGAAATGCGTCATGACGATTGGCGAGCCCCATTGGCGCGTAAAGCCTTTGCGGAGCAGTTGCTGGCGATCCGGCTCGACACCTTGCTGGGCTATGATGAACCAGGTTGGCACAGTGTGAGCCCTTTATATGGCGCGATAGAATTTCAAGGCAGTTTACCTGATGGATTACGGCAAAAGCCCAGTGATCGTGTGCTGCAAGCAGCGGATAGGATGCGTCAAATGACGCGCGCTGAAACACTGGCTGCACAGTTGATTGATCGGTTACCGGCCCGTCAACGCTTGGCTTTATTAATTGATGGATTGCGCCAACGTTATCAAATGACCCGTGCCGCCGCCTGTCAGCTAGAATCTTGGTCAAAATTGGCAGGCCAGTTGCAGCTCTCGCGGTGGTTGACGCCGAAACAAATGAAACCCATGTCGCCTCAGCAAATGGGGGTATCGGTTGGGCAGGCGCGCCAACGTTTATCTGATGAGCTTGAGCTGCACCAAGCGGCCTAGCGGGTTTCAAGAAAAATACTGTATAAATATACAGAAAATGCTTGACCCTTTTTTATCTCAGCGGCATAATATCTCTATCTTGTGATTCATACGCCCCGACGGCCTAAGCCGTTGGGGCGTTTTCGTTTCGAATCTTTGCTTTTTTCTACTGGTTTCATCCATGAGGTCCCCATGACTGAATTACTGACGATCTCGACAGCGCACACCTTGGTGTTGGCGCTGGCGTCGCTCGTGCTCGTTCGGCTGGCCTTAATGCTGCTGGATCGTGCAACGGGCCGCTCTTTCGCTCAAACGCTGGAGGTGATGCATGCCAATCCACTGGCGCTGTCTATTTATTATGGTTGCCGCTTTATTGGCGCCTGTTTGTTGGTCGGCCTCGCTATCGGATGATCAGTACGATGCCGCGATTCAGCAAGCGGTAAAGCGCTGGTGGCCTGGGGTCGATTGGCGCTTATGGAAGGCTCAGCTCTGGCAAGAAAGTCGATTTGATCCTGATGCCGTTTCGCCGGTAGGTGCTCGCGGGCTGGCGCAGTTTATGCCCGCCACCTGGGCTGACGTCAGTCAGCAAATGCAGATGGCCGGGCTCTCGGCCCACTTAGCAGAACCGGCAATCGAAGCGGGCGCTTTTTATATGGCGCGATTACGTCAAAATTGGTCGAGCCCGCGGCCCGAGCAAGACCGCCACTCTCTGGCGATGGCTTCTTATAACGCGGGCTTGGGCAACCTGCTCAAGGCTCAAAGGGCATGCGATGGGGCGCTGTTGTACGCCGACATTGCGCAATGCTTGCCGCAGATCACCGGGCCCCATGCCTCAGAAACGCTTCATTATGTGCCCGCCGTTTGGCGTTGGTACCGCGCCCTTTTGCTGCTCGAGTAAATCCTATGTCGATCTCCCGCTTAATGCTGCTGGCTGCTGCCTTGCTGGCGGCTTTGGCTTATCACGTCATCACGGTGTCTCGCTTGGAACAAGACATCCATGATACGCAGCATTTGTTGCAGCAGGTTAAACAGGATCGGGAGACCTATCAGGCCGCGCTGGCGCATGTTCAAGACACGCTCAAACAGGTGCGTGACCAGTATCAGCGGGAAGTGAGTGCACGCGATGCGGCTCAACGGCAGGCCCAACAATTGGAGGCGGACTATGCGCAAGCCAAACGTCAGTTGTTACAGCTATCCCAACAGGATGAAGCGGTGGGGCGCTGGGGTCGTCAGCCTGTGCCTGCTGCTTTGGTTGAGCGGTTGCAGCCCTCAGCCTCTCGCGCCGAGGGTGATCACTGAACCGGTGATGATCTGGCCGAATCCTTTACCGCTGCGTCTGACAGAACCCATTCCTTTGCCCTCGATACCGCCACCGCCGGTGGTGAACCTGGATCTGATCCATTTATTGCTGCGTTATCAGCACTTGCTGGAGCAGGCGAATAATAATCGCACTGAAATTCAACAACGTTGGCCGGTGGCTGATGATGGACCTTGAACCTCATGAGACGTCTCCCATGGAGCGTCATATCCAAACCATCGTGGCGGGTGTGGTGGTGGCCATTTTGATCTGGGTCGGCGCGACGTTGAATACCGCAACACAGCAGACGGCGCGGCTCGAAGAGCGGCTCTCGTCGTTATTTCGAGAAGTGCAAATGCTGCGCGAACAACTGGGAAATCAATACACCCGGCACGATGCAGAACGCGATTTATCGATTGTCCGTGCGCGGTTGGAAGACCAGCAACGTCGTCTTGAGCGTCTGGAGTCAAAGCTGTCGCGGGTGCCTTAACGATCACTTCTGTCTGCTTTGATCATTCTTCTCGTCTGACCCTTCTCTTCTCACTCTTCTCTTCTCAGACTTTTGCATCACTCACGCCTTTTCGAATAACGGATACAGCTCATCGATCGAGGTTTAGCATGATTAATACGGTACTCAATGCGCTGCGTAGCGAGGGGTTTGCAGCGTCACATTCAAGTCAGGTGCAGCTCGCCACGGATAGCAGTGAGTCTTCATTAAAGGCCCTGCTGTCCCCCTTATTTGAAAGCCCCATTGTGGGCGGCTTATGGGATGACCCATGGCCGGACACTGGCGCCTGTTATCAATGGTGTGATCGTGTTCCGGTCCGCATTGACCGCTATGTGGTCGGCGTCCGGCCGACGTTTGAGGTCACGCTGACCGCGCCGGATTTCAGCGCACTCAATCTTGCCATGCAGGCCGTGATGCAAGCCTGTGACGCCGATACACACTGGCAATGTGTGAAAGCTGAACATGTGACGCTTAATGAGCGACGGTGTGGCCGTTTAACGCTTTGGACTGGCGTTCGTATGACCGGTCCCAGTCTCCATCTTGTTTCAAGTGAAGCCGCCAGCCCTAACACCATGGGGGCTGTTGAACAGGTGGTCACTTCGACACTGGCCGTCATCCTGGTGGCTAAACCGGATGCGCTTGAGGCCTTGAAATCGCAAGTCAATCAAGTGTTGTTGGGGTTAGTGCCCGCCGCGGGCGATAGCGTGTTGCCGGTGATTTCACCACTGGCAGCAACCGGTGGGCGCATCCAAACTCATCTTGGCCCTGAGCTTTATTGGCGCGGGCTTTATCAGTATCGCGACCTGGCGAGCCGTCAGGCGTAACCCCTTGCGTGGCGTTTAGCCGACGCTGTAGGGCTTGAAAGTGAACCTCTTGTGTTCACTGAAGCCCTTGTTTGACCCTTCTGAGGTTCCTTCGAGGGCCTTGTGATGGGTTCCTTCGTGGTTCCTTAGTTGTTCCTCTGCAGTTCTTTGTAAGTCGTTTTTTGTAAGTCGTTCCTTTCCTTTGTTTCACCGGTTTGCACTGCATTGAGCGGTAGCAGCCGATCTATTTTATTCACTCGGAGTAATCTGATTATGCCTTTGATGCGTAAATCTTATGTCGTGGCTCAGCTTGAAAGTACAAAAGGTGAAGATGCTCAGCCGACCGCGGCTGACATTCTGCCGATTACCCAAATTGGCAGCTATACCCCTTACGACGGTAACACCCAATCTCGCGAACGCATGCGCCCTTACCTGGGTGCGGTTGAGCAGGTGAATGTGTCGCCGCGTGCCAGTATCCAGCTCACCTTCCCGCTGTATGGCGCTGGCACTGCCGGTGAAGTGCCTTTCGTGGGCCGCGTATTGCGCGCCTGTGGTATGGCCGAGACGGTTGTGCCTGCCGCTGATGATGGCGCCACGGGTGCGCTGGTCAAGTACACCCCGACCAGTGCCGACTCTGAAACCCTAACGCTGTGGTTTGAGCGTGATGGTCGTTTGCAACGCCTGACCGGCGCTGTGGGTGCACCGACGCTGGATCTCTCGACTGAAGGCTTCCCGACGCTGCAAGTGACCTTTACCGGCGCTTACAACCGTCCGGAAGTCTCCCCGCTGGAAGGTGTTTCCTTCGAAGAAAGCCTGACTGAAATTCCGGTCAACAACCAGAATACGCCTAAGTTTGCAGTCCATGGTCAGGATGAAGTCATGCAATCGCTATCTGTCGACTTTGGCAACAATGTGGCCTGGAAAAACCTCGTGGGCTACGAAGGGGCTGACCGTACTGATCGTCAGCCGAGTGGTCAGGTCAATATTCGTGCCCGTGGCGCGGAAGAATCTCTGGCCTACTTCGAGATGATGGAATCTCACCGCCAGGTTAAAACCGGTTCGCTGGAGATTGTCCACGGTGTGAATGAAGGCAACATCATTGAATTCCGTGCGCCGCAAGCACAGCTGTCCAGCATCAGCGATCAAGACAGCGATGGCCGTCTGCATTATCAGTTTGATCTCAGCCTGCTGCCAGAAAAGGGCGATGACGAGTTCGAACTGATCTTCCGTTAATGCCTGATCGAATGTAATCCCCCTTTGATGCCCTGCCGAATCCGGTGGGGCTTTTTTGATCCTGGCCGATGGGTCGAGCATGGCATCACGCCGTGCGGTTCATGGCCTGATAAATGATGGAGTCTTTTCATGTCTTTTACCCTGAAACCGATTACCGATATTCAAGTTGATGTCAGCATTGACGTACCGGGTGCTGAAAAGCCCTCGACTTTAACCGCGCGCTGGCGCCTGCACCCGTTCAGTGAACAGCAGCGCATTTATGATCGCCAGAAAAATGGCGAGATGACCGACGATGAACTGGTCCAAACCGATCTGTTGGATCTGCAAGGCGTTCAGGATGAAGCGGGTGACACCATCGCCTTTACCCCAGAACTGCTCAGCCAACTGATGGATCTGCCTTACGTGCGCCGTCCTCTGGTCTTGAGCTGGTTCCAGGCTCAACAAGGTCGTTCACAGGCCGCCGCAAAAAACTAAAAGCGGCCGGTCGGTACTGGGCGGGGGCGGGCGATGACCGTCGCGAACAGGCCCAGCAAGTGCTGGGCATTCAGGTCGGCACGCCGGTCAGTACCGACGACGCTCCTGGCGAAGTGTGGGCTGAACACTGGCCTGCGGTCAGTCTGTTTCTGGGCGTTCAAACCCAGTGGCGGATTGCCGCAGGCATGGGCGGCCTTTTTTACCAGGGGTTGGAATATCCGGCCATCTACGGACACCCCGCGTTTACCACGCTGGACCCCGACACTCAGCAGACACGCCTTGAGCAACTGCAACTGATCGAAGCCGGTGCGCTTGAAGTGCTGAATCGGCGTTAATCGTCCGGCCCTCCCTCCTGCGCCCTGCGGGGCGCTTCACCATCTTCAAGAGAAAGACTTATGGCGAGTCAACACAAGACCAGCCTGATCATCGAGGGTGATGCGTCGGGCGGTATGGTCATTAAAGCAGCCCCAGCGTTAAAACAAGCGCAACACACGCTTAATCAAACGGCACAAGAAGCCCAAGCGCAGTTAGATCAATGGGTTAAGCATCTCAAAGCTGATGCTGTTGAATACTCAACGCGCCGACTCAGTGAGACTTTAAATCAAACCGATCGGGCGCTAGATGTATTAAGCCAACGTTTGTCACTGAGTGGAAAAGAAGTCGATGTATTCAAACGAACTTTGACTCAGGGCGCGAGTGATGCGGCGTCAGTACTCAAGCAGTTGGGAAAGAACTATCGACAAGATGACAAGCAACCTTGGCGGCAATCCATGGAGGCGATTGTGAGTCGCACTGGGGATCAGCTGGTTGAACGTGAGGCTAAAGTGCTGTCGACGCGTTTGGGGCAATGGGGACAGTCGCTTGATCAAGTCTTGTCCAAGCTTGAGTTACCTTCTGAAGTGAAAAGCATTGGACAGACTTCTTCCCAGCAACTGATTGCTGTGATGCAGCAGGCCGTGCAGCAAGCTGCTGCGGGGGAAACGCCGCATATGCAAGCAGCGATAGAAGCGATTGGTCGTCAATCACTTGAGTCGTTGAAAACATTAGGGCAGCAGGCGATTTCACAGCAAGTCGACCAAAGTCGCCAAGCGCTATCTCAAACGATACAGCAGCAATTGGGGCAACTGACTTTGCCTGGGCAAACCGGTGAAGTCCTAGAAAACCGCAGCAATCAACTGATTAAGGTTCTGAACCAAGGCGCTCAAGATGCGCTGCAAGGGCGTTCGGTCCACTTAGGTGATGCACTCAACGATATTAAAGACGGTTTGTTGGGGGATTTGAAATCGGAGGCCAAATCCGTCTCCAGCCAGGTGGTTGACGCAACGCTGGATCGTGTACATGACGACATCTCGAAAAAAATCAGTGAATTATCCCTGCCCGGGCAAACCGGTGAAGTCCTAGAAAACCGCAGCAATCAACTGATTAAGGTTCTGAACCAAGGCGCTCAAGATGCGCTGCAAGGGCGTTCGGTCCACTTAGGTGATGCACTCAACGATATTAAAGACGGTTTGTTGGGGGATTTGAAATCGGAGGCCAAATCCGTCTCCAGCCAGGTGGTTGACGCAACGCTGGATCGTGTACATGACGACATCTCGAAAAAAATCAGTGAATTATCCCTGCCGGGGCAAACCGGTGAAGTTCTGGAAAACCGCAGTAACCAACTGATTAAGGTTCTGAACCAAGGCGCTCAAGATGCGGTTCAAGGGCGTTCGGTGCATTTAGGTGATCAAGTTAAGGCCATCAAAGAGGGGCTGTTGGATGACCTGGCTGATGAAGGTCGACAGATAGCCGGTAATGTCGCCGGGCAGGCGTTGGAGCACACTCATCAATGGTTAGACAATCAAGTCGTTGATCTAGCGTTACCCGAGGAAACCACCCAGCTATTGACGAGTGCTGTTGATCGCCTTGCTGAGATGGCCCACCAAACGGCCGATGATATGATCGCGGGCAAGTCTGTCGATGTATTGCCCATGTTGCGGTCATGGGGAGAAGAGACCCTTCAGGGGGCCAAGCAGAAGGCCGTGAACGGCGCTTCGCAATTGATTCAGGATGCACTGAGTGATAACACTGCGGTGCTCAGCCAGTGGCTGGGGCAAATGGGGTTACCTCAGGCCAGTTCGGCATCTCTTGAGCGCGTGATGACACAGGCCAGTGGCGAAATTTCGACAGCTGTTCAGACGCTGGCACAGAATTATTTAGCCGGTGAACATACTCACTTTGGCCGTGATCTTAAATCCATCGCCACAGGTAGTCTCGATGAGGTACTGAAAGGTCAAATTGAGCTGTTAACCGCATCTTTGGGCGACCTTTCCGGTGTGGCTGAGCAGTTGGCCCATTCTTTGGGCGTTAACCCCGAGAAGATGCAAGGGGTTGAGCATGTACTCCAGCAAGGGACTCAGGCCCTTGATCAGACCTTAAAGCATTGGTCGAGCGCTTTGGTGTCAGGGCAGACTATCCATTTCGGCGATGATCTGAAAGGGATGGTGAAAACCACCGGTCAGCAGTTGGTCAGTGAAGGCATTAAAATGCTGACGGATTCACTGTTGAAAAAAGCACCGCAAGTGGAGCCCATGACACTGGCGGCAAAAGTAGATGCCGGTTCTCAACAAAACATTAAAGGGCTTGGGCAAGAGCTGAAAGGCCTGAATGCTCAGGCTCAAGCTTCAGCTCAAAGCACGACACAACTGACACAACAAGCGGGGCAGCTAGCGCAGTCTCTAGCGAATGTTGTTCCTGCGTCAAAGCAGGCCTCTTCGGCTTTTGATCAGTTTGTGAATGCCTCGACTGATCGTTTGGGCCTTTTTGCCTCTGATGTCTTTACCCAGTGGTTTGAAGAGGGCTCATTAGGTTTTGATGACCTGATGGATCATGTTGAATCCTCCTTCAAAAATACTATGACAAGCTTGGCCTCCGAGCTGACCTCCTCAACCTTAATGAATGTGATGGGCGGCGGTGGGGCTCAAACAGGAGGCTTTGATCTCGGTAGCCTGATCGGGATGATCAGCGGTAACAGCAGTGGCGGTAGCTCGGGCGGCCTGAATATCGTTGATATGATCAGTGGTGCTGAAAAGGCCTGGGATTGGGCTTCTGAAGCCTTGGGCTTTGGTGGCGCATCAACAGTCGCAACGTCATACACCAATAGCGCAATAGGTCAGGGAATTAATAGCTATTTGGCTTCAGGAGGCACTGAAGTCACCGGTAGTATACTGGCCTCTGCAACAGGCTCCCAGGCCGCAGCAGCCAATGCATTGCTCATCAACAGTGGTGCACCGCCGCTGAGTCTCGCTAGCAATGAAGTGCTACAACAATATGGCATTACTCGAGCCGGGGTCCCAATAACGCAAAGTGGTGCTGCAGGAGCTGGTGGCTCTATCGCCTCTGGTTTAGGTACTGCAGCGGCAGGTTATGCGGGTCAATGGGTCGGTGGCCAGCTGGGTCAAGGTATCACCGGGAAGCATGCCAATTCTAATATTGGCGCAAGTGTCGGCACCGCAGCAGGCGCCTATTTTGGCAGTATCATTCCAGGTTTAGGGACCTATCTGGGGTCAGCTTTGGGGGGAGCGATTGGGAGTTTTGCTGATGTTGCGTTTGGCTCGGGTCGAGAGGCTGTTGTGCGGTTTCGACAGCTGGCAGACACGCCCGAAAACGTTTACAAAAACGATCCCAACAACGGTATGGTTTGGTACAAAGAGGGCGTTGGCCCTACTTTGGGATACGATACTGACCCCGAAAACGGCAACCTATGGTATAGCTCCGGGAGTTGGGATAATGGCAACCTAGGGCGTGGTAGAACTTCAGCGTTTGGTACATACGGCTATTTATCTAAAGATGTGTTTGAGCCTGAGGATTTGGCCAAGTTTCTTGACGGCCTGAAAATGCTCGATGATTCGGTCGCTCAATTTCTTAATGAATCTGAAATCGCGAATATTAAGGATGATTTAGCAGGCTATTATTATCGTGGAGATGACCTGCCTGACATTATTGACGATCGCCTCACCATCATGTTTGAAAACGTTGATAGTGAGTTTGATGAAGGGCTGAAACGGCTGGCGCTGTCCGGGGGTAAGTTGCTCAATGACCGACAGAAAGAGATTTTTGATTCGGTATCCAAGGAGCAGTTGGCGCTTCTTGCTAGTGGTAATGCTGACGACTTGGAGCGAGATCTTTTCAACCCGTTCGGGTCTGGATATGTTGGGTTAGGCGGCGGAGGTTACGACTTAGATGAGGGCTTGTTTGCAGCCGCTTTTATTGATGCGCTCCAAATTGAATCGCTCGGCGAACAAATGGGGGATGCGGTTGCTGAGGATATGTTCTCACGATTCTCTGAATCGTTGGAAAAATCGAAAAATACAGAGCAGATTGATGCGGCGGCTAACGCCATTTCATCGGTGGCCAACACCATACTATCCCTCGAAGAATCGGTTAAGACACTTAACTTCACCTTCGATGACACCTCTGAAAATGCCTATGAGGCTGCCGAAGCGATCAACAAGGCCATGGGCGGCCTTGGGAATTTGCAGGCGGCGCAAACAGCGTATTACCAGAATTATTTCTCTGAAGAAGAGCGGCGGGCTGATACGTTCGAGTCGTTAAAAACATCACTCACCGATTACTTTGATGCCATTGATGTGGCGATGCCGAAGTCAAAGGCGGCATTTCGGGCCTTGGTGGAGTCGCTGGATGCGACGACCGATAGTGGGTCTGAGGCGTATGTGGCGCTGATGCAGATTCAGGGCCAGGCGGCACAGTATTATCAGTTGCTCGCAGAGCAGCAGGCGCAGGCGGCGCAGAATGCGTTGGCGTCATTTGAGCTGCCGGATGACATGCGCAGTTATCTGCAAGATCTCAGTGATTGGGCCACGCAGGAGTTGGCTCAGATCAGCCAGACTTATGCCGAACGCATCCGCTTGTTGGAGCAAGAGCAGCGCATCGGGCGTGAGTTGCGCCAGTATGTTGAAGAGTTGAAAATCTCTGAGCTGAGTCCTTCTGGCCCGTCGGAAAAACTGGCTGAGGCGAGCGCCCAGTTTGCGGCGCTGTTGGTCAAAGCTGAAAACGGCGATATGGACGCCGCCGGGCGTTTGCGCGGCTCGGCTCAAACTTATCTCGAAAACGCTGACAGCTACTATGGCCGTACCGGTGCCTATACCCATGTGTTTGATGAAGTCATTAGCGCATTGGATAGCCTGGGTATCGGTTTCATGCAGAGCGATACCACGGCGGAGAAACTCAATGCTGAGATGCTGCGTGAGCAGCAGCGCATTCGGGATCATGTCCGTTCAGAGCTGGATTGGGCGCAGCGTCAATTCACCCAACTGACGTCGATCAATCTGTTGTTAGAACAGCTGCCGGAGAGTTTGTCTTCTTCTCTGGCGGAGATCATTGCGGCTCAAAATACGAATGGAAGCTCTCAAAGTGGTGGTAGTCACGGTGGCAGTAGTGGCGGTAATCACCAGCCCCCCACACAACCCGACCGTCCTGCCTTAACTGATGCCGGTTGGGCTGATCAACAAGTCCGTGCTATCGCTGCAGGGATGGTCAGTGAACCTGAATTGCAGCGGGTGATCAGCAACTTCCAAGTTGCCCTCACGGATGGCGCGAGCCGTGAGGCAGTTTACAAAAATATGCTCACTGCGCTGATTGATTCGGCCAATTACGACTCCGAGTGGCAGAAAGTCTACGACTATTATATGGCCAAAGGTGTCGATAAAGTGCCGGGCATGATCAACGGCTCGCACCGCAACGGTTTGGCTTCAGTACCGTTTGATGGTTACCGCGCTGAGTTGCATCAGGCGGAGATGGTGCTGCCCGCGCCTTTAGCCAACCATGTGCGTAATAGTGTCGGCCAGTCATCGGTCAATATTCAGCCGATGGTGGCGTTGCTGGAGTCGCTGCAAAGTGAAGTCTCACGCTTGACTCAGTTGGTCGGGGCCTCGGCGGATCAGGCCGGTCGCCAACGTGAGCAGCAAATCAAAGCCACGCAACAAGCCGCTCGGCACGCCCGTCCCACCCCTGTCACGGTAGGATAATTCATGACTGATCAAGACTTTCAGCGCTGGCTCAGAGAGCCCAGCGCGGCCCGCCTATTGCTGGTCGATTTACATCATGCCGAAGGCGTCGAACGGGTGGCCAACGGCGCTTATATTACCCATCCTGATGATGACCCGCCCAATACACCGTATCTGGATGTGTTGAGCGAGGCGGTCGACATCACCCAAAGACTGGATGCCCAGCCGAGCTGGGGAGATCTGGCCTTGATCGATGATGGTCAATTGGCCCATTGGCGTGCTTATCAATGGCGGGGGCATGAGGTGGTGATGCGGCTCGGCTCACCGGATTGGCCCTTGCGTGATTTTCGTGTGATCGCCCGACAACAGTCGGGCGCTATTCTGTCGGCTGATCGGGATCGGTTAACCCTAGGGCTGTATGACCGTTCGGCCCTGCTGGATCAACCCATCGAGCGTGAGGCCTTGCCTAATGGCGAAGCGGCGCCGCTGGTGTTAGGGCGCGTGTTTTGCGCCCCGGCGGTTCGGGTTGATTCTCAATCCTTGCTGTATCGGGTCTCATGGTTGCCGGTGACTCGTTTGGTTGTTCGTGATGGTAATGGTCCGGAAATCGCCCATACCTCGCGTTATGCCACCGGATCGTTTATCGCCCGAGCTTACTCTCCACGCGCCTTGTGCTGCGATGTGCTGGAGCCTCATCAGACACCGGCGCAAATCGTGCAGTGGGTCGCGGCCCAGTATGGCTTGTCGGTTCATTCTGGCGGGGCCGCTCAGGCTGAAACGTTGCCCGAGATTACGCTCGGGTTGCGTTATGACGGGGAAGTGACCGGGCGTCAGATCCTGGATGATGTCTGCCAGGCCATTGGCGGCTATTGGTCGATCGATATAAATGGTCAGCTACGGGTCCAGCGGTTGACGATGCCGGAGCAGGTCGACTTGACGTTAGCCGCAGACGATCTGGAGCAGGGCAGCATTCAGCTGGATCGGCTGGAATCCCCGTGGCGCTCACTGACGCTGCGTTATGACCGCAACTATGCCCCGATGAACGATATAGCCGGGTCCATCCAGGATAACCAGCCAGCGCTGGTCGAGCGCCTTTCTGAAGAATGGCGCGCGGTTACTCGCTCGCTGGATGACGTGACCACTGAAGATGATCTGGATCTGAACGACTTCCCGCTGGCACAACCTAAAACGCTCTCCACGGTACTCACGCAAAAGGCCGAGGCGGAGCAAGAACTGATCCGTCGGCTGCGATTACACGCTAAACGTCGTGAAGTCTGGTCGATGACCGCCTTCCTTCCCCCTTTTGAACTGTCGCCCGGCGTCGCGGTGCGCGTTCGACACCCGGCCCTGGCTGAACGTATCGGTCGGGTGATCAGCGTGTCGGCCTCGCCGACGTCCGGGCGTACGTCCTTGGAGATCTGGTACTGATGGCTAACTTACGTATTCTGGCTGAGAACCTTTGGGATCAAGCCGAACTCACGGCCTCAAGTCAGGCCATGCCAGTGGATTATACCCAGCGCAGTGAGCGGCCTTTTGTCTGGCGTTCCACCTCAGCCCAATCACAAACCCTGACCGCCACATTGCCTGCGGCGGCCTATCTCGACTGTATCGCCTTGGCCCGCCATAACCTTGGGGGCCTGGGGTTATGGCGCATTGAATTACTGCTGGCCGATCAAGTGGTTTATGACTCCAGTACGGTCAGCACCGGCATGCTCATTCCCGCCGGGGTCTTCCGGGCCGGGATTGATGCCTGGGGCGCCACTTATAACGACCGCTTGCCGAACACCTCAAGCCTGGGCATTCACTGGCTGCCGGGGCCGCTCGCGGCCGATACCTTCCGCCTCACCTTAATGAGCGAAGGCGTGGACTACCTCGAAGTCGGCCGGGTCTTCGCGGGCCTTTCTTGGTCACCGCAATACAACCTCAACTGGTCGCCCCAAGTGGAATGGCAAGAAGATGCCGAACACGCCATGACCGAAGGCGGCTCACTGCGCACCGTCGGCAGCGGCCGATTACGCCGTCACTTTGCCCTACAGCTGGATTGGCTGAACGCCTCTGACCGGCAAATGCTCGTCACCGACTTAGCCCGTATGGGCATGCGGGCCGACCTGCTGGTTGCCCTTTACCCTGATGAAGAGGGGCTCAACGCCCTGGAACACACCATGGTCTGTCGGCGTGATGCCACCATCAGCCACACCCACAACATGCTGCGTAACTGGCAGACATCCTTATCTTTCCTGGAGGTTTAACCATGGCACGACCCCACGTGACCCCACCGGAGCCGATTGATCTGACTGATCAACGGATTCAAATCGGGGATACCACCGCCTTTGTCACCAAATTCAATACCACCCAAGATCAGTTCGAGCGGTTCAGCACCGAGACGGACGCCTACACCACTCAGCTCAGCGCCTTGGGCGACTACCTCGAACAACGCGCCGATAGCGCGGATGCTGACGCCGCCGCTACAGCAGCTGACCGGCTGGCCGTGGCTGGTGACAAAACCGCCGTCGCGGTTGACAGAGCCGCTGTAGCCGATGACAAAACCGCCGTAGCCAGCGATCGCCAAGCGGTTGAAACGGCCGCCAGCCAAGTCGCCAACGACCAGCAAACCGTCGCCACCGATAAAACCGCCGTGGCCACCGGCCGCGCAGCGGTTGAATCTGCCGCCAGCCAGGTGGCCAACGATGCCAGTGCGGCGGCGGAATCCGCCGACAGCGCCAGCAGCAGCGCCCAAACCGCCGCACAACTGCGCGATCAGACTCAAGCCCTGCGCGATCAGGCCGAGGCCATCGTCGTGGATGACGACGTCCGCGCCGCCATGCGTGATGCTATGGCGGGCTCAGCGGTGACAATCACCAATAGCACCGCCCCGGGCGCTCCGGCCGGTGGCAGTTGGAGCATTCAGCTCCGAGCGATGAGTCGCCAGGTGGGTGGCCAGGTGGTGAATTTTGCGATCACTTGGTGGGATGGCCAACAAGAGACGATCTACCCGCCTAACGGGGTATTGTTTGCGTCTCACGCGGTTGATCGCCCCGTCGGCGAGACGGTGACCGCGACCGTAACGGCCTACGATGACATCGGCAACGAGAGCGAGCCTTACCCGATCACCGCCACGGTGTCCGCCGATGCTGCCCCCACGGGCACCGTGTCGATCGGTACCGTTACGCAGGCCCAGCCAGGCGATACCATCCAGTTTGCGTTTACGGGTGCGACAGATCCTGATGGCGGCAGTGTGATGTACCAAGTCGTCGACGAGGCAGGACTAACGTGGAGCAAAACCACGGGCATCGTCGCTGGCGAGATCGTGACCGCCAGCGTGCCGCTGAGCTATGAGGGCTCGCCTGCGCTGGTTTCAGCCTGCGCGGTGAGTAGCCGAGGCGTTCAAGGTGCGGCAGCGACCAAGTCCATCACCATCAGCCGCGCCGACATCATCGGCGTTTCGTTGCTCGAAACCGGCGGCCCCGGCGGCACTTGGCAGCATATCGACGTCAACGGCAACGCTATAGCTCGCCCGTCCACGAGTTGGTTTAACTCCCATCCGGTGTGGGGGGGCATGTCAGACCAGATGATCGACGGCCAGCATATGGTGTTTGTGCCGCGATTCTACTACAAACGGGGCGAGGATGCGTTAGGTAACGATGCGTGGTGGATCAGCCCAGTGGAATACGCCGGGTTCACACTCATGCCCGCGTTTATGTATGGCGGCAGGGCGATTGATGGTTTTTGGGTGGGCAAATATCAGGCCAGTCTGATCGGCGATGAACTGGCCTCACGCCCCTGGGTGTTGCCAGCGGTGTCTAAAACCCTCGCTCAATTCATGACGCATGCCACTAATCGCAATAGCGGTGGCGTGCAGGGATTTCGCATCTGGCACTACGACATGTGGCTAGCGGTCCAGTGGCTCTATCTGATCGAAAACGCTACGATGGACAGTCAAGCCCACACCGGCAGGGGTCGGGTCTCCACAGGCAGCGCCGCCAGCGTCTCAACGGCCGATGTGGCTGAGGCGACGTATCGCGGCATCGTCGGCCTGTGGGGCAACGTCTATCAATGGATGGACGGCGCAAGGGCACTGAACGATGTCATTGAGCGACGCAGCTATAACGGCAGCTGGACGTCAACAGGTGAATCGGTGTCGAACTCCGGTAGCGCAAATTATCCGCTGACCTTCAGGCCGTCATCACCCCAGCAGTTTATTGCAGGCACCTATCGGACAGGCAATGGCAATGCGACATTGCCAGACTATGTGCGCTGGCGAAATGGCGGCGAATACTATCCCTTTGTCGGCGGCAGTTGGAGCACTGCGGCGAGTGCCGGGCTCTGGTACGTCAATTGCGGCGGTTCGGCTTCGAGTGCGTACAGCCACGTCGGGGCGCGGCTCGCGAGGGTGGTGTGATGGCCGAAAATCAACAGGGGTTTACGATGCAAATCATTGAAACTGACAGCGGTCGTTTTGTCGAGTACGGGGGTTTTACAAAACCGCTGCCGCCGCTGGCGGTTGACGCGGCGGTGCACGGGTGGATCACACCGGATCAGCTGTGGATCAGCGTTCAACGGCCGGGCGAGCTGAAAGATGTTTATCCAGGTGAGGATGGCCGGTATTTGGGCGCGCTGGGCATTGAGGCAGACCCAGAGCTGGCCGTGGCTGCAGAGCGCGAACAGCGTATCGAAACCCTGCGGGCCGCGATTGAAGACCAACGCAAGCAGGCAGAAGACCAGGGCGTGATATATGAAGGCATGCGTTTCTCGGGCAGCCCCGCTAACCGGCAGTATTTAAGTGAGGCGCTGCAGTTTGCCCAAGCTGTTGGCGTTGACACATTCGACACCTGGAAAGACAGCGATAACCGATTCCACGCTAATGTGCCCGTGGTCACCGTCACCGAGGCATTTCGGCAAATTGGCCAACGCCGCAATGCATTGTTTGAGCGCGAACAGCACTACGCCCAGCAGATTGACGCGGGCGAGCTGCTGAGCGCCGAGGGGCTTGATTGGGCCTTATAAACGACTAACCTCACCACGTCTTACCCCGCTGTCTCTTTTATTTCTCGACTGCTCTTCTATTTCTCGATTTCTCTTCTGCAGTTTCGGCTTTAACGCCCACTTTTTGATGTCTTTCGCCTGCCCGTTGGCGCTTTCGGCTCATTGATCCGCTGATGGTCGGTGTCGTCGGCCCTGCGCGATGCTGTGCGTTGGTTCGGCAGGCCGTTTTCTTACTGGAGGTTTAACCATGGCACGACCCCACGTGACCCCACCAGAGCCGATTGATCTGACCGATCAACGGATTCAAATCGGGGATACCACCGCCTTTGTCACCAAATTCAATACCACCCAAGACGCCTTCGAGCGTTTCAGCGAAGCGACCGGCCCTTATGCCGAGCAACTTAACGCCCTAGGCGAATACCTCGAACAGCGCGCCGACAGCGCCGAAGAAGCCGCGCTCTCAACGGCGGATGATCGCCAAGCGACCCGCGCGCATTTAAAGACTGTGACCGAGTTAAAAGATGAGGTCGTTGATCAGCGCACCCTTGCGGAAGACGCGACCAGTACCGTGTTAAGTCGGTTGGATGATGCCCTTGAAGCGACAGATTACGCCAATGCGCAATCGGCGCGTGCCGAGCAGGCCGCGACCACCGCGCAACAGGCGGCCTCTGATGCCTCAACGGCGGCTGAAAACTCCAATCAACAACGCGCACTGGCCGAAGCCGCTGCGGAACAAGCCGCGCAATCCGCAATTGAAGCCGGGCCGACACACTTAAGCGTCTCGCGCAACGCCACCGCCGTCACCATTGAAAGCTCGACCGGCCAAAACGCCGTACTCCCCGCAGCAAGCGAGACCACTGCAGGGTTGATGACGGCGGCAGATAAACAATCATTAAACCAACTACATCAACATCAATTAATGTTTGACGCAGCCTTATTTGGAGTGTGATCGCCATGAAAGTAATGAATATTAATGAATCAGGTGGCTATGGTTTCTCTACACTGTATCGCGTGCCGCGTGGGAAAGTTGCAAAAGTTATTTTGAATACTGTTGCTGTTAATAATAATAATATGTCTAAAGATGATTTTCCTGTCTGTGAACTATTGTTGGGAAATATGTACTTTAAATTTGAATTTGAAGGAAAATCTGATTTTTACTATGATAGAGGTGATTTTCCGACTTATGACGCTTCTTTGTTGTTTTTTTATGGAGCCGGAACTGGTTTGGTTATTGTTCCAAGAGTACACTATCTTGTAAGTGATGAGGTTGTTAAATCTGGGCATAATAATTCTCAGCACAAAGCCAAAGGCGTAAAGCTAAATTTGTTGGCGACTATTTTCGAAGAGTCAGTTTGATTGGGTTAAATTAATTGTTTGAATAATTTTTAATTTTTTATTATGTTGTTTGGTTAAATTCGTCATTCTATATTTCAGTCAGCGTGCCGATCAGGCACGCTTGTCTCGTGTCCCTTGTGGGGATATCGCGAGGGGGTTAGCGTTGGCCGGCGCGGCGGTAGGCGACGGTGGCGAGGGCGGCCCAGTCGAGGGTGCCGTCGCCGTGGGCCAGGGCGTCGAGGCCGTTGTCTTTCAGAAGGCTGGCTTGGGGCATGGGAACGCGGGCTTGTTCGGCGGCTTCGAGGGCGAGGCGAACGTCTTTATGGCCTAAGGCGAGTTTGAAACCCGGGGGTTCGAAGCGGTCTTCGGCAATGGCTTGGCCGTAGCCTTTGTACACCGGGGCGGCGAAGAGGGTGCTGGTGATTAAGTCGATAAAGGCTTTTTTATCAATGCCATAGCCTTGGGTCAGGGCGGAGGCTTCACCCATGGTATTGATGGCGCTGGCGATCATAAAGTTGGCGCCGAGTTTGACGGCATTGGCTTGAGCTGGGGTGTCACCGAAGTGCCAGGTGGTTTGTCCCAGAATGTCAAAGAGTGGTTGCGCTTGAGCCAGGAGTTGAGGGGCGCCCGCGGCGAAGATGTTGAGTTGCCCCGCGGTGGCGACGTCGACACGGCCTAACACGGGGGCGGCGATATAGCCCACTTGGGCGGTTTGATGCTGTGCTGTCAGTTGCTCGGCCAGGGCAATCGAGATGGTGGCCATGTTGATATGCAAGGCGCCGGGCTTCAGGGCCTCGAGTGCCCCTTGTGTGAGCATCACGTCTTCGACGGCGTGATCATCCGCGAGCATGCTGATGAGGATATCGGCGTCTTGTGCTGCTTGGGCCGGGGTGCTGGTGACGGTCGCGCCTTGCTCGGCTAGGGGCTGAGCGGCCTCAGCGCTGCGGTTCCAGACATTGAGGGCGTAGCCTGCGTTCAGCAGGTTAATGGCCATGGGGGCGCCCATGGTGCCGAGCCCTAGAAATCCAATCTTCGGTGTCATGTCTATTTTTCCTGTTGTGTTGCGTTTTTCTTATACCGCTTTGGTGTCAATTGAAACCAAGTTTGAAGCCATCGTTGAAACATGAGTGGGTCGCGTTGTTGAAGCCGTTGTTAAAATAATGGTTGAAGCGGTTGTTGAAGCGGTTGTTGAAGTCGTTTTTGAAATCGTTAAAACACGAGGCTGATTAAGCACGCTAATCGGCGAGTGCTCGTTTGTCTAGTGAGTTGATGAGCAATGCATGTTTTTTTTGTAGTTGGCTATCTTTTTTAAATTCTTGATTTTAAATGAATTTTTATTGGGTTTTGGGTTAAGACTAAGGTCGGTATTGAAATGACGCCTCAGATTGCTTTTTATAACATCATACGTATGACGTAAGACGTCATTGAGGTCGGCATCATGACGATGGTGAGGCCAATCACATGAGTGGATATCAATCGAGTCAGTTCAATCGAGTCAGTTCAATAAATCAGCTGGCAACAGGAGGTGAAAAACTAACGTGATCACGGTGTGTGTGGAGGTCAGCGATCTGGAGTCGTGACCTTGTTGTTGCCATCGGATGAGTGGGCTGCATCCATGGAGTCGCCAGCAGTGTAAGGGTTATTGAGTCGTTAAAGCTAAGCGTTATGACCGTCGCACATTTTTCATTGACGCCTTCTGGTCTTGCCCAGGCGTAGGTGTGGCCGCCTGCACCTTGACCGGTCATTGAACGGTTGGTTTTAAGCGATCGGTAGTCAGTCAGTAAGACACTTAAAACAATAAATTTAAAAAATTAGGGGATGTTATGAATAATAATAAAATCGTTATCGGTATGATGTCGGTAGCCGTTCTTTTTAGCGGTTATAGCATGGCCGGTACTACATCGATTACGACCAAATATGAACAAACATTTAGGGAAAATAAAGATTACAAGCCTAAGTTCTCTGTGGGTCACTCTTTTGATAATAATATGTGGGTGGGGATTGAGCATCAGCGCCGCTGGAAAGATGACATCAGTGGTTCCCCCGAATTCGCTGAAACAAAATTAGCCATTGCTTATAATTATGCGCTAGATGATGCCGGTCGTGTGAAGTTGCAGCCTAAGCTGGAGTGGAAGTTTAACTCGGGTAAAGAAACCATGCGGCCGATGTTGAAGTTGACTTATAAGTTAACGGATGATTGGTCCATCGGCACTCGTTATCGCTATGAGTATCAGAGTTATAGTGAAAGTGGTGGTAAACGTTCTCGCGTGAATCGTTTTGATGGTTATTTGAGTTATGCTGTTAATGATTCGGTCAGTTTATCCTGGAACCCGAATTATGCGTATGTACTGGCCGATAGCGGCACCATGTATACCGGGAACGATGATCGTTGGGAACATGAGTTTAAAGTCGGCTATAAGTATGATGCCAGTAATTCCTTTGCGGTGACTTATAAACATAAAGATAAAATTCGTGATACCGCCACTTATAATGCCGGTGAGCATAATGATGCGGTGCAGTTAGCCTACACTTATAAGTTCTAATGAGTTTTAGAGGTTCTCATGGGGTGTTATCGGGTGAGTGTTTCTCGCGGGCTCGATGACAATGATGGCGGTCGCTCAAGGCGACGCTTGCGGTGGCCTGTTGGTTTTCTTCAGGCGCACCGCTTTTTTGCGATCTTTTCTTGTCATCGAATGTTTAGTCTTTGTTTGACATGCTTGTGCCGGAGTTGATCAATGCGATGGAGTGCTTGAGCAAGGTGGGGCGGCGTTCGTCGAGGTTGATTTTTTATCAGCACAAGTCCGCTTAATGGCCGCTGGTCTTGTTGACGATCAGCGAGGAGTCCATGGATGAAAACTCCGCTTTTGATGGGCAAATGCTTAGGTGTTGTGATGGCATGTGGTTTGTCTTTAAGTAGTGGCGCTCAAGCCGCTGGTTCATACCAAGCGGTGACTCTGCAAGGGTATGCCACGGCACGTGATTTGAGAGTACCGGCGCGTGTGCAAGTGACGGATCAGTACGGTCAGCAGGTTCAGACCACAACGGATGGTGATGGTCATTATCAGGTTAAATTGCAGGGGATGAGGCCACCATTATTGGTTGAAGTCTCTGAACATGGGGCTGAATGTGAGCGCAACGATCGACCTCGCGGACAATGTTTGGGCGCCTTGTGGGTCGGCTCGTCATTGCCGGATACGGTGACGGTGAATGTGAACCCGATGACGGATTTGATGCTGTCAGAGGTTGCAGAAGCTTCAGGCTTTTTGGGGCCTCAGCAACTGTTGGCGACGACTCAGTTTCCATTGGCTTTGTCTCAGGCCGCTTGGCAGTCAGCACGTATGCGGTTTGTGCACACTTTTCAGCAGGCGTTGAGTCAATTGGGTTTGCCTGAGGATTTAAGCCCAGTGACTTATGCCGCGTCCTGGCAGCCACAGATGGCGACTTTGGTGGACAACCTATGGAGCAATCGCGGGTATGACACGGCTTCCGGGCAAACGTCGGCAACGATGTTGACTGATGTGTATTTTGAGCCGTTGGCGGTGCCGAATCGTCAGGGTGTGATTGAACCTCTGGATTGGGCGCAGTTGCAGCAGCGTCATCAAGCGATGAAGACGGCCCGTCAGCGCATCTTTATTGTCGGTGACTCCACGGCGTCGAATTATGCTGATCAAGTTTATCCTCGCATGGGCTGGGGGCAAGTGTTGCAAGCGCAGTTTGTGCCAGGTCAGGTACAGGTCGTCAATGGGGCGCAATCCGGACGCAGTTCGCGTGCCTACTGGGCCCAGAACTGGTGGCGTTTTATGAAAACGCTGCTTCGCCCGGGTGATTATCTGCTGGTGCAGATGGGCCACAATGATGAAAAGTGCAACGGTGCCAAAGCCGGTCGAGGGGTCTTTGATGTGGCGCATTTGTGCACTTATCCCAATAGTGTCGATGGACAAGTGCAACACCCGCCAGGCCAGCCGAAGATGTCGTTTCAGGATATGCTGGCCCATTATGTGTATGAGGCGCGTGAGCTCGGCGTGACACCGGTTTTGCTAACACCGATTACCCGTGTTCAGAATGCTGAAGGTGATCTGGCCTTCCCGGTAGGCGGCACTCATGTCACTCATCAGCATCGTGACGGAGGCTATGCGTTTGTGGGGGATTACCCGCAAACCATTAAGCAGACTGCCGAGCGTTTGGGGGTGCCGCTATTGGATGTGGAGCAGGCCACGATTGAGCTTGTGAATCAGCTGGGCCCGGAGGGTTGGCAAGATTATTGGTTGGCGGTTGATCCTGAGGTTTATCCCTATTATGAGGGACGGGGTGGCCGTCTGGATGACCCGGATACAACACATCTTCAGGCCCGTGGGGCGCAGGCTGTCGCCGGTTTGGTGGCGGATTTATTGAAACAGTCGCCTGAGTTGTCGCCATTGGCTGCGGTGTTGTCTGAAACGAGGTCTGAGTCCGAAACGAGGCCTGATGGAGTGAGTGATCCGGTTTCCAATAATTGATATGACGGGCGCCCGGCGAGGGTCGGGCGCTATTTTCTTGTGATTGTCGGTGGGGCCTGTCGACGAATAGATTTGTCGATGGATCCCCCTAGAACTGGATAGACCAAAGTCTAGATTGTCTTGACCTTCACAAGCTTCTATTGTTGTATGATGTATGACAATTGGTCATTGCTTAAGAGGATGCAGCCGTGAATTTTTCCCGAGAACAAACCCGTGCCGCCATTTCTGATGGGCTTCTGTCCTTTCCGGTAACGGATTTTGATGCTGAAGGTCGTTTTGACCGTGCCAGCTACCAGGACCGCCTGAAGTGGTTTGCCAGTCATGATATTTCTGCTGTTTTCGTGGCTGGTGGTACTGGGGAGTTCTTTAACCTGTCGATGGAAGATTTTCGTGCTGTCGTCACGACGGCCGTTGAAACCGTTGGCGGAAAGTTACCGATTATTGCGGCCGCTGGGCAAAGTGTCGAAAACGCTAAAGCGCATGCCAAGATCGCTGAAGACGCCGGTGCCGATGGCATTTTGTTGATGCCGCCTTATTTGACTGAGTGCCCGCAGGAGGGTCTGGTGGATTATGCCCGTCAGGTCTGTGAGAGCACTTCACTGAATGTCATTTATTACAACCGTGCCAATGGCATCCTCAATGCTCAGTCTGTTCAGGAACTGGCCGATGCCTGCCCGAATCTCGTAGGTCTCAAAGATGGCAAAGGGGATATCCAGGCGCTGAACAAAATCATCAAGACTGTGGGTGATCGTTTGGCTTATGTCGGCGGCGTACCGACGGCTGAGATTTTTGCCGAAGCCTACTTGTCCATTGGCGTCAGCACTTACTCTTCTGCTGTCTTTAACTTCGTGCCGGATATGGCGGTGAAGTTCTATAAAGCGTTGCGCGCCGGTGAGCAGGAAACGGTGACGCGTATTGTGAAAGAGTTCTTTATTCCGTTTGTCGATCTGCGAGATCGCAAATCGGGTTATGCGGTGAGTCTGGTGAAAGCCGGGGCTGCCTTGGTGGGTAAGCCGGCTGGCAGTGTGCGTGCGCCGTTGGTGATGCCGACTGAGCAAGAGCAAGCGAAGTTGCGTGATCTGGTGGGCATCGCTCGCCAGCTCTGATGTGTTGATCGGGGGCGTTAATAGCCTCGATGCAGGGGGGGGGCGTCTCACAATCGAATGACTTGGATGTGATTCAAGTGGTGTCGATGGTGGCTGCTCCCTTGGCGTTGAACGATAACCGTTGAATGGTCACCGATGGAATGGTTACTGATTGAATGGTCATAGTGGATGAAATAGTTAAATAACACAGCTTAATAACAACAGATTAATGACAACAGATTAATGACAACAGTCGAATTACAACAATGATAATGATATTGGAGTCATGTCATGCCTATAACAACAAAACGACGCAAGACGGCCTCATTCACTGACATTAAAGCCCAGTTGATGAAGGCTACTCTGGTATTGGGGTCTATGGCGGCCCTATCGACTTCGATGCTGTCAACGACAGCGCAAGCCGATACCTGGCGCGGTTGGAATATTCATCCACCCGGCTATCCCAATACGATTGCGTTGGAATCTTTTGCCAAGGAAGTCAAAGAGGCCACTGACGGGCGAGTTAGCCCCAAGGTTTATAACAACAGTATCTTGGGTGATCAGACGGATGCCATTGAGCAAGTGCGCAATGGGGCCCTTGATTTCGCCAACTTCAATATGGGGCCGATGGGGCCGATTGTGCCTGCGACCAATGTCGTGTCGCTGCCTTTTATTTTTAAAAATATCGATCATATGCACCGGGTGATGGACGGCGAAGTCGGGCAGCGTTTTGCTGAAGCGATGGCCGAAAAAAATCTGGTGGCTTTGTCCTGGTTTGATTCTGGGGCTCGTAGTTTTTATAACACCAAGCATGCGATTCGTACGCCGGATGATGTGAAAGGCCTGAAGCTGCGTGTGATGAACAATGATCTGTATGTGCAGATGGCGGATGCGTTAGGCGGTAATGCCACGCCAATGTCTTACAGTGAGGTCTTTCAATCATTGAAGACCGGTGTCATCGATGGGGCTGAAAACAATTACCCGTCTTATGAATCCAGTAATCACTTCGAAGTGGCGGGATACTTCTCGCTGACGCAGCATCTGATTATTCCCGAGTGTCTGTGCATTTCAAAAAGAAGTTGGAATGCGCTGTCTGAAAGCGATCAGCAAGCCGTCCGTGAAGCGGCTGAGCATGCCTCGACATTACAGCGTGAAGAGTGGACCAAACGCTCTGAAGCGAGCCGCGAAAAAGTGTTGGCCGCTGGCGTGAGTATTAATGAGGTCGATGACAAAGCTGCATTTCAGGACCGTATGACGCCTATTTATGAGCGCTTTGTCGAGCAGAATCCGGCATTGGCTGATTGGGTTGAAGCCATTCAAAACACACCCTGATTTTTATCCTGGTTTCAGCACCGGCGTTTATGCGCCGGTGCTGCATACGGAGATGCCTGATTATGACAGCGCAACCGTCGATACGACCGACTTCATCGGATCGGGTCCAGGGGCTTGGGGCACGGGTCGAGGCCGGACTGGATGGCCTGGCTAAAGTCTGTATAGGTTCGGCTGGTATTTTACTGGTTTTTTTGGTGATCAGCTTTGGCTGGTTAGTGTTTGGTCGTTATGTCCTGAATGACACGCCGACTTGGGTGGAGCAGCTGGCGCTGGTTTTGATTGTTTATATCACGTGCCTGGGGGCGGCTGCCGGGGTGCGTTACCGCACGCATCTGAGTATTGACTGGTTGAGTCAGCGTTTGTCAGGCCTCGTTTCACGATGTGTCGATGCACTGGCGGATCTGGTTGTGCTGGTGTTTGGTGGTTTCATGTGTTGGGAAGGGGGTCAGATGGTGGCCAGCAATACTGAACGCATGATTCCCATGTTGAATGTGGCGGAAAGCTGGCGGCTCCTACCGTTACCGGTATGTGGTGCCTTGCTGGTGATTTTTTCGTTCGCCCGGTTGCTATTGGGTGAACGAGAGGAGGCACGCTAATGGGGTTAACCATTCTGTTTGGTGTTTTTTTCCTCGGGTTGGTGATCGGTGCGCCGGTGGCCTTTGCGGTGGGGTTGGCCGCGTTGTTCACGTTTATGTATGAAGGGTTACCGCTGTTTGTCGCTTTTCAGCGTATGCTCTCTGGTATTTCAGTGTTTTCTCTGCTGGCCATTCCCTTTTTTATTTTTGCAGGCGAGTTGATGTTGCATGGCGGTATTTCCGCTCGCTTGGTGCGCTTCGCGTCTGCGGCGGTGGGCCGGATTCGCGGCGGCTTAGGGCTGGTCAATGTCAGTTCTTCGATGTTGTTTGGGGGGATTTCGGGGTCTGCTGTCGCCGATACTTCAGCGCTGGGATCGATTTTGATTCCGGCGATGAAAGAAAAAGGCTATGACGCAGATTATGCCGTCAATGTCACCGTGACCTCTTCGATTGCCGGCGTTGTGATTCCACCGAGCCATAACATGATTCTTTATGCGGTGGCTGCTGGAGGTGGTATTTCGGTAACGCAGCTATTTCTGGCCGGGTTGGTGCCGGGCGTCATGATGTGTTTGGCTTTGGCCATTGCGGCTTACTGGGTGGCCGTCAAACGCGGTTACGGTGCTGAATCCTTTCCCGGTTGGCAATCGTTGGTCATCAGTCTTGCGGTGTCATTACCTGGCTTGATGACTGCTGTGATTATCGTCGGTGGCGTGCTGTCTGGCATTTTAACCGTGACTGAGTCGGGGGCTTTCGGGGCTTTATATGCGTTGGTCGTGACGGCACTGGTGTATCGCGAGTTGTCTTGGTCGACCTTTAAGCAGGCGGTGGCTCAAGCGGTCAAAACCACGTCGCTGGTCATGATTCTGGTGGGGTGTGCTTCGGCTTTCTCTTATTTATTGGCGCTCTATGATGTGCCTTCTTTGGTGGTCGAGGCCTTAACCGCGATTTCCGAAAATCCTTACGTCATTTTCCTGATGCTGAATCTGGTGCTCTTGGTGCTGGGCATGATTATGGATATGGCGGCCTTGATTCTGATTTGTACGCCGATTTTTCTACCCATTGCCATGCAATTTGGAATGAGTCCGGTACATTTCGGCATTGTCTTGATGATGAACCTTGGCATTGGTTTGTGTACGCCTCCGGTGGGTTCCTGTCTGTTTGTGGGCTGTGTGATCGGCAAGATCAAGCTTGAGCAAGCGGTGAAGACGATCTGGCCTTTTTATCTGGCCTTGTTTATTGCGCTCATGCTGGTGACTTATGTGCCCTTCCTCTCGATGGCACTGCCTAATGAGTTAGGAGGCTCGTGAGATGAGTCTGTCCGTACATCACAATATGAACAGGAGCCTGGCATGAAAATTGTGCGTGTCACCCCTTATGTGTTGGATTATGCCTTGCCGCAGGCCTTTGAAAGTGCCTCCATGCGTTTTGATCGGCGCCAGCATTGTTTAGTTGAAGTGGTTTGTGACGATGGCACTGTGGGGTGGGGCGAGTGCCTAGGACCGGCGCGCTTAAATGCGGCTGTTGTCCGTCAATATGGTGAGGCGTTACGAGGCGCTGATCCATTGGAGACTGAGAAATGTTGGCTGATGCTCTACCACTTATTGCGCGATCACGGCCAGCGTGGCCTGACGATGACGGCACTAAGCGGGATTGATATCGCCCTTTGGGATATCAAGGGCCAGCACTTTCAAACCTCAATCGCGACTTTACTCGGTGGGCGTTTTCGCGAACAAGTGGCGGCTTATGCCACCGGTTCTTTCCGGTTGGATGGTATGGATCGCGTGCAGGCGGTGGCCGATGAAGTGGCCGGGTATGCCCGTGAAGGCTTCCGTGCGGTCAAAATTAAAATTGGTTTTGATGTTGAAGAAGATTTACGTGTGATTGCGGCGGCGCGTGAGGCCATCGGGCCTGATGTGCGTTTGATGATCGATGCTAATCATGGTTATGACGCGCTCGAAGCCATTGAGCTGGGCCAGCGGGCAGCCACTTATCAGGTGGATTGGTTTGAAGAGCCGGTCGTGCCTGAACAATTGGCGGCTTATCGCGCGGTACATCAGGGCCAGCCGATTCCGGTGGCCAGTGGTGAAAACTGGCATGGGCGCGAGGCGATGTCCGGCCCGTTGAGTGAGGCGGTCGTGGATATTTTACAGCCGGATGTGTGTGCGGTCGGTGGATTTACTGAGATGCGCAAAGTGGTCGATCTGGCCCATCACCACGGTGTTCGCGTTATGCCCCATGTGTGGGGCACGGCAGTCGCCATTGCCGCCAGCCTGCAATGCTTAGCCGCATTACCGCCCTATCCGCCGCGCCGGACCCCTCGTGAACCGATGATGGAGTTTGATCGTACCGTCAATCCTTTCCGTCAGGCGGTCGTTCAAACACCCCTTGAACATCAGCAGGGGATGATGACGATTCCGTCAGGCCCTGGTCTGGGTATCGAGATCAATCCGGATGCTTTAGATCAGTATCTTGTACAAGATTCACATTAAAACGCTTTATAGGAGGAGGCGTGATGTCCATTCCAGAAAATACCCGTCCGTTAACCGGCCCTGCGCCACGTTTGAAGGCACCCGCTGGGGCGACTGACTGCCATGTCCACGTCTTTTTACCCGGTTTTGAAGCGCAACCCGGTGGGCCTCAGATTGCTGAATTAGCGACCGTAGAGAACTACCGGGCGCTACAGCAGTGGTTGGGTTTGGATCGTGTCGTCCTGACACAACCGAATGCGTATCAAACCGACAACCGCGCTTTATTGACCGCGTTGGATCAGTTGGGACCCGATGTGGCACGTGCCATTGCTGTCGTCACTCCCGAGACGACTCAGGCAGAGCTCAAGCAGTGGCATGACCAAGGGGTCCGCGGTGCTCGCATCATGCAGTTACCGGGGGGGGCCGTGGGGATTGATCGGATGCTGGCTGTTGAGCAGGTGATTCGGGAGATGGACTGGCACTTGATGGTGCAGTTTAACGGTCGTGATTTGTCTCAGTATCTGGATGAACTGCACAAGATTGAAGGGCGTTACATCATCGATCATATCGGCAAATTTATGGACCCTGTACCTGCTGATGATGTGCGTGTCGATGAGATTTTACGTCTGCTGGATAAAGGCAATGCCTGGTTCAAGGTGTGTGGTGCCTATGAGACCAGCCTCACCGGTGGGCCTGATTTTGCTGATGTGGCGCCACTGGCCAAACGTGTGATTGAGCATGCGCCGGAGCGAATTTTATGGGGCAGTAACTGGCCACACGTGGGCGTTCAGCGGAGTCAGTATCCCAGCGATGTCGAGCAATTGGATGTGTTGCTTGATTGGGCTGATGAGCCGACCCGACAAAAGATTCTGGTGGATAATCCCGCTGCACTGTATGGATTTTGATGGGGTTGTGAGGTTCTGCGTCAGGCACAGTATTTGAGATATCGGTTGAATATCGATTAGAGATCGACCGGATGTCGGTTGAGTGGCTCGTAAAAATGAATGGTTCCTGTCGATGAATCATTTTGAGTCATGAATGATGTTCAAGTCATCAATAAGATTTTGTTTTTATTGATTAAATAAAAGGAAGAGGTTGCCATGTTAAATAAGTTACTGGTCACTGGTGCTGCCGGTGGTGTGGGCAAAGCGATCCGTCCTTATCTGAAAAGCCTCGCTAAAAGCGTCCGTCTTTCAGATATTGTTGATATCGAAAATCCGGCCGATCATGAGGAAGTTGTGACCTGTGATTTAGCCGATTATGAAGGTGTTAAAGCACTGGTTGACGGGTGTGATGGTGTCATCCACCTGGGGGGCGTTTCTGTGGAGAAGCCTTGGCAAGGTATCCTCCAGGCGAACATCATCGGTACTTACAACCTGTATGAAGCCGCTCGCCATTTGAATAAACCGCGCATTGTCTTTGCCAGTTCCAATCATACGATTGGTTTTTATCCGCGTAGCCAGAAAATTGATACTGAAGTGCCGCGCCGCCCCGATACCGTCTATGGCTTGTCCAAGTGCTTTGGTGAAGATCTGGCCAGCCTCTACTTCGATAAATTCGGTATTGAAACGTTGAGCGTGCGTATCGGTTCATGTTTCCCGAAACCGGCAGATACCCGCATGTTGGCGACTTGGCTCAGTGTTGAAGACTTAATGAGTCTGTTTGCCCGCGCCTTTAATGCCCCGAAATTGGGCAATACCGTGATCTATGGTGTGTCGGATAATACCGAGCAGTGGTGGGATAACCGCAAGGTCTCTTTTTTGGGATGGAAGCCGCAGCATAGTTCCGAACAGTGGCGTGCTGAGATTGAAGAAAATGCCCCTAAAGCTGACCCAAATGCGCCGGAAGTGGTTTACCAAGGGGGTAAATTTGCCGCTGCTGGGCACCCAGATGATTAAATGTCATATGTTTCATTAAAAATTAGTCTTTGTTGTTATATAGTGGTGTGGTTAAGGAGGGCAATCGCAAAGCCTTAATAATCTTTGATTCGGTGAGAGATGGTTAAACATGAACGAGCTTGGCATTAAACCTTTATCCCATGGTGGCAGTTTATCGCGCCAGGTATCTCAACAGCTTGAAAGTATTATCGGGCGTCAAGAGATTCCTGTGGGCGAAAAGCTTCCCCCGGAAGGCGCACTATGTGATTTGTTTGGTGTGAGCCGAACGGTCATTCGTGAAGCCATCACTCACTTGAAGTCTCAAGGGCTTGTGGAAACCCGTCGGGGAATCGGCACGCGTGTATTGCACTCCGCCCCGGAGACCCAGTATCCGGCCAAACGCATTCGGTTAAGTACGGTTGAGGATATCCTCAACATGCTCGAGTTGCGTTTAACCATTGAACCGGAAGCTGCGGCCCTGGCCGCTCTTCGTTTTAATGAGCAGGATAAGCAGCAGCTGGAAGCGGCCCATGCACAGTTTGTGAAGGCCTATCAGAACAATGCCCAGGCGCGTGAAGAAGACTTTATGTTTCACCTGGCCATTGCACAGGCCACACATAATCCTGCTTTTGTCACCACTTATGAGCAATGGAATCTGGGAGCTATTCCGCGGGCCAAGCTCGTCTCTGTCGAGTTGGACCCGCAGGCCACTTATCAGTATCTGGAAAAGGTCAGTCATGAGCATGCGGACATTCTGAATGCCATTCTGGCACGAGATGAGCAGGGGGCTCGCGCCGCGATGCAACATCACTTGAGTCGTGCCCGTGAGACTTACTCATCTTATAAATGATCTCGACTTTTAGCACATGGCTAAAGTGGTTGATGCTTTATAACTATTTGTTTTTAAATGATTTTTTATGATCTCATATTCATATGATAAGGCCCGTATATTGAATTGGATATATTGAATTCAACGGGTTGAATCGAATATGTTGGGCCTTATCATGCTGGCGCAGAGATTGAGGACGCGGTGGAATGACGCCCGGAAAAGCCAATACTTGAGGAGAGCGTTATGACGACGTTGGAAGGTAAACTTTTGATCGGTCAACAAGCAGTGACGGGTCAGAGTGCTGAAATTAAAGCCATTAATCCGGCGACAGGTGAAACGCTTGCACCCGCTTATGCTGGCGGTAATGCTGAAGCGGTTGATCAGGCTTGTGCGTTGGCCTGGTCTGCATTTGATCAGTATCGTGAAACATCCCTGGAACAGCGTGCCCAGTTCTTGGAAAAAATGGCTGATGAAATTGATGCCATTGGCGATGAACTGACTGAACGCGGTGTGGCTGAAACTGGCCTGCCTCAGGCACGTCTGCAGGGGGAGCGTGGTCGTACTTGCGGCCAGTTGCGTTTATTTGCTCAGGTTGTTCGTGCGGGTGAGTGGCTGGATGTGCGTATTGATCCGGCGATGCCTGAGCGTCAGCCGATGCCACGCGTGGATCTGCGTCAGCGTCATATTCCGCTGGGGCCGGTTGTGGTGTTTGGCGCCAGTAACTTCCCGCTGGCGTTCTCTGTTGCTGGTGGTGATACCGCTTCTGCACTGGCAGCGGGTTGTCCGGTGATCGTCAAAGCACATTCGGCGCACCCAGGAACTGCGGAGCTGGTGGGTAAAGCCATTCAGCGTGCTGTGGCCGCTTGTGGGCTGCCGGAAGGGGTGTTCTCATTGCTGTATGGTTCCGGCCGTGAAGTCGGTTCTGCGCTGGTGGCTGATGCGCGGATCAAGGCGGTGGGTTTCACTGGATCCCGCAGTGGTGGGACCGCCTTGATGAAGGTGGCTCAGAATCGTCCGGAGCCGATTCCGGTCTATGCTGAGATGAGCAGTATTAACCCGGTTTTCCCTCTACCGGCGGCATTGTCTGCACGTGCTGACGCCATGGGGAGCGCCTTTGCGGGGTCTCTGACGATGGGCGCGGGGCAGTTCTGTACGAATCCGGGTCTGGTCATTGCACAAAAAGGTGCTGATCTGGATCGCTTTGTCAGCAGTGCTGCGGCTGCATTGAAAGATAGTGCGGCTCAAACGATGCTGACGCCAGGTATCTTCCAGGCGTATGAGCAAGGCGTTTTGCGTCTGCAAGGCGAATCTGAAGTCCGCGAAATTGTCCGGGGTCAGGCGGGTGATGGTCCGAACCAATGTCAAGCCGGTCTGTTCGTGACTTCGGCCAAGGCATTCCTGGGCAGTGAAGCGCTGCAGGAAGAAGTCTTTGGTTCGGCCTCCCTGGTGATTGAGTGTGATGATGCCGCTGAAGTGAAAGCGATTGCTGAGCACTTGGAAGGCCAGTTGACTGCAACCGTCCAAATGGATGATGCGGATCTGGATGCAGCGAAAGCGTTGCTGCCGACCCTTGAGCGTAAGGCCGGACGTATTCTGGTGAATGGTTGGCCGACGGGGGTTGAAGTGTGTCACGCGATGGTTCATGGCGGACCTTTCCCAGCCACTTCTGACTCGCGTACGACTTCAGTGGGCAGTGCTGCCATCTTCCGCTTCCTGCGTCCGGTGTGCTATCAGGATCTGCCTGATGCGCTGTTGCCGGAAGCATTGCGCGAAGCCAACCCGCTGGGTTTGCGTCGCCTGTATGACGGCCAGCGCGAACAGTAAGTGCTTTAAAACAGTAAGTGCTTTAAGCGGTATCCAAGCCACAGGCGTGATGCCTGTGGCTTTTTTTATCGCCTATTTTTCGTTAGTCCGTTTTATTCATCCATTTTGATTAACCATAATCGGGCCTATGTCATGGCCTGATTGTATTGGCATTGCTTGAATGGACAGGCTTTTGACATCCACGTGGTTGATATATCGATCGATGATATCCGTGTTTTTAAGTCTGTATGTTTGTTTAAGGTCAATGCTGTTTAAGAGGTGAAGCTATGGAAAGCGGTCGTCGTACTGAAGATGTAACGTCCCTGGTATCAGAGGCGCCAGCATCGGTTACGCTGAGTTACGATGAGGCGATTCAGTTGAGTCGTCAGATATTGACCCATCATGGTTATAGTGCTGATCATGCCGATGCCATCACCCGCAATGTGGTGACGGTACAGATGGATGATGGCCATTCTCATGGGTTGTATCGCCTATTGAGCTGTATTGAGATGGTGAGGCAAAAAGGGGTCGATCCTCAGGCGAAGCCGGTGATTGTCGGTAATGAAGGTAGTCTGATCCGTGTGGATGCCCAACGCGGTAACTCGCTGCTGGCGTTTGAAATGGGGTTACCCCGGTTGCTTGATAGAGCTCGCCAGCAGGGGATTGCGGCATTATCGATTCATCATGCGTTTCACTTTTCCGCGTTATGGACCGAGGTTGAAGCGATTGCGGCCGAAGGGCTGGTGGGGTTGGCGGTGACGCCGACACATCCTTTTGTGGCCCCGGCTGGAGGCACAAAACCTTTGTTGGGTACCAATCCGATTGCGTTTGCTTGGCCGCGTCCGGGAGATTTTCCGTATGCGTTTGATTTTGCCACCAGCATGAGTGCTCGGGGTGAGATTGAATTGCATCGCCGAGCTGGAGAGTCCATTCCACCTGGTTGGGGGCTGGATGCCGAAGGCCAACCGACAACCGATCCGACCGAGGCGCTTGCGGGTGCGCAGCTGCCGTTTGGGGATTATAAGGGGTCGGCCTTGTCGACCATGATTGAGCTGCTGGCCGGGCCTTTGATTGGGGATCATCTGGGGCACCAGACGCGCCCGGCGGATGGGGATCCCGAGACGCGCTCGGATCACGGTGAGTTGATTATTGCGCTGAGTCCGCAGGCCTGGCTGGGCGCGCGGACTGATCACTATCTTGCTGAAGCAGAAAAACTGTTTGCCGGGATCGAAGCGCAAGGCGCTCGTTTACCTTCACAGCGACGCTTTGCCGCTCGCCAGCGTAACCATGAGGCGGGAGGAATGAACATTCCACTGGCGTTGTATGAGGACCTGCGGGCGCTGCTTGATTAAATAAGCGACTGCTAGAGCCAACAGGCGCCTGTTGGCTCTGCGTCCAATGTCGAACTTGTCATGAGGACGGCATCGGTGCCCTTTGGTCGTGTATGCCCTTCGGTGGGGTCACAAGTGTCTCAAGCGTGAATTTCAATCCAATCCGGGCTTTGCCCCACAGCCAGTCGATCAGTGAAGTGTAATTGGCCATTATCAGTGTCGATGCGGTAACTGCTGATATGGTGAGAGAATTGGCCGGCTGCAATCAGAAATGCGCCATCGGATGTAATGGCAAACCCTCTGGGCCGGTTTTCAGTGTGAAACCGTTGACTAAAGTTCAACAGGCCATCCGAGTCGACATGAAAGAGGTTGAGTGTGGAGGCGGCTTTTTCTGAGGCGTAAATCCATCGGCCATCCGGGGTGATATGAATATCCGCCGCTTGGAACGCTTCTGCTGGGTGTGGCATTGACACCGTTTGAAGTAGTGCTAGACCGGCATCACCATAGCGCAGCACGTTGATACAACCATTACGTTCACCAATCACATAGGCTAATGGCAAGGTTGGGTGGAAGGTGATATGCCGAGGTCCTGTGCCGGTCGGTAGGTCGAGCTGCTGTTGATGGTGTAATGGCGTGGCAGGCATGACCGATGTTTGGGGCGGATGCCACTGCCATTGATAGATGCAGTCGCCGCCAATGCTGGTGGCCAGTAAGTGTTGTCCTGTCGGTGCCATGCTTAAAGCATGGGCATGGGGCGCCGTGTCGATGCGGGTGATGGCCTGTCCGACCGTATGATCCTGTTCGATGGGGTAGATACTGATATGGTGATCGATATAAGAGGCACTCAAGAGATAGCGGCCATCGGGCGTCGCTTGTAAGTAAGCTAGGTTGGTCTCAATGGGGGTGCTGTGTCGGTGTATAAGTGCACCGTGAGGCGCAATCTCATAATCCGCAATAAAAAAGGGGGTGCCGCGAGAGACGGCATAAAGGTGCTGTTGATCATGGCTGAGGGCCATGGGCATGGCGCCGCCGGTATGCTCTAAATCCGGCAGCCGTTGTCGTTGTTCCCGTGTGAGTCGGCCAGTATCGGGGGCCAGTAAAACGGTGGCGATCTCTCCGCTTAAGGCACAGCCAATATATAAACGGATCGGTGTGTCTGGCATGTCAAGCTCCTGATTGATGCGACTTATTTTAAGGTGCGACTTGTTTTAATGAGTGCAGTCGCGCTGAGTGTCTGTGATGTGAGCGTCAGCATGTGCTGGACGCCTTATCTCCGTGTGGATGGATACCGGTGTCGATGAGTACTTGTGCCAATGAGTACTTGTGCCGATGAGTACCGGTGTCTATCAAGACCGATGGTTTAATTAATACCTATGTCTATGTTGTTGGCGTCTCTATGAACACTTACGATCAAACATATTATGTATGATCTTTTGAGTCCATCGCTGTTGCAATGGATGATTACCGAGAGACAGAAGTGAGCGTAGGAGCCCGACACACCATGAATATTGAATCCATCTCCGTGGATGTCATTCGTTACGAGTCCAGCATATCACGTGATAGTGCCGGGCATGCCCACGCCGGAGGCCCGAGTGAGGCGCGTATTGCCATGCTGACGGTCACGGCTGAAGACGGTAGCCAGGGACACGCCTTTGCACCGCCTGAACTGGTTCGGCCTTACGTCATCAATCAGTACCTCAAAAAAGCTGCCCTTGGTCAGCCTGTTCATGCGCGTGAGCGAGTTTGGCATGATCTTTGGCACCGTCAGCGCGGCAGTGGTGGTCAGTTAACGGACCGGGCGATGGCGATTCTGGATTCGGCGCTGTGGGACTTGGCCGGACGTCAGCTCAATATGCCGGTTTACCAGTTACTGGGGGGCGCACGCGATAAGGTGAAGGCATATGCCAGCACCATGTGTGGTGATGAGGTTAAAGGTGGCTTATCCACGCCCGATGAGTATGCCCAATTTGCCGAAAAACTGGTCGCTCGTGGCTATCAAGGCATCAAGCTGCATACCTGGATGCCGCCGGTCAGTTTTGCGCCCAGTGTCGAGATGGATATCAAGGCTTGCGAAGCCGTTCGTGAAGCCGTTGGGCCTGATATTGCGTTGATGCTGGATGGTTACCATTGGTATAGCCGTACCGATGCGTTGAAGATTGGCCGTGCCTTGTCTCGCTTAAACTTTGCCTGGTTCGAAGAGCCCATGACGGAAGATTCGATGGAGTCTTACCGCTGGCTGACTGACCATGTGGACGTACCGGTGATCGGTCCGGAGAGTCTGGCCGGTAAACATCACAGTCGTGCCAGTTGGGCGGTTCATCAGGCGTGTGACATTTTACGAGCCGGGGTTGCCAATGGTGCCGGTATCGGCCCCTGCATGAAGGTCGCTCATCTGGCGGAATCCTTCGGTATGGATTGTGAAATTCATGGTAACGGCGCCCCGAATCTGGCGGTTGTCGGTGCCATCACCAATTGTCAGTGGTATGAGCGTGGTCTGCTACATCCGGAGCTGGATTACGATCAGCCGCCGGCATATCTGAATGCCATCGTCGATGAAATGGATGAAAACGGCTATGTGCATTTACCCCAACGCCCGGGTCTGGGTGAAAACATTAACTTTGATTACATCAGGGGTAATACGGTCGAGCATTATTGATAGGCCGTTGAACTTGATTGTCGTGTGTTGATTGAGCGGGGTCATCTACTCAGTTCAATGATACGGGAAGACGATGGCGTTTGGGGTCTCGCAATAATGACGCACCGTTAGGGAAGAACCGGCCTGGCCTGTGCATTCCAGCGGGGAAGAGGTAGGCATGTTCTGCGTCAATAACAATAAAAACGCGTCATGGAGTCATGTTTATGAGTGTCGATATTTGGGTCATATTCATCTATCTACTGTTTCTGGTCGTGATTGGGTGGGTCTTTAAGAACTTTAATGACAACACCAGCGACTACTTCCGCGGTGGCGGTAACATGTTGTGGTGGCTGGTCGGTTCGACGGCTTTCATGACGCAGTTCTCTGCCTGGACGTTTACTGGGGCCGCTTCGAAAGCCTATTCCAGCGGGTTTGCCATTGTGTTTCTGTTTATGGCCAATGCGGTGGGTTATCTGCTGAACTATCTGTACTTTGCCCCACGTTTTCGTCAGTTACGCGTGGTGACGGCGGCAGAGTCACTCAAAATGCGTTATGGCAAGCCCAGTGAACAGACCTTCATTTGGTTCAGCATGTTTGATGGTCTGGTGTCTGCTGCGACTTGGCTGAATGCGTTGGCTGTGATTGCGTCAGCCGTGTTTGGCGTTTCGCTGGAAACTATTATTGTGCTGACCGGCGTTGTCGTGGTTGCGATGTCTGTCACTGGCGGGGCTTGGGCCGTTGTGGCTTCCGATTATGTGCAGATGCTGATCATCATGGCGGTGACCTTTGTTTGCTTCTTCGTGGCTTGGGATAACACCGATAGTCTCAGTACCATTGTGTCCAGTTATGACGGTGAGTTCATGACCGGCAGTGGCTATGGCTATGCATGGTTGTTTGGCTTCTGGGTCTTTATGTTGATCATCAAACAGATCTTTATGATGAACAACACGCTTAATGGCTATCGCTATATGTGCGCCAAGGACAGTAAGAACGCGCGCTTCGGGGCTTTATTTACCTTGTGTCTGGCCTTGATTGGTCCTGTGATCTGGTTCTTCCCCTCTTGGTATATGCATGCGAATGATCCGGGCTTTATCAATGATTTTGCCATGCTCGGTGCCAAAGCGAATGAAGCGGTCTTTGTTGGCTTTGTGAAAGACTATATGCCGGCGGGTATGTTGGGGCTGCTGATGGCGGCGATGTTTGCGGCCAGTATGTCATCCATGGACTCAGGACTGAATCGTAATGCCGGTTTCTTTGTGCGTAACTTCTACCTGTCCGTGATCAACCCGAATGCCAGCGAAGAGCAAATGCTGCGTATTTCACGCTTTGTGACGCTGGGCTTTGGTGTCTTGATTGTCGGTATCGGGTTGTTTATCAACTCGCTCAAGAGCATGAGTCTGTTCGATATCTTGCTGACAGCCAGTGCCTTGATCACTTACCCGATCACGATTCCTGCTTTACTGGGGCTTGTGATCCGTAAAACGCCGGATTGGTCAGGTTGGAGCACGCTGATCGTTGGCTGCATGGTCTCCTATGGTGTGGGGGCCTGGTTGAGCCCCGAGTGGGTCAATAGTGTGATGGGCATCGAAGTCTCTGCCCGTGAATGGTCTGACTTCCGTGTGGCCTTCGGTATTGGTGCGCATACGGTGATTACCGGTGGCTTCTTCTTGATGACGCGCTTCTTCTATAAGGAAGAAAGTCATTCCCAGGCACGTCTGGATGAGCGTAATGAGATGTGGCGTCGCTGGTCGACTCCGGTTGATGAATCCGAAGCCGGTGAAAACACACTCTCCATCGACTATGGCCAGAAAGTGATTCTCGGTCGCCTGATTCTGATTGGCAGCATCATGGTGATGGGGCTCTCACTGCTACCGAATCCAGATAATGGTCGCCTGATCATGCTGCTGTGTGGAGCCCTGTTGATGATCCCGGCTATCTTGATGCTGGTATCGGCCCGCTCCAGTAAACGCGCAATGGAAGCACGTGAACAAGCCTCTTCAGCAGGTTATCAGTCAGAAAGTATCCAGGAAGGATGATCGATGAAACACCGGTCAGGGGTTCATTCATCGCCATATTGGGCTAGCAAGACAGCCGGGTGGATGAATCGCCAGCGTCAAACGGGCCGGTGATAACGAAAAAGGGCATGTCTTAATCGCTCGCCCTGTTAAGGCTGCCTCACCGATGGCATACCATTGAGCCCTCTATTCGAGGGCTTTTTTTGTGGGGTGTTGATTGAAGGGGGCGCGCTTTAACACCGAGTCCTGTTTTCTAGCAGGGCTTGAAGCAGCAGTCCCCGCGTAATAATGCCGATGACTTTGCGGCCTTCCAGTACCGGAAACACTTTGGGTTTATCCGGGCGCACCATGACGTTGATCAACTCCACAATATCGTCATTCGGCGAGACACTCAGGACTTCGGTTCTCATCACATCCTGCACGGTGACGCCGCCATCACAGTGGTAACTGGCTTGCAGCACTTGATGTAACAGGTCGTGTTCGGAGACAAAGCCGACCAGCCGTTTTTGCTCATCGACAACGGGCGCACCAGGGAGGCGGTGGTGTTGTAGCGCACGAGCCGCTTCATCCACGCTGGCGGTCACGGCAATTTGGTAACTGTCGCGGGACATACAATCCCGTACGCGGATATTCTGGCTCATGATGTTCCTTCCTTTTGACTTTCATGTCAGGCCAGGCATTGAGCCTGGCCAAGGCCTATGTATTGAGCATTCAATAAGCTTTGCTTACTGAATCAGTTGGTGTGCCACATCGCGCAGGGCGGTACGCACGCCTTCTTCGATCACTGGATGGTAGAACGGCATCTCCAGTAATTGTTTGATGGTCAGTTGTTGTTGAATGCTCCAGGCTAACAAGTGGGCGATATGTTCCGCCCGAGGGCCCACCATTTCCATCCCCAATAGCTGCCCGGTGGACTTATCAGCATAGACCCTTAACAGCCCTTTGTTGATGCGCATCACCCGAGAGCGGCCTTGGTTTTCAAACGAAACTTCACCAATGGCCAACTGGGATTCACTCAGGCGTTGCTTGAGCTGGGGCAGGGTTTCACCGGCCATGGCCAGTTGTGGGTCACTGAACACCACGGAAATGGGGGTACGGCGATGGCCTGGATTCACCTGGGGGAAATGGGCCGCATTATGCCCGGCGATGCGGCCTTCATCGCTGGCTTCATGCAACAGCGGTTTATCATTATTGGCATCGCCACTGATAAAGATATGACTGGGCGTACCGTCTTGGTTAACGCACTGCAGTGTGCTTGAATCAAACTCGGGCACACCTTGCGTATCCAGTTTCAGGCCGGCCGCTTCGATGTTGAGTTGGTCGACATTGGGGCGGCGCCCTGTGGCCGCCAATAAGTAATCGAAACGTTCTTCGATGACGCGGGCGCGATCGGGATGATAAAAACGAATGACGACCTGATCCTGCTCACGGCGGATGTCTTCAACTTGGGCGTCAGCGTGTAGTGGGAATTCTTCTGCGAAAGTATGTTCAGCATATTGGCGAATCGCTTCATCTTGTAATGGCCCGACCAAGCCTCCGCGGCCGAATAACCGAATATTAACGCCCAGCCGGTGCAATGCTTGGCCCAGTTCCAGACCGATAACGCCGGGCCCAAAAACGGCAACCGATTGAGGGAGCTCATCCCATTCGAAGACATCGTCATTGATGACCAGTCGATCCCCCGCCGCTTGGAAAGGCGCGGGGACATTGGGACGAGAGCCTGTGGCAATCACCATATTGGCCGCTCGCACCTGGGTATGGTCATCCACTTGGATCAAATGAGGCTCGATAAAACGCGCGTGTCCCCGTAATCGGTCGGCTTCTGGGAAAGATTCAATATCATCAATGACAAAGTTAACAAAACGATCGCGTTCTCGTCTGACGCGGTCCATGACTTCTCGGCCATTGATTTCAGGCGATGAGCTATGAACACCAAAGGGAGCTGATTCTCGAATATGTTGGGCGCTTTCAGCGGCGGCAATCAGCAGCTTACTCGGCATGCAGCCGACGCGGGCACAGGTCGTACCGTAAGGGCCGTTTTCAATCATAACGGCGCGTTTACCCGCTTGAGTGGCGGCACGGTAGGCGCTTAATCCAGCGGTACCTGAACCTAAAATGGCCACATCGACCTGAAGTGATTGCATCGTTGATCTCCCGTTAATTTTTAACATGGTCGTTTTAAGACGATTTTTCCAGTGATTCGGCGCAGCCTTTGTTTTGTATCAAATGCCTTAAATCTGACGGTATTGATTTCAAAGATCGATCATCTTGTCTGACTTGAACTGCGCCTGACTTGATGGAGATGATTGTGGTCGCGGTTGGTGTTTAAGTGAAGTTCATAGTTTTTAAGGGCTTGATAGCTAATTTTTATTAGGTGTCGAGGGTAGCGAGCCACGGTCGTATTTTTAGTGGCAGGCATTTTTAGTGGCACAGGATTTCTAGTGGCACGGTATGTCTAGTTGAATGGCGCTTCTATTGGTCTGGCAGTACACTAGCGCCCCAATGAGTCAACTTGAAAAGAAAAAGAGGTTAACCACTATGGGGTATCTGTGGGGGGTCACCCTGCTTTGGGCGTTTTCCTTCAGTCTGATCGGGGTCTACTTGGCCGGTCAGGTGGATAGCTATTTTGCGGTACTGACTCGCGCCCTATTAGCTGCAGCGATGTTTCTCCCGCTGTTGCGTTGGCGTCAGGTTTCCGCTGAGCTGGCGCTGAAAATGATGGCGATTGGCGGATTGCAGTTGGGGGTCATGTATCTCTGTTTGTATCAGTCGTTTATTTACCTCTCAGTGCCGGAAGTGTTGCTCTTTACCATTCTGACACCTTTGTACATCACCTTGCTCAATGATGTGATGCAACGACGCTTCAGCCTAGTCTATCTTGTCACGGCTGCGCTCGCTGTGCTGGGCGCTGGCATTATTCGTTATCACCAGGTGAGTGCGGATTTTTTAGGTGGCTTCTTGTTGGTACAAGGCGCTAATCTTTGCTTTGCCATTGGCCAGATCAGTTATAAGCAGTTGATGGCTAAACGTGAAGAGCGCTTGCACCAGCATACGGTATTTGGATTTTTTTATTTAGGCGCCTGCGTTGTGGCTGCGGCCGGCTTTGGATTGTTTGGCAATCCTGATCGTTTGCCGACGACCGCCTTGCAGTGGGGCATTTTATTGTGGCTCGGGTTGGTGGCTTCAGCGCTGGGCTATTTTTTCTGGAATAAAGGCGCCACTCAAGTGGATGCTGGCGCTTTGGCCATTATGAACAATGCTTTGGTGCCCGCCGGTTTGATCGTGAATCTGGTGATTTGGGATCGTGATGCAGATTTATTGCGCTTAAGCCTAGGCGGCGCGGTGATTTTGCTTTCCCTTGGTTGTAATCATTATTGGACTCGGCGCCGCCAGCGCTTAGCATCCGCTGCTATGTGAATCACGTTTTTGTGCGAGGGCTTCCATATCGGGGCTGTGGTGGTGATGCTCGGCATGCACTTCACCTTCGGCCAAGGCGGAGAGAATGGTGCAGTGTTCGGCCGACATGGGGCCGCCGCAACAGGCGTCGGTTAATGTCGAGAGGGCTTCACGCATCCGCGCCAACTCACTCATGCGTTGTTCGATCTCAGCCAGTTTGGCCTCGGCCATGTCTTTGACTTCCTGGCAAGTATGCGATTCGCGTTGAACCTCAAGTGATAATAGCTCTTCGATATCTTTGAGGGTAAAGCCGACGGCTTTAGCTCGGAGAATAAAGTGGACCCGTTCGAGATTCTCCGGGCTATAGTAGCGGTAACCATTGTCACCTCTGGCTGGGGCTGTCAGTAATCCCTGATGCTCGTAGTAACGCAAGGTTTCGACGGTGACCCCGGTGGCTTTAGCCAACTCGCCAATACGTAATCGTTTGCCTGAAGCGCGGGCTGTCGAAATGGCTTCAGGGCTGAATAATTGACTCACCACAGACCTCCTATCGGATGCCTCAACATGAATCATGTGAGGGAGATTGGCGGCGCTTGAACGTTGCTTACCATTGCATGAGCGCTTTACCTGTTTATCTTTGGGTCGCTCAACCCTAAAGTCAACAACAAGGTTGAGTTTCGACCTCGTTGCTTTTCCCACATCTACTGGCCCACCGCTATTGGCCCACATTGATTGGCTCATATCTATGAGGCCACGCTGATGGTTTTTGTTGGATTAAGGGTTTTGTCTTGCTTAAGGAGAGGGTTTGTCCCTGATTGGTGACAGCAGACAAGGGCGTCAGTCTTGACCTACTATCGCGCCGCTGTTTGTGATTAGCGACAATCTATCGGCCAAAGAGAGCGCAGGTTATGAGTATTACAGCACTGCTGATGCTGTCTCCTATTTTTATTCTTCTGTTTCCACTGCCTGCCTTGCTGGCGTACAAGAAGAAGCATCCTTATAAAGAGAAAATTGCCCTGACCAATGTGCTGGGGTTTTGGCTTTTTGGGATCGGTTGGATCGTCGCACTGGCCTGGTGCTTTATTGGCGCTAAAGGCAAAGGGCGAGAAGATAAAACCGTGAGTGTGGCCGCCGAGATTGAGCGCATGTACAAACTCAAGAAAAAAGGCATTCTCACCGATGAGGAGTTTGAGGCGCACAAACGTTCTTTATTGGGCGATGCTTGAACGAGGTAATGATTGAATGGGGATAATTGAATAGTGCTATGCCTGTTGGATCGATTTTATCGCTTGATGGTGTTTGTTAAATAATAATGATTTGTATTAGCTTTTTTTAGCCCTTAGAATTAAGCCGTTGTTGATTGATCTTAAGTATTGACCTCAAGTATTGATCTTAACTTAAGAGGCGCAAATGGCGGCTTTGGTTCAAGCGGCAGTACCGGTCGGCGAATTATCGACGGGTCTCCTTCAATCTCCCCCTGGCCAGAGCAACGACACGGTGGCATGTCTTTACGATGCCCATCAACGCTGGTTGTGCGCTTGGTTGCAGCGTAAGACCGGCTGTAGCTGGCAGGCGGCCGATTTAGCCCAGGATACTTTTCTCCGTATTTTGGCTTCCCCCCGAAATATGCAGCAATTGACAGTATTGCGTGAGCCGCGCCATTTTCTGACGACTATCGCGCGTCGGGTCTGGGTGGATTTCGTGCGCCGAGATGCATTGGAAAAGGCCTGGCTTGAGACCCTACAGAATCAACCTGAGCCAGTGATGATCTCCGCCGAAGAGCAAGTGACGATCTTGGAAACCTTGTGTCGTGTGGAGGCCATGCTGGAGGGGTTGGGTGATAAGGTGCGGCAAACGTTTCTACTGGCCCATCTAGAAGGATTGAAATATGCCGATATTGCTGAGCGTTTACAGGTGTCAGTCAGTTCAGTGAAATCCTATATGGCCAAAGCGATGACGCATTGCTTGTTGCTGATGTATGAGGATTAGCGTGATCGCTCTTATCTTATCATGACGCCTTCCTCTCAAATGAAAGCCGCACTTCAATCGGCCGCTCATTGGTATGCCGTACTTTATGCCGAGGATGTCTCTGAACAGCAGCGTCAGGAGCACCGCGCTTGGTTAGACGCTGACCCGCTTCACCAGCAAGCCTGGCAACAAGTTGAACAATTGCGTGAGCAATTACAGGCCATGCCTGGGTCGCCTGCGTTGCAGACTTTGCAACGCCGTGAGCATTATCAGCGACGTGCTGTGTTACGGGGGTTGGCGGTATTGGCCTCTGGCGGTATTTTAGGCACCTTGGCTTGGCAGCAAACGCCTGTGGGACCTGCTCTGAGCCGAACGGTGAGGGGGTGGACCGCGCAATATCACACGGAGCGAGGTGAGCAACACCACTTGACGCTGGATGATGGCACCCAGTTGATCCTCAATACCGCTACAGCATTGGATATTATCGAAACCGCAGACAGCCGCTTGATTCGTTTGTATGACGGTGAGATTTGGGTCAAAACCGCTCATGCGGCTGGGGCAGAGCGGCCCGCCCAGGCGATGGCCAAAGCCCTGCAAGTCCATACGGTACAGGGCATGGTGGTGCCCTTGGGCACTGTGTTCACTGTGCGGCAAAAGGCTCATTTGACTCAGGTGGGAGTGATTGAAGCGGCGGTTGAGCTTTTACCGCTGGCCGGGGGCGGGCAGGTGCAACGTTTGCATGCCGGTGAGCAGGCCCAGATGGACCGTCAGCATGTCACGGTCTCAGCCCTTAGCCAGACAGCCGATAGTTGGACGCAAGGCTTGTTGGTGGCCGTAGATTGGCCACTGCATCGCTTGTTGGCGGAATTGGCCCGCTATCGCACGGGGCGCTTGCGCTGTGACCCTGAGATTGCGCAATGGCGAGTGACTGGCACCTTTCCCCTGGATAACCCTGAGCGGGCCTTGCAAGCGATTATGAATGCGTTACCTGTCCGTGTTGAGCGCTGGACGGATTATTGGGTGACCTTGCATCCGGCCCCGACGGCGTGATCAAACCGCAATATGATGACTCACCCTTAAAAAATTCATCTCAGCTTGTCCTTTTTTAAATCTCGTTCGACCCCTTTATTAGCGATGAATAGTGATGACGAATGATTGGCTTTCTTAAATCGCCGAGAGTCATGACTGTAAACGCTAGAACGCTTCTGCTTGAACACATCGCGCTAGCCATATCGAGTTTTCATAATACGAACGAGTGCATGCCATGATTTTTCATTCCTGCTCAAAAGCCCCAATTTCCAGTGGGGACCATTCTGATTTACGTCGTTTTTTGCCTTTGCGTTATATCGCGCTGGGGTGTGTCTTATTAGGGCCTACAGCAGCGCTCCCTGTTCAGGCCGAGACCGCAGCGGGTCTGCGTGCTGATCAGCGTGCGACCGGTCAGCAGGATGCCACCACACGGGTATATCAACTTAAGCCGGGGCCATTGGGACAAGTGTTGAGTGAGTTTGCCCGCCAGTCGAATGTTGTGTTGTCCTTTCCTTCACATTTAACCGACGGTATGCACAGTGATGGGCTCCAGGGACGTTATGCTGTTCCCCAAGGGTTTGCCGCGCTGTTATCCGGTTCGGGCTTGCGTGCGGTGAAGCAGACTCAAAGTGATGACGTTCAAGGTGCTGAAATACAAGGTGATGAAATACAAGGGAATTATGTGCTGCAGTCGGCGCCACAGGCCCATCCGGTTGAGCTGGATGCGATGAGAGTTCAAGGGCAACGTCTGAATCATGATGGCTATTTGGCCAATACGGGCACTGCGGTCACGAAAACGAATACGCCTTTGATGGAGACGGCTCAGAGCGTCAGTGTCGTGACCGAGGATCAGATCAGCGATCGGCAGGCGTTGTCGGTCTCTCAGGCTGTGGCGTATGCCGCGGGTGTCCGTGTTCAAAGCTCCGGATTGGACCCTCGTTTTGATTCGATTACGTTACGGGGCTATCCGGTGGTCTATAACGGCGATTTTCTGGATGGTCTGCGTCAGCCCAATACTGATTGGCTTTCTTATTACGCCACTCAGCCTTATAACTTGGAACGGATTGAAGTCGTCAAAGGGCCTGATTCAGTGCTTTATGGTCAACTCTCTCCCGGTGGGTTAGTGAATCGCGTGAGTAAGCGGCCCCGGCAGGATGCCCGTCAGGAAGTCCAGGTTCAACTGGGCAATCACGATCATCGTCAGGGGCAGTTTGATGTCGGGGGTGCCCTGAATGATGCACTTCAGTATCGACTGGTGGGGTTAAAGCGTGATGCGCAAACGGATATTGAGCAGGTCGATAATGATGCCACATTGCTGGCGCCGACACTGCGTTGGCAAATCAGTGAGCGTACTGATATTACCTTGATCAGCCAGTATCAGGAGCGTGAGACATCGGCTTCGCCTCGTCCGTATCAGCGTGGTGAAAAACTGACCCATTTCTGGGCCGGTGATGAAGATTTTGACAAGCTCGATCAACACCAGTGGGCGCTGGGATATGAGCTGAATCATGCGTTTAATGATCGCTGGTCGCTGCAGCAGAATGTGCGTTATGGCGAGGTGGATACCACTAATCAGTATCTGTCAGCGGGTACCTTGAGCGGCACAACCTTGAGTCGCAGCAGCGTTGCGCTGGAAGAGGATATGGAATCCCTGAGTACGGATACGCGCTTAATGGCGACGCTGCAGCAAGGCGAGATGAGCCATCAGCTGTTGATGGGGGTGGATTACGCTTATCTGACGCATGATGTGACTTATGCGGGCGGTGAAGCGCCATCAATTGATCTTGAGCATCCTGATTATCATCAGCCGATTCCTCACCCGGATGATATGTGGACGGATGATCATGGCAAGACACATCGGGCCGGTGTTTACCTCCAGGATCAGCTCAGCATTGACCAATGGCGCCTGACTGCAGGTATCCGCCGGGATTGGGCGCGGGATGAAACTCAGGATCACCTAGCAGGCGAGACCACTAAGCGACGTGATGCCAAAACCACAGGCCGGTTGGGTGCCCTGTATGTGTATGATTTCGGGCTATCGCCTTATTTTAGCTATTCCCAATCCTTTGTGCCTGAGACGGGCGCAGATGCCAGTGGGCATGACTTTGAACCGACCGAAGGTGAGCAGTTTGAACTGGGGGTGAAGTATCAGCCGCCTGGTACTGAGGCACGTTTCACTGCGGCGGTTTATCAGATCACTGAATCGCATCGTAAAACCACGGATCTTGAGCATCCGCTGTTCCAAACACAAACCGGTGAAGTGCGCACTCGCGGGCTTGAGTTAGAAGCCGTCGGAGATTTGACTGATGATCTGCGGATGACCGCCAGCTACAACTTTAACCAGGCTGAGATCACTCGGGATAATGAGGGCGATCAAGGCCATGATCTGGCCAATACACCACGACATCTGGCGTCACTGTGGTTGGATTATGCGGTGCCCTGGGTTGAACGTCTGCATGTGTCGGGCGGGGTGCGTTATATCGGGACTGAATATATCGATAATGCGAATTCCGACAAGAATGAGGCCTATCGCTTAGTCGATCTAGCGGCGCGTTATGATTTTGGCGGGCGACTTGAAGGGGTTCGGCTGAGCCTGAACGCCACCAATATCACGGATGAGGAACATATCTCCTGTGAAGGTCCTTATTGCTATCGAGGCGCTGGTCGAAGCCTGATCAGCAGCTTGGCGTATCGTTGGTAATGGGGTTGAGGATGATGAACCTGGGAATCTCTTTTCCGATGCGGTGGTGGCTGGGCCTAGTGATCTTGCTATGGGGCGGCTGGGTTCAGGCCAGCCCTGCCGCGGATGCCCATGTGACTGACCAGGACACCACTGAGGCCTTTCAGGATGAAGGGCCGGTTCGGCTGGATAAAACCCGTGAGTGGTCGATGCACAATGCACGCGGTGAACGTTATCGCATCTTCATCAGCGAGCCGGAAGGGCCATTGCCTTATACCGGTGGTTATCCGGTACTTTATGTGTTGGATGGCAATGCATTCTTTGCTTCTCTACATGAGGCGAAGCGAGCTCAGGAGCGTTTCCAGCAAGCCATTATTGTCGGTATCGCCTACCCGGGCGAGGCCACTCATAATTTCCGGCGGCGGGCCTATGATTTCTCTCCCCCTCCGGGGGAGCCGACGGATCCGCCGCAAGGCGGGCAGGATGAATTTCTGGATTTTATGGCGCAGCAGGTGATGCCTGCAGTGGCCCGTCAATTTCCGGTGAACCATGATCAAGAGACGCTTTATGGTCACTCATTTGGCGGTATGTTGGGCTTGTATGCGCTTTATACCCGGCCGGGTCTGTTTGATCATATTATCGCGGCGAGCCCGAGCCTTTGGTGGGCGGATCGTTACTTGCTGCCGCATGAGCGTGCTTTTTCTCAAGCGGTAAAATCGGGGCGGGTTGATGGGGTGAATCAGAGCCTGTCGCTGATGGTCGGTGATCAAGATTCACTACAAGAGCAGCAAGATGCCGAGCAGCTCTCTCAACGCTTGTCCGGCTTATCCGCTTATGGTCTACGCAGCAGTTTTTATCGTGTGGATGGTGCGGATCATATGGCCGTGCCCTTTAACATTGAAAACCGCATTCTCCGCCAAGTGTTGGAAACGCGTAACGAATAGTGCTAAGTGATGACCCCTCTAAAGCCCTGGTACTGCCAGAGCAAAAATGCCCAGTAGGCCAAGCGAGATAATGGTACCACTGGCGATGGTTTGGGCTGAGTGACCGGTGCCGAGGTAGTAAGTTTCCAGCACCACGGTATTCGCGGCGGGTGGGAGCAACGGCAGCATCAGAAAGACCCAATAATGTTGTTGAATCAGTGGAATAGCGAAGTAGTGCCCAAGGCCAATAAAGCCTGCGACCAAGAGCCCGCCAATCAGTGCTCTTTTGAGTGTGGTATGCAGGGCCTGGTGCAGTGCGGTGCCGGTGATTTTGGCGTGGTAGAGCCAGATGCCTAAGATGGCCATCCCGAAAATAGACATTAAAGGCTTGGCGGCTGTGTACAAATGGCCTAACAGTGTCCAGTCTCCCAATGTCGGCCAGATTAGGTGTAACACTCCTCCGAATACAGCGGCGAGAAAGGGCCAAGCGGTGACGGTGCGTTTAAACAAGACCCAGCGCGAGCTTTGCGGTTGTAACGCCGCCGCTGCCGCAACATTGCCAAAAACAGAGCCCCCCACGTAAGCGACGATGATGATACGCCCGGCAGCATCGCCAAACAGCGCCAACGCCAACGGTAGCCCCAACCAACCAATATTGAGATAGCTGAAGGTGAGCGCTTCGACCGGGTCTTCGCTAAGGCGCCGGGCAATGAGAAATAATAAGGTACAAAACACGATGGCAAATCCAGCGACCAGCAGGGTACCCGGTTGGTAGGTCAGTAAGTTATAGAAAATGACATAAGGAATCAGGATCAGCGTTAATCCTTTGGCGAGGAAGGTTCTCGCCTGCGGATAGACACGTCCCAACAGCATACCACCCAACATATACAGCAGTGGGAGGAGTGTCATCATCGTGAGGTCCTTAGCCTTAAATCATAAGGGCGGTGAGAGATTAAGGGGCGATGGGGTGATGGCTCGCATCGATATAAGCGCCTTATTTTGCCTGCTAGAAAGAAAAAATCATACAGAGTTGGACACTTCGTCACTGGCGTCAGGGGCATGCTGTGATAGGCTGAAAGTCGATTCGTTGGGTCATGAGTATCGGGCATTGATGCGTTTCAGCTCACTCCTTATTCAGTCCCAACCCAATCACCCTTAACCTAACCACAAATCAATCATAATCACTCTGATACACAATCGTTCTGATACATAATCACTCTGATACATAAGAGGACTCACGATGAAACCGCTTTTGACGGCAGGGATTTTGGCAGCCTCCGGCCTTTTAGCGCAGCCTGCGCTGGCGCTGGATACCTACGATGATACTTATACTTATGCCGCACTGTCGGTGCATAACTGGGATAGCGACAGTGATAGTGGACAAAATCCGGATGCTTCGGCGACGGGTGGGAAGATCACGTTTGGCCAGCAGTTAACTTCTTTAGTCGGGGTTGAAGTCCAGGGCGCCTTAGGCGGTTCGGATAGTAGTGGTGATACCGATGTGAAACTGGAGCACATGGTGGGCTTGTATGTGCGGGGTAACTTGCCGTTAGGGCGGATTAATCCTTACCTGAAAATCGGTGCCTCTTCGGCCAGCCTGGAAGTGAAAACCGCTGATGGCACCAATAGTAATAGCGAGTTCGAGTTCAGTTATGGATTAGGGGCTGAGCTGAGCTTTACCGATGAGCTTTATATGCAGTTAGAGTATATGAGCTACATCGATACGGATGATCTGGAACTGTCAGGCGCTTCTGTCGGGTTGGGATACCGCTTCCGATAAGCTCGATGCGTGGCATGCGGTGGTTGACTGAAGTCACGCATCAGATCAGCAAGCTAAAAGGTACCGGTCATTCATTGGCCGGGGCCCTTGATCCCCTTATAATGCCCCTCCCATCCATGGTCGTGCCGGAGCCCTTAGGTTATGGAGCAGTTTAAGAATATTGGTCTGATTGGTCGTTTAGGCAGTCACAAGGTGGTTGAAACGCTGAAACGGCTGATCCGCTTTTTAGAGGATCGCCATTATCAGGTGATTCTCGAAGACCAAACCGCCACCGTGCTATTGGGCCATGGTCTCCAGGAAGCCAGTCGCAAAATGCTGGCCGAAATCTGTGATCTGGTGATTGTGGTGGGCGGTGATGGCAGCCTGTTGGGCGCTGCGCGTGCGATGGTGCGGACGGGTGTGCCGGTGTTGGGCGTGAACCGTGGACGTTTGGGGTTTTTGACCGACATTTCGCCGGATGACTTGGAAGAAAAGGTCGCTGAGGTGTTGGCCGGGCGCTATCTGATGGAAGAGCGCTTTTTATTGGATGTTGAGGTGCGCCGCGATGGCGAACCGATTGGTACGGCCGATGGTCTGAATGATGTCGTGCTACACCCAGGAAAATCGGCTCGAATGATCGAATTTGATTTGTTCATCGAAGGTCAGTACGTCTATAACCAGCGTTCTGATGGCCTGATTGTGGCCACGCCAACGGGGTCAACGGCATATGCGCTATCTGGCGGTGGGCCCATTATGCATCCTAAGCTGGATGCGCTTGTGGTCGTGCCGATGTTCCCGCATACGCTCTCCAGCCGTCCGATTGTGGTCGATGGCAATAGCGAAATTAAACTCCATATCAACGAGCATAACGAAACCTATCCGCATATCTCTTGCGATGGTCAGACCCATATTGTGACCAAGCCCGGCGACTGGCTGTATATCCGCAAGAAGCCTCATCGACTGAAATTAATTCATCCGCTAGGGCATGATTATTACGAAGTGTGCCGGACCAAACTGGGCTGGAATTCACGATTGATTGAAGGCTGAGGCGATTTTTATGTATGAGCAGTCTCCAATGTGTGCTTCATCCGCCTCGTTTCCGGGTTATGACCTGATCGGTGATGTGCATGGCTGTGGTGCGACGCTGGTTCACCTGCTGAATCTGCTGGGTTATCGCTTGACTGAAGGATGCTACCGCCATCCGGAAGGGCGCAAAGTGATTTTTGTTGGCGATATTATTGACCGTGGTCCGCGTATTCGTGAAGCGTTGAATCTGGTCCGTGCCATGGTCGACAGCGGCGAGGCGGAAATTGTCATGGGCAACCATGAATACAATATGCTCGCTTTCAGTACCCCGGGTCGTCCAGGTTCTGGGCGAGATCACTTAAGAGCGCATACGGAACGTCACTCACGAATTGTCCGTGAGACGTTGGAGCAGTTTGCCGGTCATGCTGATGAATGGGCCGATCATTTGCGCTGGTTTCAACAGATACCTTTAGCCCTAGAGAAAGACGGGCTGCGTGTGGTGCATGCTTGTTGGGATCCTCAATTGATGCCGCGTTTTCTGGCCCGCTACCCTGATGCGCGGATTGATGCTGATTTTCTCCATGCCTCGGTCGAGCCGGGCAGTTTTGAGTTCCACGTGATGGATCGCTGTACCCGTGGCTGCCACATGCCATTGCCGCCGGGGGTGCGTATTCATAGTGGTGATGGCTTTACCCGCAATAGTTTTCGCGTGCATTTCTGGGCTGAGAATCCCCAGACTTACGGCGATGTCGTTTTCCAGCCGGATAACTTGCCCGGTGATTTGGAAGACCAGCCGATTTCGGATGAAGACCGCGAGGCCTTGTGCTTTTATGGCCCTGATGAGCCTCATCTATTTGTCGGCCATTACTGGTGTGAAGGTTTTCCTGCCGTGGTTCGCCCCAATATCACCTGTGTGGATTATAGTGCAGTCAAGTTTGGTCGTTTGGTGGCGTATCGTTATGACGGCGAGGCCACACTCAGCGCCAAACGATTTGTCTGGGTGGATGTTCAAGGTGAGGAACGTCCCCCGATTGATGAGCTAGCGGCCGAAGGTGACAGTGCCCCTTGATGGGCCAGACCTGGGTCAATGCGGGCTCCCGACTGATAGGTCAATGCTTATGCAGAAGCTGATTACCTTGTCGTCTGCGGAAGATCCGATGCCCTTGTCCCGCCATTTATGGGCGGCGGGCATTGGTCATCGGATCTTGCCAGGTGAGCAGGGGCATGATGTTTGGTTGTTGGATGTCCGCCAATGGACGCGTGCTCAGGAAGTGTTATCAGCCTGGCATCATGGAGCACCGATGCCAAAGCGTGCGCCGAATTCCCTCTTGAAGGTGTCGGCACTGGTGCAGTTGTGGCGCCGTTTGCCGGTCACGATTTCGCTGATTGTCGTGTCGCTATTGGTCTCGGCGGGCATGAGTTATTGGCCTGGCGAGGTGTTGTTTGCCCAGTTGGCCTTCACGCCGCTTCAGTTCAGTGGTCAATATGTCACCATCTCGGGGCTGGAGACCATGTTAGCCTCCGGTCAATGGTGGCGTTTTATTACCCCTATCTTTATGCATTTCGGGCTCATGCATCTGATTTTTAATTTGATGTGGGTCTGGGTGCTGGGTGGGCGTTTGGAAGCGATTCAAGGGTCACGACGAACACTGCTGATCATTGTCTTAGCGGGTGTGCTCTCGAATCTCGCACAGTTTTGGTTTAATCCTACGGTACCGTTCGGTGGCGCTTCCGGTGTGATTTATGCCTATCTGGGCTATATGTGGTTGTGGGATCGGCGCCACCCGGAACAACCCTTGAATGTGCCGACGGCATTGGTGATTTTTATGGTCGGCTGGATGGTGTTCTGTATGACCGACCTAGCGGGTTCTCTGGGATTCCATGTCGCCAATGAAGCGCATTTGGGTGGATTGTTAGTGGGGTTGCTGCTGGCGCTGTTGCCATGTAAAACCTATCGTCGTTAAACCGGGCGTCGTTAAACCGAGCGTCGTTAAACCGAGCGCCGCTCACCACCGAATTGTATTGGGTTTATGGTTTTAATCTGATGGTTTTTATCTGATAGCGTTTAAACCGTTATGAAAGGTTGTGAAGCGTGTTGAGGCTGAGGAGTCTGCCATGAATTTTGAAAAAATGATCGACAATATGTCACCAGAGATTTACCAGGCCCTCAAGCGTGGTATTGAGTTGGGTAAATGGCCGGATGGCCGTCCTCTGAGCAGTGAGCAGCGTGAGTTGTGTATGGAGGCGGTGATTCGCTTTGAGGTACAAAATAATGTGCCGGAGCAGCAGCGTGTAGGCTATATCGATATGAGTCGTTGCGATAGCCATGATGGTGACTCCAATCTGGATGATCAACCGATCAAATGGATGAACTGATGGGCGTGAGTGGACACTTGCGCAAAATGGCGACGACCCATCAGCCTGCGTCTGATGGGCCCAATGTGCACTATCAGTTGCGCTTGGATGATCAGCAATGGTCTTTGATGTCCCTGCTGGGGCAGTCGATACAATTGATCTTCTCGGGTCAAATCCAGTGCATCCATTGTGGTCGGGCCACGCGTAAAAGTTTTAGCCAGGGTTATTGCTATCCGTGTTTTAAATCCCTCGCCCAGTGTGACAGCTGTATCGTGAAGCCTGAGACCTGTCATTATCATTTGGGGACATGCCGCGAGCCTCAGTGGGGGCGCGATCACTGTTTTCAGCCCCATGTGGTTTACCTGGCCAATTCCAGCGGCCTCAAAGTCGGCATTACCCGAGGCACGCAAGTGCCCACGCGCTGGATGGATCAAGGCGCTTCTGCCGCGCTGCCGGTGCTTCAGGTGCCCGATCGGTTGGCCTCTGGGCAGGCTGAAATGACCTTCAAAGACAGCGTCAATGATCGAACCGCCTGGCAGGCTATGCTCAAAAACCAGGTGCCTGATTTATCTTTGGAAGAAGAGCGCGACCGGTTATTGGCGGAGTATCATGACCGTTTATCAGCCTCGCTGGGCACTGCACCTCAGGTGTTGATTGAGTCGGTGCGTCATTTTCACTATCCCGTGTTGGAGTATCCGACCAAGGTGAAAAGCCTGAACCCGGAAAAATCACCGGTGATTGAAGGCACCTTGATGGGCATAAAAGGGCAGTATCTGATCTTGGATACTGGCGTGATTAACCTGCGTAAATTCGGCGGTTATGACGTGACGTTGCTGGCCGATGCGTTGACTGAGACCGATGATGAAACGGCGTCGCTCTCAATATCTGCATCGTCCGGCCAGACTTCTTTGTTTTGAAAATCGTTGTTTTAAAGATCAGGTTGAGTGCCCTGATGCGCATCGCCTAGCTGCGCAGCGGTGTCCGGGTCGGCCAGCATGCGCATCGACAGGTTGCCGTAGGTGTAGCTCATATGCCAAGTGTCTAACCCCTCGGGTTGAGCCCCTGCGGCGACCAGAAGCGGCAGAAAGTGCTCCGGCGTTGGGTGGTTCCGTTGAGCAAACGGCGCCTGTTGCTGCCACTGCTGTAAGCGCTCCCAGTGCCGCCGCTCAATCACTTGATGAACCCATTGGTCAAACTGCTGCACCCAAGGTGCTGTTGGAGTCCCTTCTGGTGCTAAAGCCCGTAGGTTGTGGGTGATGGCTCCGGTGGTCACCAACCAGAGATGGTGCTGACGGGCAAAGTCTCCCAGCACTTGCCCCAGTTGCCATAACTGCGCTGGGCTGAGGTCTTCCGGCAGGCTCACCGGCAAAGTGGGGAGGTCTGCCGTAGGGAAAGGCAGGCTCAACGGCGACCAAACCCCATGATCCAACGGCCGTTGATCATCTTTTTGGGCTTCAAAACCGGCCTGTTGCAGTGCCTGTTCAAGCGCGTGGGCGTGCTCGGGCAATCCCGGTGCGTTCCATTGCCTCTCATACAGGGGCGGTGGAAACCCATAGAAGTCATGCAGGGTGCTGTGTTGCGTGGCACTGCCAAGCTGGACCTGAGTGCCGCTGTGGGCCCAATGCGCCGATAAGGTTAATAGACCGGCTGGACGTGGCAGGTTGGCCAATCGTGTCAGGGCGCGTCGAGCGGCGACCTCTTTGAGGACCAAGTCTGGGCTGCCGTGAGAGATAAAGAAAGTTCGCATTGCACGCCTCTTCATTCGAATCATCTAAAATGTTGGCCGATTGATCGCGTGATCAGGCTCAAGGTTGAGCATCACTCGGGGCCAGAAGATGGGTTCAGTGTGCCATGCCCATCAGGGTTGATCAGCCCGTCTGCCGCTGAATGACTGTTTCCTATGAGTTAATAATCAACGCTTGGCCAAAGGGAATGGACTATTGCTTTCTCGTCTTGCGGCCCCCATCTTGACTATCATTCTGAATAAAATGCCGCCCTGATCATGGTGAGATCATCAGTGTCGATCAGGGCGTGGTGTCGATGACAGGGGAGACCGTTATGAATGCAATTCAGCCGGAAGCCGCGCAGCCTCAGGCGATTTATCTTAAAGATTATCAAGCCCCTGCGTTTTGGGTCGATCAGGTCAAGTTGGATGTCGCCTTGGATGATCATCAGACGCGTGTGATCAGCACTTTATCTTTACGCCGCAATGATCAGCGCGAAGCGGGTTTGCCCTTGGTCTTGAATGGTCAAGGGCTGACACTCAAGCGAATTGAGTTGGCCGGCCAGCCGTTGGCAGAAACGGATTACCAGTATCAAGAGGATCTGCTGACGGTGGCGCGTGTGCCCGATCAATTTACCCTGGTGACGGAGGTCGAGATTGATCCGGCCAATAATACAGCGCTGGAAGGGCTCTACAAATCCAACACCATGTTCTGTACTCAATGTGAAGCGGAAGGCTTCCGCCGCATTACTTTCTTCCCTGATCGTCCGGATGTATTGACGCGCTTTACCACTCGAATTGAGGCCGATCAGCAGCGTTTCCCCATTTTGTTGTCCAACGGTAATCCCATCGAACGCGGTGAGCTGGATAACGGGCGCCACTTTGTGACTTGGGAAGACCCCTTCCCCAAACCCTGCTATCTGTTTGCCTTGGTCGGCGGTAATCTTCAAGCGGTGAAAGACACCTTTACCACCATGAGTGGCCGTGAAGTTGCGCTGGAAATTTGGGTTGAGCCGGAGAATCTGCACAAGTGTGATCACGCCATGCGCTCACTGAAAGCCTCAATGCGCTGGGATGAGCAGACCTATGGCCGTGAATATGATCTGGATATCTTTATGATCGTCGCGGTTAATGACTTCAATATGGGCGCGATGGAAAATAAAGGGCTGAATATTTTCAACAGTGCCTGTGTGTTGGCCGAGCCCAAAAGTGAAACCGATGCGGCCTTCCAGCGCGTCGAAGGCGTTGTTGGACACGAATACTTCCATAACTGGTCCGGTAACCGCGTGACCTGCCGCGATTGGTTCCAGTTATCGCTGAAAGAAGGGTTCACGGTCTACCGGGATCAAAGCTTCTCGGCGGATATGAACTCGGCCCCGGTCAAGCGAATTGAAGATGTGGCCATGCTGCGGACGGCGCAGTTTGCTGAAGACGCAGGCCCGACCGCGCACCCGGTCCGGCCTGATCATTATATTGAGATCAACAACTTCTATACCCTGACGATCTATGAAAAAGGGGCGGAAGTCGTGCGGATGATGGCGGAGTTGCTGGGACGTGAGCGCTTCCGTCAAGCCACGGATCTTTATTTTGAGCGCCATGATGGTGAGGCGGCCACTGTAGAAGATTTTGTCGCTTGCATGGCCGAAGTCTCCGAGCTGGACTTCTCTCAGTTCATGCGCTGGTACCATCAGGCGGGGACGCCCAAGATTGAAGCCAGCGGCCACTTTGATGCCGATGCCCGCACTTATCAGTTGACTCTGCGTCAGCATACGCCCGCCACGCCGGGCCAAGCGGATAAATTACCTTTGCATATTCCGGTTCGAATGGGATTGGTCGGGCCCAATGGGCATGATTTACCGCTTGAACTTAACGGCGAACAGTTGGGCACGGAAACGGTGCTGCATTTGCGAGAAGCCGAGCAAACTTTCACCTTCCATAATATTGCTGCGGAACCGGTACCGTCGTTGCTGCGCGGCTTTTCTGCCCCGGTTAAGCTGGCCTTTGACTATAGCCGCGAACAGCTGGCGTTTTTGATGGCCCATGACAGCGATGGCTTTAATCGTTGGGATGCGGGACAGCGGTTGGCGGTATTGGCGTTGCAGCACTTGGTGAACCAGATTCAGGCGAATGAGCCGCTACAATTAGATCCGGCTTTGATTGAGGCCACACGGACACTGCTCAACGGTGAGATGACCGATAAAGCTGTTTTGGCTGAGATGTTACGCCTGCCTTCTGAGGCTTATCTGGCCGAGCAATATGAGCAGGTGGACGTCGATGCCATTCACAAGGCCCGCAGTTTTGCCCGTAAGGCGCTGGCTGATGCGCTTTATGATGATTTTCTACGCCTTTATAAGGTCAATCAGCGTGTGGGTGACTATGCGCCCGAGGCGAATCAGATTGCTGAGCGTAGCCTGAAAAATACCTGCTTGGGCTATTTGATGGCGCGTGAAGATGAAGCGACCATTGCTCTGACACAAGAGCAGTTTAACTGTGCCGACAATATGACCGATCAGCGCGCCGCCTTGACCTTGCTGGCGCATGCTGAAGATCCACGGCTAGGCGCCGAGCCGCTACGCCGCTTTGGTGAAAGCTGGGCGCATGATCCGCTGGTGATGGATCAGTGGTTCAGCCTGCAGGTGACACGTCCGCAAGCCGATGCGTTGGATCGCCTGAAAATGCTGATGGCGCATCCTGCCTTCTCGTTGAAAAATCCCAACCGTGTGCGGGCTTTGATCGGCGCTTTTGTTGGACAAAACCGGGTGAATTTCCACCGTCAGGATGGCCAAGGTTATCAATTATTGGCCGATGTGGTGATTGAACTCAATCGCTTGAATCCGCAAATTGCAGCGCGTCTGGTGATTCCGCTCACGCGTTGGAAACGTATGACGTCAGAGCGTCAGGACATGATGAAAGCACAGCTGGAAAGAATCCGTCAGGAATCCCTGTCACCGGATCTGTTCGAGATTATTGAGAAAGCCTTGGCGGCTTAATGGGCCACTGGTTTTTATCCCATAATGGGGGCGCTTCGGCGCCCCTTTTTTCGTTATGGCCTGACATGAATGGCTTGATGTTAATGGCTTGATGTTAATGGGTTGAGGTCAATGACGTTAGAGCAGATTACTCATAGGCCATATCTTCCAACTCAATGCCGTTGGTTTCACGTACCCATTTGAAGACGAAGATGATTGAGATCAGGGCACATAGTGCGTAGAAGCCATAAGCCCCGGTAAGACCGATGGAGGCGAGCATAATGGGGAAAGTGATGGTAATGGCAAAGTTACTGATCCATTGAAAGAGCCCTGCAATCGCCAGTCCTGAGCCACGGACTTGGTTCGGGAACATTTCCCCCAGCATGACCCACATGACCGGCCCCCAGGAAATATTGAAGAAAAAGACATAGGCATTGGCGGCCAGTAGGGCGATGACGCCCTGATCATCGGACAAGGTCAGCTGTCCATTCACAAAGGTGGCGGTTGAAAAAGCGTAGACCAACTGTAGTAAGGTGATGGCCATGCCCATTGAGCCGACCCAGAGCAACGGTTTTCGGCCTATTTTATCGATCAATATAATGGCGGCCAGGCAAGCGGCAATACTGACAGCGCCGCTGATGACGTTAATCATCAAGGCATCACTTTCAGAAAAGCCAACGGCTTGCCACAGCACGGCGCCGTAGTAAAAAACGACGTTGATCCCGACCAGCTGTTGAAATACGGCCAAACCAATACCGACCCAGACAATCCTCAGGACTTTGCCTGTTTGGGGGTTAATCAGGTCTCTGAGCTGAGGCCGATGTTGTTGGGAAAGGGAGTTATGAATCTGTTGTTGGCGCTCTTGGGCTTGTGGGTTGTTGTAAATCATGTTGAGCACATGATGGGCTTTGGTGTGATGGCCGGCGCTGACCAGAAAACGTGGACTTTCTGGAATAAACAGTAATGCAATCAAGAAAATGCTGGCGGGAATGAGCTCCATCCAGAACATGCAGCGCCAAGCTTCATATCCAAACCAAAGGGGCGTGGTTGAGCCTCCGGCCAGGTCTGCCAGGATGTAGTTATTAAGGAAGGAGCAAAATAAGCCGCCGATAATGGCGACTTGTTGAATGGTCGCAAGTCGGCCGCGCAGATGTGAAGGCGCAATCTCACTGATATAAGCCGGTGACATGACACTGGCGGCGCCGACGGCTAGCCCGCCGAGAATGCGGTAGATGACGAAATCGATAGAGCCTGTCGCGATGCCGGATCCCCAGGCACTGACAATAAAAAAGACGGCGGCCACTCTTAACAGGGTTCGTCGACCAAAGCGATCGGCCAGGCGCCCAGCAAAAAAGGCCCCAACGGCACAGCCCAACAGCATTGAGGCGACATTAAAGCCTGTGCCCACACTGTCGGAGCCAAACGCCTGCTGTAAACCATCGACAGTGCCGTTGATGACGCCACTATCAAAGCCAAATAGAAAGCCGCCAATCGCGGCGACCAAACAGGTGGCGAGCACCAGCATGGCACGTTGAGTATCGCTATAGACGGGAGTGTTAGAGGTGATCGGTGCATCATGATGGGTCGATGCGTCATGGTGAATCGAGTTATCACTGTGAACTGACATGATCCTTCTCCTGCTTGTTATTGTCGTTGTATGAGCAGTGTTGTCCTTGTCTTGAGGGGGGTTAGCACCAGCCTGCATCGACAAAGTAACTGTGCCCAGTGCATCCTGCGCTGTCAGCGGCGGCGAGAAAGAGCACCATGGCGGCGAGGTGCTCGGGTTGTAGACGAAGCTTGATGGCCTGACTGTTGAGAATCTCTTGTTCTCCCTCCGGGGTATACCAGCGTTTTTGGCGGGGTGTTTCTACGTTGCCGGGAATGACGCAATTCACACGAATATTGTCTGGTCCTAGCTCACGCGCCATGGCGCGGGTGAATCCCTCGATACCGGCTTTGGCGGTTTCATAAAGCGATAGATTCTCCAGCCCGAGATGCCAGCTGATGGAGCCAAAATTAATGATGTTGCCGCGGCCTTGCGCTTTCATATGGGGCACCAGGGCTTTGGTCGCAAAAATCATATGACGTAGATTGACGTTGATATTCTGATCCCAGTATTCAGGGGTGATATCCGCCAGTGAATGACGATCATCCCAGGCGGCGTTATTGATCAGAATGTCGACTGTGCCAATGCGGGCCAGAGTGGCCTCAAGTTGAGCGAGATCGGTGAGATCACAGGGATGAAACGTGATCTTGCCTTGATGGCCTTCAACCGACGCTTTTGCCGTCTCGACTAAGGCGTGTGATTCAGTCTCTACAATATCAAGGAAGTGAACATCGGTCTGTTGTTTGACAAAAGCTTTGACTATTCCGGCGCCAATGCCTGAGCCGCCGCCGGTAATGACCACCTTTTGGTCTTTTAAGCTAGGATAAATCGCGCTATTCATACCGTTTTAGCTCCTTTTGTCTGGTGTTGGGCGCTTATTGTTTGCGGCTTGTTTTTGGTTAGTTCAATTAATTTACTAATTCAGATTTGTTGATCTTTGACTTAGCGTCCATAAGACCTTGGTTAAAGTCTGCTAAAAGGTTTTGAATTTCAGTTTCTTGCAATGAAAGAAAAAGGTCGAAGATCAGGAGAGGGCAATATTGGCGTCAAGTTTGCACCGTCAACCGGTGGGCTTTTGATATATTGGTGTCTTGATATATCGGTGCGTTGATATATTAAGAGTTTGATGTTTTTACTCATGTTTTTACTGAGGTTTTTCGAGCCCCATGGTCAGTGCTTTCTCCCCTCAATCCGCCGGTGATTTGAACTTCCTCAAAACGCTCAATCGCAGTGCGGTGATCAGTCATGTTAGGCGCTATCCAGGCGCGACCCGGGCGGATATTGCATCACGGACTCAGTTGACCAAAGCGACAGTGGGCAGTGTGGTTCAAGGGCTACTGGATCAGGGGTGGTTGTGTGAGGGGGAGCTGCAGCCCCGTGGCGAAGGGCGTCCCGGACGGGCACTTTATTTGGATGATACCCACCATGTGTTATGGGGCGCTGATATCGGCGTTAAAAGCTTGCGTCTCGTCGCTTGTTCGCTGACCGGCCAACATTTGATTGAGCACCATGATGCTGAAGCGCCGACGACACCTGAGGCGACGATGAAACGGCTTGCTGAGCTGTTAAACCAGTTGCAACAGCGTCCTGAGGTGGCCGGCCGTGAAATACTCGGGCTCGGGGTGACGGCACCGGGGCCGGTCTCTCCTCTCATACCGGTATTGCGATTGGCGCCGAATATCCGCTGGAGCGACGTGGCATTATTGGATGTGTTAGATGAGGCCGGTTTGACGATGCCGGGTGTCCGTTTGTTAGACAATGAAGCCAATGCGGCGGCCTTTGGTGAGTTTTATTTCCATGCTGGGACACCGCCCGAATCGCTGGTGTATATCAGTGCGGGGACTGGGATCGGTAGTGGTTTGGTCACCGGTGATGAATACCCCTTGGTGCCGCGAGGCGTGCAAGGTTTATTGGGCGAAATTGGACATACGGTTTTGCAACCCGGAGGCCTCTATTGTCATTGTGGTAACCGGGGGTGTGCTGAAACCTTAGTCAGTGGTTGGGCGATTCGTGCTGCGCTTGGCTTGGATGAAAATGCTGATCTGGAAAAAGAGGTAGGCTTAAAAAGTCATGAACCTGGGGTGCAGCATGTGTTAGCACGGGCAGGTGAAGCCTTGGGGGTGTTGATGTTAAATCTGCACCATACGTTAAACCCTGCCACCATGGTACTGGGCGGCTCACTACTGCGATTAGGCGAAGCCCTGACGCAACCGGCATTGGCTTATTTTGAAGCCCATCAAAATGATCTCTTAAGAGAATCTCAGCATATTCCGATCAAACTGATTGAAGACAGCACCTATACCGCCGCCCGAGGTGCAGCTGCCCAAGTGATGGCCAAAGCCGTACTGGATGTGTAGTGCGTGCGGGTTTGGGATGACGAGGTTTATTTCGATTCGCCTTCGTCGATATGCGCTAAGGCTTTAAACGTTTGAATAAGCCATTCGATTTTAGGGTCATGCTGGCGAGTTTTATGCCAGTAGAGGGTGAGTTGATAGTCAGGTACGGCTAGTGGTAGCGGTTCGATGTGCACCGGTAAGGTTAAACGCTGGGCATAGTATGCTGGAAGGGCCAGTAGATAGTCAGTGCCGGGTAGGAAGTCTGGCGCCGCTAAGACACTGGTGGTTTTGAGACCGATGTGGCGCTTTTTCTTATGCTTGGCCAGTGTGATATCCACAATGCCGCGAGGCTCGTTCCAGGGCGTCACCAGAATATGGGGATAGCGCAGGAATTCGGATAAACTCAACCCCTGAGTCGGAATCGGGTGCTGACGACAACGTACACTCACATAATGATCTTTTCGCCATAGGTGAGACACCAGACTTTCTGGGACTTTCAAGCCGTGATCAAAGCCGCAGACTAAATCAATGTCGCCTCGCTCAAGTGCTGTTTCGGGGATGCGGCTTTCCAGGTGTAAAAACTCAATTTGAATGGCCGGGTAAGTGCGGTTGAGGTCGCGCATCAAGGGGCGTAGACACCAACCGGTATAGTCGGTTGCGGCGATACGAAATAATTGCGGTTGTGTGGGATCAAAAGGTTGTGCACTGGCTAAGCCCTGAGTGAGTAATTGCAGGCCGGGTAACACGCGCTCGGCTAAGTGGCGAGCATGGATGGTCGGGTGCATACGCTGATCAATACGCACAAACAGTTCATCTCCTAAGCGCTCGCGCAATCGCTGCAGGGCATGACTACAGGCCGATTGGCTCAGGTTCAATGCCTCTGCCGTTTGGGTCACCGAGCCGGTTTCGTAGAGGCTGGCAAAGAGCTTGATCAGGTTCAAATCTAGATTTGGATAAGCGGCCATTCATCATCGACTCTTAACAGGGGATATTAGAATGCAGGCGATGCATTGATTGACTTGAATCTATGCATTCGCCTCATAGTGAGGCTCAGCTTACACTAGTCGCTCACGACATCAACAGCGGATGGCTGTTGAATGGGCATTCAATAAAGATGTAATAATCCCTATATTGAGATGATAAGGCGGTGATGATGACAGCTCATGTGACTTCCAAAGCGGCGGATCAAGTCGTTGTTCGCCCTGCCGAGCGTGCTGATGCGGCGATTATCCTTGCGTTTATTCAGGACTTAGCGGCTTATGAAAAAGTGCCTGAGGCGGTGGTGAATACGGTGCCGATGATTGAGCAGTGTCTCTTTGGCGATCAGCCTCAGGCTTATGGCTTGATCTGTGAGTATGACGGCCAGCCCATTGGGTTTGCCGTGTATTACCTGACGTACTCAACCTGGTTGGGCCGTCATGGTCTGCATTTAGAAGATTTATATGTGAGCGAGGCCTTTCGCGGTTTAGGCGCAGGCCTAGCCATTATGCGATATTTGGCACAAATGGCCGTGACCAAAGGCTATGCGCGTTTTGAGTGGCAAGTATTAGATTGGAACCAGCCCGCCATTGACTTCTACGACCGTATTGGGGGGAAGCCGATGAATGAGTGGCTGACTTATCGGTTGGCGGGGGATGCCTTGGAAGCCTTTGCGCAAGAGGCCGGGGGCAGTGGCAATACGGTTCTCTGAATCTCAGAAAAGTGAGGTGTTTCAGCGATGGGAGGGGTATTTCAGCGGCTGTCTGAAAGTGTCACAAACGACTGAAAGTGTCACAAAATACTGGCGGTCGGCCTGACATAAGCATGGCAATATATAGGCCATACGTTTCATTATTCCCTTTGAATTACACCACTCAATGGTGATGGACCTTGATTGAGACCCCTTTGATTGAGACGCCAACGCCCCCTGTGATGGCCTCATTATTATTGGTTGAAGATGATGCCGAATTGGCTTCTTTGATTCAGGATTATCTTCATAAGCATGGTTTTGACGTACAGGTTGTCGGGGATGGCCCCAGTGCCCTGTCATGCATTCTGGGCACCCGTCCTGATTTGGTCTTGCTGGATATTATGCTGCCGGGGTTATCAGGCCTTGAGGTGTGCCGGCAAGTGCGGCCCCACTACAGTGCCCCCATCTTAATGCTGACGGCATTGGATGATGATGTGGATCAGATGCTTGGGTTGGAGCTCGGGGCCGATGATTATATCGTTAAGCCGATTAAACCACGGTTGTTACTGTCGAGAATTCGGGCTTTGTTGCGCCGGGCAACATTGAGTGCAGCTGACGGTGTCAATCAAGCCGGGGAGGTCTTTAATTCGCCCTTGCTACATATTGATCTCTCATCGCGCAGTGTTGTGCTCAAAGGGCAAAAGGTGCACCTGTCCACTGCAGAGTTTGATCTGCTGGCGCTGCTCAAAGCTGAGGCCGGTCAGGTGGTGACGCGAGAGACGATCGTTCAGCATCTGCGCGGGTTTGATTATGATGGTCTGGACCGTTCGATTGATCGCCGAATTTCTAGACTTCGCCGCAAACTCAAGGATGACCCCCTTGAACCTCAAATTATTAAGACGGTGAGGGGGAAAGGCTATTTATTATGTCTACCGGGCGGAAATCCCACCTCTGCGTTGAGTGATGAGTCTTGATTCGACTATTTCTTCGAGTATGGTTGGTGGTATTTATCCCGATGTTGTTTCTGCTGTTTTCCAACAGTTACAACCCGGTGCGGATGTTAAATCAATGGGCTGATTCGGATTATTTAAAAACGACTTTTGGCGGTGCTTTTTATTTACTGGAACAAGATTTAGCGCAGTGGCCACAATCACAATGGCCGTTGCATTTTTCTCAGATTGCCGACAAGTTTGGTCGTGATATTCGCTTGGTGACTGAAACGGATATGGGGGATGAGTGGCGCTCATTGCCCACCGATGGCTATCGAATCATTGAAGAATCGGGCAGTGCCGCTATCGTCAAGCGCATTGGCTCGACGCCTTGGCTCGTGGTGCTGATGTTTGATGAGTCTGAACAGCGTAAGGTGATGCGACAGGCCCAAGGCCCGTTGAACTTGATTTTGGCCCGTTTTCAGGCATTGCCACCCACACAATGGTCGCGTGAACTTGATGCCCTGGCCCCTCACTTTGATTTCCCCTTGCAACTGATCGATCCGCAGCAGCTTTCGGCGGCCGATAATAAGTTGCTTTCTATCGATCAGCAGTCACAGTTTGAGCGGCAGGGACGCGTTTGGCACGCCTCTGATGAGGGCTCGTTTTTGTTCTTGAAACTGTCGATGCCAACCGAAGTGGCCGCTGATCATGATCAACCGATGCCTTATCAGGTGCTCATGGCGGGCCCCATTCCACAGCAATCTGTGCATCATCTCTGGATTGTGGGCATGATGATTGCGATCTTTGTCGGGGGCATTTCGCTATGTATGCTGATTTTCGTTGCCCCTTTATGGCGTGATTTAAAACGCCTGACCCGCACCGCAGCTTTTTTTGGTGAAGGCGCTCTGAGCCAGCGGGCAACCCTTGGCCGCTGGTCAGCGATTACGCCGTTAGCGCAATCGTTTAATCAAATGGCGGATCAGATTGAGAAGATGATCCAAGGGCAGCGCGAGCTGACCAATGCGGTCGCACATGATTTACGTACACCGCTGGCCCGGCTCGATTTTGCCTTTGAAATGCTGCAATCGTGTGAGCTGGATGCCGTTGAGCGGGCCCGTTATGAGCAGAGTGTGGCCAGTAGCCTGGAGGCTTTAGACCATTTGATTCAGCAGCTGCTGATCTTGTCGCGTTATCGGCGCATGGTGGATCTTGTGCACTTTCACTCTGTTGATCTGACATCATCATTGCGTGTTGAATTGAATCAACTGCAAATGGCCCATCCTGACTTACTGTTTGAATGGGTGGTCGCTCATGATGTGGTGGACCGGCTCATTTTTGTCGACCCTAAAGCGATGTTAAGAGCCTTTAACAATCTAGCCGAAAATGCGGTGCGTTATGCGGCATCGACGGTACGTATTCGCTTAGCGTCTAGTGACACTCATTATTGTTTGAGCATTGAGGATGATGGGATAGGGATTCCTGATGTGATGAAGCCGCAGGTTTTTGAGCCGTTTCGACAACTGAATAATGAGGCGCGCTCTTTATTGTCCACTGAGTCGAATCGTGGCAATCAGACGAAAACCCATGGCTTAGGCTTGGCTATTGTGAAGCAGATTGCTGAGTGGCATGGCGGCGAGGTGACGCTGGAAGACAGCCACTTAGGTGGGGCATGCTTTACATTGCGATGGCCAATACGTCATCCATAACGGTGTCTAACGCGTCCCTTGATGTCGGGGTCGTTTATGAGGCCGTCTTCCAATTTTAAAGTATCAGGTTCTGTTGTCGGTCGTTTGTCGTGTTGTGATCGTGATATTGAGCACCGGGGTGATTTCCGGTGCTTTTTTTTGTGTCTTTTTTTTGTGTCTTAGGTGGGCGCCGATTGGAGGACGCTTAGCCGTTGCACTAAGTCCTAAATCAAACTCACCGGACAAATCACTAAAATACCGATGTTGGTCAGTATGTCGGATGTTGTTGTGAGCTTCATGGATGCGAATGCCGCTGTTGTTCTTGTTCGTTTACGCATGCCGGCTTGTGCTTTTTGAGCGGTTGTCGCTGGCATGACTGGCCATTAGCCATTAGCCATTAGCCATTAGCCCCATTAGCCAATGGCTTTGTGCTATGAGCCATATCATGGGCTGTATAAGTGATGCCGCTGGCTTCATCTCGGAAGCCCCGCACCAGCGCAACGCCCATGGCCAGTAATACGATAGAAAAAGGCAGCGCTGCCGCAATGGTGGCTGTTTGGAGCGCTTTCAGGCCTCCGGCTAATAGCAGGACGCCGGCCGTGGCACCTAAAATCAAGCCCCAGATAGCGCGAAAACGCAACGGCGGATGGCGGTCTCCTAACGATAAAATCGTACAGATGACAAGCGTTCCCGAGTCCGCTGAGGTCACAAACCACGTCATAATCATGATGACAGCAATCGCAGCCATAGGCTGTGTGAGCCAACCGACATTGAGCGCTTCGATGGTTTTAAATAGTGCAGTGGTCATATCTTGGTTCACCGCATCGACCAAGCCGCCAGCACCATAGAGCTCAATATGTAAAGCGGTGCCCCCAAAGGCAATAATCCAGACAAAGCCGCCCAGTACGGGAATTGTCAGCGCCGTTAGCAAGAATTCACGAATGGTGCGACCCCGCGAAATACGGGCAATAAAGAGCCCCACCAGCGGGCCCCAAGAGAGCCACCAGCCCCAATAGAACAATGTCCACCAACCTTGCCAAGGGTCATTGGGATCAGGGTTAGTCCAAAGCCCCATGGGAATGGCGTGAGCGGCATAGTCGCCTAAACTGGTGACCATCAGGCCGCAGAGGTAAACCGTGGGTCCGGCCAGAATGAAAAATGCCACCAGTACGGCGCTGATCCGGATATTCCAGACACTGAGTAAACGGATCCCTTTTTCCAATCCGGAGAGGGTGGAGATGGTGGCAATTAACGCAATCACAGCGATCAGAATCAGCTGAGTTGTCGTCGACACCTCAATACCAAACAGGTAATTCAGCCCGGCATTCATTTGAGAGGCGCCTAATCCCAGTGCTGTGGCGGTGCCAAAAAGGGTACTGAATACAGCGAGCAAGTCGACGGCATGACCGATCGGGCCATAAATTTTATCGCCCAGGAGCGGGTAAAGCGTTGAACGAATCGTCAGTGGAAGGCCGCGGCGATAAGTAAAGTAGCTGACCATTAGGCCAACCATAATATAAATGGACCAACCGTGAATGCCCCAGTGGAAAAGCGTGATTCTCAGCGCCACTTGAGCCGCTTCTGGGGTGTTGGGCGCAATTCCTTCCATTTTGATAAAAGGATTGCCCTGTAGGTGCGTCAAGGGTTCAGCAATACTCCAAAAGAGAATGCCGACGCCAATCGCACAGCTAAAGAGCATGGCAAACCAGGCAAAGAAACTGAACTCAGGAGGTTCATCATCCGGGCCTAAACGCAATTTGCCATAGCGGCTAAATGCGACCCAAATTGAGAAGAACAGTACGCTACTGACCACGCCGATGTAATACCAGTTCAGCGTATGCTGAATCCATTGCTTGATGTCGTTGTAGACCGTGTTGGCAAGATCAACGTTGAGTACAGTAAAGAGGACAAAAGCCAATATCATCGCAATTGCCGCGATGCCCATGCCTGCATGGGTACCGGAAAATAGTCCGCGTTTGCGGAGCAGCCTATCAGGTTGCATTGAGTGCATTACCTTGTGGGTGAGAAATATAGGGTGATGAAGTCACGAAAATGCGCTGGGCGGGAAAATAAGGCGCTAATATTAGTAGATATCATAATAAAAAAATATAGATTTTTGGTTTTTCTCTGCGGTTCTTGTGATAAGAAAGGATGCAAAGGGTGTGAGCGCAGTGGAAAAGAGGGCGCGAGCCAAGTGTGAATGACGTGCGCCAAATATGAGGATGACTGCGCCTAGGGCTAAATCAGGCTGATCAAGCAGATCATCAAAACCCCGATGTTCGCCAGTAACCCCAGCATGAAGGCATAGCTTCGGGGGCTGGGGTTTTGTTCGGTCGCGATGGCGTAGTAAAGCACCATATGCAGCAGTCGTGCGAGGAAGAAGGTCCAGACCAAAAGCCCGGTCCACAAGCCTGTAGCACCTAAGAAGTTCGCTAGAAAAGCGGCCCCGAGGAACATCGGCAGCGTTTCCAGTGAGTTCATAAACGTACGGTGGGCTCGAAAGACAAATGAGTCGTGGCTGAGGTGTTCATCAATCTTGCCCGGAATGGCGCCCGGTTGGGAAGCTTTGGTCATGCTGGCGACAAACCATTGCACCAGCCACAGCACCAAGATCGCTAAAATACCGCTATTGGTCAGTACACCGGGGGTTGTGATCTCCATCAATATGGTCTCCAAATCTAGTGTGTGGCGAGTGATGGCGTATGACTTATGGTGGCATGATCAATAGCCCAGTTGTTCGAGCCATGCCTGCGGTGTTTGCTCCGGCGCGCGATCAAAGGCTTGCAGTAAAGCCGCTGGGCGATTGGTAAAAAAGCCGTCTACGCCACGGTTGCGATAATTATAAGCATCATCGATATGATCTACCGTATAGGCGTGGACGAGCAACTGATGCTGATGACTCATGTTGACCATCCACGGCATGGCGAGATCCATATAACTGAATTGACGAGCAAAGTCACTTTGGTGCGGTGTTTGGATTGTCGAAGGCCCCACCCCGATGGCGCCATTGTCGCGGGCAAATTCGAGCCATTGGGCATAATCGCTGGGGGCGTTGACCTTTAAGCGACTGTAATAATCGGCAGTACTTTCATGCTCGCCCTTCGGTGGGTGCTGTGCCATTTTAATGTAATCACTGCCGCCCCATAAAAGTAGAATTTTGGGAACATCCGGCATGGCCGATTGCAGCGCTTTCAGACTTGAGCGTTCAAACGTTTGTAGCATCACGCGACTATCGGTGAAGCGGACATTCACATCGGCGCTGTTGTCAGGCTGGGTTGGGGCTTGATCGCCGAGCCAACGATGAGCCGCCAGATACGTTTTGAGATCTGCCTCGATGCCAGGAAAGAGGTCAGGACTTTTAGTTTCGATATAAAGCCCAGGATGATTGTTGCCCTGTTCTGCGACTTGTCGGACTTCGTCCAGCGTCATGATTTTAAGCCCGACAAATTGCGGACGGGCTCTATCGGGGTAGGCGTCGTTGAACCAGCTCCCGGCGTCTAGCTGTTTCAGCTCGGACAGTAAAAATGTGCTAACCGGGTCGTTGGCCCGCTCGGGAAAAACGCTTTCGATATTGGTGGTCCGTTTGAGGTTGTTATCGTGAAGGGCGATTAAATGACCATCTTTTGTGCGTTGTAAATCTAGTTCCAAATAATCTGCGCCCAGCGCTCGTGCGAGTTGATAAGCCGGTAACGTGGATTCGGGGGCATAGTAGGAGGCGCCTCTATGCGCAATGATCGCCGGATTGGGCATTTCTAGGCGGTGTGAGAGGGCTTGCCCAGCTTTGATCTCAGGCGTATCCGCCCACCCGGCAGGTGACAAAAATAACGCGCTGAGCACTAATCGGCTCATCAGGGAATATGGCTTGCGTCGCATCTGCAGTATGGATTGAGCGCGTGATGTGGTTCGGGAAGTGCATCCTGGTTTTCGGTTGATCATCGGGCACCTTTCTCATTGTCTTAACACTTTATGGTGTTCATGTGTTCCTGTGCTTATGGTGTTCATATGCCATCATTCCATGGCAGCACCATGACAACAGATTTTTATTTGTTTGTTCATTTAATATTAAATTTATGATTAATTCCAATTTTGATTATTTTTTGTGATTAATATGAGCGTGGCGACCTGTGTCTTCTGAAAAGGGTGATCTAAGACGTGACTAATTCAGTCGGTGTGATGGGCGGGTTGATTGTCTCTGAAGGAGAAGGGCCACCTGATGTCAGGTGGCCCGGAGTACCGCATGGTTTTTGGGTGTGTTTAGGTGTTTGAGGGGTTAGAAGGTGTAACGAGCGCTGACACCGTAGTTGCGTCCGCTCTGGGTGTAGCGATCTAGGTTTTGGTTGGCGGTTAAGCCGCGGACATCGTCCCATTGCCAGTAGCGTTTATCCAGCAAGTTGTAGACGCCAGCGCTCAGACGCAGATGATCCATGACATCGACATAACCTGTCAGATCGACCAAGGTGTAGCTGGGGCGGGCCAACACTTCATTTAAACCGGTATCATTGAGGTCACTGATATCGCCTGCGTCTTTGGCATCGGTCCAGGTGATGTGCAAGGCGCTCCCCCAATGATCGGCATCATAGGCGAGCGCCGCTGAGGCTTGCATGGGCGCTATGCTATCTAGCGGTACATTACGGGTGCGATTACCTTCGCTGTCTTCGTAATCATCATATTCGCCTTTGGCGTAGGCCAGGGCGCCGCTGAGTGTCAAACCGCTCAGGTTGGATTGGTTCAGAGCTTCGGCAAGATCAAGTTCACCTTTGAGTTCAACGCCATGAATATTGACTTTATTCAGGTTGACGGTGGTGAAGGTTCCGGTCGGGTACTGCGCTGTTGCGCCAAGGCTGAATTGTTTTTGGATAAAGTCTTTGTAGTGGTTGTCATAAATGGCCAGCTCAGCACTGCCCAGACGCCCTTCAAAACGTAGACCGGCTTCAGCAAAAGTGCTTTTCTCGGGCTTTAGGTCCGGGTTGGGGCGAATGACATAGCCGAAGTTAAAGCCACCAAAAGATCCGGCATTTTCGTAGTAATAAAAGCTATTTTCCAGCGTTGGGGCTCTAAAGCCGGTACCGTAACGGGCATAAGCGCTGGTGATGTCATTGATGATCCAATTGAGCCCCAGCTGGGCGGTCACCCGGTCATCTTCGTTGCTATCCCAGCTGTTTGTGATGTGCTGATCGGTCTCTGGATCAATCTTGTAATGATCGTAGCGAATGGCGGGTAGCAGGCTGAGGCTGTTGGTCACTTGCCAATGATCTTGCAGGTAAAGACCGTAATAGTCGCCTTTGGCTTTGGGCGAGAAGCGGCTGGTGGTTGTGACCCCTTCACTGGTTTGTCGGCTGAGGTTTTCGTAGGTCCGGTGAATATACTGACCGCCGTAGCTCAGTTGGTGATCTCCCAGTTGTTTGGTCAGATCGGCCTTAAGTTGGTAGTCCTTTTGTTCATAGCCCCGGTTATAGAGGTTTTGGGTGCTGGGGTTATCGGTGAAGCTGTTCGTTTCAGCCTGTTGGTAATCCAGCTGCCATCGTAGGCGGTCGTACATGACATTGCGCTGTGTATTGAGATGGAACAGGCTTAGGCGTTTACGTTTGATTTCGTCGTCTTGTTGCTGGGGGCGGTCAGCGGTGGTCTCTGAATAAAGATCATAATCCGATTCAGTTTTGAAGTGTTCAGCGGTCAGTCCCCACTGGTTTTGGTTGTCGTGATGCCAAATGAGCTTACCCAACCAGTTGTGTGTGGTGTCTTCTCCAGGGTCGACCGCGCGACGGCTGGGGCCTAGTGCCTGTCCGTCACCATCACCATAGTAATTCTCTTGCTCATCGCCACTGCGGTGAGTGTAAAGCAGCATGGACTCTAATCGTCCACTTCGATTGGCCAGTGTGGCGGTTTGTGAGAATTGGTTGGCATCACTGCGATAACTGCCCTTGAGGCTGGCATAAGTGTCATTGCCTTGTGGCGCGAGGAAGTCATCAGGTCGTTTGGTTCTAAATTGCACGACGCCAGACATGGCCCCGGACCCTGCACTGATGTCCCCTCCTTTGACAATTTGCATCTCGCCGACGGCGTCGAGATCTAGGCTGGCGCGCCCTGAATTGAGGTAACTGGCGCTTTGTGGGGTGTAGCTATCCGGCATTTCCAATCCGTCAACCAGCAGCTTGACGCGGTCGCCGTCAAGCCCGCGAATATTGATACTACCGATACTGCCTCGGTTGTTACCGCTGACGGTGACGCCTGGCTCGTAACGCAACGCATCGGAAAGATCCGTACTGATGTTGCGCTCTAAAGTCGCGGCATCAATCTTCTGGGTGATACCGACAGCATGAGCATGGGCGGTGATGTCTTGTTCGGGCCCTTTTTCACCTTTCACAATGACATGATCAAGTTCCGTTGCGGAGGACGTTTGAGGCGCGGTTGTATCGCTCTCCGCGACTGCCCAACTGCTGGGGGTGAGCGCACAAGTGAGCATTACACAGTTCAAGGCCGCTGCTGGCCAGTATTTCGGGGTCATCGCTAAGTTTCCTGCGTCATCATTAGAATGATGACAATGATACTTAATTGATAATAATTATCAAAACTGTTTGGCTTTTAATCTTATTAAGATTGATTAAGAATGACCGCTTGAGGCCGATGGCATGGCCGTCCGCAACGCCTGACTTGAGTCAGTGGAGAGCGTTGAGTTTGCGTGATTTATTGAGGTGTAGCGGGCAGGATTCGAAGTTCCATTCGTTTGATGTAGGTCTTAACGTTATGGTGCTGAAGTGGGGTGGCTGCTGGGGTGTGATTGGAAGAGCGTTGTATTTGAAAAGAGATGTGGTCTGCTCCTGGCTTTGACGTGATGGGAATCAAATAAGTACCGCCAGTACGTCGAGCTTGCGGGCCAAATGGCGTGACTTCGCCGATAAACTGTCCTGAGGGCTGGCTGATGATAATGCTTTGCCCGGGTTGTAACGCTGAAACTTCCAGTACCAGTATGAGGCTTTCACCGGCGTTAAGAGGGCGTGGTAACGGCAAGGTGTTCGTCTGACCCGTGTGGGTGATTAAGGGGCGCGCTTGTTGTGCTTCAACGGTCAATGTTTCAGCGGCTGACGTTTCAGAAGCTGACGTTTCAGAGGCTAACGTTGAAACGTTCTGTAGGCTTAGGCCTATTATGCATAAGCCGATTTGGCACAGTGCCTTAATCCCGTTGACACCACAATAACGCAAGCGGTTAGACAAGCAGCCCCTCTGGGCTGCTTGTGATGTGGCATCGCGTGTAGCGCTGCTGTGTACTTGGCGTCGCATTATAGCGCCTGGATGTGCAATGCCTTGATTGCTGGTGCTGTATTTTGATCGTGGGTTAAATCAAATTTCAGTTGCAGTGATTGGTTGCCTTTCAGTTGTTGTAGTTGCTGAATGACTTGATTGTGTTGTGGGATCGGCACAATAAAGGTGACGTCGTGGGCTTTCCCATGAGCCGGACCAAACAAGCTGATAATGCCGGCAAAGTGAGGATCCTCTGGGGTTAAGCGCATTTTCCCCTCAGGGGCATTCAGTGTGATATCAAACTGCCTGGGGGCACTGGGATCGGTACTTCTTTGGAATGTGATAACGGCAAATAGCGTTTTCCCTGGGGCTTGTTGTAGGGTCACATTCGCTTTATCACCTTGAATTGTGCCTTGTATCATCGCCGCATTTCGGGTGACGTTGTCAGCCATGGCGGGATCAATAAAACCTGGGGCATACACATAATTAAAGGCTGAAGTGCTCAGATAATCTCCCGCTTTGCCATTGAGTATGGGGTCGCCTTGAGCATTAAAGAAAAACAGAAAGGGTTCTTCTTTTAACTGTCTTAGCGCTACAGGGTCTGTGGGTAAAGTCGGCTCTTGTATGACTTGTTGCTTACGTTCCCAGACTTCCCAAAGCCGATCCATATTCGCGTGATGTAGAAAGAAAATAGGATCTACCGGCGATAAAAAATTGGTCATATTGCCGTATGGCCCAGGGTTCCATGTCGGGACTCCCCCAATATTGTTATGCACTTGGTTATGGGGCTGACCTTCCAGTACTGAAAAAGTCGTTCCCCCCGTATGATGATTGTGGGAATTTGTTTTCGAGCTGCAGAAACTATTCACCATATTGTCGCCATCATAAAACCGTGTCGGTTTCAGGCCTGGCACGACAACTTGCGGGGAACAAGCATGGGCAGTTTTCGCATCGAGGTTAGGGTTTGCCCGGCTGAGATAACGTGATGTGGGCATCGTAGCGAAGGCGGCATTGCCGGGAATGTATTGGCCTGATTCAGGGTCATAACCGGTGACCCCATTCCAAAACTGATCAAAGGTTTGATAACCCCGGTGCTTGAGCTGCTCTCTCTGTGCACTATTGAGTGACTGCCAATAGCGTTGAAGCGCTGGTTGCATCGATTGAGTGAAGGTCTCGATGTTCTGCGTCATCTCGCCATAGGCGCTATCGGTCGGTGTGAGTACCCCTTCAAACATCATATCGGGCATCTGTGGGGATGCGGTCCAATCCCAATAAGGCAACGCAAAAGAGGGATTGCCACTGTAGTGGCGAATGATTTGTTCGACATAACCGATATAACCGCGATGCCAGACATAAAACCACCAGTTGCCGTGAGGGCAGTCCATATAATGGATAAAGGCGATACGAAACCAGTTATGCGGGTGATCGGTCGGTAAGGCGAGCATTTTTTTGATGGCGACCGCATAACTCTTAAGCATCTGTTGTCCTTGCGGACTATTCGCCTCGTAGCGAATGGCAGGCGCGGTTTGCGCCATCGCTTTGAAAGGGAGTGACAGTGAACCGGCCAAGCAGGTGCTCCCGGCAATAAAGGCTCGTCTGGAAATGCTGCCTGAGTGAGCAGAAAGAGCGCCTGAGTGGGTGGTTAATACCCCAGAAGATACCTGCGTTGAGGGTTTAGAAAACGTCATCCTGAGTATCCCCGAATCCATAGTGCAGTTATATTGATGACGTCAGGTACTGCGGTACCTTGAACCGACATATCCCTGTCGTCACAAGTAAGGCTAGATTTACTTGCCAGCCTTATATGTCTAGGTGTTGTCACATCAAATATCCAGCACTTGAGCGACTTTTGACGAGATTCATTGCAGAGCGCCTAAATATGTGCCTTCGTGAGTGATCAACTAACCAAAAAATGACGCCAGAGGTAAGAGAAAGGTAATACCAAGACAAGTGCCGGTAGAAAATTAACGACTGCAAAATTCATGATTTTGGCAATTCTTAGCCCGACAGCCACCATAACGCTGTTCCCAATATTAATGCCATGACGACGACAGGAATAAAATGTGCCTTGATGATCATCGTGATACCAATGGCCATTGAGGCGAGCGCAAATGTTGGGGGCAGGCCATCTTGCAAGCGTTGTGAAATAATTCTGGACAGTAATGGGCCTGCCAGCCCACCAAGAATAATGGCGCCGCTATTGATGAAAGCATTCTTTGAGTAGGCATTGCCTGAAATGCCTATGTTCGACAATACGGTGTTAAAAAATGGCTTAGAATACTCATTGGTAACATGTCAACGGCATTGCTTCACCGGTTTTTGCCTTGTCTTGCTGAACCGTAAAGGGAGATTTAATAAGTCGCGCGTAACCAACGAGCTACCTTCCGGCGATTATAAAAATGGTTATATTGAGCCGTATAAACCCGCTCGGGTGCCATACTGGCGCCTTCTTGATGTGAGTGATCAAGCGTGAAGGTACGTGCCGCTCCGACGGGGCGTTTCTCGGGCCCATAAGTCGCGACAATGCGTAGGGTAATGGCTTGAATCTCTTCGCTATGAATTTCCCGAGTTGTCGACGTTTGAGGATGTTGTTGAATATGCGTTAACGCGCGCTCGATTAAATGACTAAATGTGCCCACTGTGAGACTGTCGCCTGAGGCAAGGGGCCCCTGACAAGTGCCATTACCAGGTCTCACCCCTTCAATATCTTCCATTTGATCGACAAAGTCTGTGACATTGTCACAAAAAACGTCTTGTTTAGAAGTGACCACAATTTGAACCGACTCGATATAAAGTGCTTCTTGGCTCATATTGCTCAGTAAACACATCGATTTTGGGCTTCGTTCACCCACTTGGCTGATGATCATTTTAGGGCGTCGTTGTCGGCGATAGTTTTGATAGAGTAGCTGAGCATAGATCAGCCAAATCATTACTGAAATTAAACTGGTTATTGCAGTAATGGCGGCAGTATTGGACTGAAGCCAATGCCACATAAAAACTCCCTGAATATACGGTTGCTGAATGTCGTGTTAAATGCACGAATGTCTGAAGATGAAGTCATCCTCTGCAGGCAATGAAATCACGCTCCCTTCCGGTATGCGGTTGTCAGCGTCAGCCTTTCTATTGAAGGTATTGCCGTCGACCGGCATAAAGATGTCAATATGCCCGTCGGGAAATGGTTGGTCTTCAAGTGCATTCATCTCATAGGTGCCGATGTCAGTCTCTCGGTTGAAACGATTACCGTCAACCGGCATGAAAATAGAGACATGACGGTCAGGGAAGGGGAAGCCTTCAAATACGCTCGTCTCGCGGGGGGCAACGGCAGCCTTCTGATCAAAGGTATTGCCGTCAACGGGCATGAAGAGGGAGAGGTTGTTACCGGGGAATGGAAGACCTTCAAAATCGCCCATATTGTGAGTTTTAATATCGTCATTCAGCTCAAGAATATCGCCTTCAACTGGCATAAAGGGCGAGTTGATCCTGTCTTGACTGTTGCCATTCAGGATTTCCTTGATATAAGAATTTTGGCCCAAAAGATAGATTCTTTCTTCTAAATATGCTGAATTTTTCATAATGATATCCCCGTAAAGTCAGCTAAGAATACGCATGCTTTATGCGTGAAGTAAGCTGTCTTTTCAATTGATTGCGTAATTTTTAATTAAAATGATTATTTTGAATTTTGTTTTTTAATCATTGAATTCTAGTGTTTTTATATTGGTTTTAGAGGTGTATTTCATGGTTCTACTATAGAGTGAAATCAGTATTTAATGAGTGATTGCAGTCACTTTTGATATGATTTTTAAACATCGAGTTGCTTTTAAGTCTCATTATTTAAGACTTTTTTGTGGAGTATTTTATGGGTTTTGGTGACGAGGTCAGTGAGCGGTGAGAGGTTGTTGAGGGTCAGTGAGTCAATAGATGAGTGAATTGGTGAGCGTGATCGTACTCAATATCAATATATGATGTTTTTACTAAATTTTATCTCTATTGAATAGCCAAATACCCCCTACATGACACCAAGTCATATAGAGGGTACTGGTGATATTACCGCGATAAAGTACTGGGTATGACTTAGGCCAACAGGTCGCCTGTTTCTGGCAACGGTGTTGTACCGATCAACTCAAGGTCACCGATGTTAGGAATGTCGGAGTTATACCAGTCGGAATAATCGCCTTCAAGCGTCTTGATGAAAGATACTTCGGTTAAGTCAGGAAGTTCAACGTCTTCCATGGGTTCATAGTCACTCAGGTCGATGTCATCAAGACCTCCATCATCACTGGATGAGAAGATAACCGCATCATTCGCATCATCAGCAACGGCTTTCGGTAATGGCATTGACTCGGTTTCTTCAAGACCACCGATGTAAGGGATATCAGTGTCATACAAGTCGGAATAATCGCCTTCAAGCGTCTTGAAGAAAGATGCCTCAATGTGAGGTAATTCGGCTACGTCAGGAAGTTCAACGTCCTCCATAGGTTCATAGTCACTCAGGTCGATGTCATCAAGACCCCCATCATCACTGGATGAGAAGATAACCGCGTCATTTGCATCATCAGCAACTGCTTTAGGTAAAGGCGTTGTATCGGTAATTTCAATGCCATCGATCTGATCAAGGTCTCGACTCAGGTCAAGTTGACCTTCGTAGGGCGTAAAGATGACAACATCATCATTATCATGAAAAAATGAATTGTTGTTTTCTTTTTGAGATTTAAATAATGCCATGGTTCTTTCCTTTCTTGGTTGATTTAAGCGTGATAGTACACTTCCATAAGCCGTGTAGAGTTACACGGGATCTTGCCTTTTTTGAATCTTAAGATTCAAATTCTGCATCAGATTTTTATCTTTTCTGATGGTTTTGTGATGCGTCTTTCTATGGGGTTTACTTTATTATTGAGCCTTGATTTTGGAGGTGACTGTGATCACTTTTGAAATTAATTTTTTGTATTTTTTTATAGTGTGTCTCGTGATTTGTTGGTTTTTTTGAATTTTTATATCGTATTTTGAGAACGTATTTTTTGATAGGTTTTTAGGTTTTTTTAAAGGATTTCAATCGGTATTGGTTGAGTTTGGATGTGAAACTTATGGTGTGATAGAGGTTTTTTTAGTGAGACGATATGAGTCTCAAATGGTGATATTTTTAGTCGTACTTTTGCCGTTTTGATATGGATGTTGTCGGTTTTATGAAAGTGGTATAGCGAATCCCTACACCTCTCCCTCCCCATTGGCTATAGGCTTATTCATGGTGTAGTTAAACGGCTTGAACTGACCATCGACTTCAGTGATCAGGTTTTACAAGAGACTGGAGATTCGTGAAGAGACTGGTTGTATCGTTTTGGTAATGACTAGGATGAGGCGTTTCGGAATAGATGAGTGTAGAGATGAGTGTGTCGCTCATTCAAACGAAATGCCTTCTACCTGAATAATATCCATGTAGAAGGCATCGGTAATATTAACTGCGATAAAACATACGATAAAATTGAGAGGGCAGCTTAGATCAGCAGCTCACCCGTCTCAGCTGGAAACGATGGCATGGTGCCTACCACTTCAAGCTCACCACTTTCAATAGACCCTGTGCTCTGACTGTAGACCTCTAATAGACCACCTTCTGTTCTGAAGATCCCATCCTCTGGTAACGGTGTGGTTTCAAAGTCAGCCACCTCATCGCTGACAATAGGCCCACTATCCTGACCGGATACCTCTAATGGCCAGATTTCTGTTCTGAAGATTCCATCCTCTGGTAACGGCGTGGTTTCAAAGTCAGCCATCTCTCCGCTTTCATATACCCCAGTGGGCGGAGCCTCTTTAACTTCTAACCCTCCAATCGGATCGAGGTCTGTGTCTGGGTCGATAGTATCGCCCTCAAAGTGAGTGAAGATGGACACATCGTTAACGTCATCGCCGGAGACAGGGATTTCAAGATCTACGGGGTCTCCAAGATCACCGGGATCGGGAACGTTGGGGTTTTGGGGAAGATAGTCCGAGAGATCGTCGTCAGAGAGTTCTGCAGGTAATTGAATGATTTTACTGAGGTCAAAATCATCAAATGGGTCGTAGTCGTTGTTTGAGATAGAGGCATTTGCGATAGATTGTGTCGTGGTTTCAAGCCCTTCATTACCAGTTACAGTAGGGCTTTCTTTATCACTGGTGATAATGCTCGTGAGATATGTTTTATCTTCATGAGGTGTGAAACTTTTCATCATCTTATCCTTGAATAAATGAAGTTGACTTGATCAATAAGGCTTTATTGCACATGGCTGTTATTGTGAATGAGCTTTCATATTAGTGGTTTATGAAAAAAGTTGAATTATTTTTTGAAATCAAATATTTCAAATTGAAAACATATATTTATTGAATCTTTTCGGCGGCTTAGTTTTTGATTTTGATTTCCATTTGATTTTATAACTATTTGATTTTATTGGTTTTTCTATTTTTTCTTATGAGCGATGAGCTTGTGATGGCAGTGGCTTTGTCTGTTGGTTTTTATTCTTTTTTCATTATTTTTGATAATTGTTAGACGCTTTATGACTTCTAATGACAATTTATGACTAGTTTATATCTCATATTTTGAGATTTTTATGGATTTATATTTTTATTTTTTGTCTGATGAATGCTCATTTTTTAGCTTTTTTACATCGGCTATCGAAAGTGTATCAAATGCTGATACTTGAATAGCGGGATGTCTAATTTATTTTTATTGGTCAATGGCTAAGGTTTTGAGATGAGTGATGAGAATTTTTCAGACATTTGTTGAGGTATATCTCGTATAGTGGATACCCGACTTCTGGAGGGGGACGTGGCCCGAATACTGGAGTCACTGGAGCAGAGTGTGCTCTACCGAAACAAGTCGGAGTTGATAATGGAGCAGAACGGATTGCCGCTGAATTTTATAGCGGTGGTGCTGTGAAAGGGATAGAGGTCGCTATATCCAACTTAGAAAACCTCATCAGAATGGTTTTGTGGAGCGGTTTAATCATTCTTTTAGATATGAATTTCTGGATGTGTATCTGTTTGAGGGTTGTTGCACTATCCCCTTGCCAAAAAGTGAAAAACCCTAGTTTAGGGCTCTCTCAGTAACGGAGAGGTGGATAGCGGCTTGAAGCGAAGGTCGGCTCAATATCTGTGACGTCAAGCAAGCCAATCACTTTAAAGCGATTGGCTTGCATCGACAAAGGTACTTGCATTGAAAAAGGTATAAGAACCGGCTGTTTCGAGTAGAGACTAGTACGATTGAGGGGGAGTGTAAGTTGCTTTTAAGGCCGAGATGAAAGCCGGATCATCAAGAGATTTGTCGATAGTCTGGCTCAGTACTTCATTGGCCATACGCTGTAATATATTAGGGTTACCCAATATGCCTGCCTCAAAAGGATCAAGTGTCTCTTCCTCGTTGTCCGTTCGATAAGCCTTGCTGAAGATTTGGTTGCCTGTGGCTTCTTGGACTAGTGATAGCGTTAAGTGGGCATGGGCTTCTTTATTGACGTATTGACTGACATCAAATTTAGTCAGTTCCACATCGAGTCGGTAATCTGATCTTATGCCTTGAGCCAGTAAATTGCGTTTTTCAAGGGCTTCTAGAAAAGCATTTTGGACCGTCTTAACGGTCTCTTCTTCGGTATATAACCATTGGACTGGATTACCAAAGCCGCCCCGAATTGCGCCCAACCAGTGATTATCTGTATCGCGATTATCCACAACGCTTACGATTTTGACCTGGGTGAGGCTGCTATGCATAGGCGGAGGGGTTTCTGGTGTGTAGGCGATAGGCATGTAGTGTGTTGAGCAGCCTTGCATGATCAGTAATGTGAGCACTAGGCTCATGAGCTTGAGTTTTTGGGTCATCTGTCAATGTACTCACTGTCCGGTTGGAGGTCATCAGGTCGCGATCTGAAATTGCAGAGCTTGCGTTGACTTAGCTTGTGTTGAATTAGCTCTGTCAGTAATGGCCTGTCAGTAATGGAAAGAAAAGTGATTGAATTAACGATAAGGGGAGTGCAAGGAGAGGCGGTACGAAGAGGTTTAGCAATCACCGTTATAGCAAGGTAACGCTAATAAAATGAAGCTGCATCCCTGCGCTGTTTTATATCATTAATAGAATCAAGCATCCAATAAGTAGGTTATACGTTCAAAACCAATAAGATGCAAATACTCAGGAATGAGACCGTTTTGGAGCAATAGACCTTAAGTCTCGCTATAGCGGTTAAGATAAGTTGAATAATGCTGTCGAGGCTTTTGTATCATCACGGTATTGGGCGGGGCGTTATGGATAAGCCGTCATTGATCGCGTGATATAAACTCCAATGCCCGCTACATCAAAGGCTCAGTGTAGCGGGCATTTATGATGTTAACCGCGATAGACATATCGTGATTAACTTAGGTCTGATGTTTAGATCAGTACGCTATCGGTTTCCAGCGCAGGCACATCCGCTGTGCCGACCAGTGTAATGTCATGAGAATCAACCGGTGCTTGGCTATAAACAACAGCATCATCGTGATGGTCGGTGAAGTCGAATGCATCAACGCCTGTGAGCTCATCTGACGGTGTCGCTTCAAAAGCGAAGCTACTGAAGTCATTCATGTTACTCAGCACTTCAGTATATGCGTTGCTTGCAGCAGTGGACCATTCGGAGTCGGTTGAACGTAGCATGGCTTCGAGCATGTTCACCATGATGTCTGCTTTATCGACACCGTCTTGCTGCAGTTCATTGGTGAAATACTGTTTGGTGACTTGTTGACGCTCTGCAGACACCAGGCCATTCGCATAGCTTTCTGTCAATGAAGAGACGAATTGACGGTCTGTCGTACCGCTGTAATCAGTGCCCAGGTAGCCTGAATCCAGTAAGAATTGAGCCACTTTATGCAGATCATTCTGACCATAACTGGTCAGGAAGTCACCTTGCATATCTGTCAAATCTTTGCCATAGGCGGTATAAGCTAGGAGGTAAACCTTTTCTTCGAAAGAAGCGGAAATCGCCATTATCCTATCCTTGAATTAATGGAGTTAAAAGGTACAGCTAAGCGTCAGAAATCCTGCCGATAACCTAACTGTGCTTTCGATAGTAAAGGCTAAATGCAGGTATTAAATCGACAGTTTTGTGATTAATTGTTTTTAATTGAAAATGATAATGTTTTGCATTTTTGTTGAGGTAGAGTGACATCATGGCGCAGGGTCGGGGCAAAGAGTCGAGATAAAGAGTCGAGGATATCGCGATGATCAGCCTGTTATAGGGGAGACAAAAATGCCCGCATGATCGCGGGCATTTTTATCGGGTCTTGTCTGAATATTTCGATTCAGCATGACCTATTGAATGCGGTTAACCCCATTCAATGTGGCTTACTTACAGTAGATGCGGGCTTCACGCGGGGTATAGATACCGAAGGTCACGACACTCAGGACAACATTGCCAAATGTTTGTTGAGTTTCAACGCGTACCACATTTTCGGCGCCACCACAGACTTCTGCAGCATTCACGGTTTTACGTTGGCCGATGCCGTTGATAAAGAACGGCTGTGCACGTTTGTAATCAGCGGCGTTGCTTTGGCTGTCATCTTGCATAACGAAGCGTTGGTTTGAGCAGCCCGCCATCAGGACCGCCACAAGACCCACTAAAAGTAATTTTTTCATGGAATAAAAGTTCCCTATAAGCCACATGTGATGAACAAAGCGCGCCCTCGCTGGCGCAGGCGCTATTATTGATTTTAGAGGTGTTTTATACAAGAGACACTTGCAAAATTAATACACATCATTGATCGGAGCTCGGTTCATCATCGCGTCTTGCGTTGGGGCTGTTGAGAAGACTTTGTGCATTACATCGTTTTTGAGGTCTTGCTAGGGCGCCGATCTGGGAGCATGCCTTTGTCGAGGATAAAACTGATGATGTCCTCTAATCCCACGCCATCGTAGAGGTTGGCAAACACAAAAGGCCGCTCGCCACGCATTTTTTTCGAGTCACGGGCCATGACGTCGAGTGAGGCGTGCACTTGTTCGGCAATATCAATTTTGTTGATGATGAGCAGGTCGGATTTAGTGATGCCGGGGCCGCCTTTACGAGGAATTTTATCGCCTGCGGAGACGTCAATAACGTAGAGGGTCAGATCTGACAGTTCCGGGCTGAAGGTGGCGGAGAGGTTATCACCCCCGGATTCCACCAACACCAGCTCCAGATCCGGGTGGCGACTTTGCAAATCATCAATCGCGGCCAGATTCATCGAAGCATCTTCGCGAATCGCGGTGTGCGGGCAGCCGCCAGTTTCGACGCCGAGAATACGGTCGGCATCAAGCGCTTGGTGCTTGAGTAGAAAATCGGCATCTTCGCGGGTGTAGATGTCGTTGGTGACCACGGCCAGGTCATAATGTGCTCTCAAGGCCAGACAAAGCTGGCGCAGTAAAGCGGTTTTACCTGAGCCTACCGGGCCGCCCACGCCAATCCGTAAACAGTGTTTCATTGATGATCTCCTCAAAATTAGCTGCGAAATAAACGTGAATATTGGGTTTCATGCTGGGCTGAGCCTAGGGCCAGCCCCGGTAGCATGGGGCCGAGTTGATCATCCGGGAGGCTGAGCGCCAGGTCGACCGCTTGTGTCAGTGACGGTCGTAGTTGTTCGATGATCTGCTGGGCGGCGGTGTGGCCCAAAGGCAGTGCTTTACAGGCCACGGCCAGTTGATTCTCCAGCCAGGCCCAGGCAAAGCCCAATAACATGGGGCGAGTGCTGATGTGCCTTTGATCGGCCGTCCAGGCAAACAGGCCGACATAACTCGGCGGTGTAGGGCCGTCGGTTGGGGCCAGCGATAGGCTTTTGAGCAGTCGCTGCAAGGCAGCCCCAAGGCGAATATCTTCGTCGTAGAGCTCGGCGGTCTCTCGGCTGGCCAGCAACCAATCATTCCAGTATTGCAGTCTGTCCTGATCCTGCTCGGCCCAGGCTTGGCGCATCCGCGCTAACACCGGCAGTTCACAACGGGCCAGCCCATCATTCAGCACACCTTCTAACCATGAGGTGAGGTCGTTGGCATCCTCAACCCAGCCCAATTCAAAGGCACTTTCCAAGCCTTGAGACCAAGCAAAAGCGCCGATGGGCAGGGCCGGGCTGACCAGCTGTAATAAGCCCAGCAGTGCAAGATCGTCATTCATGAGTGTGTTCATGGTGACGGTGTTCATGCGAGTGACCGTGTTCATGGTGACTGTGCCCATGCGAATGGTCATGGCTATGGGAATGCCCGTGGCCCGATTCCCCTTGTGCGTAAGCGCCCGGTTCAGGGTCAAAAGGTGCCTGATGGTGGTGTAGTTGCGCGCCGAGTCGGGTGGCTAAAGCTTCCAACACATGATCAGGCGGGAAGCGTACCCAGCCCCCAGCGTCATCTTGACCCATGGCCAGTTGCACATGACGGTTGCCCAGGTGATAGCACAGCCGAGCCAGTGCCAACCCGGACTCAATACGAGCGGTCACGACAGGTTCATCCGCCGCTTGGACCCGAATGATTTCTCCTGTGTCGGCTTTCAGCCCTTCACCATCGCGCAGCACCGGGCCGCGATCGAGGAAAAGGCCGACCTCTTGGCCTTGATCCGTGGTGGCTCTCAGGCGGCCGCGAATACGCAATTCCAGGGGGAGTGTGAGTGTGTCGCTAGCCGCTTGATCGTTCAGTGGGCCCAGTCGCTGTGTGAGTTCGAGCATGATCTTGTCCTTGGGTTCTCAATATCCGCGTTAAAACGAAACCAGCGCTAAAATAAAACCAGCCCTAAAACAAATGATAGCGCTGGGCCAACGGCAGTTCGGTGGCGGGCTCACAAGTCAGCAGTTCGCCATCGGCGTGAACTTCATAGGTTTGTGGGTCCACTGTCAGTACCGGGCACTGGTCATTCAATTTCATATCGCTTTTACGGACCTGACGGATGTGACGGCAAGCGGAAAGCGGGCTATCCAGCCCCAACTGCGTGCCAATATCGGCATCCAGTGCGGCCTGACTGACAAAGGTGAGGCGAGTGGCGCTGGCGGCTTTGCCATAGGCGCCGAACATGGGGCGATAGTGCACCGGTTGCGGGGTCGGGATCGAGGCATTGGGATCGCCCATGGGCGCTGCTGCAATCATGCCGCCTTTGAGAATACAGGCCGGTTTCACCCCAAAAAAAGCCGGGCTCCATAACACCAGATCCGCCAATTTGCCGACTTCAATGGAGCCGACCTCATGGGCGATGCCATGGGTAATCGCGGAATTGATGGTGTACTTGGCGATATAGCGTTTGGCCCTTAGGTTATCGGCCCCTATGGCTTCATCTTCCGGCAATAAGCCACGCTGCACTTTCATTTTATGGGCGGTTTGCCAAGTCCGGCAGATGACTTCACCGACGCGCCCCATAGCCTGGGAGTCAGAGGAGATCATCGAGATCACGCCCATATCGTGAAGAATATCTTCGGCGGCAATGGTCTCGCGGCGAATACGGGAGTCAGCAAAGGCCACATCTTCTGGGATATTGGGGTCCAGGTGATGACACACCATCAGCATATCGAGGTGCTCATCAATGGTGTTGACCGTATAGGGCCGGGTGGGGTTGGTGGATGATGGCAGTACATTGTTCAGCGCGCAGGCGGTGATGATATCCGGTGCATGGCCGCCCCCAGCGCCTTCGGTATGGAACGTATGAATACAGCGATCTTTAAAGGCGGCGAGGGTATCTTCGACAAAACCTGCTTCATTGAGGGTGTCGGTATGAATCGCGACTTGGACGTCATACTCATCGGCGACATTCAAGCAGTTATCGATAGAGGCGGGAGTGGTGCCCCAGTCTTCATGCAGTTTAAGCCCAATCACCCCGGCCTCGATCTGCTGCTTCAAGGCTGCCGGCAAACTGGCATTGCCCTTGCCAAGAAAGCCAATATTCATGGGCAAAGTGTCGACGGCTTGGAGCATCTTGCCAATATGCCAAGGGCCGGGTGTGCAGGTGGTGGCATTGGTGCCAGTCGCGGGGCCAGTACCGCCGCCGAGCATGGTGGTGACACCGCTCATCAGGGCTTCTTCGACTTGCTGTGGGCAAATAAAATGAATATGCGGATCGATGCCGCCTGCCGTCAAAATTTTGCCCTCACCGGCAATGACCTCGGTGCCGGGGCCAATCACTAAGGTGACATCCGGTTGGGTATCGGGGTTACCGGCTTTGCCAATACCGGCGATACGACCTTTTTGAAGGCCCACGTCGGCTTTGACAATGCCCCACCAATCTAGAATCAACGCATTGGTGATGACGGTATCCATCACGCTATCATCCGCCCGCTGGCTCTGGCCCATGCCGTCACGAATCACTTTACCGCCGCCAAACTTCACTTCATCGCCGTAATGGGTGTAATCCTGCTCGACCTGAATCCACAGTTCGGTATCGCCTAAACGCACGCGATCACCGGTCGTGGGGCCATACATATCGGCATACGCTTGTCGGGAAATCTTCATGCGGGATCTCCTTGAGGTTGTCCACCGGATGCTGGTGTCACTGGCCCCATCACCTCACCACGAAAGCCGTAAATGACTTGATCGTCAGCAAAGGGAATCAAGGTCACTTGGCGGGTTTGGCCGGGCTCAAAGCGAATGGCGGTGCCGGCAGCAATATCCAGACGCAAACCCCGGGCCAAATCACGATCAAAACGGAGTGCCGGGTTGGCTTCGGCAAAATGGTAATGTGAGCCGATCTGGATGGGCCGGTCGCCGCTATTGGCCACTTCCAAGGTCGTGCGAGGGCGATCGGGACACAACTCAATATCGCCCGTTTGTAATTGGTATTCGCCAGGAATCATCATGGCCTCCAAGCTGTCATGCAGACGGCGGGTGTCTGCGTCGTGAATCGGTTTTTTATACGATCAAGTGTCGTTATACGATCGGGTGATGGACGGTGACCAACTTAGTGCCATCGGGAAAGGTGGCTTCAACCTGTACTTCGTCGACCATCTCGGCGATGCCGTCCATCACGTCATCTCGCGTCAGCACTTGGGTGCCCAAACTCATCAGCTCGGCGACACTTTTGCCCTCGCGTGCGCCTTCTAATATCTCAGCGCTGATTAAAGCCACGGCTTCGGGATAGTTCAGTTTGAGCCCTTTGGCCTTGCGTCTTTCCGCCAACAGTGCGGCAGTGAATAACAGCAACTTATCTTTATCGCGAGGGGTGAGTTCCATGGCATAACTCCAATGAACGTGATGATTCTTGATTGAATTAAGTCAGCCAGATACGCGGTATCTGAGCGGGTAGGCCTAGCCATAAAGGACGTAAACAACACCAGGCCTGCAGGCAAAGCGACCAGGCTTCATTGCGATCATGACCTAAATAACGTAGCAGTAAGACCCCCTGACGATGACTCACTGCCCAGCGGGGAGAGGCCGGTAGCGCTTCTCGGAGTGTATTAATGGCTTGATCTGGTGCGCTTAATCCGACACACCATAAGGTCGCTTGCACACTGGCGCTCCCTTGTCCCCAATGGCCTTTGAAGCGAGGGTGTTGTGGCTCCATGAGTTGGCGTTCGTGCCATAGCGGGCGGTCATCGCGAGTGAGGGCAAAACGCTGATCCAGCTGGCCTTGGACAAAAGGCAGATCACCGGCCTGGCGCCCCAATACCAGCACTTCCCAGCCGAGGCAGCGAGCATCCCCTTGTAGTGCGATCTCAGTCGATTGCTGGCCCCGAGAGCCATCAAAGGCAATGGTGTCTTGCGGTAGCCACTCCAAGGTCGCGCCAGGGGCCACCTTCAGCGCTGTGGTTTGTGACCAATGAACGCCATGACTATCCGCTTTATACAGCTTATTGGCGGCTGGTGTGGTGAGTAATGCATGGGCGTGGGGCGCCAGCTCTGCCTCAATGTGCAAGGCATCACCACTGACCAGCCCGCCAGGGGGATGTAACAAATAGACATGGCAACAGCCGTCACGGCCTTCAGGGTAAAAAGGCCGCTGTACCCGCAGTGGCCCTTGGTGTTGGCGGGTCACCAGCCGGGTGACCCCTTGGCCGTTCTCCTCCCGATGGGCTAACCCCAACTTAAGATGGGCCGCCCAGCGGCGAGTGGGGTCAAAGCGGTGCCCTGAATCGGCGGCTTTCGATGTGGGTTGGGCGAAGTCTGCAGTCATTAAACGGTCAAATGTTGTTGGATTAAGCTATCCGTTAAATCGCGCATCTCACCGGTGGCGACACTGCGCCCGCGGTCCATGATGACAAAATTATCCGCGTATTGACGGGCAAAGGGGAGTTTTTGTTCGACCAAAAGCACCGTCAGTTGATCTTCGGCGATCAAAGTGCGAATCACCTCACCAATTTGGGCGACAATATTGGGCTGAATCCCTTCGCCGGGTTCATCCAAAATTAATAGCTTGGGCTCGATGACCAGCGCCCGACCAATCGCCAACTGCTGTTGCTGGCCACCCGATAAATCACCGCCACGGCGCTGGCGCATATCCTTGAGTACCGGAAACAACTCATAGATCCGCTCTGGAATCTGACGGCTTTGATCCGCCCGAGCAGCGAGCCCGGTACGTAGATTTTCCTCCACGCTCAGCAGTGGAAAAATCTGTCGCCCCTGGGGCACATAGCCAATCCCTAAACGGGCGCGGGCTTCCAGTGATTGGGTGCTGAGATCCAACGGGGTTTTCGCCCCCTGATACTGCATGCTGCCATTGGCGACAGCCTCTTCACCCATGATGCATTTCATCAAGGTGGTTTTGCCGACCCCATTGCGCCCCATCACGCAGGTACAGCGCTGGGACGGCACCTCGACATTGAGATCCCACAAGGTGTGGCTTTCGCCATAATAATGATTCAGTTGTTCAATGCTTAACATCGGCGGCTGTCCTCGTCGCACGGGCTATTCACAAACTTCTCACAAGCCGGTTCAATGGCCTTCTCCCAGATACACTTCCACCACTTTGGGATCACTGGAGACCTTATCCATTGAGCCTTCTGCCAAAACGCTGCCTTGATGCAGCACGGTGACGGTGCGCGCGATCGATCGCACAAAGCCCATATCATGCTCCACCACCACGACCGATTGACGGCCGTGACTGCTTTTGTGCCCGGCTAATCGGGTCAGCAGTTCGGCGGTGCGTTCCATTTCCTGTTCGGTCATCCCGGCGACAGGTTCATCGACCAATAGCAGGCGGGGTTGTTGCATCAGCAGCATACCGATTTCCAGCCACTGTTTCTGGCCATGGGAGAGCACCCCCGCACGCTGGTAGCGTTGTGTCTCCAGGCCGATAATGGTCAACACCTCTTCTATACGGTCGCGTTTTTCACCATTCATCCGCGCGGTTAAGGTGGGGAGCACCCGCTTATCGGACGCCATGGCCAACTCTAGATTTTCGAAAATCGTCAGCGCTTCAAAAACGGTCGGTTTCTGGAATTTACGACCAATCCCGAGGCTGGCGATTTCGGGCTCGTTCATTTGTAGCAGGTTATGGCGACTGCCAAACCAGACTGAACCTTCATCAGGCCGTGTCTTACCCGTGATGATATCCATCATGGTGGTTTTGCCCGCGCCGTTGGGGCCGATAATGCAGCGTAGTTCGCCATCATCAATGGTGAGGTTCAGATTATTAATGGCTTTAAACCCATCAAAGCTGACGCTCACATCCTCCAGATACAGAATTGGGCCATGGCGGACATCGACCGGTGAAACGCTCGGCATCATAAAACTAAAGACCTGATCGCGCTGAGCCAGTTCTTTGATCAAATTCATGCGGCGTTCTCCTCAGCAGTCGGTTCAGGGCGGCGGCGAAAGCGTTGCTGCATCAGCCCGGCAATCCCTTGGGGTAAGAAAACCGTCACCAGCACAAAGAGGGCGCCCAGGGCGAATAGCCAAGCATCCGGCATGATCCCGGTGAAGACCGTTTTGGCATAATTCACCAGCAAGGCACCGATGACGGCGCCATATAAGGTCGCTCGCCCGCCCAGTGCGACCCACACCACCACTTCAATCGAGAACAGCGGCGAGAACTCACCTGGGTTGATAATGCCCACTTGGGGCACATAAAAAGCACCCGCGACCCCCGCCAGCATGGCGGAGATGACAAAGACAAACAGCTGCACCCGCTCCACCCGATAACCCAAAAAGCGCGTACGCGCCTCAGCATCACGGCAGGCGACACTGACGCGGCCCAGCTTACTGCTGACAATGGCGCGACACAGAATATAGCCCACAGCCAAAGCCAGTCCGCTGCCGATAAAGAGCCCCAAGCGGGTGGCATCACTGCGTAAGTCAAAGCCTAATAAATCTTTGAAGTCGGTCAGGCCATTGTTGCCGCCAAAGCCCATCTCATTGCGGAAGAAAGCCAGCATCAGCGCAAAGGTCAGGGCTTGGGTAATAATCGACAGATAAACCCCCGTGACCCGAGAGCGAAAGGCCAGAAAACCGAAGACCAACGCCAGAATCCCAGGGGCCAACACCACCATGGCAAAGGCAAACCAGGCCATATCAAAGCCATGCCAGTACCAGGGCAGACTGTCCCAGTTGAGAAAGACCATGAAATCCGGCAGATCAGGATTGCCATAGACGCCGCGATCGCCGATCTGACGCATCAGATACATCCCCATGGCGTAACCGCCGAGGGCAAAGAAAGCCCCATGACCCAAGCTCAGGATGCCCAGATAACCCCAGATCAAATCCACGGCCACCGCCAACAAGGCATAACACAGGTATTTGCCTAATAAGGTGACCGTATAGGTACTGACATGCAGCGGATGGCCTTCTGGAAAAGCCAGATGCAGCACCGAGACCAACGCCACTGCACCGAGTAACACCAGCAGAAAACGTTGCGTCGCTTTTTCGGTAAAGGGCTGGGCCAACCAATGACGACTGTTGACGGCATTGGCTGAGGGCGCCTGATGAGATGAGATTAAATCCGACATGGCTTAGCCCTCCGCCGCACGGCCCTTCTGCGGGAAGAGTCCGCGAGGGCGTTTTTGAATAAACAGAATAATGAACACCAGCACGACGATTTTGGCTAACACGGCGCCCGCCCAGGGTTCCAATAATTGATTCAGCGTGCCCAGTGAGAGCCCAGCGACTAAGGTCCCCCAGAGATTGCCGACCCCACCGAAGACCACCACCATGAAAGAGTCGATAATATAGTTCTGCCCCAGGTTGGGGCCGACATTAGTGATTTGGGACAGCGCCACACCGGCTAACCCGGCAACGCCCGAGCCCAGGCCAAAGGTCATGATATCGACCCGGGTGGCGCGAATGCCCATCGCTCGGGCCATGGCACGATTTTGGGTGACGGCGCGGACTTCTAGACCGAGGCGGGTTTTACGCATGATCATCATCAGGCCGATAAAGACCAGCGCAGCAAAGCCCATGATATAAAGGCGATTTAAGGTCAGCGATAACGCCTCATTGATCATAATCGAGCCGCTCATCCACTCCGGCGTGATGACCGTCCGGTTCAGCGGCGAAATCACGGTGCGCACCAGCTGTTGCAGGATCAGACTGATCCCGAAAGTGGCCAACAATGTTTCTAATGGACGGCCTTGTAAGTGACGAATCACGCTGCGCTCAATCCCGATACCGACCAGCGCGGCGACCAGGAACCCAGCGGGGATTGATAGCACCAGCGCCAGCCCAGGGCTGTCAGGCAATAACTGCTGCATGCCCCAAGTGGTGTAGGCGCCTAGCATCATGAGTTCGCCATGGGCCATATTGATCACGCCCATGACGCCGAAAGTGATCGCCAGCCCAATAGCGGCCAAGACCAGTACCGAGCCGAGTGATAACCCAAAATAAAGCGTTTCAGCGGCGCGATTGAGTTTCAACTTATCTTGAATACCGCTGAGGGCTTTTTTCGCGGCAGCGGCCAGCTCGGGCTGATCGCTTTGAGCGGCACGGTTCAGGGCGGCACGGGCTTCACTGCTGAGGCTGCCATCGAGAATCTCAATGGCTTCTGGGTCTTGCTGAGTATCGAGCTGATAGATCGCCAAGGCCTCTTCTAACGCCGATTTCACCTCGGCATGATCTTCATCGACATAAACTTTGCGTAGTTGACTGGTCATTTCTGCGGTGACTTTACCGCGTAAATCCCGTGCGGCGGCTAAGCGGCGCTCTGGATCGCTGACTTTCAGGTCAATCACCGACAAGATGTCTTGCAGTTGATTGCGCAACTGGTTATTGACGCGAATGACATCAATATCCCGGCGTGAGCGCTTACCCATCGGCTCACCGGTGAGCGCATTGGCGATGGTCCAGTGGCGGCCTCGGTTTTTGATAATGATCACGAACTCGCCGCTGTCTTCTAGTCGGGCCAGCTTATTGGCGGCAAACGCTTCTAACCATTGGCGTGCACGCTCATCTGAACTGTCGGCAATCTGTTCAATCGTCTTGGCTTTATTGTGATATGAGCCATCGGCCAACTGATTCAACAGCGCTGCGGCTTGCGTGTCTTGGGCATTGACCTTCTGCTGCTGTGGCGTGGCCTGAGCATCTGGCGCCGCCTGGGGGGCCGCCTGAACAGCAGCGGCGCTCAGTAGCATAAGCAGCGCTGTTAACGTTGACAGCGCAGATCTCAATGATGGGCGAATGGACATGAAGAGGCCTATTCCGTTCAATCGGGTCAGTCAAAGCGGGTCAGTCAAGCGGGGCGCCATTGATAAAGGCGCAACACCTGGACTGTCCCCACCGCACTTCCCTGTGCGGCCGGGGTGTTGACTCAAAAGGGTGATTCAGCGCTTGTGATTCAGCGAAGCCATTACTTGGCTTCACTGCCGCCACAAGTATGTTCAACCACGTTGTAGTTGCCGCAATGCAGCGGCTGGCGCCAATCACTGATCAAATCTTTTGAGCCGGGCAGGTAATCAGACCAGGCATCACCGGCCACGGTAGACGGTGTTTTCCACACCACAGAGAACTGGCCATTATCCTGAATCTCACCGATCAACACCGGCTTGGTGATGTGGTGGTTTGGCATCATAGTGGCGTAACCGCCGGTCAGGTTCGGCACAGAGACGCCGATGATGGCGTCTTTCACCGCATCAACATCGGTGGTACCGGCTTTGCGCACGGCTTCCATCCACATATTAAAGCCGATGTAATGGGCTTCCATCGGGTCATTGGTGACGGCATTCTCATCGCCGGTGTAGTCAATCCACTGATCGATGAAATCATAGTTGGCATCGTTATCGACGCTCATAAAGTAGTTCCACGCGGCCAAGTGACCCACTAATGGCGCGGTATCAATCCCAGAGAGCTCCTGTTCACCGACCGAGAAGGCCACGACCGGAATATCAGAGGCCTCAATGCCTTGGTTCGCCAGCTCACGATAGAAGGGCACGTTGGCATCCCCATTGATGGTGGAGACGACGGCCGTCTTCTTACCGGCACTGCCGAAGCGCTTGATATCGGAGACGATCGACTGCCAGTTGGCATGCCCGAAAGGCGTGTAATTGACCATAATGTCGCTATCGGCCACACCATGATCTTTCAAATAAGCCTTGAGGATTTTATTGGTGGTGCGCGGATACACGTAATCCGTTCCGGCCAGTACCCAGCGTTTTACGCCGACCTGATTCATCAGATAATCGACTGCCGGAATCGCCTGTTGATTCGGCGCGGCCCCGGTATAAAAGACATTCTCAGATGACTCTTCCCCTTCATACTGAACGGGGTAGAACAACAGGCCATTCAACTCTTCAACCACCGGCAGCACCGATTTACGTGAGACCGATGTCCAGTTGCCGAAAATGACATCCACTTTATCTTGCGCCAGTAGCTGGCGGGCCTTCTCTGCGAACAGTGGCCAATCCGATGCGGGGTCAACCACCACCGGCTCTAACTGACGGCCCAATAAACCGCCCTTTTCATTTTGCTCTTGAATCAACATGAGCATTTCATCTTTCAGCGTCGACTCACTGATGGCCATGGTGCCGGAGAGTGAATGCAAAATCCCCACCTTGATCGGGTCTTCATCCGCCAGCGCCAATGATGGCAAAGTGATACACGCTGTCGTGAGGGCAAGGGCCGATAACCCAGACGCTAAATGCTTTTTAATGCTCATGGCAGATCCTTCATTCAGGTTGTTTTTGTTGGGTTGGATGAGTTACTGAAAGGAGATGAAGGTTCGACTCAGTCGACCCCATCACACTGTGTCCACTTGAGCTATATCAAACTCTGTTCCTGCTTTTTAAATTTCATTTAAAAAACAATGAGTTAAATAATTAAATCTAGATGGTGAAAAAAAGGTTTTGCCATGAGCGACAAAAAACAGCGCACCAGAGGCACTGACTTGGTGCGCTGCAATGGGGCGCATGATCAAAATGGGGAATAATGGTGCGCAGCCGGGCGCTTTGGTGCGCGCGCTCTGAAGTGAATGCCCAGAAGCGGGCGAAGGTGCACAAAAAAACACCGCGACCGTCAGTGATGACCGTGGGCAAAAGGTCGTGGGCAAAAGGTCGTGAAGAACACGGCCTATCAGGGATATAAAGAAGAGACATAAAAAAGGCCCGGCACTCCTGCCAGGCCCCAACACCGATGTGAGCGACGGTGTATCACACTTAATGGCCGATTAATGGCCTATGAGGCTTCATCACGCATTCCAAATGACATCACCCCATCAATCACAATTCAATAACTTCACCCGGTTACTTAAAACGCTCCCGAGCGGATTTAATGCTGGTGGACAGTGCCTCCCAAGCGGCCTCAGCGCCTAACTTCAAATCTTCCCAGGCCTGTCCAGACGCATCTTTCATCTCAAGCAATTTGCTGTTGGCCTCCTGCTGGCGCTCGCGCAGCTCTTCAATCTTGCGGTAATACTCCAACTGAGCATCTGCACTGGCCTGCTCGGCTTTGGCTTTTAACTGCTCAATCTCCGCATTCCACTCATCCAACTGGGCCTTCAGCTTCTGCTCATACGCGGACTTGCTACTCATGGTTCACCTCCAAGGTGTGCCAATGGGTTGATCCGACATTGCGTCTACTTGCTTAACAACATTGGGATCCTGCTGAAAGATTCAAGGGGGGGCTAACCGCAACCCCGCCTGCGGGGGTTAACTTTTACGGCGCTCAAATCAAAAACGCTTAACACTTACCTTCACCACGCGCCTTGACAAAGCGCCTTCGCCGAGACCTTTCACAACAAGGTGGCAAGCCCCTAGTTCTCTAGACACTTACCTTACCTTTATTGCGTTACTTTTGATCGATTATCCGCATCTATGTTGATCACAACTAACGCCAATTTAAGCCCTTCAAGATTTCAAAGGCATCAGGTGTTTATTGTCCCATGGGGCCCGATTTTTGTGTTGTCTATTGGTTTTTATAGCCAGCGTACTTGATACGCTTGTGCCTTTTCTTCTGTTGAAAAAACGACCGGATTACGCAGTGAACGGCCTAGCGTTGGTAGTTCGATTTCAAAACGATCGCCATCCTGGACGGAGATGCCATCGGCAAAGCTCAGTGTGGCTGTACCGAAATAGTGTACATGCACATTGCCCGGTTGGCGGAATTGAGCATATTTGAAGTGGTGATGTTCTAAGTTGGCTAGGCTATGTGCCATATTGGCTTCACCCGTCACAAAAGGTTTTTCCCAGAGCGTTTCTCCGTTGCGCACAATACGGCTTGTGCCTGCTAAGTGATCCGGTAATGCCCCTAGCCATAATTCAGGGCCAAAGCTGCAGGCACGTAGTTTGGAGTGCGCCAACCATAAATAATTGGTGCGTTCGGTGATGTGGTCAGAGAATTCATTGCCAATCGCATAACCCAGTCGACAAGGGTTGCCCTCACTGTCGTTGATATAGAGGCCCACCAGCTCGGGTTCTTCCCCTGCATCTTGCGCATAAGCGGGGACTTGCAAGGGGCTTTCTGGCGCGATCACGATGTTGCCATCACCTTTATAGAACCACTCCGGTTGAGCGCCGACTTCACCGGCTTTGGGTTTGCCCGCTTGGATGCCCATGTTGAACATGCGCATCGAGTCGGTTTGGTTTTCTTCGTCAATCTGAGCCTTTGCGTGCATCGCGGATCGAGTATCGGCACTGCCGAGGTGGGTTAAGCCGGTGCCACTAATCAAGCAGTGCGCAGGATCAGGATGCGTGAGGGGGGGCAACAATAGCCCCTGGTCAATGCTCTGTTGATAATCCAACAGCTCATGGCTGCGTCGAGATGAGATGAATTCGACCAGTGAGACACCCGCCTCAAGCGCAGCCAGTGCTAATGCGTAGGTGCCGCCTGAGTGCTCAATCAATCGCAGTTGACTGGGGCTCTCAACCACCGCAGCGCGCACGCCGCGGGAGGTTTGTAATTGTACGATTCTCATGGCGTCATCCCTCATTCGATGATGTTGAACTGGTTTAAATATTGTTCATTGAGCTTTAAGCCGAGGCCGGGGGTATTGTCATCAAGATCAATAAACCCATTGATGGGCTCGGGGTCGCCTTCAAAGAGGTAGTAGAACAGCTCGTTACCAATTTCGACGTCATGGACAGGGAAGAACTCGGACATGGGGGAGGCCAGCGTGGACATCGTGAGATGATAGTTATGCATCTGACCGGCATGAGGAATGACCGGCACACTGAATGATTCGGCCAGGGCGTTGATCTTGTGTGCCGCGGTGATGCCACCGACCCGGTTGGTATCGTATTGAATCACTGAAACCGCTCGTTTTTCGAGCAGCTGGCGAAAGCCATAAGAGGTAAATTCGTGCTCACCCCCTGAAATGGGAATGCTGGTGAGTTGATTCAGAGCGGCATAGCCATCGATATCATCGGCGATGACAGGTTCTTCGAGCCAACGCGGTTGGAAGCGTTCAAGGCGAGGTAGCATGCGCTTGGCGTAATCGAGGTTCCACCCCATGTAGCATTCAAGCATTAAGTCGATATCATCGCCGATCACCTCTCTAACGGCAGCCACGCTATTGAGGTTTTCACGCATGCCTGAGGGGCCATCTTTGGGGCCATAACCAAAGCGCATTTTCATCGCCTTGAAGCCTTGGTCAAGGTAGGACTGAGCCTCTTCTTGCATACTCTTGAGATCCGTACGATACAGCTTGGAGGCATAACAAGGGATTTTCTCTTTGGTACGACCACCGAGTAGTTTAAATACGGGCTTGTTCACGGCTTTGCCCATGATGTCCCAAATGGCGATATCAACACCTGAAATAGCCGCCATACCGATACCTTTCCGGCCCCAGGCATGGGTAGAGCGGTACATCCGCTGCCAGAGGTATTCGTAATCAAAGGGATCTTGGCCGATGACCAATGGCGCCAGATATTGATCGATAATGGCTTTGGCGATTCGGGGGGCTAATGCCACGTTGCCAATACCGACAATGCCGTTATCGGTTTCTATTTCAACAACGGTCCAGCCGTGAAAACGGAAGGTGCCCATTGAATCCCCTTTGTCCCACAGTTCATCCATCGCGTTGGAACAAAAGTGATCAGTGGGGGCGACGGTATGTCCTTTCCATTCAAAAACGCGAGCACGAACCTGAGTGATTTTCATCGTCTTTCCTTCCTTCATTCCAGAATCGATTTATATAAGTCATCAATTGATTAAGTGTGCTGAATACGCTGTTGCCGAAGGTTATGGCCCATACGGCAAGCGATGAGGAACGCATTTCGGGTGGGGCCCACATTCGCTTTGCCCTGTCCGGCAATATCGAAAGCGGTGCCATGAGCTGGGGTGGTGATCGGAATGGGGAGACCGCCTTGAACGGTGACCCCCTCCATAAAGCCCAGTAACTTGATCGCGATTTGACCTTGGTCGTGATACATGGTGACGACCGCATCAAACTCGCCATCGCGAGCTTTAATAAATAAAGTGTCGGCGGGTAGGGGGCCTTGTATGGGATAGCCTAAAGCCTGACAAGCTTTTACCGCAGGCGTAATGACTTCGATTTCTTCGCGCCCACAGGTACCGCCTTCTCCGCCATGGGGGTTGAATGCGGCGACGACAATGCGTGGATTGGGGTTACCCGCCAGTTTCAAAGAGTCGTACATGAGACGGCTGGCAGCGATGATGCGCGCTTCCGTAATGTACGTAGCCGCCTCTTTAAGCGGTATATGAGAGGAGATGCGTGCTGTCCATAAATGGCCCAGCGTATTGAACTCGCAAAAGTAGTCCGTCACCTTTAAGTGATCAGCAAAGAAGTGCAGCTCATCTTCGTATTGCAGCCCGCCTTTTTTCATTGAGAACTTATTTAAGGGGGCAAAACAGATGGCATCGATATCATTGGCCAGTGCCGCATCCATGCAGCGTGTTAATAGTGCCAGGACGGATGCGCCTCCTGCAGCCGTTTCTTGGGCATAATGAATCGCATCTTGATCAACGGTATCCATGGGTAAAAATACGGGGCCTGAATACTGTCTAGCTTGACTAAACTCACTGATTTCTGGGAGTTGATGGTCAATGCCAGCGACACGCTGTCCTTCTTGCCATAACCAGCGGTCACCGAGTAATACCGTGTGGACACCCTCAAAAATATCAGCTTCATTAAATAACTTCGCGATTAACTCAGGGCCAATACCTGCGGGGTCTCCAAGAATAACGGCAATAACAGGTTTTAGATCTTGAACAGGTTTTAGATCTGGCATGTCATGGTCCTTTTTAATAAAACTAAAGGTCGATTCAATAAAACCAAAGTTCGGCTGAATAAAACCAAAGGTCGGTTCAATAAAATAAATCGACAAGATAGAGTGATGTAGCCGGAATATAAGTGACGAGTAGTAGCACCATCAGCAATACGCCGATCATGGGAAAGTTCACTTTGGTGGTATTCCACATGTCGGTTTTAGCGATCGAGCAGGCGGTTGCCAGTACAGAGGCGACTGGGGGTGTTTGCTGTCCAATGGCTAAGTTAAGCGTCAAAATCAAGCCAAAATGAATTGGGTCAATGCCGACTTGAGTCACCAGTGGCATGACGATGGGGACAACTAAAATAATGGCGGCGGCGCCATGGAGGAACATGCCCAATAGCAGTAATAAAATGTTGAGTAGTGCCAGTACTGCAAGGGGATCTTGGGTGATGGTGGTGATTTCTTGGGCCAGCTGTTGAGGCAGCTGCATCTCAGTTAAAAATAAACCTAATACCGCTGAGGTAGCGACTAATAACATCACAACGGCCGTTTGTATGACGCCCTCTGTGACGGCACGATATAAAATTTTTAAATTCAGTTCTCGGTAGATCAGGCCGCCAATGATCAGGGCAGCGAATACGGCAATGCCAGCCCCTTCAGTGGCGGTGACAAAACCACCAAAGATGCCCCCTAAAATAATGACGGGAAGAATAAGCGCCCATGCGGCCTCTTTAAAGGCATGGCCTAAGCGACCCAATGAGAAGGCTTCTTCACGCGGTAAGTTGTATTTGACGGCGTAGTAGTAGCAGAAGCAGGCAAGACCAATACCCCCAATAATGCCGGGAATGATCCCGGCCACGAATAGCTGAACAATGGACACTTCGGCGATAGCACCGTAAATGATCATCGACAGAGAAGGGGGGATAATGATGGCGAGAGAGGCTGATGAAGACGTAATCGCAGCAGAAAACTCGTGGTTGTAGTGTTTACGTTTCATTTCGGGAATCAGCACTGAGCCGGTTGCGGCCACATCAGCAACGGCTGATCCTGATATCTCAGCAAAAAACATCGAGACTCCGACATTCACCATAGCGAGGCCACCTCTTACAAATCCCACCATGGCCGTCACTAAATTGATCAAACGGGTGGAGATTCCTGAGGTATTCATCAGCGCGCCCGCAAAAATAAATAGCGGAATGGCAATGAGTGGGAAATTGGTTGCGCCATTGAAAAGGGTCAGCGGAACATTAAGTAAATGCTCTGGCCCCATGTTGATATAAACACCCACCACACCGACAACACCAATAGCGACGGCAATCGGGACATTGATCAGGACCAACGCGAACAAGGCTGCGATCACGATTAATAAAGTCATAAGCGTTGCTCCTTTAATCCTTGTTCGGCTAAACGGATGGCTTCTTCTATAGCCTCATGGTCACTGTCAATACCTTGCTTCATCTTTTTCCAAGCGCCAGGCAGGGATAACAGTTCACAAATAATAAAAAGGACTGAACTCACCGGAATAACCGATTGTGTGAAGGTCAAGCTAACTTGTGGCAAAGAGACCAAACTATCCCATGCTAAAACGTCTAATACTTGGTAGCCGTAATAAGCCATGATGATAAAAAAGCTCACCACAATTAATTCACTTAAAATAAATAAAATAATGCGAATAAACGGATGAGCATTGCTGACAAAACTGGGGAACCCCATATGAGCGCGTTTAATCGCCGCTAAGTTAGCCCCGTAAAAGGAGAGCCAAGCCAGCCCGATAGAGGCCACCTCATCATACCAAGTGATAGAGCTGCCCAACGTTCTGAAGGCAACGGCTAAAAGTACGATTAAAGTCAGAGAAAGCAGCAAAGTTACGGTGAAAAATTCTAATATCTTTTCAGTAATCAATCGTATTTGTTCTATTCGTATCATGGTCTTATACCCATTGAAGAACATTGGCGCGAATAACGGGCTGACAGGCGATTGTGTTATTGATCAGCGAGCTCCATGGCTCGATCGATTAAGGCTTGCCCACCTTCAACTTGCTCTGCAAACGCCTCATAGACAGAGGTGCTAGCTTTGATAAAGGCGTCTCGGTCAACCTCATTCACTTCAATACCTGAGTCGCGCATAGTGCTGATGAGCTCCTGATCTAGCTCTGCGCCTCTGGTCAATGCCCATGATTGAGTCTCGATAGCGGCTTCGCTAATGGCGGTACGAATGTTTTCGGAGTACTGGTTCCAACCGCCCTGACCTGCGGTGAGCCAAATGGGGGTGTAGACGTGATTCGATAGCGATAGATATTTTTGAACTTCGTGAAGGCGCGCGCCATATATATTGCTGAGGGGGTTTTCCTGGCCATCAATCACCCCTGTTTGTAACCCGACAAAGACTTCAGAAAACGCCATGGGAGTGGGGTTGGCTCCCCAGGCTGAGAACATCCGCGTCCGCCAGTCACTTTGGGGCGTGCGGATGCGTAGCCCATTTAAATCAGAAGGCGTTGTGATCGGGCGTTGGTTATTGGTGATATGACGGAACCCATTCTCCCAAGTCGAAATAATTTTTAAGCCTTTTTTCTCGGCGGTATCGGCCAAGTCCTGCATGACGATTTCATCGTCAATTTGTTTGAGGTGCTCACGACTCTCTACCAGGTAAGGGAGGTCAAAGAGCGCAAACTCGGGTGCGACTGAGGACATAATCGATGAAATGGCAGCGAGGTCCACCGTGCCCAGGCGAAGGCGCTGGATGAGCTGACGTTCATCGCCTAGTTGGCCACTGTCGTAGTATTCCACTTGAACCTGATCACCTAGCTTTTCCTCTAGATTGCGCTTGAATTCTAAGGCCGTTTGACCTTGCAAACTTTGGGACGACCCCCCAATAGCGAATACGATTTTTTCTTGACTCGCTTGGGCGTGGATAGAGAGCATGGCTATCGTTAAAGCTGCTATTTTCAGGGGGTTAGGCATGATGTGCTCCTTTTTAGACTTATTGTTGTACTGGACTGCTGGTTGGTTCACCGTACCAGTTGATAAGCAATCTAGTCGGGTTGTGTTTTCTTAGTCAATAGAAAGGTGTTGAATGTAGACGTTTGTCTAGTGATGGGAGATATATTGTGAGGGTTTTGACTATTTTTTGGTCTACACTTTAGACCAGTTGTTTAGAGAAGATCTTATGGATAATTCAGTATTTGCGTTCGAAAAAGCACTTAAGAATAAGACAAAAAAAGAAATATTAGTGGATAAGCTGATTAATATGCTGATGACAGGCTTACTACGTGAAGGTGATCTATTACCGAGTGAGCGTGAGCTTGCACAGCTGTTTGAAGTCAGTCGAGAGACGGTGCGCGGTGCTCTTTCTCAAATGGCGGCTTATGCTTTGATCAGCGTTTCTCACGGTAGCAAAACCCGAGTCATTGCCAATGAAGAAACGCTTGCACGTTTTCAGAATGCTCAAGACACCGCTAAGGTCACTGAAATCGAGCACTTTGATGTGGATTGTGTTTTTGAGAGTCGCATTGTGGTTGAAGCGGCCATTGCCAAGCGAGCCGCCACCAGAATTGATGCTGAAGGTATTCAGAAGCTGGAGCGCATGCTAGAGGCTCAGAGTCGGTTGTTTGATGCTCCGGTTTATTTCCAGCTGTCAGATCAAAACTTCCATAAGCTCATCTCTGAATATGCTGACAATGCTTTGTTGTTGCGCTATGCCCAAGAGCTCTATGGGTATGGGCTTGATCTGCGCCGGGCGGTGATGGTGGAAGAGGGCGCGATTGCGCGCAGTTATCAAGAACATGTCCATATTGTGGAGGCATTGAAACGGGGCGACCCGGAGGCTGCTGAGCGTGCGATGCTGGCTCACTTGGATAGTGTTTATCGCACGACGAAGGAGAAAGCCGCACGCCGAGAGGTGGACGCTTTGTGATGATCCGATGGCGATAGGCTCTACAGGATCAGTCATAGGCTCAGTCTGAACAGGGCCTATGCCCTACTCAGCAGAGTAAAACCCTTGTTGAAATTTTCCCTCTTGAATGAGTCGTTGAACGATAGCGGTGTACGGCTGATAAGGCGGGCTTGAGCAAATTCTGGGCACGGCTAAACAATTGTCGTGCTCATTAATCGTGTAGTCTGTCAGCGCAAGCAACAGGTTCACTGTTTTCGAAGAAGACCCATTGGTGGTGGTCACATCACGAAGAGCCACTATGGAGATTCACAATGAGAGGAGGTGTGGGCGCGGCCGCTTAAGGCGTTGATCGAGAATGACAGCTATATCGCGTGAATAACAACAACAATGATCGCTGATCGAGGATGAATCGTATGAATATTCCCGTAGAGCGTGCTTGTCTCGATGTTGGTATACCTTGTGTGGTGCGTCAGCAGACGTGTGATATTCAACAGCATGCTGAAGAGCATCAAGGTTGGGATCTTCAATTGATGCAATTGTCTTCGGGTTGCTTCAAAGGCCAGATGGTGCGATTTGAATTAGATGGACTCTCTCTGATTCGGGAATCGAGTAATCAGGCTTTGCTCAAGCGAGGTGCTTTGAGTTGCCATCAGGTCAGCTTTAATTTTCCGCTTTCTAAGCCTCGTGATCCTCTGATATGCCTAGGGCGCCGCTATGATTATGGCGGTGTGTTGGCGGTCATGGGGGGTGAGCTGCCGGAAATTCGTGTTGCAGCTGATCTGGATGTACTGTCCCTGAGCGTTGACTATCAAAAATTGGCAGGCTTGTCCGATGAAACACAAGAAGCCATTGAGCGACTCCAGAGCGGGCCATGTTACTTACCTTCATTCTCTAGCTATCAAGCCTTGACGCGACTATTCGACTTATCTTGCCAGTGGCTGGTATTACGTCCTGATCTGGTCTGTCGCTCAGTATTATCTGATGCCTTTTTGGGCCATATTGTCGATGCGCTAGCACAAGGAGCGGTGGAATCGGTGATGCCGTCAGAGCGCAAGAGAGTGGTTGACCGCGCGCGTGAAGTGATTGATGCCCATCATGATGAGCCGGTTTCGATCCCTTCCATTTGTCACGACATCGGGGTAAGCCAGCGCAAGTTACAGTACTGCTTTCAGGAGTATCTAGGCGTGAGCCCTGCCACTTACGTCCGCCTTTTTCGGCTCAATGCGGTGCATCGTTCGCTGGCTTGTGGGGATGCATGGCAAGTTCAGGATGAAGCCATACGTTGGGGTTTTTTTCATCTGGGACATTTTGCGATGGCTTACCGTCAACTGTTTGGTGAGCGGCCTTCAGAAACGCTTGAGCGTAGTCGACGAAATTCTGCCAAATCTGGATAACGAGATCATTGCAGACGACATAAGCTGGTGCACTCCACTTCTGATGACTAGGTGCACAATGAAAACAATATTGCCTGTCTGTCTTGCTCTGATCTGCACGTCCTACATGCATTCAGCGTTAGCGACTGAAAATGGATCGCCGACCACCCCGATGGGGACTTACGAGTTTGGTTCTGGTTTCTTGCCCCCTGCGACACCCGGCGGCACCTTCGGATTACGCACGGCCTGGTATTCGACCCATGATCAGCGAACCGATAATGGGTCCCGCTCTCCTAACGATTTCTCCCTCGACGTCTTATCCATCGGCCTAGCGTATATCCGCATGACGGATCAGACACTGTTTGGTGCACGCTATGGCTTTGGTGGCGTCATGCCTTTTTTCGATATGGAGGCCAACCTGGATGTGAATGTGGGAGGGCGTCAGGTGTTTCATGATGATGCTCATGTCTTGGCACAGGCCGATGCGCAAATCATGCCATTGATGTTGGCTTGGCAGCCGGCAGCCAATCTGGGCATCAGTGCCCAGTTCCAAATTCAAGTGCCTACTGGGGAATATGATCAGGATCGGTTGATTAATCCTGGCCTTAACCACTGGACCTTCTCACCTATTGTTGGGCTGACCTATATCACTGAAGGCGGTCTCGAACTCTCAACTTTGTCACAGATCGATGTGAATACCCGTAATACCGATACTGATTACCGTAGCGGTGTGGAGTATCGCAATGAGTTTGCGATTGGCCAGCATCTAGATAACTGGACGCTGGGCCTTGGAGGCTACTATTACGATCAACTCAGTGATGATAAGAGCCCATCGTTATCGGCAGGGGATGGCCGTCGAGCGCGTGTTTGGGCGGCGGGTCCCGCGGTGAGTTTTTTTTCGCCAGGTCTGCCCGCTGTCTGGTTCCATGTTTATAAGGAATTTGGCGCCGAGAATCGCACTCAAGGCTACAACGCGGCTGTCCGTCTAGCCTACAGCTTTTAGGAGGTCTTATGACTACCCAAAATGTGAGTCGTCAGGCCGGTGCGCGGGAAGGCGTTATTTTATTACTAGGAAGTAGTTTGACCATTGTCGGCTCTGTGATGGTCGCACCGATACTTCCCCTCATGGTGGCGAATTTTGCCCCTCATTATCCTCATGCTGCGTTATGGGTACCGTTGGCGATCACCGGGCCTGCGCTGGCGATTGCCTTGTTTGCGCCGTTCGCTGGGTGGCTAGCGGATCGTCTTGGTCGCAAGCGTATGTTGATGATTGCGACATTCTGCTATGCCTTACTGGGTGCATTGCCTGCATGGCTTGATGGGCTGCACAGCATCGTGGGGGTGAGACTGCTTTTTGGTTTATCCGAAGCGATGGTGATGACTGTGTGCTCAACATTGATTGCCGATTACTGGCAGGGTGAGCAGCGGCTGAAGTATGTGAATCGCCAGGTGGTGACTATCGCGCTGGTGGGGGCTGGCTTTTTCGTATTAGGCGGTGCATTGGGTGAGCACTCATGGCGTTGGCCTTTCTACCTTTATCTGCTACCGCTGCTGTTGCTGCCATTGATGGCTCGGGTGTTGTGGGAGCCTCGTGTATCCAGCCCTCAGTCGTCGGCTTCCATTCAGGACGCCACAGTGGATCAGGATCGTCGGGTTGACCTCATGCCATTACTCGCCGGTTACCTGTTGGTCGGATTCGGTATGGTGCTGAGCTTCGTTGTGCCAGTGCAAACACCGGTTTTGCTGGTGGCGCTGGGCGTCACGTCGACGACTTTAATTGGATTGGCGACAGGAGCAGGATTGCTGGCCTCGCTGGTTGGTGCCCTACTATGGCCCCTGGTTCGGCGTACTCTCGGTGTGAGGGGATGCAATGTGACGTTATTGTTGCTGATTGCTTTAGGCCTGGTTGGATTGGCCCTTGCCCAAAGTTACACCTTTGTACTGGTGTCTATTGTCGTTCACGGCATGGGTGCGGGCATGTTGGTGCCTAATGCGATGGCGCCAGTGATGAATGCATTGCCTCCTGCCTTGAGAGGACGAGGGATGGGGTTTTTTACCGCCTTTCTTTATTTGGGGCAGTTTATTAGCCCGTTGATTGTCAGCCTGGCGGCTTCGCTGGTCGGTGGTTTGGTTAACGGTATTCTCGCGCTTGCAATATTCGGAGCACTTTACGCTGTGCTTTGGTGTTTAGGTGTGATCGTCAAGCGCCAAGCAGCGACCTCCCATCATCCCTCTTCTTTGATCTCTCAGGAGCACCATCATGAATCATGATCTTCAACACCTACTGGATACTCAAGATGGTCTTGGGCTTGGCCAGTGTGTCAGTCAGGGCGATGTCACAAGTGAAGCTTTACTTGACGGCGTGATTGAGCGGCTTGAACAAGTCAACCCCAGTCTCAATGCGATGGTTGATCGGCTCTATGATCATGCGCGAGAAGCTAGTCGCCAGCCTTTCGTCGGCACCCCACCTTTTGCTGGCGTGCCCACCTTGGTCAAGGATCTATTTTCACCCGTCAAAGGGGCCCGAATGACCCAAGGTTCAATCGTCAGTGGTGACGTGCGTGCTGACTTCGATGCTGAAGCCGTGGCGCGCTTGCGGCAGGCGGGTTGTCTGTTGCTGGGCACGACGACCTCACCAGAATTCGGAACGTCTTATACCACCGAGTCCAGTCGTCATGGCGCGACGTGTAATCCTTGGCATCTTGATCGGAGTGCGGGCGGTTCCAGTGGTGGTGCGGCGGCGTTAGTGGCCGCCCGAGTGGTACCGTTTGCTCATGGCAACGATGGAGGCGGCTCGTTACGTGTTCCTGCTTCATGTTGTGGTGTCTTTGGCTTTAAGCCCAGCCGTGGCCTCATGCCATCAGGACCGATGGCTGGAGAGGGATGGGGTGGAATGGGGACCGCTCATGCCATCACGCGCTCGGTGCGTGATAGTGCCGCCTTACTGGATGCGACCGCTGGCGCTGACCTGGGGGCGCCCTATGCCGCACCCTTAAGCACAACCTCTTATCTTGCGGCTACACAAAGTACACCTAAGGCATTACGGATCGGGTTGATTGAGGGCCCAACGATTGCCCCCGAAGCGGCCAAGGTTGTACGACAAACCGCCGCTTTGTGTGAATCGTTAGGTCATAGCGTTGATATTGTGACACTACCATTGGTGTGGGAGACGTTATATAGCCACTGTTTTGATATCATTGGCCCGAATACTCAAGCACTCCTTGATATGATCGGGAAGATGCGCGGTCATGCTGTGGCGGCTGAAGAAATCGAGCCGCGCACTCGGGTAATGCTGCGCGAGCGAGGTCAGCTTGATGCCACCCAATACATTGCAGCGATCAACTATATCCATTCTTTAGGGCGGCAACTGGCCACGATTATGCTGGATTTTGATGTGTTGCTATCCCCTACGCTGGCGCGCCAGCCGCCGATCATTGGTACGCTGGACGCTTTTGACGATACGCTTTCGTTAGATGATGTGATCGATGCCTTTCACAGTTATTGTCCGTTCACCGCATTGTTCAATGCGACGGGGCAACCTGCAATGTCGGTGCCGCTGTTTTGGACCGATGACGGGTTACCGCTGGGCAGCCATTTCGCGGGACGCTTCGGTGAGGACGCTCTTTTATTTTCACTGGCTGCTCAGCTGGAGGCCGCAGCACCTTGGGCGGGCCACATCCCCCCAGTTCATGCGGGGCATCTTTGAGGCTATGGTGCCTTAGATTATGAGCCCTTTAGCTTATGGTGCCTTAGCTTATGGCCCCCTTGCTGATCGCCGCGAATTCAAGGCGGCGGTCAATATAAATCGGCTTGATTAAGGTCAGTCACATCAACGGTATTCTTCTCCCCCAAGGTAAGCATTCAAGTAGGGGCCGGTGACGGAGTGGGGGGCTGTGGGCATGTCGGCGGGTGGGCCTTGGTAGATCACTTGTCCGCCGTGTTTGCCTGCACCTGGGCCCATTTCGATCACATAGTCAGCTGCAGCGATCAGCGCTAGGTTGTGTTCGATGATGATCAGGCTGATGCCTTGGTCAACCAGGCCATTGAAGGTGTGGATCAGGCGTTCGACGTCGGTCATATGAAGGCCGGAAGTGGGTTCGTCGAAGACGTAGATTTTCCCTTGTTGGCCTAGTTCTGCAGCCAGTTTGAGTCTCTGGCGTTCTCCACCCGATAAGGTGGGAAGCCTTTGCCCAATCGGTAGGTAGGCCAATCCCACTTGTTCCAAACGCAGTAGCCCGTCTGAGAGGCGGGGATTCTCTTTGAAGACGGCCAATGCTTCAAGGGCGCGCATGCCCATGACTTGATCCATCGAGTAGCCTGCGATCTTGATGGCACGGGCTTGCGCTGAATAACCGCTGCCATGACAGGATTCACACTCGGCTTCAATGGTATCGAGAAAGGCCAAGTCTGTGCGTACGGTGCCATGTCCCTGGCAGGTCGGGCAAGCGCCAGCAGCATTGGTGCTGAACAGGCTTTTCGGTTGACCGCTATGTTTGGCAAAGTGCCGACGCATGTCGTCCAGAAGACCTAAGTAGCTGGCAGGCGTGGAACGCCTTGAGCCGCGCAATTCGGTCTGGTCGATCACGACCACATCCGGGTGTTGGTGAGGGAGGATTTGGTTGGTGAGTGTTGACTTACCTGAGCCCGCCACCCCGGCCACAACCGTCATCACACCTAAGGGGATGGCGGTTGAGAGGTCATGAATATTAAATCGTGAGGCTTGATGAATCTTGAGCCAGCCAGAGGGGGTGCGAGGCGTTTCATTCAGCGCACGAGGCATGCGCAAGCCACGCCCCGTCGCAGTGTCCGCTTGTTTGAGCCCAGCCATATCGCCTTGATAGACCACTTCCCCTCCCGCTTGCCCGGCCTTGGGCCCCATATCGATGACATGATCGGCGATGGCGATGACATCCGGATCGTGTTCGACCAGCAGGATGCTATTGCCTTTATCACGTAAGCGAATCAGTAACTCACCAAGGTGTTGAACATCGCGCTGGTGTAAGCCGATGCTGGGCTCGTCAAAGATATAGGCAATGCCGGTGAGGCTGCTGCCGAGGTGGCGGATCATTTTGATGCGCTGAGATTCTCCGCCGGAGAGGCCTGCGGTGCCTCGATCCAGACTGAGATAGTCGAGGCCGATATCGATCATGCTGTCCAGCTTCTCGGCGATGGCGATGATCACCGGGCGGACTGTCGGTTCGTTAATGGTGTCAATAAAGTGCAGCAGGTCTTTGGCCTCCATGGCGGCACACTGGGCAATGTTCAGTCCGTTGATCTGACAGCTGAGGACGCTGGCATTGAGGCGCCCTCCTTGGCAGCTGGGGCAGGGTTGATGGGTGGTGATGCGGGCCAAGGCTTCACGTTCGACCTTGGAGAGGTCGCCGTCTTCGCGCTCAATAAAGGAGCGACGAATACGCGGTAATACGCCTTCATAAACGGTGGTTTTGGGCCAGCCTGGCCGAGGAGCGGTGACTGGTGTGCCGGTTTCGATGGTGAGCCGTGTCCATTCTTCGTCGCTGTAAGCGCTTAAAGGTTTTGTTGTATCGAAAAATCCAGAAAGTGCATAGCGCTTCCAACGCCATGATGAGGGCTCAAATCCGGGAAAAAGGATGGCGCCTTGATCCAGTGACCGTTCGCGATCAAACAGGGCTTGTTCGTCAATGGTCATGATATTGCCCAACCCCTGACAATCGGGGCACATGCCATTGGGGTTGTTGAATGAAAATAGGCTCGATTCGCCAATATGGGGTTGGCCGATACGAGAAAATAGCAGGCGAAGCAGGGCGTAAATTTCGGTCACGGTGCCTACGGTCGAGCGCGCGTTACCGCCCAACTGATGCTGGTTCACCACAATCGATGCGGGCAGGTTATCGAGCCGGTCGGCATCCGGTTGACCCAAATGGGGGAGTCGATTGCGCACAAAAGTGGAATAAGTTTCCGCGAGCTGGCGCTGAGACTCTGCGGCGATGGTATTGAACAGCAGCGATGACTTGCCCGATCCAGAAACACCAGTGAAAGCGACAATCTGATGTTTGGGAATTTCCAGCGTAATGCTTTTGAGGTTGTGGGTTCGAGCGCGAATAATGCGCATGGGGTTGTCAGGCACGGGGGTCATCTCCTGTTTGCAAGCCTAAGACGGCTTTACGGCAGAGCGCTGCGAATAGGGCCTGTTCTTCTACTGTCATGACAGAGGCGACCTGCTGTGCCGCATTACGGCGCTGGTGTTGGGCTCTTTCCATGAACGACACGCCTTGTGCACTCAGTTGCGTGGTTTGTACGCGCTTATCAGTTTTATCCGGGGATTGCTCAATCAGCCCGAGATCTTTCAGTACGCGCAATGCCTTAGAAACCTGCGCTGGCGCCACGCCCAGTTGCTGGCTAAGCACCGATGGACGTAATGCCCCGCCGATACGGAGCCGTTCCAAGACATCATATTGCGCCCAAGTCACGGCTTCGGGGTTGAAGCGGTGGCGTCGAGCGACCAACTCGCATTGCAGTAAAGACAAAGCTTCTTCTAACGGGGAGGGTGATATAGTTTCCATTTGGAAACTATATGCCTGAAAACCGGTGTGATCAATGGGTCTGCGTGATCAATCGATAAGTGTTTCTACTGATGAGGGTATCTTGCTGGGAGGAGACTCAAGGCGTTGATCCGTGGATCATTGCATTTGACCCCGTACCACTTTTGCACCACAATTCATTCACGACTCTCCCCTTGCAATGTCATCCCGTTGGCTGTTGCTTGGGGCGAAAAAACCGCCTTCGGGCGGTTTTTTCATATCTAATGCCAGGAAGGCTATGAAAACGATTATTTATGTTGACGGATACAACCTTTTTTATGGGTGTTTAAAACATAGCGATGATAAGTGGTTGGATTTGTACCAACTGCTATTTCGTAAAATCGTCTACCCGCAAAATCCCGCCTCTGAGTTGGTCTCTATTCGTTTCTTTACTGCTGATATAAAAGCTAAGTTGGCCTCTCATGGTCAGTCGGCCCAAGAAGCGCAACAGCGTTATCATCGTGCCTTGTCTCAGCTATATCCGAGTCAGATTAATATTGTTAAAGGCTATTACAGCCTAGAAAAAGCGCGTTTGCATGAATATCGAAATCCAATCGATAGAACCGCCCGTACGGATGTCTGGAAATTGGAAGAAAAACAAACGGATGTGAATATTGCTCTGGCAGCTTACCGAGATGCTTGTAAAGGCAAGGCTCAGCAATTTGTATTCGTCTCTAATGATACCGATCTAGCGCCTGTTTTATCTGCTATGAGAGAGGATTTTGGGGGTGATATTTGCCTGGGCGTTGTCATTCCGACCCGAGCGTGTGCTCACCGGCCTCGGAATGGGCAGCTGAGTAAGCATGCCGATTGGACTCGTCATCATATTACCGATCAGGAACTGGCGAGTAGTCATTTACCTATGCAAATTCCAACCCAAAAGAAACCGATCATTAAACCTGATTATTGGTGATGATCCCATTGCCCACCCGATCCCTTCGCGTGAGCCAAGAGATAGGGTGAGCCAAAAGACAGGGCGGGCTGAGTGCGGTGAGGTTAAGCGAGAGCCGGTTCAGCGGCAGGTGTTTGTGCCGCGGCTCTGAGGGCGCTAGCGGCTTGTACCATGTGGGTGAGCGCTGGGGTGACTTCAGCCCACTGGCGGGTTTTCAGGCCACAGTCGGGGTTGACCCAAAGCCGTTCAGCAGGAATGCGTTCGGCGGCTTTTTGCATCAGTTGGACCATCTGCTCGACGCTGGGGATGTTCGGCGTGTGGATGTCGTAAACGCCTGGGCCGATTTCGTTGGGGTAGGCGAAGTCTTTAAAGACATCCAACAGCTCCATATCCGAACGCGAGGTTTCGATGGTGATGACATCAGCATCCATCTGGGCGATGGATTCAATGATGTCGTTAAATTCTGAGTAACACATATGGGTATGGATCTGAGTCGTATCGCGTACGCCATTGGCGGTGATGCGGAAGGCGTCAACGGCCCAATCCAGATACTGTTGCCATTCGGATTGACGTAAGGGCAATCCTTCGCGCAAGGCCGCTTCGTCAATTTGAATAATGTTGACGCCTGCGGCTTCAAGATCCAGTACTTCCTGACGGATGGCCAGGGCCAGTTGACGGCAGGATTCACTGCGCGGCTGGTCATCGCGCACGAAAGACCAGTTCAAAATCGTCACCGGGCCTGTCAACATGCCTTTCATCGGTTTGTCGGTCAGTGATTGGGCGTAGGTGATCCAGTCGACGGTCATGGCGTTGGGGCGGCTGATATCGCCAAACAGAATCGGCGGTTTAACGCAGCGCGAGCCATAAGATTGTACCCAACCGAATTGGCTGAAGGTGTAGCCTTCCAGTTGTTCACCAAAGTATTCCACCATGTCGTTACGTTCGGCTTCGCCGTGGACTAAGACATCCAATCCGAGGGCTTCTTGTTCACGCACGGCATGTTCGATGGCGGCCTGCATTAGGCTGGTGTAATCAGCCTTGCTGAGGGTGCCTTGCTTGTAATCTCGGCGTGCTTGGCGAATGTCCGCTGTTTGCGGGAAGGAGCCGATGGTGGTGGTCGGGTAAAGCGGCAGTTTGAGGTGTTCACCTTGCTGAGCGGCGCGTTCCGGGTAGGCCTGCTGACGCGCCCCCAGTGCCGGAGTGATCTCCGCGACCGCCTGTTTCACGGCAGGGTTATGGACGCGAGGGGATTGGCGACGGCTGTCGATCGCCGCTTGGTTCTCTGCCAGCGCTTCGGCGATGGCGTCACGCCCTTGATTCAAGGCTTGCCCCAATAATTGCAGTTCCTCCAGCTTTTGACAGGCGAAGGCGAGCCATTGACGAATGTCTTGATCGAGCGCGGTTTCACTGGTGAGGTCGACCGGCACATGGAGCAGTGAGCAGCTGGGGGCGACCCAAAGACGTTCGCCCAGTTTAGCGGCGATGGGTTCGAGCCAGTCGAGGGTGGCGTTAAGGTCGGTTTTCCAGATGTTACGGCCATCAATGGCACCGACAGAGAGGATTTTGTGGCTGGGCAGCCAGTCGACGATACGTGTGATTTCATCTCGCCCGCGTACGGCGTCCACATGGAGCCCGGCGACGGGTAAATTGCAGACCAGTTGCAGGTTATCCTGCAAGGTGCCGAAGTAGGTCGCCAATAAGAGTTGGGGGCGATTGGCTTTGAGGGTGTGGTAGGCGGTCTCAAAGGCCTGTTTCCACTCGGCACTCAATTCGGTGGTGAGGATCGGCTCATCAATCTGAACCCATTGCGCACCGGCTTCAGCCAGTTGTTCCAGCAGCGCGCTGTAGAGCGGTAGCAGTTGATCCAGCAGCGCCAGTCGATCCGTGCCATCTTTGGATTTACTCAACCATAAATAAGTCACTGGGCCGATGATCACGGGTTTGGCCTGACCCGGCTGGAGATCGGCGTGCGCTTGCGCTTCAGACAGCTGATTGAGCAAGCGGGTTGGGTTGAGTGTGAATCGAGTATCAGCGGTCATTTCCGGCACAATATAGTGGTAGTTGGTATCAAACCATTTGGTCATTTCACCGGCCTGGATGCTGTGCTGATCCTGGCCTTGCACTGAACGGCCGCGGGCGACTCGAAAGTATTGATCCAGTTCACTGCCCGGTAATCCTTGCGCGCGTTTTGGCAGGTGGCCAAGTGTGATGCTCATATCGAGCACTTGATCATAGAGTGAAAAATCGCCGACCGGGACCAGATCCAAGGTGTGTTGAGTGAGCCAGTGCTGTTGCCGCAGAGTGAGTGCAGTGGCTTCTAAATCGGTGTCGGTGGTGCGTCCTGCCCAAAAGCTTTCGAGTGCAAATTTGAGTTCGCGTTGAGCGCCTATCCGGGGGAAGCCCAAGTTATGAATCAGTGCCATGAGTCGGTGTCCTTATGTCATTAAAAGCGGTCATTAAAAACGGTCATTAAAAACGGTCATCACAAGACGTTGGGTGGGGATGGCATGGAGGTTGGCATCCGCCTTGACTGAGGAGATTAGGGAAAGTGACTCATGATGAATAATGGTTTAATCTCATTAAATCATTAGTTTTACTTATGAGTTATGGATCATGGGTCTTGGATTGATGGGGAAGCCCTTGGGAGACGTATGGAGATGAGCATCAGGCATGATTGATCGTATGCACCTGCGCATTATGCGTGAGATAGAACGGCAAGGATCGCTGACAGCCGCCGCTCAAGCGTTGCATCTGACGCAGCCCGCTTTGAGTCACACGATGAAGAAGCTGGAAGCCCAGCTGGGTGCGCCCCTTTGGGTGAAAGAAGGGCGCCATTTGTCTTTGACTCAGGCGGGAATCTACTTACAGCGTGAAGCCAGTCGCTTATTGCCGCAGCTGGAACGGGTCGATCAAGTGCTGCATGAATTTGCGCTGGGGGAAAAGGGCACCATGGGGATCGGGATGGAATGTCACCCTTGTTATCAATGGTTATTAACCGTTGTCGCCCCATTTTTGAAGCGCTGGCCCGGGGTTGATGTGGATGTAAAGCAGCAGTTTCAGTTTGGCGGGCTGGCGGCTTTGTTTAACCATGAGATTGATGTCCTGGTCACGCCTGATCCGGTACGCCGCGAAGGGATTGTGTTTGAGCCGGTGTTTCCTTATGAGCAGGTGTTAGTCGTGCATCAGGCCAGCCCGCTGGCGCAGTGTGATTATGTGACGCCGGAGCAGTTGCTGGATCAAACCTTATATACGTATCCGGTCGCCACTGATCGGTTGGATATTTTTCAACATTTTCTGTTGCCTGCATATTGTACGCCCAAGCGCCATAAAACCTTGGAAGATACCGAAATGCTGTTGCAGATGGTGGTGGCCCATCGAGGGGTGGCGACATTGCCGCAGTGGCTGGTTGAGCGTTATGCCGAAACATTGCCGATCAGCCCGGTACGATTGGGCGCCAAAGGGATTCATAAGCATATTCACCTAGGCATTCGGACGGCTTCAGCAGAAGATCGACATATTCAAACTTTGATTGAAACCGCTCGGACCGTTTAACCCATTCGGATCTAATCCAATCCCATATGGCCGCGTTCGAAAATTCGACGCAGTACGAAGCTGGAGTGAACGCCAGTGACGCCTTCGATCCGGGTGATCTGGTTCAGCAAGAGATCTTGGTAATCTTCCATATCCTTGACCAGTACTTTCAATTGGTAATCGGTGTCATGGCCGGTCACGACTAAGCATTCAATCACTTGAGGGATGGCACTGATACGTGCTTCAAAGTTGCTGAAGCGCTCAGGCGTGTGCCGGTCCATGGAAATATGCAATAACGCCATCAGCTTGAGCCCGAGTTTGCGTGCGTTAATCAGTGCACGGTAGCCATCAATGATGCCGCTGTTTTCCAACGCGCGGACTCGACGTAGGCAGGGCGATGGCGATAAACCGATACGGTCGGCTAATTCCTGATTGCTGATCCGCCCCTCCTGCTGAAGAACTCTTAAAATCGCTTTATCATGCCGATCCAACGCAGTGGGTACTAAGTCAGTTTCGATGTCGGACATTTTATTTCTCATTTTTTTATTTAATTCGAAGATTATTGCTAAGGTTAGGCGAAGTCGGGGTGAATTAGCAATCCTCTGCGCATGGCTTTGTCATACCATAGTTTCTGTCGCCACAAGCGACACCCGGAAGATCCTCGCGCCTCTATCTCTTTGGCGCTTAACGGGCCGTATCCTGATCGGGAACGGTCCGAATTTTCCTCCTTAAACACACTTCTCTTGGCTGTGTTGATATTTTGGCCGTATTGATAGGTTCTAGATCGCCATAAGCGATGTCCTTTTTTTAATTGATCACACCCCTGACCGGGGATGTTTAACGGAGTTCTTCACCATGTGCGCTGCTCGTTCCGGTTTTAATCATAAAAAATATGCCCCCGTTGAGCCTGTTCCGACATTTACCCGTACTTGGCCTGACCAGGTCGTGACTGAAGCCCCACTATGGGCCAGTGTCGACCTACGTGATGGCAATCAGGCGTTGCTTGAGCCGATGACGGTTGAACAGAAAAAGCAGATGTGGGCGCTATTGGTGAAGATTGGCCTGAAAGAAATTGAAATTGGCTTCCCTTCGGCCAGTCAGCTCGATTTTGATTTTACCCGTTGGTTAATTGAAGAAGATCAAGTGCCCGAAGATGTCACGATTCAGGTGCTGGTACAGGCTCGTGAACATTTGATTGAACGTACTTTTGAAGCCCTCAAAGGCGCCCGTCGGGCCGTATTGCACGTGTATAACTCCACTTCACGGGTACAGCGTGAGCGGGTGTTTGATCTGGATCGCGAGTCGATTGCCCAGATTGCTGAGCAAGGGGCACGTTGGGTGCAGTCTTATGCCGCCCGTTACCCTGAAACTGAGTGGGTGTTTCAGTATTCGCCGGAAAGCTTTTCCAGCACGGAAGTCGATTATGCCGTTGAAGTGTGTCAGCGGGTGATGGACATCTGGCAGCCGACGCCGGAAAACCCCTGTATTTTGAATCTGCCGACCACGGTTGAAGTGGGGCCGCCCAACCACTTTGCTGATCAGGTGGAGTATTTCTGTCAGCATCTGCCCAATCGGGAGAGTGCCATTATTTCGGTGCATACCCATAATGACCGCGGCGGGGCCGCTGCATCTGCTGAGTTGGCGCTGCTGGCTGGGGCTGACCGTGTGGAAGGGACACTGTTGGGTAATGGTGAGCGAACCGGGAATATGGATCTGGTTACGCTGGCGATGAATTTGTATAGCCAAGGGATTGATCCGAAGTTGGATCTGTCGAATCCGGATGAAATTATCCAGGTCTGCACTGAATGCACCCAGTTGCCGATTCATCCGCGCCATCCTTGGATTGGTGAGCTGGTGTATACCGCCTTCTCGGGCAGCCACCAAGATGCCATTCGTAAGTCGCTACGCCGTCAAGGTGATGATGAGCCCTGGCAGGTGGCTTATTTGCCGATTGATCCACGTGACCTGGGGCGTGATTACCAGGCCGTGATTCGCGTGAATAGCCAATCAGGTAAAGGCGGTATGAGCTTCTTGCTGGAGCGTGATTTCGGCATTCAGTTGCCACGTTGGATGCAGCTGGAACTGGCACCTGTGGTACAAGCCGCTTCGGAAGGCATTGCAGGTGAGCTGGATAGCCAGAGTATCTATGAGTTATTGGTCGGCCACTTTATCCGCGCCAATGGGCCGTTAAAGTTGGAAGGCTATCGTCTTGACCATACCGATGGCGCGGAGCAATTGCATGCCCGCGTGCAATTGGAAGAAGAAGCCTTGAGCTGGGAAGGTGAAGGTAAAGGGGCCATGGGCGCCTTCCTGAACGCGATTAATCGTGCCTTGGCGTTGGATGTGGCGGTCATTGATTATGCTGAACACGCCATGGGTGAAGGCACTGATGTGGCGGCTGCGGCTTATGTGCAGATGAATGTGGGCGGCCATCGCGTCACCGGGATGGCGGTCGATACTGATACGGTCAGTGCCTCACTGAAAGCACTGGTGTCGGCGATTAACCGGGCTGAAGTCGCGCTGGTTGTGAACCAAACGACTCAAGCTTGAGCACTGATGCACGCCGCTGAGCGTGAAATATGAACCTGAACAGGGCAGCTTCGGCTGCCCTGTTTCGTTTGATATACCTGTTTGATCTATCACCGGTTAATGGTTGAGCTGATCAATCCAATCGGCCAAGGCATGGCGCATGTCACTTTCCATCGACTGGAAACGAAAGGCAATCCGAACAGTATCTCGTTTGCCGGGCGATTTGGGATCGGCTTCCATGCGAATCACTTCGGCGGGCAGTTTCAGCATCGACACATCCGGGTGATCGATTTTGGCCATGATCGTCACGGTATCGAAAATACAAATACCGCGCAGTTTTTCCAGCGGACCTTTGGCCAGCAACCCTGACAATGACACATCGACGAGCTGGCCGGGTACATCTCCATGCTCGCTAAAGCGCAAGGCTAGCGGTTGATTCTTTTTGACGGTCACGCGCTCGGCATTACGTCGTTCCATGCGCTGGCGAGTGTTGTTGATTTTCTCTTCCAGTGTCAGGGCGTTAAAGGGTTTGACAATATAAGCGGTGACGCCAAGCTGAACGGCGGTGACCAGTGAATCGCGATCGTTGCGGGTGGTTACCATCATAAAGGGAATATGAGCCGTTTGAGGATCCTTGCGGACCTCGCTGAGCACTTGCTCTCCTGTCATCCCTGGCATTTCCCAATCACAGAAGATCCAATCAATGCTGGCATTCTGTTTGAGTAGTTGAAGGGCTTCATCTCCGCTGGCTGCTTCCAGTACCTTCTGGCAGTTCAGGCGGTCGCGTAGTGTGCTGGCGATCATACGTCGCGCGGTATTGGAGTCGTCGACGACCAGCGCGGTATCTTGGGTCAACATAAGTCTTCCTTAAAGCAGGCCAAGCGCTGCTGAATGGCCTCAGCTAGAGCAGGGATAAGGATGTTGTTCGCACGCATAAGCAACAACTTCAATATTAAGGTTTCGTATAGGCCAATATAAGCCTCAAATGAGACTGATCAAGTCTCTTGTAAGGACACTGTATTTGGGTCTCTATGTTGGGTTTCTGTATCTAGATCTCAGTGTTTTGGCCCTGGTTCGGTTGCGCCTGTATTCTAAATGTTAGGGGCTCGGTCTAAGGGAGCTCGGTCTAACGCTGGTGCCGACCTTTTTGGTGAATCCAAATGATATCTTAATTACCTGACAATAATCTGACATAACGCACAATGAGCTAAGCTTTTGTCGAACTTGCAGTGGTTTTGCTTTTCCTGGTAGCGTTGAAGAAATCGTTTCAAACACTTGTTAGAATTTTCGTGCGGTTGGGTGAGGGCGTCGGTTCATAAGTGTCGGCTCATAAGTGTCTAAGTGTCGGCTCATGAGTCCGGAACATTGCCTGCTCGCCATCGAGTCAGGGCTGAAGGAGACGACTATGGCTGAAGTGCTGTTGTTGATTGTGACACTGGTCGCGTTGGGCTGGTGCATGATGCGTGAAACGGGAGCGCTGTTCCCGCTGGGTGTGGCAGTGATCGCGACCGGTTTAGCACTGGCGATCGGCGCCGGTGGGCAAGCGCTGTTGTGGGCCTTGGTCGCTATCACGATCGCATTGTGTGGGATACCGACACTGCGTCAGCGCTGGTTGACGCCGAAAGCCTTTGCTTTTTTTGGCCAGGTGGCGCCTCGGGTCTCGGAAACAGAGAAAGTGGCGTTAGAGGCGGGCACCATTGGTTGGGATGGTGAGTTGTTCTCAGGTAAGCCGCAATGGCAAGCGCTGTTGGATCAACCTACGCCCGATTTGGCCGAAGATGAGCAGGCGTTTCTTGATCACCAGTGTAGTGTTGCCGCGGGTATGTGTAATGCCTGGGATGTGGTCCACAAGCGCGCTGATTTACCTGCTGAGTTATGGGAGTATCTCAAGCGTGAAGGCTTCTTTGGGATGATTATTCCCAAACAATACGGCGGCCTTGGCTTTTCTGCACGTGCTCAATCGGCGGTGTTGCAGAAACTGGCGTGTAACGAATCCCTGATGGTGACCGTCGGTGTGCCCAATTCACTGGGGCCGGGCGAGTTATTGTTGAAATACGGCACCGAAGCGCAGAAGGATTATTACTTACCGCGTTTGGCTGATGGTCGTGAAATTCCCTGCTTCGGGCTCACCGGGCCGCGGGCCGGATCTGATGCGACCTCGCTGCCGGATACCGGCATCATTTGTAAAGGGGATTATCAAGGCGAGGAAGTGCTGGGTATTCGGCTGAATTTTGAAAAACGCTGGATTACTTTGGCGCCGGTAGCCACCGTCGTCGGGCTGGCTTTCCGCTTGTTCGACCCCGATCAGCTCTTGGGTGACACCGAAGATCTCGGGATCACACTGGCATTATTACCTCGCGAGACCGACGGTATGGAGATCGGTCGTCGCCATTGCCCGACAGGCAGCCCCTTTATGAATGGGCCGATTCGCGGGCAGGATGTGTTCATTCCGCTGGAGTGGATCATCGGTGGCGAGGCGCAGATTGGCCAGGGTTGGCGGATGCTGATTGAGTGCTTGTCAGTCGGCCGTTGCATTACGTTGCCCTCTGGCGCGGCGGGGATGTCCCGTTATGCTATTGGCTGGAGTGGTGGCTTCACGCGAGTCCGTCGCCAGTTCAATGTGCCTGTGGCCGAGATGGAAGGCGTTCAAGAAGCTTTGGCGCGCATGAGTGCATTGGGCTATATCGCTCAAGCGGCAGTGATGCAGACGGCCAATATGATTGATCATGGCGCCAAACCGGCCGTGCCTTCGGCGATTCTGAAAAGCCAGCTGACTGAAATGTCACGTCAATTGCTGGCCGATGCCATGGATGTGCATGGCGGCAAGACCGTGACCTTGGGGCCGCGCAACTATCTGGGCCATTCGTGGGCCGGAGCGCCGGTCTCGATTACGGTGGAAGGGGCGAACATCATGACCCGTAACTTGATGATTTACGGGCAAGGTGCGATTCGTTGCCATCCCTGGGTATTAAAAGAGTTGGCGGCCCATGAAGCGAATGATCAAGGTGCTTTTGACCAGGCTCTGTTTGGCCATGTGGGGTTAGTGTTGGGCAATCTGGCGCGCAGCTTGGCCTTTAATTTGGGCGTGACCAGTGATACGGCGAATTTGCATGATGAAGCCGTACCTTATGCGCGGGATGTGAACCGCTTATCAGCGGGATTGGGGTTATGCTCGGATGCCGCTATGGCTACCTTAGGCGGTAAGCTGAAGCAGCGGGAAATGATTTCGGCGCGTTTGGGTGATGTGCTGTCGAATCTGTATCTGACCTCCATGCTGATTAAACAATGGCATGAACGCCCGGCAGTGCCTGGTGAGCAGGATATTTTCCATTACAGCTGCCAATGGTTGCTGGCGCGAGCTGAAATGGCCTTGGATGAACTGTTGCGTAACTTCCCCAATCGTGCAGTGGCGTGGTCTTTAAAAGCCAGTGTGCTGCCTTTTGGCCGTCGCCGTCAGCTGCCCGCTGATACCTTGGCGAAGTCGATTGCTCATCATGTGTCGACGGCCTCACCATTGCGTGAGCGATTGACGGCCGATACATGGGATCAACAAACCGAGGGCCAACAATTTAACCCGCTGGCGGCTTATAACCGCTTGTTGGCGGATCACCCGCGGGCCGAAGCGCTCTATCGCACTATCAATAAAGCTTACGCCAAAGGTGAACTCCCGGCGGAGGCCTTGCACCCTGAAAGCCGGGTTGAGGCGGCCTTGAAAGCGGAACTGATCAGTGCCGAAGATGCCGACTTTATGCGCACTTATGAGGCGGATGTATTGGAGATGCTCAGCGTCGATGACTTTGATTTTGACTCTTTGAAAAAAGCCAACGCCTAACGGCGACGATACTTTGATCGTGGCATGATCAAGAAAGCCGCCTGTGGGCGGCTTTCTTGTGTTCGGGCTTGTCATTCAGGGCTTGCCAGTCGGGGCCTATTATCAGCAAGCATCACTCATGAGTGTTCAACGCAAGTCGTGCTCAACATAAGCCGTATTCAACAATAAGCCGTACTCAACGGTGATTTATTTTGGCCCACACCCGTTCTTCAGTACTGCGAATATTCCCTTATACGAGCCTGCCACCGTCTCAAATGGTGCCCTTACTGACAGACGAAGGCGCTTAGTGCGCATCATCACGCTAGATAACATCAAATGGATTTGCTTATAGCATTCCAGGTGACACAGTGTGTCTTACAATTACTCTAGGGTTATCGAACGCCAGTCGGTCGCTCTAACGACCAAGCCAGCTCTTTGCCCTATCGGTAAATTAGTATTAGGGAATACTAAGGCGTCTCCATCTTGCTTAATGGTATAGTGACTTTGACTTGAATGAGCGAGAGTCTTCCCCGCTTTAAACGAGGTGAAGTTTGGAGTGTCGCTCGAAATGTTTAGCTGGTAATCCTCAGCATCTTTTATCAGCGTATCGACTACTTGAAAGAGCTTAATTTCTTCATCGCTTTGTGCAAGTGATCCATCGGTTAGCAACTGAATAAGTGCCTCAAAGAGATCCTCTAATTTTGATAGATCATTCTCCCCAAAAGGTCTCACGGCACCCAGCTCGACGGTGGCAGATTGAGCTGAATGATTTTTGTAGGTGTGGTACGAGAAAGTGCTTGCCGGCTCGTGGGAAAGCAACACGGCCTCTAGGCCAATGGCTTTCAAAAAAGCAAACTGTTCTTTTGGGTAGGCGGCACTGTGGGTAAATGGATGAATCGCAAACTTTTCAAATTGCGATCCACGAATCGCAGTATGCAAATCATAATGCAGCTTTTGCCCATGCCCATGCGAGACAAAAAAATCTTCAACTTTCTCTTCTATGAAGCGTGCTCGCTCGGTTTCTTGACCTTTATAGTGTTGCCATTGGCCGTTGAACAGCCGGTTAAGGTTTACCTCACAAAATCGCTGTTGAGCTATCATGGCTTCAGGGTGTCCGAAAATCACGAGTAACCGCACGTTAAGTGTTGTAGTACCATCGACAATACGGTTTATGAGCTGGTTGATCAGCTCAATGGGCGCTGTTTCATTACCGTGAATACCGGCTGACAATATGACACTGTGTAATGGGGTGCTTTCAGGCTCAAACTGCAGTATGCCAGGCCCCAGGTACCGAGCACTTCCTGAATCCATTGCTATAGGAAAATCTTCCAAAAGAGTTGGGTTTTCTAATGTGAATTGTAATAGGTCTTTGTTAGGCCATATCATCAACAGTCCCCAGTGTAATCAGAAGAAACAACATAGTATCGTCATTCTGATTCAAGAAAATATATGCCCGTCAGCTTGTTGTATATTCAAAAAGTAAAGGTCGCATTAACATAAATTTAACTAGTGCGCATAGCGCGCCAAAGTCTTCTTTTGTCGCGGTCATCTACTTTATTGGGGGGGGCATGTTGTGTCAGTGTCTTGCGTTCTTGGCGTGGTGTGATACCAAAGTGGTTCTTATAGGTCGTACTAAAGTGCGGGGCGGTTGTAAAACCACAAGTTAGGCCAATCTCAGCAATAGATTTGTCTGTTTGAAGGAGTAGTTGCTTGGCATGGCTCAAGCGCAACGTTAAATAGTATTTTGAAGGTACGCTATCTAAGTTTTGCTTGAATAGCCTTTCTAGGTGGCGTCTGGAGATACCAACATGAAAAGCAATGTCATCAGAGGAGAGTGGCTCACCTATATTGGCTTCCATTAGCTGGACGGCCTCTATCAATTTTGGCTGGCTTGTCCCTAAGCGTGACAATAGAGGAATACGCTGTGGATCACTATGAGTTCTAATGCGCTCACATACAAATTGTTCAGATATTTCGCTGGCTAAATTCATACCGTGTTGAGAGCCGATCAAGAATAACATCATGTCCATAGCGGCTGTTCCACCACTACAAGTAAATCGGTCGTTGTCTACCTCAAACAAATGATTGGATACTAATACTTCTGGAAACGACTCTCTTAAGCTTGCAAGATCTCCCCAGTGAATAGTTGCACGATGACCATCGAGTAGGCCTGCATTGGCTAGGAGGTAGCCACCAGTGCATATGCCGCCGAGTGATAGCCCGCGCTTATCCCATTTTAGTAGCCAATCATTTAAGAGCGAATTTTCCTCCATCGTAATGCTGGAGGCGCCACAAATAAAAATGGCGTCTAGGTCTTTAGGAGGGCCCAAGAGCTCATAGTCTGTTGTTGTTTTAACGCCAGAATTAGAAACTACGACTTTTGATTTTTGACCTATGGTACAGAAGTTATAAAGTGTTGATCGGCTGACCCAGTTTGCCATGTGTAGTGTCTCGATTGCAGAGGAGAACGCTAACATAGAAAAGTTAGGCATCAGCAAAAAACCGTAATTTTGAACGTGTTTAGCTGCATTTTTGTGTTCGCGAGAGTATTTCATAGATGATTGATGCTACCTGTTGGAAATGCGTTGTTCTTAGAAAGCATTGTCAGAGTCAACTGTATTAATATTAAGTAAAATATCGCTTCCTCATAAGGCGAGGTCGCAAATTGAAAATTTATTGCCTACCGTGATGCCAAAAATTACTTAATAATTAATCATGCAATGTTTAAAAACAAGCCCACTTTCCTATAGAGGTCTTCGCAACGAACATGAACGGCATGGCAAAAATAAAAAAAATGAAATTCTACGCCGAGTTGAGACAGAGCTTCAGCCGTTACCCTATCAACATACCGATAGTCTCGAGGTGTTAGCTCAATCCTTATGCGATTCGTACTTCGAATCGCCATTTATAAGAGAGGTAATTGCTGTGACAGAACAAATAACAAGAGCGACCTTTGACGAGGTCATGGTACCTAATTACGCTCCAGCTGACATCATACCTGTCAGTGGGAAAGGGTCGCGTTTATGGGATCAGCAGGGTAAAGAGTACATTGATTTTGCGGGTGGGATCGCAGTGACATCATTGGGGCATGCGCATCCAGTATTAGTTGAAACAATGCGTGAGCAAGCGGGTAAACTGTGGCACTTATCTAATGTACTTACCAATGAGCCAGCGCTACGTCTAGCGAAAAAGCTAACACAAAAAACGTTCGCCGACAGAGTTTTTTTAGCGAACAGTGGGGCAGAAGCAAATGAAGCCGCTTTCAAGCTTGCTCGTCGCTACGCATTTGATCATTACGGCCCAGAAAAACACGAAATCATTTCATTTTATCAGTCGTTCCATGGTCGCACTTTATTTACGGTGACAGTGGGTGGCCAACCTAAGTACCGAGAAGGCTTTGAGCCAACGCCAGGGGGGATTACTCATTGCGAATACAATAATATTGAGCAATTGAAATCATTAATATCAGATAAAACCTGTGCTGTGGTCATGGAGCCAATTCAAGGGGAAGGTGGGATTGTTCCTGCTGATGAGAACTTCATAAAGCAAGCACGTGAGTTGTGCGATCAACACAAGGCGTTGTTGGTCTTTGATGAGGTTCAGTCGGGGGTAGGCCGTTCTGGTACTTTATACGCCTACCAGCAAACGGGTATAGAGCCAGATATTCTCACGACGGCAAAATCGTTAGGTAATGGTTTCCCTGTAGCGGCGATGTTATGTACAGATAAAGTGGCTAAGAGCTTCTCTGTCGGCACTCATGGTACGACATACGGTGGTAACCCAATGGCGGCCGCAATCGCTGAAGCTGTGATTGATATCGTTGATAGCGAAGACGTGCTAGAAGGTGTGAAAAAGCGCCATGCGATGTTTGTTCAAGCACTAAAAGAAATTAATGATAAGTATCACGTATTTAAAGATATTCGTGGTATGGGATTGTTAATTGGTGCAGAGGTTGTGGATGAGCTTGTGGGGCAAGCGAAACAATTCTTAAAGCATGCGATTGATGAAGGGTTGTTAGTGCTTGTAGCGGGCCCTAACGTGGTTCGTTTTGCACCTTCCCTAATCATTCCCGAGGTCGATATCAAAGAAGGTTTTACACGATTTGAGCGAGCGGTTTCTAAAGTCGCTGGATCCATGTAGAGGTCTTTAGCCTTACTTTACAAAGTCTATTGATAGCGACAGCCATACCCGCATTTGAGCTGTCGCTTTTCTTTATCTAAATGTTGCGGTTTGAACGATCTACTATTCCGTATGCGCTCGACAGTAGGCAGACAGTTTCAATCGGGACCCTCAAAAGGTGCAGTTTTAAGATTGGCTATGTTGACGGTAGTGGCCATCTCAGTCATGTGGACCCAACACTTAAAGCTATTGTCATGTTTTTGTGCGTAAGGCTCCAATATTTCACCTCTTTCCTGTCTGAGCTATACCGTTAAATTTCCTATTATCGACTTAAAATGTCCTTTAAGTTTAATCTTTGGTCGCTAATTCGAAACTTAAAGCCTGTTTCAATGCCACTGCTTTAACGATAATAATCTAGAGAGATTGCTTTTATTGAGGAGCTACACATGTATGTTGTTCGACCTGCTGACTTTTCTGATTTGGCTCCATTAGAACGCTTAGCGCGGGAGTCCGGCATGGGCATTACTAACTTCCCTGCGAACCGAGAAAGAATAAACGACAAAATCGCAGCCTCTCAAAGATCTTTTGGTTCAACACCTCAGTATATCGGCGATGAGTCGTACTTGTTTGTGCTTGAGGAGCTCCAGAGCCAAACGATTGTTGGCACTTGTTCTATCGATGCTATGGTCGGTGTAGAGACTCCTTTCTATAATTACCGTATTGATGAGGTGGTACATGCCTCCCCACAATTACAGATTCATAACCGCATTCCGGCTTTGTTCTTATGTCACGACTATAGTGGCACCAGTCGATTAAGCTCTCTTGTCATCGACTCTGAACATGCGACCAGAGCCAACATCGAACTGCTTTCACGTTCACGCTTGATGTTTATAGCCCAACACTTAGAACGCTTTACTCCCAAAGTATTCGCTGAAATTAGAGGTGAAAGTGATCAGAAAGGACATTCGCCTTTTTGGGAAGCTTTAGGGCGACATTTTTTTAGTATGGACTTCCAAAAAGCGGACTATTTATCAGGCATTCGTAACAAACACTTCATTGCTGAACTAATGCCTCGATACCCTATATACATCCCAACGTTATCCGAGGACGCGCAGGACTGTATTGGCGTTATTCATGGTGATTCAGAAAATATTGCTGAGGTTTTATTAGAAGAAGGCTTCAAATTTCGAGACTATGTTGACATTTTCGATGCTGGGCCTTGTATCGAAGCTCGTGTTCAAGATATTAAAACTGTCTCCAGCTGCATTCATGGCAGTGCGTGCTTTGAGCAATCTATAGATAGCAACCAACAGTATCTGATTGCCACCAAAGACCTAAAGAACTTTCGCGTCACCATATCTCCAGCAGAATCCAACTCGTTCGATTTGATTCTGCCCATTAATTTACAAGAAGTCCTCTCTATTAGCCCTGGTAACGCTATCTCTTGGTCCAAAATCAAATCATAAAAAACGTATTTGCGCACAAAGAAGAGGTCACACACTATGATGGTGATACGTACAGTTCGTCCAGATGATCTCGAAGAGCTATATCGTCTTGCGACTCAAACAGGGATTGGACTCACTACGCTGGTAGCCGATAAGAAAGCGTTAAAACGTAAGATAGAATTATCTGTACAGTCTTTTGCAAAAAGCCATCTTGAACAGCCAAGCAATGAATCCTACTTATTTATATTAGAAGACACTGAAAACGGAAAAATTGTAGGCACTTCGGGCGTCATAGGCGCAGTAGGTTTAGATGAGCCCTTCTACAGCTACCATCTGGGAACCATTACGCATTCTTCTAGAGAATTAGGTACACATAATAGCCACCCAACTCTTATTTTGAACAATGATTACACTGGCTTCAGCGAAATCTGCACTCTTTTTCTAGAGGAAAGCTACCGACACTCTCGCAACGGACAACTACTCTCTAAGTGCCGCTTTATGTTCATGGCACAATTTCCAGAACGCTTTACCAATAAGATCTTTGCTGAGCTGCGGGGCGTCAGTGATGAAAATGGCCGCTCACCTCTTTGGGAGAGTCTCGGCCGTCATTTCTTTTCAATTGATTTTGAAAAAGCAGATGAATTGACGTCTCAAGGTAGCAAGCAATTCATTGCTGAACTCATGCCGAATAATCCGGTTTATGTCAATTTATTACCTCAGGAAGCTCGTGACGTTCTGGGCAAAGTACACGCAAATACCGTTCCGGCTCGACGTTTATTAGAAGAAGAAGGTTTCCGCTTCGAAAACTATGTCGATATTTTCGACGGTGGTCCGACAATTGAGGCTCGTTTGACAGATATTCGTGCCGTGCGTGAGAGCCGCCTATTGCTAGCGTCTACCGGTCGCTCTGAAAACAACGAGGATGGTCATCATTATTTAGTATCAAACGCAAAACTGGACAACTTCCGCTGCATTCTCATTAAGCGCACCACCCCACCAATCACTGGACTCACATTAAGTCAGACCGAAGCTGAGGCTTTGGATGTCAATCAGAAAGAGCCCATTCGTGTCGTAGAGCTACTACCCAAATCTCGTTAATACCAAGGAAGCTTCATGCAACAGCAACTGTTTATCGATAATCAATGGATACAAGGCCAAGGCCTCACCTTTCAATCGTTAGATCCATCTGACAACAGTGTCGTTTGGGAAGGAGCAAGCGCGCACCCTGATCAAGTAGCCCAAGCGATCAAAGCCGCTCGAGAAGCATTTCCCGCTTGGGCGAATGCCCTTCTAGAGGAACGTCTAGCAGTCATCGACCGCTTTGCAGCGTTGCTCAAGACCCACGAAGAAGAGTTAGCCTTCACAATAAGTCGTGAAGTCGGTAAGCCTCTTTGGGAAACACGCACTGAAGTCGCTGCTATGATGGGTAAAGTGGGTATTTCAAAACAAGCGTATCATGAGCGTACCGGCACAAAAAGTAATGACATGCCTGGTGCACAAGCAGTATTACGTCATCGCCCGCACGGTGTCGTGGCCATTTTTGGGCCTTACAACTTTCCCGGCCATCTACCCAACGGACACATTGTGCCGGCATTAATCGCTGGCAATACGATAGTGTTTAAGCCTAGTGAGTTGGCGCCTGCGGTATCAGACTTGGTTATCAGCTTGTGGCAACAAGCAGGCCTCCCTAAAGGCGTGCTAAATCTAGTTCAAGGGGAACGAGAGACAGGTATAGCTCTTGCTAATCACGATGGTATTGATGGGGTATTCTTCACTGGCAGTCCACAGGTTGGGCACGTCTTACATCAAAATTTTGCAGGCCACCCTGGTAAAATTTTAGCGCTGGAAATGGGCGGTAATAATCCTTTAGTTGTGTCAGCGTCGACTGCGGACATCAATGCCGTGGTTTATGAAACACTGCAGTCTGCATTTCTATCCGCAGGTCAACGATGCACTTGTGCACGACGCTTGTTGCTACCTAAAGGCGCTCACGGCGATGCTATTTTAGATGCCTTAGCAAAAGCGACAGCTCACTTAAAAGTTGATCGTTTCGATGCCGAAGAGCCGCCATTTATGGGCCCGCTTGTCTCTGCAAAAGCTGCTGATACCTTGCTAGAAGACTATAACAACCTCATCGCGCTTGGTGCTAAACCTATTGTTGCCATGACTCGCGGTAATCCAACAACAGGATTTGTGACACCATCGATAGTCGATGCAACCGATATTCTGAACCAGCTCCCAGATCATGAGTATTTTGGCCCTCTACTGACGGTTATTCGCTACGACTCACTGGATCAGGCGATGACGATTGCCAATAACACGAAGTTTGGCTTATCTGCCGGTATTTTGTCTGATGATCGTCGTGAGTATGAATGGTTTTTGCAGCATTCTCGAGCCGGCATTATCAATTGGAACCGCCAAACGACGGGGGCTTCAAGTGCTGCACCATTTGGCGGCACCGGCGCTAGTGGTAATCATCGTGCCAGCGCATACTATGCCGCTGATTACTGCTCATACCCCGTTGCGAGTATCGAAGTCGACACCTTGACCACACCAGAAAAGCTTCCTCACGGTTTGACTCTATAACGATTAATACGCGTATGAGGTTGACGATGAATAACGCTATTGAAGCAAATTTTGACGGCCTAGTGGGGCCAACCCATAACTACAGTGGACTTTCCTTTGGCAATATTGCGTCGCAAAGCAACACTGCAAACCCTTCCAATCCAAAAGCTGCTGCGAAACAAGGTCTCACTAAGATGAAGGCGCTCGCCGACATGGGGTTAGTACAAGGCGTGTTAGCGCCCCATGAGCGTCCACATATGCCAACATTAAGATCACTGGGTTTTACAGGAAGTGACACGGATGTGTTGCAACAAGCCGCAAAAAAAGCGCCTAAAATTTTAGCGGCCGTGAGCTCCGCTTCATGTATGTGGACTGCAAATGCTGCGACAGTATCGCCTAGTGCTGACACCCAAGACGGGCGGGTTCACTTTACGCCCGCAAATCTTATTAATAAGTTCCATCGTGCCATCGAACACACTGTGACCGGTCGCATTCTTCAAGCGACATTTGCTGATGAGAAGTATTTTGCACACCACCGTGCACTTCCAAGCGTTGATCATTTTGGCGATGAGGGCGCCGCCAACCATACTCGATTCTGCTCGGACTACGGACTACCCGGTATAGAGCTGTTTGTATATGGAAAATCAGCGTTCGACTCGAGTCAGCCTGAACCCGCCAAATACCCAGCTCGCCATACGCTCGAAGCCTCTCAAGCAGTTGCTCGTATGCATGGTCTGAACGAGCAAAATGCCGTTTTCGTACAGCAAAATCCAGATGCAATTGATGCTGGCGTGTTCCATAACGACGTGATTGCTGTCGGTAATCGAAACGTCCATTTCTATCATGAGAAAGCGTTTTTAAATACCGAAAAGATGAAACAAGACTTACTTGGTGCATGGGGTCATCAAAGTACGCCTTTTCATTTTATTGAAGTCCCTGATAGTGCCGTATCAGTTAAGGATTGTGTTCAGTCTTATTTATTTAATAGCCAATTGATAAGTAAAGCTGATGGCTCAATGATTTTAGTGGTGCCTAATGAGGTACAAAAAAATGAAAACGTTTGGAATTATCTAACCAGTTTATTGACACAAAGCACCCCGATAAAAGAAGTCAGGGTATTTGATCTAAAACAAAGCATGAGTAATGGCGGTGGTCCAGCATGCCTACGTTTAAGAGTGGCACTGAAAAGTGAAGAGTTAGCAAATATTAATCAGAACACCTTAATGAATGACGCCTTATTCCAAACCCTTAATACTTGGGTAGACACACACTATCGTGACCGCTTAGTCGAAGCCGATCTTGCCGACCCCAATCTTTTAAGTGAATCGCGTCAGGCACTTGATGAGCTGACTCAAATCCTTCAATTGGGTAGCATCTACGACTTCCAGAGATAGTATATCTTAGCATTCGGAGCTTAGTTGATTCGCTAGCTCCGGTTTTTCAAAATTTTTAGAATGCGACCTGAAATAGCGTTTTTTGTCATATTTTTAAAGGCTTAAATTGTCACAGGAAACCAAAACGATAAGATTGCTATGAGCTAAAAGCAAATAACAAGAAGATAATAAAAGGAAAAGTCTCATGCCCCAAAATCTATACTCTGAAAAAGAGGGCTTTTCAGATCAAGGTGCGAACATATGGAAATTTATTATTCCATCGTTACTAGGTCTGTTACTGTTCATGACCCCCGTAGCTTATGAGGATGGGGTCACCATCCCCATCGCAGTGTTAGCAGGCGAGTTTAAATCACTGCTTGGTGAGTATGCTCCTTTATTAGTCACCTCTCTGATATGTATCACTGCTTTCTGTTCATTGATCATAACCCTATTCAAACCATTTAAACGCAGCAGCTTTTTAGATACGTTATTCTTAACCAGCTATCCTTGGCTGGCATTACGCATCTTAGGCGCCACATTTGCTGTCATGACAATAAATGGTATTGGCCCTGAAATGGTTTGGCACGAATATACTGGCGGATTGGTTTTACATGATCTTATGCCCACTTTACTGTCAGTATTTTTATTCGCTGGTTTGTTGTTGCCACTACTTTTGGATTTTGGATTACTTGAGCTAACCGGTAGCTTAATGAGCAAAGTCATGAGGCCTCTATTCAACCTTCCGGGGCGCTCATCAATTGATTGTACGACGTCTTGGCTTGGTGATGGCTCAGTCGGCGTTATGCTAACGAGTCAACAGTATGAGCGCAATTTGTACACTAAGCGTGAGGCTGCCGTAATCGCGACGACCTTTTCTGCGGTATCGATTAGTTTTGCATTAGTCGTCATCGCCCAAGTCAAACTCGAACACCTATTTATTCCTTTCTATTTTGCGGTGTCTTTAGCAGGCTTCATTGCCGCGCTAATCATTCCTAGGCTCCCCCCCCTTCGATGGAAGAAAAACGAATACTGCGACGGTCAAGAATCAGAGCCATGTGAACTTTCAAAGCTATCCTTAAAAGAGCTATTTAGCATTGGTTTAAGTTCAGCAATTAAGCGCGCTGAAAGTGGTGGTGGCGTCAAAACGATCGCAAAAGATGGTGCCAAAAATGCCGCAGAGATGGTGTTCTGTGTTCTTCCAGTGGTCATGGCAATCGGTACGCTAGCGTTAATAGTTGCCGAAAATACGAGTGTATTCAGTGTCCTTGGGCAACCTTTTGTGCCTTTTTTAGAGCTACTAGACATCCCTGAAGCGGTCAAAGCATCAGAAACCCTAGTGGTCGGGTTTGCGGATATGTTTATACCCTCAATCATGGCGGCATCAATTGGTAGTGAAATGACGCGTTTTGTCATCGCGGCAGTATCGATCACGCAGTTAATTTATCTTTCAGAGGTCGGTGCACTGATTCTGGGTAGCAAGATTCCAATCAATATTCTTGAAATGTTTGTCATTTTTATTCTGCGTACAGTGATCACACTACCGATCATCGCGGGTGTCGCGCACGTAGTGTTTTAATCGTCTCCTTTGCTCGGGGCTATATGCCCTGAGCAGCGCTCCCCTTTGCATCTCTTTTTTTCAAAAGCCTCACCCATTCCATCAACACGGAGTCTGTCAACGTCGATGTGGCGTGTAAGTGATAGGTCGATTGTGATGTGAGCCCCCCGTCTGTTGTAGTGGAATCAAGCTCGAAGGACAGGGTTAGTGGAGCGCTTATCAATATAAGCCGTATTTACATAAACCGTACTTAACGGTGATTTATTTTGGTCCACACCAGTTCTTCAGTACTGCGAATATTCCCCGTCACTTGCTGGCAGTGGTTGAGAAAAGCCTGCATGATGCCGGTTTGATATTTTTGCCGATGATGAATAAAGGCAAAGCGGCGTTTGAGATTCCAGCTTGGCGTCTCCAGCGGCACCAATGAGCCGCGTTTGAAGGCTTCTCGCAAGGCTAAGCGAGAGACACATCCAATACCCATGCCCGATTCGACGGCGCGCTTGATCGCTTCAGTGTGTTCCAGCTCCATGCGTACGTTGAGTTGATCGGCTGCATTGCCCAGGGCTTGATCGAAAACACGCCTTGTGCCAGAGCCCGCCTCACGTAAAATCCAGCCGGTGTCTTTCAAGGTGGCTTCGCTCGGTGTCCTTTGGCAGGCCAGGGGATGGTCTGGCGCACAAAATACCACGAGCTCATCTTCCAACCAGGGCGTGATATGAAGATCAGGATGGTGGGTTTCGCCCTCGATCATCCCCATATCCAGCTCGAAACTCAGCACTTGCTCAACGATGTGGGCGGTGTTGTCGACATGGAGTTGAATACGGGCTTCTTGGTGTTGTTGCATGAAATCGCCCATCAGCAAAGTGGCGAGATAATTGCCGATGGTCAAGGTTGCCCCTAATTGCAGCGTGCCACGCAAGGTTCTCCCTTGCATCAGGGCTTCCAGTTCCTCGGCTTCATCCAGTAAACTCACCGCCCGCGGCAATAAGTCGCGCCCCAAAGCATTGAGTTTTAGCCGTTTCCCCATACGATCAAAGAGTCGGCAATCAAATTGCCTTTCTAGATCCTGTAACGCGGTGCTGGCAGCCGATTGGGACAGCGCTAGTTCCTGGGCGGCTTTTGAGACGCTCTGATGTCGTGCAACCGCGGTGAAGATTTCCAGTTGGCGCAAGGTAAAGTGCATATAGGTGAGACCGATATCAATTATCTGTATTATTTGCTTAACGCATATACTCAAGCACTTTAAAATACTTGACAAGAGCATAGGGTTTTTATGGCTTTTGGTGCCACACTTATAACCAAACAGACTAAGTCGGAGTTACTTTTAGATCATGAGCAAATTTAATGCCGAAAAGGTCCTGAGCGTTCATCACTGGAACGACACACTCTTCAGCTTCCGTACTACTCGTGATCCGGGCCTGCGTTTTCGTAATGGCGAGTTTGTCATGATCGGCTTGGAGGTCAATGGTAAACCGTTGATGCGGGCGTACAGTATTGCCAGCCCGAATTATGAAGAGCATCTTGAATTCTTCAGCATCAAAGTACAGGATGGCCCGCTGACTTCTCGCTTGCAGCACCTGAAAGAAGGCGACACGGTCATGATCAGTAAAAAGCCGACCGGCACACTGGTGGCGGATGATCTGAAACCAGGGCGCAACCTCTTCCTGTTCAGTACCGGCACAGGGCTGGCGCCTTTCATGAGTATTATTCAGGACTTTGAGATTTACGAGCGCTTTGACAAGGTTATTCTGACTCATGGGGTTCGCTGGACCAGTGAGCTGGCTTATGCGGATTTTATTGAGAATCAGTTGCCGAATAATGAATATTTCGGTGATGTCGTCCGTGAAAAGCTGGTGTATTACCCGGCCGTCACTCGTGAGGCCTACCGCACGGAAGGTCGTCTGACGACACTGATCGACTCCGGCAAAATGTGCCAAGATCTCGGGCTTCCACCGCTGAATCCAGAAACGGATCGGGCCATGATTTGTGGTGGGCCTTCTATGCTGAAAGACATCAGTGACTTGCTGGATGCGCGTGGTTTTGCCATCTCACCCAGCATGGGCGTACCTGGTGACTATGTGATTGAGCGCGCTTTCGTCGAGAAATAAGCCGGCCATCAGATTCACCTCAAAGCCTCACAGAGATGTGGGGCTTTTTTTGTGTTTTGTCGCCATGAAGGTCAAGGGGTTAAACGCGTGGCACAGACCTTTACACCTTTGTGTCACAATATGACGGATTTTGACAGGATTCGCCGCGGCCCTGATTTACACTAAGGCGTTATCGGCCCGCCGTGTGAAGGACCCTCATGACCTGGAATCTATTGTTATTATTAATGGTGGGGGCTTACCTGCTTTCACCGATTCGCTTGGCCTTGCTTGTCAGGCGTTGGCGGTGTGAGTGTGGTCCTTGCCCCAAAGCGTGCATTGGTTTTAGCCTGCACCTGCTTAATGCACTGATTTCGTTTGTTTTTATTGGGTTGGCGCTATGGGGGAGTGGTGATATTGAAACGCCTTTATTGCCGCTAGTGCTCTTTATCCCACTGGCATTGCAATTAGTCTTGGCCCTGCTGGCTGAGCTTTGCCTCGGGCGTTGGGGGTCGAGTCATTGAAGTGTTGAGTTGTGATCAGAGAAGCACCCAATAGATAAGCTCCTAATCAGAGAAGCTCCTAATAGAGAAGCACTGAATACTCGATGATGGGTATTGAATTGAACGCCTAGGATGATTGAGCACTGAATGGTCGACGCGCTGAGTAACAACCCAGAAGAGACCAAGCGCTCTACCGCAGGTCAATCGGTTGAGGGTCAATCGGTTGAAGGTCAAGCCGTGCGGTGGTCTCTCTATATCGTGCAAACCGCACAAGGCATGCTTTATACCGGCATTTCCACCGATGTTGATCGGCGCTTTAAAGCGCACTGTGATGGCAAAGGCGCGCGTGCCCTGCGAGGCAAAGGCCCTTTACAGTTGATCTGGCAGCAAACGGTTGCCAGTCAGCGCCAAGCTTTGCGTCTGGAGTATCGGATTAAGCGATTACCCCAAAAGAAAAAGTGGGCTTTATGCCAAGGTCAACTGACGTTGAGTGCGCTGATTGCGCATTGGCAGCTCGCGGAAGAAAAAAATGCGGGTCAAGTTGGAAAAAATTTGGATCAGGTTAGTAAGTGCTCAGAATCGCGCTAATCAAGCGCCCAGCGCTACTTGTTAGATGCATAGTATGCTTATTTTTTGGTGGGGTGCGGAATTTTGCTTTTTTTAGTCAAATAACGTTTGACCTCAGCGTCTCATACGAGCATTATGAGTCCAGTTGGTTAAGCAAGTGCGAACATCGCAAGTGGAATCGAACCTCATACGGCATCGAAACACCGGTGAAAGTTTCTTGTTCTACCCACTGTTAAATCGGGTGTTCCCCGGTAATATCAATGCAAAATCGAGGATTCGATCATGGCAACAGGTACAGTTAAGTGGTTCAACGACGCTAAAGGCTTTGGCTTCATTACTCCGGCTGATAGCGGCGACGATCTGTTCGTACACTTCTCCGAAATCCAAGCTGACGGCTTTAAAACTCTGGCTGAAGGTCAGCAGGTTACTTTTGAAGTAACTCAGGGTAAAAAAGGCCTGCAGGCTTCTAACGTTCGTCCGGCTTAATCCGAGACAGCGTTAACGCTTGAACAAAGCCCGCTTAGAGCGGGCTTTGTTGCGTTTAAATGTTGTGTTTATCTCTTCTTCTTTCCCTTATCTTTTCTTCTCTCTTCTCTTCTCTACTTCTCTCTTTTGCCTCTTTCGTTGGCGCTGCCTAGCCTTCAGCCCCCGTTTGTAAGCACTTTGAACCCCGTTTGTAGTGCAATCGCTTCTGTTCTTATGCTTTTGGGTGGCATAAGGGGAGCACTAAAAATAACTTCATCGTCTTAATTTCCCTCTGCACAATGAGGCTTCTTTTTTCTGGTGGGATGAAGCTTCAATGACGTGGGAAGCATGGTGGTCATTGGTTGTGGTGGGGGCAGTGTTTCCCTTAATGGCCTTCACAAGGATTGGTGCCGATATCATTTTACTGGGTGGGTTAGTGGTGCTGCTGACCTTGGGCGTTTTATCGCCTGAGCAAGCGCTGGCTGGCTTTTCCAGTTCGGGTGTCTTTACGGTGGCGGCGATGTATGTCCTGGTGGCCAGCATTCGCGAAACAGGGGGCATTGATTTCATTGTGCGTCATGTCTTAGGGCAGCCGCGCAAGGAACGCCATGCATTACTGCGGATGATGGTGCCGGTCGCGGCGCTCAGTGGCTTTATTAATAATACGCCCGTGGTGGCGACGTTTATTCCGGCGGTGATGCATTGGAGCCGCCGTTTACGCATTCCCGCTTACCGGTTATTGATGCCGCTGAGCTTTGCCTCCATTCTCGGAGGCACCGTAACACTACTGGGAACCAGCACCAATCTGGTGATTCATGGCTTGCTGACGACCTATTATCCGGAGTTGCATCTGGGTATTTTTGATATCGCCTGGGTCGGCATCCCGGTTGCCGTTGTTGGGCTTGTGTATCTGTGGTTGTTCGCAGTGCCTTTGCTGCCCTATCGACGCAGTGCCAGTGAGGTGTTTGAAAATCCGCGTGAGTTTACCATCGAAATGATGGTCGCTCCGGGAGGCGCCTTGGTGAACAAAACAGTGGGTGAAGCGGGGCTGCGTCAGCTGAATAACCTGTTTCTGGTGGAAATTGAGCGCGAGGGCAATATTGTCTCGGTGGTCGGCCCGGGCGAGCAGCTGAAAAGTGGCGATCGCCTCGTGTTTGCCGGAACATCCGATGGTGCTGTTGATTTACAACAGGTGCGAGGCTTAATTCCATCGGATCAAAGTGCCTCTAACCTGGAAAAGGATTTTAAAGAACGTCGCCTGGTTGAAGTGGTGGTGTCACCGCAATGTCAGTTTGTTGGGCGACGTATTCGGGATGGCCACTTCCGCACCGTCTATGGAGCGGCCGTGTTGGCGGTATGTCGCAATGGGCAACGTTTGGAAGGGAGCCTCGGGCAGATTCGCCTTCAACCCGCGGATGTGCTGTTATTGGAAGCCCGTCCTCCTTTTATTGTGCGCCACCGTCAATCACAAGATTTTCTGTTGATCAGTCAGGTCGATGGTGCTGCACGTCCGGTGCATGAGAAAGCCTGGCTGGCTTGGTTTATTCTCGCCGCTGTTGCGCTGCTGGCGGCGACAGGCCTGGTCAGTATGATGAAAGCGGCGATTCTAGGCGCAGCGCTGAGTGTGCTGAGCGGCTGCTGCACCTTGGCTGGTGCGCGTAAATCGCTGGATAGCCAAGTGCTACTCACCATTGCCGCTTCTTATGGCTTGGGTAACGCCTTGATGGCCTCAGGCGCTGCTGAGCATATGGCTGAAGTGTTGTTAACGCTAGTGGGGGCTCACCCTTTAGGGCTCTTGATCGGGTGTTATATTTTGGTGGCCATGCTGACCGAGTTGGTGACGAATAATGCCGCTGCGGTGATCAGCTTTCCCGTCGTGATGTCGGCCGCTGCCTCCTTAGGGGTGAGCCCGATGCCCTATGTGGTGGTGATGATGTTTGCCGCCTCGGCCAGTTTTTTAACCCCCTTAGGCTACCAAACCAACTTAATGGTCTATGGTCCTGGTGGCTATAAACTGAGCGATTATTTGCGCGTGGGGGGGCTACTGAATGTACTGACCGCGGCGGTGGCGTTATTACTGATCCCGATGATTTGGCCCTGGTCGTGATGGCATTTCCCGTGCACTATACGCCTCATAGAGAACGGTCAATCTGCATTCGGGAATAAAGGAGTCATGATGTCAGATCAAGAAAACGCGCTTATTTTAGAACCGCAGAATGGGCCAGCCGATGCCTGCATGATTATTCTGCACGGCTTAGGGGCCAGTTGTCATGACTTTGAGCCGGTCGCCCCGGCTTTAGCTCAAGCCTGCCCTGACGCGGCGATTCGCTTTATCCTGCCGCAAGCGCCGAACTTACCGGTCACCATTAATGGCGGTATGGTCATGCCCGCCTGGTACGATATTTTGGCCATGAACTTGGATCGAGAAGTCGATACCGCCCAACTGTGTGCCTCGGCCGCCAGTATCCAAGCGCTGATTCGCCAGCAAGTGGAGGCGGGCATCGACAGCCGACGGATCATTCTGGCGGGCTTCTCACAAGGCGGCGCCGTAGCCTATGAAGCAGGCCTCAGCCTCGACCTGCCGCTAGGAGGGCTATTGGCCCTATCGACCTACTGGGCAACCCAAGACACTACGACCCTCGCGGAAGCGAATCGCAGCCTAAAAATTGAAATTCAGCACGGTCAAATGGACCCGGTTGTCCCCGAAGCCCTCGCCATCCAAGCCCGTGATGCACTGATCGCAAAAGGCTATGACATCAACTACCGTCATTATCCCATGCCCCATAGCGTCTGCCCGGAACAAGTCCAACACATTGGCCAGTGGCTGAAAACGCGCTTAGCCTAAACCTCGCCTCAATCCTCACCCGCCATCACGGCTATAGGCCCCTTGCAACCGCAGGGCGGCCTGATGGCGCGGTGTGATGATGAATAGAAATACCGCGTCATCGTGCACGTCATATTCTTTCTCAATCCGTAAACTATCCGTACAAATTGTACGTGCTCAATGAGTCGACTATAATGCCTATTGTTACGGCACGAGTCCGTACAAAGGAGGCATTATGGCAACCGCACGTTTAGACATTCGCCTTGATGAAGAAATCAAGGCAAAAGCAGAAAAAGCATCGGCTTTACTTGGTCTAAAAAGTTTAACGGAATACGTTGTTAGACTTATGGATGAAGATGCAACTCATGTAATCGAAGCACATGAAAGTATGGTTGTGAAAGACAGTGTTTTTGATGAATTTATAGCGGCATGTGATCAAGCTAAAGCTCCAAATCGAGCGCTACTTGAAGCGGCTCAGTTTACAGATGAGCGTGGCATCAAGTGAGTTGGGGGAAAGAGTTTGTTGAACTCAGTAAATCAAAGCATGATCGCAGTTCATTTGACTGTGATGAGCAAGCGCTTAATACGTTTATAAAAACTCAAGCAGTTAAACATATGCAAGCTGGTATTAGCCGAACAATGGTTTTACCTAGCACACAGCCTTTGCTTAATCAGAAGTACGCCATATGTGCATTTTATAGCGTTGCACCTAGTTCAATGAGTCGCGAAACCTTACCAGAGCCGTTAGCAAAGAAGCTCCCTAGATATCCAATTCCTGTTTTTCTTTTAGCTCAGTTAGCCGTACATAAAGAATTTCATGGCTCCGGGCTAGGGAAAGTCAGCTTAATTCGTGCGCTTAAGTACCTTTGGGAAGTGAATCACTATATGAGGGCTTATGCGATTGTGGTTGACTGCCTTACAGATTCAGCACAAGCATTTTATACAAAATTTGGTTTTGAAGTATTGTGTCAACATAATGGTCGTATACGTATGTTTTTACCAATGAAAACCGTAGAACAGCTTTTTAGTCAATAAGTTAGAATATAACAAACGTTTTAAGAGGGATTCGCAAGGCTCGGCGATTTGGGTTTGTGTGTTTACGGCGCAATCATTGAGCCGCTGCGGTCTCGGATCTCTTCCAACTGACTAAGCGCCAGTGTGCGCACGCCCTCCGTCGTAGATTGACGGGCTGCCCTTTATTCCGGCCGACCGGGACAACTACAGGGTCGCCCAGGGCTTCCCGAATGCGATTCAAAGCCCGGCTTATTGCCGGGGGGGCTCAAATTCATTCGGCGCTCAGCACCAATGACGCTTCCTTCATCAAGTCGCGCATCCAATGCCTGCAGGCGATTGAGATCGGGACGTGACATGGCGGTGTTCTTTGTCAGCCCCTTCTTTTATGCTATGGCGATTCAGTCACCGACCAAGCATGGCTTTATGAGAAGATCCCTCGACCATCTGCCCGAATATAAACAGCGTGAGCTGGCGACGATCTCGACGATTCTGCGCGATACGCTGGAAGACTATCTTCAGGGTAAGAATGGGAGTAAAAGCGAGTTTCGGATCTTAAAAATCATCCTGTTCGGCAGCCATGCCAAAGGCGGTTGGGTGCGAGATATTCCCAACGGCTATGTCAGTGACTACGACATTCTGGTCATCGTCAACAAATCCGCGCTGGTGGAAGACGACCTTGTTTGGCGCAGTGCGGAAGAGCAGATCGAGCGTAAAGTCAAAAGCGCACCACTAGGGCTGATTGTACATACCTTGGAAGACGTGAATGAACAGCTCAGACAAGGTCACTACTTTTTTACCGATATTCGTGAACAAGGCATTTTGCTTTATAACGCCAATGGGAAGGCACTCGTTGAACCGGGGAACTTAACCGAAGAAGAGCGTCGGGAAATCGCCCGTAAGCATTATGAACAGTGGTTTGAGAGCGCTTCGGATTTTCTGGTGACTTATCAATTTGATAAAAATCGCGGTAAATTAAAACAAGCTGCTTTTCTCCTTCATCAATCGACAGAACGATTCTTTGCCTGTGTGTTACTCACCTGCACTAATTACCTCCCCAAATCCCACAACATTGAAAAGCTCAGCAAGCTGTGCGTCCAAATTGACCCTGAATTTACAACGATTCTCCCACTCGACAACAAATTTCACCGCCGCAGCTTCCGTCGCCTGCAACGGGCTTATATCGAAGCCCGCTACTCTGAGCATTACGAAATCACCGAAGAAGAACTTAATTACCTGGCCGGTGAAGTGCAGCGTTTGCAGGAATTAACGGCGCGGGTTTGTCGGGAGAGAATAGGGGAAGTTTGAGCTGGCTTTGTTCGCTTGCAAGCAAGCTCCTACAACCCTTCGATTAACCTCTGAATTTTCTGTGGGCGCCTGCTTGCAGGCGATTGTGTGAAGGGCTGGAATCAGACCAGCGATAGCCCATCAATCAATGCGCATTTTTGACTGGCGCCATTGCTCAAGATGTTTCAGTCTCAAGAGATTAGAGGCACAAAGTTGCGGCATAGTGAGCACAAACTTTGATATAAATGCGCATGCGCACTTTTCACAAGGGGCAAGAATATAAAAAACTTCATGTTCAATAGGTTAACAGTTTGTGGGCTTATTATTGCTTTGAGAAAAACACGCGTGCGCAGTATTAAAAATGTTATGAGGCTGAATGGGAGTAATTTTTGAGAAAGTTGATTTCGGAATCCAGAAAGCTTGAGAAGAGCGCCCGAGAGCTACGGCGCCGAAGACTTAACTGGCGCATGGTAACTAAGAATCAGATAGAAGTTTATTTCAAGGAAGTTTGCGGTGCTGCCAAGGAGTATTCTTATCCATTCTCTATGTTTTTGAGTGTTCACGACGAAACAGAAAACGAAGAAACTGTCCAGTTATCAGCAGGTATTAATAAGACTGGTATCGTGGAGATAATCGATAAACCGGACGCCAAGGGCTGGAAAACCGAACTAGAAAAAGGGGCCGCGCTCGTTGCATCTCTTGCGAGCGATGGAACTGTAGGATTCATAATTTATCCCTATAAATCAGAGCGATATTCGAGGAATGAAGGCAATATAATCCTTTATCACAACCTTTCACCAGATAATGTTACGAGCAAGTTAGTCAAAAGCTGTATTAGCAAATATCTTCTTTATGTGCGTAACTCAAGTATCTATGGTGTTTACAGCTCTTCTTTTTTAGATTTTATTCGGATAAATATGATGATTGCGGTAGATATAAGGAACAGAAAAAAGATATATCGAACGGCCTATGGCATGCTGGCAGAATGGTCGAAAATTATAGGTGCTGGGATAGCCGGTTATATCGTGGCAGTCCTGACACGAGTCCTATAACAAAAGCAGGCAAGGGACGCTCCTAGCATCTTGATCCTGCCCAGTAACAGTGGACACCTCAAGCTGGTAGGGAAGGCTGGTTGAAAACAGGCTCGTTAGTTCAAAAAAGGAGGCAAGCCCATGTTAGAACTTCGACCAAACTGTGAGTGCTGTGACAAGGATTTACCTCCGGAATCGACAGAGGCAGTCATCTGTACTTTTGAATGCACATTTTGTGCTGAGTGTGCTGAGGATGTCCTTAATTATATCTGTCCAAATTGCTCAGGGAACTTAGTGCCACGACCAATACGTCCTGTCGCTGCACTTAAAAATAACCCGGCATCTACCACCCGCGTACTAAAAAAAGGTGGGTGCGCAGCCAATGCATAACAAGCGCATTGAAAATCGCCCTACGGGCTGGACGTCGCTGATGCTCTGCCTTTTATGCGGGTGTTCAGGCTGTAGGAAAAACTCCGGAACGATGCTCTGATCGGTTTTGGATTCGCAGGAGGCGGTGATGGCTCAATTCAAACACTACGACCAAACGACCCGCGAGCGACATCGACTGGATGAAACATCGCGTCGATAGCCCCACGGTAAACCAATCTACAGCTTCGTTATGCGTCAAAAGGAAATTCATGTCAAAAATAACATTGAAAGGCTTTATTTTAGTTCCTGAGTCGGAGCTTGAATTAGTAAAAAGTGAGTTGGTAAATCATAAACGTCTTACTCTCGAAGAAAGTGGGTGTATCACGTTTAGTGTCATTCAAAATTCGGAAAATGCTCTTCGTTTCGACGTTTACGAAGAGTTCACGGATAAAGCGTCTTTTGAACAACACCAGAAAAGAGTTAAAGCTTCCCATTGGGGCAAAGTGACAGTTAATGTTGAACGGCACTATGAAATCTTTGAGTAAACGCATAACAAGTTGTTCAAGCAGATTCGGCAAGGACGAGGTGATTGGCATGCACGAATGGGTAAACCTGACAACGCGAATCGGCGAGTCCATACAAAATCCGCAAACAGATCAACTTCGAGCAGCTCTTGATGAACTATTCGCTTCGAAGGATGAAGAGCACCCGGATAGTTGGGTTGAGTGTGGAAGTGAACAAGGTCCGCTGTACTCTCTTACTTTCTTTTACAGTGGCCGTGGAATTTATACCCAATATTCGGATGCAGACATGACTGAAGAGCTTGAAAACCGCGAGATAAAAGTATCTGGTCCAGCGGAGGCGCTTCAGCTTTGGGAGTACTTAATCAGCGGTCTGCATGAAAAGCTCTAACCAAGGCAGCCAAGGCGAGGGCTTTTTCGTTGCGGCTCTAAACCGGCGCTTGGGCCGGGTGTGATGAGGGGAAGCTCAAGGCTGAGTTCTGGCAGTACTTCACTTGGGTGTGGCGGGTAGAGTCGAGTTCAGTGGCCATCTTCGTTGTTTACCATTTCGGTCTTTCCGTCTTGGCATCGGCCGGTCGCTCATTGGTCACATTGTGTGAGGTCTTTATCCCCCAAGTTTTGCTGCGAGGTTGTGTAGCGGCGAGTATGCGATCAACAGCGCGACACAAAGGACTACAAGGAGTGTGCCTGATCGCTTGCTTTGTCCTGATCCTTTGATGAATAGCCCGATGGCAAGGATTATTGAAAGGGCGATGAGTACAAGAAAGAGGCTACCTAGCCCGAGTTCGATGATGTCGGCGATACCGTAGGCGGTATTGGGTTCAAGATAGATCCCCGCATAAAGATAGGCCCGAAAGTAAAGCATGAACGTAAACCATGACAGTGTCAGGGCACCGATCCCGATACTGGCTTTTGTGCCTTTGCTGAGTGTCATCGTGGTTTAGCTCCCAATGTTTTTACTCTCAATGCTTTTACCCCCCATGCTTTTACTTTCCATGCTTTTGCTCTCCATTCTTTTTTGCTGTGATCAGGCCAAGGGCTCTCGGGCTGTTCTGGAAGGTAGTGTGGTGTGCATCCACATTGGCGGTCATTATCCTCGTCGTCCAGAGTCTAGGTGTCGGCTCGGTTAATCGTATGTGTGTTGGCCTCGATCTTGGCGTGGTTTGCCCTAAGTTTCCAGTGGTCGTTAAGCCGTTGCCTGCAGTGTCAGGAGGCCGAGTGCGATGAGTGCGGTGCCGACGAGTCGGTCCACCCAGGGCATGATGTGGGTCAGTCGTTGGCGGATGGGTCGGCTGTTCAGTAAGCGGCTGACGAGGCTGAACCAGAGGCCATGGACTAAGGCGATCCAGAGGCCGTAGCCGATCTGGAGGGGGAGGGGCGTCTGGGGTGAGATGACTTGGCTGAACAAGGCCACGATGAATAAGAGGGTTTTCGGGTTGAGTAGGTTACAGAGAAAGCCTTGTGTCCAGGGCGCTTGCCATCGTTGGCGCCATTTTGAGGGGCTTTGGGGTGCTGTGGTCGCGGTTGTTATGGAGGCGGTTGTGAGGGCGCTGGTTGCGGGGGTCGGTTGTGCCCGTGCCCGATGTTTCAATGTAACGCTGAGCCAACTGGTGAGGCCTAGGTAGATTAAATAAGCAGCGCCCAAGTAGCGAATCAGGGTGATGCCGGTGTCGCTGTGTTGCAGGATTAATCCCAGCCCGAGCAGTGTGTAGGTCACATGAATACAGATGGCGCTGGCGATGCCCCAGGCGGCTTGGGTGGCGGCGCGATGGCCGTGGTTGAGGGCGATTCGGGTGATTAAGGCAAAGTCTGGGCCTGGGCTGATGGTGGCGAGCAAGGTGATGGTGGCCACTGCGATGATTTCGGTGGTGGGCATTGGGCGTCCTGTCGTATGAAGTTAATGCCGTTATTCTGCGGTGTGTCTGATGGATAAAAAATTGAAAAAGAATCAGGCTAACTGTGCATAATACTCACAGTTTGAGGCTGTGATCGTCGATGGGGTGGGCCCAAGGCGGACGGGGTGAGTGTGAGTTGATGAGTGAGATGGATGCGTGATGACGGACGATCCTTATTTGAAATTGCGGCCGCTGTTGTCGGCTTTACCGGTGTTTCGAGCGGTGGCGCGCCAGGGCAATTTCACCCGTGCGGCGAGTGTGCTGCATCTGACGCATGGCGCGGTGAGTCGAGCCATCGCTCAGTTGGAAGCGCGGTTAGGGGTGACGTTATGCGTTCGCCATGCGCGCCATGTGACGCTGACGCCTGAGGGTGAGCGGTTGTTAAGCACGACCGAGCTGATGCTGGATGAGCTCAGTGATGCGGTTGAGGCGATTCAGCCGACCGGGGGGGCGTCGTCATTACGGGTCTCCTGTGAGCCGACGTTAGCGATGCGTTGGTTGATGCCGCGTTTGGGGGAGTGGCAAGGGTATCATCCGCACCCGGCGGTGGTGTTGCACACGGCGGGAGGGCCGGTCGATTTTGCTTCGCGCCAATATGATATGGCGATTCGACGGTTAGATTTCCCCTTGCCTCGGGATGTGATGGTGGTGCCTTTGTGCCCGGAATGGGCAGGCCCGGTTTGTGCGCCGGATTATTGGCAGTCGGTGGGTCAGCGGTTGGATCAAGCCTGTTGGTTGCATAGTCAAACGCGGCCTTCGGCCTGGGCGGATTGGTGCCAGGGGGAGGGGCAGCCGGAGGTGGCGGGGCAGCATCAGTCTTTGGCGCATTTTTATTTTGTTTTGCAGGCGGCGTTAGATCGTTTGGGGGTTGCGATCGGCTCTTGGCCTTTGGTTATCGATGATCTACAGGCGGGGCGCTTATGTGCGCCTTTTGGGTTCGCGCCGACGCAGGTGGATTATGGGGTGATCTTGCCGGAAGCGGTTTATCAGCGTGATGAAGTGCAGTCTTTTCTTGCTCAACTACAGCGCTGGGCCAGTGTGTTGGCCCTGCCTCGAGGCGAGCGGTGAGGCTAGGGGCGACGGCATTGAATCATGCTGTGGGGTTTGGGGGTGCGTAATACCAGTGTTTCGGCATCCAGGCGGATGACGTCATAGCGGTTGAAGCTGGAAGAGGCTTGTTCCCGGTTGGGGTCAAATTGACCGTTTTGGGCGAGCTGTCGAGCGGCCGGGTTACTGGGCTCAAAATGTTGCTGGGCGTCTTCTTGCAGTTCATGCCCTTGTAGGGCCCAACGGCCATGCGCGCTGATATCGTAGGTCAGTCGCTGCTGGGGAAGGGCAATGGTCAAGGTGCCGCGTGTTTGATATTGATGGTTCTCACGATAATGGGTATTAAAGCGAGTGGATAACCGGCCACCATCGGGTATGGCGCGAGATTGATGGCATTGCCAGTGGCCTTCAAGGTTGTGCTGGCGAGTGGCTTGTTCGGTAGGCGTGATGGGGCGTCGGCGCTCTGCTTGGGCGTTGGCTTCAGTGCTGTACAGTGACCCGAGCCATAAGACGCTTAGGAAGGCGCCTGCGATGATCCGTGAACGCCATTGCTGCTGGGAAGTTGTCGTTTGATCAAGTGCCACTGAGATGGCCTCTGCTGTTGTGGTTGACCTCAGCGATCGAACAAAAGGGGGCACTCAGGCCCCCTTGTCGATCTGCTGATGGCGTATATTGACCCGACGGTTAACTGACGGGGCGGCCAATCAGGGAGCGTTTATCTTCGTTGACTTCGGTGAGCTCGATCTGAATCTGATCGGCCAGACGATATTTCACTTCACCTTGGATCAATACACGCCCTGTTTCCTGATCACACTGTAGCTCATCCCGCGTGGCATGAATTTCTGGCCCTGGGATAAAGACAGTGGCGCCGTTGTCGACCAGCTGAACACGCATGCCCCCTCGGTTGATGGCGACAATCTGGCCCATAAAGCGTTGGCCTTCTTGAGGCTTCAGGTAGCGTGCATAGAGCCAGTCTTTGACGTCACGCTCGGCGCGGCGGTTAGAGATACGGCCTTCAGACAATGACTCAGTCAGTGTCTCATCAACGGCGGGCTTGTCGCTCTCGCTGAGTACCGCTTTGATCAGGCGGTGGTTGACCAGATCGCCATATTTGCGGATCGGTGAGGTCCAGGTGGCATAGCCTTCAAAGCCCAGGCCAAAGTGGGGCGCTAGTGTTGGCGATAAGCCTGCAGGCCCTTGGAAACGACGGAAGCGCGCTTCTAGCCAATCGCCATCCGGGTGAGCTTCGAGGGCATTGCGGGCATCGCGGAAGCCCGTTAATGAGGCCAGTTGTTCGGCATCATGGGTTAAGCCTTCGGCTTTGAGCATCTCAACTGCGGCCTCCAGTTTTTCCGGGGCGATGCCGTTATGGGTGCTGAAAACCCCTTGGCCCGCATGGCGGGCGAGGAAGTCGGCTGCGGCGACGTTGGCCAGCAGCATAGATTCTTCGACCATGCGATTGGCTAGGCGACGCTCTTCAATTTCAATGCCGATGACCTTGTGATCATCATCCAGTTTGAAGCGATAGTCTGGGCGATCTTTGAACACTAAGGTGTGGGTCTGACGCCAGCTTAAACGCTGCTGCATCATGTCGGACAAGGCTTTGAGCTGAGTTGCCATGATCTCATTCGGTGCCCAACCGTTGGCTTTGTCTTCCAACCAATCCGACACGTCATCATAGTTCAGGCGGGCCTGAGAGCAGATCCAGGCCGATTGGAATGTGGGATCCGCTTCCAGTGCGCCTTCAGCATTGACGTTTAAGGTGCACACCAATGCCGGGCGTTTTTCATCCTGTTTCAATGAGCATAAGTCATCGGACAGGGTGACTGGCAGCATAGTGATGTCACGTGCGGGCAAATAAAGGGTGAAAGCGCGCGCTTTGGCTTCAAGATCGGCTTCACTACCTGGCATCACATAAGCAGAAGGATCGGCAATGGCAACGGTGAGTGTCCAGCCGCCTTCTGGGCGCGCTTCGATGGAAAGCGCATCATCCATATCCCGCGTGCTGGGGTTATCGATGGTGAAGAAGGGAATATGGGTGAGGTCTTGGCGTTCAAGCCCGGCGGGATCTTGCAGTTGCCAATCGGCTTCGATTTCAGGCTGTGCTTCAGGCAGGTCATGGCGTGCCAGTACCACACTCCAAGGCGCTTTATGGTCGTCATTGCGCGCAATCAGACGCGTGACTTCAATAAAAAAGCCCTTGTCGTTGGGCCGTAGCGGATGGCGAAGCAACTTGGCGACCACCCAATCACCTTCATTGAAGGTTTCAGACTCCACTGCACGCGCTTGACGAGCTTTGAGAGCCTGGTTGATCTGGGGGTGATCCGGTGTTACGGCCAGACGGCCATTTTGCAGGGTGACCCGACCAATAAAGCGATCCAAAGAGGCTTCGACCAGGGTTTCGGGCTCGGCCTGCTCGCGTTTTTCACCACTTTGCGGATGGGTTTCTTCATGCAGCGCGGCTTCAACACGGTCACCGTGAAGAACCTGCTTCATGGCAGGTGGGGGGACAAAATAGCTGTTGCCGTCGTCCGTTTCAAGAAAGCCAAAGCTTTTGCTGGTGGCGCGAATCACACCTTCCACACGTGGAGTCTTGGCGCGAATATTCTGTTTCAGCTGCGAAAGCAGCGCATTATTCTGAAGCATCGTGCAGACCGGACCTGAGTCAAATGGAGCGGATCACTATAAAGGCTGGCGCTCGGGAAACCAAGCACGATCCCGGTGAGATCGCAATAAATCCGCATCCGTGGCCAATTGGAGCAGAAGGTATTGCAGTGCTGGTGAATCGTGCTGGTGAATTAAGCGGGTCGATTGGCGACCTCAATACGGTTGCGCCCTTGATCTTTTGCGCGATATAGCGCGGAGTCGACACGTTGCATCATCGTTTGCTCTTCTTCTGGGTCTTGATAAGCCGTCACCCCAAAACTGGCCGAGCAGTGTCCGATATCGGCAAAGAGGTTATCAGCAACGGTCTGCCTGAGTTGTTCGGCGATGGCTGTGGCTTGATTCAATGGGGTTGCCGGTAAAATCACCATAAATTCCTCGCCCCCCCAGCGGCCCAAAATATCCTGCTGTCGGAGTTGTGACTGAATCAGTGCTGCAAACTGTTGTAGCACCAAGTCACCGATATGGTGGCCCCAGTGGTCGTTAACCTGCTTAAAGTGGTCAATATCACACAGAATGGCGCAGAAAGGGGTCGTTTCTTCGTGGTTGTACTGTATATGCTGAGCCAGGCTTTCATTGAGTTTACGGCGGTTATAAAGGCCTGTGAGAGGGTCCCGAATGGACAGCTCTTCGACTTGTTTTTGCCCGGTAATATCCTGGCGAATGGCGGTGTAGCCCGTAATCACCTGATTTTTGTCGTAGATGGGCTCAATGTGGGCATAGACCCAGTAGGTTTGCCCATTGCGACTGCGGTTCTTGAGTTCTCCAGACCAGCTTTGGCCACACTTGAGTTGTCGCCACATGTCGCGATACACCGATGCCGGAAAATCGGGGTGGCGGACAATGTTATGGCCACGCCCAATCAGCTCTTCTCGTTGGAAGCCGCTGATCTGACAGAAGGCTGCAGACGCATGGGTGATGCGTCCAGCTAAATCGGTCGTGGAGGTGATGACAAACTGATCAATGATATCCATCTGCCGTTGCAGGGCATCTCGCGTTTCGGCAATATCGCGGGTTTGCCGGTTGACCATGCGTTGAAGGCGGCGGTTGAGCAGAAACTGCACCACCATAATGATCAGTACGACGGCGATAATGCCCAAGGTGGCGTATAACCAGTGGCGGACATCAAGAGGCTGTTTAATATAGTCTTGATAGGTCAGACCGGTTAAGTCTCTTGATTTTGCCTGAATAGGTCGGTCCTCCAACGCTTCTTGGAATATATCCGCTGTTCGGCTGAGACGACTTTTATCTAAAAGACCCAGCGGGATCAGTTCCGGCTGAATCATGCGTGTTATCTGTGTGGCTTGATATTGCAAATGATTGAGTGAGAGATGAGGGGCATATTGCTGTTGAATCAGCTCAATCATTTGCGCTTGATGGGCTAATGCATAGCGCCACCCTTTGAGAGAGGCTTCGCGAAAGGCCTTGACCCGGTCAGGATAACGCTCCATTTCTTGTTGGCTGGTAAAGAGCATGTCGCCATAGAGCTCAATGCCAACGTTGCGGGGATAGAAGATGGTGAGAGGCAAGCCCGCACGTCGGAAAAAATAAGGCTCATTGGTGAGGTAGGCGCTAATGGCATCTACGGAGCCTTCCATCAGCGCATTAGATGCATCGCCATAGTCGACAAAGTTGAGATCACTCGGGTTAACCCCTGCCTCAATAAACATGGCGCGAATAATCGCGTTTTCTTCCCCTTGGCTCACCATGATTGTTCGCCCGATCAGGTCGAAAGGATGTTGGAAGGCATCTTCCTTGCGCGTCAGTAGGATTAAGGGCGAGTGTTGAAAAATCGCGGCAAGCAGTACCAGGGGTCTGCCCGTGAGATAGGCTTGCACCAAGCCTGCATCACTAATGCCGTAGTGGCCTGTGGCGGATAATACTTGCGCGATCGTGTCTTGTTGCGGTTGGTGAGGCACTAATCTCACCTCAAGCCCTGCCTCTTCATAGTAACCTTGTGCCTGAGCCGCATAGTAGCCTGCAAATTGAAAACCATGCTGCCATTTTAGGTACAGCTTCACCTCATTATTAGCCTGCAGTGTTGTTGCACTGAACAGGCTACAGAGTAGAAGGAGTAGTTGGCTTGGCCAGTATCGTCTCATACGCGCTCAGGTCTCAGGTCTCAGGTCTAATTCGTTATTGTGACAGTGTGCTTGACGGTGAATGCTCTGATGCGTTTGGTTGCGCTGATGTTGCTTCAGTTGGGGCTTCTGTCTGCTCTAATACATCATCTAGCGCCTCCAGCGACATTGACGTTTCTTGCCGCGTGCTCGAGTGTTGTTGAGGCGTGCCAGACTGTTCTTTCATGGATGCCTGGTCGTGCGTCGTGGATGGTTCAGATACCGACTGAGCTTCATAGGGGATATAAGGTACCAGCCAGAAAGGGCTTGTACCGATTAAAAATCCAACAATGGCCACCACCGTGCCCGCAACCAGACACTTTTTGCGCCAAGTGAGCCCGAGTAGACAAATCCCCAAGCCTAAAAAATGTAACAAGACACCTATGAAACCCATACTGCTCTCCTCATGCTTTGCTTCTTCATACAAGCGCCCTTCATCGTATTCATGCCTTAGAAGTGTGATCGATGTGTCGACGTGTGCTCGATGTCGGGGCCGGTATTTGAATCTATCCAAGTGTTTGAATCTATCCAAAGCGTATTATGGCGCACTTTGGCGGTGCTCTGTGATTCTGATGTTTGTCCTATGCATTGAATATCATTGAGATTTCCGTCATGAGGTGTTGAATATGAGATTATCCGTGAGCCGTTGTGGTGTCTGTATATGCTGTGTCTATCTAGCATCGTAGCTTAATCTGAGAGCAAAAAAGTGAGTTAAAAAAGATGGGTTAAAAAAGAGAGACAAAAACAACGGGCTTTCGTCTGCTGGTCATTCGTTTTAGTCTGAGTCTCATGACAAAACCCTGCCACGATAAGGCGGATGATTGATTACGTAGGATGAATCTATTGTGCATACATTCAGCGTCTGAGTGTATGACTTGATCAAGGAGTCATTAAGATGCAATGGCAGACAGCACCACAAGCGCCTCGAATTGCGGCGCTACAAATGACGTCGACCGAGCGGGTTGAAGAAAATTTGCAACGCGCAGGCGAGTTAATTGCTGAAGCGGCGCGACAAGGTGTTCAACTGGCAGCACTTCCTGAATATTTCCCACTATTGCATCGTGATGAGCAGGAAAAGGCCCGTATTGCCGAAGATGATGGCGATGGACCTATTCAGGCATTCCTCGCTGAGCAGGCGCGTCAGTATGGTATTTGGCTGGTGGGGGGGAGTATTCCGCTGAAAACCTCCCAGCCTGATAAAGTCTATAACAGTTTGGTGGTGTATGGGCCGGACGGTCGCCGAGTTGGCCGCTACGATAAAATCCATTTATTTGGTTTTCACCGGGGTGAGGAGCATTACGATGAAGGCGCCAGTATTGTGGCCGGTCAGCAGCCGCTGGTGATTGATACGCCTTTTGCGCGAATAGGGTTTGGTATTTGTTATGACTTGCGGTTCCCTGAGCTTTTCCGGGGTATGGATCATATCGACCTGTTGATCACGCCTGCAGCCTTTACGGTCCCCACCGGGCGTGATCACTGGGAATTGCTCTGCCGTGCCCGCGCGGTGGAAAATCTGTGTTACTTGCTGGCCCCGGCTCAAGCGGGTCACCATCCCAGTGGGCGTCGTACTTATGGCCACAGCATGTTGGTGGACCCTTGGGGCAAGGTTCAAGCCATTCAGGCCGATGGTGAGGGGGTCGTGGCTGCGGTGATGGATCAATCTCGGATTGAAGAAGTGCGGACTCAGCTCCCCGCACTGGAGCATCGACGTTTATCTTGTCGGTGATGACGTGGAGGTCGCGGCCTGGGGCATCACGGCTTCAAGGGGGTCGGCTTCAGGCCGTGACAAGACTTCAGCCAGCACTTTGAGATGACTATGTTCAACATCGCGTGCGGCGGTGAGCAGGGTGATCGGGCCCGCCTCTAAAGCCTGGCGCAGGGGCAATAGGCGTTCCGGGTTCAAATGCAGTTCATCGCGATAAGCCCGCGAGAATTGAGCCCAGCTGATCCGCTCGCTGTGAAAATCCCGGCGCAGTGCGGGGCTTGGGGCGGGATCTCGCCACCAGTGATCGACCTTGAGATCTTCACGTCGATAGCCCCGTGGCCATAGTCGGTCGACCAGAATGCGCAAGCCATCCTCGGGGTGCATGTCTTGATAAACGCGTTTGAGTTGAATGTGATGCTGCATGGGCCACCTCCTGACTTCAAAAGGCTAGCGTTTTCATCGTGGATTGCCAATCCCTTCTCTCAATCTCAATGGCCTCTGTGTCTCGGCTGTGCTTGTCTCTCGACGGGTTTTCTATCCTCACGGTGCTTCTATCTTAGCGGTGCTTCTATCTCAACTGTTCCTCTATCTCAACCATGAGTCGATATACAAGGTCAGTGCTGTGTTCACTCAATACAGATTTCAGTCACTGCAGGTTGATGCTGATTCCGTTAGAATAAGCCGCCCTTAAGTTTTGTCTTCTAGACGCTCTGTTTGAAAAGCCCCCAGTGTTTGGCTCGAAATCTCGTGTTCGGTGGCTGTGAAGGGTGGGGTTGGATTGATAGACCCGCGCATGATGAAATGCGCCGATACATACAAATGATTTGTTCCTGGCTGGAATTGCGGAGGTGCTCCCCCTTGACCCCAATGATGCTGCAATGGCTTGAGCCCCTGTTGGCTTTGCGAGGTTTATCGTCGCGGTCTTTACTGAATCAGGAGATTCCGAAAGAGACTGAAAAGACGGCTCAAGCGTGGTTGGAAGCTCAACAGATTCCAGGGCTGGGCGTCTGGGAGTGGCATATTGCGGATGCTGCTTATGGGGTTCAGGCGCGTGAATTTTTAACGCTATGGCAACGCGCACCTTCTGATTGGGGGGCGCAACAGCGTTTGGAGTATCTGCATCAGCATCAATGCTGGCCAGATGATTCAACGCCGCTCTCGGCGGAGACGTTAGCGCCGATAACTGAGGCGCTCGCGGCACTGGAAGATCTCACCCCTTGGGATGAACAGTTACCCGCTGCCGCTGAGTTTTTGCAAGGCATTGAGCTGGTGCTGCGTGCCCGAGAAGCGGGCTGGCTGACGCAACCTCAGGCCCATGCGTGGGTACAAGGCTTTATGGTGTACTTGCAGCGCCATTACCCCAGCTGGCAAGCCGTGCTGAATGATGTTTGGCTGATGGAAGCCTGGTGGCGTCAGGTGCCGATGAATTTTGATGGTGTGACGGGCCAAAAAGGGGTGGCGTTACTGGCCGAGCAATTGGCTGAAGGCGTTGAATGGCAAGCGGATTTATCGTTGCAATCACTGCAGTTACCGATGCGTCGTGACCCTCTTGGGTTTGCATTGGCGGCACGGGCGTGTGAAGTGCTCTTATGGCATGCCCGTTTAGATCATATGGATGAACTTAAGCGCCATTATTGGCCTGATGTTGATCAGGTGCTGACGCAGGATTGGCAGATTCATGATCGCCATGGCTGTCAGCAAATGCTGTTCTGGCTTGCAGGGCAGGGGCATCGTCAAGCCTGGCAGCTGGATTTTGAATGGCTACAACAGGCTTCCTCAGAACAAATTCAGCAGTGGCTGGATGATGATGCCTTTCAACAGGGGGATCGTCGTAGTCACCCCCGTGTGGCTCATGTGTTGGTGGAGTTACGTGATTTGCCTGAGTTGGCGGTTGCCGCTTGGGATTGGATTCGCATGATTGATCTGGCGCTTGCCGGTTGGTTGGGCGGTTATCTCAGTGCGCAAGAGTGGCGCGTTCATGCCTTAAAAGCGACTTGGTTGTTGCGCTGTACCTTTGATTCATGGGAGGCGGTCGCTAACAGTTATCTCTTGGGGCGGCGACTATGGGAATGCCAAGAGAGCATGGCTCCTGATTATGTGATGCAGCGTAATTGGGAAGAGCTGTTGCTGTTGTGGAGTCAGCCTGAAAGCCGCATGAATTGGGCTGCCTTGGATATTGATCATCCAGACTTCCGCTTGGCTTGCCAGGATTATGCGGAGTTGTTTAATGCGCGCCCGTTATCATTACTGGGGCTATTGGCCAGCGTTCGAGATGATGCCTGTTTGCTGACCGCTTTGGATCCTGAGCGCATTCCTCAGTCACGTCGTGAAGAATCGACCGATTATTTGTATAGCATGTTAGATGTCCAGCCGGATGTGGCGATACAGCCAGCCTTGGCGCGCTTTTGGATGCCCGGAATGGTGCATCATTTTGATCAGCTGGCGATGAATGCCCGTGTCGGCCGTGTGCCGCGGGTGCCTGATAATATTGAGGTGGCGGATAACCTCTGGCAGCAGTGGCGAGCCATGCAGGATTCTTTAGCTGAGTGCGTCACTCATCCTGCGGCTATTGTGATGGCTGAAAAGTACGCTTTTTATCTGGCTAAAGCGCTGGAAAGTGGTCATTACCCGCTAAGTGATCTGCAGTTTTTAGCGAGGGCGCTCGGTGATTATTTACGCTGGCATTATCCTGATGCACGCACGCTGTTAGCGGCTTGGTGTCAGTGGGATCAATTAACCAGTGATGGCGAGCGGCCTTTAACCCGTGAGATTCGCTGGCAACAACAGGATCTCGGGAGTTTGTTTCATGTGTTGGATTGGCCCCGACCGGCCCGGCGTTTTACTGAGCCTGGGCGGCGTGTCAGTGAAGATGAGTTGGCCACTTATAATTTGGTCGGACCGCTGACGGGGATTCACTGGGGCTTTCCTGAGCCCTTACCTGCCCCGCAGGCGCGCGAACTGCGCCACTGGTTGGGGGAAAGTTACTGGTTAACCGGCCCGGAAGATACGCGAGAATTTCTGACTTACTTGCATGATGCGGGAGACCGCCAAGAGTATGACATTAACTTTGCGCCGTTTACCCTCAACCCTGAGCGTTTGGCGCAAGAAGTGGATGCCCAGATGCAAGGTGACCGCGATCAGGACCAAGAGATCTTTTTGCAGCGCTTGAAAATGACGCAGGCCAATACCTTTGGCGTCAATGATGTCGATCTGATCGCCTGGGATATTGCGCAGATGGTCGATATCAGTATGGCCGCCTTCCAGGTGGGGTGGCTGGATGAAGAGGAAATGAACCAGTGGTTGATGCAGGCACGTCATTTAGCGACTGAGCACTTCAGCGGCTGGGTCGATTATGCGCAGGCCTTGTTAGCTGGGTACAGTTTCTTTTTGGCCGAACCCTCGCAGCGAGAGACTCATCTAGAGCCTTTCATCCAGCGGATGCTGGGCTTATTACTCGCGTTACCGGTGCCGATGGGATTATGGCAAACACTCAGTTGGCCCGGCCAGACGCGTCAGGCGAAAAGCCAGCCGCAGACCAGTTTGACGGGGCATCGAGTGCTGCATTGAATGTCCTTTCATGCAGGCTCTTGAAAGGGGGGCTTTGAAGTGAATGCCCTGGCATTGAATGTCCCCTGTGAGCTTGCTGGTACTGCCGAGGCGTCATGGCTGTGCGCTGTTTGAAGTGGCGCTGGAAGTGGGCCTGATCGGCAAATCCTAGCGATTGGGCTGTATCGATAATGCTCCAGCCTTGGCTCAACAGCTGTCGGGCACGGCGGATGCGTTGATCCAGTAGATAGGCGTGCGGGGGTAGGCCATAGCGCCGTTTAAAATCAATGATGAGCTGATCCCGGCTGCGATTAGCTTCTTGGCTGAGCGTGGTTAAGTCAGGTGGGGTCGTCAGCTGGCTCATCAGGCAATCATGGGCACGCCCTAAGGCCTGATCAGCGCGGTAAGTTCGAGTCGGGCGTTGGTCTGCCCAACAGGGTCTGAGGAATTCGATCAGTTCTATTTCGCTGCTTAGCGCATCAGTGCTGTGTTGCAGCTGTTGATAGAGTCGATCAAAGGTGTCAGGGCAGGCCGTTAAATCGGATTTAAAGCCGATATAGTCCTGACAGGCAAAGTCATCAGATTCCTGTTGTAACTGGTGTACCCAATGTGTTGATAAAAACACCATTCGGTAAGACCAAATACCATGATCCGGGTTGCAGGCATGGACTTCACCCGGATCAAATCCCACCAGCACCCCGGCACCAATACGATCCTCCTGACGGCCTTTTTGATAATAAGCTTGTCCGGCATCGACACGGCCGAATGAAAACTCATCATGGCTGTGGCGCTTATAGCTGTTGGTGCAGTCATGAGCCTGACGTAATAGCACTTCAGATAAAGTGGGGCAACGTTGCAGTGATTGAGTCATCTTGAGGCTGTCGTGACGGGGTGAATGGATGATCAGACGATACGCCTGATCATGATAAGACCTGAAAGCGCAGCTGTATTGAACAAAATCGAGCGTTGTTGATTGGGCTGCACGGAGTGTAAACGGTTTATGACCGTAGTGGCGTCAATAGATCATGTAATCCGTTATGGTCAATTTCATGCATGAGCGCCAGCAGCTCGCCTAGTGCTCCCGGCGGGAACCCTTCCCGAGCGAACCAGGCCAGATAGGGGCCAGGCAGGTCTGCGATCAAACGGCCTTGATAACGGCCAAAAGGCATCGGTGTTCGAACAAGTTTTAATAGGTCTTCAGCTTGCATGAGGGTCGGGCTTACCTTGATGGTGTGTGTGAATGGGGTTGTGTGAATGGCTGTGTGTGAACGGTGGTTGGGTTGACCGTGTGATCTGTTGAATGCCGAAGTGGTGAGTTTTGTAATAAGAAATCGACAAAAGCCCGATTGGCCAGTGAACGGTGGCCATCACGTTTCCAAGCAATCGACAGATCGAGATAAACCGGTTCTGAGAAAGGCACGGCGACAAGATCGTCATCTTCCTCAATCACCATACGTAAAAATACGGTAATCCCAAAGCCATGGCGAATAATACTCTTAGTGAGTTGGATTAAGTTGGACTCAAAGTCAATGCGTGGCGATGCACCGACCTGGCGGGCAATTTGTTCGATGAATTCACGGTGAAAGTAACCGGTTTTGAACAGCACCAGATCATGGGTGAAGAAGGTTTCAAAACTGACATGGGGTTGCTGGGCCAAGGGGTGGTCCTTGGGCACACAAACCACCATTTCTTCACGGAGAAACAGTTGTGACTCCAAGTCATCTTCTACTTGATCGGCTACGATCACACCCACATTAAGCTCGCCCTGACGTAACATTTGTTGTAACCGCCGGGTGCCCGCTTCTTGGACCGTCATCTTCAGATCAGGATAGCGATGTTTAAAGGCCATGAGAATGGGTGGGAAAAAGTAAGAACCCAGCATACTGGGAAGGCCGAGACTGACCTCGCCACGGTTCAGACCTTGAAGCTCTGCTAAGGCCTCTTCGGCGGCAGCGGCTTCTTGCAGCATGCGTAGCGCATGAGGCAACAGCTGCTGTCCTTCTGGGGTTGGGCGAATGTATTTTTCATTACGGTCGAGCAGTGTGACACCCAGTTGTTTTTCCAGGTTGCGGATGGCCATACTGACCGCAGGCTGAGCGACCCCTTGGCGGGCCGCAGCAGCGGTAAAGCTACCCGTCTGGACAACATTCACCCAGTGACGCAATTGACGCAGCTCCATAAGGCTTCCTTATGCAATGTATATAGCCTATATATTTCACTTATGATAGCGAGCCCTTTAAGCTAACGCCATTATCTAATGAGGGGTTAAGCATGATTGAGCAAGGTTCTACAGCATTCTGGCGGGCAACTCTGGCCTTGTGCCTAGGATCTTTTATGATCTTCGCCAATGTCTATACCACTCAGCCACTGCTGCCGATTCTGCGTCATGAGCTGGCGATCTCATCCTTACAAGCCAATTGGACACTGGCAGTAACCACGCTGATGCTTGGCGCTGCCTTATTGATTTTTGGCCCCTTGTCGGATGCTTTTGGGCGGCGCAAGTTGATGCGTTTGAGTATGGCCGGTGTGGTGCTGACGACTTTGGCGTTATCGCAAGTGGATGACTATCGTTCTTTGCTGGTTTTACGAGGATTACAAGGCTTCTTTCTCGGTGGGTTACCGGCGATTGCGGTCGCTTATATGGGAGATGAGTTTAGCCGCAAAGCGTTGATGGTCGCTGTCGGGCTTTATATCAGTGGGAATACCTTAGGTGGGCTGGGCGGCCGTTTGATTAGTGGATTTATGGCTGAACACTTTTCTTGGCAGGCCAGCTTCTTGGCTTCAGGTATTTTGTCGGCGGTGATCTTACTGGTGTTCTGGTGGTTATTACCGGCCTCACAGCATTTTGAGGCGCGTTCGGCTCATCCGGTGCGGATGGCGCGTGATTTGTTAGGCCATCTCCGTAACCCCGTGCTGATACTGGCTTACTTGATTGGCGGCTTTAACTTTTTTGTCTTCATTAATCAATACAGCTATATCACTTATCGTCTGAGTGATGCGCCTTTCAATTTATCGGTCGGGTTTCTCAGCCTGCTATTTCTCACTTATTTAAGTGGCACTTATGGGTCGGCGATTTCTGGTCGTTTTGCTCAACGCTGGCCGCAGCCTTTATGTATGGCCATCGGTATTGTGATTTTAATGATCGGATCAATGGTGACGCTGATACCTTGGATTCCAGCGATCTTGGCAGGGCTTTTGATTAATGCTTTTGGTTTCTTTTTCTGCCATTCCAACGCCAGTAGTTGGGTCAGCCGTAATGCCTTACAGGCGCGCGCGGGCGCCAGTGCTTTATATCTGGTGTTTTACTATCTCGGCGCCAGCTTGGGTGGTTTCTATCTCGATGTGTTTTGGCATTGGAGTCGTTGGTCGGGTGTGGTTGAAGGCTCTTTGGTGATTTTGGTGGGCACCCTCGCGTTGAGTCTCTACTTGTGGCGTTTAACTCGGCAGCAGGAGAGGCCCGGTATGGCATCAGAGGGGGCTTTGAAAACCGGGGCGTCTTCATAATATCCGCACGTTTTCATCACATCCGCACGTCTTCATAAAAAACAGAACATTTTATAACGGGCCCAGTCGGGCCCTCATTTAAAAATTCACCCAGGCTTGCCAGCATAACCGAAGCCCAAGTAGCGTCAGCATCCACTTGAATAGTTGGTTGAAGCGTTGATCATCTATTCGTTTGAGCAGATGTAGTCCGGCCCAGGTGCCGATGAATCCGGCAATGATCATGAGGATTATCAGTCCAATCCACTGGGTGAAGACAAAGCCCGCGACGCCATAAACCAGTGCTTTGGGTGCGTGTTGTAGTGACATCGACGCGGCAAAAGTGGCGACTGTGCGAAAACGGTCCCCTCCTTGCTGTTTGATAAATGCGGCCACCAGTGGACCGCTGGCGCCGGCAAACATCGCCGCGAAACTGGTGATGAGGCTGGCGATCAAAATGCCAGGGCGACTGAGGGCCATTTTGGGCAGCTTGGGACCCCAGCAAAGAAAGAAGATAAAGCCTGCAATTGTCAGCTGTAGTGTTTCAAGACTCAGTTGCATTAAAAATAGGCTGGCCAGCCAAGCACCCAGTATGACACCAGGTAGAAACCAGAGAATGGTCTGCCAGTGGATGTGTCGCCAAGTCATTATGGCTCGATTGACGTTAGAGCCCATCTGCACCAACCCATGAACAGGAATGATGGCGGCTGGGGGTAATGTTAAAGCCAGTGCGGCTAATAGCATCACGCCACCGCCTGCACCGAGTGCGGCGGTTAACATTGAGGTGAAGGCCGCGGCAATGATCAATATTGTCGCAGTCATACTGTCGATGGTGTCGGGAAGCAGACTTGTGAAAAGGGTACTGGCGTCTAGACTCATGTGTTGAGTTCCGTTATTCGACAAAGGCCCTTCTGAACAAGGGGTTCTCGGAGTGTCTTGGCAAAGGCTGTTAATGCCGGCGTCCACAGGCTGGTTTCAGGGGCTGTGAAGTAAGTGGCGACCTGACCGATTGCTTCGGGCAGTGGGTGGCTGTATACCTTGAAGCGATGCTGATGGGTCTCAAGCGTCATTCGAGGCAAGATGGCATATCCCATTCCAGCAGCAACACACCCTAATATGGCATCGAGCGTGCCGAATTCGAAGATTCGGGTCGCATAGATTTCGTAGTGCGCCATTAATAATTCGATGCGCTGGCGATAGCTGCAGCCCTGACGAAAAGCCAGAAAGGTGGCGGTTTGTAGGGTCTGTGGTGTCGGCATCTCATCCATGGGCTGTGCAGAGACCAGCACCAGCTGTTCGTCGAATACTTTCATGTGATGCAGGCGAGGGTGGTTCACTTTGCCTGCAACAAAGATGCAGTCGTGCTCCCCTTCTTGCATGCCTTTGATCAGGTCTGCGGTGGGGCCTGTTTGCAGTGTGATATCGATCTCTGGGTGGGTTTCGTGGAATTGTGCGAGGATGGGGGGAAGCCTGAGTGCAGTGGTGGTTTCCATGGCGCCGATACGGATGCATCCGCGGGGAGAGGCATTTTTCTCGAAGACTGAAAGCGCCTCGTCGTGAGCCGACAAGATGCTTTCAGCATACTGAATCAATGCTCGTCCCGCGCTGGTGAGGCGAACGCTTCCATGACGGTCTATCAATTTGACATCCAGCTCTTCTTCTAGCTTTTTGATATGGGCGGTGACGTTGGACTGAACCGTATGCAACAACTCAGCCGCAGCGACAAAGCTGCGGGTTCGAGCGACTTCTCTAAATATCCGTAACGATTTGAGTTGCATCTGCGGTGCCTTAGTGGAAACGACCATCATGATAAGCGATCAACGGTGCCATTATATATCGCTTTTTATGAATTGATAGATGGCTGAATCTGCCTTTAGGCATGAATAAGGTGTGGTCTATGCGGCTCATGTTCATACGATTTCATACGATCCGCTGCACCGTTTACACGATTAAAAATGATGTTTGATCATGATTCACGGGCAAGCGTTAGAATCCCCGAGAGCGCATACACTCTTGGTATTCCATTCGACGGCGATCATACTCCTCTTCCTGCTCGCTCTCAGCGGGTGCACTGAAGCCAAAGCTGAAAATCTTGTAGCCGGCGATGCTGATCTGGCTTTCGGGCTGCTGGCCGACCTGTAAGGTACAAGCCAACTGTGCTTGCTCGTAAGGAGATAAATTTTCAGGGTTGATCGAGCAGCCTGAAAGGCTCAGCAGTACAGCCAAAGCACCCAGGTTTAAAGCCCCCAGGTTTAAAGCCCCCAGGTTTAAAGCACCTGAGCTTAAATCACTTAAACCCAAAGCACCTCTCCGGTCGTCCCGTAAACGCCTGTTCAATCGGGTCGCTGGTTGGCATCGTGCCCGTCGTCGATTGAGCGTATGTACGGGCTTGAACGTGTGTACTGGCTTGAAATCGCAAAAGGCACGTGTGATGAGGGCAAAGAATCGAAGGGTCATGGCCTACCAGTAACTGGAATGTTAATGCATGCCGCCTATTATAGCGGTTGCCGGAGCCCCTCATAAATGCATTGCGTTAAATATATGATGCATTAAGTTTAGGCCCGTTATCATACCGCATGCGTTTGAACGTCAATGCGGTCAACCTAAGCCTGTGTGATTCATCGATGTTCATATGGTGAATAGCCTTAATATGGTAAATAGAAGTCAATATGGCTTACAACAACGCAATGATCTGTAGGGACAAACTGCACGGATGGATGACTTAACCGGGATCAACCTTAATCTATTGCTGGCGCTACAGGCCCTGCTGGAAGAAAGCAGTGTGACTGCTGCTGCACATCGCTTAGGGATCACTCAGTCAGCGATGAGTCGGCAGCTAGCTCAGTTACGCCACCTATTTGCTGATCCGCTGTTAGTGCGGGTGGGAAACCGTCAGCAGCTCACAGAGCGTGCCCGACAATTATCGCCTGCACTGGATTCATCACTGAATAGCATTCGTCAGTTATTGCATTTAGCGCCGTTTGATCCGACCCAATGTGTTCGTCGTTTTCACATTGCGGTGTCGGATTATGAGGCGCACTATATTTTGCCTGAGGCCACTGAACAGCTCATTCAACAAGCGCCAAGTATTGAATTGATGATTCATCCATGGACGCCGGATCAGATGCCCGCTCTGCGTGAAGGGGGACTGGATATGGCAGCTTGTATTCTGGATACTTCTCCTCCTGATATTCATGGGCGTGCCATTGATAGTGATTATTTTGTGTGTCTGATGCGCCATGGCCACCCCCTCGCTGAACAGTCGCTGTTAACGCTGGATGATTATGTCAATACGCCTCAGGTGGCCATATCGGGAGGTGGGGATAAAGTGCGTCAGATTGATAGCCTGCTCAATGATATGAAACGACAGCGACAGATCCAGGTTTGGGTGCCGTTTATTGATGCGGCGTTATCATTAGTCTCTGCTTCTAGCCTGTTGACGACGGTGCCGCGTCATATTGCCGATAACTTGGCACAGCAGTTCCAGCTGGTGGCGAAGCCCTTACCCTTTCAAAGCCCAAGGATCAGCTATTATTTGATTTGGCATAGTCGTCATCAACATGATCCGGCGCATCAGTTTGTACGGGACCATTTATTCCAAGCATTACAAGGTTCGCATTACTCGCATTAAGTCTAATTTGACAATTGATAGGTCAGGGGCGTGTTCGATAGGGCGATGAGAGTGTGTGCAGGCGAGGTTCAGTATCAAGATAAATGAATAAAGATAAATCGCAGTGATGACGTGTTGATCGATAAAAATGAATAACGACAGGGTGAGAATGATAATGACATTAAGCTTTCGAGTACGCTTATTGATCCCGATACTGGTTTTGTTATTGATCGGTTTACTCGGTGTGGGTGGGGTGTCTTTAAGCATGTTGCAGCAAGAAGGGAAGCAAGCGATACAAGCTGAACTTAACAGCACCTTACAGACGGCCGCATCGATGTCTGAAGAATGGGTGGATGCTAAAGCCAGTATTGTTTCAGCGGCAGCCCATGATTTGTCCCAGCAGCCAGATGAATGGCTCAGACCTTTGAATATGAGTAAGCGTGCCGGCCATCTCACGCAAATATCGGTTGCGCTCTCCTCGATTCCGAATCTGCATCAGGCTGAACCCTTTGATGACCTACCGGATGATTATGATGCCCGTAAACGTCCTTGGTATCAGAATGCCTTGTCACATAAAGGGACCACGCTGATTGAGCCCTTTTTTGAAGTTTCATCGCAGCAGTTACGTATTTCGCTCACCCGCGCACTGGATAACGGTATGGAAGGCGTGGTGTTAGGTGAGGTGACGGTGGATGCGGTGCTGGCAAAGCTGATGAGTCTTTCCACTCGTTGGACGTCCCAGCTGTGGCTGATGGACACGGATAATCAATTGATTGCGCACCCGAATAAAGCGTGGACCGGACAATCACTTCAATCTGTTCTACCGGATGCCGTGCTGCCGAAAGAAGGGGAGCTAGGTCAACTGACTTACCAAGGTAAGCAGTGGTTCACCTCCACGATTACCTTACCCAATTTGAAATGGCGTTTCCTTTTATTAGTGGATCGCGACGAAGCGCTCTCGGCTCAGCAGCGTTTGTTATGGCAGCTCATTAGCTTAGGGGTACTGGTACTGGCCATTGTGGGGGCTATTCTGTTTTGGCTGATTCACCATCAAACCAAGCCATTGCGCCGGTTAGTGGGGTTGATGAATAACATTTCCAGTGGCGAGGGAGATCTGACTGCACGTCTGGCCGTTGAGCGTCAGGATGAGTTTGGTCAGGTCAGTCAGGCGTTTAATCGATTTGTTGAGCGTTTACAAGGCACCATTCGCGATATTATTCAGTTGACGGTACGACTGACTGACGATGCGCGTGGTTCGGCAGAGCAAAGCCGATTGACTTTGGATGAGTTGGGACGCCAGCAAGCAGAATTGTCACAGTTGTCGGCGGCGGCTCAGCAGATGTCCGCCGCGACGGGTGAAATTGCTGATAATGCGGATCGTGCAGCATCAGCGGCTCAAGAAGCGGCTGATTCTACCCAGCAAGGGTTGGGCGTGGTGGATCAAAACCGTACCGCGATTGATCAATTGGCTGGACAAGTGAATGGCGCGGCTCAAGTGATCGCAGAGGTTGATGGCCAGGCACAGAAGATTACTGGCATTCTGGCGACCATTCAGGGCATTGCGGAGCAAACCAATCTGTTGGCATTGAATGCCGCCATTGAAGCGGCCCGTGCCGGTGAACATGGTCGCGGTTTTGCTGTGGTGGCGGATGAAGTGCGTGAGCTATCGAGCCGAACCCATCGTTCTACAGAAGAAATCCAGCAGATGATCAGTGAGCTTCAGCAAGTGACTGGACGTGCAGTGAAAGGTATGCAGGCCAGTGAGTCGATGGCGCATGACAGTGTGAGTCATGCGACAGAAGCGGCTGATCAGCTGCGTCAGATTGATCAAGCGAATGCCACGATTCGTGATATGGCGATTCAGATTGCCAGTGCAGTCGAGGAGCAAAATGCGGTGACGGCAGAGATCAGCGGCAATACGGATCAGATTCGGACCTTGGCTGAGACGCTATCTGAGCAAGCTGATACCGCTCAGCGTCGTGCTCAGGAGTTGAGCGATGTGGCAGATGCACTGAAAGCATTAACCGATCGTTTTAAAGTGTAGTCATCCTGCATTCAGTTTTCCGGCCAGACAGGGGGCTGGCCGGTGTTTAGACTGAGTCCAGTGTTAGAAAGCACTCATCATGTACTTGAACAGCACTTATAAATGATACCCATACAGGAAAGCAGTGAGTGTTGCTGCTTTCCTTTTTTTGGGCGTGAAATTGAAGTGGTGCTTTATTTATATTTTTTCGTCATGTTGAAGATGATGTGGGTTAAGTCATTATTTTCTTTCTATTATCCTATTTATTTTGCTTGCTATGCTGAATTTCTGTCTATACTAAATTAAGGAGTTTTACCGGTTGCCCAGGATGGTCCTAGCTGCAGTGCGCAGGTCGCTGCTGATGATCTTCATAAAGAGAACTGAACTATGGGATTGACCTTTCGGACTCGTCTGTTGGCATGTGTCATCAGTCTTTTATTATTGGGTCTTCTCGCCGTAGGAGGGGCCTCTTTTCACATCTTAAAGCAAGAAGTTGAGGAAGCTTCCCGGGCAGAACTGAATAATACGCTACGTACCGCTTCGGCGATGTCGAAGGAATGGGTGGAAGCCAAGACTCATATGGTTGAAACCATGGCGCATGAGTTGCCAAAGGATAAGTCCCAGTGGGTTGAGATGCTGACGCTGGGTAAACAATTAGGCAATTTCTTCTACATGTATACGGGCACGGCGGATGGGGAGTATCTCCAAGCTAGGCCCGACATTGATCTTCCCGAAGGTTATGATCCTCGGACTCGCCCTTGGTATAAAACGGCGATGAAAGAAGGCAAGCTCACCGTGACATTACCCTATGAGGATGTGGTCACGGGAGGCTTGTTTATTGCCATGACGATGCCTCTCGCCAATGGTATGGATGGGGTGATGTCAGCTGACGTCAGCGTGACCGATGTGGTCGACAAACTCATGAGCTTGTCTGCCCGCTGGACCTCTCAACTCTGGTTGATGGATACCAATAATCAGCTGATTGCACACCCGAATGAAGAGTGGATCGGAAAACCTCTGAATGATGTTATTCCTGATATGGTGCTGGCTGATGAGGGCTATCTCGGGCACCTGCATTATCAAGGGCAGGACTGGTTGACCGCCACGCTCACGTTGCCGGAGTTGAAGTGGCGTTTTCTGTTGTTAGTGAGCGAAAAAGAAGCGGTTGCGGCACAGAATCAGTTGCTTTGGCAGATTTCCTTATTAGGCCTGGGCGTCCTGATTATTGTGGGATTGATTGTCTTTTGGTTGGTGCATCATTTGACCAAACCGCTACGACGTTTAGTGACCCTGATGAATGATATTTCAACGGGTGAAGGGGATCTGACTTCACGACTGGAGGTAGCGCGTCAAGATGAATTCGGCCAAGTCAGCCTAGCATTTAACCGTTTTGTTGAACGCCTGCAGGGGACGATTCGTGAAGTGATTGCCTTGTCAGGCAGTTTAACCCAGGATGCGGTGGCCTCCGCGGAACAAAGTCAACGAACCCTCGATGAGATCAGCCGTCAGCAGGAAGAGCTGGCACAGCTCTCAGCGGCCTCTCAGGAAATGTCGGTGGCGACCGGTGAAATTGCTGGGAATGCGGAACAAACCGCAGCGGCGGCTCAAGATGCGGCGGATTCCACCCAGCAAGGGATGCAAGTGGTGGATCAAAACCGTGAAGGTATTAGTCAGTTGGCGCAACAAGTGAATGATGCCTCCCAGATCATTACTGAGGTGGATGATCAAGTACAGAAAATCACTGGGATTTTGGCAACGATTCAAGGGATTGCTGAGCAAACGAATTTGTTGGCGTTGAATGCGGCGATTGAAGCGGCTCGGGCGGGTGAGCATGGCCGTGGTTTTGCTGTGGTGGCAGATGAAGTGCGTGAACTCTCTAGTCGGACCCACCGTTCTACCGAAGAAATTCAGAAAATGATTGGTGAGTTACAGCGTGTGACTGGCCGAGCCGTGGAGGGCATGCAAGCCAGTGAGGCGATGGCCCATGACAGTGTGGAACATGCCAAAGAAGCCGCTCAGCGACTGACTCAGATTGATGAAGCGAATACCACCATTCGCGATATGGCGGTACAGATTGCCAGCGCTGTCGAAGAGCAAAATGCGGTGACTTCGGAGATCAGTGGTAATGCTGAACAGATCAAAGTCGTCTCGGAAACGCTATCAGAACAGGCTCACGTTGCACAACAACGCGCACAAGCGCTGAGTCAAGTCTCACTGTCACTGAAAGAGCTGACGGACCGCTTTAGAGTATAGTGATTCAATTAGGCGTTGCGGCTCAATAAAGGGCCGCTATTTCATGAGTTGAGCTCTACCATCTGATGAATCCCGGAGGCGTTAATCCCTCCGGGATTTTTTTATGCTGATGATGAGCGATGCGATGATTGATAAAGCGCTATGGGTCGGTATGAAAATAAAGTGATTGTTTTCTGCATGTTTAAACGACATGGAGTGTCATGGTGTGATGACAAGATCGCATAAGCGTTTTGTTTTGCTTGATAGTTGATAAAAATAGTCAACAATGGGTCTCTTGTCGTGAGTTTGTAAGCGCTGTGACACGATGCTTTGAGTTGAGTCGCTTTACTTAAACACGTTTTGAATATGGCTTGAGTCTTGCTCGGGCCATTTAGAGCAAAGCGATGATTGCGCAATAACAATAACCTGCCTTAAAGCAGGACTGTCAAAACACAGAAAATCTGGGGATGGAGAACTGATGACGCTTTCATTTCGGCAGCGCTTATTGATACCTATTTTGGCATTATTGTTGGTGGGGTTGATTACTTTAGGGCTCGTAGCCAACCGGCTGTTGAGCCATGAAGTCCAACAGGCCACAGAGGGTGAGATTAACAATACATTAAGAGCCGCAGAGATCTTCGTGAATGGCTGGGTGAAGGCGAAAGGGAATGTGTTGAGATCAGTGGCTCAACATTTGCCGAAAGATCCTCAGCGTTGGCCTGAAGCCTTGACTACCGCGCGTGATGCTGCCGGTTATGATTTGACTTATGTCGGCACAAGTGAAGGCAAAATGGTGCAATCATTGCCTGAACCGCCTTTACCGGCGGGTTATGATCCGCGTAAACGGCCTTGGTATAGCGCCGCTCAGCGAGCCGGTCAGCTGACGGTGACGGCACCTTATATGGGCGCTAGCCCGGCAGTCCCTTTGATTTCACTGGTGAGTCCCTTAAGAAACGGCGTGGATGGGGTGATTGCCGGTGATATCCAGCTGTCTTCATTGACCGAAGAACTGTTGACGCTAAAGACGCGCTGGACATCGCAGCTATGGTTGTTGGATCCGAATGGTCAGCTGATTGCACACCCGGATGCCGGTTATTTTCAAAAACCTGTTTCTGAGTTGATTGCTGCTACCGAGCTGCCCGCTCAAGATGGCGTGATTAAAACTCTGCACTACCAGGATCGTGACTGGTTTGTCGCGACCCGCACTTATGCCAATACCGGATGGCGTTTTGTCCTCTTAGTTGATAAACGTGAGGCCACTGTTGCGAAAGGGCGTTTAGTGTGGCAGTTAGCGAGCATTGGGCTTGTGATTCTAGTCGTGGTGGCCACAGCGCTGTTGTTGTTAGTGGGCTATCTGACCCGGCCGTTACGCCGTTTAGCGGCGTTGATGAATGATATTTCGACGGGGGAAGGTGATTTGACTCGGCGCTTGGATGTTGAACGTCAAGATGAGTTCGGTCAGGTCAGTCAAGCGTTTAACCAATTTATTGCCCGGTTGCAGTCGACGATTCGTGAAGTGATTCAACTGGCGGCGCGTTTGAATGACGATGCGCGGTCAACAGCGGATCAGAGCCATCTGACTCTGGATGAGATTGCCCGTCAGCAGCAAGAGTTATCGCAACTTTCCGCAGCGGCACAGCAGATGTCGGCAGCAACCGGTGAGATTGCGGGTAATGCTGAGGCAACGGCGACAGCGGCTCAAGAGGCGGCTGATTCAACTCAAACCGGTTTGAGCGTGGTCGAGCAAAATCGAGAAGCGATCAGTCGTCTGGCGGATCAGGTGAATCAGGCCAGTGGCGTGATTGGTGATGTTGATGAGCAAGTACAGAATATCACTGGTATTTTGGCGACGATTCAAGGGATTGCCGAACAAACGAATTTATTGGCACTGAATGCTGCTATTGAAGCGGCGCGTGCCGGTGAGCATGGCCGCGGATTCGCCGTGGTGGCGGATGAAGTCAGGGATTTATCTAGCCGAACACATCGCTCGACCGAAGAAATTCAGCACATGATCGACGATCTCAAGCGTGTCACTCAACGGGCGGTTGAAGGGATGACCTCCAGTGAAGCGATGGCACACGAGAGTGTCGATAATGCGGCTCAAGCCGCTGAGCGATTGCGCCAAATTGACGAATTCAATACGCGCATCCGCGATATGGCGGCGCAAATTGCCAGTGCTGTCGAAGAGCAAAATGCCGTGACCTCAGAGATGAGCGGTAATACCGAGCAAATTCGAGAAGTCTCTGAAGCCTTGGCGACTCAAGCGGAAAGCGGTCGTCAGCGGGCGCAAGAGTTAAGTCAGGTCGCTAATGCATTAAAAGCATTAACCGATCGGTTCCGAGTGTAAGTGTCAATGTAAGTGTAATAGCCGCTGTTATGAGGAAGTTGAGCCCCAGGATGGGATCGTCGCATTGAAGGATCAATGGCTGCGCTTGGCGTCCAGAGGACGTCAAGCGGGCTTTATTGAGGGCGCTCCCCATTCCGACTGACCACTCCTGAGCTTTCCCCGCTGTCTTTTCTCTGAATTTCACTGTCTAGCGAGGCCTGTTGATCATGATGATCAGGCTTGATGCTTGACCCTGTGACACGAACTGATCAGTGTGCTTTTGACGGTGGCCGGTAGGGGCTTATAACCTTAGTCTTATTTTTTAAACGGTCGTTTGTCTCAACTTTGGCCTTGGTGATAGAGTCAGAAGATGGGTGAATAAAATCTGAATGCCGGGTTGGTCCGGCCCTTGTGATCCCCGTGGCCTCAATCGTTTGAGGGATTCGATGAATAACAACAATCTGGAGGTCTTCATGCGTGTTGGCCGGCGGTTTGGCTGTCTATCTTTGTTGATGGCGAGCGTTTGGAGTGCGTCATCACAAGCCGCGACAGATCCGAATAGTTTGCTGTACCCCGCGCTCAAAGCGCCGCTAGCCTCGCAGGCCTTACTGCTGGATGCGGCCACCGCGCCACAGCGGCAGTTGATTGTGGGCGAGCACGGTATTGTGTTGTACCACGACCAAGCGTCTGCAAGCTGGCAGCAGGCTGATGTGCCGGTCAGCACCATGCTGACTGCAGTGACGCATGTCGCCGATGACATTTGGCTGGCGGTGGGCCATGACGGCATCATTATTCGCAGTACTGATAATGGGGCTCACTGGTCGCTGGTGCATCATGAAGTCAAGGCGCGTAAGGCAAGGGCCCAAGCCGATATTGAGCGCCTGAAAAAAGAGATCGCGGCGCTTTCTGAGACGGATGCCGGTGAGGCCTACCCTGATGAGGGGGATGCAGATCAACCCAGTCTGGATGATCTTGAATATGCATTGGATGATGCCCGTTTTGCACTCGAACACAATGATGTACCGCCCCTGCTGGATGTGATGATGCTGGATGCCCAGCATGGTTTTGCTGCCGGGGGGTATAACACCCTGTTGGAAACACACGATGCGGGTGTGTCTTGGCAATATGTTGCTGATCGGCTGCCTAACCCCGAAGGCTTGCATAATAATGTGATGGCGCAGGATGGTCAGGGCCATGTGTGGCTGGCGGGTGAGCGAGGGAGCCTTTATCGCTCGGATGATCAAGGCCAGACCTGGCATAGCGAAAATTCTCCTTATACCGGTTCTTGGTTTGCTTTAACGGCTCTGCCTGATGGCGGCCTGATTCTGGCCGGTTTACGGGGCCATGCCTATTGGCGACAGCCTGATAGTGAGACATGGCAGTCACTGAATTTGCCCACTGAAACGACGTTTAATGGTGCCAAGGTGCTGCCGAATGATCAGGTGGTCTTATTAGGGCAGGGTGGTATTTTTGCCCACGGAGTATTACCCCATTTGACGCTATCGGCATTGCCGGAGCGAGAATCACTGCTGACGGCGATCAAGCGTAAGGATCAGGTGATCGGGGTGGGGCAAGGCGGTATTCATCGCCTGTCGTTTTCTGCGGATTCGGCCGCGCATCAGGAGGAAGCTAAATAATGACATCATCTGTGACTCCCCCTGATCAGCATCCTCAGGCCAATACGCAAGGCCCATGGATTGAGCGCCTGTTCTTCAAACATCGTGTCTTCTGGTGTGTGTTGTTTGTGATCGTCACCTTGTTGTTGGGGTGGCGGGCGACAATGGTGAAACCTGAGGCCAGTTTTGAAAAGCTGATCCCTTTGACCCACCCCTACATTGAGAATCTCATGGCCCGGCGCGATGACCTTAAAGGGCTAGCGAATTCGGTGCGCATTGCGGTGACAGTGAAAGGGGATGGCGACATCTTTGATGCTGATTACATGGCGCATCTGCGCAAAGTGTATGACGAAGTGATGTTTATGCCGGGGGTGGATCGTTCAGCGGTCAAGTCGCTTTGGGCCCCCTCAGTGCGTTGGACGGAGGTGACGGAGGCAGGGTTTGCCGGTGGGACGGTCATTCCTGACACTTATTCTGGCGATGCGGCTAGCCTGAAGCGGTTGCGTGAGAATGTCTTGAAATCGGGCCAGGTCGGTATTCTGGTCGCCAATGATTTTCGGTCGACGATCATTCAAGCGCCGCTGTTGGAAACGGTGGATGGGCAGCCGCTGGATTATCAAGCCATGTCGGCGCGGTTGAATGAACTGCGCACTCAGTTTTCGACCGACCAGTATGATATTCGTATCATCGGCTTTGCCAAGTTGATTGGTGATTTGATCGATGGGGCGACCCAAGTGGTCTTCTTCTTCCTCTTGGCGATTGCGATTACCTTTGTCCTGTTGTGGCTTTATTCGCGCTGTTTGGTCAGCACCATTATCCCCCTGGTGTGCTCGATCATTGCCGTTATCTGGCAGTTGGGCTTGTTACAGTTGATGGGCTATGGTCTTGATCCTTACTCGATGCTGGTGCCTTTTCTGGTCTTTGCGATTGCGGTTTCCCACGGGGTTCAGGTGATCAATGCCACGGCCATCGAAGCAGCTCAAGGCGCGGGCAAAATGATGGCCGCCCGACTGGCGTTCCGAGGGCTTTATATTGCTGGGATGCTGGCGCTGGTTTCGGATGCCATTGGGTTTATGACGCTGTTGTTTATTGAAATCCAGGTGATTCAAGATCTGGCCATCGCAGCGGCCCTCGGGGTGGCGGTGGTGATCCTGACCAACTTGGTGTTGTTACCTATCCTGATGTCTTGGTTAGGGGTGAGCCGCACGAGCATTGAGCGGGTCGACCGGGCTCAGCATCAGACCTCGCCGATATGGCATCGCCTGTCTTTTTTGAGTCATGCTCGGGCGGCGCCTATTTCCTTACTGATCGCATTAGGGCTTGGGATTGTCGGCTTATATGGCAGTAGCCAATTGCAAATCGGGGATTTGGATGAAGGCGCCCCTGAGCTGCGCCCAGACTCTCAGTACAATCAAGATAATGCCTATATCACCCATCACTATGCCACTTCCGCTGATGTTCTGGTGGTGATGGTGACGACCCCTGAGCAGCAGTGCGTGGCCTATCCCGCAATGCAGATGGTGGATCGGTTCGAATGGATGATGCGTAATGTCGAGGGCGTGCAAGGGACGCTGTCTCCAGTCAGTATTGCCAAGCGTGTGATTGCCGGTTTCAACGAAGGCAGTTTGAAATGGCAAACCTTATCTCGTAATCAATACGTGCTGAACCAGGCGATGAGTAATGTGCCACCGGGGTTGGTCAATAACCGATGTGATCTGTTGCCGGTGATTCTGTATTTGCAGGATCATAAAGCTGAGACCTTGTCGCGGGTGACGCATCAGGTGGAAAATTTTGCTTCTGCTCATAATAGTGATCATGCACGCTTTATGTTGGCGGCCGGTAGTGCCGGGATTGAAGCGGCGACCAATGAAGAAATTCGGCGTGCACAGAACTTTATGTTGGCCTTTGTTTATGCGGTGGTGTCGATCTTAGTCTTAGTGACATTCCGCAGCTGGCGCGCGGTGGTCTGTATTGTCGCTCCTCTGGGGTTGACGTCGGTACTGTGTCAGGCGTTGATGGCTTGGTTGGGCATCGGTGTAAAAGTCGCCACCTTACCGGTGATTGCGCTGGGTGTCGGGATCGGGGTCGACTACGGCATTTATATCTATTCACGCTTGAAGGCCTACATGCAGGCGGGCGAGCGATTGCAAGATGCCTATTACCATACCCTGCGCTCGACTGGTAAAGCCGTGAGTTTTACGGGATTAACCTTGGCGATTGGCGTCGGCACTTGGGCCTTCTCGCCGATTAAATTCCAGGCGGATATGGGGATTCTGCTGACCTTTATGTTCCTATGGAACATGATTGGTGCGCTGTGGTTGTTGCCTGCGATTGCGCATTATCTATTAGGCCGAAAACAGCCTGCATCATAGACAACGACTCATCACTCAAACACGATATCGATTTAACCCCGGCTTGCCGGGGTTTTTTATATGGGATTTATATCGCAGTATCTTGTCTTTATGGATCTCAAGATTGATCGCAAGTCACTCATCACAATAAGGCGCATATCATGTCTGATTTACCTCTTGGGTTGGTTGGTGTGGGCAAAATAGCGCGTGACCAGCACCTGCCTGCGATAGCCGTAACGTCAGCTTGTCACTGTGTGGCGACGGCTGATCCTTATGCAAGCTTACCTGATGTACCCAGCTACGATTCCTTGACCGCTATGCTGGATGATAACCCCGGATTAAAAGCCGTATCGATTTGTACGCCCACTCACTTACGTTATGAGCAAGCGCGGCAGGCGTTATTGCGTGGCCGACATGTGTTGTTAGAAAAGCCACCGGGGGCCACGCTCAGTGAGGTCGAAGCTTTGGTGGCATTAGCCGAGCAGCAAGGTGTGACCCTGTTCGCTGCCTTGCACTCTCGCTTTGCGCCGGGGGTGAGCAAAGCTCAGCAATGGCTTGCTCAGCGCCGGATTCACCATGTTGATATTCAGTGGAAGGAAGATGTCCGTGTGTGGCATCCAGGTCAAGCGTGGATCTGGCAGGCCGGAGGAATGGGCGTGTTTGATCCGGGCATTAATGCCTTTTCAATCGCCACGGCGATTTTACCCCAGCCCTTTTTTCTGCAGCAGGCTCGCCTGGACGTACCGCGTAATTGTCAAACGCCTATTGCGGCTGATCTGACTTTCCGGGATGAAAATGGCGCGTCTATTGGCGCTCATTTTGACTTTCGTCAGCAAGGCCCTCAAACCTGGGATATTCACGTGGAAACGGATGGGGGCTTGCTCAGCTTAACCCAAGGCGGTTGTCAATTAAGTATCCAAGGTGACGTGATTGTCAATGAGCCCGAACATGAATATGCCGGCCTTTATGCGCACTTTGTGGAGTTGGTGTCAGCACAGCAAAGTGATGTGGATATGGCACCGCTAAGGCTGGTGGCTGATGCCTTTTTATATGGCCGTCGGGAAATGGTTGAGGCATTTGTTGAGTAGGCTAATGCCCCACTTTAGTCGTGTATGGATGAGACCGCCGTTGCGGAAACCACTCATTTATCAGTCTTTTTCTTTGAGATAACCAAAATGATATTGAGTTCAGCCGACTTTGATATTGGTTGGTTATAGCGTGCTTCGTTAGGGTAGTGATACATCAGCGGTTCTCCTACCGCTTGAATAACAATAATGATGATAAGAGGAGAGCGATCGTGCGCTATGGAAGGGACTCATACGTGGACGACAAGCTGGCTACACCCGTATGCAAGCGCGTGGAAACTCAACCGTTTGGCCAGCTGCCGGATGGTCGTCAGGTTGAGATTTATCAATTGACCAATGCGCAGGCTATTGAGCTTCATATCACTCATTACGGTGGCACCATTGTGTCGCTGAAAACGCCAGATCATTCAGGTCATCTGGATGACATTGTTCTGGGATTTGACACTTTATCCGCTTATCTTTCAAAAGCTTATCAGCAGGTTAACCCTTATTTCGGTGCTTTGATTGGCCGATATGGCAACCGCATTGATCATGGCCGCTTTACCCTCAATGGCCAAGCCTACACTTTGGCTACTAATGATGGCACTCATCACCTCCATGGCGGTGATCAAGGCTTTGATCGCGTGTTATGGCAAGCCCAACCCTTTAGTCACGATACGGCCTCAGGAGTCGTGTTGCGTTATACCAGCCCGGATGGAGAAGAAGGTTATCCCGGGACACTTGACGTTGAAGTGACCTATACCCTGACCGATCAGAACGAGCTGATCATAGACTATTGGGCAAAGACGGATCAGCCCACCCCTGTCAATCTGACTCAGCATAGTTATTTTAATCTGGAAGGTGCTGGGCAGCGCTCCATTCTTGACCACCACCTCATGCTGAATGCTGAACAGTTTACGCCCGTGGATGAGTCATTAATGCCGACGGGGGAATTACGTGCGGTCGCCGGTACACCCTTTGACTTTAGGCAACCGACCCCTGTTGGCCAAAGGATTGATCAAGCCGATCCGCAGCTGAGTTATGGCCGTGGCTATGACCATAATTTCGTATTAAACCGTGATCAGGCTGGGGCGGATGAGGTGGTGGTTGCGGCTCGTTTATGGGCGCCATCCAGTGGTCGGGTCCTAGAAGTTGCCACCACTGAGCCGGGTATTCAGGTTTACTCGGCCAACGCTTTAGCTGGTGATTTAACCGGCCACAAGGGGCAGGTTTATTCCCGGCATGCAGGCTTGGCTTTGGAAACCCAGCACTTCCCGAATGCCCCGAATCAGGCGAATTTCCCCAACACAATTTTGATGCCTGGAACCGATTACCACTCAAGGACCGTACTGCGCTTTTCAACCTTTTCGACCCAGTAGTGGGTGGCCAGTAGAGGTGGATAGCTCCAGGCTCATCGGCTGAGATGAGCCTCATTACGACGATGTCATTAACACAATAAACAGTACAACAACCAAAACAACAACCAAGCAATGAAAGGAGTCTTCACATGCGGATCACTCAGGTCTTAACGCATTGTGCGCTATTGGGCACCTTACTGGTGGCCCCTTGGGTTCAAAGTCAGGCACAAGAGGATATCAAGATAGGCTTTATCGTGAAGAAACCCGAGCAGGCGTGGTTTATCAATGAACAGCGGGCTGCGAGCGAAATGGGTAACAAATTAGGGTTCGAGGTGGTCCGTCTAGGTGGTGAGGATGGCCAAGCAGTATTAAGCGCGATTGATAACTTGTATGCCCAAAATGCACAGGGATTTGTCATTTGCCCGCCCGATGTCCGTCTTGGGCCTGCGATTATGCATCGGGCCAGACAATATGACATGAAAGTCATTACCGTGGACGATCAGTTTGTGACCGCTGATGGTCAGCCGATCGAGGATGTGCCTCACCTCGGGATGTCGGGGACTAAAATTGGTCAACAGGTGGGCGAGGCCATTGTTGTCGAAATGAAGACCCGAGGCTGGGATCCTAAAGAAGTCGCAGCCTTACGTATCTCCAATAATGAATTACCGACTGCTGTTGAGCGTACCGATGGTGCGACCCAGTCGTTATTAGCCGCAGGCTTCCCTGAAGATCATATTTTTGATGCGCCTCAGCAAAATACCGATACCAGTAGCGCTTTTTCTGCCGCATCGCCGGTATTGGCGCAACACAGTGATTATAAACACTGGGTGATTTATGCGCTGAATGAAGAAAGTGTACTCGGTGGTGTACGGGCGACTGAGCAGTATGGCCTGGACGCACAAGATGTTATCGGTGTGGGGATTAACGGTTCTGGGGCCGCTTTTGCTGAGTTCTCCCGGGAAAAACCGACCGGTTTTTTTGGCACTGTGGCAGTGAGTTCGACCATGCATGGCCGTCAAACGGCTGAAAATCTCTACTACTGGATTACCGAAGGCAAAGTACCTAAGGCCAATACTGAAACCGCAGGGACCTTGATGACGCGTGACAACTGGCAGGCGGTGCGCAAAGCACTGGGCCTGTAATTGAGACATCAATGGAGGCGGCCGGTATGTCTGATCCTTATCTGCGTTTTGATCATATCAGTGTGATCTTTCCCGGTGTACGTGCTTTGGATGGTGTGAGCTTCGCTGCCCATGCCGGGCAAGTCCATGCCCTGATGGGCGAAAATGGGGCCGGAAAATCGACCTTATTGAAAGTCTTAAGTGGTGTTAATCAACCGGCAGAAGGCGCGCTCTGGATTGATGGGCACCGCCATGTCTTTAGCAATACCCGAGAAGCCTTGAGTGAAGGGGTTGCCATCATTTATCAGGAGTTGACGCTCTCCCCCAATATGTCGGTTGCTGAGAACCTGTTATTAGGCCAATTACCGGCTCGGCAAGGCCTGATTGATCGGCAGCAGCTGCGGCAGCGTGCACTTGAAGTCTTGAACGATTTGGGAGAGACCTCGATTGATCCGGCAATGAAGGTACGTGATTTATCGATTGGCCAGCAGCAAATGATCGAAATTGGGCGTGCCTTGCTACGGGATGCGCGAATTATTGCCTTTGATGAGCCCACCAGTAGTTTATCAGTGCAGGAAACCCAGCAACTCAAACGTATCGTCAAACGGTTACGCGATGAAGGGCGGGTCGTGCTCTATGTGACGCACCGGATGGAAGAGGTGTTTGATCTATGTGATGCGGTCACCATCTTCCGCGATGGTCAGCACATTCGGACCCATGAGGACATGAGTGAACTGACACATGACCTTCTGGTGAGCGAAATGGTGGGGCGTGATATTGACGATGTCTATGGCTATCGGCCTCGTCAGGTTGGCGACATTGTGCTTGATGTGGCCGGTATTGAGGGGCGTGGGTTGCGTTCGCCTGCGAGCTTCACCGTGAAGCGGGGCGAGGTGTTGGGCTTTTTTGGCTTGGTGGGCGCCGGGCGGAGTGAGTTGTTGCGGCTGGTGTGTGGTGTTGAGCAACCGAAGGCTGGTCAGATCCATTTTCGGAATGAGTCCTGTCAATTTCAACATCCCGCCGAAGCGATTCGGTCGGGGATTGCCATGTGCCCGGAGGACCGTAAAGCGCAGGGGATCTTCCCTGTCGCCAGTGTCGCCGACAATTTGAATATCAGCTGTCGCCGTTTTTTTAAGCGCTGGGGGATTTTTCGGCATGGGCGCCGGGAACGGCGTAATGCCGAGTCCTACATCCAGCAGCTTCGGATTAAAACCCCCAGTGCTAAAACACCGATCAGTACCTTGTCTGGCGGCAATCAGCAAAAAGTGATTCTGGCGCGCTGGCTGGCTGAAGAGATTGACCTTTTGATCATGGATGAACCGACTCGAGGGATCGATGTCGGGGCCCGTCGAGACATCTATAGCCTGCTCTATGACCTAGCTGAAGCGGGCAAAAGTGTTGTGGTGATCTCCAGTGATCTGGCCGAAGTGAGTGCTATATGTGATCGCATTGCGGTCATGCGCGGTGGTGAATTGATTGATGTCGTTGCGCGGGATGCGGCAACACCTGAACGTCTGCTTGGGCTGGCGCTACCGGCCTGATAGCTAACTCTTAGGATAAGTAAAATGACTGCAAACCGATTGACTGAAGAAGTGGGGATGTCGGCGCAACCAGCGGGTCAACAAGGGCTGATGAAATTGCTACGGACCTTGTTGGATACCTCAGGTTTGATTGCGATTTTCGTGCTGCTGTTTATGGCGCTGGCCCTATTAATTCCTGACTTTATGACGGGGCGTAATATGGTTGGGCTGCTGCTGTCGATTACCCTCATTGGCAGTTTAGCGACAACGATGATGCTGGTACTGGCTTTGGGCGAGGTCGATTTATCTGTGGCCTCCATTGTGGCTTTTGCCGGTGTCGTGGCCGCAGTGGCAACGACCAGTAGTGGCAGTGTCTTGATCGGAGTGATCAGTGGCATTCTGGCCGGTGGGGCTGTTGGCGCTTTCAATGGATTGGTGATCGCCAAATTCGGCATCAACTCGTTGATCGCGACTTTGGCCGCGATGGAGTTCGTTCGTGGGCTGGCCTATATCACCTCCGGTGGTGATGCGGTGATGATTACCGTACCGGCATTTTTTGAGTTGGGCAGTGCAGCGTTTCTAGGGCTGACGTTACCGGTATGGACGATGTTGGCTTGTTTTCTGATCTTTGGTGTTGTACTCAATATGACGGTATTTGGCCGTAACGTGCTGGCCACTGGTGGCAATGCTGAAGCGGCGGCATTAGCTGGCGTGAATGTCCGGCGTTTAAAAATTATTGTATTTGGCCTTCAGGGCGTTGTCGCGGGTATCGTCGGCGTGCTGCTAGCGTCCCGTATGGGGTTAGGTGACCCGAATACTTCGATGGGGCTTGAGCTCGCGGTGATTTCGGCTTGCGTGCTAGGCGGTGTTGCATTATCGGGGGGTGTCGCGACGATTACCGGTGTCGTGGTTGGGGTGCTGATTATGGGGTGTGTTCAAAATGCGATGGGCCTTTTGAATGTACCGACCTTCTATCAGTACCTGGTGCGTGGCGCTATTTTGCTGTTGGCCGTCATGTTTGACCGCTGGAAGCAAACCCGTCGCCAGTCTCATTAGGGGCAGTATTGATGATTAGCTTATATTAACGATGTGATGCGCCTGGAGAAGCCGTGATCACGGCTTCTCCAGGCTTGGATGTTGTTTAAAGCGACATTATCAAGTGCTGCTTTTATTGGGTTAGATGCAGAAAGTGAAGGTGGCTTTCGTATTGACTCAATAGGTTGGTAATCACTTGTGACTTACTGTAATTATCAATGGTGTAGTGTTGGCCACCCTCATATAAGAAAACTTCTGCACGGTAGCTGACCTTATCAGACCTATCCTGAATGTCTTGTAGACTGTTCATGGTATAAATAGGTGCATTGAGGGCACGCACTCGAACGCCGTAAATAAAGTCAGGGGCGTTGCCATGATCGACCCGGATATAACAATGCTCATCTGTTTCGACTATCTTCACATCCAATGATTGTTTCTCAAACTCCTTCGCAACTTCCTGCATGGCGGGAATAACCGTTTTTTTGATGAATTGCTGAATCTGTTGGCGTTGCGGCGTTGACATCATCTTTTGTAGCCGACTCTGCCAATCTTGATTCTGGTTGGGGTCGACCCCACTGGGGATTGAATTCAAATGATGGATACTATCGCGTTTGATCACTTCCATCCGTAATGATTTAAATAATCCAAACCCAACAAGAATGATAATGGGTGCAAAAGGCAATGCTGAAGCCAGTGATGCCGCTTGTAATGCGGATAAAACATCTTGACCGCCTGCCAGAATCAGTGCAGCTGCAACGAGGCCTTCAGAGACCGCCCAGAAAACACGTTGCCAAGTTGGAGACTCTCCATTATCGCGAGAAGTCAGTGTATCGATCACCATAGAGCCTGAATCAGCGGAGGTCACAAAAAAGGTGATGACTAATAATGTCGCGAGCACTGACGATACTGTGGCCAGAGGGAGTGTATCCAGGAATTTGAAGAGTGATGTGGAGACATCATTAAAGACCTGATCGACCAAGTTCGGCATGCTGCCGGAGAGGATGCCATGCAGTGCGGTATCGCCAAAGGCTGTTAACCAAATGATGGTGACACCAACAGGTACAAACAGCACGCCTAAAACAAACTCACGAATAGTACGTCCGCGTGAAATTCGCGCAACAAACATGCCGACAAAAGGCGACCAAGCGATGAACCAAGCCCAATAGAACAGCGTCCAGCCTCCGAGGAAACTATCGGTTTTGTCGTTACCGGTATAGGCATAAAGGTTAAATGTCATATCGACGATTGAAGACACGTAAGTGCCGACATTTTGCGCTAGCGACTGGAAGATAAATAAAGTCGGGCCGACGATAATTACAAATACCAACAGTGTCAGTGCTAGCTTCAGGTTCCATTCTGAGAGGCGCCGAATACCATTATCCAATCCCAAGACGACCGAGAGCGTCGCCATGGCCGTTACGGCAATCACTAAAATCAATTGTACGACGACATTTGCTGGAATATTAAACAGATAGTTTAAGCCTGAGTTTATCTGTAGAACACCAAGCCCTAGAGAGGTGGCGATTCCGAACATCGTGCCGAACACAGCAATGACATCAACCAAATGGCCGATCGGGCCATAAATGCGTTGGCCTATCAGTGGATACAGAGCAGAACTAATACGCAGTGGAAGCCCATGACGGAAGCTGAAATAGGCCAATGCCAAAGCCACAATGGCATAAACCCCCCAGGCATGAAGGCCCCAATGGAAAAAGGTGAGGCGCATTGCACTCTGAGCTGCGACGGCTGTTTCGGCTGAACCTACGGGTGGGGTCGCAAAATGAAAGACGGGTTCGGCGACGCCGTAAAAGATCAATCCAATCCCCATGCCAGCTGAAAACAACATGGCAAACCAAGACGTATAGCTATAATCCGGTTCGCTATGATCAGGGCCTAGTTTGAATTCACCGAAGCGGCTTAAGGCCAGAATCAACGCCAGGATTAAATAGACTCCCATGGCCACCAAATAAAACCAGCCAAAAGTTTCGATAATCCAGCCTTGTACCTGGCTGAATAGATGTCCCGCTAATGTAGGCATGGCAATGGTGAAGGTTAGAAAGGCGAGAATGAGCAGTGCCGAAGGATAAAAGACAGCAGGATGAATGCTCTCTGTATGCTGAGATAATCTTGATCGATGTGATTTCATGGACAGCTTATTGAGTCTTTGTTGATGAGAGGTGGGCGTTGATCGTGCAAAAGTGGGATCAGGAACCTCTTCTCATATTTTGATAAACGGTTTTAATGGGCTTTGAATGCTTTAAAGAAAGAGAAGCGATTGGTCCTTGTACCCAATGAGCGGTGCATTATGTGGAGCGGTTATTTATTATGAAAATGATTTTATATGATGAGGGGATTATGAATCGTAATGAGTGATTCTGTTGTTCGATATTTAGACCCGCTTTTACTGAACACTTTTGTCCATGTCGTTGACCACGGCGGCTTTACGGCGGCAGCACAAGTGCTGCATATGGCCCAACCCACTGTGAGTGCTCATATTCGTCGTCTGGAAGGTGTTTTAGCGCAGCCTTTGTTAGAGCGTCATCATCCAATGCCGGTACTGACGCATATGGGGGAACGTGTATTAAGTCATGCGCGTCAATTACTGACGTTACACCGGTTGGCTTGGCAAGATTTGAATGAAACACGTCTAGAAGGGGTGGTGAGACTCGGAATTCCGGATGATTATGTCGTCTATCTACCCGAAGTGTTAGCCGTTTTTGAACAACAATTTCCCGCGGTTCGATTGGAGGTGTTATGTGGTTTAAGTGTTGAGCTGTTGGATCAGCTGCAAATGGGGTGCCTGGATTTAGCCATCACCACACGCCAGCCGAATAGTCCTGGCGGTGAAGTATTATGTCGTGAACCGTCACTTTGGGTGTGCGGGGCGGGTCATGCTCCTCACCTACGACGGCCTATCCCATTGGCGGTCTCCCGAGATGGTGTGTGTATCTTTCGTGAGCGGGCGATTCAAGCATTAGATATGGCCGGAATTGACTGGCATATTGCTTATACTAGCGCCAGTTTATCTGGCTTGTCTGCTGCTGTTAAAGCAGGGTTGGCGATGACAGTGATGACACCCTCCATGTTGGGAGGAGGGCTGAAGTTTCTGGATGCCGCTGCAGGGTTGCCGATGTTGCCAGATACTGAAATTGCTATTCATTATCGTGCTGATGCTTTGAATGAAGCCTCAAAACAACTCGCTATGATGCTGAAGTCTCATATGCAAAGACGGGATGAATTGAAACATTCATCGCATGGAGTATGAATGACAGCAGGTGTTTACCCTATTCAATGGGACGCTTTACCGTCGGATCGGGACACTATTGTTTCGACAAGCTGTCGAGCATGTCGCGGATGACGGGGTCTTCAACTGCTTGAGCGCAATCTTTCAAAACTGAACGGGTGTGATCGGCGAGTTCACGCGGACCTGGTGTCGGCGGTGGGGGCGGTGGCAGTGGACGCACCCGCGTGGTTAATTGTTCCACTTCTGGTAGGTCTCGGCGTATTGCACTGAGCAATTGTGGTTTTAAAAAACGCAAATGAGTGGCGTGTTGAGCTGAATCGACCAGGAGTGTGATCTGCCCGTCGGCAAAGGCGGACAAACGGCAATGCTCTACCATGTGGGGAGGTAAGTGACGTTTAATAATTGTTTCTACATGTTGCAATTGCTCCGCTTTTTTGAAGATTAACTGCCATCGTGAAGATTCTTTGTTAATCACATCACGTAATGATTTTGTTCTGCCTGCTCTTGCCCGTATACTCATTGCAGCCTCGTTAATACTGTGGCCCTCAACCGGAAATAGAGATGATAAGTCCGTCCGGTACACCTGATGAGATGTGTGCTTCTTGAAGGTTTAAACCGTTTGAAATGGGATGGCAAAGCTTTTATTTAAAGGTATTCGCATATTCCGTATAAAGGGCCTGCATCACGCGCCCCAACAACGGTTTCAACTTTCGGCTTAACATGATCTGTAGCAGGTGCCGACATCATCACGGATTAAAACATGACGTGATCACGATGTATGTCAAAGAGGGAGAGTACCTTAAGGCCTATAACGACACCAAGGGGCAGGAACAGGAAAAGGCATGATAAATCTGGTCATTTTTAATGGACGGCATGGCGCCTCCCGGACAATTGAACTGAAGCGTCCACTGGTGGCGGCAGCGCTCTCGGTTGCTTTGGCAGTGCCCATGGCATTGGGCGGTGCAGCAGTGTATTGGTGGACGGATGCGCATAATCGTGATCTCAATGCGAGTCTGACCCACCAACTACAGCAGGAGCTGGAAGCGCAAAGGGAAAAGGTGGCGGATGTGCGCCTGCAAACAGGTGAGCATCTTGATGCATTGACCGCTAAGTTAGGCGAGATGCAGGCGCGGCTGTTACGTCTTGATGCCTTAGGTAAACGGCTGACGACGCTGGCAGATCTGGATGAAGACGAATTTAACTTTGACCAGCCACCGGCGGTCGGTGGGCCGGAGTTGGACTCGGAGCCCGTCGGGACTTCATCCGATGATCTGATGAAATCGCTGGATGATTTAAGCCATCAGATTGAAGACCGACAGCAGCAATTACAGGTCATTGAGTCATTATTATCAAACCGCCAATTCGAAGATCAGGTCTTTATTGCGGGTCGTCCGATTCGCAAAGGATGGTTATCGTCCCATTTTGGTCGTCGTATTGATCCTTTCACTGGACGGCCTGCCTGGCATGAAGGCGTCGATATGGCGGGTAAGGATGGCTCCGATATTATCGCTTCTGCTGCCGGTGTGGTCGTTTGGGCGGGGCCACGTTATGGCTACGGCAACCTGGTCGAGATAGATCATGGTAACGGCTATACCACGCGCTACGGCCATGCCAAAGAAGTCGTCGTGAATAAAGGCGACATTGTGAAGAAAGGACAAGTGATTGCCTTGATGGGCAGTACGGGACGTTCGACCGGCCCGCATGTTCACTATGAGGTTCGGCATAATGGCCGAGCGCTTGATCCGGCAAAATTTATTTATCGCAGTAGTCGTTAAGCTCGATAAGATTACAACACCCGCTTCGGCGGGTGTTGTGCGTTTAGGCGGAGGGTTTTGAGTCAAAAACTGCCTCACATAGCCTGTTTAGAGGCTTCTTCGATTTTCTTCCTTACCCTGAAGTCTGGTAGCATACAGTGCATTTTATTGATATGCCGTCTGTTGGTGAGTGTCTATTTGATGGCTGATGCGGTGGGTGAAGATGAGATAGCCCCTGTCATATGGGGTGTTTTATAAGACCCGATGACTTGGATCATATGAGATGAAGCATGATGCCCAATGATGACTGGATCAGCTGTACAAATAGATACCCCCCGATCAGGTCTCGGCTCGAAAGCAACTTGAGTGCACGGTGAAGCTGGGTGATTTGAGTGTGAAGCATCAGAACTTAAGTCATCAAAACTTTAAGTGCTTGGCTGTCAATGGCTTAGGTTATAATCGCTTAGGTTTCAGGTGTGCCCGCCCGACGTTAAGCGTTCTCCCTGGTATAGGGAGCGCCCATGTTTGCGGTTTGGCTGCGCTTACTGGTTTTAAGGACAACGCATGATTGCCCCTTTGTTCAAGAAGATCTTTGGTACAAAAAACGATCGTGATATCAAACGCATGCGACGCGTTGTCGCGCGCATCAATGCGTTGGAAGACGATGTTAAAGCCCTGTCTGATAATGCTCTGACAGGGAAAACTGAAGAGTTCCGGCAGCGCCTGAGTGATGGTGAAGCCCTGGATCAGTTGCTGCCAGAAGCCTTTGCGGTTGTGCGTGAAGCCAGCCACCGAGTGTTGGGGATGCGTCACTTTGACGTACAGCTGATTGGCGGCATGGTACTCAACTCCGGGAAAATTGCGGAAATGCGCACCGGGGAAGGTAAAACGCTGGTCGCGACCTTGGCGGTGTACCTGAATGCATTACCCGGTCAAGGGGCGCATGTGGTCACGGTTAACGACTATCTGGCGCGACGTGATGCGGAGTGGATGGGCCGCCTGTATCGCTTTTTAGGGCTTGAAGTCGGTGTCATTTACAGCGGTCAGAGCACTGAAGAAAAACGTTTGGCCTATCAAGCCGATATTACCTACGGCACCAATAACGAATTTGGCTTTGATTACCTGCGCGATAATATGGCGTTTAGCCTGTCGGATCGTGTTCAGCGCGACTTGAATTTTGCCGTCGTCGATGAGGTCGACTCTATCCTGATTGATGAGGCCCGGACGCCGCTGATTATTTCCGGAGCCGCTCAGGATAGCTCCCAGCTTTACCTGCAGACTAACCGCTTAGTGCCGTCGCTGAGCCCTTGGGATGAAGAAAGCGAAGCCGGTCATTTTATTATTGATGAAAAACAGCGCTCTATTGAGTTGACTGAAGAAGGCCACCAGCGGGTTGAAGAGTTGTTGGTCAAGCAGGGTCTGCTTAATGAAGGGGATACCCTTTATTCTCCCGCCAACCTGAACTTACTGCACCATGTGCAAGCCGCCCTTCGAGCTCACCACCTGTATCAACGCGATGATCACTATATCGTACAGGATGGTCAGGTCATTATCGTGGATGAGCATACCGGCCGGACCATGGCCGGTCGACGCTGGGGTGAAGGCCTGCATCAAGCCGTTGAGGCCAAAGAAGGGGTGAAAATTCAGGCCGAAAGTCAGACTTTGGCTTCGACCACCTTCCAGAATTTTTTCCGCCTCTATAACAAGCTGTCGGGGATGACCGGAACGGCTGATACGGAAGCAGTTGAATTTAATCAGATTTATGGCTTAGATGTGGTGGTCATTCCGACCAATCGCAAAGTGCAGCGTATTGACCATAATGACCTGATTTTTATGTCATTTGCGGACAAACTCAAAGCGATCGTGGAAGAAGTGAAAGCCACGGTCGAGGCTGAACGTCCGGTGCTGGTGGGGACTGCCTCGATTGAAGCGTCCGAAGTGGTCAGTCAGGTGCTGACCAAAGCGGGTATTGAGCACAATATGCTGAACGCTAAAAACCACGAGCGTGAGGCCGAAATTATTGCTCAGGCCGGTCGGCCAGGCACAGTGACGATAGCGACCAATATGGCCGGCCGAGGTACGGATATTGTGCTGGGCGGTAACTGGGAAGCTGAAGTGGCCGCACTTGAGCAGCCTACCGATGAGCAAGTCGAAGCGGCTAAAGCCGCTTGGCAAGCGCGTCATGATGCCGTGATCAATGCCGGTGGGCTCCATGTTATCGGCACAGAACGTCACGAGTCTCGTCGTATCGATAACCAGCTACGTGGACGCTCTGGACGTCAGGGTGACCCTGGCTCTACCCGTTTCTTCCTATCGTTAGATGATCCCTTGATGCGTATTTTTGCTTCCGACTGGGTGCGGGGCATGATGCAAAAACTGGGGATGGAAGAAGGTGAAGCGATTGAGCACCGGATGGTAACCAATGCCGTTGAGAAGGCTCAGCGTAAAGTTGAAGGCCGCAACTTTGATATTCGTAAGCAGCTGCTTGAATATGATGATGTGGCAAACGATCAGCGTCAGGTGGTGTATAGCCAGCGAGACGAAATCCTCAAGTCTGAAGATCTGTCTGAAGAAGTGGCGCAGATGCGGGATGATGTGCTGGATGACTCCATCAATGAGTTTGTACCGCCGCAATCCATGCCCGAACAGTGGGATATGGCGGGATTAGAGCAACTACTGTCCGGTGAGTTTAATTTACAGTTGCCGGTACAACAGTGGTTTGACGATGATAAGAGCCTGACCGAAGAAACATTGCGAGCGCGTGTTCATGACGCGTTGAATCAGGCTTATCAAGAAAAAGAAGCGTTGGTGGGGGCTGAGCTGCTGCGTCGCTTTGAACAGCAAGCCATGTTGCAGGTTTTGGATACACGCTGGAAAGAACACTTGGCGATGATGGATCATCTGCGTCAAGGGATTCACCTGCGCGGTTACGCCCAGAAGAATCCAAAACAGGAATATAAGCGTGAATCTTTCAATTTATTCCAACAGTTCCTGTCCAATGTGCGTCGCGATGTTGTCCGTATTCTCAGCCATGTCCAGGTGCGCCAGAGCGAAGACGTTGATGAAATAGAGCGTCGCCGACGTGAAGAAGCTCAGCGGATGGCGCAGCAGTATCAGCATGAAGCACCGCCTGCTAACGGCTTGAATGAGACGCCTGCGGACGAGTCGCAGAAAGATGAAGGTGATAAAACCTTTGTCCGTGAGCAACCCAAAGTTGGTCGTAATGACCCCTGTCCTTGTGGTTCAGGGCGTAAATACAAGCATTGTCATGGCCAATTGCAGTAATTCGTTGCGGTCATCCGTTACGTTAAGGCTGCGATAGCTCAGCATGATGATCATCAATATGAGGATGGCCCGGTGTGTACCGGGCCGTCGTGTTTCGGACCCGGATCTGATCTCGCTGATGAGCGCAGAGATTGATCTTCGGGTCTGTTTTGTTGAAAGGAGGAAAGGCTAATGCCTGTGGGTGATCTGTCATTACCGGAGTTTCCTGTCATTGAAGGTATTCGTCTGGGTGTTGCTCAGGCGGGCATCAAAAAGCCGGGTCGTGATGATGTGGTGGTCATTGAGCTATCACCGAAGACTCAGGTGGCGGGTGTGTTCACTCGTAATGCCTTTTGTGCGGCTCCTGTACAGGTTGCTCGACGACATTTATCGACCGCCTCTCCTCGCTATTTATTGATCAATACCGGTAATGCCAATGCAGGGACTGGAGCGCCGGGTCTTGATGACTGTCAGCGCAGTTGTGATCTTTTAGCACAGGCGGCAGGTGTCGAGCCGAATCAGGTGTTACCTTTCTCGACGGGCGTGATTGGTGAGCGACTACCCATGGAACGTTTTGAAAAAGCGGTTCCTGAGGCCGTGGCGGCTTTAGAGGCCACCGGCTGGGCGCGTGCCGCTTCGGGTATCTTAACGACGGATGTTGTGCCTAAAGGGGCTGTCGCACGTTGTGAAATTCAGGGTCAAGTGGTGAATATTGCGGGTATTGCCAAAGGGTCAGGTATGATTCGCCCGAATATGGCCACCATGTTGGGCTATGTCGCGACCGATGCTGAAATTGCGCAGCCGCTGCTACAACAGCTGCTGCATGAAGTCAGTGACCAGAGTTTCAACCGCATCAGTGTTGATGGTGATACTTCAACCAATGACGCTGTGATGTTAATGGCTACCGGCGCGTCAGCGGTATTAAGTGAACAAGATAGTGCCGGGCTGGCGGTGTTCCGAGAAGCGCTGCTTAGCGTGATGCAGACATTAGCCCATGCCATTGTGCGTGATGGTGAAGGGGCCACCAAGTTCGTGACGGTCAAGGTGACCGGTGGGCGTACTGGGGCTGAAGCGCTGGAAACCGCATATACAGTCGCGCATTCTCCTTTGGTGAAAACGGCCCTTTATGCCTCTGATGCCAACTGGGGGCGGATTCTGGCGGCGGTCGGACGAACTCCAGGTCTGGAAGACTTAGACGTCGAAGGCGTCACGGTGCATTTGAACGATGTGTGCATTGTGGCTTTAGGAGGGCGTGCTGCTGATTATACCGAAGAGGCGGGCGCTGCCGTGATGGCGCAGGATGAGATCACCATTCATATCGACCTTGGTCGGGGAGAAGCGGTCGATACGGTGTGGACTTGTGATTTTTCTCACCAATATGTCTCAATCAATGCGGATTACCGCAGCTGATTGACGATAGAATATTAAACTCAATTATTGACCTCGCGGGCCTGAGATTAGGCTCGCTTTCTTTGGACTGTCTAGCAAGAGCGTGAGTTTCCATGCCAAATCGAGTACAGGTCGCGGCAGCGGCCATCGTCAACGAAGCGGGTCAGGTGCTGATAGCACGTCGTCCAGCCACTGTCGATCAGGGCGGGCTCTGGGAATTTCCTGGAGGTAAACTGGCACCCTACGAGACGGGCCGGCAGGCATTGAAGCGAGAGTTACGTGAAGAGCTGGGCATTGAGGTGACCGAGGCGCGTCCCTTGATTCGGGTGCATCACGATTATCCCGATCGTACGATCGTGCTCGATGTGTGGAAAGTGCTGGCCTTTACCGGTGAACCTTATGGTCGTGAAGGCCAGCCGGTGCGCTGGGTGGATATGAAAGACCTGAACGATTATACCTTCCCGGCGGCGAATCAACCGATTGTGAAATCAATTCAGTTACCGGGCGAGTATTGTATTACGATGCCGGCTGAGTCTATTGAGGCTTATATTGAACAGGTTCAGCAACGCTTGTCCCAAGGTCTGAATCTTATTCAGCTACGTGCCCCTGAGTTGAATGAAGAGGACTACCTCGCATTAGCCGAAGCGGTTTTACCCTTGTGCCGTGAAGCCGATGCACGTTTAATTTTGAATGCCGTGCCTGATATTTTATCTAAAGTCGCTGCTGATGGCGTGCACCTGACGCATGAGCGTTTAATGGCGTTGGATAATCGCCCTATTTCTCACGATAAATGGCTCAGTGTGGCATGCCATGATCCGAGTAGCTTGTCGCAAGCGAAGCGGATTGGCGCGGATGTCGCGACCTTATCCCCAGTGTGTCCGACCCAGAGTCATCCAGAAGCTAAGCCGCTGGGTTGGCACCGTTTCCAAAGCTGGGTGGAACAAGCGGGTATTCCGGTGTTTGCCTTGGGCGGCATGTCTCGTCACGATGCGCGCCGCGCTCAAGCGCTAGGGGGCCAAGGTATTGCAGGAATGAGCGTGTTTAAGACTTCCTGAATATGATGTGATGTGAATCGACATCGCACTGATGCTTGCGAAATAAAGCCCGCCATTAATGGCGGGCTTTTTGTTTTTTTGATTCTTGAGCCGCTTTGAGCGCTTTCGGTTGTTGTCTTTTGCTGAGGCAATCGGTGTCTCATATCGGCGCATTTTAACTGTTGCTTATATGTGACAGTTGTTTGTGGTCTTAGGAGAGGGCTTGATAGTGCTTTAATCTAGCATTCAGGGAAGAATCAGGTATGGCTGCGTCTTCATTTGTCGACACCTTGCTTGAGCAGTTCGATATTGCCTTGTCTCAGCATCAGCGTTTACTGAAATTGGATGTCCCGGCCGCAGGCCCGATGCTGCCGCACCGCCTGGTCGGGCAAGAGGCGATGGGCCAGCCGTTTCGTTATCGTTTGGATTGCATCTCCCAGCGCGGTGACATCGAGCTGAAAACCTTGATGGCGCAACCGGCCACCCTCTCGCTGATGCAGGCCGATGGTAGTTATCGTGACCTCAATGGCTTGGTCGAAGAAGCGGCTCTGCTGGGTGAAGATGGTGGCGTTTATTACTATCAGCTGACGTTGGTGCCCTGGTTCTCCCTGCTCAAACTTGGCCGTGACAGCCGCATCTTTCAAAACCTTAATGTGGTCGATATTGCCACTCAGGTGTTTGATGCCCATGCCGAAGCTGCCGGGCGCTATCGTTTTGATACCCGCCGTGAATACCCGCCGCGCAGCTACTGCGTTCAGTATCGAGAAAGCGACTACCACTTTGTCAGCCGATTATTCGAAGAAGAAGGGCTCTTTTACTACTTCGAACAAAGCGACGGTCAGCACACCCTCGTCATCACCGATGATGTCGACACCTGCACCCCGGTCAGCCCGCAACAAATCCGCTTTCACCGTCAGGATGCCACCGAAAGCGAAGACGCTATCACCCAATGGCGCGGCCTACGCCAATTGCAGCCGACGCGCGTCACCATGGGCACCTTCGATTACAAACAGCCCTCGCTGACCAAACGCTCGGCCCTGAACACCGTCGACGAACAAGGCAATGTGCCTGATGCTGAGCTTTACGATTACGCCGGTGAATACTACTACCACGAATTTGATCGCGGCGAACGGCTCAGCGAAAACCGCCTGGAAGCCCATGAATCCAAAGCCAAACGCTTCCACGGTGCGGGCGGCACACGACAACTGCAAGCCGGTTACTGGTTCGAACTGACCCAACATAGCCGCCACGACCAAGGCGGTGCGGAAGAGCGCGAATTTTTAGTCCTGGGCATGACCGTTCATGCCGAAAACAGCCTGCCGATCACCGCCCAACTCAAGCCCTTACCGGGCAGCTTGCAGCCGGAACTGGACGCCGCCAAAACTGCTCATGGTCTCGACGTTGACGCCGAAGAGATGGCCGATGGTCATATCGCCGCCTACCGCACCGGCGGCACCGGCCACTTCCTGATCGACTTCGAAGCCCAGCGCCGGACACAACCCTTCCGCAATGCCCGACGCCACCCACGTCCTGTTGTCGGTGGACCGCAAACCGCTTTGATCGTCGGCCCCGAAGGCGAAGAAATTCATACCGACCACCTCAATCGCGTGCGCGCCCAATTCCACTGGGATCGTCAAGGCCAGCTGGACGAAAACTCCAGCTGCTGGTTAAGGGTCGCCCAGCCCAATGCAGGCTCGGGTTGGGGCGGGGTCTTCACCCCCCGTGTTGGCCAAGAAGTCATCGTCGACTTTCTCGAAGGCGACCCCGACCGCCCCTTGATCACCGGCCGCGTCTACAACGGCGACCAAACCCCCGAATGGCACAGCAACGGCCTCTTCTCCGGCCTCAAGAGCAAAACCTACCGGGGTAGCAAATACAACGAACTGCTGTTTGATGACGCCACCGACCAAGAACGGGTGCGGCTGAACTCCGAACACCAGAAATCCCAGCTCAACCTGGGCTACCTGATCCACCAAAACGGCAACTACCGAGGCGCCTTCCGTGGTACCGGCTTCGAACTGCGCACCGATGCCTATGGCACCGTCCGCGCCAACCAAGGCCTCTACCTGACCAGCTGGGGCCAGATCGGCGCCAGTGGCGAACAACTGGCCTTGGACCCGGCGAAAACCCAGCTGGATGCGGCTTACGAACTGACCGACACCCTCAGCCAAGTCTCCGCCGATCACAACGCCGAAACCCTCGACGCCAAAGACAACCTGAAAAAAGCCAGCGACGACACCGACGCCCCTTACGGCAACAGCGAACAAGACGCCGACGCCGATCAAAGCAACGCCTCAGCCGCCACCGCCAGCGGTGGGCGCGGGCAAGTCCAAGGCCTCAAAGCGCCCTGGCTGCACCTGGCCTCACCGGCTGGGACTACAATCAGCACCCCGGAATCAACTCACCTGGCTCAGGGCCAACACCTCAGCGTCAGCACCGGAGAAAACCTCAACCTGACCAGCGGCAAAAACCTCGTCGCGGCGATTCGGGAAAAACTCTCCCTGTTTGCCTACAACGCCGGGATCAAACTCTTTGCCGCCAAAGGCAAAGTCGAGATCCAAGCCCAAAGCGACACCCTCGAAATGACCGCCGAAAAAGACGTCAAAATCAGCTCGACAGAACACCGTATTGAGGTGAATGCCAAAAATGGCATCGTGCTGACCAGTGGTGGTGCCTACATTCAAGTTAAAGACGGCAATATTCAAGTGCATGCCCCGGGTACGGTGGATGTCAAAGCGGCCCTACATTTGTTCTCCGGGCCGACCCAATTGGATATTCCTTTGCCCGACTTACCTCAGGGGGGCTTATCTCAAGCCCGTGCGGCCCAAACGGTCAGCCCGAAAAACTCGATGACGCTTAATCATCCCTCGTCAACTGGGAGTAGCGGCGCTACTGCGGTTCAAACAGGTGCTGCGGTTGAAGTGGGAGGAGCGGGGACTTCAGCAGGTGATGTGACCGCTGAGGCTTCGGCCACGCCGTCTTTTGCTGAGCAAATGCGGGGCACCGCGGCGCAAGCGATGGATTATCAAATGGCCCAGATGGCTCAGGCTGTTTATACCGATGAAGCGGTGGGGGATTGGAAGCCGTTGGATAAGGCGGCACTGGAAAGCGCCGAGATCAAGCCAAAGATGATGAACGATCAAACCACTGGTTTTCAGTCGGCGATTTATAGCAATGGCCAAGGGGATTACGTTTTAGCTTATGCCGGTACGGATTTCAGTGATTGGAAGGGCGATTGGATGCAAGCCAATATCCCGCAGGCGATGGGGCGGGAATCCGAACAGTATCAGCAGGCGTTACATTTGGCTGAGATGGCGAAGCAAGCCTATGGTGATCATTTGGTGATTACGGGGCACTCTTTGGGTGGCGGTTTGGCTTCGGTGGCATCGCTGGCGACTGATACTCCGGCGGTGACGTTTAATGCGGCCGGGATTGCCGATGGAACTTTGGAGCGCTTGCCGCTTGATCCTGAGGTTGCGGCTAAAAAAGCCAGTGGCGGCTTAATCCGCCGATATAATGTTGACGGTGAAATCCTGACCTGGGAACAAGAGGATGCCTGGGGTGATCGTTGGTTGTTCCCTGATGCACTCGGTAAGGAAATTACATTGGCTGACCCTACCCCGGTAGAAGGCTGGAGTCAGTTGAACCCTGTCACCATGGGTAAAGATCGGATCAATGATCACGGTATGGATACGGTATTGGATGCACTGGATAAAGCGAAACCCTGGAGATCACGATGAGTCGATTGAGGTGGCAACCGGTAGGGCTGATTGTTGTTGTATTGATGCTGTGGGCATGCAGTGATGCTCGTTCATTAGAGGTGGAAAACATGTCTTCAAAACAGGCCGAAGCCCTTCTGGCAGAAGCAATCCAAGAGGGCGATCAAGCACGTATGGAGCAACTGATTCAGGCTGGCGTTGATGTGAATGCGACGAATAAGGCCGGGACATCGATGCTGATGTGGGCTTTCTTTAGCCAACGCTTGCCCGAGTTTAAGCGCTTATTGGCCGAAGGGGCTGACCCTACAATTCAGGATGATAATGGGAAGACGGTGATTCATTATGCGGCGGCGCTGAACTCCATCGATTACTTAGAGGTGTTATTGGCCGAGGGTGTGCCGGTTGATATTGAAAGCGAGTTGGGTGCCACTCCGCTGTTTGAAGCCATTGGGGACAACCCCAGGCGTGTGGATTTATTGTTGCAGCATGGCGCGGATGTCAATCATCAGGATGTTATGGGCAACACCCCCTTACATATTGCGGCCGCCGTGAATGATTACGACAGCCTGCTGAAACTGCTGCACCGTGGCGCTGATCCCCGCTTGAAAAATAAGCAAGGGGCCACCTTTCAAAACGCTTTAGCTACAGGCCCGGCCGAAGAGGTTTATACCCAGAAGGGCCAGCAACAACGGAATACCTTTCGCCAATGGCTGCGCGACCATGATGTTGAGGTGACGTTTTAATCGTGACCTTTTAATAACCCCACTGTGACCCTAGGGCTATGGTGGGCTCATGCTTCCCTGTTGTCAGGATCTCGACGATCATGGTTGGGCTCTTGCTCGTTGAGCGCTTTTTCACTTGACTGAATCCTGAGGTTATTCCCTGATGAAGTGGCAACCGGTAGGGCTGATTGTTGTTGTCTTGATGCTGTGGGCATGCAGTGATGCTCGTTCATTAGAGATCGAGAGTATGTCTCCGGAACAGGCCGAAGCCCTTCTGGCAGAAGCGATTCAAGAGGGCGATCAAGCGCGTATGGAGCAACTCATTCAGGCTGGTGTGGATGTGAATGCGACGAATAAGGCCGGGACATCGATGTTGATGTGGGCTTTCTTTAGCCAACGCTTGCCCGAGTTTAAACGCTTATTGGCCGAAGGGGCTGATCCCACAATTCAGGATGATAATGGGAAGACAGTGATTCATTACGCGGCGGGGTTGAACTCAATCGATTACCTAGAGGTGTTATTGGCCGCTGGCGTACCGGTTGATATTGAAAACCGAGCAGGCGAGACACCGCTGTTTGAAGCCATTGGGGACAACCCCAGGCGTGTGGATTTATTGCTGCAGCATGGTGCGGATATCAATCATCAGGCGCGGATGGGCAACACCCCCTTACATATTGCGGCCGCCGTGAATGATTACGATAGCCTGTTGAAACTGCTGCACCGTGGGGCTGATCCCCGCTTGAAAAATAAGCAAGGGGCGACCTTTCAATACGCTTTGGCCACAGGTCCGGCCGAAGAGGCCTATACCCAGAAGGCTCAGCAACAACGGAATACTTTTCGCCAATGGCTGCGCGACCATGATGTTGAGGTGACCTTTTAATAACCCCACTGTGACCCTAGGGCTATGGTGGGCTCTCGCTTCTCTGTCGCCAGGGTCTCGGCGATCACGGTTGGGCTCTTGCTTGTTGAGCGCTTTTTCACTTTGCTGAATCCGGAGGTTATTCCCTGATGAAGTGGCAACCGGTAGGGCTGATTGTTGTTGTCTTGATGCTGTGGGCATGCAGTGATGCTCGTTCATTAGAGATCGAGAGTATGTCTCCGGAACAGGCCGAAGCCCTTCTGGCAGAAGCAATCCAAGAGGGCGATCAAGCACGTATGGAGCAACTGATTAAGGCCGGCGTGGATGTGAATGCGACGAATAAGGCCGGGACATCGATGTTGATGTGGGCTTTCTTTAGCCAACGCTTGCCCGAGTTTAAACGCTTATTGGCCGAAGGGGCTGACCCCACAATTCAGGATGATGATGGGGAGACGGTGGTCCATTACGCGGCGGGGTTAAACTCCATCGATTACTTAGAGGTATTATTGGCCGAGGGTGTGCCGGTTGATATTGAAAACCGAGCAGGCGACACACCGCTGTTTGAAGCCATTGGCAGCGGCCGCGAACGTGTGGATTTATTGCTGCAGCATGGCGCGGATGTCAATCATCAGGCGCGGATGGGCAACACGCCCTTACATGTCGCGGCTGCCGTGAATGACTACGACAGTCTGTTGAAACTGCTGCACCGTGGGGCTGATCCCCGCTTGAAAAATAAGCGAGGGGCCACCTTTCAAAACGCTTTAACCTCAGGCCTAGCTGAAGAGGACTATACCCAAAAGGCCCAGCAACAACGGAATACCTTTCGCCAATGGCTACGCGACCATGATGTTGAGGTGACGTTTTAATCGTGACTTTTTAACCGTGGCTTTTGATCGCTCCGCCCCGCCGTGGCCCTAGGGGCATGGTGGGCTTATTCTTCCCAGTCGTCAGGATCTTTGCGATAACTGTTGGGGTCTTGCTCATCAAGCGCTTTTTCTCCGGGGATGCGGTGATCTTCCGCCGCCCAAGCGCCCAGGTCGATCATGCGACAACGCTCACTACAAAAAGGGCGGTTGGGGTTGTCTGTCGTCCAAGCAATGGATTGACGGCAGGTGGGACAGGCCACCAGTCGGGTGGTTGTGGCTTCAGGCATGGGGTGCTCCACAGGTGAGAGGGTCTACAGGCGGTTTGTCTAAGCTGATCGGGCCTGCAAGTAGTGTTGATGAAGTTGTTCAACCTGTGCTTCAAGTTGATTTAAATTCCCTTGATTATCAATGACATCATCTGCTTTGGCCAGTCGTGTGGCGCGATCGCACTGGGAGGCCATAATACGATCGACTTGGGCCTGGGTGTTGCCATCTCGTTGTATGGTGCGCGACCGTTGGAGCGCCTCGGGGACATCAACGACGATAATGCGGTCGACCAGTTTATCCTGACCCGACTCAATGAGTAAGGGGGAGGCTAATAAAGTGTAAGCGGAGCGACTGTCTTGCAGGGCTTGCAAAATTGCTTCCCGGACTCGAGGGTGCGTTTGCGACTCAAGCCATTGTCGTGCTTCGGGATCATTAAAGACACGTTGTCTTAACGCCGCACGATCAATGACCCCTGCCGCCGCTGCAATACTTTGGCCAAAGTGTGCAATCACGTGTTGGCTCAAGGGCGTACCGGGGGCTAATAGACCTCGAGCGATGACATCGGCATCGACCACGGTAATGCCGCGCGCAGCAAATGCATCGCTCGCAGCGGTTTTACCACTGCCAATGCCGCCGGTGAGGCCTACAATCATGCGCTTTCCCCTTGTTTTATCGCCCTATGAGTCATCGCTCTATTAGTCATCGCCCTATGAATCATCCCCATATGAGTCATGGCGCTATTGATATTGATCGCCGTTCAATCGGTTGTACCGATGGAGTTTCCTAGTCTTACGACCACAATGGCGACGTTCAATAGCCCACCGTGCGCATTAAAAACGAATTGGCGGCAGATTAAAATAGCGTGCCTAGCTGAAAGAGTGGCATATAGATCGCGAGTATCATTGTCCCCACTAGGATCGCCAATAAGACCAGGGTGATCGGTTCCAATAGCGTGAGCCATTGCTGGACGCGATGATTCAGGGCGCTTTCATAATCCTCTGCGGCTTTATTGAGCATTTTGGGCAGGGTGCCAGTTTGTTCCCCCATTTGAATCATATCCAGCATTAAAGGAGGCAGAATGCCTGCCTCTGACAGGCTGTGATGCAGCGATTGTCCGGCTTGGAGTGATTGTGTAATGAACGGCCACTGGCATCGCCAAAGCGGTTGATCAGCAATACCGATGGCGTTGTCCAAGGCCTTTAACAGCGGAAGTCCTGAGTCGAGCAAGATGGCCAAAGTATGGGCGAAGCGTACCCATGCGGCTTGTTGTCGTAATGAGTGAATCAACGGCCAAGGGCGGCGACGACCGAGATAACCCCCGCCCGCGATGATCAGCACGAGGTATCCTCCCCATTCTCTGACCCAGTGGGCACACTGGAATAAGGTCTCCGTTAATGGGGGGAGTGGTGCTTCTAGCTGCATAAACAGTTGCTCAAAGCGCGGCATCAGCCCCAGCAGCAATCCCAGCATCACAAGAGCACCGACGCTGATGATACATAAAGGATAAAGCAGTGCCTGTTGCAGCCTTTGGCGAAGCTGCTGTTGTTTGGCTTGGTGCTGTGATATCCGTGTGAGCATCAAAGGCAGTTGTCCGGAGGCTTCTCCTGCATTGATCAATGCTTGGTAAAGCCCGCCGAAGTATAAGGAGAAAGGCGTCAATGCTTGGCTGAGGGTGTGACCTTGTTGAACCTCGCCTAGGACTTGACTGAGCAATTGGCGTAAAGGCGGTTGGGTTTGGCGTTGAATCGTGATTTCCAGGGCCTGGCCCAGCGGTAAACCCGCCTGAAGCAAGGTGCCTAAGTGGCGTGTTGTCCAGTGTAAGGTGGCGGGTTTGATCCGTGATCGCCATGGCGGCTCGCGGTAAACTGTTTTGGGTTGTAACCCTTGCGCCTGCAAGTATTGTTTAACGTGTGTGGCACTCTGGGCCCAATAGTGACCTCGGCAAGCGGCTCCATGATTGAAGTGGGCTTGCCAATAAAATAGGCGAGTGTTTGGGCTTGTCGTTGTCGTCGATGTGATGTTCATCAGACTGGCACCACTCGATCGATTTCCGCTAGGCTGGTCAACCCTGCTATGACCTGTTGCAACCCTTGATAGCGTAAAGGCTTCGTCTCGTGTTCGTTCAGTTGAGCCTCCAGTGCCGCCGGGGATGCATCATTGAGGATTAAGGCCCGCAGTTCGGGTGTCATGGGGGCAAGATGATAAAGCCCTAAGCGCCCCTGATAGCCGCCATAGCATTGCGGGCATCCCTGAGCTTTGTAAATGATCTTGGGAGGGGCTTGCTCCGGCAGATATTCACGCCATTGGGGCGTCGGCGTTACCGGTTGGCGGCAGGCCTGACACAGGCGTCGTACCAGCCGTTGTGCCATCAGCAGCTGTAAGCTACTGGCCAGCTGTTCCCCCTCAAGGTGCCAATGCCTGAGTCTTAATAAGGTTTCGGCAATGGCACCTGTGTGCAACGTTGAGAGTACCAGGTGTCCGGTTTGGGCGGCGCGAATCGCCATTTCTGCCGTTTCCTGGTCACGCATTTCGCCAATCATGATGACATCGGGATCTTGTCGTAAGAAAGCGCGTAGGGCTTGGGCAAAGGTAAAGCCAATTTGAGGCTGAAGGCTGACTTGGCTCACCCCGGTGAGATGCACTTCAATGGGGTCTTCAGCGGTGACTAGGTGGCGCTCTGGCTGATTCAGGTATTGTAAGGCGCTATATAGCGTTGTGCTTTTACCGCTTCCTGTGGGGCCTGTGACCAGGATGAGGCCTTGCGGTTGATCTAGCGCCTGCTTGAGTTGTGTATATTGCGTCGAGGTCATGCCCAGCTGAGAGAGAGCATCCTGATGTAAGGCCAGATGGTTTGCGGTTGTGCCCAGTAGCCTGAGAACCAGATGTTCCCCCCAGGGCGTCGGCAATGTACTGATGCGCATGTCAGTTGCGGCATGATGATCTTTGAAATGCATTTGACCATCTTGCGGACGTCGAGTCTCGGCGATATCCAACTGGGCCATGATCTTGATCCGGTTAATCCATCGCGTCAGCGTGTCTCGATCCAGCATCTGCCATTCGTGGAGTTGTCCATCGATACGTAAGCGAACCCGGCAGTGGTTTTGATAGGGCTCCAAATGAATGTCTGAAGCCTGATGCCAGCAGGCTTCGGCCAATAAATGGTTGAGTTCTGCCTCTGGCGCTATCGGTTGCTGAGTTGTTCGATCTTGTCGCGGGGCTATCGAATCGATGGTCGCGCTGCTGTTGACATGTAATTTTAACGTGGCCTCAAGGCGTGAGGCGGGCACCATGACGGGTCGAATATCGACGCCAAGTTGGAAACGCAATGACTCCAGGATGGCCAGTTGGTGGGTCGATTTGATGCCAATCGTCAATTGTTCCGCTGTTCGCTGCAGTGGCACCACATGATGCTGAAGTGCCCAGCCCGCCGGTAAGTCAGTAATATCCGGTAAATGAGGGGGTAAGGTGTCTAGTGCGTCATAAGGCAGGGCATAGGCTTTGGCGGCGGCTTGTGCCAATTGCTGCTCATTTAATGGGGTATGTCGTTGTAACCAGTCCATTAGTGGCACACGTTGCTGGTGCGCCTGTTGAACCGCTTGTTGGCAGTCTTCTAATGAAAGCTGACCAGACTGCCATAGCTGATGGGCCAAAGGGGCTTGAGCTAAGGGTGAGCCGGTATGGGATTGGTGTTCTAGGGTGATCGCTGCGGGTAAATAACTCATCGCAAAGCATCCTTTCTTTGAGATGAATGAAGTCGGTGGCTCGCGATGACTGATCACGATGCCTCGTTGTCTTGGTATATGAATCGTTTTGGTGTGTGAATCGTCTTGCTGTATGAATAACATGAATTATGAGGGAGATAAGTATCCATTAAGCATTGATTTAAGTGTTTTAAGTAAATGAACAATCGTCATTTTTTGAGTTTCTTAATGAGTTTATTCAATCTGTTTTTATTGCAATGACATGCATTGTGTTTCAAATGATGCAGTGGCATTAGTGAGGCTTTCGGACCGTTAATCAGGGAGGATGACATGCCGAAAGCCAAAGGATTTACATTGATTGAACTCATGGTGGTGATGGTCATTATTGGCGTATTAGCCTCAATCGCCATGCCGCAATATCAGGATTATATTGGTCGAGCGCAAGCGGCTGAAGCCATTACGGCAACGGCCGGACTACGTGCTGAACTGGCGCTTTATCATGCCGAAAACGGCAGCTTTCAGGGATATGCAGATCAAGCGGGTGTGTTAGCGCCTCAGGCGGCTTTATTACAGGGGCAATATATTGCGGCAGGTGGGGTCACGCTATTAGGTGATCAAACCGGTGGATTTCAAATCATGTTCAATCGTGGTGTTCATCAAGGGCTCGGTTTAATTATGCAGCCTTTAATTAATGGGCAATTAGCCAGTGGCCAGCAAGTGGGGCAATTATCGGGTTGGCGATGCCAGGGGCAAGGTTTGGCACCGCGTTTTTTACCGTCAGCGTGTCAGCAGCCTTAACGCCGTTGTTAAATGTGGTGCGCAATGACCTTTTGGACGAGGGACACAGCGGCTTCTCTATGCCATGCTAAGACTTCAATATTGCGGTGCAGTGCATCACGAATAGGGTCATGACGAGGTCAGGAGGCATTATGGATGATTTTGATGCATCTTTGCGTGAGCAGGTACGTGTTTTAGGTGATCGCTTGGGGAATATTATGCAAGCGGATCTGGGCGCGCCTTTTTTGCAAACCATTGAACGTATTCGCACCCTGGCGAAGGAGGTTCGTCAGGGCAAGGCTGATGCGAGCGCCTTGCACGATGAACTCAATGCCGTGCCGGATCATGAGCTGTTACCTGTTGCGCGGGCGTTTAATCAGTTTTTGAATTTGACCAATAGTGCTGAGCAGCATTTTCGCGCTCGTAAACGCATGGTGGAAGATTATCGTCAGGGCCAGCAGCCTGGGTTTTCGCGTCTTTTGACAGAGTTAAGTGCCCGTTCGGTTGATATTGAGACGGTGTGGAGAACGCTCTGTGAGCAACAGGTCGAACTGGTGTTGACCGCTCATCCCACCGAGGTCACTCGACGGACTTTAATCCAGAAATACGACAATATTGACAGCATGTTGGGTGTGCTGGATGGCTGTGAAGGCCCGCAGCAAAAAGGGCAAGCGGTTCGACGGCTGGAAGAATTGATTGCTCAGGCTTGGCACACGAACGAAATTCGCCAACAACGACCGACCCCCATTGATGAGGCGAAATGGGGGTTTACCGTGATTGAGAACTCGTTGTGGCAAGCGGTACCGGCGTTTTATCGTCAGCTGGATGAACAGCTGGTCGCCGCCGGGGCTCGCCCATTGCCTTTGGATGTGGCCCCGATTCAATTTGCCAGTTGGATGGGCGGGGATCGCGATGGTAATCCACGAGTGACTGCCAAAATTACCCAGCAGGTGCTGTGGTTGGGGCGCTGGGTGGCGGCAGATTTATTGCATCAAGATATTGATAGGCTCAAATCTGAGCTTTCCATGAATCATGCGAGTGAAGCCTTGCGCGAACGCGTCGGGCCTGGGCAAGAGCCTTATCGCATGCTTTTAGGCGAAGTGCGTGATCGTCTGCGAGAAACCTTGTCCACCCTAAAAGCGCGTATCGAAGGGCGTACCTCAGACAGTGCGACGGATCGCTTTATCGACAGTGTCGGTCAGGATGATCATGTGCCGTTAGTGTCGACACAGGAGCTGCGTGAAGCTTTGATGCTGTGTTATGACTCCTTGTCAGAGTGCGGCATGCAAGTCATTGCGGATGGCCATCTGCGTGATACGTTACGGCGTTTGAGTGTGTTTGGTACCAGCCTGGTCCGTTTGGATATTCGCCAAGAGGCACCACGCCATGCGCAGGTGCTCTCTGAAGTGACCCGCTATCTGGGTATCGGTGATTATAACGAGTGGGATGAAGCGGCTCGTCAGGCTTTTCTGCTCCGGGAGTTAAGTAATCCGCGCCCGTTACTGCCGCATCACTGGCCTTGCTCGGAAGAGACTCGTGAGGTCTTGGATACTTGCTACGTGATCGCAGAGGAAGAGGCTAACGCCTTAGGCGCTTACGTGATCTCGATGGCGGGGCAGTCGTCAGATGTCTTGGCGGTGGCCTTATTGCTGAAGTCTTGTGGCTTGGAACGGTCGATGCGGATTGTGCCACTGTTTGAGACATTGGATGATCTTGAGCGGGCGCCGCAAGTGATCGAGTCGTTGTTATCGGTGCCTTGGTACCGGGGATGGTGTCGTGGACGCCAAGAAGTGATGATCGGTTACTCCGATTCCTCCAAAGATGCCGGTCAGCTCGCTGCGGCCTGGGCGCAATATCGTGCTCAAGAGGCCTTGGCGCAAGTGTGTCGTGAGCAGGAAATCCACCTGACATTGTTTCATGGCCGTGGCGGAACGGTGGGCCGTGGTGGTGGGCCGACGCATGCGGCGATTTTGGCACAGCCCCCAGGCTCAGTCAGTGGGCGCATTCGGGTGACTGAACAAGGCGAGATGATTCGCTTTAAATTCGGGCTTCCGGCACTGGCGGAACGGGCTTTAGAGGTTTATACCGCCGCAGTGCTGGAAGCGACCTTGATTCCACCACCGACCCCCAAACCTGAGTGGCGGGCGTTGATGGATCAATTGGCGGATACGGGGTTGAACAGTTATCGACAGCTAGTGCGTGAGACGCCTGACTTTGTCCGTTACTTCCGTCAGCAAACCCCTGAACAAGAGCTCAGCAAGCTGCCATTGGGCAGTCGCCCAGCGAAGCGTCGAGCGGATGGCGGAGTTGAGAGCTTGCGTGCGATTCCCTGGATTTTTGCCTGGACACAAGTGCGCTTGATGTTGCCTGCGTGGTTAGGCAGTGATGAAGCGCTCGCGGAAGCGGCGGAAAAAGGCCAGTTGCCTGTACTGCGCACCATGATGAGTGATTGGCCTTTCTTCGCGTCTTACATGAATATGCTAGAGATGGTGTTGACCAAAGCGGATTTACGCACAGCTGAGGCCTATGAACAGCGATTAGTTGACTCCAACTTACAGCATTTAGGTGCTCAGTTGCGTCAGCGCTTGAATGGGCTGATTGAGTTAGTGCCGACGATTCGTGAGCAGCCTCTGTTGGCGGATATGCCATTAACTCGTCAAGCCATTAAGGTGCGCAACCCTTACCTGGACCCATTACACCATTTACAAGTCGAACTGTTGGCTCGAGCACGTCAGCCGCATGACGAGGCGGATGATAGCGCACTAGAGCGGGCTTTGATGGTCACCATGGCCGGTATCGCGGCAGGGCTGCGTAATACGGGGTGATGAGCTAGGCCATGCGTTTGATGTTGATCGGTCATGCCTTCCCTTGGGATGGAGCAGTAAAGAGTTACTGCTTCCCGGGTCGCTTCTGATATCCTGTATGTCAGCGCGTAAGACCGATGGTTTTGAGGAGGTCTGTATGGCGGAAAATACCGCTTGGATATTATTGGCTGTGGCGTTAGTGATTGTCGCAATCCTGGGTGGATATGCGTTGATATTACGCCGACGTTTAGCCAAAAGACGAGTCGCCATGGCGGCTCAATGGGCTGATGAAGCGCAGCGGGCACAACATAACTTGTTGGAAAATTTGCAGGTGATTGCCCAGTGTATGCTGGATGATCAAATGAACCTGACTGAAGGCTGTTTGCGTGCGCGATTGCTGCTGGACCTGTTAGAAGAAGGACGTTATGTCTTTCAGGAAGAGTTTGTGGTGTTTGATACGGTGCATCAACGTGCCCGGCATTTGGATACCCATGAAGCCCGTGAAGCGCTTTCCAAAAAAGAGCGCCGCCAGCAAGATGCAGAGCGTCGTGCAATTGAGGAGCAGCATGAATCCTCTATTCGTGAAGGTGCGCGTTCGTTGTTTAATTTTTGCGTGAAAAAAAGGGCTCAGCAGACACCTGATGAGGCTTTGTTTCATGATGCAACCCAACCGGTGAAGTGATTATGGCGTTTCCAATTAACTCCATGTTAAAGCAATTACGGGATGACCGACGCACCAGTAAACCGCTGAAGCCTCGATCTGGCGCAGCGGTGGGTAAGGTCTCTTTCAATGATCACTTCACCCAACAAACTCAGGTATCGGATCGACAGGCTTATCGAGCTGAGCTGGATCACTTGCGGAGCTTGCTGGATGAAGCCGGTGAAGATCTGGAGCGTAATCCCACGGTCGGTAATTTTGAAGTTTTCCGAACCTTGATGGGATCTTTGATTAGCCGGGTGCTGGAAGGTGGGTTTCAGGTTGAAAATGTGGGGCCTGGCTGGCATCCCGCTGATCGTCATCAGATTATTCGTAAGATTGATGCTGAAGCTGAAGCTCTGCTCGAAATGGTATTAGAGGAGCATAAAGACCGAACTCAGCTGCATAAACGGATCTCCACCCTGAAAGGGTTGGTGATCGACATGATGTCATGAGGATGTGATGACTGCTTTAACGGCTTGTATTCCCGCGGTGATGACTCGGCGACATGCGACAGAGGCGGATCTACCGCGCATTGTTGAGATTTATAATGCGGCCATTCCGGGTCGTTTAGCTACGGCTGATACGGCGCCGGTCACGCTGGCAGATCGTTTGCCTTGGTTTGAACGACATCAGCCCGATCGACGCCCGCTGTGGGTGTTGGAATCTGATCAGCCCACATCGACTGAAGGTGCATCTTCGATCGTCGGGTGGCTGAGCTTTGAGGATTTTTATGGTCGGCCAGCCTATAGCATTACTTCTGAGCTCAGTATTTATGTGGCGCCTGAAGCTCAGGGTCAAGGGGTTGGGCGGCGGTTATTGGAAGCGGCGCTAGCCGAAGCGCCAGGGTTGGGGCTGGAAAAATTGGTGGCTTATATCTTCAGCCATAATCATCCCAGCTTGTCGTTGTTTCGCCGTTACGGCTTTGAGACTTGGGGCTCATTGCCGGAAGTGGCTGTGCTCGATGATCAGTCTGTAGGGTTGAGTATTTTGGGGCTGACGTTACCAGCGGTATCCACTGATGACGATTCGAGACCATGACATATAAGTGTTGCAGGATAGGTGCTGAAATATAAGTGCTGAAATGAAAACACTGAGATCAGCTGAACCCCGATCAGGCGCCAATGGACTGAGCGCCTGATTCCCTCATTTCCACACATGCCTTCAAGCGACTGCTTTTGCGTTTTTGATTACCTTGATGGCATATTACATCGCACCCTAGTGATTTCGACGATAGCCTAAGTGCATTTGGTTATTTCCGATTATCCGTTGGGCTGTTTAGGCTAACGCGTTTGATATGCCGTCTGATCTGAAAGAGCCTCACATGTCATCTGAATACGATAATCTACAGTTTCCCACCGTGGCTGATATCATCGGCCAAACCCCCTTGGTACGCTTACAGCGCCTTCAGGCCGGGCGTAACAACACGATTTTAGCCAAGTTAGAAGGCCACAACCCCGCAGGCTCGGTAAAAGATCGACCCGCTTTATCTATGATTCAACACGCTCAGGCTCGTGGGGATATCTCACCGGGCGATACGTTAATTGAAGCCACTTCAGGCAATACGGGTATTGCCTTGGCCATGGCTGCAGGTGTGATGGGGTATCAGATGATTCTGATCATGCCTGAAAACAGTTCTGAAGAACGTAAGCAAGCGATGGCGGCCTATGGCGCTGAGTTGATTTTAACCGAGGGGATGGAAAGTGCGCGTGACCTCGCGCTAAAGCTGGAGTCCGAGGGGCGCGGCAAAGTACTGAATCAATTTGGTAATGTCGATAACCCCCAGGCCCACTATGAGACGACAGGACCGGAGATCTGGCAGCAGACGCATGGGACAATTACTCATTTTGTCAGTGCCATGGGAACCACGGGCACTATTATGGGGGTCTCACGTTATCTAAAAGAGCAGAATCCCCAAGTGCAGGTTGTCGGTTTACAGCCTTCTGAAGGCGCCAGTATTCCAGGCATTCGGCGCTGGCCTGAAGCCTATTTACCGACCATTTTTGAACCGCAACGTGTTGATCAGGTCGTGGATATTCAGCAGCATGAAGCCGAGCAAATGACGCGACGTTTGGCTCGAGAGGAAGGCATTATGGCCGGGATCTCTTCTGGTGGGGCGATTGCAGGCGCATTGCGTTTGGCTGAAACACTGGAAAATGCAGTGATTGTCGCCATTATTTGTGATCGTGGTGATCGTTATCTGTCGACCGGTATTTTTGCCCATTAGGGGCGCGCTTGAGGTGTGATGATTGCCCTCAAGGCGGTGAAACGATGTGAGTCATTGATTTTATGATGAACTCGGATAATACATGCGATGATGCTGGCTAAACACTATCATCCATGTGGGTATACATTAGAGTGGATAGGCATAATAACCGTACGCTAGAACGAGTACGATATAACAACATGAATATAAGTCGCGGGTGACTGCGGCCGCCAAGGCAAAGGTGTGCAATGGTTAAGGTTCGAGATGATCAGCCGGTACGGGCTGATGGTAGCGTTGATATTCCCGGTTGGTTGGATCATCTGAAATCAGAGGTGGCACTGGCTCATCCCGACTGTATTGAAGCGGCTTGTGAGTTTGCTGCTGAGTTGGAGCGTGAAGCGGAATCCGCCAATCGTCAGTGGTATGAAGGTGCGAGCAGCTTTCGTACTGGGTTGGAAATGGCCGATATCTTGGCTGAACTCCGCATGGATGAGGACACGCTGGTGGCAGCGATTCTTTATCGTGCTGTGCGTGAAGAGCAAGTCTCGTTAGCGACCATTGGTGAGCGTTTTGGTGATGTGATTGCCCAATTGATTGATGGCGTTCAGCAAATGGCGACCATCAGTCAAATTCAGCCGGTGGGTGATGGTCCCGCGCTCGGGCAGCCTCAAGGTCAGCTTGAACAGCTCCGTAAGATGATTGTGACGTTGGTCGATGATGTGCGAGTGGCATTGATCAAGTTGGCCGAGCGTACCTGTGCGATTCGTCAGGTTAAAACAGCACCACGAGAGAAACGCTTGCGGGTGGCCCGTGAAGTGGCTGAGATTTATGCGCCACTGGCCCATCGTCTTGGGGTGGGGTATATCAAGTGGGAGCTGGAAGATCTGTCTTTCCGCTACCTTGAGGAAGACAGTTATAAATATATTGCCAAGCTGTTGGCAGAAAAACGTAAAGATCGTGATGAGTATATTGCCCGTGTCTTGAACCTGTTGCAGGAATCGATTGAAGCCCATGGGATTCAAGGGGCTGAAATGAGTGGCCGGGCTAAGCATATTTATTCGATCTGGCGCAAGATGAAGCGTAAGCGGATCGACTTTTCTCAGGTTTACGATGTTCGAGCGGTGCGCGTGCTGGTGCCCGAGGTGCGCGATTGTTATGCCGTATTGGGCGTTGTGCACGCCATGTTCCGCCATATTCCCAACGAATTTGATGATTACATTGCGACCCCAAAGGAGAACGGCTATCGCTCCTTGCATACGGCGGTGATTGGTCCGGAAGGTAAGGTACTCGAAATACAGATTCGTACTTTTGCCATGCATGATGAGGCTGAGTTGGGCGTTTGTGCTCATTGGCTTTATAAAGGCACTGATTCGGATAAGAAAAGCCGGGCTTACGAAGAGAAAATTGCTTGGTTGCGTCAGGTCTTGGAATGGCATGAAGAAGTGGGCGATGCGGGCGGTTTACGCGAAGAGTTGCGTAATGACGTGGCGCCAGACCGAATCTATGTGTTTACCCCAGATGGTCATGTGGTGGATTTGCCTGAGATGGCCACGCCTGTCGATTTCGCTTATCGGGTGCACACGGAGGTCGGGCATCGCTGTCGTGGTGCAAAAATTAATGGGCGGATTGTGCCGCTGACCTATCAGCTGAAAACGGGCGAACAGGTTGAAATTCTGACGGCGAATGAAGGGGGGCCAAGCCGTGATTGGCTGAATCCTGCTTTAGGTTATGTGTTGACGTCTAAAGCACGGGCAAAAGTGCAGCACTGGTTTAAATTGCAGGCTCGTGATCAGAATATTGATGAGGGTCGCGCGCTAATCGAGAAAGAATTTAAACGCTTAGGGCTGGAAGGGTTGGATCAGGAAGCCTTGGCCAAAGCGCATAATTTGCAAACGGCTGAAGATATGTATGCCGCCCTTGGCGCTGGTGATTTAAGGCCTGGCCAAGTGCTGTCCATGGCCCAGCATCTGTTCGGTGAAACGGATGATCAGGAGCAGTTGGAACGGCTATTGGCACGGCCCAGTCGTCAACCCGCCGGTGGTGCCGATGATGTCACCATTTTGGGCGTTGGTAACTTGATGACGCAGATGGCCAAATGTTGTCAGCCGCTGCCAGGTGATGACATTGTCGGTTACATCACCGTGGGACGTGGGGTGACGATCCACCGCCAGGATTGTAATAACCTGCAAGCTTTGCGTTCGGAAGACCCTCATCGGTTAGTGAATGTGGAATGGGGACATCGCGAGGAACAGCTGTATCCGGTGGATGTTCGGATCAAGGCTTGGGATCGGACTGGGCTCTTGCGTGATATTACGTCACTGTTGGCGCATGAAAAGGCCAATGTCTTATCGGTGAATACCTTGACCGATCAGAAAGAAAATCTGGCCAATATCATTATTACGTTGGAAATTGCGGGCTTGGAAAAACTAGGCCGGTTGCTGGGGCTGTTGAACCAGTTACCTAATGTGGTGGATGTGCATCGCCTGCGTGAAAAGAATGTGAAACGTTGAGTTTAGGGCGTTGGTCATCGTGAATAAAAGTGAGTAATTCGATTAATGGCACAGACGCGTTATCACCTGGATGATCTCATCACTTTAATGGCCCGTCTGCGGGACCCTCAGGCGGGCTGTCCATGGGATTTAAAGCAAACCTGGGATAGCATCGTGCCTCATACGCTGGAAGAAGCGTATGAGGTGGCGGACTGTATTGAGCAAGCTGATTTTGAGCATCTGCGCTCTGAATTGGGGGACTTGTTGTTTCAGGTGGTCTATTACAGCCGGTTTGCTGAAGAAGAACAGCGTTTTGATTTACACGATGTGGTCGATGGCCTCACCCGCAAGATGATCCGCCGCCACCCTCATGTCTTTCCTGATGGAACTTTAAAGGGCCATGGTGATGAGTCTTTGAGTACTGATGCTGATGGCGCTTTGCATCGCGACGCTTTGAATAGCGATTCTTTGCGTGAAGGGCCTTCAGCGGTTGATGAAGCTCAAGTGAAATCACGTTGGGAGTCGATCAAGGCTGAGGAACGCGCATCTCAATCTGGAGCTGTTTCAGTCTTAGATGATGTGCCCCGTGCTTTACCGGCGATCACGCGTGCGATTAAGCTACAAAAGCGAGCAGCCAGTGTCGGCTTCGACTGGGATCAACCGCTCCAAGTGATGGATAAGCTGGAAGAAGAGCTGGCTGAAATTCGTGAGGCATTAAGCCAAGGCGATCAAGCGGCGGTGGCCGATGAAGTCGGCGATTTAATGTTTGCGGTGGCGAATCTCGCGCGCCATTTGAAGGTTGATCCTGAGCAGGCGCTCAGAGGCACCAACCATAAGTTTGAGCGACGTTTTCGGTTTATCGAACAAGCTTTTAAGGCCCAGGGACGGTCGTTAAGTGATGCTGATTTAGAAGCGATGGAGGCTCAATGGCAAGCAGCAAAAGCCCTGGAGTCGTCAACCTCTTCGTAATATGACCCGCCATGAGCACCATGCGTTTAGGCCCTGAACTTCCCTATGCCTCCTGAATAGGAGGAAATCTGTCGTGATGAGGAGTTTTCATGCAGATGCCATTGCGACGATGGATTTTTTTGCTCGGTTTTTTGCCGTTGGCCCTGGTATTTTCGCTGCTGGCCGCCATTGTGCTGCATGCCCATTTCAACAGCCTTGATCAACAACTACGCGAGCGTGGCGAGAATATCATGCGTCAGCTGACGGTCTCGCTGTCGTTGTATATGCGCCAAGATGACAATCAGAATGCGTTGCGTCGTTTATCTGAGCAGCTGTTAGAAATTCGTGATGTGCGATCTTTTGCTCTTTATGACAGTAATCGCATTAATTTACTGCACAGCGGGCCGAGTATGCTGCCCTTACAGCCGCCCTATCAAAAACGTTGGAGTGGGTCGGCTCAAGTGTTTGAAAATGGCGATACGTTACGCTTCATTCAACCGGTGAATGAGTTATTAGGACAACGTAATTCTGTCCGTCAGCGATTGGGCGATTCTGGCCAGGTGTTGGGTTGGGCTGAGCTGGAGCTTTCGCAAACGCCGATGATGCTGGAACGGTATCGACTCGGCTTGATGAGCGGTGGTGTGTTGCTATTGCTGGCCTTGCTGTGGTGGTTGACCGGTCATGTTTTAGCCAACCGGCTTTTACAGCCGTTGGAGGCGTTACATCGCGGTTTAAAGCAGTTGCGTGATGATGAACCGGTACAACCCGAGCCGCTTGAATCTCCAGGTGTGACCGAGTTTAAGCCCTTGAACCAGGTTTTGGTCGGGTTTGCTCAGTCACAGCAAGAGCACCTAGAGCAGCTGTATCAGTCCATTGAAGAAACCCGTGAAGATGCTCAGCATAGCCTTGAAACCATTGAGATCAAGAATATTGAGCTGGATCGTGCACGTAAGGAAGCTTTGCAAGCCAGCCGTATCAAGTCTGAGTTTTTGGCGAATATGAGTCATGAAATCCGGACGCCACTGAATGGCATTATCGGATTCTCCAACCTCCTCAGTCGAACCGCCTTGGATGCGCGTCAGCGTGAGTATCTAACTCATGTCCACAATGCTTCAGAAAGCATGCTGGGCATCATCAATGATATTTTGGATTTTTCGAAAATCGAAGCCGGCATGATGGTGCTAGAGCAGGAACCGGTAAATCTTCAGCAGCTGCTAGATGAAATGTTGACACTGTTCGGGCCTCAGGCTCATCGGCGGCATCTGGATTTGGTGGCGATGTTGTATGACGATGTGCCCCGCACCTTGATCGCAGACCCTCTGCGCTTAAAGCAAGTCCTCAGCAATTTGGTGAACAATGCCCTGAAGTTCACGGAGACGGGGGAAGTGGTGGTCCGGGTCATGCTTGATGACGCTTTGGACGCTGATGCGCCTCCAGAAGACTCGGACCAAGTGCGGTTACGTTTTTCAGTGACGGATACTGGGATTGGCTTGAATGAAGTGCAGAAGGAACAGCTGTTCAGAGCCTTCACTCAGGTTGAACCTCACTATAGTCGCCAGCAGGGTGGAACGGGGCTGGGACTGGCCATCTGTAAACAGCTCGTGCAGCGGATGGGGGGTCATATTGACCTCGACAGCTTACCGGGAGAAGGCTCTACTTTTTGGTTTACGGTGCAGTTGGAGATGCCGCCTGCTTCTCAGGTGTCGGTTGAGGCTCGTCCGCAATGGTCGGGGCGAGTGTTACTCATCGAGTCTCATCGCTTAACGGCTCAGTTGATTCGTCATCAATTGGAACAGTGTGGGTTGCAGGTTGTTGTCCATGATCATTTGACGACTCAGGCGCTGGCGCCCGAGTCGTCGTTGACCGATGCGTTAAAGGAAGCCTTGAATCTTGAGGGATCGGCTAATCACGCGGCTCCTTTTGAGGCGCTGGTGCTTGGGTTGAAGGAGGCTCAGGCCCGTAGCCCAGAGTATCAGTCGTTGATTATCCAAGCCCGTCAACAGTCGCTGCCGGTCATGGTATTACTCAATAGCAGTGATCCTGAGTTACATGCTGTTTTGCAACAGCAAGGCGTAATGTTATTGACGAAACCCGTTGCCGAACAGAGTCTGTTACGTGCTTTTGGTCAAATGCTAGATACTCCTCAATCCGCAGTACTCAGTGCGACGGAGGGTGAGCTGATTCAGACTGAGTGCGCTTCAGCACAGCCGCGGATTTTGGCGGTTGATGATACCCCATCCAATTTATTGTTAGTGACGACTCTGCTGGAGCAAATGGGGGTTGAGGTCTTACAGGCATGCGATGGCTTGGAAGCACTGGACGTCGTTAAGCAAGAGCACGTTGATCTCATCTTAATGGATGTTCAGATGCCGCGCATGGGGGGAGAGGAGGCGACTCGCCGTATTCGAGCATTAGGTCATCGTTATCGAACTCTGCCGATTATTGCACTGACCGCGCATGCGGTCACCCATGAACGGGATCAGTTGTTACAAAGCGGTATGAGTGATCATATTATTAAGCCGCTTGATGAAGACCAGTTGCGTGAACTTTTGGAGCGCTGGTTGGGCGCCAGCATGGTACGGCCGCTGGTGACCGATTCGATCCAGGAATCTGTAGAGTTGGATAATCAAACGCCTGTAGATATGGAGCTGGGGTTACGTTTGGCGGCGGGTAAGCCTGACTTAGCGCAGGATATGCTGGCCATGTTGCTGGCTTCGTTGGATGAGAGCGAGTCGGCGATTGATGCGGCTCATCAGCAAGCGGATAACGCGGCATTAAAGGCTGCTGTGCATAAGCTACACGGGGCAACCCGATATTGTGGCGTGCCTGATTTGGCGCAAGTGACTGAAGCGTTGGAGACGCAGCTGAAAGCGGGAGAACAGCAACTCGTTGAACGGACGCTGAAGCGGCTGAAGCATGAAATGGCGCGATTACGCCAGTGGCAGGCCGAACAAACGGAGGCTTGATGCTGTCGATTTTCGGGGGGCATGGTGTGTGCTCACAAGGTCGCGGAGAGCACCTATTGATTCGGCTTTGTGCTGTGGTGGTGATGGTGTTGGGCTCGCTCTGGGTCGGCATTGCGCCGGTGCGGGCTGAATGCTGTGCGGTGATTGATGATTCCGGTCGTTGGGTTCGGTTGTCGGAACCGGCGAAGAGAGTGGTGTCGTTAGCCCCTCATCTTACTGAATCACTTTACGCGATCGGTGCCGGTGATGTGATCGTGGGTCGGGATGCGGCCAGTGATTATCCTGAGTCTGCACTTTCTTTGCCGATCATGGGACGTTTGCCGCATTTAGATCGGGAAGCGGTGCTCGCACAACAGCCTGATTTACTGCTGGTTTGGCAGAGTGGGGCACCCGATGCGGCATTGGATTGGTTGCATCAATCCGGGATTCCGGTCTATCGGAGTGAGCCTCAGGATATTGAGATGATTGCTTCGACCTTGGAGCGGTTAGGGACCCTCACGGGTCATGAAGCCAAGGCTCATGGGTTGGCTGAGCAGCTCTCTCAGCGCTGGGAAATGCTGGGTGAGCGCTATGGGTCAAAGCGACCCTTGTCTGTGTTTGTGCAGGTCTGGGCGCAACCCCTCATTACGCTGGGGGGGGGTCAGGCCATGACACGGGCTTTAAATCAATGCGGTGGTGTGAACCTTTTTGCTGACCAATCCACGTTAGCACCTAGAGTCTCGCTGGAGTCGGTATTAGCGCGCGAGCCGGAGGTTATTTTAGGCAGTGCTGATCAGAGGGTGAGTTTGCAGAAATGGCGGCAGTGGCCTCAGCTGCCCGCGATTCGTTCGGGTAATCTTATGCTATTACCTAAAGACTTGCTCTCTCGGATGGGGCCGCGATTTATTGAAGGCGCTGGGCGGTTATGCCGCCAGCTGGATCAAGCCCGTCAGCGGCTTTTTTAGTAACCATTTTGCAAGTCGCGGTTTTTTTAATGCTGAATGATGAGTGACGAGTTTCTTCGTTCGATGGTCAAGTCAGAGGCCCGCCATATGATGGGGTGCCTCTGACCTGAATGGAGGCAAAAAACGCGTTTAGAAGCGCAGCGCTACGCTGGCCTCCCAGTAGCGGCCTCGAATATTGTAGCCTTTGGCCGTTTCGTAGGTTTTGTCGCTCAGATTTTCCAGTTTGCCTCTCAAGACCCAGCGATCATTTAATGTCCAGCTGGCACGTAAATCATAAGTGGTATATCCCCCCATATGGGCACCACCGAAATCATCACGATCACCACTACTTCTCACGGTGGCACCTACACTCGCTTGTTGCCAGCGATAATCGAGATCCAGCCGGGCAAATAGGTCGGCCCGTTTGAGTAACCGTTCACCCGTATCTCGGTCTTCAGCATCTTGCCAGGTCGTCGCTAGGTTGAGCAGCCATGGGTCCCATTGTTGCCGTGCCTGAAGTTCAACGCCATCAATTCTGGCTTCGCCAACGTTGTAATAGTTAAATTGACTGTCGGTGCCGATCAGGTCATCAATGTCATTACGAAAAGCGGTTAGGCGCAGTTGTTGAGTGTCATCCGGCGCCCATTGCCAATAGGCTTCGTAATTGACCGATTCTTCAGGGTCGAGATCAGGATTACCGCCCCAGGCAGGTTTATAGAGTTCTTGAAAGCTGGGCGCACGAAAACCTTGGGCAACACTGGCACCGACCGATTGAGTTGGGGTGAACTGCCACTGAGTCCCTATATGTCCGGTCGTGTGATGGCCGAAGAACTCGTCATCATCAAATCGAATGCCGCTGGAAAGCGCCCAGTCGTGGGTGAGGTAATAGCGCATTTGCGCGTAAGCGCCGTAATTTTCTCGACGATCACGCTCAAACCCTTCTGTCTCTAGTAAGCGATCCAGGCGGTAATCAATCCCGAGTGTTGCACTGTAATCCTGGTCTTGAAATAAATGCTGAATGCCATATTCCTGACGCCGAGTGCGCACAGGGTCAGGACGTTCAGCTGTGGTGTAATCCCGCGATTCGGTGTCGGTCTGGCCGGCCAGTAAGCGCACCATCCAGTGACTATTCAGTTGGATGTCCAGGTGACTGGCGATTTGAGTGCTGTCCTGCTCGTAATACACATCATCTTCATCTGTATAAAGGGCATCATAATCCCCTTTATTATCCGTATGCAGAATACTGAGATGGCCTTTTAATTGTTGGTTGAAGCGATGATCCAACCCTAGATTGAGCGAGGTTTGCTCAAATCCATCGCGTTCGCCACTCACATCAGCGCCTTGCGCATTAAAGCCATCAGTTTCTTCTCGGCTGGCGGCCAGATTCAGTTGGGTCTGTTCATTTCCCGCCGAAGTATTGGCTTCTAGTTTCCAGCTATCGTATCGCCCGCGGCTATATTGAACTTGGCTGCCTTCAGCCCCTTGCCGTGTGATGATATTAATCACGCCCCCCAGGGCATCGGCCCCCCAGGCGCTAGACTGTGGACCGCGCACAATTTCGACGCGTTCAATCATGGCTGGATTAATCAGTTCCCAGCGGAAGCCGCCGCTTTGTAACTGGTTTTGGCGAATACCATTAATCAGCACTAGGACATGGTCCGATTCCGTCCCGCGCATAAACAGGGAGGTGACACTCCCTTGCCCTCCATTGGCGGTCACCTCAATGCCCGCTCGCCCGGCCAGTAAGTCGCCTAAACTCTCGGGCTGTAGGCGATCAATATCCTCACGGCTGATCACGGTCACTGATTCCAACGTATCATTGACGGACTGTGGCATTCGGTTTGCCGTCACCACCATGGGTGTGAGTACCGTATTATCGGCCACTGAGTCACTGGCTTGTGCGGGTGTGACTAAAGCCGGAAGGGGGAGCGATAAGGCTGCAAGGCCCCATAATGAATATTTCATTGCTATGATTGCCTCGTTGCTGACATGCGAGGTAAGAGGAGTAGGCAAACAGAGGCTAAGGCCGTTGATTCATCTCAAGATGGCTTCGTCTGTTCACGGTGACGCCCTCCGCATCACCTCATGAATAATGAATCGTCAGGCCGGTCTCCGGGCTTGATGGGGCGAAATTCTCGCGAATACACCACGCCTTCCCACCGATAAGCCAGTATTTCTTTCTTGTGATCTGGATGCTGAATTAAAACCGGTTTAATCAAACATCAGATTCGGCCAGAAAGCACTGGTGTGACAGCAGTGGCTGATAGTGGTGTCCTCATCCTACCGTTGCGGGGGCAGCACTGGAGGGGCCATAGGCCTGCCAGTTTCCCGTTTAACTATGGTGTTTTATCGCTTTGGTCTAACTGTATGGATTTAAGCGGATTTCTTTCACCAGAGTGGGCATTGCGTGGATAAACCCCACAATCCCCTTGATACCTGACGACAGGTGTATTGTCTCTGTTAGTCAACGTAGGTCAAGGTCTGTGTCAGCATGTGATATTTTTTGTGCTTGGTTGATGGGGCTAAAAGTTTGTTTGCTTTGTAGTTTTTTAAACTGCTTTAGGTGTAAAAGTAAGCATCTATTGCTAAAAGATGGCTTTAGTACAAGCTAAAAAACTTCATTGTATCCGTATAATTCTCCCTATATGAATCGCCAGTAAGAGCACTGCTGGGATCATCTATCACCAATAAAAAAGCGATCGAATGATAAGGAGCAAAGCATGAAAGTGCTGGTTCTGGGGAGTGGGGTTGTCGGTGTCACATCGGCCTGGTATCTCGCAGCGCAAGGGCATGAAGTGACCGTGGTTGATCGTCAGCCCGAAGCGGCTGAGGAAACTAGCTTTGGTAATGCCGGTCAGCTCTCGTTTGGCATGAGTTCTCCCTGGGCGGCGCCTGGGATTCCGTATAAGGCGATGAAATGGTTGTTTGAACGACACGCGCCTTTAAAAATGCGGTTGTCCACTAACCCAGCGCAATGGCGCTTTATGTTGAGTATGCTGCGCAACTGTAATGCCAAAGATTATAGTGTGAATAAATCCCGCATGGTTCGGGTATCCGAATACAGCCGCAGCAGCATTAATGAGTTACGCCAGACACTGGATTTCAACTTTGATGAGCGCCAGAAAGGGCTGTTGCAAGTCTTTCGTACTCAGAAGCAAGTTGCCGATGCTGAAAAAGATATGGCCGTGCTGCGTGAATTTGGTGTGCATCATAAGTTACTGAGCACCGAAGAGTGTCTTCAAGTTGAACCAGCGTTGGCCCGTGTTAAATCTCGCATTGTCGCGGGCCTGCATTTCCCGGACGATCAGACGGGGGATTGCAATCTCTTTACCAAACGGTTGGCGGCACAGTGTCGCAGTCAAGGCGTTGAGTTCCGCTTTAATACGAAAATTCATGACCTGCTGCTGGATGGTCAGAGCGTGATTGGTGCTCGGACTTCTGCGGGGGATCTAAAAGCGGATCAAGTGGTGCTGGCGTTGGGTAGTTATTCTTCCTTTATGGTCAAAAAATTAGGGATTCGTTTGCCAATTTACCCGATTAAAGGGTATTCCCTGACTATTCCGGTGACCGACGATCAAGCGGCGCCTCAATCAACCGTTATGGATGAAACCTATAAAGTGGCGATTACCCGATTGGGTGACCGTATCCGGGCGGCGGGGACTGCTGAGTTGGCAAACTTTAATGATGATTTACCTGAAGCTCGCCGCGAGACTATCAGTTTATCAGTCAGTGAAATGTTCCCTGAGGGCGGTGATCTGCCTCAAGCTGAGTTCTGGTGTGGTTTCCGTCCGATGACGCCTGATGGCACGCCGATTATTGGGCCGACGGCTTACCGTAACCTATGGCTTAATACGGGACATGGCACGCTGGGGTGGACCATGAGCTGTGGGTCATCTCGGCTACTGGCGGATTTAATTTCCGGACGTCGCCCAGAAATCGATCCTGATGGGCTTTCGGTCGCGCGTTACAGTGGTCAGAAAGTGATTGACCCGGTATTGAAACACGCTTGATCACGCCGTCTCATCAGTGATGTAGCCCCCATCAGCGATCGTTGAGATGGGCGTTGAATTGAAGTGGTAAGGTTTGATAGCCAGCTCAGGAGTGAGCTGGCTTTTTTTATCTGGCTTTCTTGTCTGCCTTTTTGGTATAGCAGGCTGGTATTGCCGGTTAACCTTTAAGCCTATTGGATCCTCTTAAGCTAACGCTTTTGGATCAAAGTCGGGATCAAGCGCTTGAATCAAGCGACTGATTTTATTGAGTGTTTCGGTGTATTCGCTCTCACACTCTGAATCCGCGACTAAGCCGCCACCCCCCCAAACATGGAGTTGGCCTTGATCGGCGATTAAAGTACGAATCGCAATATTGAAATCCATTCTTCCGGTGACGTCGATATAGCCGATTGCACCGCAGTAGGCGCTTCGTTGGCAGGGTTCCAGCTCGTCAATCAGTGTCATCGCTCTTACTTTCGGCGCGCCTGTGATCGAGCCGCCAGGAAAGCACGCCTTGAGCACATCTAGGGCACTCAGTTCGGGGCTCAATTGGCTGGTGATGGTGCTCACCAGATGGTGGACATTGGCAAAGCTTTCGATCCGGAATAGGTCCGGTACTCGAACACTTCCCGGCACGCTGACGCGTCCCAGATCATTGCGCAATAGGTCGACAATCATCAGGTTCTCGGCACGATCTTTCGGGCTCTGTTGTAATGCTATGCGAGCGTGTTGATCTTGATGGGGGTCAGGAGATCGAGGTGCTGTTCCCTTGATTGGGCGCGTGTCTAATTGTCCAGTACGGTTGAGCTCGATGAAACGCTCAGGTGAGAGCGATAAAAGCGTTTGCTCGCCTTGGGCCAAATAGGCTGCGAAAGGCGTTGGCGTTGCCTGCCGAAGTTTTAAATAAGCTGTCCAGGGGTTGCCTTGATAATGGGCAGAAAAGCGCTGTGCTAGATTAATTTGATAGCAATCACCGGCTTGAATATAAGCCATGACTTGATCAAAGCGTTCGCGATAGTCGGCTTGACTGAAATCCGGCTGGAAGCCTTGGGTCAGTTGAAACGTGTGCCTTGAATTGGCAATGGCGACAGTCGGTGTTGGGCTTCGGGTTTGTAACTGTTGCGCTAACGCCTCGGGCCAATCATGCCCAACAAGCCATGTGACCTGTTGATCATGGTCGGTCACCAATGCCCAGGGATAGTCGCCCATACGGATCCACGGTACTGATGTGACTGGATTGGCGTGGACGGGCAGGGTTTCAAACAAGCGCCCTGCATCATAACTCCAATGACCGAGCCAGCCTCCCACAAAAGGCAGGTGGGCAATCGTGGAGGGGAGTGTGATTTTCTTTCGGGGGGCGGCTAAAAGACTCAGTTGTTCGACATCGGCTTCAGACTGAATCGTCAGTGTGCGCTGTGGGGCCGCGACAGCAATATCAAAGCGTCCAGAGGGGCTATCTGGATAACCGCTATCCAGCAATGCGGGCCATTCTAGATGCTGGATGGCGTCGAATAAATCTGGGGCTAATAAGTAAGGTAACCGTAAGTATTGAATGTCAGGGCTCATATCACAACGACGATTAATAGAGGGCACGTAATAGAGGGCACGTCATGATCAAAAATGACAAAGTGCGCCATATTAGCATTCAATCATTGTGATTGCCTGAGGTTTGCAAAAAGGCCATTCGGAGTAGAATAGTCGGCTGCTTGTTATGACCTTGGCTCATGACATGGGCCATGGCACAGGGTCATGGCCTTTTCATCGATATATAGCCTCTTCATCGATATAAGGTTGTTATGGCTCACCATTGGCATCATCACACTCAGGTATTCTCTCTTCCCGATCAGCAGCTGACCTACCATCTTTTTACTCGCCCCCCGGCTCAATGTAAGACCCCTGGCCGCTTATTGTTATTGCATGGCGCGGGTGTAGCGGGTGAACTCACCTGGTCTGGTATCTTGCGCCGTTTATCGCATTGGCATGAAGTATTGGTCCCTGATTTACGCGGAATGGGCGACACTCGTTTTCCTGATGGGGTCGAGCGTCCCTTTACTGTCGAGCAAGTTCGAGATGACGTGTTGCAGTTGTTAGATCAACGCGGCTGGTTTGAGTTTGATCTGGCCGGTTATTCTTTTGGGGGCTTGATTGCCATGTTGGTGGCTCAGTCTCGTCCGGGTGTGGTTAAGCATACAGCCTTGCTGGAGCCGGCGTTGATGGAACGCGCCGATTTAACAACATTACGGCGGATTCGTCAGGATTACTCTGATGCGGCACAAGCCATGCGCAGTGAGAATATGGCCCACCGACATGCGGGGATTGTGAAGTTTTTGGATCGGGTTTCACCGCATCGTTCATCCAGTAGGCGTGTTGAGCAAGCGACGATCCACCGTTTGGCCCATCGACCGGAAGGTTTTTCATACGCATTGGATGCTGTCACTGATGCCGTGCATCGCCTAGACCGTGAGGCTTTATTTGCGGTACAGCGTCAGGTCATGACATTTTATGGTGGGCGAAGCCCTGAACCATTGAAGCAGTTTCACCGGCAGATGGCTGCAACCCGCACGGATTGGCAGTGTGTGGAAGTGCCGGGAACGGATCATGCTTTGCCTTATCAAAAGCCACAGCGTATTGCATATGGATTGGATCATTTTTACAGGATTGTTGACAATGGAGTGGCATGAACGTTTATTAACCCATGAGGTTTTCTTTAGATAAAATAACGAAAATAAAACTAACTTGATGATTTTGATGTGTTTTTTGAATAAGTATAAGCTTGGCGTTAGGTCGCGTTAGACCATAGTCGCCATTGACGCTAATGGTTGTAGTGTCTACATTTTGGGTGTTAACGGGATTGTCGACAATGTTGAGTGCAAATGAGAAGGCCGTGAACGACGCAACGGGTGAGCCCCAGCAAGATAGTCGGACGATTGCAGACCGTGTCTTTGAGGTGCTGCAGGATGCCATTGTCAAAGGTGATATCGAACCCGGGAGCAAAATCACCGAGCCGGGGTTGGCCAAGCAATATGGCATTTCTCGGGGCCCATTACGTGAAGCGATTCGCCGCCTTGAGGGGCGTCGTCTGGTGACACGCATCCCGCATGTTGGGGCCCGAGTCGTGGCGTTGTCACTGAAAGAGTTGTTGGATCTTTATGATGTCCGTGAAGCAATGGAAGGTATGGCCTGTCGATTGGCTGCACGTTCCATGCCCATAGCTGAAATTGAGCAGCTTAAGGGGTTACTGGCCTATCATGAAGCTCAAGCAGAACTCCAGGATAATGTAGCCTACTATCAGGAAGGCGGTGATCTTGATTTGCACTACCGTATTATTCGCGGCAGTGGTAATGAGAAGCTGACTGAATTGCTGTGTGGCGACCTTTATTACTTGGTGCGGATGTACCGCTATCGCTTCAGTGCGACTCAGGGGCGTCCTAAGCAGGCCTTCAAAGAGCATTACCGCATTGTCGATGCCATTGAACAACGTGATGAAGAGTTGGCTGAGATGCTGATGCGTCGCCATATCAGGGCTTCGCGCCAAAACATTGAAGCTCGTTTTAGTGAGGCTGACCCTGCCGATGAGGTGATTAAACCGTAATCGGTGATGCTTCAGCAAGTGATGCCAAGTACCGCCAGAGGAGGCTGTCGTCTTGCGCGGTGCCGAGCATAGTGCTGGACGGTGCTGAATGAGCACGCAGGTGTCCATGGCCAACCTTCATCGGTTTATTGCAACCGCTTATTGCAACCGGAAGGATTCAGGCCATGACACAACACCATTCTGCGCTTCAGTCTGCAGGTCAACGTTTTCGCCAAGCACTTGAGGCTAATCAGCCGCTACAGATTGTCGGTACGATTAATGCTTATACGGCCTTGATGGCGAAAAAAACCGGCCATCAAGCCATTTATCTTTCTGGAGGCGGCGTCGCCAATGCCTCTTATGGTTTGCCTGATCTGGGCATGACTTCGATGAATGATGTCTTGGAAGATGTCCGTCGGATTACCAGTGCGGTTGATACACCGTTGCTGGTCGATATTGATACCGGTTGGGGCGGTGCTTTTAATATTGCCCGTACTGTCAAAGAAATGATCAAAGCTGGCGCTGCGGCTGTTCACCTGGAAGATCAGGTGGCCCAAAAACGCTGCGGTCATCGCCCCAATAAAGAAATTGTCTCTCAAGCCGAAATGGTGGATCGCATTAAAGCGGCCGCTGATGCCAAAACCGATCCTGACTTTTTCATTATTGCGCGTACGGATGCTTTCCAGAAAGAGGGCTTGAATGCCGCTGTTGATCGTGCGCAGGCCTGCTTGGAAGCGGGCGCTGATGCGATCTTCGCCGAAGCTGTTCATACGCTTGATGACTATCAGGCTTTCTCCAAGGGCATTAATGGTGCTCACTTGTTGGCCAATATCACCGAGTTCGGGGCGACTCCTCTATTTAATAAGCAAGAGCTAGCGACCCATGGTGCGACGATGGTGCTGTATCCGTTGTCTGCTTTTCGTGCCATGAATCAAGCTGCACTGACCGTTTATCAGAGCATTCTTGAACATGGTGATCAGAAAGCAGTGGTCGACATGATGCAAACACGTGCCGATCTCTATGATTTTCTCGATTATCACGAGTTTGAACAAAAGCTTGATGCGCTGTTTGCTGAAGGTAAAAACAAATAAAGGTAAAACACATAAAGGTAAAACACATCAACGCTGAAAGCATGCCGCGACAGAAGAGGAGGAGGTCATATGGCAGAGGCAAAACAACTCAGTGGTGCCGGGCTGCGTGGTCAGTCGGCCGGTGAAACGGCACTGTGTACTGTCGGCCAAAGTGGCTCAGGGCTGACTTATCGAGGTTATGACATCAAGGCGCTGGCCGATCAGGTCGAGTTCGAAGAAGTCGCCTATCTACTGCTCTATGGCAAGCTGCCGAATGTGCAGGAGTTGCAAGACTATAAAGCGCGCTTGAAAAGCATGCGCGGGCTCCCGGCAGCACTGAAAACCGTTTTGGAGCAGATTCCGGCCAATGCCCACCCGATGGACGTGATGCGCACGGGTTGCTCCATGTTGGGTAACTTGGAAACTGAAGCTGATTTTGGTCAGCAGCATCAACATATTGATCGGATGCTGGCCGTTTTCCCCTCCATCATCAATTACTGGTATAACTTCGCGCATTACGGCAAGCGCATCGAGACGGAAACGGATGCGGATTCCATTGGTGAGCATTTTCTTTGGACGTTACATGGCAAGCAGCCTGATCCGTTACATGTCAAGGTGATGCATGCCTCTCTGATCCTATATGCCGAGCACGAGTTTAATGCCTCGACTTTCACTGCACGCGTTTGTGCTTCCACGCTGTCGGATATTCATAGCTGTATTACCGGAGCGATAGGCTCACTTCGAGGCCCATTGCATGGCGGCGCTAATGAAGCGGCGATGGCGATGATCAGTCAGTGGCAAACGCCCGATGAGGCTGAAGACGCCATCATGGGTATGCTGGCCCGTAAAGATAAAATCATGGGCTTTGGCCATGCGATCTACCGCGATTCAGATCCGCGTAATGCCATCATCAAGGCTTGGTCCAAGCAGTTATCCGAACAAGTCGGTGATACGGTGTTGTTCCCGGTGTCTGAGCGTGTTGAAGCGGTGATGTGGCGTGAGAAAAAGTTGTTCTGTAATGCTGACTTTTTCCATGCTTCGGCTTATCACTTCATGGGGATTCCCACTGAGTTGTTTACGCCCATCTTCGTGTGTTCACGGGTCTCAGGTTGGGCCGCTCACGTCATCGAGCAAAGGGCTAATAACCGTATTATCCGCCCCAGTGCTGATTATACTGGGCCGGATGAGCGCCCAGTACCGGGCCTGGAAGACCGTGACTAATCACTGCGTCAGTCAACTTTGAGTGATTCAAGTTTGAGTGATTGACCTATAAAAGGGCGCAAGGGATGTAGCGCTCTTCGGTGAGTTGACCTCAAGACCATACACTGGGGTCGTTGTGACGATTGCCATCTTCGAATTGATGTTGTACGCGAGATGATGATGTTACACACAACGACCGCTTCACCTGATGATATTGGCCATGAATACAGATTATCGAAAACCCCTACCGGGTACGGATTTGGATTATTTTGATGTGCGTGAAGCCGTCGACGATATTCAACCCGATGCCTACGCTGGCCTGCCGTATACGTCTCGTGTGCTTGCCGAACAGCTGGTGCGTCGCTGTTCGCCTGAGCAGTTAACCGATGCATTGAAGCAGCTCATCGAGCGCAAGCGTGATCTGGATTTTCCTTGGTATCCGGCGCGGGTTGTGTGTCACGACATTTTAGGGCAAACCGCACTGGTGGATTTGGCTGGCCTGCGTGATGCCATTGCGGATAAAGGGGGCGATCCGGCAAAAGTTAACCCAGTTGTGCCCACGCAGCTGATCGTCGATCACTCGCTAGCGGTTGAGCATGCCGGGTTCGAGCCGGATGCGTTTGAGCAGAACCGAGCCATTGAAGATCGGCGCAATGAAGATCGATTCCACTTTATCGAGTGGACGAAGACAGCCTTCAGCAATGTGGATGTGATTCCCGCGGGGAATGGCATCATGCACCAGATTAACCTGGAGAAGATGTCGCCAGTGGTGCAGGCTCGACCGGATGAAAATGGTAAAGGTGTCGCCTTCCCTGATACCTGCGTCGGTACTGACAGCCATACGCCACACATTGATAGTCTGGGTGTGATTGCCATCGGTGTTGGCGGGTTAGAAGCCGAAACCGTGATGTTAGGTCGTCCTTCCATGATGCGCTTGCCTGACATCGTTGGGGTGAAACTGACCGGGCAACGTCAGCCGGGCATCACGGCGACCGATATTGTGCTGGCGCTGACAGAATTTCTGCGCCAACAGCGGGTGGTCTCGGCCTATTTGGAATTCTTTGGGGAAGGGGCTCGTCATTTGACCTTGGGGGATCGGGCGACGATCTCTAATATGACGCCGGAATTCGGTGCTTCAGCGGGTCTCTTTTATATTGATGAACAAACACTGGATTACCTCACCTTGACCGGGCGTGAGCCCGAGCAGGTTGCATTGGTGGAACAGTACGCCAAAACCGTTGGACTCTGGGCCGATGATTTGGTCGATGCTCAATATGAGCGAGTGCTCGAGTTTGATCTTTCCTCCGTCGATCGCACTATGGCAGGCCCCTCAAATCCGCATCGTCGTTTGCCAACGCATGATTTGCATGAGCGAGGGATCGCCGTCGATCTGGATAAAGCGCGTGCTGAAGAAAGTGCCGGTCAGTTACCGGATGGGGCTGTCATTATTGCGGCGATCACTTCTTGTACGAATACCTCTAACCCTCGCAATGTCGTGGCCGCCGGGTTGCTGGCGAAAAAGGCCAATGCGTTAGGGCTAATTCGTAAGCCTTGGGTGAAGTCCTCCTTTGCGCCAGGCTCCAAGGTCGCGCGCCTGTATTTGGAAGAATCAGGGTTGCTGCCGGAGCTGGAAAAACTGGGTTTTGGGATTGTCGCCTACGCCTGTACAACCTGTAATGGCATGTCAGGTGCGCTGGATCCGAAAATTCAGCAGGAGATTATTGATCGAGACTTGTACTCCACAGCGGTATTGTCCGGTAACCGCAACTTTGATGGACGTATCCACCCTTATGCCAAGCAAGCCTTTTTGGCTTCGCCGCCTTTGGTCGTGGCTTATGCCATTGCGGGAACGATCCGTTTTGATATCGAACAAGATGTGCTGGGTAATGGGCCAGATGGTCAGCCGATCACATTAAAAGATCTCTGGCCGAGCGATGAAGAGATTGATGAGATCGTCAATCAATATGTCAAACCGCAACAGTTCCGGGATGTCTATATCCCGATGTTCGATCTGGGCAAATTTGAGCAGGCACCGAGCCCCTTGTATGACTGGCGCCCGATGTCGACTTACATCCGTCGTCCGCCATACTGGGAAGGTGCCTCGGCTGCGGAGCGAACGCTCCAAGGCATGCGGCCGCTGGCTGTATTAGGCGATAACATCACCACAGATCACTTATCACCTTCTAATGCGATTCTGCCAGACAGTGCAGCTGGAGAATATTTGGCCAAAATGGGGCTTCCGGAAGAAGACTTTAATTCCTACGCGACCCACCGAGGCGATCATCTGACCGCCCAACGGGCGACCTTTGCCAACCCCAAGCTAGTCAATGAAATGGCTGTGGTCGACGGTGAAGTCAAGCAAGGCTCGCTCGCTCGCGTTGAGCCTGATGGGCAAGTGATGCGCATGTGGGAGGCGATTGAAACCTACCAACAACGTAAGCAGAACCTCATTATTGTTGCGGGGGCTGATTATGGGCAGGGCTCATCCCGTGACTGGGCGGCCAAAGGGGTACGTTTGGCTGGCGTGGAAGCGATCGTGGCAGAAGGCTTCGAGCGTATTCACCGCACGAACCTCGTGGGCATGGGGGTTCTACCCCTTCAATTCCATGAGGGGACCACGCGTCATACGCTGTCGATAGAGGGCACAGAAACCTTTGATGTGCTGGGCGACATTCGGGCTCGGGCTGAAATGACCTTGGTGATCCATCGCCATAACGGTGAAGCCATTAAAGTGCCGGTGCTATGCCGATTGGATACGCAAGAAGAAGTCTCCATTTATAACGCCGGTGGTGTTTTACAGCGCTTTGCCCAAGATTTTCTTGAGGCGGAAACGGCTTAAACTCGATTGATGATCAACAGAAAAGGAAGCCGGTATGGCGCAAATTAAAATTCCCGCCACTTATATGCGCGGCGGCACCAGTAAAGGGGTTTTCTTTAAATTATCTGACTTACCTGTCGCGGCACAAACCCCAGGCCCTATTCGTGATGCATTATTGTTGCGTGTAATAGGTAGCCCTGACCCTTATCGTAAGCAGGTCGATGGTATGGGGGGCGCGACTTCCAGCACCAGTAAAACGGTGATCCTGTCGCCCTCAACACAGCCTGATCACGACGTCGACTATCTCTTTGGACAAGTCTCCATTGATCAGCCTTTTGTCGATTGGAGTGGGAACTGCGGTAACCTGACTGCGGCTGTAGGGGCTTTTGCGATCCATTCTGGATTAGTTGATCCGACCCAGCTGCCTGATGACGGTGTGGCGACGATTCGGGTCTGGCAAGTGAATATCCAGAAAACGATTGTTGTGAAAGTGCCGATGCATCAAGGGCAGGTGCAAGAAACTGGGGACTTCGAACTGGATGGGGTGACTTTCCCGGCGGCTGAAATTGAAGTGGCCTTTATGGACCCCGCTGATGGTGAAGGGGCCATGTTCCCCACGGGCCAGATTGTGGATGAACTGAATGTGCCCGGTGTCGGTACGCTGTCAGCCACCTTGATTAATGCGGGGATTCCGACCATCTTCGTCAGAGCCGAAGATATCGGCTATACCGGTATGGAATTACAAGGCGATATCAACAGTGACCCCAAGGCACTGGCCACGTTTGAAGCGATTCGCGCTCAAGGTGCCGTTAAAATGGGGTTGGTTGAGCGACCCGAGGATGCTGCCCAGCGTCAGCATACGCCGAAAGTGGCTTTTGTTGCGCCACCACAGCGTTACTTGTCGAGTAGTGGTAAAACCGTTGAAGCCGAAGACATTGATGTGTTGGTGAGAGCACTCTCCATGGGTCAACTGCATCATGCCATGATGGGGACTGCTGCCGTCGCCATTAGTGTTGCGGCGGCGGTACCAGGTACTTTAGTCAACCTAGCGGCGGGTGGTGGGGATCGAACATCCGTCTGCTTTGGGCATCCCTCAGGAACACTGCGAGTGGGCGCTGAAGCGGTTTGTATCGATGGCCAATGGCAGGCCCGTCAAGCGGTGATGAGCCGCAGCGCGCGTATTTTGATGGAAGGCTGGGTACGAGTGCCGGAAGAAGTGCTCAGTTAAGTCAGCTCAGCTGAAGAGCGCTGAACCTTGCTGTTCGTAAAAAAAGCCCCGCGTGCGGGGCTTTTGTGAATCGAGTCTAAAATAAACCGAC
>NZ_MDTQ01000001.1:972741-1171175 GCF_001709345.1 Terasakiispira papahanaumokuakeensis
GGATAAAAAACGCGCCAATGCCCTTCACCGAATCCCCTCGCACCCCAACACCCTCAACCTCGCTCTCAACCCCAAAAAACCATCGAGCAATCTATTAATAGCTATCAATAACGACCCATCAACACCAATGACCAATAGCATCTCAATGGCTTAAGCTTGTTGTTTGAGGGCTGATGTTAGATGATTGACTATTCAATTAGATCGCTTGGCGGCCCGTAAGACTCGATATGAATATCAAATTGGTTTTTCTCATGATGGCGGCATTCAGTATTGGTCTGAGTGCCTGTTCTGCGGGGCCTATCAGTCGAGCAGACGCGCCAGGATTTTCACAGGAAGGTGAAGCCACCTTTTATGCGGATAAGTTTCAGGGGCGGCTGACTGCCAGTGGTGAGCGCTTTAATCAGCAGGCCATGACAGCTGCTCATCGGCGTTTACCCTTCGGCGTTAAGGTCAGGGTGACTAATTTGGCTAATCATAAAAGCACGATTGTGCGCATCAACGATCGTGGCCCTTTTGTGTCAGGTCGAGTGATTGATCTGAGTAAGTCGGCCTTCCGGCGAATTGCAAATATCCGAGCCGGTGTCGTGAATGTCAAAGTAGAGGTCGTAGATTAATTGGGTGTCGCTTTTAAGCTATTTGACGCTGATGTTCAGGGTGGGCGTTAGGGTTAAAACGATCATATTTAAAATGACCAGACTTGATATTGTGACTTAATATGAGTGAGAGCAGCTATGACATCGCCAGGTAAACTCTTTTTCTTCTGCGGCAAGATGGGCGCAGGCAAATCCACAATGTCGAAGAAAGTGGCTGATCAGCACCATGCTGTGCTGATTTCTGAAGATGATTGGTTGAGTGCACACTATCCCACTCAAATTAAGACATTGGATGATTACATGAGGCTCTCTAGCACAATTAAGCCTTTTATTCAGTCTCATGTTGAACAGATTTTAAAATCCGGTACAGATGTTGTGATGGATTTCCCTGCCAATACCGCTGCGCAACGGGCCTGGTTTGCGTCTATTGTCTCTGATGCCGAGTGTGATCATGAATTGATTTATTTGGATTTAACGGATGCCCAGTGCTTATCTCAGATCGGCCAGCGTCGGTTAGAACAGCCTGAGCGTGCTGCTTTTGATAATGAGACTACCTTCTATCAGGTGACTCAATATTTTGAAGCGCCACAGGATGATGAAGCTTTCCATATCGTGAGGATTGAACCTCGTATTAATTGATCAGGATATCGGGATGATTCGTACGTTTGTTCAAGATGACATGGAGGCTGTGCTCTCGATTTGGCTCGATGCATCGATTGAAGCGCATCACTTTATTGAAGCCGCTTATTGGCAATCGAAAGTCCAAGTGATGCGGGAGGTTTACCTCCCAGCCTCAGAGACCTTCGTTTTTGAGCGTGAAGACGGCGTGATCGGCTTTTACAGCCTCTATGGAGATCATTTAGCCGCGCTCTTTGTTGAGCCTCAGGCTCAGGGCAAAGGGATTGGAAGCGCCTTGCTGAGCGATGCCAAAAAGCGGCGGGCAGCGTTACAATTGACGGTCTACCAAGAGAATCCCCCCAGTGTTCTGTTTTATCAGCACCAGGGCTTTGAGATCCAGCAAGCACAGCAAGATGAGCATACTGGCCATGCTGAATGGCTTATGACGTATGCGCATCGCTAGCACATGGCTGAGCGCCATTGAGGGCGATGCTGGGATGCCTTGTCTCCTTGTCTCTACTGGATTACAGTGCAATGAATTAAACAACCGTTTGCTACGCTTATGACTTCTAATCAAAAGCTTCAAGGTATTCAACGTTTTGTCGATATGATTCCCCATTGTGCTGCTTTTGATATGCAGGCATTGTCGGTGACCGATGAGCTGCTGGTGATGACACTGCCACCCAATGAAGCGTTGGAGGGGAACGCCGATGACCATTTGGTGCATGGTGGTGTGTTGACGATGTTGATGGATACCTCCTGTGGCGCTATGGCGGTGCTGGCACTGCCTCAGCCGGAGTCCTGCCCGACGGTCGATTTACGGCTGGATCACTATCGACCCGCTGTGATGGGCGCCCCTTTGTTTTGCGAGGCTCGGGTGATGCGCTTTACCGATAAGATCGTGTTCACCGAGGGGTTGATTTACCAAGAGCGCGAGCGACCAGTGGCACGCGGTATCGGCACCTTTATGCGAATGGGCGTGGAACGCACGCCAAAAGGTTTTGCCGAATATCTGTTTGGACAGGAGGCAGGGCAATGAATGAGACGGAGCTGAACGGCCAGGAGCCGGTTGAGGGAAGTGCTTCGGCCGCGACTGTCATGCAGTGGCTTGCCCGTATTCCTTATGCTCGGTTTATGGATGTGCAGGTGCATGAGGCCGCTGACGGTTTATCTTTTGTGTTGGCACCGCATCGCCATAATGTTGGTAATCCGGCATTGCCAGCTTTGCATGGCGGTGTCATTGCGGCCTTTATGGAAACTTGTGCCGTCCTCGATGTGATGGCGCATACCGGCGGGCGACAAGTCCCTAGAGTGGTAGATTTCTCCATTGATTACCTGCGTTCAGGGCAGCTGCAACCGACTTATGCGCGTTGTCAGATGAACCGTCTTGGGCGGCGTGTGGTCAATGTCAGCATCACGGCCTGGCAGTCTGATGAGTCAAAGCCCATTACCATGGCCCGTGCACATTTAATCTGGCCTGAAACCTGAGGCGCCTGTCTTTCGGTCGTGGCTGTCATGAGGCTTTTGACTGTCATGATCCCCTTGAAATGTTGGCCTATGGCCCCATTTGTCTCTTCACGCTAAGTCGTTTTGTATTTTGGGAGAGACATCATCATGAGCCAGGCCGAGAAACAGACTCTTGGTTTCCAAACGGAAGTTAAACAGCTGTTGCACCTGATGGTGCATTCTCTGTATTCCAATCGTGAAATCTTCTTACGTGAGCTGATTTCCAACGCATCCGATGCGTGCGATAAACTGCGCTTTGAGGCGGTTCAGCAGTCAGATTTGTTGTCTGAAGATGCTGAGCTGCGCGTTCGGGTCAGCTTTGATGCGCAAGCCGGTACCGTCACCATTGATGATAATGGTATCGGGATGAACCGTGAGGAAGTGATTGCTAACCTCGGGACTATTGCACGCTCAGGTACCGGCGAGTTTCTGAAACAGCTCACCGGTGATCAGAAACAAGATGCCAGCCTAATTGGTCAGTTTGGGGTCGGGTTTTATTCAGCTTTTATTGTCGCCGATGAAGTTGAGGTGGAAACTCGTCGAGCGGGTGAAGCCCATGACCAAGGTGTGCGCTGGACCTCACGTGGTGAAGGTGAGTTCACTATTGAGCCGGTTGAAAAAGCCACTCGTGGAACGCGGATTACTTTGCATCTGAAAGAGGATGCAAAAGAGTTTGCTGATGGTTTCCGCTTGCGCCACATTATTCGCACTTATTCTGATCATATTGGTCTGCCGATTGAATTGCCGGTAGAGCAACAAGCTGAGGATGATCAGGAACCCACTGAAGCTTGGGAAGTGGTCAATAAGGCCAGTGCTTTATGGACGCGTCCGAAGAGTGACATCAGTCAGGAAGACTACGAAGAGTTTTATAAGCATATTTCCCATGATTTTGAGGCGCCGCTCACTTGGGCCCACAATAAAGTGGAAGGTAAGCAGGAATATACTTCTTTATTGTATGTACCTAAACGCGCACCGTTTGACTTATATAATCGAGATGCGCCGAAAGGGTTAAAATTGTATGTACAGCGGGTCTTTATTCTGGATAATGCAGAACAATTCCTACCGCTGTATCTGCGTTTTGTGAAAGGGGTAATCGATTCTGCTGATTTACCACTGAATATTTCGCGTGAGATTCTGCAGCAAAGTCCGCTGACGGATAGCATCAAATCGGCGTTGACTAAGCGTGTCTTGGATATGCTGGAAAAACTGGCGAAGAACAAGCCGGAAGAATATGCCAGCTTCTGGGCTGAGTTCGGAGAAGTGCTGAAAGAAGGGCCTTCAGAAGATCCGTCCAACCGTGAAAAAATTGCAGGATTGCTGCGCTTTGATTCCACCCACGATGACGGTGGCAAAAAAGCGGTTGCGCTGAAAGACTATGTTGAGCGAATGAAGGAAGGCCAGGATAAGATTTATTACCTGGTGGGCGATAGTCTGAGCCAGTTGAAATCTTCGCCGCATCTGGAAGGCTTCCGTAAGAAAGGGTTAGAAGTCCTGCTGTTGAGCGATCGTATTGATGAGTGGTTAATGAGCCATCTACATGAGTTCGACGGAAAATCTTTTGTGGATGTCGCTCGCGAAGGCGCAGACCTGACTGAGCTGGATTCTGAAGAAGAGAAGAAAGCGCAGGAAGAAGCCGCTGAAGAGAAAAAAGCACTGGTTGAACGTCTATCTAAAGCGTTAGAAAGCCGTGTCAGTGAAGTGCGTGTCTCGACCCATCTGACTGAATCACCCGCCGTACTGATGATTGGTCAAGGTGACTTAGGTCCGCAGATGCGTAAGATTCTCGAAGCGGCCGGTCAGCAGGCACCTGATAGCAAGCCGGTGTTGGATATCAATCCAAGCCACCCGCTGATTGCGCGTTTGGAAGCTGAGGCGGATGATAGCCGCTTTGGTGAGCTGGCAGGCATTGTGTGTGATCAAGCGGCGCTGGCTGCGGGCCAAGCGTTAGAAGAGCCTGGTGAATTTGTTCGTCGCCTGAACCGCTTACTGCTGGAAATGAGCCAGTAATCGGAAGCTTGCGTTGCGCTGAAGGCGCAAGATGTTGCTTACAGGAGGCCTTTGGGCCTCCTGTTTTGTTTGATGTCTTTAATGAGAGGCGATTGACGGATTTGATAAAATGATTCACGGAAATGTGGTATTTATTATGCTATTTTACGTCGTGTCTACATAGCGCTACACCTGGAAACGCAAGCGCATGATTTCGCTCATTTCAAGTGTCGCGAGCTATGGACAATTTCCTGTGCCCCCGTTATCGTTTTACAAGTGGCCTTTTTTCTTTCAATACCGGGGCAGCTGAAACCGGTTTAGGGATTCTCTGGAGACGTCGTGGAGCGTAGAACTCTTGTCAAAGCGCTGTCCGTGAGCGGCTTTGTGGCGCTCGGCAGTGGTTCTGTAATGCGCCAACTGCTTAATTCTGCGCCAGCCCAACAGGCTGCGCAATCACCTGTGTTGCTGCCCAAGAGTTTTGGGGTTGGGGCTGCTCAGGGGCAATGGGCGGGTGCTCAGCTGGCACATGGTATGGAAGATATGGGCATGCCGGGTTCAGCTTCGCAGCAGGCTGCAGGTTCTGCCGGGCGAATGTCGGTAGGTGAGCATCAGCTGGCTCAGCAGGATGCTGCGATCAAAGATCATATGCCTACCCAGGATATGTCCCCAGCGGACAAGGTCCGTTATTTTGAAAGTGTTTTTGATGATGACTTCTTTATTTCTGATGCCAAGCTGGCGTTGCTTCGAGAAACTCAGCGACGCTTGGATCGGCTTCAGCGCTTAGTGGGCCATGGTAATTTTAACCTTTTGTCCATGGATCAGGCCTTTCGTTATGCGCGTAACTACAGCCAGGTCGGCGATTTTACTGTTCAGGAAAAATCACTTTTTGAAGAGTTGTTTGAGGCGGATGCCCGACGTTATGGCTTTTATGGTAACAAGGTAGTTGACAGTCTGACCGCAACGATTCCATTGAAAGAAGTCGAGAAAATTCCTGGAACCGGCCACTTTTTATATCGTGATAAGTCGATCGATTTCTATAATCGGCTGCGTAATCAAGTCGGTGATACGTTAGTACTGACCTCCGGTGTGCGCAGTGTGGTGAAGCAGATGCACCTTTTCTTTGCCAAGGCTGACCAGTCTGCGGGTAACTTATCTAAGGCATCACGATCGTTGGCTCCGCCCGGTTATTCCTATCATGCGATCAGTGATTTTGATGTCGGTAAAGTGGGCTTTGGCTATCGTAACTTTACGGCCGATTTTGCTGAAACAGATGAGTACAAGCGTATTCAGGATTTGGGGTTTGTGAAAATCCGCTATACCGCCGATAACCACTTGGGTGTGCGTTATGAGCCTTGGCATATCCAGGTTACCTGATGATGGGCCTACCTCAATTCATATGGCTAATCCAAACACCGCCTCCGGGCGGTGTTTTGGCAAGCTGCTCTCTCAATGACTTAAACTGACGTTTTTCCTCAGTGACTCAAGCTGACTTAAAAGGACCGATATCGCTTTATGGCTGAGACTCCCACGCCCAAGATTTTTCATGCCCTTTTTTTGTTATGTGGTCTTGTGATCGCGATTGCTGCTTATCGCGAGATGACGCGCGAAGAGGTTGAGCCTGTTGAGGTGTTGCAGCGGCCTGATCCTATCCGCCATTGGCCCAACTTGGCCGATGCGGATAGTGTCGATGTGCGGAAAATGCAGTTTTTTGGTTTGCTCAAGCCCTTGGTTGATTATGAAAATGCTCGGTTACGTCAGGAACGGGCTCAGTTAATGGCACTGTATGTTGATCGTGACCAATTGACTGAACATCAACAGCAGCAGTTGTCGCAGTTGGCAGCACGTTTTAAAACGCCAGTACCGGAAGTGAATACCCAATGGCATCGATTGTTGCGCCGTGTGGATGAGCTTCCTGTGGCGCTGGTGTTAGTTCAGGGGGCAAATGAATCGGCCTGGGGAACGTCTCGATTTGCGGTCAAGGGCAATAATCTGTTTGGGCAGTGGTGTTTTAAACGTGGTTGTGGCTTGGTGCCACGTGCGCGCTCCGAAGCTGCTCGGCATGAAGTCAAACGGTTTTCTACCGTACTGGCTAGTGTGCAGAGCTATATGAATAACTTGAATACCCATCGAGCTTATTTTCAGCTGCGACAGCGGCGTGCTCAGTTGCGCGCTGCTGGGAAAACCGTAAGTGCTTTAGCGTTGGCCTCTGCGTTACAAAACTACTCTCAGCGTGGGCAAGCGTACGTGCGAGAGTTGAAAGCGATGATTCGAATTAATCGCCCTTTAATTGAGCAGCTTGCGCCTGCTGAGACGCCTTAACGATCAGTGGTCAAGCCGATTCCTTCGTGCTTGACCACTTGTCTTGCTTAAATGGCTCATCGAGCTTGAATCTCTCCTCTTCCTTGACCCCTTGTGTTCATTCTTGTGGCTATCTGCTTGCTGCACTGTACTTGAATGGACTCCCTGTGTTTTCCTGGCCGTGTTAGCCTGATCGCTATTGTCTGAAGAGCAGATCATGGTGTCATGAGGCGATGAGCCTTGAGGTCATCTGTTCTGAAGTTGTCATCGTTGGTCAGCCGAATGGTTGATCACTGAATGGCTATTGGGAGGTTTTATGCATACGTTGGCTCAGTTGCCATTTGAGTCGCGCTACACGCAGTTGCCGACGCGACTATATCAACGCCTACGTCCAACGCCTCTAACATCACCTGTTTTGGTGGCGTTGAGTGCTGATGCCGCGCGCCTGATTGATCTTGATCTTTGCCAATTACAACCTGAGCAACTAGCCGCGCATTTTGGTGCGGGTGAACCTCTTCCTGGGGATGATCCTGTGGCAATGAAGTATGCGGGTCATCAATTTGGTGTCTGGAATCCTCAATTGGGGGATGGGCGCGGCTTGTTACTCGGGCAAGTGCGCAATGACCGTGGTGAGCTTTGGGATCTACATTTGAAAGGATCTGGACGGACGGCTTATTCGCGCTTTGGTGATGGTCGAGCGGTCTTGCGTTCTTGCTTACGTGAGTTTTTAGGTAGTGAGGCGCTGTTTCATTTGGGCATACCCACGACTCGGGCATTGTGTGTGGTGATGGGGCAGGGACAAGTGCGTCGTGAAATGCCAGAGCCAGAGGCCACCCTGGTGCGGATGACCCGCTCTCATGTGCGCTTTGGACACTTTGAGCATTTGCACTACAGTGGTGATCGAGCGGGTTATGAAGCGTTAATGCAGCAGGTCATTGAAGATCATTGGCCTGATTTATTGGCGATACCCGATCAGGCTGAGCGCTGGGCGCATTGGTATGAAGAGGTGTTGAAGCGAACAGCTGAGTTAGTGGCCAAATGGCAAGCCTACGGTTTTTGTCATGGGGTGTTGAATACAGACAATATGTCTATTTTAGGGGAGACCATTGATTATGGCCCCTTCGCTTTTTTAGATGAGTATCGGCCGGATGCGGTATTTAACCATTCTGATGACCAAGGTCGCTATGCGTTTGATCGTCAGCCCAAGATTGTGCATTGGAACCTGACCGCACTGGCGGAAACATTAACGCCTTATGTGTCTGTTTCCACGCTCGAAGATATTCTGGCACGTTATTCGGATTATTTTCAGCAGGCCTATCGCCAGCAATTGAGCGCCCGCCTAGGACTTGCTGTTGAGCAATGGCCTCTAGTCGAGCGGTTTCTGCAGTTATGTCGTGAGCAAAGTGTCGATTGGACGTTGTTTTTACGTGATCTGGCCGAAAATAAGGATGAGAAACAGTTATTGGATCATGTGTCGGATCAGGATCTGTTTCAGCACTGGTTAAGGCATTGGCGAAAGGCTGTTGATGAACGGTTTGATTCTATTGAGCAGCGTGTCGAAGCGTTATGTGCGGTGAATCCATGGGTGTTGCCACGCACACATGTGTTACAGGTGGCGATTGAGGCTGCTGAACAGGGCGATTTTACCGAGGTCGCACGTCAGTTACGCAGTTATCGCCAGCCCTACCAGCGTTTACCCGGCCATGAAGATCACGCTGCACCGCCTCCCGCGGGGAATTTTGTCCATTTAAGTTGTTCTTCCTGAGGGGTAGGTTGCTCTTCTGGAGGGGTAGGTTGCTCTTCTGGAGGGGTAAGTTGTTCTTCTGGAGGGTTAATTGGCTCGTCTTGATGGCCTCTATATCGGAATCTGTATTCAGGCACAGACGTGAAAGGCGCAATCCGCTAGAATCAACCCTCTATTTCATGGGTGAAATGAAGGATCAACATGAGCCAGATGTTTCCGGTTACCGTACTGGGTGGTGGCAGTTTTGGCACTGCACTGGCGACCATTGCAGCAGAAAATGGCTATCCGGTGACCTTGTGGGTGCGTAATGCTGAACTTGCGCAAACGATTAACGAGACACGCTACAACCCACGTTATCAACCCGATTTGAAGTTGCCTGAATCGTTAACCGCCACCAGCGACCTTAAGGCCGCATTAACAGGCGCAGAGCTCGTCTTTATGTCGATTCCCAGTAAGGGGTTCGCCGATGTATTGGCGCAAGCGCGGTCTTATTTGACCCCAGACCAGATCTTGGTCAGTACCACCAAGGGGATCGAAGCCAATGGGTTTAAACTGATGAGTCAGATCTTGTCTGAAGAGACTGGCTCGACCCATATTGGGGTCTTGTCTGGGCCTAATCTTGCGGGTGAGATTGCCAAACACCAGCTGACGGCGACAGTGATCGCCAGTGAAGATGATCAGACCCGTTCACGTGTCCAACAAGTGTTGGGCTCGCACTATTTTCGTGTCTATGCCAATACGGATATCTATGGGGTTGAGCTAGGTGGTGCCTTGAAGAATATTTATGCCATTGCCGCAGGTATGGCCTCGGCACTGGGCATGGGGGAAAACACACGTAGTATGTTGGTGACACGCTCTCTGGCGGAAATGAGCCGTTTTGCCGTCAGTTTGGGGGCCAATCCCATGACGTTTCTGGGGCTGGCAGGGGTGGGCGATTTGATTGTGACATGCTCATCACCGCTATCACGCAATTACCGCGTGGGGCAGGCGTTGGGAGAAGGCCGTTCATTGGACGAAGCCGTTGATGCACTGGGGCAGGTGGCCGAGGGGGTCAATACGGTACGCTTGGTGAAGCATAAGGCCGAAGCCATGGGGATTTATATGCCTTTGGTGACGGGCCTTTATGAGGTGCTCTTCAATGATCATGATCCACGCGATATTGCTCACTTGATGATGAATAATCAACAAAGTACGGATGTGGAATTTGTTTTGCCCCGTGAGGAAGTGATTAAATCAGCACAAAAGGTTGCACGGATGCCTGCAGTCAAAGCATCAGGAGATCAAACTCATGAATGAACCTAAGCCTTCTTTAATGAAAGATGAGCAGTTTTGGCTGCGTCTACCCTTTATGCTGTTGTTTTTTCTCGCCTATCAAATCACCGAACTGGTGATTTTTGGGGTGATATTGATTCAACTGCTGTATCGCATGCTCATGGGTGAGCGGCAAATGCAGTTACTGCGTTTTGGGGCTCAGTTAAGTCAGTATGCGTATGAGTGCTTCCGTTATTTGACGTTTAATACCGAGACCAAACCGTTTCCATTTGCGGAATGGCCGCTAGGAGAAGCGCCGGAGCGCAACCCCTATATGCCGACGGCCGAAACCTCGACAACTGATGGCGTTGCGACGACCGGTAGGGCTGCGACGACTCAGGAAGCATCGACGTCAACGTCGGCTTCTGAGGAGAAAACGTCTAAGGTCGATCACTCGCAAGACTCTTTGGATGAAGGGGCTGACGCTGAATCGGGTCAGACCGGATCCCATCCAGCAGACCCTCGCGCATGAGCCGTTTCTGGTGGATGCGACATGCTGAGGCCGCGCCAGGTGCAGTGGATGCTCAGCGGGCTTTAACCCCCTATGGGCAGCAACAAGCTCAGCAAGTTGGGCAGTGGCTGCAGCAGCAATCGGTTCAACCCGAGGCGATTTATAGCAGTCATTACTTACGGGCACGGCAGACTGCTGAAGCATTGGGTCGCGCGCTACAGCTGGTGCCTGAGGTGCTGGCGGATGTGACACCAGAACACAGTGTTGATCAAGCGTTGGCACAATTATGGCCATTATCGGGGCGCCCAGTGTTGGTGGTGACTCACCAGCCGTTGTGGGGCGCCATGATGGCGCGACTATACTCTGAGCCCAATCAGCCTTGGGCGATTCCCCCAGCGGGCTTAGCTTGGATGGACGGCGAAGTGATTGCACCGGATTGCCTCCATCTAAAACAGGTGTTGGCTGAGGTGCTGTGCGAGCGTGATACTTCAACGGGGCATGGAGCGCCTTAAAGAAGTGTCTCAATGAAGTGCCTGAATGAAGTGTCTTCATGCGAGTGCATTAATCTTAATGCGAGTGGATAAGGATATAGACCGCGAATGATGGATGAATACTGGAACTGGCCTTTTAAAATCTGGCAAAGCAGTGCTGATGTGTTGGGTCGTCAATGGCTGGCAAGTCAATGTCGCCTGTTACGCCAACATTTGGATGAACTGGCACTCGCCCCGCGAGTGCCCCATGATATTCAGCGCGATCAGCTTGAGGTCGCTGGGCGACATGCCGAATTATTGAGCCCAATAGGCAGCGAAACGCAGCGCTATATTCTTTATCTTCATGGCGGAGGCTTTGCTCTTGGGTCCTTGGATACACATCGTGAGTTGGCTGCTTTGCTCGCTCGGGAGGCGCAGGCCCATGTGTTGTTACTGGATTACCGATTAGCGCCTGAACACCCCTGGCCTGCGGGGTTAGAAGATGCTCGGGCGGCCTGGCACTGGCTGCATGATACAGGTGTGTCACCGGAACGTTTGGTGCTAGCGGGTGACTCTGCTGGTGGTGCACTGGTGTTGGGATTGCTACAGCATCTACGCGATGCCCATTTACCTCAGCCTGCTGCAGCGGTGATGATGTCGCCCTGGGTCGATCTCACCTGTAGTGCGCTATCTATTGATTACAATGCGCCGACTGACTTGGTGATTCAACGCCCTCAGTTGAAAGCCTTCGCTGAGCTGTATGCCGGTCGTCGCCCTCTCAATGATCCCGGTATTTCACCGCTGTTTGGTGATTTATCTCAACTGCCGCCGATGTTGCTGCAGGTCAGTCAACATGAGTCATTACGAGACGATGCTGTGCGCCTGAAGCGCGGTTTGCAGCAGGCTGGAGGCGAGGTTGAGTTGGAAGAAGTGCCTTGGATGCCGCATGTGTGGCAACTGATGAGTAGCTGGTGGCCACAGGCTGCGGCATCATTACGTCAGGCCGGGCGCTTTGCGCGTCAGCATAGCGAGGCCTGATATCTCTGGTTATGACATCAGGTCAGACCGAGTTGGTGCAGCACAAAAATACCCATCGAGAGCGTCAATGTGGAGCCAACCGTGGTCATGGCCACAATATTGGCGGCTAAAGCGGCATTGCCTTTCATCGCCTGAGCCATGACGTAGCTGGCGGCAGCGGTTGGGCAACCAAAGAACAGCATCAGAATGCCCAGGGTCATGCCTTCATAACCGAGCCAAGCGGCGCCTGTCACCATTAGCATCGGTAGCCATAGCAGTTTGTAGGAGGAGGCCATTAAGGCGGTGGTCGATGTCCGTTGCAGGGCTGCCAAGTCCAAAGCGCCCCCAATGCATAGCAGCGCTAAAGGGAGTGTCATATTGGCAAAGTAGTGGCCGACTTTCAGGGCCAGTTGCGGAGGCTGCCAATGGAGTAATGACGCCGGGACCGCCAATGCGACCGCAATAATCAGTGGATTCTTGAGAATGCGGATCACAACGGCGCGCCATTCTAGACGTCGTTCATTTTGCCACAGGCTTAACGCGATGACCGACAGCAAGTTATAAAGCACAATCAGCTGCGCTAATAGAATCGCACCCAGTGCGATGCCGGCTTCACCATATTGATTGGCCACCAAGGCCAGACCAATAATCCCTAAATTGCCTCTAAACCCTCCTTGCACGAAAACGCCTCGATCGGCAGGATCAGGCAGCCGTCGTGCATGCCAGATCAGCACCCCAAAAGCGAATAATGTACTGACCAGTGCATAAATCATCAGGCCGGGCGCAAAGACGTCAGTGAGATCGGTTTTGAGAATATTCAAAAAGATCAGCACCGGTAAGGTGATCATAAACACCAGTTTGGATGCGGTGTGATTGAAGTTCTCGTTGATTAACCCGATGCGACGAAGCAATACCCCAAGAAATACAATGATAAACACGGGGGCGGTGACATTAAGGGTATAGCCCAGTGTATGCAGCAGATCATTGATATTCATGCGCTGATCAGGCCATAAGTAATCGCGGCAATGACGATCACTAAAAATAAACCATTACGTACTCGAGTATTACGTTGGGGGCGGCGGGCCATAAGGTCTCCTAAAGCTTGAATGGGGTGAGGTGGGGGTCTGTGTCAGCGTGCCCGATTACTGTGCCAGGTGATGTGATCAACGAACCCGCGATAATGGATATGAATAGTTTGCGGGAACTTTATGGCATGTTTTGGGTAGGACACTAGGCATACATTGTAAACGATCTGTTCGCAGATCGGACAAGGGCGGTCGTTTTTCTGTCAGTGATAGGCAGTCGATAGCAAGCACATCGATAGTAAACACATCGATAGTAAACACATCGATAGTAAACACATCGATAGTAGAGAACATCGATAGCAGAGAACATTGAGAGCAAGAATAGACCGGCGTTTTGTCTGACATGATCCGATGGAAGTTGAGTAATGATTAAAATAGAGGCCCTGGTTAAATACTTCGGCGCTTTAAAAGCCGTGGATGGACTGGCTTTTGAGGTGAATCCGGGGGATGTGCTGGGTTTTCTCGGCCCCAATGGGGCGGGCAAATCCACCACGATGAAAATGCTGACCGGTTATCTACATCCAGACAGCGGCTATATCAATGTGGCCGGTGTGGATGTCGTGCAAGAGCCCGCTTTGGCTCAGCAGCATATCGGTTATTTGCCTGAAGGGGCGCCTGCTTATGGCGATATGACCGTCGAGGCTTTTCTGCGTTTTATCGGTGAGGCCCGTGGAATGTCGGCAATCGCGTGTGAGTCGGCGATCAAGCGAGTGAGTGAGCAGGTTGAATTGCATAGTGTCTTGGCACGCCCCATCGACAACCTCTCGAAAGGGTTTCGACGCCGAGTCGGCCTGGCTCAAGCCCTATTACATGATCCGCAGGTCTTAATTTTAGATGAGCCGACCGATGGTCTTGATCCAAACCAAAAACGCCATGTCCGTGAATTGATCGCGGGGCTGGCGCAGGACAAGGTGGTGATCATCTCGACCCATATTCTTGAAGAGGTGATGGCCGTGTGCAATCGGGTGTTATTGATTGCCCAGGGCCGTTGCCGTTTTGAGGGGTCTCCTGCTGAGCTGGAAGCCTTATCACCTCACCACCAAGCCGTGAGCCTACATTTACCCGATCGTGATATTGCCGCAGATCAGGCCCAGCTCAAGACGTTACCAGATGTCGCTGATGTGGTCTGTGAACAAGCCCAGTGGCTGACGGTACTACCGCGTGCTGGCGCTTTCGTCTATCCGCAGGTGGATCAATGGCTGCGTGAACAGCAGATCACACCGCAAAGTGTACGGGTTGAATCTGGGCGATTGGATGAAGTCTTCACCACCTTAACCCGACCCGCCGCTGATGATGTCACGGGCGATGATGGACAAAACGGTGGCGGCAGCGGTGTAGGCGAAGGCTCTGATCAGCCTGATATTGATCAAAAGGGGATTGATAAAAAGGGTATTGATAAAAAAGGAGCCTCGGTATGACATCAACCCGTGGATTTCATGGCTTGAGGGCTTTATATAAACGCGAGTTGTCCGGCTACTTCAATACGCCATTGGCGTTGGTCTTTATGATCATCTTCGTGGCTTTATCGGGAGCGCTGACTTTTTATCTGGGCAATTTTTATGATCGTCGACAAGCCGATTTGTTGCCCTTCTTCCAGTTTCATCCCTGGCTTTACTTATTTCTTTTGCCTGCGTTGGCGATGCGCTTGTGGGCTGAGGAGCGTCGCAGTGGCACCTTGGAGCTGCTGATGACATTGGGCATTCCTTCCTATCAGCTGGTGTTGGGGAAATTTCTGGCCGCTTGGACGTTTGCCGGGCTGGCATTGGTGCTGACGTTTCCCCTGTGGGTGACCGTTAACTATCTCGGAGACCCCGATAATGCAGCCATTGTGACCAGTTACCTTGGGAGCTGGTTGATGGCTGGGGCTTATCTTGCGATCAGTCAGTGCTTGTCGGTGTTGACGCGTAGTCAGGTCATTGCCTTTATTTTGGCGGTTGCGGTGTGCTTTGTCTTGACCTTGTCTGGTTTTCCTATGGTGTTGGATGCTTTCCAGAGTTGGGCGCCAGGGGCGTTGGTTGATGCCGTGGCCAGCCTCAGTTTAATGACGCATTTTGAAGGCCTGAGTCGAGGGGTGATCACCTTCTCCGACGTGTGGTTCTTTGCCGTCACTATGGCCGTCTGGCTCTTGGCGAACCGTTGCTTGCTGGATATGAAAAAGGCGTAATCATGATGAGGACAATCCAACATTACTTCAAACAGGCGCCGGGTCGTATTCTGCTGGGCCTGGCGATGATTTTTGTGCTGGCTGTGGCCTTTGGCGATCATGCTTTTCGTAGCTGGCGCTGGGATATGACCGAAGACCAGTTATACAGCTTATCTCCCGCCACTGAGACATTGGTTAGCCAGATCCAAGAGCCTATGATCCTGCACTTCTATTATTCACGTGATCTGGCCCGCGATCTCCCTCAGATCCGCAGCTATGCTGAGCGTGTGCAAACGCTCTTACAACGCTATGCGGCGATTTCAAAGGGTAAACTCAAGCTGGAGGTGGTAAATCCTGAGCCTTTTTCTAAAGCCGAAGATGAAGCAGTTCAGTTTGGTTTGCAGGGCGTTGAAGTGGATAACAGCGGCCGTAAGTTATACCTCGGGCTGGCTGTGACCAATAGCGTTGATAAGACACAAACGATTCCTTTTTTACGGGCCAGCCAAGAGCCTTTTCTTGAATATGATATTGGCCGGATCATTGATGAGCTTTCCAATCGGCAAGCCCCGGTGATGGGATTGATGTCGGGCTTACCCATGGAAGGACAATTTAATTTCCAAACACGTCAGCCGCCTCAGCCATGGGCGATACTCAGTCAGTGGCGTGACCGCTATCGCGTTAAGGATTTGACCGCTGCGGCCAATGCTGATGTGAAACCGGATGTCCTGGTGCTGGTGGCGCCACAATATCTGGATCAAGCCACCTTGGATAAGGCGGATCAGTGGGTTAAAGCCGGTACACCGACGCTGGTTGTGGTTGATCCTAAGGCCGAGATGGCCGGACCTCAGCCGCCCAAAGCGGGAGCTGACGCGGTGCATCAATTATTAGCGGGTTGGGGAGTGCAATATGACCCCGGCCAGGTGGTCGGCGATTTGAACTTGGCGATGAAAATTGGTTTGCGTGATGGATCGACTCAGCGCCACCCGGCCCTGTTGCGCTTGGAAACACCGGAAATGGCGAGCCAAGCGCCGGTGAACCGAGATTTGGAGCAACTGGTGTTATCGACGGCAGGGGCTTTTTCCGTCAATGATCAAGGCCAACCCAATGCCTTTGAACCCTTGTTATCGACCACGCCAGAAGCCGCTCTTCAACCTATCTCGATCTATGCCGATGAGGATCCGACCCAAGCGCTGGATCAGTTCCAAGCGGGAGGTCAGACACAAGTTCTGGCCGCCCAATATCATGGTCATGTGCCGGGGCATGAGGATCAGGGGCTGAATCTCATTTTGGTTGGAGACAGCGACTTTCTTAGCGATCGGTTGTGGGCGCGCTACCAGCAATTTTATGGACAAACCGTATTGACGCCTTGGTCCGATAACGGCAGTTGGCTCAGTAATGCGGTCGATCAGTTGGCTGGTGGATCGGCGTTGATGGACTTACGCGGCCAGGGGCGTCATCAACGCCCGTTTGTGGTGGTCGATCAGCTGCAACGCCAAGCAGAGCAGCAATTTAGTCAGAAAGCAGAGGAACTCAAAGCCCAGTTGGCCGATACTGAACAACGGTTACAGGCGCTCCAGCAAGAACGGCAACAAACTCAACAAATGACGCTATCGCCTCAGCAGGAGAAAGAGGTTCAGCGCTTTATTGAGCGTCGGTCTGATATTCGTCAGGCCTTGCGACAGGTGCAGCATCAGCTGGATCGTCAGATTGATACGCTGGGGGCTTGGCTTAAGTTCATCAATATTGGGCTCGTGCCGTTGTTGCTGATATTGGCTTACTTATTCTGGGCATGGCGTCGTCGACACTCAGTGAGACATCAGTTGGCTGGACATCGGTCGACAGGGCAGCGGCAGGCTGGAGGTCAGTCATGAAAAAACCTTGGATGATGTTGGCTCTGGCGGTGATCGTGGTCGCTGGTGCCTTATCCCGTGAGTGGCTGGGGCAGCCGCCTATTGATACTGCTGTGGGGCAGAAATTATTACCTAATTTGCACAGTCAGTTAGACCAGATCAACCGAGTGGAAATTTTGACCGGTGATCACAAGTTACAAGTGGTATTGGCGCATGCTCCAAAGGGTTGGACGGTTGTGAATGCAGATCAGTATCCCGCTAACTTTCATATGATTCAAAAGTTAGTGACCGGATTGGCGAAGACTCAGCTGGTCGAGCCTAAAACTAAGCTTTCGCAGCACTACCCCACTTTGGGTGTCGAGGATCTGGGGCCGGATGCTCAACATGCCACGCTGGTGCGATTGATTGCTGATAAATCCCCCGTTGCAGAAGTGTTGATTGGGCTAAACCCTGAACTACGTTCGGGGCACTATGTGCGGTTATCCGGACATCAACAGAGTTGGTTGGTGGACCAAGCCTTTACCGTACCGAGCTGGCCTGGCGGTTGGTTGGCTCAACCCTTGGTGGACTGGCCGGCGGATCAGCTCAATCGGGTCATCTTAAGGCCTGCCCAAGGCAAGCCATTGGTGCTGGAGCGCCAACCGGATCAAATACGATTACAGCCCACACTGCCTGAAAGTTGGTCAGTGACTGATCCTGGCGCGCTGGCGGCACGAAGCCAGTTACTGAATCGCCTGAATATTGAAGCGGTCGCCCCTTGGCGCACTGAACATGATCGTGAGGGTTGGCAACCGCTTAAGTCGGCTGAGTTTGTCGCCAAAAGTGGCTTGCAGTTGACGGTGACACCGCTCAAAGGCGCTGAATCTAACTGGGTGAATATCGATTTAAACGTACCGGATGACTTACAACCGAGTATGCGAGAAACGGCCAAAACACTGCATCAGCGGTTGGACGGTCGTCGTTTTAAAGTCTCGGGCCGAGTTTATCAGCAGCTCCAAAGTGGAGTCTCTGATGTGGCGGGCCCTCCCGATCCGAAAACCACGACGCATCAGCAGTCAGCATCGCCCCAGTAAGCTCGGAGTGACGGCTACGACTCCTATGACCCGCCGATCGTTTGGCCGCGATCGGCGGGTTTTAGATGCCCTGATGATAAGCTTGCGGTGAGCAATACGAATGAATAAGTCTGATGATATTTACTTTAGTTTTCATTCTAACGTATGTTTGAACATCGATTGATCGCTATCGATTAAATGCTATCGATTAATCATTATCGATTAGAACGCTATTGATTAAACTCTAAAGTGGTGATCTGCTGGATCGGCGTCATCACTCTTCTTTGCCAGGATTATGCTGATGCCGGGGTTGTGCTGATGATGTCAAAACCTATTCTGAGCTTTGTTCATGCCAATGGCTTTCCCGGACAGAGCTATCGTAGTGTCTGGGCGCCTTTAGCGGAATATTTTGAACTTCAGATTGTCGATCGCCTAGGGCATCATCCGGATTATCCGATTGAATCTAACTGGTCACGTTCGGTTGATGAATATTTAGCACAGCTCCCGACTGATCGCGGCCCTATCGTGGCGTTGGGCCATTCTTTTGGCGGGGTTATCGTGTATATGGCCGCGCTAAAAGCCCCAGAACGATTTGCGGCAGTGGTGATGCTTGACCCGCCCTGGATGCGGGGGCCGGATCGCTGGTCGTTAAAACTAGGTAAGCGTTTGGGGCTGATTGACCGTATGACGCCTGCTGGCAAGACACGGGGTCGTCGCGCTCACTGGTCTTCACGAGATCAAGCCTCGGAGACACTGCGCCGTAAAGGTTTATTCCGTCGATTCACCGATACCTCTTTTAATGATTATATGACGGCCGGCTTGGAGGCCTCGCCGCAAGGTGGGGTGAAGCTTCGCTTTGATCCTGAGGTTGAGGTGAATATTTTTCGCAACCTGCCCGATCACTTGGGGCGACGCGCGAATCCGAGTGTGCCGGCGGGGCTGATTTATGGTCAACAAAGTGACTTACTTAACCCTAAGCGGTTGGCCCGATTGAAATCGCTGAATATTGCTTTTGATAGTGTGCCTGGCGGCCATATGTTCCCTTTTGAGCATCCTACGTTGGCCTGTCAGTGTGTATTGGACATGTTTCGTCGGCTGTGTCCATCAATGGTGGCCGCTTCTGCGCCGGATACTGAAACCGCTCTCGTATCGCAAGGGTAGTGTCTATGCCTGTTCATGAATTAATGCCTGTGCCTGAAGGCGCTCGGGAAGCCTGCTGGCACCTCCCTCACCGGCAATTGCGTGGTTTGGTTTGGGGGGAGCCTCAGGCGCCGCGAGTGCTGGCGCTGCACGGCTGGCTGGATTCCGCTATTTCATTTGCTCAAGTTGGGCCTGCTTTGGCTGCAGCGGGGTGGCAGTTGGTGGCTCCTGATTTCGCCGGCCATGGTTTTAGTGATTGGCATCCCGCTGGGCAGGACTATGCCATGGCCAGTTATGTGTCCGATATTTATGCGCTGATGGAGCATCAGCAGTGGGCGCCGATTCCCATTGTGGGCCACTCGATGGGAGCTGGCATTGCCGGTATGTTAGCAGCGGTGGCGCCAGAGCAGGTTAGCGCCCTGGTATTGTTGGATGGCTTGGGAACCTTACCCACCTCCGATGAGGAGGCGCCAGCTCAGATGGCACGTGCTTTGAAATTCTGGTGGCGGCGTTTGAATCAGCCGCCTAAGTTATCGCGGTTTGCTGATTTAAACGCTGCGACCCAGGCTCGCATGTTGGGCATTGGTGATGTCACTGAGGCGATGGCCTGGACGTTATGTCAACGCGCACTGAGACCGGTGACGGACGATGATCATGAGGCTGACGGTTGGGCCTGGCGTAGTGATCCGCGCTTGATGGCGCCTTCTTGGTTACGTTTGACCGAAGCACAAAATTTGGCTTTTCTGCGAGCGATCACTTGCCCCGTAACCATGCTGGAAGCGGATCAAGGTTTTCTGGTGGCGCGAGATTTTATGCCGCCACGACGTGAAGTCATCGAGCAGCTGACTTATCATCGACTACCGGGTGGACACCACTTTCATCTTGATGTCATGACTTGTGCATCAGTATGTGAGCATATTCGAGCGGCATTGAGTTCACTTTGAACGGTGTCGGTTAGAGGTGCAAAATGGTGAAGCCTGTGTATTTTTATAGGCGTCAATCTGTGTCTGGTGTGCGTTAATCGTCGTATGACGTGCTTCAATTTGAGTATGGCGTGCTTCAATGAAAGTATAGGAGCCCTCAGTGAAAGTCCCTAAGCCGTCTACTGCTGAAAGTGAGACTCATGCTGCTGATCAGCAAAGGGCTCATGCTGTGTCTCATGCTCACTCTTCGTCTCATGCGCAGTCTTCTGCCCACTCCTCGTCGCATGCTGACGCTTCGCCTCGAAAACCAACGATTGCATTAGTGCTGGGATCGGGGGGCGCGCGGGGTTATGCGCATATTGGCGTTATCGAGGAGGTGTTGGCGCGCGGCTATCACATTGCGGGGATTTCCGGCTGCTCCATGGGCGCTTTGGTTGGCGGCATTTATGCGGCGGGTAAACTCGGTGAGTACCGTGATTGGGCTTCTGATTTGCGTTATCTCGATGTGTTGCGCTTGGTGGATGTGACCTGGAGTGCTATGGGGGCGATGCGCGGTGAAAAGGTCATGCAGGTCATCAGTGATTTGGTCAATGGCATCCAGATTGAAGACTTACCGATTCCCTTTACCAGTGTGGCGACTGACTTAACCCGCAAGCGAGAAGTCTGGTTCCAGTCTGGTCCGTTGGAGCAAGCCATTCGCGCATCCATTGCCGTTCCCGGCGTCATTACACCGGTTCATCATCAAGGCCATATGTTGGTGGATGGCGGCTTAGTCAATCCGTTGCCGATTATTCCGGTGGTCAGTTATCACGCGGATATTGTGATGGCAGTGAATGCCACGGCACAGTACCCCGAGGTGTCACTGGAGGAGATGCTGCCGGATTGGACCATTAATCGAAATCGTACCAGCCCTTTTGGTGATTGGGTCGAGGGGCTGGTCGGTCGAGTGTCTGGCCTGTGGGGGCGTTTGGTGCCTGGCCACTTGGAGGCCACGCCACGTCGACAGGCCAAGGGCACCCCGGCCGAGGAAGAAAGCTGGAGTAAATTGGCCTTAATGCTGGAGTCTTTTGAGATGACTCAGGCCGCATTAACGCAATATAAGGTGGCCGGTTATCCACCGGATATTTTGGTGGATGTGCCGAAAAGTGTCTGTGCCGGTTATGAGTTCCATCGCGCTACAGAGCTGATTGAGTTAGGGCGGCGCTTAGCACGCAAAGCGCTCCAGGAACATGAGCTGATGCAACCGATCGCGCCGCGTGTTTGTCCTGAAACGATACGGACTCAATCTCCTGATGCGAAAAATGAAGCGTCTATTGATAAAAGCAAAGGCCCCGCTTCTGAGTCTGAGCGTTAGTCTGATGCGGTCTGCCGGTGCTTCACCCGCTATGATGCTGACGACCGTCTGGCAATCCCCCTGACGGTTCGTTGTCCCGCCATCGGTCTCGGTTATTCCCCATAGGTTTCGGTTGTACCCCATAGGTTTCGGTTGTACCCCATAGGTCTCGTGATTCTCACATCGACCGGTGCATGCCTGCTGAGGCGCCCTGGGCGGATGGCCGAGGGACAGCGCCGGTTCTGTCATGAGTCCTTTTTTAGTGCATTGCTTTGTTCTGGCAAGATATACTGCGAACAATTCGATTTTTGCGAGAAGAAAGGCCTTCCTGTTTCTTTCTTAGTTTATTTTGCTGATATAAGGGTTTGCACGTGTTGGAACAGTTAACACTACCTGAATCCTGGGTGATGGCGTTGAACGCCTTTCTGGATCAGGCGAATGGCTTATTGTGGAGTGGTTTAGCCTTTTTGTTGGTTGGCGTTGGGCTTTATTTTACCGTCGCTACTCGGGCCATGCAGCTGCGCTTTTTTGGTCACATGTTCAAAGTAATGGGCGCTTCCAGGCAAGGAGCCAATGGAGGCATCTCCTCCTTCCAGGCTTTCAGTACCAGTCTTGCGGCCCGAGTAGGGACAGGGAACTTGGCCGGTGTCGCGGTGGCCATCACCGCAGGCGGACCCGGTGCGGTCTTCTGGATGTGGGTCACCGCTATGGTGGGGATGTCGACCGCCTTTATTGAGTCGACCCTCGCCCAGGTCTTTAAGGTGAGTCACCATGATCAGACGTCTCGTGGTGGACCTGCGTATTATATTGAGCGCGGTCTCGGTCAGCGCTGGTTGGGCATCGTATTTGCGTTGTGTCTTATTGTGGCCTTTGGCTTTGCCTTCAATTCAGTACAGTCAAACTCGATTGCCCGGGCGATGGAAGGGGCATTCGGGTGGTCGCCGGGTTGGATCGGTTTGCTTCTGGTCGCGCTGTCAGCGCCGGTCTTTTTTGGTGGGATGAAACGCATTGCACGGTTGGCTGAGATGATTGTACCGGTGATGGCGCTGCTTTATCTGGCGCTTGCGGTCATCATTGTGCTGAGTAACCTGGATCAATTAGGCCATGTGATGGGGCTGATTTTTGGCGATGCCTTTGCGTTTGACAAGGTGGCGGCTGGCGGTGTCGGTTGGTTAACCTCGCAAGCCTTGGTCAACGGGGTTCAGCGTGGCCTCTTCTCTAATGAAGCGGGGATGGGCAGTGCACCTAATGCTGCAGCGACCGCAACGACAGCGCATCCGGCAGCCCAAGGGCTGGTGCAGATGATGGGGGTTTTCGTCGACACCTTGGTTATTTGTACCTGTACGGCGGCGATTATTTTGATGGCGGGAACGCCCGAAGCGTCCGAAGGGATCTCTGGCATTCAGTTGACTCAAGATGCATTGATCTTCCATGTGGGCGATTGGGGCGGCGATTTTATTGCCGTGGCCATTTTCTTATTTTGTTATACCTCACTGATCGCTAACTATTCCTATGGCGAGTCTAATCTAGAGTATATTGCGGGCCAACGTAATGCGCGCCCGGTGATTTTTCTGTACCGGTTACTGGTACTGGGCATGATCATGATTGGTGCGATCGCACAGCTGAAAACCATTTGGAGCTTTGCCAACTTGTCGATGGGCAGCATGGCACTGATCAATCTGATCGCGATCATGCTTTTGTCGCCGATAGCCATTCGTGTTTTGAAAGACTATGAAACACAACGTTTGACTCAAGATCTCCCCCGCTTTAAATCAGCGGATCATCCTCAGTTAGCGCCCAAGCTGGATCATGAAGTCTGGCCGGAAGGCGAAGAGCGCTGATGGTTTTATTCGCGGCGAGTGATCCCTTTTTAGCGCTTGTCGTTCTATGTTGGCGGTTTTGATTCCGTTTTAATGATCAGCCGTTGTTCAAAAAGCCCTGAATTTTTCAGGGCTTTTTTTGAAAACGAATAAATGGGTGAAATTTTAATAAGTGACTTCACGTATTTTTCCTGTTTTCTGGAATTTAGGTGGATTATTTTCCGAAAGTCCGGAATTGGCGTCTTAGACCATGGTATTGTGGCTATAGGCAGAATGATTTTCTGGGAATACACTGGAGTCATCTGAAGGACATAATCGAGGACAATCGATGTATCAGGACCGTGTTCGCTTGGCGTCCTTGCAAGGCAAGGTGATGAGTGCGGCTCAAGCCGCTGAAATGATTCAAGACGGTATGACGGTGGGGATGAGTGGTTTCACTCGTGCCGGTGAAGCGAAAGCAGTGCCTCAGGCACTCGCTGATCGCGCGGCGAAAAATCCCTTTAGTATCACTCTGATGACCGGCGCGTCACTGGGTAATGACTTAGATAAACAGCTCACTGAAGCCGGTGTGCTGGCGCGACGTATGCCGTTTCAGGTCGATACAACGCTGCGCAAAGCGATCAATGATGGCAAGGTCATGTTCACCGATCAGCATCTTTCTGAAACCGTTGAATTGCTGCGTAATCAGCAATTAAAACCGGTTGACGTGGCGGTGATTGAAGCTGTGGCCATTACCGAGGAGGGCGGTATTGTGCCCACGACCTCGGTCGGTAACTCGGCGAGTTTTGCGATTCTGGCCAAAAAGGTGATTGTTGAAATCAACCTGTCCCAGCCGATGACTTTGGAAGGGTTGCACGATATTTATATTCCGACCTATCGCCCTTTCCGTGAACCGATCCCGGTTGTGCGAACGGATAGTCGTATTGGTTTGCCCTATATCCCGATTGATCCATCGAAAATCGAAGCCGTCGTTATTTCTGAGAAGCAAGACTCTTGTTCGACGGTGCTTGAGCCTGATGATGAAACGCGGGCGATCGCTCGACACTTGGTTTCGTTCTTTGAAGGTGAAGTGGCTGCGGGCCGTTTGACTGAGCGACTGCTGCCCTTGCAAGCCGGGATTGGCAGTATTGCCAATTCGGTGTTGCATGGGTTGATTGATTCGCCCTTTAAAGACATGACGATGTATTCTGAAGTTTTGCAAGATTCGACCTTCGATCTGTTCGATGCCGGTAAATTACGTTACGCCTCTGGATGCTCCATTACCTTGTCCGAGCGCAAAAATGCAGAGGTTTTTGATCATCTACCGAATTACAAAGATCGCATTATTCTGCGTCCGCAAGAAATATCGAATCATCCCGAAGTGATTCGCCGGTTAGGGATTATTGCAATCAATACTGCGTTGGAGTTCGATCTCTACGGTAACGTGAACTCAACGCATGTGTGCGGTACCCGCATGATGAACGGCATCGGCGGCTCTGGTGATTTCGCGCGTAATGCGCACTTAGCGATTTTTGTCACCAAATCGATTGCCAAAGGCGGTGATATTTCCAGCGTGGTCCCGATGGTTAGCCATGTCGACCATACTGAGCATGATGTGGATATTTTGGTGACTGATCAGGGGTTGGCTGATTTGCGCGGTCTGGCCCCGCGTGAGCGTGCTCGCAAAGTGATTGATCATTGCGTGCATCCAGATTACCGGCCGCAGTTGCAGGATTATTTTGAGCGTGCTTGCGCCAAAGGTGGACATACCCCACACCTGCTCGGCGAGGCGTTATCTTGGCACCAGCGTTTAGAAGAAGCGGGCAGTATGCGTATCGAAGAGCCGATGCTGGCTTGATCGCCTTGTTGCAATATTGCGCAAGGTTTTAATGGTTCATATCGCTGTGATTGGCGCCCTTATATGGGCGCCTTTTTTGTTTGGCATATCAAATTGTTAGCGTGATTTAACCTGTTTTTATGGTCAGGGTGATATTTGCTTGTCTGCTACATTAGGTTTTTGAGATGATAGGCCGCCATTTGGTCGGGCTATGTTATGGCTGCCTGGTCTTGTCTGGGGTCTCAGTATCTTCGGCGTGTCTGGCCGTTTTTGAATCAGCTTCAGCCAGCTGTTCTAGGCGCGTTAGCACACCGCGTAGCAGGCTCAGTTCTTTGCGGTTTGGCCGTGCACGCCGGAAGAGGGCATGGAGCTTGTCCAGCGCTTGGCCTGAACGCTTATTCAGGAAGCCGCTGACGGTCAGCGCCTGCTCTAAATGGCTTTCAAAATGCTGAAGCTGTGATTGCAGTGGATAAGGCGTTTCTTGCGGCGCTGGAATGCTCTGGCGACGTGACGCCATATGAGTTTCATAGCACAGCACCTGAACGGCCTGGGCCACATTGAGGATATTGTAATCCGGATTGCCAGGAATATTGACCTGATGAGTACAGCAGGTGATTTCTTCATTGGTCAAGCCACTGCGTTCTCGGCCAAACACCAGTGCAACCGGGGTTTGCTGGCTTTCTTGGGCCATCAACTCGCCGGCTTGAGGCGGTTCCACTTCCGGTAGTGGAAAACTACGCAGGCGAGCACTCGCGCCAATCACCAGCCCGCAATCAGCGACAGCCTCTCGAAGCGAATCATAGCATTGAGCCTGCTCCAAAATGTCGACGGCACCGGCAGCCATTTGGGTGGCTTCGGGGTCGGGAAAGCAGCGTGGTTGTACCAGACGTAGTTGGGTGATGCCCATGGTCTTCATGGCGCGGGCGGCAGAGCCAATATTACCGGGGTGGAAAGTGTTCACCAGAATAACGATTTGATTGGCATTCATAAGCGTTGATGACTAAACCTTATTCATTAACGGCACCAAGGATGGCTCATTTGAAAACGATGCTCTGAAAGTCGCGGTTGTTTGACCCGTATCGCAATCAGTCATCGTGTAACCAGCACAGGTGTCTTTGCATGTTCAAAAGATTGACTCAACGTTTCCAGCTTTTTCTGGCCGCTGTTCTGGCGGCAGTTTTAGGCATCGCCATCGTGGGCGTACTGGCGATGCAGCACGTCATTAATGGCTATGATCGGCTGCTTGTGCACGACTTATCCCTAGAGCGTGATGTTTCGCACGTGGCACTGAATTTTAAAGTGCAGGTCCAGGAATGGAAAAATGTGCTGTTACGTGGTCATCAACCTGAACAAATGGACAAATACTGGGGACGCTTTCAAGCACGAGCGAAAGATATTCAATCGGCTTTAGCGCAAGTGGCGGCCCGTGTGCAAGATGATACCGTTAAGCAGGACATTCGTCAGTTCCTGTCTGCTTATCAAACGATGATGACGGCATACGCCGAGGGGCGAAACAAGTTTATTGCCAGTGGATTTGATCCTCAGGCAGGCGATCAAGCAGTACAAGGGATTGATCGAGAGCCAACAGCGCAAATGGAAGCGTTGGCCCAACACTTTGCTGATCAAGCCGCCGAATCATCGGTGATATTAGGCGAGCAAGCGGACAATCGGATTATGATGATTCTGACGGCTTTGTTGGTGGGCGCTGTGCTGGTCTTGTTGTTGGCCGGTTGGTTAGGACGTAAAGGCCTGGTCAGACCGATTCTCCATTTACGTGCTTCGGTGGTGGATTTATCCGAAGGTCGTTTTAACCAGCCTGTCCATGGGGTTGGGCGAGAGGATGAACTGGGCGATATGGCCCGAGCCACTCAGCGTTTACAGGATCACCTGAGAAGTTCGGTGACGAGTATGGAGGCTGCCGTTTCGGGGTTGAATCAGAGTGTGACTGAGTTGACCGAAGTGGCTGAGGGCATTCGCCATGGTGTGAGTGATCAGTCCCAGCGCACCGAGCTTGTGGCTGCGGCGATGAATGAAATGGTCTCGACCGTACAAGAAATTGCACAAAGTGCAGCGCATACAGCGGAATCGGCCAATGAAGCCGATCGGCATGCTGTTGATGGTGGCGAACGTATGGCCCAGGCTGCCAGCGATATGCAAACCCTGGAAAACGAAGTAGAGACATTGGCCGCTGACTTGGATCAATTGGTTCAGCATACGCGTGAGGTTTCCGGGGTACTGGATGTGATCAGTGGTATTGCTGAGCAAACCAATCTATTGGCTTTGAATGCGGCGATAGAGGCGGCACGTGCTGGCGAACATGGTCGAGGGTTTGCGGTTGTGGCCGATGAGGTGCGCCAGTTGGCCAGTCGTACTCAGGAGTCTACCGAGCAGGTGGCCCGTATTATTGATCAGGTGCAGCGTGGTGCCGGTAATGTTGTGGAGTCTATGCGGGTCAGTCAGGAGCAAACCCAGGTCAGTACTCGCAATGTACAGTCTGGCCACGAAATGTTGACGTTTATTATTGAGGCGGTCTCCAAAATGCGGGATATGACGACTCAGATTGCCGCTGCTGCAGAAGAGCAAGGGCAGGTGGCTGAGGAGATCAATCAAAATATTGTGTCCGTCTCAGAAGTGGCCCAACACAATGAATCGCAAACCGCATCTGTGGCGGGCACCGCCGATCAGCTGGCGCATTTAGCCCATGATGTTGAGATGGCGCTTAAATCTTTGAAAAACCAGGCAACTCATTGATTGAAGCACTTATTTAGACATCAACGCACTTATTCAGGCATCAAAGTATCTATTCAGACACCAAAACACTTATCAATACACTTATCAAGACATCAGGCGTATATGTTGAGTGGTTCATGTGCTGAGTGGCTTATATGATCAGTGGTTTATGTGATCAGTTGAGACTTGAGCCACTGCGCCAGTTGCTCATTGTGTGGCGCCGGGTGTGAGCCCGGCTGCCAAAGCGATAGCCAGGCCCCCGTTTCAACAAATCCCCATGGGGCTATCAGTCGGCCTCGTTCGAGTTCTGCGCTTACCAGGTATTCCGGCGCAATGGCAACGCCTAATCCAACCAAGGCAGCTTCCAGCAAATAATTCAGGTGTTCGAATCCCTCTCCGTAATGTAACTGTGTGGCATCCAACCCCATTTGTTGAGCCCATTGGGGCCAAGCACTTTGGCGGGAGCGAGTATGCAAGAGGGGCTCGTCCAGTAAAGCGTCTGCCGCAGGGTGATCGCCAAAGCGTTGGCAAGTCGGGCTCATGACCGGGCCAATGCGTTCCGGCATCAGGGGCCACACTTGCATATCATCAGGCCAGGGGGGATCAGCAAACTGAAGTGTGGCATCAATCCCTGATTGGCGAGGATCCAGTGTGCTTTCGCTTGCGGTTAAATGCAGGTTAAGGCTCGGCAGATCTTGTCTGAGCTGGTCTAAGCGCGGAATAAACCAGCGAGCCAATAAACTGCCCGGACAACTCAGTACCCAGGGGCGTTGGCTGGGTGAGTCGCTGATCTGTTGGCAGGTCTCTCGTAAGCGGGTGAAACTCTCGCGCGTGGTGGCTTTGAGCTGCATCCCTGCTTCGGTCAGCACTAAACCACGAGACTGTCGTTGAAAAAGCGTGACGCCGAGGGTGTCTTCAAGCAGCCGGATTTGTCGACTGACGGCCCCGTGAGTCACATTAAGCTGTGTGGCTGCATCACTCATGCTGAGCGTGTTAGCCGTTACATCAAAGGCATATAGCGCTTTAAGTGGCGGTATTCTTGAGGTTTTTGTCATTGCCTACAACACTTGTTTAAATAGGTTAGATGTCAGTTTTTCTCACAGGCTTGATTGATTTTATCGTTTTGGTTCCGGTCTTGTCTGCGTTAAAGTGCGTGACATAGTGATTTCAATTTAATCGACTGAATCGATCGACGTCTTGATGACCGATCACGCGAGGTTGTCCATGTCAGTGATATCGCAATCCCACCCAGCGGCTGCAGTGAGTGATGGTTTAAGAGCCGGTCCGGATGATCGGGGCTTTTTTGGTCGTTTCGGTGGGCGTTTTGTCGCCGAGACGTTAATGCCCTTGATTCTCGAGCTGCAGGCTGAGTATGAACGGGCTCAGCAAGACCCCGACTTTTACGATGAACTGCAAGCCCTACAAGCCGATTATGTCGGCCGTGCTAGCCCTTTATATTATGCCGAGCGGTTAACGGAGCATTTGGGCGGAGCTAAGATTTATCTCAAGCGTGAAGATCTCATGCACACCGGTGCCCATAAAATTAATAACTGCTTGGGGCAGATTTTATTAGCCAAACGCATGGGCAAACAACGCATCATTGCCGAAACGGGTGCCGGTATGCACGGTGTCGCGACCGCCACAGTGGCCGCTCGGTTCGGTATGGATTGTGTGATCTATATGGGCAGCACCGATATTCACCGCCAGCAGCCCAATGTCGACCGTATGCGACTGCTCGGGGCGCAAGTGATTCCGGTTGAAAGTGGCACTGGCACTTTGAAAGATGCCATGAATGAGGCGCTGCGTGATTGGGTGACGAATGTTGACTCAACCTTCTACATCATCGGCACCGTGGCAGGGCCACATCCATACCCGGCCATGGTCCGTGACTTCCAGTCAATTATCGGTCAGGAAGTGCGGGTTCAGATGCAAGCCAAAGAAGGTCGCCTGCCTGACTCATTAGTGGCCTGTATCGGTGGGGGCTCGAATGCCATGGGGCTGTTCCATCCTTTCCTGGATGATGCCGACGTCGCCATGATCGGGGTCGAAGCTGGGGGTGAAGGGGTCGAAACCGGTCATCATGCGGCGAGTCTGAATGGGGGCGTGCCTGGAGTGCTGCATGGCAACCGGACTTTCTTATTGCAGTCTGATGATGGTCAAATTCAAGATGCCCATTCCATCTCAGCGGGGTTGGATTATCCCGGCATCGGCCCTGAGCATGCTTGGTTACACGATATTCAACGTGTTGAGTATATCTCGATTACCGATACCGAGGCTTTAGAAGGCTTTAAAGTGCTATGCCGTCTGGAAGGAATTATCCCCGCCTTGGAATCTTCGCATGCGTTAGCCGAAGTGATGCGGCGTGCACCCTCATTACCGAAAGATCATCTGATGGTGGTGAACTTGTCAGGCCGTGGCGATAAAGACATGGCCACGGTGACTCATTATCTGGCCGATGAACTGGCCGCAGCGGCAGCAGAACAGGAGGGGCGGGCATGAGCCGTATTGAGCGTCGATTTCAGGCATTGAAAGCGGAGCAACGCGCCGCACTGGTGACCTTTGTTACCGCGGGTGATCCGAATCCTGAAGCCAGTTTAGCCACTTTGAAAGGCTTACCTGCTGCCGGGGCCGACATTATTGAGTTGGGGATGCCATTTACCGACCCGATGGCGGATGGGACCTCCATTCAAAAAGCCAGTCAGCGTGCTTTGGCTGCGGGTCAAGATATGCACAAAACCTTGGCCATGGTGAAAGCATTCCGCCAGGATGATCAGGACACGCCCTTGGTACTGATGGGATACTATAACCCGATCTACTGCTATGGCATTGACCGCTTTCTTGAAGTGGCCGCTGAGGCCGGCGTTGATGGATTGATCGTCGTCGACTTGCCCCCTGAGCATGATGATGAACTCTGCCTGCCTGCTGCCAAAGCCGGGATTCACTTTATTCGGTTGGCCACACCGACCACGGATGCCAAACGTCTGCCCAAAGTGTTGGAAAATACGTCCGGCTTCCTCTATTACGTCTCCAGTACCGGGGTGACCGGTGCTGCCGCCCCGACACCGGCCAAGGTTCAAGCGGAAGTTGAAGCGATTCGTCGTTCGACCGACATTCCCATTGCGGTCGGCTTTGGGATTCGTAAGCCCGAGCAAGCCGCTGAAATTGGCCGTTTTGCCGATGCAGTGGTGGTGGGGTCCGGTCTGGTTGACTGCATTGCACAAGGCGAAACGCCTGAGGCGGGAACGCAAGCCGTTCATCAACTGACTCAAGCCTTATCAAGCGCACTGAAACAAGCGCGCACTCCAGCCTAAGCCGGGTCTTGGCATGGCCTTAAGCGATGTTGAGCATTGATTGAGGCTGATGAAGGCCAAAATCTGACTCCGTGTGACCACGAGGCCTGCCTTAAGGCCTCGTGTGTCCTCTGTGGGTTGTCTGTATCCTTGTTCCTATCCCTGATTAAACCTGATGGAATCAATCAGGTATTTTGTCTTGTCTCAGAGTCTGCGATAATGCGCGCCCGCATTGTTAATCTTCAGGTCGTCTGTGTACCACATCAAAGAAGCATTTTATTCTCTGCAAGGCGAAGGCCAGCGCGCAGGTCGCCCGGCTATATTTTGTCGTTTTACCGGCTGTAATCTCTGGAGCGGCCGGGAGCAGGATCGCGCTACATCGCCTTGTACCTTATGTGATACGGATTTTATTGGTACTGATGGCCAGCATGGCGGCCGCTTTGGTGAGGCGCAAGATCTGGCCGACCACTTGCTGGCGCTGTGGCCGGATTCTGCAGAAGGGATTGCGGCGAAGCCTTACGTCGTTTTCACTGGCGGCGAGCCATTACTTCAGCTGGATGTTCCGTTGATCGAGGCTATGCAGACGCGCCGTTTCGAAGTGGCGGTGGAAACCAACGGGACTTTACCTTGTCCGCCACAAGTGGATTGGATCTGTGTCAGCCCCAAAGGGCATAGCCCCATTGTGCAGCGTCATGGTCATGAGCTTAAACTGGTCTATCCTCAGCCTGGGGTGAATCCCGCAGATTTCATCACGCTGGATTTTGAGCACTTCATCTTACAGCCGCTTGATGGCGAGCCTCAGGGATTAACGGAGAATTATACCCAGGCGGCACTGAATTATTGTCTGGCGCATCCTCGATGGACCTTGGGCTTGCAGACACACAAATTGTTGAATATTGACTGATGAATCTCTTTGTTAATGCCTTTACCCATTTGGATGCGTCACTATGGTGCCCTGAGCATGGCCTGACCGGAGCCAGCTGGTGGGTTGATTTGGAGTTACAGGGGCCGCAAGGAGACGACGGCATGATTCTCGACTTTGGCGAGGTCAAGCCTTGGACCAAACGGGCGATTGATGCCGGGCCGGATCATACCTTGCTGGTACCTGAACACGCTGAAGGCGTAACGGTTCAAACACTGCCTGATGAGCGGTTGTGCATCACCACACAAACCCCTTATGCCATGACCGTCACCGGGCCTGCTGAGGCGTTTACGCTGTTGCCTGTCGATCGCGTGACGCCTGAGGTGATTGCCCAGTATTTAATGGCCGAACTGAACCCCAAACTGCCGGTACCCGGTCAATTAACACTGGCCTTGCGCGCAGAACCGATCGAAGGTGCCGAGCTGCACTATAGCCATGGCTTGCGCCTGCACCAAGGGAACTGTCAACGCATTGCCCATGGTCACCGCTCGCGTTTACACATCTGGCGAGATGGTCAAGAAGCCCCTGAAGTTGCTGCCCGTCTTGCCGCCCGCTGGAATCATGCTTACCTCTATGATCAAGCCGATGATGTCTCACCATCACTCATGGGTGAAGCCCCTTCCGAGCCGCTGACTTCACTGGCCTATACCGCCGCTCAAGGCTTGTTTGAACTGACCTTGCCCACACATGTCTGCCATGCTTTACCGGTACAAACCACCGTTGAAAACCTGGCGGATGCACTGGCTCAGCAGTTGCATGAGATTGAACCGGGTCATCACTGGCGGGTGTGCCTGAATGAAGGCATTGATAAAGGCGCCTGTGCTCAACGATCAGCCTCATAAACGCGCATTGCTTATTGCCTCACCTGCCGGACAACATCGAATGAAAGTCCGGTAGGCCCTGCCCGGCGTGTTCTCTTTGGGTCGTTGTGCTTCTTTTGGGCATCAAGTAAAAGACGCTATGATGGCGTTTTGCCTGACTGGGGCCGGACGCTCTTATGTATACTCCAAGCGCATTGGCGATGACTGAAAAAGATGATATCGCCGCTTTTATCCATCACTTCGGGTTTGCTCTTCTGGTCACTCCTGATCTAGACGCTACCCATCTACCGCTTTTTCTGGATCGTGAGCAGAGCCCTATGGGGATGCTTTATGGTCATCTGTCGCGAGCGAATCCTCAAGCCCATACGCTGGACGGACAGCGTGTTCTTGCCATTTTTAGTGGGCCTCATAGTTATATTTCACCGACGTGGTATGCCTCTGCGCCTGCCGTGCCAACCTGGAACTACGCCGCAGTGCATTGTTATGGGCAGGTTGAGCTTTTAAGTGAAGCAGAGACGACCCGTTCGATGGACACACTCGTGACGCAATATGAGCCTGCTTTATTAAGCGATGATGCCGTCGCTCAGGCCCTCATGCCCAGCGCTTTTAAGCAGAAGCTACAGCAAGGGGTTGTGGGATTTCGGATTCTCCTGGACCAAATTCAGGGTAAAGAAAAGCTCGGCCAGCAGCGTCCTGATGCTGATCAACAAGGTGTATATCAGGCATTACAGCAAAGCGATCGACATGACGAGCGAGCACTGGCAGCCTATATGAAGCAGCGTCAATTGGGCACTGGCGCGCGTTGAGACCAATGCCTTGAATCGAATCGTGTCGGTGATAGCGGCCTGAATGAACAAGGAGTACATCGCATGGCCATGACAATCACAGCGCCAATGCCGACGCATTGGCATGCCATTCGCGCATTGATTCATGAATGGGGATATGAAGCCGATGAGGCGCAGGTGCAGGCATGGGTTGAAGCCTTAAACGCGTCTTCGCTGCATGCAATCTGGGTAGCCATTAGCGATGGTGAAGTCTGTGGCTGGCTGGTGGCTGAACAACGGATTGCACTGGGGGCAGGGCAGATCTGTGAGATCACCGGGCTTGTTGTGGGCGCACGGTTTCGTCGCCTGGGGGTGGGCCAGCACTTGATCAAAACGGCTGAACACTGGGCGCAGCAGCGACAGCTCAGTCAAGTCTTGGTACGCTCCAACATTACGCGTGTGGAATCCCACGTGTTTTACCCGTCGATGGGATTCTCGTTGAAGAAAACCTCGCATGTTTATGAGAAGGCATTAACGCTGCCTGCTTAAGAAGGCCTTGTGGGATACCGTGACGCTGAATCGGTACCGCCAGGATCACCGCACGAACGTCATGAAGGCTGCTGATGGGCATTTGGCAACAGTTAAAACATCGATGGGAACAGCGCCGGATACGCCAACTCGGGCTGAACCGTGAGCAGTGGGAAGCCGCCATTGCCGATTGGCCGGTTGCTCAGCGTTACCAAGGCGAAGCACGAGAGCAACTTTGGACATTAACGTTACGTTTTCTTGCCCATAAAACCATCGCTTCTGGCGGCGGTTATCCATTTGATGATACTCAGCGCTTAAAGCTCGCCACCATGGCGTGTGTGCCGATTTTGCATCTCGGTTTGGCTTGGTATGATCATTTTTATACCGTTATCTTGTATGAGGATGACTTTATCCCCAATCGGCCTTATCGCAGTGAAGATGGTGTGGTGCATGCTTCTGCCCCAGGGCTTAGCGGTGAGGCTTGGCAACAGGGGCCGGTGATTTTGTCTTGGTCTGCCATTCAGTCTGCTGGTGCCCATGGGCGTTACGGCCAAGCCAGCAATGTCGTGATTCATGAGTTTGCCCATAAGCTCGATATGCTCAGAGACGGGGCCAATGGTGCACCACCAATGCACCCGGATATGCGCGCAGGCGAATGGCATCAGGTGTTTTCCGAGGCTTGGCAAGCGCTTCATCAGGATCAATCCCGGCATCATCACTTGCCACTGGACCCTTATGCGCTGACTCATCCTGCTGAGTTCTTTGCCGTGTGTAGCGAGACCTTCTTTGAAGCGCCCTTGCAATTGCAACAGCACCTGCCTGATGTTTACCGGCTGTTATGCCAGTTTTATCGCCAATCTCCTGCGGATTAACGCGGCATCATACGTACGGCGGCCAGCTCTGTTAAGGGCTGCGGTTTGCCGAGATGGAACCCCTGTGCATAATCCACACCAATGCTTTGCAACGCCTCTAGAATGGCCTCATTTTCGACAAACTCGGCCACCGTTTTTAATCCCATTTCATGACCGATGTTGTTGATGGATGCCACCATGACGTGGGCAGTGGTGTCCTGATGAATATCCTTGACGAAGCTGCCATCAATCTTGATGTAATCGACGGGTAGGTTTTTAAGATACCCAAAAGACGAGACGCCCGAGCCAAAGTCATCCAATGCGAAAATACAGCCAATCGCTTTGAGGCGTTCCATCAACACAATGGCATTACTGAGGTTCGCGATGGCATTGGTTTCTGTAATCTCGAAACAAACGGCCGCTGGCGGCACTTGATAGCGTTCCAACCCATTGAGGACAAAGTCGAGAAAGTCCTCATCGTTGAGCGAGTCTGCAGTGAGATTAATGGCGTAATAGCCCTCAAAGTGCCCTTGCTGGCGCACATGATCACCTAACCAGGCCAAAGTGTTGGCAATGACCCAGCGATCAATCGCAGCGGCCACGTTATAACGCTCCGCTGCGGGCATAAAGGCGCCAGGGGGAATCACGCGATTTTGCTCATCAAGCATCCGAATCAAAACTTCATAGATGGGCGCCGTATTGTCTTGTAAACCGACAATCGGTTGCACATAAAGTCGCAATCGATCTTCATCCAAAGCCCGACGAATGCGGTTGACCCAGTGCATTTCTCCTTGCCGTTCCAGCAGCAGTTGATCATCCGGTTCATACAGATGAATACGATTACGACCGGCTTCTTTGGCGGCATAACAGGCGGCATCGGCCGCTCCTAATAAAGGGCTTAACTCATGTCCGAGCCCATCAATCGGGACAAGGCCAATACTGACCCCAATGGCAAAGCTTTTGTTTTGCCAAGAAAAGCGGAAGTTTTCCACCATGGCGCGAATATTCTCGGCGATTTGACGGGCTTCCTGCATCTCACACTGATAAAGCAGCACACCAAATTCATCACCGCCTAATCGAGCTAACTCATCAGTGGCGCGGAGTCGGCTGCGAAACAGGTTCGCCAATTGACGTAACAGTTCATCACCGGCGATATGACCGCAGGTGTCATTCACGATCTTGAACTGATCCAGATCGAGGTAGCAGAGTATATTGTGACGGCTCTTGGACTCACCATGAAGCGGGGCCGCCGGGTGATACTGAGACAATAGACTGTTCAGGCGGCGCTCAAACTCTTCACGATTAATCAGCCCTGTCAGGGCATCATGAGCGGCTTGATGAGCCAATTTACGCGCCAATCGACGAGAGACGGAGACATCACTGAAGGTGAGCACCGCGCCTATCAAATGGCCATCCGTATGGCGAATGGGGGCGGCGGCATCTTGTATCGGAATGGGTTCTCCTGAGCGCGGAATCAGGGCGCGGTGCTGCTCTCCTGTATGCTTGACGGGGCGATCCGGTCGATTGAATAGTTGAAATACCGGATTGGGCAGATTGACGTTTAGTTCGTCATCGATCAGCTGATAAACCTCATTAATCTTCTGACCTTCGGCCTCTTCTCTGGACCACCCCGTGAGTTGTTCGGCCATCGGGTTTAAATAAGTGACTTGACCGCTGCGATCGGTCGTGATGACCCCATCACCAATGGAGGCCAGTGTGACTTGAGCAAGCCGCTTTTCCTGCGACAACTGTTCTTCGATACGGCGCCGCTCGGTGATATCACGAAGAATGCCGGTATAGTGGGCTTGTTGGGCTGATTTTTCGCGGCTCACCGTAAGCTCGGCGAGAAAGGTACTGCCATCCTGACGTTGGCAAAGCACTTCGGCTTGGGCTTCACCCCCGGGTGGGGGCAGGAGTTGCTCGGGGAATCCTTCTTGGTGTTTAAGTAAATCCTGTAACGTGAGTGGTTTTGCGGCTTGGGCCAATGAAAATTCTGGGGCCAGTGCAAATAGCCGCACTGAGCCTGGGTTCAGACTGGTCAGGCGACCGTCTTGAGTGAAGGTGATGATGCCATCGCGAATGTCACGGACAATGGCCTGAGTCGTATCGACGGCATCGCCCAAGGCGCGAATCACTTTATTATATTGGCTGGCAATTTGGCCGACTTCGGTAAACGGCTCAACGGGCACTTCGCCATGAAAACCACCATTGCGGGCATCACCTTCCATGGCCTCAAGCAGCTCAAACAGTTCGGTGCGCGCGCCATGTTCTGCAATATTCAGGCCCAGGCGTTCGGCCTCCGGATTGATGCGCAGCGGCATGAACCGATTGAGCACCCACAATAATAAATAGGCGACACCAAAGCTCCATAAAGCGCAGATAACGATGCCTTCACATTGCACCCCGAACTGTGCCCAGCGATCAAGCCCCGTACCCAAACGCTCTGGATCGCCCAGTAAGGCCACAGCCAATGTGCCCCAAATCCCGGCAGCCAGATGAACCGGAACGGCTGCGACCGCATCATCAACCTGCCAGCGCAAGAGCCATGCATCCGCTAGCATCATCACGCCACCGCCGACCATACCAATGAGAATGGCGCTGCTCGCCTCGACCACATGCGCTGATGCGGTGATCGCCACAAGCCCGGCTAACAAACCGTTCATGATTTGAGTGGCATCAGTGTAACCCTTCAGCTTCCAGCTGATGACCAGTACAGAGGCAGTACCGGCCATACCTCCTAACAAGGTATTTACCATAATGCCGGGTATGGCCATACTCGCCGATAAAGTGCTACCGCCATTAAACCCGAACCAACCAAAAAACAAGAGCAAGGCGCCGAGCATGGCTAAAGGTAAGTTAGAACCGGGCATGGCATGAGGGGCAGTGTTAGCCGATGAGAAACGGCCCTGACGTGGCCCAATAATCAGCAAAACGGCTAGCGCGACCCAGCCGCCCACACTATGCACAACGGTCGAACCGGCAAAATCAACAAACCCCTTTAGGCCTAACCAGCCTGCGCCATTGGGGGTGCTACCGCCCCACGCCCAATGACCAAATACGGGATAAATTAACCCAGCGACCAGGGCGCTGATGATGATATACACCGCAAATCGCAATCGTTCTGCCGTAGCGCCAGAAATGATCGTAACAGCGGTGGCGCAGAACATCGCCTGAAAGAGAAAAAAGGCGGCAAGCCAAGCATCGCCGCTGCCCACTTTGGGTAGAAAGTCACTGGCGCCGACCCAGCCCTCGAGACTTTGACCGAACATCAAGCCAAAACCGTATAACCAATAGAGCAGTACCGCCAAAGCAAAGTCAGTCACATTTTTGACCGCGACATTAATGGCGTTTTTACTGCGAATGAGGCCAGACTCAAGACAGAGAAAGCCAATTTGCATGTTGAACACCAAAATCGCGCAAATCACCAGCCAGACAATATCAAACAAGGTGTTTTCCATGTGTGCTGAAGCCTCTGATCATGACGGTGTTTACTGCAACGGCGCTATCGCGTGATTCAATGGTCTATCGCCGTTCATGTCGCATCCGTTAAAAAAGTGAATCACACTCATGTCATCAGATAGAGCAAAATCTAAGCCAGTCTCTATTTTCAATCACGCAGAATCGCGAGGGCGCGGGTTAGGGTGTGCTGTCGTGATGCGCGGCGCACTGTCTTGATGCCATGGCCTGACTAGAAACGGGGATATGCCCCGATATTGGGCGTAAGCGACGGTTAAGTGAGGGGGAGCTATGTATGATAAAGCCCAGGCGTTTACTGTGATCCTGGCGAAGCGGCTGAATAGGCTATTAACGCATGGTCAACGAGCGTGCGGGTTTTTATCGGCATTGCTGTTCGCAAGTGTGTCGATGTCCAGCTTGGCGGCTGAACCTCCGCCTGGAGCTCTCGTGATTACACAGGCCTCTTGGCAACAGCGTCATACTGAATTTTTGGCCAAGCCTGCCAGCTTGATGAAGTTAGTGACGGCGACAGCCGCTTGGCAAACGCTCGGGCCCGATTTTCGGTTTGCCACTCAGTTGCGCTATCAACGTATTGATCCGCAAACAGGGCGCGTTCAGCTGTCTTTCTCTGGTGATCCGACCTTACGCATCGATGATTTGATCGCCTTGTTCCATCAATTGAAAAGCGCAGGTGTCACCCATATCACCGAGCTCACCATCGATGACTCACTGTATGCGGGCCACCCTTGGGGGACAGGGCAAGTCTGGAATGACCATGGCATCTGTTTTGCCGCACCGACCACCGCCATTATTGTGAGCCATAATTGCATTCGCGGTAATTTAAAACCGACCCAAGTGGGCCAGCCTGCACGCTTGCATATGGCCGATTATGCCGGTGTGGCGTTCACCAATCACGTGATCACCCAAGCACCAGGTGAACCGCCTTGTGAAGCGCTCCATCAGGTGACATCGGATAATCACTTTACCTTAAGCGGTTGTATTGATCGTCGGCGCCGAGTATTACCGCTTGCGTTTTCGGTCGTGAATGTACGGGCTTATCTCACTGCGATTATCCAGCGTATGACCGAAAACCAAGGGATTGAGTGGTCAGGACAGCCGACTTTCGCCGCCATTGATCAGGCGCTTTATCCCCAAGCCTTGACCCATCAGTCAGCGCCCTTAACCAAGCTCATACACCGAATGCTTAAACGATCAGATAACCTGATTGCCGATAGCCTGTTTAAACAGTTGGGGGCGCAACGATATGGTACCGGCACTTATCAAAATAGCGCTGAAGTGGTGTGGCAGATCTTGGCGGAGTATCAAATTGCCCGCCGCAATCAAGTCATCCAAGATGGTTCTGGGCTCTCACGGGAAAACCTGCTGTATGCCTCGACCTTGTATCAAATTTTAACGCTATGGCGCGATAACCCGGCCTTTTCTCCCCTGATTGATGCACTGCCTATTGCCGGGCGCGATGGCACTTTAAAATATCGACGTAGTGTGCAGAGCCCGGTACTGAAAGGGCATATTCAAGCCAAGACTGGATCGATGGCAGGCGTATCCAACTTGGCCGGATATGTGATCACCTCACAGGGTTTGAGCCCCTTTGTCTTAATCGCCAATCAGGTTTCAGCTGATGATGAGGCCCAAAGCGCGATCAAGCGAATGACGGATTATGAAACGGATTGGTTGTTACAAAGCATCGCCAACGCTAACGAAAGAGCAAGCGCTCATGCGGTTGAAACAGAACGAACGGTTAAAGCAGAACGAACGGTTAAAGCAGAACGGACGGTTAAAGCGGAACCTGCAACTGATATGACCGCCACATCGAAACCATGAGGCTGAGATGAAATATATTTTCGAAGTGCATATCAAACCGGGCTACAGCGCAGAAGACTATGCGGCGGTTTGGGTCGAGGCTAGCCAACGGATTCAACAAGCACCGGGCGCATTAGGCACAGCGTTGCACCGCCACATGGATGACCCTTCCGTGTTACTGGCGATTGCCCAATGGGAAAGCCGTGCATTACGTGATGCGATGGAAGCGCAACCCCAAGATGAAGTGAAACGGATCATCCAGAAAGCCGCGCCTTTTTGTGAAATCCGCCCCTTGGGCGCTTTTGATGACCCCGAGTGGGTCGTGATGCCGCCGGATCATTGAGCTGATCCGACGACATGAACAGCCCTTGTTGATGGGGGCTGCTGTTTACTGGGGCTGCTGACCCGATGAAGACGCCGCTTTTGCACGTTTTTCGGCGGCGTCGACACTCTTACGCAGCAACGGCGAGATGGTGCCCCCTTGAACGATAATCGAGAAGATCACCACAATATAGGTCATGATCAGAATCAGGCGGTGAATATCGACCCCATTCACAAACTCAAGATTACTGGGAATGGATGCCGCCATTGCCAGTGCCAGACCGCCGCGTAGCCCACCCCAAGTCAAAATACGCACTGAGTTCACATCATATTCGCGAAAACGGCGGAAACCGATATAAGGAATCGAGACGCTGACCCAACGCGCCAGTAACACCAGAGGCACCGCCATAAAGCCCAGCAACACCTGAGTTATACTGATCGGGAAAGTGACCAACAATAAGCCAATCAATAGAAACAACAGGCCATTTAAAAAGGCATCAGTGGCATGCCAAAAGGCCTGTAGATTGCGTTCGGTTTCTTCGCGTTGAGAGCTGGTGACATGGCGCATGGTGATATTGCCAATAAAAATACCACTGACCACCATCGCCAACGCACCGGAGACCTCCAAAATATTGGCCAGCGCAAACCCTGATGTCGGAATGAGCATCGTGATTAATAAGCGAATCCCTGGGCCGCGGGATTTACGCATCAACCAATGGGCCACCTGAGCCAGCAAAAAGCCAAACAGCACGCCGCCGACTGCATCGGTTAAAAACAGACTGGCGACACCGCTGAAAGTGGGGGCTGTGCCCATAAACGCAACTGAGAAAATGGTACTGAAAACGACCAGCCCGACCCCGTCGTTAAACAAGGATTCTCCTTCCACTTGAACGGAAATGCCTTCTGGCGCATTCATCTGTTTAATGATCGCCAACACCGCAATGGGGTCAGTCGGGCTGATCAGGGCGCCAAACAATAGACAATAAATAAAAGGCACCGACCAACCGACTAATGCCAATCCATAATAGGTGAGCCCACCGACCATAAAAGTCGACGTCAGGGTTGAGAAAAGCACCAGAATCGTAATTTCCCAACGTTGCTTTTTCAGCGCCTGCAAATCAATCTCCAGCGCCCCGGCAAACAGCAAAAATCCGAGCATGCCCTGTAACAGCAACTGATTGAAATTCAAACTGGCGACCGTATTGGAGATTTCATTGGCCAAATCGTTGTCTGCAAATCCCACGACAAAAATCAGGAGCAGCGAAATGACCACGGCCCCCGTAGTAATGGCGATGGTGGTTTGCAATTTAAGGATATATTGGTTGGTAAACGCTATAAAAACCGCTAGCGCCGATAGGAAGCAGATTAGATACCAGGCGTGCATTTTGATGATCTCATTATCAGCTTAAAGAAACCGGGGCGCAGGAGTCGAACGGCATTCATCAACACCTCATAAGCATTGCGCTGAGGGGGCCGGACTGGGTTAATCTCTGGGCTAACGAAGTGTTAACCACAGGGTTAACTAAAGTGTGTTGCTGCGCAGATGTCGCCTATGGTAACGCTATCTTTATCTGGATAGCAGGCTATATAGATGTATTTCCATAAAACGCCTGCTGAATAAGCTTCATCTGTGATGTAAACATGATTAAAAACAATAGGTTGATGAATTATGTCTTTTTGGAATAACTGTATGCAGGATCGAGCCGCCTGGCCATGATGCCCATGCCCCGGATGACCTTCTATCACCTTGATGCCGATACTTCTCAATAAGCGCTTGGTGGCACATGATCAAACACGAAAGTATGTGGCGGTGTTAGTATTGTAAGCAATCTGCATCATAGCGGGTTCAGAAAGCGCTTTTGTATATCCTGCTGAAGGCAAGGCCTCGGAGTTGATCTTGACACATAATGAGCAGCTAAGACGTTGTATGGACATCATCATTCAAGCGTCAACCGAGATCGAATGGGCATCGGCGTTAACGCGCACCAATATGCAGCCGTATTATCAAGCACGGGGCTTAGAGTGGGATTCAGCGCAATATGAAGCGCATTGGTCTCAATTTGAAAATTTCTCAGTGATCTATCAGGGCCAATGGGTGGGCATTATCCGCTTTACGTTTGATGAACAGGCCCTTTATTTACGCGATCTCCAAATTGAGCCTCAGTATCAACGGTTGGGCCTCGGCTTATCATGTTTGAATTACGCTGTTGAACACCTCAAGCGCCAACATCTAAGGCGTCTTCGGCTCAATGTGTTTGCTGAAAATCCTGCGGTTAACCTGTATCGCCGATTTGGCTTCGGCAAAGTGAGCGAGGATGACGGGGTGATCAGAATGGAGTTATGCATTTAACGCCTTTTGGCTTGTTAAAAACCACGGCTGATTTCAAGATCATATTTTAATCATGAGCTTACGGAAGTGAGACTGGCAATGAACTCCTTCTGCTTATTGATAAGCTCCACGACCGTCAGGGGGGGATATGCGGCAAGCGTTAGTTCTATCGAAGGCCTCATTGTCTTTGCGAAGCCCCCAGCCCTTTGATTATGAGGCGATAGCCTCCTGGGTTGTCGATCAACAGGCGTGTATTCGTTGGGCAGGCCCCGCCGTTCCGTTTCCATTGGTGCCCGCTACCTTACCTGAAATCCTTCAGGTTGAGGGTGGGGCGAGCTACTGCCTAGCGGAGGGGAATCAACCGTGCGTTGGTTTTGGCCAATGCTGGACAGAGGTTGAAGGGGCTGTGCATATCGGCCGAATTATGATTGCCCCTGAAGTTCGAGGTCAAGGGGTGGGGCGCCTGCTGTGCGAAAAGCTCATTCACCAAGTGGTCGAATCTACGGGGGCCCTAAGGGTGACTTTGCGCGTCTATCGCGATAATGCTAGAGCGCGTGCCTTATACTCAAGCCTTGGCTTCGCTGTTGTTGAGTCAAAATCTACTGATGAGCTCTTGTTTATGAGCGCTTGTTTATGAGTTGAGCCGGGTGCCAGCCCTGATCGTGCCAATCTACGCCCTTGATGGAATCTCCCTGCTGTGGGTCACATCACCTCATCAAAATACTGTGAAACGACATCAAAACTCTCCTCGGTTTTATTGGTCGTTGGCCCATCAATACTTGGCCTTAGTCATCGTTAGGTGAATCAAAACAGTAAATACATCGTGGAGGAGGATCGCCAGTGGTATGCTAGCTCGCTCCGTATCCCATGGACATTCTCAGTAAAAATAGGAGGGTCAATTGACTAAAAAACTGTTCGGTATTGTCTTGATGGCGATCGCAGGCTTAAGTGGCTGCGCCTCTGTCTCCTCTTCATCCTCCCCCGCTTTAGCCAAGAGCGAATGGACACAAGGCCCGGTATTTTTGACCACTGATGCGGTGCCAGCAAGCATTGACTATGAATTTGCTGGGGACGTTAAAGCCAATGCACGAGCGGGTTACGATAGCGTGGAATCTTTGTACCCTTTGCTGGTTAAAGAAGCGCGGAAGATTGGAGCGAATGCCGTCATTGACGTTCGGGGTGGACGATCGCCGTCATTATTCTCTTGGGCTGCACCGTTCACTTATGGTAAAGCCATCAAAGTGGAAGACCCAAAAGCATTAGAAACACTTGATGGTCGTTATTATCAGTAGTGCCATGATTTTGATCAGTGCTGTCATGATATTGATAGCCAGCGAGACAAGGCCGCGAACGACCGCGTAGCGGTTATGAGGTATGGCACTGGACGTTGATCGCATCGACGTCAAATCCCATCTAGGGCCTGAAGGGTTGCCGATCAACCCGTTCGCTTGATCGGCAAAATAAATCGCTAATCCGCTAATCCGCTAATCCGCTAATCCGCTAATCCGCTACACTGGCGCTGCTTGATCCACATGGCGATCGTATTCAGTGCCTCGGGTGAATAGGCGTAGGGGCCCAAGAATACAAATAACCCTTCTTTCCATAAGGGCCACTGTGACGGCAGCTGGTAATCAAATAACGCGCTACGCAAAAGCCCATGAGTCGCCTCTGGCACCTTTTTGATACACCGAGGAACACGCTGAGGCAGTAATTGACGCCAAACCGAAACCGTCGTGTCAGGGTCGACATTCCGATCATTGCCCCCCATTAAAAGCAAAACAGGGCTTTGCATGCTCGTAATGCTTTGTTTGGCATCTGATCGTGCATTCAAGCGCTCAAAATCTTGTCGAGTGCATTGAGATGAGCACGGCTGCATCGTGGCCGCTTGCGTATATTGTGCATCAAAGGCCTCCGATTCCTGCTGAATGGCAGTAGCGATATCCGCAGCAGCAAGCCCTTCGTGTTCTAGCCGCGCCTTCATATAATAAAGGCCTTGTGCTTTCCAATTAATCGCCGCCCCAATCAACACCACGAAATCCGTTTTGGCGCGCTGGCTGGCCTCAGGCACAACCCAACCCGCCTGAGAAAACCCCAGATAACCGCCACGGCTTTTTTTCAGCTCAGGTAGCTGCCTTAATCTCTGCATCGCTAACGCCGCTTCTTCGGCACGATCTGCCATCGTTTGCGACAACCAATTGCCCGTACTCTGACCAATGCCGGGTTTATCCCATGAGAAAACAGCAATCCCCTGCGAGACAAGAAAATTCACCAGCGGGGTATACCCCTCATTCGACCAACGATCTTGAGGGCCATCACCATGAACCAAAAGCACAAATGGCGGAGAGGGCTTATTCGAGGGGAGGATTAACGTGCCTTTCAGCTCATCGCCCTTATGGGTGAATGAGAGGTATTTATGCGTACCCGTGCCTGATAAATCAAACTCAAGAAAGCGGATAACCACAAATGAAACCAGTACAACAACAACGACAAGCCATAGCCTGAAAACGCTTTTCTTAGACACGTATTAACCTGCTTAGAGTGGCTCTGAATGAATACCAAGATGTTATATCAAGCATTAAAAATTAATCGTTAAGACTTTATGTCAAACGCTAGGGATTGCTCAATTGATCTGAGACCCCCCTGCTCAAAGAGTCTACCTCGTGGCCGACGGAGCAAAGTGACATAGCGCCTGTAGATAAGCGAGGTCCATACTTGTAAACGACCTGATATCCACACCCATCGCATTGAACTTCTCTGATACAGCGCCTTAAACCGTGGCACGACCATACGTCAACCTATGTCAATCAATGCACATTTTAGACTGGCATCATCGCTTAAGGTGTTTCTATATTAAGGTATCAGGGACATGACGTTGCGGAATAATGAGCATAGATTTTGATACAAATGCGCATGCGCACTTATCACAAAAATAATGGTTATGGATGTGCGAAAGATTTTAAAAATCAATTGGTTAATAGTTTTATTGGTTCGTTGTCTCCTTGAGGAAAACACGGATGCGCAATATTAAAAATACTAGACCTTTTACACCGCAAATAGAAGATGATCATGGATAGACGAAAATTCCTTAAGGTTGGTTCGAGTTCTCTTGCGTTAGGCGCTTTTGGCTTAAGCAAGCCTGCTTCTGCTCTTTTAAATTGCACACCGTTTAATTTTCAAGGTATACAGCAGTGTGAGGCGGGAATTGACTCTAGACTTGCTCATGTGAGTGCAGCTTCTGTCGGCGGGCAGCATATGACTCAATGGTGTTGGGCTGCCTGTATAGAAATGGTTTTCAGATACTATGGATTGCGCGTCCCCCAAGAAGAAATCGTTCAACAAACCTGGGGTGGGATAGTTAATTTACCTGGCCAACCTCATCAGATTCTCGCGAATCTAAATCGTTCTTGGAGAGACTCAAGAGGGCGAGGATTTTATGTTTCAGGTGATGCTTTCTCTGCCAATCCAATGACAGCAGCACAAGACTTATCAATCGATATGCCGTTAATTATAGGCACAATGGGGCACGCTATGGTTTTAACATCATTAATGTATGTACGAGATCACTTTGGTCGTGGAGATGTCACAGCTGCTGTAGTACGAGATCCATGGCCAGGTAACGGCAGACGAGTTTTATCTGCTCAAGAGTGGTATAACACTTCGTTTCTCGCTCGCATCAGAGTAAACCCGGCCTAGCAAAGTGCTGCTAGGGACAAACCTACGCTACGCTCCGGTTTGCCCCAGATCACTCGTTCAGGCTGTAGAAAAACCTCCGGAACTATGATGTGATCGGGTTTTGAAACGCAGGAGACGGTGATGGCTCGATTCAAGCACTACGATTACAACCCAACGACCCGCGAGCGACACCGACTGGATGAAACATCGCGTCGACCGTCCCCACGGTAAACAAATCTACAGCCACCGGATGCCCGTTGTAGAACCGGTATTCGGCAACATCGGCACAACGAAGGGGCTGAACCGCTTTAGTCTGCGGGGCAAGAAGAAAGTACAAGGTCAGTGGCAGCTTACTGCTTGATGCACAATATTGAGAAGTTAGCGAATTATGGTCGTTTGGTTGTGTCATGAAGTGTCATCAGGTGCGAAGTATATCGCTTTTTGAACCTAGCAGACCGCTTTCAGCGAGCCTAAGTTGGGCGCTCAAGTGACTAAATGCCAATATTAAAATGACTCAGCCAGATGACCGACTAGGCATAAGGACAAAAGGCGCTGGAGACGGCTCGAAATTGGGCTTTTCTACAGCCTCGTTATGCTTCCCTCGGCTAGCAGGATCAAGGATAAGAATTTCTATATGAGCAATAAATTTACATATCAATCAGATGATTATGATCGACAGTCGCAAAGATTCGTGATTCCTTTATATGTCAAGGATGAATTAGACAGTTACGAATATTCATCTACAGGGACACTCGTTAGTTATAAAGGATATCATTTTATAATTTTCGCTGCGCATGCGTTAGGCGGTGGGGTTGAGTTTGAGAATATCTACACTTTTGGTAGTGATGGAGATTTTTATCGGATCATGGATTTTGCAGATGATTATCAAGTGTTCAAAGAAGAGGATATAGTTATTGTTGATTGTTTTAATCGAGCATTAAAAAACAAAAACTACTTTAATCTTGATATAAAAAGTCTGAACGGTTTTGATAAAAAGCACTTTGCTTGGACTGGGTTTCCTGCAAGTAAAACTAAATTAAAGAAAGCACATAAAAGCAGTTCAAAAGAAGCTTTGGAAAATAAATTTGTATATATTGATGAAAGTGGAAATACTTTAAAAATGCCAAGTACTTTACGATAGTTTCGAAAATAGTAATAAATAACAAAGTTAAAATTTCTGGCGTTTATGATAGAAAGGGTTTGAATTTAAAATACCAAGGCAATGTGAGCATGGGGCCACACCCTCAAGGTATGAGTGGTGGTGCTATGTATTTTTTTTCAAAAAATCAGATGTTGAAATCAAACATTGATGACACCTTTCGGTTTGCAGGAATAGGTATCGAGTACAAAAAAGATAACTCGATTATCGGTGTTCCTAGGCTTAAAATAATTGAGTTAATAGAAATGCTTGATATCGAAAGACCTATTCAAGTCAAGCTGGTTCAAAATAGCTCAGCCAGGTAGATGCAACCGAACTTCGGCAATGCGGCGGATACAAGCGCCTCGATTGATGAAGACAAAGAGGCATGAGCTAGCTTTTTTCGCTTGCAAGCAAGCTCCCACAGCCCTTCAGATTACCCTCTGAACCTTCTGTGGGAGTCTGCTTGCAGGCGATTGTGTGAAGGGCTGCAAGCAGACCAGCAATAGCCCATCAACCCATGTCAATCAACGCGCATTTTTTACTGGCGCCATCGCCTAAGATGTTTCAGTATCAAGAGATTAGGGGCACAAAGTTGCGGCATAGTGAGCACAAAATTTGATATAAATGAGCATGCGCACTTTTCACAAGAGACAATGGTTAGGGTTATCTAAAATATCCTTGATATGACCCCTATAAATGAATCTGATGGTGAGGATGCTATATTCTTTGAAGAATACAATCGCTATCCCGGCACTAAGTTCGGAGGCTTTCCAAATTGTATTCAACACGGTCATAATTTAGATGGGTTCGTTTTTCAAATCGGCAGTGAGGAAAAGCCAAATTGGATGTGGGCTGATAACGGAATCGCCTATTTCAATAAAGACGAGTCTGGTGATTGGGTGTTCGAATGCCAGTTCTACTAACCACAGCTAACAAGCTTGTCAGTAAAGGCGCTCTTGATTGCGCGCCTTTACAAAAGCATTATGTTCCCGAGTGCCCCTGTGTTTAGAGAGAGATTGATTTTGCTAAAATTTGAACTGTCAGTAGGTACGATTAGTATTGATGATCGTTATGATGAATGTTTTACTGATCCAATAAAAGTCGCCTTTCTTGATGATAAGGAATGTGAGTTTTTAATTGAGAATTACAAGGATGATAAAGTTAAAGAAGATTTTCAAAAGGCAATCAATAACTTTATAAATCTAGACAAAAGCGTTCTCTATGGTGTCAGTGGATTGGTTTATCAATATTATTTGAAAACTTTGAAGTACCTGAGCCCTGAGGATGATGGCTATGTTGAAATTGAAAGGCCGCAAGATGTTTGGCAATTTGTTCGATTTGGATGTGAGCCAGCGGTGTCTCGTCGAGATGATGATAATACGATATACATTTCATTGGTATGCAGTTGTGATTGGGAGCGAGAGCATGGACTACAGTTAGTGTTCAAAGATGGTCGCTATGTCAACAAACTAGGGGGGTATGATGGTCATTTAACTCACTCGGATGCTTTTGATGATGAATCTCTAGAAGGTGTTATTTATAGATAAGAATAATAAGCTAGGTTGCTTACATCGGTAATCAAGTAACACTTGTAGCGATGGGCGAGATTGAAAAAATATAGTGGCATTTATTTTGCGGCTTAGCGGTTATGTCCTTTGTTTGGATGGCTTTCAATGACCCCAAAATTTTTCCTGCTGGCTGCGCGAAAGTTTAACATGACACCCTTAGAGTGCCTGTCGGCACCTTTTTTTGGCTGTTTTTTTGTTTTTTAATAGTCTTTTTATTGGAAGGTTTTTGGTAAATGATAGCCTTCGATTCAATGTTTTAAAAAGGTTGTAAAGTGAATAAAACTGATCAGTCATATTCTCAAGTGGATTTCGCCAGTCAAGATCTTAGTGAATACATTTTTTCTAACTGTAAATTCTATTGCTGTAGCTTTAAGCGCGCTTATCTGAGAGATACTCAATTTATTGATTGTCACTTTATTGAGCAAGGGGAGTTGGAAGGGTGTGATTTCTCTTACTCCGATCTTCGAGACGCCTCATTTAAGAGGTGTAAGCTAGTTATGTCCTGCTTTATTGGGGCAAACTGTTTCGGTCTTGAATTGAGGGAGTGTGATTTAAAAGGGGCTAACTTTTCTCAAGCTAGCTTCGTGAATCGAGTGTCTCATAAGATGTACTTTTGTTCTGCGTACATCACAGGCTGTAATCTATCCTATGTTAACTTTGAGAAACAGCTTATAGAAAAGTGTGACTTATTTGAGAACCGATGGATTGGTGCTCACTTAAGGGGCGCTTCATTTAAAGGCTCAGACCTCAGTCGTGGTGTCTTTTCGGAAGATTGTTGGGATCAATGTCGAGTGCAAGGCTGCGACCTGAGTCATTCTGAATTACATGGCCTAGATCCTAGAAAAGTGGATCTAACCGGTGTGAAAATATGCACTTGGCAACAAGAGCAATTACTAGAACAATTAGGTCTGATCATCATTCCAGATTAAGCGAAAGATTTGACTACGCATATTGGGAGGTCGAGCAAGATGCGGACTACGTCTCTATTCAAGAGGCTAAAGCTAACTTACCCTCTCAATACCAAAACGTAGCGGTCAATTGGCAAAAATATGGCTAAGCACATGACAAGTCGAGGCATGCCGCAAGAAGAAGATTTTCCTAAAGGAACGGCGTTTTACATTTTTGAGTGGGATGTCCCGTTATCAAAAGAGCCCAATGCAGATGGTCAAACGGTTTCTTATTTTAATTGGTTCGGTGGGGAGAAGAAGCCTTACCCGATAGAGCGATTAAAAATAGATAATCATTGGCCTGCAGATTCATACGCTCAGTGGATTAAGGTTATTGAGGCATCATTGTGAAAGGGCCTAACAAATGGTTGTGGCGGAGCAACTTTTCGCTGGTGCTACAAGCTGCCCACTATGCCAAGCGTTAGCGTTCAAAAGATTCTGAGATACGCTTAAGAACAGACAGTGTTGTCTCAAGCTCTGCTTTGGTGATACCCGTCGAGCATTCCATCGCCCATCCCGATTGCTTTTCACTCAACTTCGAAAATACCGTTTCCCCTAGTGCCGAGAGGCATATCAGTTTTGCACGTTTATGGTCTGGGTTGTTCTGGAAACACAGCAGTTCATCCTCACGCATGGCGTCAACAAGTCGTTGGACTGCTTGTCGTGTCAGCCCCATGCTTCTGGCTATTTGCGGCACGGTTTGCGGTTTACCCGCTAGGGAAAGTGCACCCAAAACCTTCCATCGGGCACTCGTAATGCCATATTCCTCACCCATGTGGTCACCTTCACTGACAAGAAGCCCTCCCAGCTTGAATACTTCAAGAACAATGTCGGTGAACACCGGGCCCTTCTGAGGGTCGTTCATATCCAATCCTTCTGCTTGTTTTGACAACATGTTGACATAATGAGTCTGTATTTTCATAATGACAACATGTTACCAAATTGGTCTTCCTGAGGAAACACAGATGCTCATTCTCCATCGATTTGCAGCATTCATCGCGGTCTTGTGCATTGCGACGTTTTTCTCGGCAACCATTTTGGTCGAGCTTTTGGGCACTGGAGAATCTATTGCTATTCTGAAAAGCCTCATTGTATGGCCCGGCTTGTTTATTCTTGTTCCTTCCATTGCCTTAACTGGGGGCAGTGGTTTCGCTTTGGCAAAATCTAGAAGTGGCCAATGGGTACGACAAAAGAAAAAGAGAATGCCGTTTATTGCTGCCAATGGCATATTGGTGCTCATTCCATGCGCAGTATTTCTGAATTGTTGGGCATTTGCGGGCACTTTTGATACCCATTTCTACATCGTGCAAGGCGTCGAGTTACTGGCGGGTGCAATCAATCTCATTTTGATGGGATTGAATATGAGAGATGGCTTTAGAATGAGCGGTAAATTTAGGCGATCGGCGTGAATAAACCGCTCACAATGCTGCCTTGCGGACGCAGCCGCTAAGCTCTGTTTGAACATTTCTCAGTGAAATATCAGGGGCAATGGGTCGGGGTTATCCGCATCGAAAGTTTGGTTTCGAGAAGGTCAAAGCAGTGGATGGGATGGTGAGAATGGAGAGAAGGCACAATAAGAAATGCGATGTCTATCACTTGCAGTATTTGGTTAACAAAGCAAAGAACTCATGAGTTTTGGGAAAGCTATTCAACAGATCTCATCTACCGCCACGAGACGTTATGGCGCACTGAGTCAATAGCCCTCGATTAGGAGGGCTTGTGGGTTAGGCGAAGGCGGTTGTTGTGGTGCTGGGACGTTCTGACAGGCCTGTCGCCCAGTTTGCCAAGTGTGGGTGCTGGTGCTGCCATTGTCGCTCAGGCAGCCGAAAATCGATGTAGCTCAAGGCCACGATGGTAATAATCTGGCCCAGGTTGATCTCGCCCCGCATGACGTCAGTGTCGACCTTATCTTCTAGCCTTTGCAGGCCTCTTGTGATGGCCTTTTGTCGACGTTCCCCGAGGACTGTTAGGTCACTCTCTTTGCCTAAATGCTTGCGGTTAATCACTGTTGTAAACGCTGCATCAGTCAGCCCCTGACTCAGGCCCGAGAGGGCAAGAACATCAGCGTAGTGAGGGGTATGCAGTAAGCTGTTGGCCGGGGAAAGGCTATCCAAATAGGAGGCAATAAGCAGGGATTCTGAAATGGCTTCGCCCTCATCGGTGACCAATACTGGAATCTTGCTGTTTGGGTTGGCAGTGAGCAAAGCTTTGTCGTCGGCCCAGGGGTCGACCCAGATCAGATTCACTTGCGGGTCCAGCTGTTTTTCGATCGCGCAGATTCGCGCGACTCTTGCGTAAGGGGACGTTTTGTTTAGGTACAATTCCATCGTTGTTTTACTCCGTCTGCGTGGCTTTTCGAAATAACACGTATTGGGCTGATAGCAATAGCACGCCGCTCATCAGGACCACCGCCCCAATGCTGAATAAGGGCGCGTAGGTCTCCTGCACGGCATAGATCGATGATAACGCGTACCCCCCAGCCGCTTGAGCGACTGCAAATATGGCGGTCGCCAGCCCCCATATTTTTTTATGGTTCGTCGGTCCGGCAATTTCTGAAAGCCGCCCTGCGGTGAGCGCGACAATACCCGGAATCATGGCCCCAACGACAAAGGAGGATAGGCTCAGGCTGACGATGGAGACCGATACAGTGGGTAATGCCGTAGCGATGGCTTTGGCGAGGAAGCCTGCGAGTAGCGCCCCATGCCAACCGAGCTTTTTGGCTGCTCGTCCGACAATAAAGGGCCCCATCATGGCGCCGATGCCCAGCACCGCCCATTGCTCACTGGCCATGGTTTGTCCCATACCGACTTCGCGAGCGAGATAATCGACCCAGAATACGGTATGGGGAACGAAGCCGATGGCGTCCATCGCATACGCCAGCATCACAATGCCGATACTCCATTTTTGAGCAGAGTTTAAGCCCTCAACGCCATTGTCTGGCTGAGGTGTGGCCGCTAATGCTTTCAAGCCTGTAAGCGCCCGATCAGCGATGAGGCCCGCAGCCGCCGCCAGGATGCCGAGACCCACCCACGTCACCATCAGCCCTGAGTTGAGGAGTAATGGAATAATCGTGGCGGATAAGAAAGCGCCGATGCCGATGCCGGTAAACACCATGGCTCCGGTCACGGGGCGCTGAGATTCGGGGGTATTGGATAGGGCCAACGATGGGCCGACGACCATGAGAGTGGCGCCAGCAAAACCAGAGACAAATCGCCAGACGAAGAACCACATGAAACTTGTCGGGCTCAAGCAAAGAAAAAAGCTCAATGCCACGGCTATATAAGCGCCTCCTAACACATGGCGATGTTTGTACCGTTCTGAAAGTGTGTGTGCGCCAACCGCTCCCCCGAGATAACCCAGCAGGTTCGCGGCGCCTAGGTAGGCGGCTTGGGAGGCGGTAAACCAGTGGGCGTCGACCAGTGCAGGAATCATGGGGGTGTAAGCAAATCGTGCAAGGCCAATGCCCACAAAGGTGGCCATGGCCCCAACGAGCAATGTCGAGAGATTAAATCGACCCGCTATCATCGTATTATGCCCCCGTGGCGCTCAGTGTTTCCGGCGCATGGCTTTGCGCTGGCCGTGCTGATTGCCGGATGTGTTGGAACAAGTTAGGGAAGCTTCTGTTTCATGGAAAGTGATTTATTTTGATATTAGATATCACTTATTGTGATAGTTAAGATGGGGAGGGCCGACAGGTGCAATTGAAGTCGTTAAGGGTATCTCGAGAAGTTGCCCGCAGCGGTAGCTTTGTGGCGGCCGCTGAATTGCTGCATACGGTTCAGTCCAACGTCACGGCTCATATCAAAAAGCTAGAAGAAGCGCTAGGTCTCTGCAGGCTGGGCCGACGTCGGATCTGATTCAAGGGATGATGGAGGGCGAGCATGATTGTATGTTTGTAGCCGGTAAGATCCATCACCCTGTCTTCATCTTTTCAAAGCCTTCGACGAGCCGTTGGTGCTTGTCGCCAACGCATCACTTCAATACCGCTCATCGATGAGGTGTTCTCCATGACTGAGTATTTTCCAGCGATGACCTAGGCACTTGGCTGTTGATCAGTGGGTATAGAAAGGGACCATATGAAAGTGATGATGCCCTTCATTATGGGCGTCAATGATGTGAAATATTTGCCAGTATTCTGAGCGACTTCTATCCATTAAGCTACTCCGAATCACACCCGTCAACATGATGAAGCGTGTGATTTTAATGACCTGAATGTCATCTCATTTTGTGAGTGTCTTTAGTCTATAAAGTGTTAGCTTTAGGATAACCATCATATGGAACAGAGTGATCAGGCGCTGAATCCTTGGATTTCAATGTGGACGAAACCGCGCGCCACCATACAACACATCATTGACACTAATCCCGAACAAAGTGTCATGCTTTTAGCCGCCATTTATGGCTTTTCTCAAGCACTTGATCGTGCAAGCGTCAGAGACCTTGGGAACAGTTTTGACTGGCCCTATATTCTGTTGATCGCGGCTGTTTTGGGCCCCATCAGTGGTATTATTTATCTTTATCTCGGTAGTGCCATCATGCGCTGGGTGGGCGGCTGGATGGGCGGCACGGCATCACCACAAGCTGTGCGCGCTGCGCTGGCCTGGTCTTGTATTCCGATGATATGGGCCTTGATCCTCTGGCTGCCAGAGCTGGCCTTATTCGGTCAAGAGATGTTCACAACGGCCACACCGACGCTCGATTCAACCCCATCGTTGTCATCTGTTCTTCTCGCACTGAGCACGATTGAGATGCTTATCGGGATTTGGGCCGTGGTTTTATTGGTACTGAGCTTAGCGCAGGTGCAAGGATTTTCTGCCTGGAAAGCGTTGGGCAATGTCCTGCTCGCCGTGTTGGTTGTGATGGTGCCTCTTTTGGTCATGGTTGTCGGGTTTTACAGTGTCAGGCAATGACGATGGGCTCAATTCGGAGCATCACTCGCCTACTTGAAAGAAACGCACGATAAGCATATTGAAAGAATATTGAAAGGGTATTGAAAGGGGGCTCAGCGTCCCCTTTATGCTTAAAGCCCCCTTAAGGCTTAGCCTTCTCTGAATACTCAGAACCTGTTTATTCAGCTGAATTCTGTCGAGCAACCGTTGCGTGCGGGGTCATCTTAGTATCGGACTTCTCTGCGATAGTGACTCGCTTCGGTTTGACTTTCTTTATCATCTCATCATTATCATCAGTTTTTTCGCCGCACTAGCGGTGAGGGGCTGATGCCGTTGTGCGGTCAGGTTGAGTGTTTGCCATGGCATGGGGTGCTTGTCTTGTCTTGGCATGGTGTTGGAGGTGGTGTGCTGTCAGCTTATTGGAATGCTTTATTTCCCGTTGTGTTTTGTGCCGGGTTGGGGGTGATGCTCGCGCGTCGAACCTCGCTATTGGATTCCCCCGAGTTATCTCGATTAGTGACATTGATTGGTTTGCCAGCGTTGATTCTAAATGCGCTGTTCACCATGACAACGTCACTTTGGGCGGTTTCGGATACGTTTTTGGCTATTGTGGCGACATTAGCGCTTTCGGCGGTGATTGGGGCGGCTGTGTTGCGTTTGGCAGGGTTGGATGTGCGTGGTTATCTGTCGATGTGGGTAAACCCTAATACGGGTAATTTAGGGCTTCCTCTGGTGTTTGCTTTGTTAGGGCCGCAGGCGATGGTGCATGCGGTGGTGATTTCAACGGTGGTTCAGATCAGCCATTTTACGTTGGGTGTTTGGCTGCTTTCCGGGCGTTTTTCGGTGAAGTCGTTGCTGTCTAACGCTTCTGTAATTGCTTTATGTTTCGGGGTGGCTTGGTCTTCGACCGGTTGGCAGGTGCCGACGGCGGTGTTGCGAACGGTTGATATTTTATCTGGGATGACGATTCCGGTGATGCTGCTGTTGTTAGGGCGCTCTTTGTCTTCGATCAATTTGCGAGAATTGACGCGACTGAAACGGATTGTTGGTCTATCGGTCGGTCGAGTGACGTTGGGCTTGGGGGCGGCTTTTTTAGTCACTCAAGCATTCGCATTAAGCCCTTTGGTGGCACATACGCTGATGATTCAAGCCAGTATGCCGGTCGCGGTGATCAGTTATATCTTGGCCGCGCATTACCATGGGCCCAAAGAGGATATTGCGGCAGTGATTTTAGTGAGCTTGCCTTTTTCGCTATTGGCAGTTTTGTTCCTGGTGGCACGATTCTGAAATGATCTATGACTTAAATATTTCGTACATGCTCATCAGCGAATGTCGTGTATGCTCAATATTGGCGGAATGATCAGTCTTTGTGACGTATCTTTGGTATATTAATGTTAAATCTTATCGGGGGAATGTGTGACGTCGCCCCGAACAGATTCGGACAGCATTGAAGACTGTTTGCTTATCACAGGATGCCAGGGGATATTGATTGCCATGATGTGGTTTCGTTTATTGGCCGTTTGCATCGGCATCTGGGGGATATCAGGCTGCGCATTTCAGGCTGAACGCGCTTCTTCTGATACAGCTAATCAAGCCTTTGAGGCCGATAAGGCTGCGGTTCAGGCGTTGTTTGATCAGCCTTATATTGATCCGCTCACACGCTTTCTCAAGCAGCCGCAAGGGCAGCAATTGCCGCAGGATTTGCAGAACAAAATTCGTGTTGAGCGCGACCGTCGTTGTCAGGCTGTGGCACAAGAGTATGCCCAGCGCCCGCTAACGGCCCAATCCCTTGCCCGCTATCGGGCCGGTTATCAATATTCATGCCCCGATGATGTCGATGCTTTTGCCGAGCGTTTAAAAGTGCAGTCTAAGGATTCGAACCAAGCGGCGGAAACGGCCAGCGGACAAAGTGATGAGGTTTCTGATGATCCGGATGCAGCCGCAGAAACACAGAGGCAACAGACGACTAGCACCGCATCGGTGGGTGCCGATGCGATCAGTTCGCAGCAGCTTAATGATTGTTACCTGCTGACTCAGATCCGCAATTTCAGTGATGCATTAGACGCGTGTCAGGAGCCCGCCGAAAAAGGCTACGTTAAGGCGCAGCGTAATATGGCGATGATGGCCTATACCCTGGAAGATTATGAGCGAGCACGACTCTGGGCGGAAAAGGCCGCTTCGCAGTCGGGGCAGGCTGCGAACATTTTGGGTGAAATGTATGCCCAGGGGCAGGGCGTGAATGTGGATTTGGCTCAAGCTCGCCACTGGTTTTTAGAAGCGGTGCGTTTAGGCTATGCCAAAGCCCAGAGCCGTTTAGAGACGCTACCGGCTGATGAATCACAATGAGCAACCAGTGGCCCACCGTTGTATTCGCTCGCCTCTGTCACTCATTGCACGGGTTGCGCCAGTACTGGGAAGTCTTCTATTCACGGTTAAGCCGTGTTCTAAGAGGGCGTGCTAGCGAAGCCACACAGTCCATTACGGGATTATTGATTCTGCTGATGGTGCTCTTTGTGGTGGGGATGGCGCTGTTATCCCATCTGAATCTGAGTTATTCCCAACAAGCCATGCATAAGCTCCGCCTGGAACAAATTCAGGATGTGGTGAAATCGGGGCTGTCTCGCATGAATACTCACCAGGCAGCGCTGGCCCGAAGGACCCAAGGGCTTGCCAATATGGGTGAGAGTTTTTATCGCCTTTCGTTATCGGCCTCTCGATCGCAGCGCGCGACTCTGCGCGAACAGTTGACGCTGACATTACGTGATTACTTGAAAGACATGCCTGGCGTCTCCGGTGGGGGGATTTGGTTTAATCCCAATATTTTGGCGGCTAAAGGGCAAACGTATGCGGTTCAGCTCAATAAAACGGCAGCAGGGTTTGAGCCCATCGAGCTGCCTCGGGATGTTGATTATCGTGCTCAGCGCTGGTTTGAGTTGACTTTTGGCAAGGATGGGCGGCCTGGCGAAGAAGCGGAGTTCAATACGGCTTGGTCTCCGGTTTATTTTGATTTTGTGACTGAACAAGCGATTTTGACTTTGGCGCGGCCCATGCTGAATGAAGCGGGGCAGATTATCGGCTGGGTCACCACCAACTGGTCATCGGAGCAACTGGTTGAGTTGGTCAGTCATGTTGAGGTGACCGCAAACAGTTTTGCGTTTCTCAATGATCGTAATAACCGTAATTTGTCGAGCTTGAGTGAAATCGCCGACCCTAAAGTTGAGCAGCATATTATCGATGCAATTTTGGCGAAGCGTCTGACGGCTGACACATGGACTCCGGCGTCTCGACAAGAGGGGGCGCTTCAAAGCGCTTTGCAAACGATGTCCCTCGATGTCGATGGTCGCACTTACGAGCTTTACTATGCGGGCACGCCGGCCGGTATGGTGTATGGCGCGGGGGTCCCGCAACAAGAGATTGACAGTGTTTTGGTGCCGATGCGCGATACCAACTATCGGATTCTGTTAGGTACGGCGGCGGTGATGCTCATTCTGGGCGGTTATCTGGTTTATCGTTTGTTGTTACTGATTCGAGAGTTAAAGGCCTCTTATACTGATGTGCTGACGGGGTTATATAATCGAACGCGCCTACTCAAAGATGCCGAGGCTCAGCCTGATGCGGCTTTGATGATTCTGAATCTCGACCGCTTTAAAGAGATCAATAGTTTATTTGGGCATGAGTGTGGCGATGAGGTGCTGAAAGAAGTGGCTCGTCGGCTGCAAGGATTTGTAAAACAGCGTATCGGGGAGTTGTGTACGGCGCATCAATGGCCTGTGCTCAAGGGGCGCCCTTTTCATGTCTATCGTTTAGGGGCGGATGAGTTTGCATTGTTGGGCCCGGCGATGGATGAGCCCGTAGCGGAGATGGTGGCAGGGGCGATGATTGAGAGCGTCCGGCAGCAGGCGGTGATCTGGCAGCATCAGAGTATCAGCCTTGAGACCAGTGTCGGGATTACTTTCCAGACGGCTCAATCCATGGTGATGGCATCAGATGTGCTGCTGAGTCAGGCGACGATTGCCGTTGTCCAGGCGCGTCAGCAGATTCGCCCCTATGTTTTTTATGATCAACTACAAGAAATTGAGAAAAGTTACGAGCGTAATCTTTATTGGGCTCGCCGCTTGAAAGAAGGGCTGGAGCAGGATCAGATGTTGCCGCACTTTCAGCCGATTTATGATAATCGCCTCAAACGTATCACTAAGTATGAATGTCTGGTGCGTATGCAAGATGCCGAGCAAGGGGTCATTGCCGCGGGGCAGTTTATCGGTGTGGCTGGGCGTTTGCGGCTGAATCGGCAAATTACGCGGGTGATGATTGAAAAATCCTTTGCCGCCTTTGAGCAAGCCCCTTACGAGTTTTCGATTAATCTATCTTATGCCGATGTGGTCGACCCTGAAATTCTTGATTTGATTATGACCCAATTGTCGCAGTTGGATATTGGCTCGCGTGTGATCTTTGAGATTTTGGAATCAGATGGGATCGACAACTATGAAGATGTGCTGCATTTCATCGAGAAGGTCAAACCCTATGGCTGTAAGATTGCCATTGATGATTTTGGTACGGGCTATTCTAACTTTGCGCACCTTCTTAAGTTGAACGTCGATATTATTAAGATCGATGGCAGTCTGATTCGTCATTTAGATGAAGATCCAACCGCTGTTCAGGTGGCCCGAGGTATTGTTCAGTTTGCCCATAGTCTGGGGATTAAAACGGTTGCTGAGTTCGTTCATAATGAAGCGGTTCAGACTCAAGTGGCGGCACTGGGTATTGATTTTTCTCAGGGCGGATTTTTCAGTATGCCACGGCCTGATCTAATGCAGCTTGAATCTCATGATGTGTAAGGTGGTGGGGCATGATATGGAGCGTCATCGGACGATTCTCCTCTTTACGGATGACTTTGGGGCTGGCCTGCTGTGTGTGGGCTTTAAGCCTAAGTGTGTCTGCGGCTTTTGCGGCGTCGGTTTCCGAACCCCCTGAATCTGACCGCTCGCCTGCTGCGGATGTGCTGAGCCTGCCCGCACATTTGACTCGGGGCGAGGGGCATTTTCTATTTCGCCTATCGCTTCAGCAAGGGGATTATATTCAGGGCCGGATACAGGGCGATGGTGCTTTTCATGCCTGGCTCAGTACTCCAAACCAAGCCTTTTGGCGCCACTTGAATCGATATGGCGAAACCTTTTCGCACTTTCAGTGGGTTGCCCCTCGAACGGGGGTTTATTTTTTAGAGGTGGATGCGGATCAAGTTTGGCAAATCCACCTGTCTCAATTGAATCGCTTACCTTTTGACCCTCTTAAGCCTGCCCATAAACGCCCTGAAAGCCCTCGCATTCAGGCGGCTATCGAGCGGCTTAAAGCAGGGCAGTCTGAGGACAAAGTGTGGTTTGATCTGGTGGCTGAGGGGACGCCACTGGTTGAGCCGCTGCCGCAATACGCTGAGTTGGCGCCTCATCAGCGCTTGGTGACTTTTTTATGGCGTGGTGCGCAACACAATGTCCAGTTCTTGGGCGCGCTCGGCGGCGTCAATAACGAGCTGTATCGTTTGCCCTATACGCGCGATATCTGGTTCCGGAGTTATCAAATGCCAGATGATACTCGGATGAGTTATCAGCTGGCGCCGGATGTGCCCAATGTGGTGGGGGATGCCCAAGTACAAAAAGAGGCGGCTCTGGCGACCGCGCAACGCGATCCCTATAACCGTGAGCCTTGGGGAGCCGATTGGGATGAGCCGTTTGATGCGCGGGCTGATCCATTCTTGCTTAAGTCCACGCTGGCGCTTGAGCGGGCGTCGCAAGACACTTTTCTCACACCGCCTGAGCACTCGATTCCCTTTATGCAACGGTATCATTTTCGTGGCACGTTGGATCATCAGTTGTCGAGCCTTGTGCATCATATTGACCTGTGGCAGCCCGATCATCTATTGGTGAAAGCGTATCTCGCTGCTAAAGATCCTCTCACTGGTAAAGATGCTTTTGCTGATAAGAAGACTCTTTCTGAGAAAAGCCATTTCGCTGAGGCCGAAGAGGTCTCGTTGCCGGTCGTGATTTTTCTCAATGGTCAGCGCTATCAAGATGAGATTCCAGCGATTCGAGTGCTTCATAATCTGATGCATGAAGGGTTAATTCCGCCCGTGGTGGCGGCTTTGGTCAGTTACCCCAACCAAGATGCCCAGCAGGATGCGCTGGCTTGTAATCCAGCCTTCTCTGATTTTATTGCACAAAAGCTGCTCCCTTTGATTCGGCAAGAAACGAGGCTTCGCCTTCGCAGGCGTCACATTATGCTGGTGGGGGCGGGGGATGGTGGCTTGGCGGCCGCTTGTGCGGCATACCGGTATCCCCAGTATTTTGGCATGGTGTTAAGCCAATCAGGCGCTTTCGGGTGGCATCCGAATCATCCGGATGAGTCTGAGGCATTGATCGCACGTTTTGAGCAGCGGTTGCCGCAAAGGCCTATTCGTTTTTATTTTAGTGCCGGTTGGTTTGAAAACGATTTTGATGAAGGGCCCGGTGTGCGCAGCTCAACTCAGCATTTAGCTCAAGTGTTAGAACACCAGGGATATCCTGTGGCATTAGAGATGTTTAATGCCGGGCATGATGCGTATCACTGGCGTGCCACCTTGTGGCGCGGTTTGGTGAAGTTGCTAGGGCCGTTATCCGCTGAGGTAAAAATGCCCCGGAGAGCCGGGGCGAATGACTGAATTGAACCAGAACGATGCTAACGCATCGGCAAACTGACGGCGCCTTAAGTTTCCTGTTCGGCTCATCAGCTTGCCGATGGGCCACCTCAAGCGCGGGTTAAGGTTTCCAGCACATATTGAGCGGCATCTTGAGTGCTGTAGCTTTCATGGCTCAACCAGACATTATCCGCTCGCCAAATCGTAATACAGGTGCCCTTCTTGGCATGCTCAATGCCGTAACGCCAGGGGCCATCCGAAGCGGTCAGCTGAAGATATTGGATATATTGATCCAACTGGGTCAACGGGTCGGCAATATCCAAGTCTGCTGGGGTGAGTAAGCCTTTATAAAGCATTTGTTCGTAAATTTCTGAACGCCATATCGGGATAAAGGCGGGGGCATCCACCGCGAGTTTCACTTTATGGTCACCCTGATTGATAATCCGGATGTTATTGCCAATTTGGATGCTGGTTTGGGGGCTACGCGTCAGTACCAGTGCCATTGTGATCTCCTTTTCACAGCAGTGATCCCTTGATCTCCATTTCGAACGACTGGCCCTGTTTCGAACGACTGGCCCTGTTGATTCAATGACAGGGGCTGTCGTCAGCGCCTATTATTATTGATATCAATTTTAGGTTGATGTCGTCAATAACTTTTGATTGGTTTTTTTGTGGGTGAGGGATAAGGGTATGGGCTCAGGGCCTCATGGATCAGAGGCATCACCGAGCGAGATCTCAGTTGATGGCAAGACGCTCAGTGAGCGTATTTGAGAATGGCGCTCATCGCATGCATACGCAGCACTGACGCTTCTGGTAGGTACAAAGGGGAGGTATCGTGATTGATGCTGTCAAAACGGTATTGACCGGCACGCAGCGCAATAAACTCACGAATTAGGCAACCTTCATTCTGGGTATAAATCAACACTTCATCGCCTGCCACATACTGACGGCTGGGTTCAATAATCAGGTATTCGTGGTGCTGCAAGCGGGGCGCTAAATGTGATCCGTTGATCTGTAGGGCATACGCTTTCTGGTCAGCGCTGCTAAAACGCAATGTCGTTGCAGTGGCGGTGCCCGGCGTATACGAAAAATGCTCAAGCCGACCTTCGTGGTCAGGGGTGACCGGCCCGACCATGGGGATGGCCGGGGCATGGAGCTGGTAATGACCGGCCTCTTCTGTCAGCTGTTGACGCCCGTATTCCAGCCACTCCTCGCGTGTTTCCAGCAATTCGGCCAATAATTTCAAATTGACTTTGTTGGGTGTGGCTTCGCCTTTAAGCCACTTGCCGATGGCCGTGGTGCTGTTATGGACACCTAAATGATTTAAAGCCTTTTGCAAATCCACAGCACGACCGCGCCGTCGGATTCCGACAGCGTCACAGGCCTTATTCAGCCGTTGGGCAAAAGCGTCACGCAATTGCTGTGCATTCATATGATCAACCATTGGTTGATCATAGAGGAATCTTGACGAAACTCGCAGTTGTTGTTTAATTGAAACTACCAGTTGATTCGCTGGGGTGGGCATCAATGCTATCGCGAGTTGATGATATCAGCGCGTGGAAAATGATCGCACAAGGATGATGTCGGTGAATGGGCGTCAATAAGTCGACATCGGTGAATAAGTGCCGATCAGTGATTGTAGGCTAATGCAAAGGAGGGGCAGGGACAATGCAGGAGACGTTGAGAAAGGCACAAGAACATCATATCAATCCGGTCGCTTATGCGGTGAAGTGTGTGGGCGGGCCGATTGAAGCCGCTCGGATTTGTGGGCGGTCGCGTCAGGCGGTCGATAAGTGGATAGTGAATGGTCGCTTACCTCGTACGGAGTATACCGGTGAAACGTGCTATGCCGAACAACTCGCGGCCGTTTCAGAAGGCGCTTTTACCGCAGAATGGCTCTTAGCTCAGAGTACCTATTCTTCATCATGATGGTCTTATCTCGATGGCCTTATTGCGATGGTATGTGTGATCGCGATGGTGTTATGACGAGGGCTTCATAGCCAGGGCTTCATAACTAGGGCTTCATAACCAGGGCCTCATGGCGATACTTTGAGATGGGTCGCAAAAGCTTGATGAAACCAGTCAAAAAGTTGTTGGTTTAAGGCATGTTGTCGACGATAAGCCGGCATCAGGAAGTAATAGCCATAACCACTGGGGTAACGTAGCCCTAACGGGTTGACCAGCCGTCCTTGGGTCAATGCTTCTTCAGCGAGAAAATCGGGAATCAATGCGATCCCTTGACCGCGTTGTGCCGCTTCCAGGGCCATAAAAAAATGTTCGAAGGCATGGTGATAGCGGGGCGCTTGAGTGGACCCAGTCGTTGTGAATAATGCCGCTAGGCACTGGGGCCAGAGCTGGGGACGGGTGGTCGGGCGAATAAGCTCATGTTGGAGTAAATCTTCCGCACGATGGATCGGGGTGCGCTGTAGCAGATCGGGGTGGATCAGCGGGATCAGTGTTTCTTTTAATAGCAAGCTGGCGTGTTGATGAGGTTTGGCGATGTCGCTGGCGATCAGGGGTAGGCAGCGAATCGCCAAATCGGCACTGTCTGGGTGGAATTGGTAGTCCCCATCCCCTGATACAATATGTAATCGCAGTTGTGGGAATTGCGCTTCTAAGGCGTCTAGACGGGGAATCAACCACAGACTGGTCAGTGATGTTGAGATGCTCAGGGTTAAATTCCGTGGTGCATCCTGCGCTTGTTGGAGTCGGTGAGTGGCTTGCTGAATTTGCCCCAGAGCTTGCATGACCGTCGGTAAGTACTGTTGGCCTGCCGGAGTTAACACTAAGCCCGAGGCGGTGCGTTCGAATAAGGTCAGTTGCAGGTATTGTTCCAGCGCCTTGATCTGCTTGCTGACGGCACTTTGGGTGACATTAAGCTCTTCAGCCGCTTGCGAGAAGCTGAGTTTTCGAGCCGCGACTTCAAAGACATTCAGGGCATTGAGTGGGGGGAGGCGGTGATGCATAAGAGACCCTATTCCTTTTTCTCATAGGGGCTGAAAATTGATCGTTTGCTGGGCTTTGTCAAGCCCCTTAGCGTAGTGGCTATTCCCATTGCCGAGTGCGGGATGATCTTAACCGCATGCCGCAAGCAAGCCACTTTTGCCAATATCTCAGTGAGTCGATCATGACCTCTCTTGCTCAGCCTTCGTCTTCTGCCCATCATCTTTTTTCTCGACACTGTCATGCTCAGCTGCCGGTCGCTGTGCGTGGGGAAGGGGTGTATTTATACGATCAGCAAGGCCGGCCCTATTTGGATGCTAGCAGTGGTGCTGCGGTGTCTTGCTTAGGCCATAGTCACCCTGCGATGCGTGCAGCGCTTCATGAGCAGTTAGATCAGTTGGCTTATGCGCACACGAGTTTTTTCAATACTGAAAAGGCGTTATTGCTGGCTGATAAGCTCAGTGCCCAGGCGCCGGGGGATCTGAATCAAGTGTATTTTGTCTCGGGTGGCTCTGAGGCGGTAGAAGCGGCCTTAAAGCTGGCACGGCAGTATTTTGTTGAACGGGGTGAGCTGCAGCGCGCTCGAGTGATTGCCCGAGAGCAAAGTTATCATGGCAATACCTTGGGGGCTTTGGCCGCCGGGGGAAATGCGTTACGACGGGCGCCCTTTATGCCGTTGTTAGTGCCCACGGAGCATATTCCGGCTTGTTTTGCTTACCGTGGGCAGCAGGCCGATGAAAGTGCCTGGGATTATGGTCAGCGGATGGCCAATGCACTGGAAGCTCGTTTGCTGGCGGTTGGGCCGGAGACGGTGATGGCGTTCATCGCGGAGACCGTAGTTGGTTCGACGGCAGGGGCGGTGACGGCGGAAGCGGGTTACTTTCAGCGTATTCGCGAGATCTGTGATCGTTATGGTGTCTTGCTGATTCTGGATGAAGTGATGTGCGGTATGGGACGAACCGGGCGCTTGTTTGCCCATGAAGATGAAGGCATTCATGCCGATATCGTCACGATTGCCAAGGGATTAGGGGCTGGGTATCAGCCAATCGGCGCGATGCTGGCGAGTCAGTCTATCTATGACACTATTGCGCAAGGCTCGGGCTTTTTCCAACATGGCCATACGTATATGGGACATGCGATGGCGGTTGCCGCAGGGTTGGCTGTGCTGGAGACCTTTGAGCGTGAGCAGCTCTTGCCTCAGGTCCGTGATTTAGGGGAGCAGTTGCAACAGCGGCTAGTAGCGCGCTTTGCTGATCATCCGTTTGTGGGTGATATTCGCGGACGCGGGTTATTTCAGGCCCTTGAATTGGTGTCGGATAAAGCTGAGAAAACGCCTTTTCCAAGTGCCACTCAGTTGCATCAGCGGATCAAGGCCGAGGCCATGGCGCAGGGGTTGATGTGTTATCCGATGTCGGGAACGGTCGATGGACAGCAAGGCCAGCATGTGTTGTTAGCACCGCCTTTTATTATCCAGCCGGCCCAGCTTGATGAGTTGGTGGAGAAGCTTTATCGCAGTATTGATAGTGTCACACGGCAGGCCTATCACACCCATGTCGCGACTTCTGTCGCGGTTTCGGCATGGGTTAAAAAGTCGGTATCGGTTAAAACATCGGCATCGGCTAAAAAGTGAGTATTGATGGGAACAGTGAATGAATAATATGTCAGCGCAGCGGTTGATTATTGTGGCGCCTAATGGGGCGCGCAAAACGAAGTTGGATCACCCCCGTTTGCCGATTACCGCTGCGGATATTGCTGCTGAAGTTAAAGCTTGTCAGCAGGCCGGTGCCGGGATGGTTCACCTCCATGCGCGTAATGAACGCGGTGAGCATTCGCTTGAGATTAAAGATAATGCGGCGGTGTTAGAGGCGGTGCGAGCGGTCGTTGGCGATGAGCTAGTGATTCAGCTGACGACCGAAGCGGTGGGTCGTTATACCCCCGATCAACAAATGGCATTAATTCGGGCATTACGCCCTGAGGCGGCTTCATTTGCATTATCCGAGTTAATTCCGGATGAGGCGGCCATTTCCAAGGCGCAGGTCTTTTTTCATTGGGTCGCTGAGGCCGGTATTATCGCGCAATATATTCTCTACTCTCCGGCTCAGCTGCAGCGTTACCACCAATTGTGTGCTCGTGGGGTCTTGCCATCCTCCCACCATCATGTGCTGTTGGTGCTGGGGCGTTATCAAGCCCAGCAACAGTCCCAGCCTGAAGATGTGACCCCTTTTTTGACATCATTGTCTTCCCTGCCTGTGCGTTGGGCATTGTGCGCCTTTGGTCAGCAGGAGCAGGCGTGTTTAATGCGTGCCGCTCAGTTAGGCGGGGATGTTCGTGTGGGTTTTGAAAATAACCTTTATCGCCCTGATGGTGGCGCGGCGGTCAGCAATGCGGATCAAGTCAGCGCTCTTCAGCAGGCATTATCTGATCACGGTATGAGTTCGATGTCAGCGGCAGCTTTTCGTGCATTGTGGCAGTGATTCACTGCCATAATCGTGCCGTCATATAATCGCGCCGTCATTAAGTGAGTAAGTCGCTCGGTGAATCCGCCATTAGCTCATTAAAGAGTGAGCGGTAAAATGAGCACGCACTGGGAATGTCAGCCTTGCTGATCTCTATCAATGAAATATTGTCTCAAATGATAATTTTTTTCATTGTCATTGATTTTCTCCTGAATCCCGATTATTTTTGCGCTTCTTTTTTTGGGGTGTTTCTTGAGGGAGACGATGTTCATGAGCAGATATCAAGTATTCAGCCGAGCAGTCATCGCCTTGTTGGCGGCTTGTTTAATGACGTTGACGGCTGTTGCGCACGCTGAGTTGCGCACGGTGAAGGATGTATTGGATCGCGAGGTCACGATTCCTACGCCTGCCAAACGGGTTTTTCTGGGGTTTTATTACACAGATTATATGGCTATTGGCGGTGTCGATGCCTTTGAGCATGTGGTGGGCTTTTCCAAGGATGTATGGTCTGTATGGACGCCCGCCAGCTGGGATTTATATCGTAAGGCTGTCCCGGCATTGAATGATTTGGCTGATGTGGGGGAAGTGGAAGCGGGCACTTTTTCGGTTGAGAAGTTGCTTTCGCTGAATCCCGATGTGGCGATTTTGGCTGATTGGCAGTTTAAGGCGTTAGGGCCGGATATTGACCGCATTGAAGAGGCTGGTATCCCTATTGTGGTGGTGGATTACAATGCTCAGACGCTTGAGCGCCATCTCCATAGTACTCGCCTGTTAGGGATTGTGGCGGGTCAGGAAGCCCGCGCTGAGACAATTGCCACCGAGTACCAACAAACAGTTGAATCCATCACGCAAACCATTGCTGAAGCGAACTTACCGAAGCCTCGTGTGTATATCGAATTCGGCAATAAAGGCCCTTCTGAATACAGTTTTACTTACGGTAAGAATATGTGGGGGGCCATGGTCAGCTTGACCGGTGGCGATAACATTGCCACTCCTTACGTTGAATGGTGGGGGCCGATGAACCCTGAGCAGGTATTGGCTTCACAGCCGGAAGTGATTTTGATCACGGGTCGTGAAACGGAAATGGGTAAAAATGATGAGGCGATGGTGCTGGGAGTCGGCATTGAGCGAGATGAAGCCAAACGCCGTTTAGCGGGATTTGCGCAACGCCCAGGGTGGGATAAATTGCCTGCTATCCAAAATGGACGTTTGCACGGTGTTTACCAAGGCGCATCCCGTACCATTGCCGATGCTGCCATGGTGGAGTACTTCGCTAAAGTGACGTACCCCGAGTTATTTGAACACTTAGATCCACGCGCGACTTATTTAGGCTTCCATCAGCGTTTCCTTCCGGTTGTACCCGAGGGGACTTTCATGGTGACGGCGGATTCATTGTAAGGCGCTATCCGTTCATTGCTCTGGTTACTGAATCATTCCGGTATTGAATCAGTCCGGTATTGAATGACTGGGGTATTGATCGATTGACCCTGTCGTGAATTCGACTACCGGACCCTTTCTTTTTCGAGATGGGCCCGGCTCTGGTGGACGTGTGTGTTTATGGATACCAAGGCTATTTTAGTTGAAACCATTCAACACCAGCGTCAACTGGAAAGTCGGCGCTGGCGCTTGATTATGTGGGTCTCGGCATTGGCATTACTGGCATTAGTGTTTGATATTGCCATTGGGCCTTCAATGTTGACGTTGGATCAAGTGTTGGCCGCGTTGATGGGGTTTGATGTCGCACCGATGACCAAGGTGATTGTTTATGATCTGCGCTTGCCTATGGCGTTGATGGCCTTGGTGGTGGGAGCCTCACTCGGTGTGGGTGGGGCTGAAATCCAGACCCTGCTGAATAACCCAATGGCGAGCCCTTACACCTTGGGGTTAGCGGCAGCGGCAGGGCTTGGAGCCTCTCTGGTGATTGCATTGGGGAGTTTCGGTCTGCCCTTGATTCTGGCGGTACCGATTGGCGCCTTTTCCATGACTATGCTGGCCTCGGGTGTGCTTTTTGTGCTGGCCTCGATGTCACGTATTTCGTCCCATATGCTGATCTTGGCCGGGATCGCTCTGCTGTTCTTGTTTCAATCGTTATTGTCGTTGGTGCAGTACCTGTCTGCTCCGGAAGTTAGCCAGCAGATTCTTTTCTGGTTATTTGGCAATCTCACGAAAACCACTTGGACCAGCTTAGGAGTGACGACCGCGGTCTCCGTTGTGTGCATTACTTTACTGATGCGTCATGCCTGGGCGCTGACTGCATTACGTTTGGGCGAAGCCCGCGCCGCCACGCTTGGGGTCAATACACACCGCTTGCGGCTTCAGGTGTTGTTTTTAGTGGCTGTGATGACCTCGGTGGCGATTAGCTTCGTCGGGGTGATTGGTTTTATCGGGTTGGTGGCTCCGCATATTGCGCGCATTCTGGTCGGGGAAGATCAACGCTTTTTCGTGCCTTTGTCGATGGTGACCGGTGCGGCCTTCTTGTCGATAGCCTCGGTGCTGTCGAAAGTGATTGTCCCCGGCGCTCTGTTCCCCGTGGGGATTGTGACCGCATTTGTTGGGGTGCCCTTTTTCTTCTGGATTATTCTCATCCGGCGATAACGATGATGATGATGCGCCTTCCTTTTGGAGACCTCCATGACTTGCTCTGATATCTCTGAGGCGGTATCTCAAACGACGATGCCTGCTTTGCGCCTGGATGAGATCAGCATTGTGCGAGGAGCGACACAAACCGCTCGTGCATTGAGTGCTGAGTTTAATGCGGGTCAGGTGTACGCCATCCTTGGCCCTAATGGCACCGGGAAATCTTCGCTATTGAAGGCGATTTTTGGCGAGCTCTCCCTGAGCCAAGGACGTATTCACTATGGCCCGCACCCGCTTTCAATGCGTCATCTGGCCTCGTGGCGGCAACGTATCGGCTATATGCCCCAGGGCACTGAAATTGACGTCTCGCTGACGGTATTGGAAGTGGTGTTATTGGGCAAATTGGATGCGCTGCATATGTATGTCGGCGATGAGTTGCTCAATGAAGCGCTGGAGATTATGCAGCAAGTCGGCATTGTCGATTTAGCCCACCGTGATATCCAGACCTTAAGTGGTGGTCAGCGTCAGTTGGCGATGTTCTGCCAAGTGTTGTTACGTGATCCCGCCATTATGTTGCTGGATGAGCCCGTGAGTGCGCTGGATATGCATCACCAGCTGAACTTGTTGGAGCAGGTCCACCAAGAAACCCGCCAACGGCGTTTAATTACGATTACGGTGTTGCATGATTTGAGCTTAGCGGCGCAATTTGCTGATCAAGTGATGCTGTTAGGTGAGGGGGTCCTCCAAGCTTCCGGCACACCGCATGATGTATTGACGCCTGAACGGCTATCGCCACTGTATGGCGTGGCTGTCGAACGATTGTATGACAGTGCAGGAATTCCTGTGATTCGGCCATTGCGGCAGATGAATCGCGGCTTAGTTAATTAATATACTAAGTTAATTAATAAGCTGAGTTAATTAAAACGCTGAGTTAATTAAGACGCCGGATTGCTTATGACGCCGGATCAATTGAGCGACTTGGCGTATTGAACGATTGAATGAAAATACTTTGGATAGGAGTGCGTTAACGTGAAGTCATGGACAGGTGTGGTATGTGGTGTGTTACTGAGTACCTTGTCGGTATCGGTGATGGCGGCTGATCATCAGATCCATATGTTGAATTATGGTGATCAGGGCGGCATGGTGTTTGAGCCCGGTTATTTACAAGTGGCGCCAGGCGATACAGTCACTTTTGTTCCCGATAACACGGGTCACTCGGTTAAAAGTCAGTGGCTGCCTGAAGGGGTTGAACCTTGGCAGAGCCCTTTGAATGAGCCTTTCACCGTGACCTTGGATCAGGAAGGGGTTTACCTCTATTTTTGCCCACCTCACCTGATGATGAATATGACCGGGGTGATCCAGGTCGGCGACTCGGCTGGACAGCAAGCCGAGGTCGAAAAAGCCGCCTCAGGCCTTAGCCGACGTGCATTTCAAAACAAAGGCCGGCTGGCTGACTATATGCAGAAGATTTCTTGGGCAAAATAACTCAGGTGAAATCACTTTAGCGAGAAATTCCTGGGTAAAATAAAGCCAAGCCAAAAGACTTTGATACGGGAGTGCTGAGGCTTTGATACGAAAGTATTATTTGAGGCTTCTTTAATGTTCGCTTGACTTATCATTTTGTTTTAATTGATTTAAACGGCCCTGATCGGGCCGTTTTTTTATATGGTCACATTATAGGCCGACGCAAGGCTTCACTTTAAATTGAGTTTGTGTTCTATACTGCATTTGATTCGAATCATGATTGATTCGATTTGGTGAGTGAATAACCCGAACGAAGTTGCCTATGCAAAACCGGGAGGTCGTTATGATTCATCATGTTTGGGGGTTACTGCATCACCCTGATCAAGAGTGGCGTAAGATCAGTAATGAGCACGAGTCTATCGGCCATCTCTATCTGCATCATGTGCTTTGGCTGGCCGCGATTCCTGTGATCAGTGCGCTTATCGGCACCACTCAGGTCGGCTGGACCTTTGGCGGCGCTGAAACCTACCAAGTGTCGTTGATCAATGGTATTGCACTTGGCATCGCCTTTTATGCTTTGATTCTCATGGCGGTTGGCTTTGTCGGTAGCCTGATTCACTGGATGGCCCGTTCTCTTGAGCAGCGTCCTAGCCGACGCGATTGCATCGTCTTTGCGGGTTACGTCGCGACGCCCATGTTTCTAAGTGGTCTCTTCGCGCTTTACCCTGCATTCTGGTTCTGTGTGTTAGGGATGCTCGTCGGTTTAGTCTATAGCGCCTATTTGCTTTATAAGGGCATTCCCAACTTTATGGGCATCAGCCACAAACGAGGCTTTATTTTATCAACGACAACACTGAGCATTGGCGTATTAGTGTTGGAAGCTTTACTGGTGGTGACAGTGCTCCTCTGGAGTATGGGCTCTGAAACCAGTGTGGTTTGGCACTTTTTTAAATAGCCACCTGTTGATTTAAATAATCCTATTGATTTAAATGATGTTGATTGATTTAAATGATATTAATTGATTTAAAGGGTGGTGAGTTGTTTATTTAAATCTTGTGGTTTGTCGATTTCACTGTTGTGTCATCTGATTGCTTCAAAGCCCTTGCCCGCTGGTGAGGGCTTTTTTTTATGGCTCGTATCATGAAAGCTCATCACCTTTGATGTGTGATTTCACGATGCTTTGGGCTGGGTCAGGTGCGCCAAGGTGTTGGAGCGATTAAGATACCTTACTTTCAACCTTCAAGCGCTGTGTCGTGACTGTGCAACCGGGACACACATGGGCTGAGAAGTGTGGCGCTCATTGAGTCAATATAGGAACCCTATGCGCGGATGGATTGAACAGCAAGTCATTGGATTGACTGGATTATCCCTTAAAGGGGTGAATTACCGTGAGCCCATTGGGGATGTGGGGCTCTATGGACCTGATTCCATGGTATGGCGGGTCCATTCTGATTTTACCTGTATGTTGTGTGGGGGTATTTCGGCGCTGTTACTGCAGATGTTAGAACCGAAGACGCTGGCGGGGGTATGGGATCACTCCAACTTTCGCGATGATATGTTGGGTCGATTGCGTCGTACCGGGCAGTTTATTGCGGCTACCTCATTTGGACCGCGAGACGACGCCTTGGCACTGGTGGACAAGGTGCGTCGGATTCATGATCGAGTGACCGGTTTCACCGCTGACGGCCGCCCCTATGCCGCCAATGACCCGCAATTATTGACTTGGGTACATGTGACTGAGGTGCGGGGCTTTCTAATGGCTTACCTGCGCTATAAAGGGTCGCTCACGCCTGCTGAACAAGATCGTTACTTTGATGAAGTCGCGCAGACCGCGCGCTTATTGGGCGCTGATAATGTACCGACTCGGCGAGTGGAGATTGACGCCTATATCGAAGAGATGCGGCCGCAATTGATGTGTGATGAGCGTACTCGCGTTGTCCGCGATATTCTAATGACAAGATTTGATCAGAAACCTCAAATGAAACCGATGCTTACAGTCTTTATGAGCGCTGGACTGGATCTATTACCGTCCTGGGCGCCTCCGTTGTTGGAAAAGCCAGTCGGCCCTGCTCAACGTATGGCCACACGCGCCAGTGTTAAAACCACGGCACAACTGCTGCGTTGGGCGGTACGAGATGGGGCCAGCTTTCGGGCTCGCCAACGGGTTTCGGGGACGAGTCTTAGCTGATGTCATGAGTCCATCAAGGATTCAGGCCTTGATGGACTCATCTTGAGGCATGATGATGAATCGATGTCCGTGCCTCAGTACTCGCGGCTAGCCAATACGGATCACCGGTTTGAGTGTAACGCCTTGCTCACTATCTTTGGCGGCTTCATTGATCTGCTCAAAGGGGTAGAATTTGATCAGCTTGTCGAATGGGAAACGCCCTTGTTGATATAACTGGACCAGCTTGGGAATAAACTCTTGGGCAATGCTGTCACCCTCGACAATCCCACGAATCGACTTGCCCCCTAACAGTAAATCGTTCACATCAAAAGTACTGTCGGTGCCGAGGGCTGGAGCGCCAACGACGCCAATCGTGCCCATTTTGCCCAGCGCATCTATGCCTTGACGGAGCACTTCCGGGCGACCGGTGGATTCAATGGCAAAATCAGCGCCACCGCCGGTAATGTCTTTAATGCGCGCCACAGGGTCTTCTTTAAGGCTATTAATGGTGTGAGTGGCGCCCAGTTCAAGGGCTAAAGTGAGCCGTGAATCGACCACATCGGTCACAATAATCGTGCTGGCACCACAGACACGCGCCGCCATGATCGCCGACAACCCCACCGCTCCACCACCATAGGCCACAAAGGTGCTACCGGGGCGTACTTGTAGCGAGTTAATCACCGCGCCGGCGCCTGTTTGGATACCGCACCCCAGTGGGCCCAGCAACTCGATAGGGGCTGAAGGATCAACTTTGACCGTATTGCTTTCACGACTGATGGCATATTCAGCAAATGAGGATTGGGCAAAGAAGTGATCATGCAATGGCTGATTCTCAGCATCAGTCAACGCATTGTTGCCTTCTTCATCCGCACCACTGAAGTTGCGCTCATAAAATTCGTTACAGTAGGTCGTGTGGCCGGTTGTGCAGGGCGTGCAATGATTGCAATAGCCGAAACTGAGGACAACATGGTCGCCCTTTTTGAGATTTTTAACATTCGGGCCTACTGATTCAATGATCCCTGAACCTTCGTGGCCAAAGACTGACGGCAGAGGCACTGGATACATCTGATCACGGCAAATCATGTCGGTATGACACATCCCGGTCGCGACAATCTGAACACGGACTTCGTCATCTTGAGGTTCACGAATTGAAGCCTCTTCCAGCTTGAACTCGCCACCTTTTTCGCGGACAACGGCCGCACGCATATGTTGTGACATGATGGGCTCCTTATATTTCGGTTGATCGATACACCGCTTTGTTAGCACAAATCATTAGACCGCAGCCATGAATGATTATTCGATAGATGTGATCGTTTTATCAAAAAGATGGGTGGCTATGCATTAGTTTTGTCATGCGGTCTCGATCGTGTCGAGTCCGATCGATAAGGTCGGAGTGAGGTCAGTCGAGCGGCTTCGGCAGCGAGCAAGACGGCTTCGTTCGCTGAATACGGCCCTGTGCCTGAAAGCTAAAACGAACACTGATATCGTTTTTCTGGCCTCACCGGTAATCGATCAAAATCCATCAGCGCTTATGCGTTAAACATACAAGCTCTTATGCGTTAAACATACAAGGAGCCTGCTTGCAGTCGAATACCTAACCCCCTTCGCGGCCAAGGCCGCTCCTACAAAACCCGTTATTCACCTTGATCGCTTTCAGTCGGGTTAGGCCCGAGTCGCGCGAATGAGTAAATTCCGAGGGGTGAGGTGGCGCGGGCAGAATTGTGTGAGGGTGACGTCGAAGCCTTGTTCTTCAAGATAAATTACGCGATCCAGTACGAGCCATATTTCCAGTGGGCGTCTGAAGATATGGCGTACCAGTTCCAGTCGTCGGGTGTCGCCATAGCGTTGCCAGCCGAGTTGCTCCCAGTAAGGCCAGTCAATTGAGGCGAGTAGGGCGATTGATTTTTGCTCGGCCGCCCATTCACAGAAGGCTTGAAAGCCGTCTTTTAGGTGTCGATAGCCTCGGCTGGGGATTGGGAGGTATTCATCATGCTGGCGGTAGTGACGTTGTAGGGCATCGAAGCCTTGCCGCCAGGCATTGGCGGTCAGGCGTTGTTGTTGCACTTTGCCTGGGGCGGTGACGGTTTCTTGTACGGCGAGCGCTAAATCTTGGCGTGAGAGGTGTAGGGCTTTTTGAGCGCTGAGTTGTTGGGCGTAGGCGGAAAGTGGTCGGTAGTGCGCGTCTACGGTGCGGTGATAGCAGCAGGGTGCGAGGGTGAGGCCTTGTCCTGTTTGGCTCAGTAGGGTGATGGCGCGCCGGTGTAAGTCGCCGCAGGCATGCAAGGCGAGGATGTGGCTGTGGTTGTGCAGATGCTCGATCACGCTGTCGTCCAGCACATCCTGATGAACGAATTCAATCGATGTCGTTTTCGCCGCGTCAGCGCCTTGCTGGCAAAGTTGTGCATCATACTCCAGTGCGGTGATGGGGCCTGTCGTGTGCTTGGCCCACAGTTGTGCGAGATGGCCCTTGCCGGCACACCAGTCGACCCAGTGTGTGTCGGTCTCAGTGCCTTGAGTAGGGGACGCGGCTTGAAGGTAGGCGTGAAGTTGTTGCCACTTGCGTTCGCTGATCCCTTCTGCCGTACCCGGTGAAGGGGCGTGACCCCGTAAAGCCTCGGGCCAATCTGTTAGGGTTTGGAGCCGCTGTAGTGGAAGCCCCTCAGCCAATGACCGCCAGGCGCTATCGCCATGTTCTGGGGGCGTGGCTTCTAGGTGGGCCAGGGTGTCATCGGAGAGGGCGAGGCAGCGGGCGTAAAGTTCAGGCCATTGGGTTTGCCAAGCGACGGGTTGCTGCATAAAGGGGAGTGGTCGCCACAGCCATTGCCAGTGGGTTAATAAGGTCGTTAATGCCGTGAACGTCTGCCGGTATCGGGTCGGTGGTGTGGTCATCAGTGGGATTACGCGCGTTGTTTAAGTACTCAGGGCGGCCGCTTCAATTAAACGCTGAGTGTACTCAGTCTGAGGGGCTTGCAGCACTTGTGCGGTGGCTCCTGTTTCGACCAGCTGGCCGTCTTTGAGTACGATGATTCGATGGCTTAAGGCCCTCACTACAGCCAAGTCGTGGCTGATAAAGAGGTAAGCGAGATGATGGCGCTGTTGTAAGCGCTTAAGTAAAGCCATCACTTGAGCCTGAACGCTACGATCTAATGCTGAGGTGGGTTCATCCAGCACCAGTACCCGAGGTTTCAAGATTAAAGCGCGGGCAATGGCGATGCGTTGGCGTTGGCCGCCAGAAAATTCATGGGGATAGCGGTGGCGAATCTCTGGCGTCAGCTCAACTTCACGGAGTGCTTGAATGACGGCTTGCTCAATGGTGGCATCGTCTAATGTCGGTTCATGTAAACGTAGGCCTTCGGCAATAATGTCAGTAATGGTCATGCGTGGGCTGAGGCTGCCATAAGGGTCTTGAAAGACCACTTGAAGCTGCCGCCTGAAGGGGCGCAGTTGCTTTTGGTTGAGGGGGTGTAAGGGCTGGCGGCCGAGCCAGACTTCACCTTCTGTGCTTTGCAGGCGCAAAAGCGCTAGAGCCAGTGTCGTTTTGCCTGAGCCACTTTCGCCGACCAGACCTAAGGTTTCACCCGCTTTGAGTGTTAGGTTGATGGGCGCGAGGGCTTCGAAGTCATCAGCTTTTTGCCAAAAACGCCAGCTTTTCTGCGCCTGTGCAAAACGAACGGTTAAATTGCGCGCTGCCAGCACGGTTTCGGCATTGTTTTTAATCGGTGTGGGTGTGCCCTGAGGTTCACTGGCCAGCAGCATTTGGGTATAGGCATGTTGGGGGTGTTGGAATAGCTCGGCCGTTGGGCTTGTCTCAACGGCGACCCCTTGCTGCATCACGGTCACATGATCGCTATAACGTTGCACCAGGTTTAGATCATGGGTGATCAGAATAATGCTCATTTGCCGCTTTTCTTGCAGCGATTTCAGCAGCTTCAGAATTTGCTGCTGAACGGTCACATCCAGTGCTGTGGTGGGTTCATCCGCGAGCAGGACTTCAGGGTTATTCGCCAGGGCCATGGCGATCATGACCCTTTGGCGCTGCCCCCCGGAGAGTTGATGAGGCCAGGCATCAATCAAGGTTTCGGGACGAGGCAGCTGAACATCTTCCAGCAGTTGCAAGGTCATCTGGCGTGCTTGATGACCGGTGATGCCTTGGTGTAAACGCAGCATCTCGGCGATTTGGCGGCCAATACGGTGTAACGGGTTCAACGAGGTCATGGGTTCTTGAAAGATCATAGCCATACGTTGGCCGCGAAGCCGTTTGCGGGCAGCGTCTGAGAGGGTTTCCAGCGCCAGTTCACCGAGTTGAAGATGCCCCGACATCTGCGCGCCTTGAGGCAAAAGCCCCATGATCGCCAATGCCGTCATGGATTTGCCTGAGCCGCTTTCACCGACCAAGGCATGGATCTGGCCTTTCTTTAAGGTGAGATCCAACGCTTGGATGACGGGGGCTGCATCACCAAAACGGACGCTGAGTTGCTGAAGTTGCAAGGTGATGGTGTCGGTCATACAGCGCCTTTCTGCGGTTGTGAGCTTCGGCGTGGGTCATAAGCATCGCGCACGCCTTCGCCAATAAACACCAAGAGCGTTAATAACAGGGCTAAGGTCAAGAAGGCGGTGATGCCCAGCCATGGGGCCTGGAGGTTATTTTTAGCTTGGCCAACCAGCTCACCCAGTGATGGTGCACCAGGGGGCATCCCGAAGCCGAGAAAGTCCAGTGAAGTTAATGTGGTGATTGCGCCAGTAAACAAAAAGGGTAAGAAGGTGAGTGTCGCGACCATGGCATTGGGGAGCATATGGCGCCACATGATCAGGTGGTTGGGCAAGCCCAAGGCTCTTGCTGCACGCACATACTCAAGATTTCGGGCGCGTAAAAATTCAGCACGGACGACATCCACCAATGCTGTCCAGCTGAATAGCAGCATGATCCCCAGTATCCACCAGAAATCAGGGGTGACCAGACTGGAGAGGATAATTAAGAGAAACAGTATGGGAAGGCCGGACCAGACTTCAATCAGTCGCTGTCCCCACAGATCAATTTTTCCGCCATAAAAACCTTGTATCGCGCCAACGGTAACCCCGACTAGGCTACTGCCTAAGGTGAGGATTAAGGCGAATAGAATCGAGAGGCGTAAACCGTAGATGACTCGGGCCAGTACATCACGCCCTTGGTCGTCGGTCCCTAGCCAGTTGGTGGCGCTGGGAGGTGAGGGGGCCGGTTGGTCTAAATCATAGTTGATGGTGTCGTAGCTGAAGTGAATCGGCGGCCAAAGCATCCAGCCCTCTGCCTTGATGAGGTCGGCGACATAAGGGTCTCGATAATCCGCTTCACTGGAAAACTCGCCACCAAAAGTGGTTTCTGGGTAATGATGCCAGAGCGGGGTGTACCACTCATTCTGATACTGGACCAGCAAGGGTTTATCGTTGGCAATCAGCTCTGCGCCAAGGCTAAGAATAAAGACGATGCTAAAGATCCAAAGCGAGATATAGGCCCGGCGATTATGCCGGAAAATCTGCCAACGCCGTTGCGCCAAAGGGCTGCGAAATAGCTTGGCGGTGCGGGAAGTGGGGGCAGGTGAAGCAGGCATCTTCAATTTTCCCGTGAGGTAAAGTCAATGCGGGGATCAATCAGCATATAAGTGATGTCGCTGATCAATTTGAGCAAAAGCCCCACCAGTGTGAAGAAATATAAGGTGCCAAATATCACAGGATAATCACGCTGTATGACGGCTTCAAAGCCGAGCAATCCCAAGCCGTCTAAAGAGAAAATGACTTCAATTAATAATGAGCCGGTAAAGAAAATACTGACCAGTGCTGTGGGCATTCCCGCAATAATGATCAACATGGCATTACGAAAGACATGGCCATAGAGAATACGTCGTTCGCTGGCCCCTTTGGCCCGTGCGGTGAGTACATATTGCTTATGGATTTCATCCAGAAAACTGTTTTTAGTCAGCATCGTCAGGGTCGCGAAACCGGCGATGGTGGTGGCCAGCACAGGGAGCGTGATATGCCAAACGTAATCTTTGATTTGCCCCCAGGTGGACAGTTGATCGAAGTTATCTGAGGTCAGTCCTCTGAGGGGGAAAATATCCCAATAGCTGCCGCCGGCAAACAGCACAATCAGCAAAATGGCAAATAGGAAGCCGGGAATTGCATAGCCGACAATAATCAACGAAGACGTCCAGACATCGAAGCGGCTGCCATGGCGTAAGGCTTTACTGATGCCAAGCGGAATGGAGATAAAATAAATCAGTAGTGTGGACCAAAGCCCAAGCGAAATGGAGACCGGGAGCTTATCCCAAATCAGTTGAGTGACGCTGCGGCCGCGGAAAAAACTTTCTCCCAGATCAAAGGTGAGATAATCGCCGACCATTGAGAAAAAACGCTCATAGGCCGGGCGGTCAAAACCAAATTGTTGGTTCAGTTCTGCGATTAAACGTTCATCCATCCCTTGACGGCCGCGAGAGGTGCCACCTCCGGCATCCGAGACCTCGCTGCTGTTATCCATCTGGGTCATACTTTGCCCGCCAATACCTTGCGATTGGGCCAGTATTTGTTCAATCGGGCCGCCTGGGGCGGCCTGAATGATCAAGAAATTAAGCAGCAAAATGCCAAAGAGTGTGGGCGGAATTAAGAGTAACCGACGCAGCAAATAACCCAACATGATTTATCGTGACTCCGGCTTGATCCACCAGCTGTCGAGATCGATTCCATAGCGTGGTATTTGTTCAGGATGTTGGAGTTTTTGGCTGCGGGCAATGCGATAACTATCCAGGTAAAACTGGGGGATCATATAGTTACCCCAGAGCAAAACGCGATCTAAAGCGTGCACACGAGTCACCAGTTGTTCACGGCTGTCGGCGTGAATCACTTTATTGATGAGATCATCCACCACTGGGCTGGAGACCCCGGCAATATTACGGCTATCGGGCCGTTCAGCACTTTCTGATCCCCAGAAGTCGCGTTGTTCGTTGCCCGGTGAAAGGCTTTGCGGAAAGCTACCGACCGTCATATCAAAATCAAAGTCACGCAACCGGTTGAGGTATTGTGTGGTATCGACCAGGCGGACTTTCATATCAATCCCCATGCGTTGGAGATTGCGCTTCATGGGTAACACAATACGTTCAAACTGGCTGCTGACTAATAGCATTTCAAACTCGAAAGGCTGGCCATTTTTGACCAATTTACCGCCTTGCATGGTCCAACCGGCTGATTTGAGCTGACGCAGGGCATCGCGTAACTGGCGTCGAATATTGCCATCGCCTTGGGTTACCGGTAGTTGATAAGGCTCTTTAAACAAGGCTTCAGGTAGCTGATCTTTCCACGGTGTCAGCAGTGCCAGTTCTGCTCCTTTAGGAATGCCTTGGCTGGCCAGTTCGGAGTTATCAAAGTAGCTGTGCAGGCGTTGATAGGCGCCGTGAAACAATTGCTTGTTAGTCCACTCGAAGTCAAATGCATTGAGCAGTGCCGCTCTGACTTTGGGGTCATCAAAGGGGGCGCGGCGGGTGTTATAAACGAAACCCTGCATCTGGGCCGGGTTATGATGGCGAATTTTTTCTTTCACAATGTCGCCTTGTTCCAGGGCTGTCCCGTTATAGGCCTCTGCCCATTGGCTGGCGCTATTCTCCAAACGAAAATCGAGTCGGCCTGCCTTAAAGGCTTCTAATGCAACGCCTTGATCGCGGTAATAATCAAAGGACTGTGTATCGACATTAAAGCGCCCGACATTGATGGGTAGATCTTTTGCCCAATAGTCCTTAACCCGCTCATAGGTGATCTTGCGGCCTGGGTCGACGTGGCTGATCCGATAAGGGCCGCTGCCGATCGGGACATCCAACCCTGGCGCAGTGAAGTCTTTATCCTGCCAGTAATGTTGAGGTAGCACTGGCAGCTGCCCCAAAATCATCGGCAGTTCATTGTTTGTGGTATTGGCAAATTCAAAGCGTACGGTATGGTCATCCGGTGCGCTGACTTGGGCCACATCATGATAATAAGCCCGGAAGAAGGGACGGCCCTGCTCTTTCAGGATGTTAAACGAGAAGATGACATCTTCAGCCGTAATAGGCTGACCATCATTGAAGCGGGCTTCAGGCCTTAACTTAAATTCAATCCAGTGGTTTTCTGGATCTAGCCGCATGCATTTTGCCACCAGCCCATACTCAGTGAAGGGCTCGTCAAGACTTTGAACGGTGAGGGAGTCATACAGCAATGTGCTGGTGCCAGCGGCAGGTGTGCCCTTGATAATAAAGGGATTGAGGCTGTCAAAAGTGCCAATGGCTGCTTGTCGCCAGCGCCCCCCTTTAGGGGCATCAGGATTCACATAGGGCAGATGTTTGAAGTCTTCGGGGAGGGCGGGCTCGCCATGAAGTGCCATCGCGCCTTGGCACTGCACCTGCTCTGAGTCTTGGGCCCAAGCATGATGACTGGTGATCGGGCTTATGAGTGTCGCAACGACCCCCCAGCAGCAGGCCCAAGTGAGATGTTTTAAACCACGTCGAGACAACTGCATCAATGTGGAGTGGTGCTGAGCATGATGAATGCTTACAGAGCTCACCGCCATTCAAAGGCTCCCCTTGTGATGTTGTTCTGGCCGCTGCCGGCTCAATAGCAAGCAAGGGGCCAGATGGGTCAATTTCAAAACTGAGACCGACAATTTTGGCTGTGGTTCGGGGTCGGGCCTCAATGAAAGTGCTTCACCTGTCAGTGACGGGTGACATCCACATACAAGGTAATATTCTGCCCTGGTTGTAGGTAATGGTTAGGGTTCAGGCTATTCCAGCGTGCAATTTCTCGCACTGAAACCTTGAAGCGGCTGGCAATGGCGGCCAATGAGTCGCCTCGTCTGACGGAGTAGTTCACCCGGCGAATGACTTCGCGGCTACTGTTCTGCGCCAGCAAGCGCGCATTTTTGGCTTGAGACCAGATCACCAACTTTTTACCCGCGACTAAAGGGTCGCCTGGGGCCATATTATTCCAGCGAGCGAGATCGCGGACCGATACATGGTGGCGGCGCGCCAGCAGCCAGAAGCTATCGCCGGGTTGAATTTGGTATTCGAGGCGTTGGCCGTTGCGATGAATGTTCTGGTTTTTCTGTAATCGTTGATTGGCACTGAGACTGTAATGGTTACGGTCTTGACTCGGGATCGGAATCAGCAATTCATTGCCGGCCCGAATCATATTGCTGCGCAGTTGATTGGCTTGGCGGATGAGCGTTGGTGTTGTGCGATATTGCCGTGAAATTGTCAGTAGGCTATCCCCACGCTTCACTTTATAGCGCTGCCAGGCCATCCGTTTTTTTGCGGGCATATCGCGCAAAGCAGCACGCAGTTGCTGGGCATGTGCCCTGGGGACTAATAAGCGGTGGGGGCCGCTGGGGCTCGTCGCCCATTGGCTGTATCCGGGGTTGAGCAGATAAAGCTCTTCTACGGTGATGCCGGCTAGGTCGGCGGCAAGTGCCAGATCAATTTGGCCGCCAGTATTGACCGCTTCAAAGTAGGGGCGATTGGGTAAGCTCTCAACCTGAATACCGTAGGCTTCGGGGTCAGCAAAAATACGTGCAACGGCTAACAATTTAGGCACATACGCTTCGGTTTCTCGGGGCAGGTTCAGATTCCAAAAGCGGCCATCGCCACCTCTGGCGAGGTTATGCCGACGAGCACGGTTCACATTGCCGCCTCCCGCATTATAGGACGCCAGCGCCAGTAGCCAATCATCGAAGCGGCCGTTCAATCTTTCCAGATAGGTGAGGGCTGCATCGGTTGAAGCGACGACATCTCGTCGTCCGTCATACCACCAGTTGTTTTTTAAACCAAAATAACGCGCGGTTCCGGGAATAAACTGCCACATGCCAGAGGCCCGGCCATGGGAGTAGGCGAATGGATCGTAGGCGCTTTCAATGATGGGCAGCAGGGCCAGCTCGCCTGGGAGTTGGCGTTTTTCAACCTCATCCAACACGTAAAACATATAACGATTCGCGCGTTTGACGACCCGGTCCATATAACTGGGATGGCGCTTATACCAGTTGAGTTGTGCGGTGATGCGAGGGTCATCATGGTAGTCATCGAGTTTGAAATTACTTCTCAACCGATCCCATAGATCATACTGAGGCAGTTCTGGGGCTTGCCAATGCCGCCAGTCAGGTTTATGCGGATCGTCCAGGGCGCTGCCCAGACCCAATTCTTCATCATGACGAAAGTAGCTTGCCAGCTGTTGTTGGCTGCTCAGTCGACTGATTAATGTTTCTGGAGAGGTTTGAGGCGCTTGGGTTGCGACTCCAAAATGTTGGGGCAAGCTTTGACACGCTTGAAGATAAAAGCCGCAGGTGGCGATGGCCAGCCATTTAACACTGCGTTTGACATAACAATGGATCGTGATGTTCATAAAATAGAAAGGTACCGAGGCTTAAATAATCGTCAGGGGTAACACCATCATAATGCAATCAAAATATTAAACTGAACATTTCTGCTGACTTAGATTCATGGTCTGTCAATTCATGGCCTGTGATGGCGCTGATGGTAAGGGGCGGATTCTAAGCAACCCCTTACCTGACAGCAACCGCTGTGATCTTTTAGGCCTCATCTTTCCATGCACGGAGTACGGCAAATGCGCGGCTGTCTTCCGGCAGTGTCATCTCGGCCCTTTGTTCTAACCGTTGTCGAATTAAGGGGTTACTGACCCTCAAAAAGGGATTGTAGGTCAGTTCTTCGGACAAGCGTACGGGCAAGGTGGGGGTTTGCGCATTGCGCTGGGCTTCTGTTTGCGTTATGCGTGCTGTCATGGCGTCATTATCAGGCTCGACTTGAGCGGCAAACCTCAGGTTGGCCTGAGTATACTCATGGGCGGGATAGATCTGTGTCTCGCCTGGGAGCTGGCACAAACGCTGTAGTGATGTGTGCATTTGTTCCGCGGTGCCTTCAAACAAGCGCCCGCAACCGGCTGAAAAGAGGGTGTCACCACAAAATAATAGCGGTGGTTGGTGATCGGCGAAGAGGTAAGCGATATGACCCAAAGTATGGCCGGGGACTTCGAGAACCTGAACGGTTTCTCCTAGCACTTGGAAGCGAGAACCTTCGGCGACCTGTTGGCTCAGCGGCGGTAAGCGGTAGACATCATGTACGCAGCCAACGAGGGTGACGCCTTCGCTCGCTAAGGCTTTGACACCTCCAATATGATCTGGATGATGATGGGTGAGTAAAATGCCCTCAAGTTGGAGCTCATGTTGTGCCAAATAGCGCTGCACGGGTTCTGCTTGGCCAGGATCAACGACCCAACAACGTGAACTTCCAGGTTGCTGTAACAGCCAAATGTAGTTGTCATTGAACGCGGGTAGGGGAGTCACTTTCAGCATCATGTTATCCTTTTGCCCTGATCGTGGGATGACATGCGATAACGCATGTTCGACATGGTCAGTGCCGATTATTGGCCAGTTCACGGTATGATCTTTTCTGACGTTAACTTAACGCCTGATCTGTGTACTGTCATCTTTAGGAGATGTCATGCCCGCTCAAATTTCTGGATCAGAAGATGCCCAGGCAAGGGTGCGACAGCAGTTTATACAGCGCTGGAAAGCTTGGCAGCAGTTTTGGTCGACGCCATTGGGTGAGGCTTTGCAGAGCGCTCAGCGGCGATCTTTATCGCCAACATTAGGGGCGGTTTTTGGACACCATCTGTTGTACTTGGGCGCCAGCGACCACTCGGCTTTAATTGATGGTGGGGATATTGATCACCGCATGGGCTGGTCGCCGATATGGCAGCCTGATTTGCCGGATGCCACGGTCGTTGCTGAGCCCGAGTGGCTGCCGTTGCCTGATGAAAGCCTTGATCTGGTCGTGATGCATCATTGGTTGGAGTTACAAATGAGTCCGCATTTGGCTTTGCGCGAAGCGGCTCGGTTGACGATGCCTAGAGGCCAGTTGGTGATTATGGGCATGAACCCTTTGAGTCTTTGGGGGGCTCAAAGTTGGTGGGGGCGTCATCGAGGGGGTAACCCACGGTATCAAGGGCCTCGACTTAGCTTTCGCCGCTTACAGGATTGGTTGAGCTTTCTGGATATGCGGGTCGAACGCTTAGAATGGGTGTTCCATCGACCGCCGGTGCAAATGCCGCGTTTGCTCAGCGCCACCCAAGGGTTTGATTACGCTTTAGATCGTTTGCGTTGTCCTTTTGCCGCCAGCTATATGATCTGGGCACGAAAGCGGGTGGGAAGCCCAATCTATAATGGTCGCCGGTTACGACAATGGGTGACCTCGACGGGGCTTGTACAGCCGATGCCACAAGGGCGCCATGCGGTCAATCGTACTGAGTCTTCGTCGAAATCGGCTCATGTTGGCACCATGCCGTCACCTGTTCGGGATTCGGACATATCTTATTGAATGTGTCGATTTGAATTTTTTTAACCAGTTAAGGCGTTATGAACGATCAAACCAAGCATGACTCTGTGGTGACTATTTATACTGATGGCGCCTGTAAAGGGAACCCTGGGCCGGGTGGCTGGGGCGCGGTGCTGTTTTATGGTGAGCATGAAAAGGCGCTTTGTGGCGGCGAAGCCGAGACCACCAATAATCGGATGGAGCTGATGGCGGCGATCCAAGCCCTTGAGGTGCTGAAACGCTCCTGCAGTATCGACTTGCATACGGATTCACAATATTTACGCCAAGGCATTACGCAATGGATGGCTGGGTGGAAGCGTAAGCATTGGAAAACGGCTGCGGGTAAGCCAGTTAAGAATCGTGATCTTTGGGAGCGACTTGATGCCCTGGTGCAGCGCCACGAGATTCGCTGGCATTGGGTTAAAGGTCATGCCGGTGATCCAGGGAATGAAAGAGCTGATCAGTTAGCCAACGAAGGGATTCAAACCCTTTAGCATCAACCGGTGGCGGTTGGCATCGACCGGTGTTGTGTCAATGCTTGTAATGCCTTGAGTCGAGTACTCTTCAAGGGGTTGTGAATACAGGGATTATGACTCAAGGGATTGTGAATATTAGAGGTTCTCATGCGACAAATTGTGCTGGATACAGAAACCACGGGGATTGACCCGAATCAGGGCCATCGGGTGATCGAAATCGGCGGTGTGGAAATGGTTGGGCGTAAACTGACCGGCCGTACCTTTCACGTTTATCTTAATCCTGATCGTGAGATTGATGCCGAAGCCATTGAAGTTCACGGCATTACCAATGATTTTCTCGCCGATAAGCCCCGTTTTGCTGATGTCGCCCAGGATTTCTTTGAGTTTATTCGCGGCGCACAGTTAGTGATTCATAACGCGCCTTTTGATGTGGGCTTTATTAACAACGAATACGCCTTGTATGAATCCCAGCAAGGTTCGATGGGTTTTGGCCAGGTGGATCAGCACTGCACGGTGTTGGATACCTTGGTGATGGCGCGTGAAATGCATCCAGGCGCACGTAATAATCTGGATGCCCTGTGTAAACGTTACGATATCGATAACAGCAATCGTGAATTGCACGGCGCCTTGCTGGATGCCGAAATTCTATCGGATGTTTATCTGGCGATGACCGGCGGTCAAACCGCCTTAATGCTGGATAATGAAACCTTTGACGATGATCATAACGGGGCGGAGCAAGCGGCCGGGGGAATTCACCGCTTAAATCGCGATCGTCCAGCGTTAGCGATCGTCCGAGCCAGTACTGAAGAGTTAGCCGCACATGATCAGAAACTGGCAACCGTGGCCAAGGCCTCAGGCGGTGACGTGATGTGGTTGTCTGAGACGCCATTGCATTAGCGCTTGAGTGCAGTGTTTTGAAAGCGCATGAGTATGATGAACGCTATCGCAGCAAGCAGACCTTCTACCCACAAGCCGAGCCTATACCGTCAAGTACACCTCTTCATTGACATGATAGACCGACAGGAGCAGCCTCATGTGGCATCCATTACAGGGGACATTTCCCCAGCAGCAGGTATCCAGCATTTTTGAACGAGGACCTGCCATGGTGTCGCCAGGCGAGCCCGCTTATTGGCTGTATTTAGCTGATGGCCGTTTAAAGCCTAGCCCTCGTGATACGGTCTTTCATATTGGTCAAGTGCCTCATCATCCGAATGCGGATCAAATCATGCTCGGGCGCTGGCAGGGGACACCGGTTTGGTTGCAGCTGTGTGGCCCTGGAAGTGAAACGCCCAGAGGTGAGCCACAGGTCGATGCCTCCTCTGCAGACACATTGCCGGTTGACCCGCAGCACCTTGACGAAGCATGGCCTACGCTCAGGCAATGGATTCTGGCGGCCGATGAGGATTTATTTGACTTGTTGGCGACGGCCAACGGTTTGGCCGCGTGGCGTTTGGAAAACCGTTTTTGTGGTCATTGCGGCCACCAAGGGATGCAGGCCCTGTCACATGAGTATGTGTTGGAATGCCCTCATTGCCGACATCATCGTTATCCCCGTATTGCGCCTTCGATCATTACGCTGGTGTGGCGGGATAATGAAGTCTTGCTGGGCCGTGGTCATCGATTTACCCCAGGGCGTTACAGCACTTTAGCCGGGTTTATTGAGGCGGGGGAATCGGCTGAACAAGCCGTTCACCGTGAGGTAGGAGAAGAAGTGGGTGTGGCTGTTCACAATTTGCGCTATCTGGCCAGTCAGTCATGGCCTTTCCCTTATTCTCTGATGCTGGGCTATTGGTCAGAATATCTGAGCGGCGATATTGTGTTGCAGGAAGAAGAGATTGAAGATGCGCGCTGGTTTTCGTTGGATAATTTACCTGATTTGCCCCCTAAGGCGGCTATTTCGCGCTACTTGATTGATCAGTTTCTGATTTGGAAGGGGATTGATCCTCAATAAAGACCTTCGGTCAAGGTCTTCAATAAAAGCTTTCAATCAAAACGGGCGCTGTCGACTGAGTCGCAGCGCCCGTTTTGAATCTCTCTTTGAGCCCCTGAATCATGATGGCTAGCGGTTTTATGGCTAGCCATCACGTACCGAGGTCAGACGTCGAGAATTTTCATGGTGTCTGTGCCGCCTACGACATAATCATAATCACCATGGGTGAGGATCACGCGAGTACCTGCGTGAAGCAGATCATGTGATCTCACGGCGGCAATGGCTTCGTTGATGGCTTGGTCTCGTGGATGATCCGTCAGGTCAAATAAGACCGGGGTGACACCACGGTACAAGGCGACTCGCCGCGCGACTCTCGGGTGGCGGGTGCAGGCCACGATAGGCAGCCCTGAGCGGATACGTGACATCAAGCGAGGGGTATTACCGCTTTCGGTCAGGCTGATGATGGCTTCCACCCCTTCCAAATGATTAGCGGCATACATGGCCGACATGGCAATCGCCATATCAGTGGTTGCCATGGATTCATGGATCCGGTGGTTTGATTGACGAATCGAAGGCTGATTCTCGGCCCCTAGACAGAGCCGGTTCATGGCTTCGACGGTTTCAACCGGGTAGCGGCCGACAGCGGTTTCCGCTGACAGCATAACCGCATCGGTGCCATCCAGCACCGCATTGGCCACATCGAAGACTTCCGCCCGCGTGGGGAGCGGGTTTTCGATCATGGATTCCATCATTTGAGTGGCTGTGATTACGGCCTTGTTCAAAGCGCGTGCACGCTGGATTAAGCGCTTTTGTACTCCAATCAAGGCGGCATCGCCAATTTCTACGCCAAGATCACCGCGAGCGACCATGACACCGTCGCTGGCCTTAATGATGGCATCCATGGTCTCAGGCTCAATGGCCTCAGCACGTTCAATTTTGGCGACCAATCCAATATGCTGGCCAGCTTCACCCAGTAATTGACGAGCTTCTTTCATGTCTTCTGCTGAACGCGGGAAAGACACGGCTAAATAATCAACGTCCAGCTGTAAGGCGGTTTTGATGTCGGCACGGTCTTTATCGGTTAAGGCGTCGGCCGACAAGCCTCCACCGAGTTTGTTGATTCCTTTGTTATTGGAGAGCTTGCCGCCTTGAACCACCCGGCAGATCACTTTTAGGCCTTCGACGGCGTCGACTTCCATGGTGATGCGGCCGTCATCCAGTAATAAGGTATCGCCTGCGATGACATCATGGGGCAGGTTTTTGTAATCGATACCGACACCACTGGCATCGCCACTTTGACCATCGCGCTCGGCATCCAGGACAAAACGTTCGCCTGTTTTAATCTGCACACTGCCTTCGGCAAATCGGGCAATACGAATTTTGGGGCCCTGCAGGTCACCTAGAATAGCGACATGGGCACCCAATGTCTGGCTGATGCGACGCACACGCTCGGCCCGGGCGGCGTGATCTTCCACGCTGCCGTGAGAAAAATTGAGCCGTACTAAATTAACGCCTGCCTGTATTAAGCGTGTTAATACTGCGTCGTCATCGCATGCGGGGCCTAGGGTCGCGACGATTTTGGTTCTTCGCATCTTGATTCATCTCCTTCAGGGTCTGCTGCTATATTACGCTCCGTATATGACAGTGACTAGACATCTACACCATCGCTTAGGCCTTAAATAATTCATAAACTTCAATGGGATGATTGAACTTATCTTGTGCGTCCCCCATTGTTAAGCCCGTCAGCGGGCTGTTTTGATCCTGGTGGCTTGAAGGCGTGATGGGTGGGATGTATTGACCGCACACTCATGGGTTCGCAAATGACCCTTTTTTAATGCTAAGGCTTGACAGCGTTGACCTGTATAAGCACGACTATAAAAGGAAGACAACATTTCGAGGCTGGAAGTTGTAGAAGGGGTGGGGTAGTGTATGCGCCCTTCTTGTCGGGTTCGCTTTGGATGCTTTTGATTGCACTGCCTTTGATTGCATCGCTTCGGATTGGTCTATGGTTGTTGGATACGTTGAGTCCGAATGATCAATTGGGCGTTGAATAATCGACATTGATATTTTTTACCCATGTTTTGATGCGCGCGTATTAATTACACGTTTTTGACGACTGAATAGGGTTTTATCGGTATGGGAAAGTCACTGGTTATCGTTGAGTCACCCGCTAAGGCCAAGACGATCAACAAATATCTGGGCAGCCAATATGTGGTGAAGTCCAGTGTCGGCCACATCCGTGACTTACCGGTGAGTGGTTCGGGCAAGTCCCGTGCTGATGGTCGTCGTAAGCCCGGCACCAAACTGACGCCAGAAGAAAAGAAGCAAAGAGCACATGAGCAGCTGATTGCCCGTATGGGGGTGGATCCCGAGCATGGCTGGGAAGCGCATTATGAAATCCTGCCGGGCAAGGAAAAGGTGGTGGCTGAGCTGAAAAAGCTGGCTAAGGAAGCTGACACTATTTATCTCGCGACCGATTTGGACCGCGAGGGAGAGGCGATCGCTTGGCACCTGCAGGATACCATTGGCGGTGATGACAGCCGGTATCGTCGTGTGGTGTTTAACGAAATTACCAAAAAAGCGATCACCGAAGCGTTTAAGGATCCGGGCCAATTGTCCATGAACCGGGTTCAGGCGCAGCAGGCCCGTCGCTTTTTAGACCGTGTTGTGGGTTATATGGTCTCTCCGCTGCTATGGAGCAAAGTGGCGCGTGGCTTGTCTGCCGGGCGTGTTCAATCCGTGGCTGTTCGTCTCATTGTGGAGCGTGAACGCGAAATTCGAGCCTTCATCCCGGAAGAGTTTTGGGATGTGACGGCCCACCTTAAGGCAGAGCAAATCGAACTGGCTTGCTTGGTGCACAAGGATAACGGCGAGACCTTCCGGCCACGCAACCAGGCTGAAGTCGATCAGGCGTTAGACAAGCTTTCTCCTGCGACTTATCAAGTGGCTGATCGAGAAGATAAACCGACTCAGTCCAAGCCTTCAGCACCGTTTATTACCTCGACGTTGCAACAAGCGGCCAGTACACGTTTGGGATTCTCCGTTAAGAAAACCATGACGTTGGCTCAGCGCTTGTATGAGGCGGGCCATATCACTTATATGCGTACGGATTCGACGAACCTGTCTGAAGAGGCGGTGACACATTGTCGAGGTTGGATCGAGCGTGAGCTTGGGGCTGATTATTTGCCTGAAGCGCCTAATGTGTATTCCAGCAAAGAAGGCGCGCAAGAAGCCCACGAAGCGATTCGCCCGTCGAATGTTGACGTCTTGGCACAAGAACTTTCCGGGGTTGAGCGTGATGCGCAACGCCTGTACGAACTTATTTGGCGGCAGTTTGTCGCCTGCCAAATGCCCCCGGCTCGATACTTGAGTACCACCTTAACGGTCTCGGCTGATCGCTATACCCTTCGTGCGAAGGGGCGAGTACTGAAGTTTGATGGTTTTACCCGGATTTTACCGCCTACAGGTCGTAGTGCTGAAGATCAGGTGTTGCCAGACCTTCAAGTCGGAGACTCATTGTCGCTGGCTCAACTGGAACCGCGTCAGCACTTTACTAAACCCCCGGCACGTTTTTCAGAAGCGGCTCTGGTTAAAGAGTTAGAAAAACGCGGTATTGGCCGTCCTTCGACCTACGCTGCGATCATCTCGACGATCCAGGATCGGGGGTATGTGAAGCTAGAAAGTCGTCGTTTTTATGCCGAAAAAATGGGCGATATTGTCACTGATCGCTTGAGTGAATCGTTTAGTGATTTGATGGATTACAGTTTTACTGCTCGCATGGAAGACTCATTGGATGATGTGGCCAATGGGGAGGAAAACTGGCGGCAGTTGCTGGATCGCTTTTACGGCAGTTTTAGGCAAAAGCTGGAACAAGCTGAAGGCCCTGAGGGGATGCGGCCAAATCAACCGGTCGATACGGATATTGAATGCCCGAACTGCGGCCGTCATATGCAGATCCGTATTGCTTCAACGGGGATGTTCCTAGGCTGTTCGGGCTATGCCTTGCCACCTAAAGAGCGTTGTAAACAAACCATTAATCTGGTGCCGGCAGACGAGTATGTGGATGCTGATGCCGATGACAACGCTGAAACGGATGCCCTGCGTGCCAAGCGTCGTTGTGGTCTTTGTGGCACGGCCATGGACAGTTTTATTATTGATGAGCAGCGCAAGCTACACGTTTGCGGGAATAGCCCAGATTGCGATGGTTACGAGATCGAGCAGGGGCAGTTCCGCTTGAAGGGCTATGAAGGCCCGACCATCGAGTGTGATAAATGTGGCAGCGAGATGCAGCTGAAAAATGGGCGCTTTGGTAAGTATTTTGGGTGCACCAATGACAGTTGTAAGAATACGCGTAAGCTGTTGAAAAATGGTGAAGTGGCGCCGCCTAAGATGGACCCTGTGCCGATGCCTGAACTGGCATGCCAAAAAGTCGATGACCATTACATTTTGCGTGATGGCGCTTCTGGTGTATTTCTTGCGGCCAGTCAGTTCCCGAAAAACAGGGAAACGCGTCCGCCCTTGGTGAAAGAATTGAAGCCGCATCGCGAAGAAATCGATCCTAAACATCATTACTTGCTGGATGCGCCTGAGGCTGATCCCGATGGCAATCCGACGGTAATTCGTTTCTCACGGAAAACCAAAGAGCAGTATGTTCAGGCCGAGAAAGAAGGTAAAGCGACGGGCTTTAAAGCTTTTTGGGCGGATGGCCGTTGGGATATTCAGGATAAGCGTAAATCATGATTCAGGCTCAACGTTCGCGGGTGAATCAAAAGCTGTATCACGCACGCTTGTTGCTTGATCAGGCGGATCAAAATGCTGATCCACTGGTGGCGCCGGCTTGGCAACAAGCGTGTGTGGACAGTGCCTGCTGGGCGTTAGAGCAGGTTCGTGTGGCGATGTTGCGTGAGTTGGCGGCACTGTATCGTTTGGATGTCGCGCGTGCTGATGATTTGGATGAATTAGTCCGTTTGGCAGCTCAGCGCGATCAGCACTTACCTGAAGTGGCGCTTTGGCGTGAAGCTCAGCAGCCTGAAGGGGTTTGGGGACGCTTGTCGCGACAGCTTGCTCAATTGCAGGCTGTCCCCGTAGGAGAGGGCAAAGCGCTGGGTGATTGGATGCCGGAGGCCGCTTCGTCTTCCTCTTTTTCTTCTCTTGGTGAGTCAACCGGGGCTGAGAATTTGTTACCTTTGACTCAGATTGATGATCCAGTCACAGGAATGCGCCAGTTGCTTCAGGACATAAAAAGTTTTATCGATCAATTACGTGCGTTCCAGTGGGAAGATTAATAGAGCACTGAACGTCAGAATGCAGGGGCGATTGACTTGCAGTGTGGCGTTATTGCTCTAGAATGTCGCGCCTGGCCTATGAGGGCCTTCTCATTTCTCTCGACTTTGCCCACTCTGAGGTGCGACTTGTCTAAAGACGCGCAAGATCTCCCTTTGCTGGATGATCAGCTATTTGAAATTATCGAAGTTTCTGATCAAGAAGTTGTTCTGCAAACGGCTGATGATGCAGACGAACCCTTAGTTCGGATTAGTTTCTCTTCGGGCGCCCAACGTCTATGGCGTCAAGACCCTTTCAAGGTCGCGCTTGAAATGTTGGATACCGCGATGCAACGAGGTGAGATGTGGGGGCCGGGGGAAGCGCCCTGGCTACAGGGGGAGACTGAGGAAGATCTCAGTGCTAAGCGAGAGGCGCCGCCAATATTGCATTGAGCCGATATGCAAAGGGGTGTCCACCTCGGCTCGATGTTATCGATGATCAGTCCGATAGGCCTTCATGTGCTGGCTGATGATATCGGGGTCTCTTGATCGGGCCGAAGTGGGTGTGATCCGCTGCTTTTTACCAACTTACCAACTTACCAACTTACCACGCCGATGCTGGCTCACTCAGCGGGCTGTTGCACCCAGCTTATCGCTTTTGACGTGATGTATGACGCTAGGTTAAGTGGCTCAATGGGTATTGCCTAGCCCATTGCGCAGCACGCCAACCGCTAGCCCTTCAATCGCGAGTGATTCGCTACTCAGATCCACTTTGATCGGTTCAAACTCATCATTTTCGGGTAGCAGCCACGCAGTGTCTCCTTCGACTTGTAAACGCTTGACGGTGACTTCATCGTTGACTCGGGCGACAACCACTTGGCCATTTTTGGCTTCTTGTGTGCGATGAACAGCCAATAAATCGCCATCTAGAATGCCGATTTTTTCCATACTGCGCCCTTTAACTTTGAGCAGATAGTCGGCTTCTGGGTTGAACATTTCGGCCTCTATTTTGATATGCCGATCAATATGTTCTTGAGCCAATAAAGGGCTCCCCGCTGCAACCTGGCCAATCACCGGGAGCCCCGCATTTACTTGGGCGGGAAGACGAATGCCCCGTGAGGTTCCTGGTAGCATTTCAATGGCCCCTTTACGTGCTAATGCGCGTAAATGCTCTTCTGCCGCATTGGCTGAGCGAAACCCCAGGGCTCGGGCTATTTCGGCTCGAGTCGGCGGGCAGCCATTGTCCTGCATGAACTGTTGTACGAAGCTAAACACTTCTTGTTGCCGTGCCGTGAGTTTTTGCATGAGGTCGTTTCCGGCTGAGTGATGGCTTAAGGCTATTGCAAATAGATATTGATCCACGGGGCATTGGCAATCTAAGGCGGCAATACAAAACGGTCATTGCCAAAAGGCCACGTGAAACGCTATCGGGTATTTGCCTTGATGTTTATCCAGTCGTGTTTTTATATCCAACTGTAAGGAATAACAGCATTCTAGCGATATCTTGCTTGGCCCACAATGTTGATGATGACTCAATGATCTTCTTCTCGAATCTTGAGATCTTTTAGACCCTCAAGCCCTTTCGATCCTTAAATCCTGTCAGGGTTTAAACCTTATAGCGCCTTGAAACCCTTGACCATCACTGTAAAGGGATTACTCTAGCGCACGATGAGCTTAAGGCCTGCCATTGTTGAGTGATCGCCTCTAGATGCCTGAAGAAGCATCGTTGAATGAGCTTGGTTGTTATATCACCATCGTGTTAGTACGGATCGTGATTAGTCCGGATCGTGTTAGTACGGTAGGAATAAAGCCCTCTTGATTCGGGTGCTTGACGCTTGCTTGAGCCCTGATTATTGTTTGAAACATTCGTTTAACTGGGGGCTGACATGGCGCAATCAGATACTGTGACGCGAATTCTCGATACTGCTGAAGCTTTGTTTGCAGAGCGAGGGTTTGCTGAGACTTCTCTTCGAACAATTACCGGTAAGGCCAGAGTCAATTTGGCCGCCGTGAACTATCATTTTGGCTCCAAGAAAGCCCTTATTCAGGCCGTTTTTGCCCGATACCTTGATCCCTTTTGTGCGCACTTTAATGCCGCTTTGGATGAGTTAGAAACTCAGCAACAAGCCCCAGATTTGGAAACCTTGCTGACGACATTGGCGAAAACCACGTTAAGTGTTCCGGCCAGTAAAGGCAGCTTGTCCGTATTTATGCGTCTGTTGGGGTTGGCGTATACCCAGGCGCAGGGGCATATGCGGCGTTATCTACAAGATCATTATGGCGATACCTTTGTGCGCTTTGTGCATCTATTCCGTGAAGCGACACAAGAGCTTCCGGAGGCGGAACGTTTTTGGCGCATGCATTTCATGTTGGGATCAGTTGTATTCACGATGTCATCTTTGGATGCTTTAAAAGATATGGCCGCAGCGGATCTCAATGAGAAAACACGGGTTCAGGATATTGTGCAGCGTCTGGTGCCCTTTTTGGCTGAAGGTATGCGTGCTGACCCAGTGGATACAGCGCTTTTTACGGCAGATGCATAATGTGCCCATCGGTTGTTTTAATTGAAAATCGGACTTGGCTGAAAGTCGATGCTCAGCATCAGCAACTGGTGATCATGAACGGAAGGCAGCCGGGCGATGTCTATCCTATATCCACTGGCCTGGCGGGATGTGGTCAGCAAGAAGGGAGTGGGGCAACCCCTTTAGGGTGGCACTATATTCGAGCTTGTATCGGTCATGGTGATGATCCTTATACGGTTTTCAAAGGTCGGCGCCCAACCGGAGAATACTGGTCGCCTGCGCTCAGTGCCCAAGCGCCTGACCGAGACTGGATCTTGGGTCGTATTCTTTGGCTCTGTGGATTAGAGCCTGGCGTGAACCGGGGTGGGCATGTCGACAGTCAGCGACGATTTATTTATATCCACGGAACCCCTGATGATCAACCTATGGGGCAGCCTTTGTCTCACGGGTGTATTCGTATGCGGGTGCATGATGTGGTGCGCCTGTTTGACCAAGTGTCCGTGTCGACTCCGGTATTGATACATGATGAGGCGCCATCATTTCTATTGAAATGAATCGCACCGCTGTCAATGCTTGAGCTTATTAGCGTTTCGTTTGTTTTGTTGTCATTTATAGGGGCTTTTGGCTGTTAGTGATGTGGGCTGAGAGCGCTTGAGTCTATTGATTTAAGGGTAGTCATCTAAGGGGCATTATCATGCAAGCGGGTCCTTTAATGCTGGATCTTGAGGGTCCACGTCTTCTTCCCCATGAAGCTCAATGGGTGCAGCAACCTGAAGTGGGGGGCGTGATTCTTTTTGCGCGTAATATTGAAACCGCCGTCCAAGTGAAGGCGTTGGCTGCCGAGTTGAAACGATTAAGACCTGAACTGCTGTTAGCTGTTGATCAGGAAGGGGGGCGTGTTCAGCGCCTGCGTGAGGGGTTTACACCCTTGCCGCCGATGGCTCTTTTGGGTGAGCTTTATCAGCAGCATCCATTGCTGGCGATGGCATCAGCGCAATGGTTGGGCGCTTTAATGGCGGCTGAAGTACGCCAAGTAGGGTTGGATTTTAGCTTTGCACCGGTGCTGGATGTTGCTTATGGCCAGAGCCAAGTGATTGGTGATCGTGCTTTTGCTTCTGAACCGGATCAGGTGGTTACGTTGGCAGGGGCGTTTATCGACGGGATGCAATCTCTCGGTATGGCGGCAACAGGGAAACACTTTCCTGGTCATGGTCATGTGGCCGGTGATTCTCATCTCGAATTACCCATTGATCAGCGGTCTTTGGCGGAGATTGAGCAGACTTGTTTGCGGCCTTTTCAGGCCTTAGCGCCTCGTCTCCAAGGGGTTATGCCAGCCCATGTGGTTTATGCGCAGGTTGATGATCAGCCCGCTGGATTTTCTCGATATTGGTTGGACCGGCTAAGACAGTCATTGGGCTTTACCGGTACGATCTTCAGCGATGATCTTGGCATGGCGGGCGCGGCTATGGCGGGTGATTTTGCCGCCCGGGCCGAACAAGCGCTGACGGCGGGTTGCGATATGGTGCTGGTGTGTAACGACCCTGGCGGTGCTGAGCAGGTATTGGCCTATTTGCGTCAGCAGCAGGATGGTCAACGCACTTTATCTTCTTTGTCGGCTTTATTAGGACGTGAAGAGGTGAACGCCCAAGCGTGGCTTCAGAGCCCTAAGGGTGAGACCGCTGTGAAAGTGGCTCAAGCGGTTGCGCAGCAGGATATCGATGCCTTAGAAGCCTTATATACCGAATAAACGGGTATACCGAATAACATGCTGTGCCCTTGTAAGTCTATTGAGCTATGTGTTGACGAGCATGTGCCGACGAATACGTGCCGACGAACATGTGGCGGTGAACTCATGGCTTGGCCTTATGAGGCGTTAGCAATGAAGGAGTGGTTATGGATGCACGTCTGAACGAGTGGTTAGAGCAGGCCTCTTCGTTATACGGCATGCTGCCCAAGGAGTATGCCTGGGTGATACAGCTGTTTATTGTCGTTTTGCTCACTTTGACATTGAACTACATCGCCAAGCGGTTTTTTGATCGTTTGGCGCAGCGTTTTGAACGCACCAAGAATCAATGGGACGATACCTTGTTGGATGCGGCGCGTAAGCCGCTTGGCATGCTGATCTGGTTGGTCGGCTTGTTTTGGGCCATGGATATTGTCAGAGCCAATTCAGACGTTGATTTATTTGATGCTGTTGAGCCGGTGCGCCGTATTGCGGTGATTGCCATGATGGCTTGGTTCATGATTCGGCTAGCGGCCGGTCTGGAGCAGCAGCTGATGGAGCCAGGGCCGAAGCGTCGGCCGATGGATGCGACAACGGCTCAAGCGGTCGGTAAGCTGCTCAAGGCTTCAGTATTGATCACGGCTTTGTTGGTGATGCTGCAAACGCTCGGGTTTTCCGTCTCTGGGGTCTTAGCCTTTGGGGGTGTTGGGGGGATTGCCGTTGGTTTCGCGGCACGTGATTTATTGGCCAATTTTTTTGGCGCTTTGATGATTTATCTCGATCGTCCCTTTAAAGTGGGGGATTGGGTGCGTTCACCAGATAAAAATATTGAAGGCACTGTGGAGGAAATTGGCTGGCGCCTGACGCGGGTGCGTACCTTTGATCAGCGGCCGTTGTATGTGCCTAATGCCACCTTTGCCAGTATTTCCGTTGAGAATCCTTCGCGGATGTTTAACCGAAGAATCTATGAAACGGTGGGGATCCGTTATCAAGATGCTGAACAAATGGCTTCGATTGTTGAAGCGGTTAAACAGATGCTGATTGAGCATGATCAAATCGAAACAGATAATCAGGTCTTGATTGTTAGTTTTGATAACTATGGTCCTTCATCACTGGATTTCTTCGTTTACACTTTCACTAAAACGATTAACTGGGTGCGTTTCCACGAAATTAAGCAGGAAATTTTGTTGAAGGTGTATGAGATTATTCGCGATCATGGTGCGGATATTGCCTTCCCGACATCAACACTCCATTTACCTGATCCGATTCAAATTTATAAGGACCAAGCTGAGCATGAATGAACAACTCGACGCCGAGCGTCAGCGTATTTGCCAAGTGTTGGCCGACTCTGACTGTCTGGTGAACGAGGCCGCTGTTAATCAAGCCTTTGATCAGTTAGCGCAAGCCATCACCAATGATCTAGCATCGGCGATGCCGGTCGTTTATTGCGTGATGAATGGGGGGCTCTTTGCAACAGCGGAACTGTTAAAGCGCTTGTCTTTTCCTCTTGAAGTTGACTATATGCAAGCCAGTCGTTATCGCCGGCAAACCACCGGGGGTGAGTTAAACTGGCGGGTATCCCCTGAAATTAGTATGCAGGGGCGTCATGTATTGATAGTGGATGATATCCTTGATGAAGGGGCAACGCTGGCAGCGATTCTAGACCACTGTCGGGCTCAAGGTGCTATTGATGTGCGTTGCGCTGTCTTAGTTGATAAGGTGCACGATCGTAAGGCAATGCCTGGCTTTAAAGCCAATTACACCGGACTTGAAGTGGAAGACCGCTACTTGTTCGGCTGTGGTATGGATTATCAGGGGTACCTGCGTAACTTGCCTGCGATTTACGCGCCCAAAGGGCTTTAATTGCGGCATGATTGAGTATGCTGAAGGGATAAAAAAGGCGCCATTAAGGCGCCTTTTTTGTTTTGAATCGGAGTGCATGAAGTGGATGATGATCGTTTATTCCGCACGCTGAATTCTGATCATGGCACCGAAGTAAGGGCTATCGATATAGTGAATTTCATTGCTGCGCATGCGTCGTGTCTGCTGTAGGTGGGCAGAGCTCACGGCACGGAACAGTGGTTGCGGTCCAGCGGCTTGAGCATCGGCGGCTGTTGGCAGCTGATCGCCCTCATGATCCACTTTTTGGAATTGGGTCAGGTAAGCATCTAGGTTGACGTGTAGATAACGCCCGACACTGACTTGTATTTTGCCTTGTAGTTCAGGACGACTCCCATACTGATCGCCTCCCTGAAACAAAATGGGGATGCTGCGATCACGGCCAACAACGTGCATTTTCCAGGCTTCATGGAAGAGGATGCGATGTTTTCCTGAGCGTTCCAGTTTTCGTGCCTCATAACTGAAACCTGGGCGGACCGGTGCATAGCGGGGCAGATGCTGATCCGTCATTTGTTGCCAAGCGCTGGCGTCACCCACAATGTAGGCGGGTACCGATGAGTCTTTGCCTTGCGTCTGCGGGAGTTGAGGCTGCCAGGGTTTGCCTGGTGCCTCGGTGGTGCCGGCTGCTGGGGTTTGAGTGAAGATGAGCAGCTCGACGGTGTAGTCTCGCTCATTAGGATTTTCAGCGGCGTTAACCTGCGTGGCCGGTAACAGGGAGAGGCATAGACTGAGCGTTAAGCATCGCCAAACCCGCGCCTGCCGGCGAAAGGTGATTGAATTGAACTTATGCAACAGTTTCATCGAAGCAGACTCCGGTAAGACGTTGATGTCGCTATGGCTGAATAGAGTTTCATTTTGTTAAATGGCGCGGTGTGCCATTGGTGTCGTTAATGCTGCTTGTTGTTAAGAGTATTGGTTGTTAATGGTGCTTTTGATTGATGGGGCTATCCATTGCCCAATATGGCCCTTAATTCGGCTATGCCGCTAACATCTCAATCAACTGCTCAACATGCTTCATGCGTTGTTCATGAGTGGCCATCTCGGCATAAAAGCGCAGTGCACTGGCGCCATCAAGGCGATAGCGCTCTGGGTGTTGCTGTACCATTTGCACTAGCTTGAAGGCATCCACATTCGGTTGCTCGCCAAATTCTAATAGGCCTCGGTCTTGACCCGCATCCAGCTTGGTAATGCCCAGTTTTTGCGCATCGAGCTTGATCCGAGAAACTCGGAACAAGTGTTTGACGGCCTCGGGCAACAAGCCAAAGCGGTCAATCATCTCGACCTGTAGTTCTTTCAGTACATTGGCGCTTTCAGCACTGGCAATCCTTTTGTATAGCGTCAGGCGCATATTAACGTCGGGCATATAATCATCTGGAATCAGCGCAGGCAGGTGAAGATTGATGTCGACGCCTCGTTTTAATGGCTGATCCAGGCTCGGTGTTTTGCCCTGACGAATCGCTTCAACGGCTTCATCCAACATATCCATGTAGAGCGTAAAGCCGATCGTTTCGATCTGGCCGCTCTGCTCTTCACCCAGCAGTTCACCTGCGCCACGAATTTCAAGATCTTGAGAGGCCAATGCAAAGCCCGCGCCGAGATCTTCCGCCATGGCAATCGCTTCCAACCGTTTTTCGGCATCGGCCGTCAAACTCTTCTTACCGGGGGTTAAGAGGTAAGCATAAGCCTGGTGGTGAGAGCGTCCTACGCGCCCTCTTAGCTGGTGCAGTTGTGCCAAGCCAAATTTGTCTGCGCGTTCAATGATCATGGTGTTGGCGCTGGGTACATCAATGCCCGTTTCAATAATGGTAGAGCAAAGCAGTACATTAAATCGCTTGTGGTAAAAATCAGACATGACCTTTTCAAGCTGCCGTTCCGGCATTTGGCCATGGGCTACGCCAATCCGCGCTTCAGGCACCCATTCCGCCAGTTGTTCGGCCATATTATCGATCGTTTTGACATCGTTATGCAGGAAGTAGACTTGTCCGCCACGTAATAACTCACGCAGGATAGCCTCTTTTATCAAGGCGCTATCTCGTTCGCGCACGAAAGTCTTCACTGATAAACGTCGGGCCGGGGGGGTGGCAATAATCGATAAATCGCGGATGCCCGACATCGCCATGTTGAGTGTGCGAGGAATCGGCGTGGCTGTCATGGCGAGAAGATCGACATTGGCCCGCAGGGATTTGAGTTTTTCTTTATGGCGAACACCAAAGCGATGTTCTTCATCGACGATGACTAGCCCCAAATCATGGAATTTAACGCTGGATTGCAGCAGTTTATGGGTGCCGATAATAATGTCGATCTTGCCTTCTTCCAGTCGTTCTAGAGCACTATTTTGTTCCTTGGTCGAGCGAAAGCGCGACATGACCTCGATTTCAACCGGCCAGTCAGCGAAGCGGTCACGGAAATTATCATAATGCTGTTGTGCCAACAGGGTGGTGGGCACCAGTACAGCGACTTGTTTGCCGCTGTGGGCCGCAACAAAGGCCGCTCTTAAAGCCACTTCTGTTTTACCGAAACCAACGTCACCGCAGACCACGCGATCCATGGGTTGTTTGCGGGTCAGGTCATGAATGACGGCCTCGATAGCCAGTTCCTGATCTGGAGTTTCCTCAAAGGGAAAACTGGTCGCAAAGCGATCATACTCAGCTTCATCCAGCTCAAAGGCGTAGCCTTGCTCTGCTTCTCGGCGGGCGTAAATATCCAGCAGTTCAGCGGCGGTATCGCGGATTTTTTCTGCCGCTTTGCGGCGCGCCTTGCTCCACTGGTCAGACCCTAGTCGATGGAGTGGGGCTAATTCATCCGAAGTGCCACTGTAACGGCTGATTTGATCAAGTGCTGAGACTGGGACATAAAGACTGGCGCTATCGGCATAAATCAGTTTGAGAAACTCTTGTGTCTCCCCTCCTGCGGAGAGGGTTTCCAGCCCTTGATAGCGGCCAACGCCATGCTCGGCATGAACGACGGGGGCACCTTCCACTAGTTCTGAGAGGCTGCGAAACACCAGTTCCTGTTGATGGTCGCTGTGCTGGCGACGGCGCCGTTGCATGACCCGCTCACCAAACAGTAAAGACTCAGTGATTAAGGTAACGGCGGGCGCGCCACTCATGAGCCCCCGGTCTAGTGGCGCAACGGTGAGCCCTAAACGGGGAGCGCTTGTTAGAAATGCTTGCCAGCTTGGTACCTGCTCCACTTTGATGTGGTGCCGATCGAAAAGCTCTAGTAAGGCTTCGCGTCTTCCGGTGGATTCAGCACAAATGAGCAGGTGTTGTTCCGGATGGCTCTCCATAAACTGAGTCAAGCGACCCAGCGGGTCTTGAGCCCGAGGGGCAATGGCGAGATCCGGCAGTGAGTCAGTCGCAAATTGGATGTCTCCACTGAGGGTGTCATCCGGTGTTTCTGTTGGAATAATTAAGCGAGCAAACTGATTGCGTGCACTATTGAGTTGGTCGGGCGGCAAATAAAGGCTTTTCGGTGTTAGGCAAGGGTGGCGCGGATCATGGCGTAAATTTTCATAGCGCCGTTCCACTTCTGCCCAATAATGCTGTGCTGCTTCGGCGACGGGGCCTACTTCAGCGATCAAGGTATGATCGGGTAGGTAATCCGTTAGGCGAGCGGTTTCTTCAAAAAAGAGCGGTAGATAGAACTCCAGCCCTGGGCTGACAATACCCGCCATGGTGTCTTGATAAATGGGCGCATGCCGTGGGTCGATATCAAAGCGTGTTTGGAATTCTTCGCGAAAGCGAGCCAGTGCCGCTTGTGTCATGGGAAATTCATGGGCCGGCAGGAGTCTGATGCGTGAGACTTTCTCTGTCGTGCGTTGAGTTTCTGGGTCAAATCGACGAAGTGATTCCACTTCGTCATCAAATAGCTCAATTCGAATCGGGTGGCGTTCGCCCATCGGGTAAAGGTCAATCAACCCACCTCGAATCGCATACTCGCCATGTTCCATTACCGTTGTAACGTGGCGGTAGCCAGCCTGCTCAAGATGCTGGCGTAGTTGCTGAGCATCCAGCTTTTGCTCAATATCCAGTGCCAGCGAGTGAGTGGCAACAAAATGCACCGGGGCCAGGCGTTGCATTAAGGTACTGACTGGCACCACTAAGAGGCCGCGCTTTTGCTCCGGTAGTTGGCGAAGCGTGGTTAAGCGCTCAGAGATAATGTCCTGGTGCGGCGAGAAGTGATCATAAGGCAGTACCTCCCAGTCTGGCAGGCTAAGAATAGGCAGCAGGGGGTGGTCAGTCGTTGAATCGGACGATATCGCTTGTTCACTGGGGGCGGTCTCGCTGAAAAAGCGCAGCTCTTCAGTGAGGGCTTGGGCGCTGCTGGTGTCCGCGCACACGACCATAATGGGCGCATTATGCTGGCGTGCGGCCTCAACTAGCGCCCAAGCTTGAGCACTCCCGTGGAGGTTGAGCCAGCGTTGCTGAAATCCAGAACGTGTCGGGAGCGATAAGTGATTAATGGCATCAAAAGTTAAATCAGTCATGGGCTCTTGGTCAGTGCGACGGAATCGAGCAGCATCATAACAGTCTGCTTTCAGCGGTGCATGCCAAGTGCGGTCGTTTCTGAGCAAAATCCACGTGGATAGACCAAAGCATGAATCACCGTATTTGCCAGCAGCGTTTTGGCGCCGCATAATATGCGCGCTTTCAAATCGGCTCGGTTCGATAGCATATGGGTTAATTGACCCTTGTTATTGAATGACGGTGTTATCGCATGACCGAGCCCTATCCTTTTCCCACGCCAACCGTGCAACCTGGCAAGCAGAGGGGCTGCCCGTGAGTGATCATAAGCTCGACACCTATATGAACGACTGGCAGGAGCGTGTTGCGACTGCTGAAGCGATGATTCCCCTGATCGGCGAACTGTATCGTAATTACAATGTTGTGCCGTCTATTTATGGCCGCGGTCTTATCAACCGTTCCGTGATCCGTACGATTAAGGATCATCGTTTTGTTCGTCAGGTCGACGGCAGCGAGCTGGATATCCATTTGAGCTTGCAGTTGTTGCAAACCCTGAAGGGATTAAACCCAGGACCTTGCCACGTTGATATTGGCAAACTGGGCGTTAAATTCCGCGAACAAGGCGGCGAAGATCTGGAAGCCTTCCTGAAAACTGAACTGGCACCGGTGATCGGTAAGTTCGGTGAAAATGGAATGGGCGGTGAGCCGCAAGATGTCATCTTATATGGCTTTGGCCGTATTGGTCGTCTCGTGGCCCGGATTCTGGTGGAAAAAGCCGGTGGTGGTAGTCTGCTGAATTTGCGTGCCATTGTGGTGCGCGGTCAAGGGGGCGACCTGGAAAAACGGGCTAGTCTGCTGCGCCGTGACTCTATCCACGGGCCTTTCATGGGCACTATTGCGGTGGATGAAGACAATAGCGCCTTGATCATTAATGGCAATTATGTCCAAGTGATCTACGCTGACAGCCCTTCAGACATTGACTACACCGCTTATGGGATTCAAAACGCGATTGTGGTGGATAACACCGGTAAATGGCGTGATGAAGAAGGGCTGTCTTTGCATACTCAGTGTCCGGGTGTTTCCCGCGTGCTGTTGACGGCACCGGGTAAAGGCGATCTGAAGAATATTGTCTATGGTATTAACCATAATACGATTGAGGACAATGACAAGATTCTGTCTGCAGCGTCCTGTACAACGAATGCGATTGTCCCGGTGCTGAAGGTTTTGAATGATAAGTACGGCATTGAGCACGGCCATGTCGAAACGGTTCACTCTTATACCAATGACCAAAACCTGATTGACAATTACCACAAAGCCGAGCGCCGTGGCCGGTCAGCCCCTTTAAATATGGTGCTGACCGAAACGGGCGCAGCCAAAGCTGTTGCGAAGGCGTTGCCGGAGCTGGGTGGTAAGTTGACGGGTAATGCGATTCGAGTGCCCACGCCGAATGTCTCCATGGCCATTTTGAATCTCACCTTGACTCAGGGCGTTGGTAAAGACGAGTTGAATGAATACCTGCGGTGGTCTTCACTTTACTCACCGATGCAGAAACAAATCGACTATGTCAGCTCGCCTGAAGTCGTGTCTTCCGATTTTGTCGGTAACCGACATGCGGGGATTGTGGATGGCAAAGCAACGATCGCGCAAGATCGCCAGGCGGTGCTTTACGTTTGGTACGATAATGAGTTCGGCTATAGCTGTCAGGTCGTTCGGATCTTGCAATCGATGTCGAGTGTTCAGTCGCTGGTGTTTCCGCAAGACCGTGGATGATCTATTGATCACTTTTTTTGATAGATGAAGTGAAATAGGGGTCGTCCAGCGATGGACGGCCCCTATTTTTATGTGGCTTTTCTTAATGCGGCTTTCATGCTGATGCGACTTTCTTGGAAGGCTTTATTACCTAGCGTTACAAGCTTACCGTAAAGCGTTGAGTGCCGATGTATTAAGCTATAGCGCTTTGATGTCGTTCCAATGTTTCTTTGTGACGACGATTGCTTTTTGTTGAAGTTTTGGATGGCGAGTAGCAACTGAAGGCGCGTCTCTTTATAATGAAAAAAATTTAGGCATTGGTTTTCTGTATAGCGCCTGTATACGCAACCATTTGACCGTCAAAGAATTTTTCCGGGGCCCAACGCGGGTGCTATTGGCCTGATTCAGGCGAACCTGGGTCCGGGATGTGTACTTACTTGTGATACTTAAAACTTGTGATACTTAAACTTGGTGATTGGGCGAGACCTATGATCAAAATAAAACGAGGACTTGATCTACCTGTCGCCGGCGCACCAGCACAAACCATCGAAGATGCGCGTGCAGTGCGTAACGTCGCTGTTCTGGGACCTGACTATGTGGGGATGAAACCCACGATGTTAGTGTCAGTCGGCGACAAGGTGAAAAAAGGTCAGATCATCTTCACTGATAAGAAGACCCAAGGTGTGAAATATACAGCACCCGGGTCGGGTGAGGTGGTGGCTATTAATCGTGGCTTCCGTCGTGCCCTGCAATCAGTGGTGATTCAACTGGATGAAACGGAATCCTCTGTTTCTTTCAAAGCATACGGGGCAGAAGGCCTGTCTACATTGACCGATGAGCAGGTGCGTGAGCAGCTGATCGATTCGGGCCTGTGGACTGCTTTGCGCACCCGTCCATTTAGTCGTGTGCCTGCAGTGGACGCGAAACCGCGTTCGATCTTTGTTACGGCGATCGATAGTCATCCACTGAGTGCTGATCCGGCCACGATCATTGCTCAAGACCCCGCCGCTTTTGAAGCGGGCCTGAAGGTGTTGAGCAAACTCACTGACGGTAAGCTATTCGTTTGTAAGCGTCCGGGGGCACAAGTGCCCAGCTTGCAAGAGAGCCGCTTTGAAGTCGCTGAATTTGACGGGCCACACCCTGCGGGTTTGGTCGGTACTCACATTCACTTCCTCGATCCAGTCGACATGAATAGCCAGGTCTGGCACCTGGGTTATCAAGACGTGATCGCGTTGGGTCACCTGTTTGTTTCTGGGCAGCTGCATACGGATCGTGTGATCGCTCTGGGCGGCCCGATGGTCAAACAGCCGCGTTTACTAAAAACGCGCATGGGGGCTTCTCTGGACGAGATACTGGCCGGTGAGCTGGAGACTTCGCCAGAAGGCGTTCGGGTGATCAGTGGTTCGATCTTTAGCGGATCGGCCGCTGAAGGTCCGCTGGCATATCTGGGCCGTTATCACAATCAGGTGAGTGTGCTGGAAGAAGGCACTGATCGTAAATTTATGGGCTGGCTCTCTCCTGGCGGCCATAAGCACTCTGTGATGGGCATTTATCTGTCTAAATTGACAGGCCTATCAAATTACAAGCCGACTACCACGACGAATGGTTCTGAGCGAGCCATGGTGCCGGTGGGAAGCTACGAAAAAGTCATGCCGCTGGACGTTCTGCCGACGCAGCTGCTGCGATCTTTGATCGTGGGTGATGTCGAGACAGCAATGAAGCTGGGATGCCTGGAGTTGGATGAGGAAGACTTGGCACTGTGTACCTATGCGTGCCCGGGCAAGTATGAGTATGGTCCCATCCTCCGTGACAACTTGACGCTGATTGAGAAAGAGGGCTGAGAATGGGCATCCGACAGATCCTCGATAATATGGAACCGCACTTTCATAAGGGCGGTAAATACGAGAAGTGGTACGCTCTGTTTGAAGCAGTCGATACCATTTTCTATACCCCACCGAGTGTCACTCGCACAACAGCTCATGTTCGTGACGGCATTGACCTGAAGCGGATTATGATCACGGTGTGGTTCTGCACCTTCCCGGCGATGTTCTTCGGGATGTGGAACACGGGTTATCAAGCGAACCTAGCGATTGCCGATGGCTATGGCGTTATGGAAGGTTGGCGTGAATCGCTGATTGCCTTGTTCGGTGCGGCGAGCCATGACCCGAATAGTGGCTGGGATAACTTTGTTCTAGGCGCTGCTTACTTCTTGCCGATCTACCTGGTCACTTTTGTGGTGGGTGGCTTCTGGGAAGTGTTGTTCGCCATGCGTCGTGGCCATGAAGTCAATGAAGGCTTCTTTGTGACATCAGTGCTGTTTGCATTGACACTGCCTTCGACGATTCCGCTCTGGCAGGTTGCGTTGGGCATCAGCTTTGGTGTGATTATCGGTAAAGAAGTGTTTGGGGGAACTGGCAAGAACTTCCTGAACCCCGCACTGACTGGCCGTGCATTCCTTTACTTCGCTTATCCAGCACAAATCTCTGGGGACTCCGTTTGGGTTGCCGCAGATGGTTATACGGGGGCAACAGCACTGTCATCCGCTTACCAAGATGGGATGTCGGCACTGACTCAACACTACAGCTGGTGGGATGCCTTTGTCGGCACTATCCCCGGCTCTATGGGTGAGGTGTCAACGTTAGCCATTTTGATCGGGGGCGCGGTTCTGTTGGTAATGGGTATTGCCTCCTGGCGTATTGTCAGTGGTGTCTTCCTGGGTATGGCCGCGACTGCGTTGCTGTTTAATGCGATTGGTTCTGAAACCAATGCCATGTTTGCGATGCCATTCTACTGGCACCTGGTGTTGGGCGGCTTTGCTTTCGGGATGATCTTCATGGCCACTGACCCCGTGTCAGCGTCTATGACCAATACCGGTAAATGGTTCTTCGGTGCGTTGATTGGCATCATGACGGTGTTGATTCGTGTCGTGAATCCGGCCTTCCCAGAGGGCATTATGTTGGCAATTCTGTTTGCTAACTTGTTTGCACCGCTGATCGACCATTTTGTGGTCGAGGCCAACATCAAGCGGAGGATGCAGCGCAATGGCTAAAAGTAACGATACCATCAGCAAAACGCTGATCGTGGCATTCCTGCTGTGTATTGTCTGTGCTGTGGTCGTGGCGGGTTCTGCGGTCGCATTGAAGCCGCAGCAGGTGAAAAATAAAGAGCTGGACCGACGCAGTAATATTCTGCTCGCGGCGGGTCTGCTTGAGCCTAACCAAGTGACTGCGGATAAAGTCACTGAGCTGTTCAAAAAAGTCACGGTCAAAGCAGTTGACTTGCGCACCGGCGAGTTTACCGATGCGGTTAACCCTGACAGCTACAATCAGATGAAAGCCGCGTCTGATCCGGATATGTCGAAAGTCCTGAAGAATGATCCGGCCGGTATTAAACGACGCGAAAACATCTCATTGGTTTATCTGATAGGCAATGTTGATCATCCGGACAAAATTATTTTGCCGGTACGCGGCTATGGCCTCTGGTCGACAATGTACGGTTTCCTTGCCCTCGAAGGGGATGCGAATACCGTGGCCGGTTTTGGCTTCTATCAGCAAGGGGAAACGCCTGGACTGGGTGGGGAAGTGGATAACCCCAATTGGAAAGCCTTATGGCCAGGTAAAGAAATCTATGCTGACAACAGCATGGATCCTGAAATCCATTTGGTTAAGGGTGGCGTGTCGCCGCAGACGCCAAATGCTGAGAACAAGGTGGATGCTTTGGCTGGGGCGACTTTGACCAGCCGTGGGGTCACACACTTGCTACAGTATTGGCTGGGTCGCGACGGTTTCGGGCCCTTCCTCGAGAAATATCGATCTGAGGGAGCGTAACAATGGCTGCTGATACTCCGAAAAGCGTTATTCTGACGCCCGTCTTTAAAAATAACCCGATTGCATTACAGATTCTTGGGATCTGCTCTGCATTGGCGGTGACGTCCAACCTGAATACAGCGTTAGTCATGGGGATTGCGGTCACGGTGGTGACTGCGTTTTCGAATTTCTTTGTGTCATTAATTCGAACTCAAATCCCTTCCAGCATCCGTATCATCGTGCAAATGACCATCATTGCCTCTCTGGTTATCGTGGTGGATCAGGTGTTGCGTGCTTATGCCTACGATATCTCTAAACAGTTATCTGTTTTCGTCGGGTTGATCATCACTAACTGTATCGTCATGGGTCGTGCTGAAGCCTATGCGATGAAAAATGGTCCGGTGATGTCTTTCCTGGATGGTGTCGGTAATGGGCTGGGTTATGCCGTTATCCTGCTATTGGTCGGTACCTTCCGTGAGTTGCTGGGATCTGGCAGCTTGTTCGGCCTGGAAATTCTGACACTTGAGAAAAATGGTGGTTGGTATGTGCCCAACGGGCTGATGCTGCTGCCGCCCTCGGCTTTCTTTATTATTGGGTTGCTGATCTGGGGCCTACGCACTTGGCGTCCGGATCAGAATGAAGCCAATGAGTTCAAGATTGCGCCGAATACTAAATCTCAGGAGGCGATGTAAGTCATGTTAGAACACTTTATCTCACTGTTTGTGAAGGCCGTGTTCGTTGAAAACATGGCCTTGGCCTTCTTCCTGGGGATGTGTACTTTCTTGGCCGTGTCCAAGAAGCTCCAGGCTGCGATTGGTCTCGGCGTTGCCGTGGTGGTTGTTTTGGCCATTACGGTGCCGGTGAATAACCTGATCTTCAACCTGCTGTTGCGTGAAGGGGCCCTGAGCTGGACCGGCATCGAAGGTGCTGACTCCATTGATCTGTCATTCCTGGGCTACCTGAGCTATATCGGTGTTATTGCAGCGATTGTTCAGATCCTGGAGATGTTCCTGGATAAGTTCGTGCCTGCTCTCTATAACGCGCTTGGGGTTTTCCTGCCGCTGATCACTGTGAACTGCGCCATCATGGGGGCCTCGCTCTTTATGGTGGAGCGTGACTACACCTTTGGTGAGTCTTTGGTGTATGGCATCGGTGCAGGTGTTGGCTGGGCGTTGGCCATTGTGGCTCTGGCTGGCATTCGAGAAAAACTCAAATACAGCGATGTGCCGGTGGGCCTGCAGGGATTGGGCATTACCTTTATCACGGTAGGCCTGATGTCTTTGGGCTTTATGTCTTTCTCCGGTGTCCAGCTGTAAGGCGCGGCAGATCAGATTAAAGGTGACCGAATATGGTAGGTTCTGAAGTCATTCTGCTGGGTGTGGTGATGTTTACCGTGATCGTGATTTCACTGGTCATGGTGATCCTTGCTGCTCGCAGCCAACTGGTCAGCTCCGGGGATGTCACGATTGAAATTAATGGTGATCCTGAGAGCACAGTGACCACTGCCGCGGGCGGGAAACTCCTGACAACGCTGGCAGCCAACGGTATTTTCTTATCCTCAGCGTGTGGTGGTGGTGGCTCTTGTGCCCAGTGCCGCTGTCGCGTCATGGACGGTGGTGGCTCTATTCTGCCGACAGAAGAGTCTGCGTTCACTATGGGTGAGCGCAAGGCCAACTGGCGTCTGGCCTGTCAGGTGCCGGTGAAGCAGGATATGAAGATTGAAGTGCCGGAAGAAGTCTTTGGGGTGAAAAAATGGGAGTGCACCGTGCGCTCTAACCCCAATGTGGCAACTTTTATCAAAGAGCTGACGCTGGAATTGCCGGAAGGTGAAGAAGTGGCTTTCCGCGCAGGGGGCTATGTGCAGTTAGAAGCGCCGCCCCATACCGTGCACTATAAGGATTTCCAGATTCAGGAAGAGTTCCGAGGTGATTGGGATAAGTTTAACCTTTGGAAGTTCACTTCCAAGGTGGATGAAACCGTTATCCGTGCTTATTCCATGGCGAACTATCCTGAAGAGAAGGGGCTGCTGAAGTTTAATATTCGTGTGGCCTCTCCGCCGCCTGGAAAAGACGATGTGCCGCCGGGGCAGATGTCCTCTTGGGTCTTTAGTTTGACCAAAGGCGATAAAGTGACCGTTTATGGGCCGTTTGGTGAGTTCTTTGCCAAAGAAACTGAAGCTGAAATGGTCTTTATCGGTGGTGGTGCGGGCATGGCGCCGATGCGATCTCATATCTTTGATCAGCTCAAGCGCCTTCACTCTAAACGCAAGATCTCTTTCTGGTATGGGGCTCGCTCTTACCGTGAGGCCTTCTATATTGAAGACTTCGACCATCTCCAGGAAGAAAACGAGAACTTTGAATGGCATCTCGCCTTGTCTGATCCTTTGCCAGAAGATAATTGGGAAGGGCCGACTGGGTTCATTCATAACGTCTTGTTTGAGAATTATCTGAAAGATCATCCGGCGCCTGAAGATTGTGAGTTTTACATGTGTGGGCCGCCCATGATGAACGCCTCTGTCATCAAAATGCTGGTAGACCTCGGGGTCGAGCATGACAATATCTTATTGGATGATTTCGGCGGCTAATGATGACTAAGGCAGGCGCATACCGCTTGCTACGTTCAGGGCTGGTCCTTATAGGGCTGGCCCTGTTCGTTGCAGGGTGTAGCGCTGAATCTGAAGGCCCCCAGATTCAGCGATTTGAAGGCCAGATTATGGGGACCTACTATCATGTCGCCGTGGTTGGACAGCGGGATGAACAAGCCCTATCTGAGCTGGCGGATCAGGTGCATGAGGTATTAGCCGATGTTGACCATAAGATGTCGACATGGAAGCCTGATTCAGAACTGTCTCGCTTTAATCGTGCTCCGGCTGATCAGTGGTTCAATGTCTCTCAGGAGACCTATCATGTGGTCGCTGAGGCGCAGCGAATTGCCGATCTGACACAGGGTCGGTATGACGTGACGGTTGAGCCATTGGTCAACCTTTGGGGATTTGGTCCTGACCGTCATCCAGATCGTGTTCCTAGTGATACCGAGATCCAGCAGGCATTTAAGAAGATCGGTTATACCCATTTGACGCTTGACCCTAGTGGTCCCATGTTGCGTAAAGAAGTGTCGGGGCTGGAAGTAGATTTATCCTCGATCGCCAAAGGTTATGGTGTGGATCAGGTGGCCGACTGGCTGGAGTCTCACGGTATTCATGACTATCTTGTTGAAGTGGGTGGAGAGATTCGCGCCAGTGGTGAGCGCCCAGGCTTGTCTCAAGGTGAGGGGGTGATCCCTTGGCGTATCGGTATTGAACGACCGGTATCGTCCTCTCAATCCATTCAATTGGTCGTGCCGGTGAGTCATTACGCAGTGGCGACATCGGGAGATTATCGTAACTACTTTGAAGAAGACGGTGTGCGCTATTCTCATACCATTGATCCGGCGACAGGACGGCCGATCACACATCGTTTGGCCTCCGTCACGGTCGTGACCAAAAGCTGCATGACTGCTGATGCCTGGGCGACAGCTTTGACGGTATTGGGTGATCAGGCCGGTATGGCGTTGGCCGAGCAGGAAAACTTATCTGTTTATATGATTGTCAAAACAGATGACGGCTTTAAAGTCGAGATGTCATCGGCTTTTAAAAAGCAGTTCTCAGAGGCGTTGGTGGCTCATCAAAAAGCCCAGCCTTGAACCAATACGTTATCTTCCGAAGTCTTGGCATCTATCATCGATGCTGTTGCTTAGCCGAAGATAATATGACTTTGCAGACGATAACGTCACAGCATCTGAAAAGGATGCAGGAGTAAAGATCATGCAAACCTTATGGCTGACATTGCTAGCCTTGGCCGTGATTATGTTGATCATGTCGGTCGGTGTTTTGATGGGGCGTAAACCCATCGCCGGTTCATGCGGGGGAATGAGCGCCTTGGGCATGGAAACCGAATGTGATGTCTGTGGTGGTGATAAGCAAGTCTGTGAAACTGAACAGCAAAAGCGCCTTAAAGGCGAGCCTTCTGCTTTTGATTCTGACCTTGCGCACGATGCAACACGCTCATAATCACCATAAAGGCCGGTCTTGAAACCGGCCTTATTGATTTATATTGGCCTTATATTTATTGGCTTTTTATGTCACTGATTTGGTGAGTTAATCGTCTCTTGTTACCGTTGTTTTTGAACTGTCTTGCTGACACTGTCTTATTGAAATGGTTTTGGCGCTTGGTGACCGAGATGTCTCATTGGACGTTCTTTCTCATTGGGTGTTCTTTAATGCGGCTAATGGTGATGAGAAGCCGATTGTAATGAGACCATTGTGAGTGGCATGCGTATAATGGTCATTTTATGACAGACGATTAAAGATCTCATACCCAGCGAGCGGTATGAGTCAAAGTATATTGTTTTAGGGGAGCATAACGGCTGATGGCTGTATACAACTATGATGTTGTCGTGATTGGAACCGGGCCTGCCGGTGAAGGCGCTGCCATGAACGCGGCTAAAAATGGTAAACGTGTCGCGGTCATTGAGGCCCAGCAGCAGGTCGGGGGAAACTGTACTCATAAAGGCACGATCCCTTCCAAGGCATTGCGCCATTCGGTTAAGCAAATTATGCAGTTCAATACCCACCGAATGTTCCGTGATATTGGTGAGCCTCGCTGGTTCTCTTTCCCCAAAGTATTGGAACGTTCGCAGCGGGTGATTGAAAAGCAGGTTCAGTTACGGACAGGCTTTTATGCGCGCAACCGAGTGGATGTCTTTTTTGGGCATGCACGCTTTGTCGATCCTAATACTGTCGAAGTGCGTGATAGCCACGGCGTTGAGTTCTTGAAAGCGCAAAAAGTGGTGATTGCCACTGGGTCACGGCCCTATCGCCCGGCAGATGTTAATTTTGAGCACCCACGTATTTACTGTTCCGACAGTATCTTAACGCTCTCACATACCCCGCGCAGCCTGATTATTTATGGCGCGGGTGTGATTGGTAGCGAATATGCCTCTATCTTCTCTGGTCTGGGCGTTAAAGTGGACTTGATTGATAACCGTGATCGGTTGCTTTCATTCCTTGATGATGAAATTTCAGACGCGCTGTCTTATCACTTACGCAACAACGGTGTGCTGATTCGTCATAACGAAGAATACGAAAAAGTTGAGACTGTTGATCAAGGCGTTGTGCTGCACCTGAAAAGTGGTAAAAAGCTCAAGGCGGATGCTTTCCTCTGGTGTAATGGCCGTTCAGGGAATACACAGGACCTGGGGCTTGAGCATATTGGTCTTGAGCCTAATTCACGTGGCCAACTTAAAGTGGATGATCATTATCGCACTGAAGTTGATCATATTTATGCGGTCGGTGATGTCATTGGTTGGCCGAGCCTGGCTTCTGCGGCCTATGACCAAGGGCGTTCTGCTTCTTCTGACTTCCTGGAAGATGAAGATTTCCGTTTCATTGATGATGTCCCCACGGGGATCTATACCATTCCCGAAATCAGCTCTATCGGGAAAACCGAACGTGAATTGACTGAAGCTCAGATCCCTTATGAAGTGGGACAGGCTTTCTTTAAAACCTTAGCGCGTGCACAGATTACCGGTGAAACGGCGGGGATGTTGAAGATCCTTTTCCATCGTGAAACGTTGGAAGTGCTCGGGATTCACTGCTTTGGTGACCAAGCCTCCGAAATCGTCCATATCGGCCAAGCCATTATGCATCAGAAAGGCGAGGCCAATACGTTGAAGTACTTCGTCAACACCACGTTCAATTATCCGACCATGGCTGAAGCCTACCGGGTTGCGGCTATTAATGGTTTAAATCGTGTTTTCTGATGCGATGAGATGAGGCGATTTTACTTTCAGTTTCACTTCAGTCTGTTGTGCCTATACTGAAGTTGATCAGGGTAAAGTCGTCATTGCAGCGTTAACCGCCTCCGTTTTGTGAGGCGGTTTTTTTATTTCGCTCGAGGTTTTAGGGGCATGCCATTGATCAATCGATGCGAACTTATTGATCGCGATAACGGTAGACACGCACCGAGGGGAGGAACGCCTCATCTTCGAGTTGGTTATCGCGCCGACGTTGTCGTTGCCGGGCGCTAGGCGGTTCTAGCGCGGGTTGGTTATGAAAAGGTAACTGCTCATCAGGGGATAGCACAAAAATCGGTAAGGCCACATTCATCGCTTTGCGGTCTCGGCCCTCTTCTTGCGGCTCTTGGTAAAAGAGATTGGCACGCATCAAAGGGGCTTGTGTTTGGACCTGGGCTAAGGGTTCGCTACTGGGAATGCCTGCTAAGCGTTGACGCTGAATTTGAATGTGCGGGGCCTCGTCATTGTATTGGCAAAGCAGCTGGTCGGCCTGCTGGACCGTGATTTTTCGGATACTACGGCCGCTGCTATACCAACTAAACCTGATTTGCTTTAAGGGCGCTCGAACGACCGCTAATTGCCGCCAAGCTTGCTTCAAATGTAATCGTGCCAGACCTGAGGCCATCATATGCTGATGTAATGCCTGATGTCTCTCTGCCAGTCGGCTGCGGGCCTCACTGAGCAGATCAGGGTTCTTACGCCGAATTACATCAATGGCCTCTTTAAACGATTGCTTGCAGTGATTCACCCCTTCGGCTTGCTGCATCAAGGCTTCACTGGCAGCGACAATGCCAACATGGCTGCGAGTTGCTCGCCCGTCTTGCCCTTCCTCATACCAAATATCCAGCAGAGCACGTGCAGCGGCATGATGAGGGGCTTGTTCGTCATTGAGCATCCAGACTTGTGGATTTTGCTGATCGAGTGCCTCAGCCATTGTCAGCAGTGATTGCACCAGCATATTAAAACTGGAATCGAGCTGACTGAGTAATCGATACTCTGACATCGTATGATCTCTTTATACCGTTATCTTTTGATGCGCTTGAGCATCGCACAACCCCCCGCCGTGTTCAACATTAAACCGCTGAGGCTGAGGGTATTGATTGGCACGGGTTACAGTTTGAGTGTTCCTGTGGGTAGCTGCATGGTCAGGCAGTGCAAGCTGCCATGCTGTTGAACCACAATACGGGCATCTATACCGATAATGTCATGAGCAGGAAAAGCCGTTTTTAACGCCGCTACAGCGTCGGCATCACATTCTGGATCATGGTGAGTGGGCATGATCACCGCTCCGTTAATGATGAGAAAGTTCGCATAGGTGGCCGGTAAGCGGTAGTGATCCTCTGGATGATATAACGCGGGTGCCATAGGCAAGGGGATTAACCGGTAGGGGTCGCCATTGGCCGTGGTAAAGGCTTCCAGTTCAGCCTCCATTTGTTTTAGCGGACCATAATGCGGATCTTCAGGATCATCACAAGTCACATAAGCAATCGTGTGTTCATCACAGAATCGAGCCAGGGTATCAATATGGCTATCGGTATCGTCGCCTTCAAGGTAACCATGATGCAGCCAAAGGAAACGTTCGATTCCCATATGCTCGCTTAAATAGTGCTCAATCTGTGCCTGAGACCAGGAAGGGTTTCGATTGGGGTTCAGCAGGCAGGCAGACGTGGTTAATAAAGTGCCTCGGCCATCTGTTTCAATCGAGCCGCCTTCAAGTATCAGGTCATGAGTGGACATGGGGCAGGCGAGTAACTGCTGTCGCATTAAGCCTGCGTTTAACGCATTGTCTTGCTCTGCAGGGAATTTGCCGCCCCAACCATTGAAGCCAAAATTTAGCGCATGAGGGGTTTGGTTTTGCATGACGGTGATTGGCCCGTGATCACGCGCCCAAGTGTCGTCGCTGGGTTGGAGGCTGAAGTGTTGATGGGCCGTGGGGACACCCGCTGCAGTCAACGCTTGATTTAGCCGTGTTTGAGTGGCCCAGTTTTGGCAAACAATGAGCAGATGTTGCCGTACGCCGATTTCGGTGGCGAGGTTCAACATGGTGGCTTCAATATGCGGCAGAACGGAAGCCCAATCGCTGTCGGCGTGAGGCCATGTCAGCATTACTGCATCTTGAGGGTGCCATTCGGCGGGTAGAAGGCAGGTCATGAATAGCTCTCCAATACAATAAGTCTCCAACAAAAGCCCTGTATCACAAAAGCCCTATAACAAAAGCCTTATAACAAAAGCCCTATAACAACGGCGCGCTAACAAACGGTTTGGGCCAGGCTAATCGAGATGAGGCCAACAGGCTGTTAATTTAGCTCCATGATAGGCCGCGCAGCACTTTATCAAAGTCTTGTTATCAAAGTCTTGTTATCTGTCCCGTATTCTATCGCTGGTGTTAGCAGATGGAATCCTTACAATGACGTCTGCTTCTTGCATCTTGCTGAAGTTATTTGCTGAAGTCTGTTGCCACTGACTAAGGAGCCCGGATGGCATCCATACCCTTAATGGTTGGCTTGCGCTATACCCGTGCCAAGCGACGTAATCATTTTATCTCTTTTATTTCGATGACCTCCATGATCGGTATGATGCTGGGCGTGGCGGTGTTGATTCTGGTGCTGTCGGTCATGAATGGTTTCGACCATGAGTTGCGACAGCGCATTCTCGGCATGGTGCCGCATACCGCCATTAAACGGGCTGATGGGTTTGCTCAGTGGCATGAGGTGGCCGATCAAATCCGGCAACGTTCGGATGTTCAAGGTGTTGCTCCATTTATCAGTACCCAGGGCATGCTGATGCATTCGGGCTATACGCGTGGAGCTTTGGTCAATGGGATTGACCCTGAGTTGGAAAACCAAGTGTCTATTGTCGGCCATCATCTGAAAAATGGCCTTGAGCTGACTGACCTAAAGCCAGGTCAATATGGGATTATCCTAGGCGACATTCTGGCACGATTCTTAAGGGTTGAAGTGGGCGATAAAGTCACCCTGCTGTTGCCTGAAGCGTCGATTACGCCCGGGGGTATTTTCCCCCGTTTAAAACGTTTTACGGTCATCGGTACTTTTAGTGTCGGGGCTGAGCTTGACAGTAATTTGGCGTATGCCAATTTGAAAGATATGCAGGTGCTCACCCGTTCTGGGGATGGCATCGAAGGGTTACGCCTGAAACTGAATGATCTGTTTAAGGCGCCGCAAATCACCTGGTCGATTTTGCAGGACTTGGGGCCGGGTTACAGTGGGTTAGACTGGACACGAACCCATGGCAACTTGTTCCAGGCCATTCAAATGGAAAAGCGCATGATTGGGCTGCTATTGCTGATCATCGTGGCGGTGGCCGCATTTAATATTGTGTCAACGCTGATCATGGTGGTGACCGATAAGCAATCCGATATCGCCATCTTGCGCACCTTGGGGGCGACGCCTGGCACTATCATGCGTATTTTTATTGTTCAAGGGTTGACCATCGGCGTGATCGGGATTGTATTGGGGGTTTCTCTGGGGGTCGTCTTAGCTTTGACGGTCAGTGATATCGTGGCGTGGATTGAGCAGGTCTTCCATATCCAGTTCCTGGATGCCAACGTCTACTTCATCAGCTATTTACCTTCCCAGCTGGAATGGAGTGATGTTGGTTTTATTACCGCTGCTGCATTATTGCTCAGTGCACTTTCAACCCTTTACCCCGCTTGGCGGGCATCTCGTGTTCAGCCTGCGGAGGCGCTGCGTCATGAATAAATGCGTCATAAATAAAGAGGTCTTGCGCTGTATTGATGTGCACAAAACTTATCAGGAAGGCCCTGAAGATGTCACGGTTTTGCAAGGAGTCGAGTTAAGTGTGCGGTCGGGTGAGCGGGTCGCGATTGTCGGCAGCTCGGGCTCGGGTAAAACCACCTTACTGAATATGTTGGGTGGGCTTGATTTGCCCTCTAAAGGTGAGATTCAGGTGGGGGGCGAAACGCTGGCCCAATTAGGCGAACGTAAGCGCGACCAGATGCGTAATCGCAAGCTGGGGTTTGTTTATCAGTTCCACCATTTGCTGTCAGAGTTTACCGCTAGCGAAAATGTCGCCATGCCGTTACTGATTCGTGGTGTTTCACGGACAGAAGCACAGCAGTCGGCAGAGACCATGTTAACTCGCGTCGGCTTGGGTCAACGTGCTCAGCATAAGCCTGCTGAGTTATCGGGGGGGGAGCGTCAACGTGTGGCGATTGCGCGGGCGTTGGTGACTGATCCGGCCTGTGTTTTGATGGACGAACCGACAGGCAACCTCGACCAGACCACCGCACAGCATATTCAACAGATGATTGTTGAATTGGCGCAAGGGGCAGGTACTGGTTTTGTGATTGTGACACATGATCTGGCGTTGGCCCGCCAGCAGGATCGTATTCTGCAACTGAATCAGGGACGGCTTGAAGCTTTGGCGCTTTAACCGTTATCAAGACTTCTAAAAAACGAAAGCCCCTGAAGTGACATCACTGCAGGGGCTTTCTTGTTGTTGGGCGCTAATTATTTGGCTTCATCAGAAGAGTTTGGCTCAGAGGTTTTAGGCTGTTCGTAACGTTTTTGCTGGCGCTGCTGCCAAGCTCGGGCGACGTGCCAACGCCAAATCAACCGAATGGCAAAGTGGCTCAGCAGGGCAAATACCAGCCCGGCGGCGATCGAACCGGTTAATAGTGGCGGCCAGATATCATTGAACTGGGTCATCATCCAATCCCAAACCCCTTGCGGCGGTTTTTCATGAGGGGGGATGGATAACATCCATGAGCCCAGCACATAGGTCGCATAAAAAATGACGGGCATCGTCAACGGGTTTGTAATCCAGACCAATCCAACAGAAATCGGCAGGTTACAGCGAAGAAAACTGGCTAAAACCGCGGCGGCCACCATCTGAAATGGCATCGGGAGAAATGCACAGAAAATTCCCACGCTAAAAGCCCAGGCAACAGAACGTCGAGTTAACATCCAAAGACTGGGGTCGGCGAGAAAGCGTGCCAAAAAGCGTAATGACTTTTGCTGCTGCAGCTTTTCAGGCTTAGGCATATAGCGCTTGATGAACTTGCGAGGCATGCGAGGCTCGATTCCTATCAGGTATCGGAAAGCCTACATTATGCCTGTCAAAGAAGCGTCAACCAAGCGGCTTCTTCGGTTACGGGTCTACTGTGTTAATGTCATTCGTTCGATCATCCTTTGGTTGATCATCAAAATGAAGTGGGCGTGATGGTTTAATGTGATGCGTGTGGCCAAGCATGATGCCTGGCAGACGTTAAGCTCATGCCGAACTGCCAAGCCATGACGAAAGGAGTCGACATGCACGGCAAAGCCATGATCAGGCATTGGCCGCCCCTATGGCAGGTGACTTTGGGGTTTGCGGCGGGGGTTGGGTTAACGTTATGGCAACCTGAGTGGCCCCCTTTGGAAACCCCTTTATGCCTTTTGGGCCTTGGGCTGGCATTGTTATTACGCCGTTATTGGGGGATCAGTGGTGTTTTCTTAGGCGCGGCTTGGGGGCTCCTGAATCTGGCTTGGCAACTATCCGCTATGCCGGATGTGAGTACTTACCGTCAGCCGGTTGTATTGACCGGGGTGGTGACCCAGCGTTTTGACGGAGACCCTGCTGGCTTTGTCTTACGCGTTGAGCATTGTTTTCAATCATCTGATGTTCCCTGCTCACGGAACGGACATTTTCTTCTGAGCGGTGCCGTTAGGCTCAATTGGTATGCATCGATAACGCCTCCTCGTGAAGGTGAGCGTTGGCGCTTGTCCGTACGATTGAGGCCGTTGCATGGCGCGATCAATCCTGGCGTTATGGAGAATGTGCCGCGACGCTTGGTATCAGGCGAACGGGCACGCGGCTATGTTCCGCGGCATGCCGATGCTCAGCGTTTAAATCCCGCCTCGGGGTGGCGACTTTGGCGGGCCGAGGCGTTACAGGCCTTGCATCAAAAAGGCGCGCAGTGGCCTGCATTACGTTGGGTCAGTGCTCTGGCGCTCGGCCATGGTGAGGCGCTGAGTGACGACGATTGGCAGCTGCTAAGGGAGACTGGCACCGTTCATTTATGGGTGGTATCAGGGCTACATCTTGGGTTGCTGTTTGCTTGTGTTGTTGGGCTTGGCCGCGGGTTGCGCTGGCCTTGGTGGCCCACGCTTGTGATTGGCCTGTGTGTGGCCGGTAGCTTCGCGCTGTTATCGGGCTGGGGGGTCGCTGCGCAACGTGCGTTTTGGATGTTGTGTTTATTGGCCCTGGGATTGTCGGGTTGGCGTGCATTATCGCCCTGGACGGGCATCGCCGTCGCGCTTTGGGGCGTGTTATTGCTGCAGCCATTGGCGATGTTAACAGCTGGATTCTGGTTGTCTTTTGTGGCTGTGGGTCTGCTGATCTGGACTTTTCAGGGGCGTGGGCGCTTACCTTTATGGCGTCAAGCGCTTATCGCTCAATGGGTGATGGCCTGGGGGCTGTTACCTTTTATCGCGGGATATACCGGGCATGTCAGCTGGGTCGCGCCGCTACTGAACCTTATTCTGGTGCCTTTAATGGGCGTGATTTTGCCCGTGGTGCTCGTGGCTTTGGGTCTATGGATGGGCGTGGGCGTTGAATGGGGGCTGCACATGGTCGCCTGGGGGTTTGATGCCTTAATGTCCGGCCTCGCTATCGCCAGCCATGAGCAGCCGGATACCCAGTTAGTGCGATTATGGCCCCTTGCATTAGGGTTATTGGTGTTACTTCCGCCCGGCTTTGCTTTGCGCTGGTTAGCGCCTTGTGGCGTGGTGTTGGCATTTTGGCCAGACACCTTGGGTTCAACAAAGACTGACCACTGGGAAGTGCTTTTTTTTGATGTCGGACAGGGTACAGCCGTGGGCTTAAGGCAAAATCAAGAAATCTTGATTTATGATGTAGGGCCTCGTTACCCCAGTGGTTGGGCCCCTTTGCTGAGACCTTTGCCGGTATGGCAGGGTGCTGATGCTTTACGTCATTTAGTGGTCAGCCATGATGACAATGACCATGCGGGGGCTTTGAGCCCGGTATTGGCGTTGATGTCGCCGGGATTACGGTTGGGAGCGGCAGGCCCGAATGCTCAGGGGTGTTATCCTGCAGGAGTGCAACGCTGGGGCGCGCTCACCTTGTATTGGGTCGGCGGTCCAGCCGCTGGACGGGTTGATAATGCCTCTAGTTGCACCTTGTTGGTGGTAGGGCCCGGCGGTAGTGTGCTGTTGACTGGCGATATCGATCAGGCCACAGAGCAACGCTATCTTGGTTTATGGCAACAATGGCTCGACGGGGAATCCTTGACTGTTTTATTGGCCCCCCATCATGGTAGCCGAACGTCAACTTCGGCGAAGATGCTGACGGCGTTACGTCCGCAATATGCAGTCCATACGGCTGGGTGGCATAATCGCTATGGTCATCCGCATGAGTCAGTGGTCAGACGGTTATCAGCCCACCGGGTTCAGCAATGGCAGACGGGCTTGATGGGCGCGATACGAGTACGTTTCAGCGCTACGTCAGCGTCTGAATGGCAGGCACTGAGGCATCACCAGCAACGTTTGTGGGATTGGGGCTGGCAACGAGTACCGGTGCGTCGTCGTTGAATCGATCCATGTCGCTGCGGTCAAATGGCAGGTGAATTGGATGGGCTCATTTAATAAGTCAATTTAAAAGGCTCATTCAAAAAGGCCAATTAGAAGGCACCCATAAGTCTGATCAATCAAGTCATGCAAGAGATCGACACAATGGGGTCATCACAAAGCCCCTGCCGATTATTTTGATCTTGTGTAAAATCAGCTGGTTACGGTTTGATATGAGGAGTGAATGTGCTGCAGCAAATGCTCGCAGGTGGCAGCCTGGTGGTGGTGTTATTGGGTTGCTCGGTTTTAGCGCTGGCGATTGTGCTGGAACGGTTATGGGCCTTAAGGTCTCAAGCCGTCACGCCCAGAGGGCTTGTGGATCGCGTGCTGGCCCGTCAGATCACCCTCAGTGAACTGCATAAGGGGTCACCATTAGGTCGCGTTTTAGTCGCCGGCTTAATGCGTCGTCGTCATGGCGTTGTGGCCATGCGTGAGGCGATGCAATCGGCGGGTGCTCAAGAGGTGCACCAGCTGGAGCGTTTTCTGAATGCATTAGGCACGGTTGCAACCATTGCACCTTTATTGGGGTTGCTAGGCACCGTCGTGGGGATGATCGAGGTGTTTCAGCAGCTGAATTTGGGCGGCGCAGGACAGCCGCAACAACTTGCTGGAGGCATTGCCAAAGCCTTGGTGACCACTGCGGCGGGATTGGCAGTTGCGATTCCGAGTGTCATTATGCACCGCTTTTTGCTGCGTCGGGTCAGTGATAATGTGGTCGTCCTGGAAGGGGAGGCTCAGCGGTTACTGGAGCGTTTAGGCGTACCCGCACCGGCACGTGAACTGGAGCTTGGGGAGAATACGGATGAAATTCCTACAGGCGATCATAACTGGGAATAGGTTCGATGAGCTGGGCATAATGGGAGAGTCATCAGCATGCAGTTTCGCCGTCAGGCACCAGAACCCGCCAGCTTGAACTTAACCCCACTGATTGATGTGGTGTTTTTGCTGCTGATCTTTTTTATGGTCAGCACAACGTTTCCGTCGTCGCGGATGCAAGTGCAGTTACCCCAAGCTGCATCCGGTCAGGTGCGGCATGAGCCGTCGCCTTGGGTCCTGAGTATTGATGCTCAGGGCCACTTTATGTTGGAGGATCGTCCGCTGAATGATTTAACTGCCTTGTCCCAAGCTTTGAGCGATTACCGTAAACAGGTGGCGCGTGAAGGTGTTGAGGGACAAGCCAAGAGAGCCCCAGTTTTGGAAATTCGCGCAGATAAGCAGGTGCCTTACCAGCGTGTGATTGATGTGCTTGATCTGGCGGCGCAGTTGAATATTCAACAGGTACGATTTGCCACTCAACCGATTCAACCTAGGAATTAGTCCCTTTGAGTCATTCTGATGTTAATCAAAACGCTCGGGTGAATATGGGGTTTAAGCGCTATATCCGCCTGATGAGCTATGTGAAGCCTTATTGGCCTGCATTTGTGCTCAGCGTCTTCGGCTATGCAATCTATGCCGGTTCCAGCACGGCTTTTGCTGAACTGATGAAGCAGCTGGTGGATTCCATTCAAAATGGCATGGTCGAGAATCGCTTGATGTTCCCTTTGATGGTGGTGGGCGTCTTCGCGCTACGGGGCGTAGGCACCTTCTTGGGCACTTACTTTATGGCGCATATTGCGCGTCAACTGGTGCACCATTTACGGGTTGACTTGTTCGAGCGTTATCTCGGGTTACCGGCCCGTTTTTATGACCAGCATTCCAGCGGCCACTTGGTTTCACGTCTCACTTTTAATGTGGAGCAAGTCACTGGCGCGGCCACCAATGCGGTGACGGTGGTGATTCGTGAGGGCCTTTTTGTGACGGGCTTGATGGGCTATCTGTTTTGGACTAACTGGAAGCTTTCTTTGGTATTCGTCGCGGTGACCCCGCTGATCGGATGCATCGTAGCCTATGCCAGTAAACGCTTCCGGCGGATCAGCCGACATATTCAAAATTCAATGGGGGATGTGACCCATGTGGCTTCGGAAGCCTTGAGTGGTTATCGGGTGGTCCGCAGCTTTGGAGGGCAAGATCACGAGCGCCGTCGTTTTTATCAAGCCAGTGATGATAACCGTCGTCAGTCCATGAAAATGGCCGTCACTAAAGCGGTGAGCACACCACTGATTCAGATTCTGGTGGCTATGGCACTGGGTATTCTGGTCTGGATGGCACTATCCCCCGATTTAATGGGACAAATGACCCCTGGTGAGTTTATTGCCTTTTTGACGGCGGCTTCTTTAATGGCTAAGCCCCTGCGACAACTGACCGATGTCAATAGCATCATTCAAAAGGGCTTGGCTGCTGCTCAGGATATCTTTGATCTGCTGGATACCCCGCTGGAGCGTGACGAAGGCACGCAAGCGCTGTCCCGAGCTCAAGGGGCCGTGACCTTCGATCAAGTGAAGTTTCGCTATGCCGATGACCAGCCCTGGGCTTTAAGTGGGGTCTCGCTTGATATTGAGCCGGGCCAGATGGTGGCTTTTGTCGGGCGTTCCGGCAGTGGTAAATCGACCATGGCAAGCTTGTTACCACGCTTTTATGAGCCGACAGAAGGCCAGATCTTACTGGATGGCATCCCATTACAAGCGTTGACGCTGAGTAGCTTGCGCTCTCAGATTGCGCTGGTGACTCAACATGTCACCTTGTTTAATGACACCATTGCCGCCAATATCGCCTACGGTATGCCCGATGCGAGCCGTGAGGACATTGAACGCGCCGCCCAAGCCGCTCATGTCACCGAATTCGTCCAGCATATGGAGCATGGGCTCGATACCCAAGTGGGTGATAACGGCGTCATGCTTTCAGGTGGACAGCGTCAGCGTCTTGCCATTGCTCGGGCGATGTTGCGTGATGCACCGATTTTAATTTTGGATGAGGCCACTTCCGCGTTGGATACTGAGTCCGAGCGTCATATTCAGCAGGCGCTGGAAGAAGTCTCTCGCAACCGGACAACCTTTGTGATTGCTCACCGTTTGAGCACCATTGAGAAGGCCGATCGTATTCTGGTGGTGGATCAAGGGCAGATTATTGAAGACGGTGATCACCCAACATTGATCGCCAAAGGCGGCTTGTATGCACAACTGCATGGCATGCAAAAAGAGACCCCGATGGATCTAGGAATCAGTTAATGCGCCATTGGGTTGAACAGCGATGGTATCAGGCTAACCCCGGAGCTTTGGCTGCGTTAACTCCGCTTGAGCAGTTATTCAGGCGACAGGTGCAGCGTCGAGGAAGACCGCTCAGAGGACGTGAATTCGGGGTGCCAGTGATGGTAGTAGGCAACCTCACCGTGGGCGGAAGTGGCAAGTCCCCCGTGGTTGCTACGCTGGCCCGATGGTTACAAAAGCAAGGCGTTTCGGTGGGGATTGTCAGTCGTGGCTATGGCGGTAAAGCACCGTCATACCCGTGGCCCGTCACGGCTCAAAGTGATCCTGTTGAGGCGGGTGATGAACCGGTGATGCTGGCTCAACAAACCGGCTGTCCGGTCTTTGTCGCGCCGAAACGGGCGGAAGCCGTCAAGGCCTTAGTCTCTGCGCACCCTGTACAGTTGATCTTGTCCGATGATGGCTTACAGCACCAAGCGCTAGCGCGGGAGATTGAATGGGTCATTGTTGATGGCCAGCGCGGGCTTGGCAATGGCCACTGCTTACCGGTTGGCCCCTTGCGCGAACCGGCGGCACGGTTAAGCACGGTGGATGCAGTGTTGCTGAACGGCGGACGCTCGGCGGCATGTGATCATCCTGAATTAACCTCAGCGCTGCCTTTTTCATTAGCCATCAGTCAATGGCGTCGGGGTGACGGTGTTGTCCAAAAGTCATGCCCTTTTTTACCTGGCCAAAGCGTGCATGCCTTGGCGGGCATTGGCCACCCGCAGCGTTTTTTTGATCAACTGACCCAGCTTGGGTTAGCGGTGACACCTCACCCTAAAGCTGATCATGCGGTACTCACTCAGGCAGACTTACAAGCTGAACCCGAACTCCCCTGGATCATGACCGCCAAGGATGCGGTAAAATTACGCCATCAACTCAATGCTCAGCACTGGGTGATGGATATTGAAGCCGTGCTTCCTGAAGCGCTGATGACAGCCTTCTCTCAGCAGCTACAACAGCTGGGAGTGAGCCTTCACTGGGGACGCAGCGATGAGCATACGGGGCCGCACCCTGCTGAATAACCCGAATAACCTGTGGTCAATCAGACCATGGATACTGGAGATATCAAATGGATAAGCAACTACTGGCTATGTTGGTATGCCCGTTATGCCATGCCAAATTGGATTATGATCGCGAAGCCCAAGAACTACTCTGCCGCTTTGATGGGCTGGCTTACCCTGTGCGTGACGGCATTCCTGTGATGTTGGAAGAAGAAGCGCGGCAGCTCAGCGCTGATGAGAAATTGGAGAAATCGTCCTGATGGCTTACTCCGTAATCATCCCGGCGCGCTATGCGTCATCGCGTTTGCCGGGCAAACCACTGCTGATGTTAGCCGGCCAACCGATGATTCAATGGGTCTGGCAGCTGGCGCATCAAAGTGATGCCCAACGGGTGATTATCGCGACTGATGATGAACGGATTCAAACCGCTGCCCAAGCCTTTGGCGCTGAAGTGGTGATGACGCGAAGTGATCATCTCAGTGGCACGGATCGCCTACAAGAAGTTGTCGCCCAAGCGGGCTTTGATGATGACGACATTGTGGTCAATGTCCAAGGGGATGAACCGCTACTGCCGACCCTTTTAATTCGTCAAGTGGCTGACAACTTGGCGGCACACCCCGAAGCCAGCATCGCGACCTTGTGTGAGCCCATTGATGACGTCGACGCCGTGTTCAATCCGAACATCGTGAAAGTGACGACGGACATCAACGGCTTGGCCTTGACCTTCAGCCGCAGCCCAATGCCTTGGTCGCGTGATCATTTTCAGCCTGGTCAAATCCCTAATAAGCTCCCCGGTGGGGCGCTGTTTAACCGCCATATCGGGCTCTATGCCTACCGAGTGGGGTTCTTGCATCGTTATGTGAGTTGGGCCCCGGCACCGATTGAACAATGCGAACAACTGGAGCAATTGCGCGCCCTCTGGCAAGGCGAGCGTATCCATGTGGCGCAAGCAGCCCAGCCTCATCCGCATGGGGTGGATACTGAAGCGGATGCCCGACGTGTTGAAACGCTGTTACTCAACCCAGTGCGTTAAGCAAAGCATGTTAAATGGCTAAATGGCTAAATGGCTAAATGGCTAAATGGCTAAATGGCTAAATGGCTAAATGGCTAAATGGCTAAAAATCCAACTCCGAGGTGACCATGTCGACTTCCCGTATTTTATTTGTCTGCTTGGGCAATATCTGTCGCTCACCGGCCGCTGAAGGCGTTTTTCGTGCTCGGGCCGAACAGGCAGGGTTACTGACACCGCTAGAGATTGATTCAGCCGGTACGGGTGATTGGCATGTCGGCCATGCGCCCGATGAACGCATGCAACAAGCCGCCAAGCGCCGTGGTTATGCCTTGGAAGCTTTGCGTGCGCGACAGGTCACAGCGCAAGACTTGGACAATTTCGACTTGATCTTCGCAATGGATGAACAGAACTTAAAGGATTTAAGAGCCATGGCCTCTAACGAGAACGCCGCGGCTAAAATCCAACTGTTCCTTAACCTTGCCCCAGATCTCGCCGAACATGAAGTCCCTGACCCTTACTATGGCGGGCCGGACGGTTTTGATCATGTGCTGGATCTGATTGAAACGGCCAGTGATGCCTTGCTCAAGCGTTTGGGTGCACAATGAGCCAGACCATACCTGTGAGCCTTTTCCGCCCCCAAGTTGATCTGACCTCACTCAATACTCTGGGGCTACCGGCGCGTGCGGATTATCTGGCTCAACCCGATAGCCTCACGGCCTTGCAAGCCGCATTAGCCGAAGCGGCCGAGGCGGTGCATCCCGTGCTGCTCTTAGGTGGCGGCAGTAATCTGATGCTCCCGCCTCAGCTTCACGCTTGGGTGATTCAACCTTGTTTAAACGGCATGGCCTGCCTGCAAGATGATGGCGATCACGTGATCTGGCGGGTTGAAGCCGGGGTGAACTGGCACCAACTGGTCATGCAGAGTGTACAGCAAGGCCTCTATGGCTTGGAAAACCTCGCCCTGATTCCTGGCCAGGTGGGGGCTGCACCGATTCAAAATATCGGTGCTTATGGTGTTGAACTGAAAGATGTCCTGCTTAATGTTGAAGTCATGGCTGTGGCCGATGGCCAGCACACAACCCTCAGCGTTGACGACTGCGCTTTAGGTTATCGTGATAGCCGCTTCAAGCATGACTGGCAAGATCAATGGGTGATTACCGCCTTACACCTGCGCCTGCGGCGCCAAGGGACTCCTGTCTTGGGCTACGGCGATCTTGCCGAGCGTTTAGCTGGGCAAGTGCCGACCCCTGAGGCCATCGCCAACACCGTCATCCAAATTCGCCAAGAAAAATTACCTGACCCAAAAGTACTCGGCAACGCGGGGAGCTTCTTCAAAAACCCCATCATTCCCGTTGATCAAGCCACCCGGTTGCGCGACACCTACCCACAAATGCCGCAACACCCCACCACCGATGGTCAAGTCAAAATCCCGGCTGCTTGGCTGATTGACCAATGCGGCCTCAAAGGCCTCCGACACGGCGCCTTTGGTGTTCACCAACGCCAACCCCTCGTCCTCGTCCACTTCGGTGGCGGCGACCTGCGGGGCCTCTTGAGCCTGGCACACCACATTCAACACCATATCGCCGACCGCTTTGGCATCCACCTCGAACCCGAGCCTCGGTTAATCCAATGATATTAGCTGTTGATGTGCAATATGATGGTAAATCAGCATTTGTCGCGGGCGTGTTATTTGATGAGTGGCATTCTGAGAAGCCTGTCGCAGAGTACACCTCAATCGTACAAGAGGTTGAAGCGTATGAACCGGGGAATTTCTACAAACGAGAACTTCCCTGCCTCTTAACGTTGTTAGATGAACATGAATTAGTGCCTACTTGTATCCTTGTTGATGGCTATGTTTACCTTGATGGTAAGCAAAAGCCAGGTCTGGGTAAAAGGCTCTTTGATGCATTAGCGCAAAAAGTTGAGGTTATTGGCGTCGCGAAGAAAGGCTTTTTAGGGATCAGTTCGGAGTATGAAATATATCGAGGTAGCAGCGAAAAGCCTCTCTATGTCACGACTACTGGTGAATTGGATATCGCCAAAAATAAGGTCTTAAGTATGGCTGGCCAATATCGTATTCCGACCTTACTCAAGCGTGCTGATCAAGCTTGTCGAGAAGCGGCTAAACAATCAAAGTGCTCGGCTGATTGTCCCAAGTGATCGTCGATACACATTTAGCCATCATTCGAGATCCAACTGACCAAGCCATATCCCATCATTGAGATTGCGTGGCCGATACAACTCAAGGGGTGAAAGACGCTAGAATGACCTCTATAGCGTGTTCTTTTATCACCTCGTGAGGCGAATGAATCAGTGAAGTTTCTATTAATCTCTCTATTAACCCCTTTATTCATGGCCTTTTCAGCCACTCTGTGTGCTGAGACGGGGTATCGTGTGCCGTCATTGCTGGATGACGGTGAGCGAGGCACTTATATGCCTCAGGCGAGTTACGATATTCTGGGAGTGTCGATAGCGGAGGGGTCATTAGAGCCAATTAAGGCCCAACTGGGGGATGCTAGCCTTTATGAAGGCCTTCATGGTGCCCGGAATCTTTGCTACCTCACTGGGCCACATCGAGTCGAATTCACGGTGTCTAATCTGGGGTTTGGTTATGAGGTCACGGCCGTTGATGAGGCTTGGCCTCAATGCGGTACAACGTCAACGCCTGCGGTGAATGGTATTGGGCTGAAAGTGGGGATGGGCCGGGCCGAAGTGGTTTCGGCGTTGGGATCGCCTAGCGAAACACAGGATGAAACGCTTTTTTATACCTATTGGGTACAGGAGCAACTCTCTCAACAAGACCAAGTGGCTTTTAAGGCGGCCCATAATCTACCCGGCGATGAAAGCGTGTGGATTGATGTGTATTCGACCATCAGTGTGGGCTTGGAAGATGAAAAGGTCGTCTGGTTCAGTATTAATACGACCAAGACGTATTGATCTGGTTTGGCCGAGCGAGCCAATAAGCTCTGCATGTGGCTCTAGTGGCCCTCTCTCGGGAGTTTCATTCTGCCCGTTAGGTGAATCGCTGGTTTTGTTTGAAGGGGTTCCTGTTTTCTTAATTTGATAACCGTGATGCCGTGGGGGAGTCCGGTACGACTCGTGTATCACGGATGAGGTTGACTACATGAAAAAACGCCACTGGCCTGTTCGGTCCGTGGCGTTTTTCGTTGTTGCGCTTAAAGCCGAAAGAGATGACCGCACCGGGGTGCGGTCTTAGCGCAGTTATTCGCCGTTATTGTCGCCGTTCTGACGGGCGGCGGCTTCGGCCTCACGCTGGCGTCGGCGGATTTCGCGGGGGTCGTTAGGTGCGCGACCTTTACGAGGCGCTGCTGCTGTGTTGCCTGTTGAGGCTTTGGCCGTTTCAGCTTTAGGCGTCTCGGTTGTTTGAGAGGCTTGGGCCTGAGGTGCCGTAGCGGTGGTTTCCGCCGGTGTTGGGGCTTCTGTTTTGGCCTCTTTGGGCGCCTCAAGATTGGCCTTATCTGCCACCGTTTTTTCGGATGCTGCTGTTTCATCCGTGACTGTCTCGGCTGTTGCTTGGTCAGACGAGGGTGTCGTGTCAGCAGTTTTCACCGCAAGCTGTTTCTCTTGAGCTTGTTTCTCTTGAGATTGCTTCTCTTCAGGCTGTTTGGCCTCAGCTGGCTTCGCTGTCGCTTCTTGGGTCACGGCAGTCTCAGGCTTCGCTGTTTTGGCTTCGCTGGTCTCTGCGTGCTGCTGTGCAGGCTGAGTGTTCGCTGTCGCCGCTTCAGGCTGTTGTTTAGACGCTTGTGCCGAGTCACTGTGTGGCGCCTTGCTAGACTCTTTTTTGTCCTCGGAAGTTTTGCCCTCCGGGCGACGACGTCGGTTGTTGCGTGGGCGACGTTCTTGCGGTTTGTCGTCACTTTTGGCTTGCTCAGCGTTGCGTTTGCCTTTAGCCGTGCTGTCGTTAGCCTTGTTGCCCTCTTGGCTGTCACTTTGGCTCGTGTCAGCGGTTGATGCGTTATGTTGGTTCGCATCGTTGTTAGAGGCGTTGTGCTGCGGCTGGGTCTTGGCTTCAGTTTTTTCAGCCGCTTGTTTTTCAACTGATTGCTTTTCAACCGATTGCTTTTCAGCCGCAGGCTGTTCAGTGGCTGCTTGTTCCATCACAGGGGTTTCCGTGGCGGCTTTTTCGGCAGCAGTGGCTTGAGCCGTTGTGTCTTTAGCGACTTTGTCTTTCGCGACTGTATCATCACTGATCTCGGCCGGCGGGTACTGGCTGAAATCAGGTGGTGTCAACGGATCGCCCGTTATGGCTTCATTACGGCGACGGCTGCGCGGGTTATTGCGCTGGCGTTTCGGCTTGCCATCGTTTTGGGTGTTATTGTCTTGGGCTTTGTTGTCCTGAGGCTTGTTGTCCTGGTTCCTGTTATCTGAGGATTTTTGGTCCTGAGATTTGGAACTCTGGTCCCTTTGAGATTTGTTTGTGTTGTTTTTGGATGCGCTCTCTTTTGCCTGTGCATCCCGGTCCTGGTTATCGTTGGACTTCTCCGCTGCGTTCTGCTTGTTCGAGCGGTTATCCTTTGGATTGTTTTTACGCTTATCTTGACGGTTGTCGTCACGATTGCGTTTTTTATCCCGGCCGTTATCGCGATTACCGCTGTCTTTATTCGCCGTGTCTTTAGACTGACCGTTGGAGCGAGAATCACGCCCTTTGCTTTGCTCTGTATCGTCTTTGTCTTTCTGACGATAATCAGGCTTATTCCGGCTGTTGTTGCGACGGTTGTCGTTTTGGCGTTGACGCGAGTTTTGACGCTCTGTGCGTTGGCTGTTGTCGCGCTGATTATTGTCGCGCTGACGAGAGTCCGTTTGCGTGCTGCGCTGTTCTTGGCGGTCTGAGCTGTCGTCTGAGCTGCCAAACAGCGCTTTGAACAGGCGGGTTAGCAAGCCGCCGCTAGGTGCCGGAGCTTTGCTGTTGGTCGGTGCGCTGTTCGCGGTTTTCTCGGGGGCTGGCGCGCGCGGAGCAATGCTTTTCACTGCGGCTTCTGTCAGGTTTCTGACGGGCTGTTCGCCGAGGTCAGGTTCCGGATCAGCATATTCGGACGTGTCGATTTCATGGCTGGCCTGAGGGCTGTCGCCTTCTTCTTCGACATGATCATCCCGCAACCGGTCAACCTGGTAGTGGGGCGTGTGCATGTTGGGGTTGGGCAGAATCAGCACTTCAACATCTTGGCGTTGCTCAATATCAGCAATTTGCGCGCGTTTTTCGTTCAGTAGGAAAGTCGCGACGGCCACGGGGACTACCGAGCGAATTTGTGCTGAACGCTCTTTCATTGCTTCTTCTTCGATCAGGCGCAGAATCGAAAGCGAAAGGGAGCGAACGTCACGAATAGTGCCTTGTCCATCACAGCGAGGGCAGACCACGCCACTGGTTTCGCCCAGAGAGGGGCGCAGGCGCTGACGCGACATTTCCAGCAAACCAAAGCGTGAAATACGGCCAATCTGAACGCGGGCACGATCCACCTTAAGCGCGTCGCGCATGCGGTTTTCGACTTCACGCTGGTTTTTCACCGGGCTCATGTCGATGAAGTCGATGACGATTAAGCCACCAATATCGCGTAAGCGCAGTTGGCGTGCAATTTCATCCGCTGCTTCGAGGTTGGTTTGTAACGCCGTTTCTTCGATATCGCCGCCTCTTGTGGCGCGGGCAGAGTTGATATCGATAGAGACCAGCGCTTCAGTATGGTCGATGACGATTGAGCCGCCAGAGGGCAGTTTAACGTTGCGCTCAAAGGCTGTTTCAATTTGGCTTTCAATCTGGAAGCGCGAGAAGAGGGGGACGTCATCCTGGTACAGTTTGATGCGGTTCTGATAGGCCGGCATCACCTGTTGAATGAAGGTCTGGGCCTCGGCGTACACTTCCGGGCTGTCGATCTGAACTTCGCCAATATCCGTGCGCAGGTAGTCACGCATGGCGCGAATGATAACGTTGGATTCACGATAGACCAGGAAAGGGGCTTTGTTTTCAGCTGTGGCCTGCTGAATGGCTTGCCAAATTTTGACCAGGTAATCGAGATCCCACTGGAGTTCTTCGGTGCTGCGACCGACACCGGCGGTACGAACGATAACGCCCATTTTATTAGGGATTTGAAGGCCGTTCATGGCTTCACGCAGCGCCGCGCGATCATCGCCTTCGATACGACGTGAAATGCCACCTGCACGAGGGTTATTCGGCATCAGCACCAAATAACGGCCCGCCAGACTGATAAATGTCGTCAGCGCGGCGCCTTTGTTGCCACGTTCTTCTTTATCAACCTGGATGGTGACTTCGGTCCCTTCACGCAGTACATCTTTAATATTGGGGCGGCCATCACCTCCATCTCGATAGAAGTATTCCCGCGAAATTTCTTTAAGCGGTAGGAAGCCGTGTCGTTCTGCGCCGAAATCGACAAAAGCGGCTTCCAGACTTGGTTCGATACGAGTGATTTTGCCACGGTAAATATTGGCTTTTTTGGATTCACGTGAACCCGATTCGATGTCCAGATCGTAGAGTCTTTGACCATCGACAAGCGCAACCCGGCGTTCTTCAGGTTGGGTTGCGTTAATTAACATTCGTTTCATGGAGCGTCCATTAAATTATGAGTAGCTGGGCTCCAAGCCAATGTTGCTGTTTGAGCGCTCATCGTAGCGCTTTATGTTATGTCGATAAGTAGTGACTTACCGCTGTCCTGCTCGCCCATTAACTTAATGGCTGATACAGTCCAGCCTGTACTGGTATGGAGTATCCCCGATACCAGTGGTGTTCATGGGTGGTCATGACGGGAGTTGGATTCGGCACGATGCAGCATGAGTCATCTTTTGTCTTCATAGGCATCGTCCGTTGGTATCTGTCCAATTCTTTTATTCCAGCACTCCGCCTGGTCCGCTTTTGCCACCAGACAAGCAACATAAAACGTTGTGCGTGAACGCGGGCTTGGTCCCACGGTTCAACTTGTGCCCGGCTGACCGGGCCTGATTCGTTATCCCAGCGGTCGATGAGCTCGCCAAAGGCGTATTCAATGGAGGCCTTTGTGATGAGCACAACCGACATGCGGTGGGTTGTCCTGCTTTTAGCTGTCTGCTTTAAAAACCTTTGCTTTAAAAATCTTTGTGTTAAAACCTTTTTGCTTTAAACCTTGAGATCTTGCTGTCAGGTTTTTTGTTTCTGTTTGGGCTTTTTCTGTTCGAGCGCTTTGCCATTCGATCTCTGACTTGCCGATCACTGACTTGTCATGATCGAGCGGGTCGACGCTTCACGTGAGCCCAGCTCGGCAATCACTAAATTCAAAGTGCCAGTTAATAGGCTGCTCAGATGCGTTTTTGGGGCATCTGAGCCAAAATTGTGTATGGACACGGGTTCATCACGCGTGTCCAACACCTGAATTTCAGGTGTGATGATTCATCCTGCTTGTTCAAATCCATGGCATACGTGATGCGTTGCCATGTCATTTGATTGACGCTTTTGAATTCAGTGTACGCCCGATAAACCCAACAAAGTTTGCGTCAAACTCTATGGGCAATGGGTTAGCTTCAGTTGTGAAACCCATTTTGCGCATTGACAATATAACAGCTCACTTTAAGAGCGGCAATTAAGACCCTTGTTCAGTCGTGAGTCACCATGATGGGGTGTCTGTAAGGTTTGTGTTTGATTTGCATAACGTTTTGGTCAGAATAATGGTGTTTTTGTGCGGTCATTTTGTTTGTGTTCAGAGGCGAAGGCCGGTGAGGACTGAGGCAGCATAAGGCGTTAAGGTAACGGTCGGATCTATTCCATGATGGAGTCCTGAAATGCTGAGGCAGAATTGGCCCACAGGTTTGATGGTGTTGCAGAGCAATCGCCTCGAATCACTGCGCGATTTGATGGTGGGGTGGATGCGGGAATATCCGCTTGCCCCCTTAGAGCCCGAAACGATCCTGGTGCAGAGCAACGGGATTGCGCAGTGGCTCAAGCTAGCGTTAGCGCGCTCGCCAGAAACCGGGGGCTGTGGTGTGGCCGCAGCGCTGAATATTGATTTGCCGGGGCGTTTTGTCTGGCAGGCGTATCGCAGTATGTTACCCCATTTACCGCAGCAGTCGCCTTTTGATAAAGGGCCGCTGACTTGGCGGCTATTGCGTCTGCTGGGGGATTTGCCCGCGTTAGGGGAGCGTTTGGCGCAAGTCAATGGCTTTTCGCCAGCGGTATTAACGCCCTTAAGTGACTTTCTTTTAGCGGATGATAACCCGCAGCGGTTATATCAGCTGGCCGCCCGGCTGGCTGATTTATACGACCAGTATCAAGTGTATCGGGCGGATTGGTTAACGGCTTGGGCAAAAGGCGAGGCGGTCAAGCTCGATTTAAACGGGCGGGCCCAGTCGTTAAATTCGGATGAATATTGGCAGCCTGCATTGTGGCAAGTGTTGGTTGAGGATATTCAGGCCGATGAGCGGTTAGGCAATGGGCCCTGGGATCGTGCCAGCCGAGCCTCAATTCATCAGGCGTTTCTTAACGCCTGCCAGCAGCGCCGTGATGCGCTGATGTCTGAATCTGTTTCATCTGCTTCAACAGAGGCGCATCGCCCGAAAGCCTTGCCGCGTCGAGTCAGTATTTTAGGTATCTCATCATTGCCATATCAGATTTTGGAAGTGTTGGCGGCGATCGCACCGTTTACCCAGGTGATGCTTTTTGTTGGTAATCCCAGTGAGCACTATTGGGGGGATCTGATTGAAGGGCGTGATTTGTTGCGGCGCCATTATGGCCGTCATCAAAGTGAGGCGTCGTCGCGTAAAGTGCCTGAAGGGTTAAGTCCTGATCAGTTGCATTTGCATGGACATCCTTTGTTGGCGGCCTGGGGCAAGCAAGGTCGTGATTATCTCCATTTGTTGGATGAGTGGGATCAGCCCGAGGCGTATCGACATCATTTTATTCATGAGCGGATTGATCTATTTGAAGATCCTGGCAGTGGGTCACTGCTTTCCCAGTTACAGCAGGACATTCTGGCCTTACGACCTTTGGCTGAGAGCCGTGAGCTGGCGCGTGAAGTCGACCCTGATCAAGATATCAGTATGCAATTTACGATAGCGCACAGCCCGCAGCGGGAAGTGGAGATTTTGCAGGATCAACTGCTGGATGCCTTTGAGCGGGATGCGACTTTGCAGCCGCGCGATATTTTGGTGATGGTGCCGGATATTCAGCAGTATGTCCCGCATATTGAAGCCGTATTTGGACGCTTGACTCGACAAGATTCGCGCTTTCTGCCTTACCACATTGCCGACCAAAGCCCACGACATCGGCAGCCACTGCTGGTGGCCTTGGAGCAGTTGTTGCATTTACCCCGTTTGCGGATGACGACGACGGAGTTGCTGGACTTGTTGGATATCCCTGCGTTAAGGGCACGTTTTGGGCTGGAGGCCAATGACTTACCTCGTTTGAAGCAGTGGGCCCAGGGGGCGCAAATTCGCTGGGGGCTGAGTGCTGAGCACCGCCATGGATTGTCTTTGCCCGAAGGGTTGGAGCAGAACACTTGGCGCTTTGGTCTTAAACGTATGTTACTGGGATTTGCCAGTGGTGATGCCGAGCCTTGGCAAGCGGTTGAGCCTTACAGTGAAGTTGGTGGGCTGGAAGCCGCCCAGGTTGGTCCTTTAATGCAGTTGGTGCAGGCCTTGGAATCGACTTGCCAAGAGTGGTGCCAGCCGACCACACCGGACCAATGGGGGGTGCGTTTACATCAGTTATTGGCGCGCTTTTTTGAGATTGAGGACGATAGTGATCTGAAAATTGTCACGCGGTTGGGTGAGCATTTGGATCAGTGGTTGCAACAGTGTCAGCTCAGTGGCTTAGCCGATCAGTCTTTGCCTCTGGATGTGGTGCGTGAGGCTTGGCTCGGCGGGCTCGAACAACCCACTTTGACGCAGAAATTCCTCGGTGGATCGGTCAATTTTGCGACCTTGATGCCGATGCGGGCGGTGCCTTTTCGCTGTATCTGGTTGTTGGGTATGAATGATGGCGATTACCCACGCCAGGTGCCGCAGCAGGATTTTGACTTGATGGTCGGGGATTATCGTCCGGGCGATCGCTCTCGCCGGGAGGATGATCGCTACTTGTTTCTGGAGGCTTTGCTGGCTGCTCGCGATCGGTTGGTGATCAGCTGGGTGGGGCGAGATATTCGTGATAACAGTGAACGGCCACCTTCGGTATTGGTTGGGCAGTTACGCGATCAGTTATCGGCCGGTTGGCACTTGGCCCGGCAAGATGACGCCAGTGAACCGCCCGAGTGCAGTGTGGCAGAGGCATTAACCCAAGTGCATCCGCTCCAGCCGTTCAGTGAGCGTTATTTCCAACCGGATCGTGCCGCCCGCTTATTCACTTATGCGCAAGAATGGCGTGAAAGTCATCACCGCGAGCAGCCTAGTCAGACCGTATTACCCGATTGGCAGCCAGATCAGGCGCTCAATCTGAATATGTTGACCGATTTTATCCGTGATCCGATGCGTCATTTTTATCGTCAGCGCTTGGATATTGCCGCATTTCAGGCCGATGAAGGGGTTGAGGATGATGAACCCTTTACACTGGATGCCCTAGACAGTTGGCAGCTCCAACAGCAATTGATTCTGAACGTACAGCGTCGTTTGCAAGAAGCCCCGATGGCGGCCAGTGAAGCACTGTTGGAGACGGCGGCTGAACAGCTGGCACGAGCCGGGCAGTTACCATTGCCGCCATTTGCTCAGGCGGCTAAAACCCTGTTGATGCACGATCTGGTCGTGCCGATCAGTCGCTACCAGCAATTATTACAGGCCTATCCCAAGCTGGAACCTTTACAGGTACATGAGTGGTCGCTGCCGGGGGGAGGTCATTTTCGTGATGGTCTGGCGGATCTGCGCTGCCATCCTGAAGGCGAACGGTTACGGCTATTTTTACAGCCCAGTCGCCTTTATAAAGGCGATCAATTGAAGTGGCATCAGATTGTGGTGTATTGGCCTGGGCATTTATTGGCTCAACGACAAGGGCCTGTGATCACACGATTACTTGGCCCTGATTCTGATCTGGCGTTGATGCCATTATCGCCGGATGCTGCGGCATTGGCATTGGATGCGCTGATTGAAGCTTGGCAGGCGGGCGTTCAGACCCCCTTGCCGGTGCCAAGGCGAACCAGTTTTGCTTGGTTGACTCAGCAGTCGCCTGCCACGGTCTATGAGGGAGGCTTTCAGTCAGAAGGGGAGAAGATGAGTCACCCTGGCTGGCCCTTGTATTGGCCGGACTTTGAGCATTTACAAGCTGATGAACGCTTTGTTCTGTGGGCCGAGCGTTTATATCGCCCCTTAATGAGTGCGGTCACAACACTGGATTTGAATGCGGATGTGCTGACCCCGATGGCGTCAGCATCGGTCGATCTGACAGGCTCTTCAGGGGAGGCGACCGATGCCGATTGAGCACGCCACACCGGCTCAGCCCATGGAGGTATTAAACTTCCCTCTTTATGGCAGTCGCTTGATTGAGGCCAGTGCAGGTACCGGTAAGACGTTCACCCTGGCGTTGCTCTATATCCGTTTGATTCTAGGGCGTGCAGGAGAGGCTGACGAAGTACCGGATGATTCGGTCTTACCCGACGGACAGACGCTAGCGGATAGCCCAGTGTTAGCCGAAGATCAGGCCCGCCCCTTAACGCCACGCGATATTCTGGTGGTGACGTTTACCGAGGCTGCCACCGAAGAATTGCGCGATCGGATTCGCCAGCGTTTGGTGGAGGCTGCTGCATGTTTTGGTGAAACGAGCTTCGCTGAAACGGGCTTAGGTGAAACGGGCGACGGTGAAGTGGATGTTGCTGGCGTGGGTTCGGCAGAAACCGCTCATGACGCCGGGCTCAGTACGGATGATCCTTTAGTGCGCTTGCGCGCCGCTTATCCGCAGGCACAGTGGTCGACTTGTGCCTGGCGTTTGAAATTGGCCGCGGAAGCCATGGATGAGGCGCGCATTCATACCATTCATGGCTGGTGCCACCGGGTACTGAGAGAGCATGCCTTTCGGACTCGTGGCTTATTTGAGCGGACCTTGCTGACCGATCAGCACGCTATGTTGACCCTGCTGGTGCAGGATTACTGGCGCCAGCACTTTTATCCGCTCTCCGAAGCGCAGGCTGCCTTGGTTCAAACATGTTTGGCCGGACCGGATCAGTTATTAGCACAGTTGAGGCCATTGCTGGGCCCTCATGCGCAAGGGGTTAGTTATGCGGGGCGACCATTGCCAGCACCGGATTTGGCCGCATTGTTGGGGCAGGCTGAGCAGGCACAGATCCGTCATCAGCAGCGAGCACAGCAGCAGGCCGAACGTCTTCAAGCGGCACAAGCTTGTTGGCAGGCGCATTGGGATGAGGTTGAAGCGGTCCTGTGGTCGTTACAACCTCACTTGTCGGGTACCCATCACGCCAGTGCGCAAACCGCCAAGTTCGAAGCTTTGTTAGGTGACATCAAGCGTTGGGCATTTGATCGGCAGCCCGCCCCGAAATTACTGCCTAATTTTGCCCAGGGCGCGTTTCGTTTCAAGAAAACGGCCAAAGTCCAAGCGGCGCCTGAGCATCCGGCATTTCAGGCGTTAGCGGCGGTGTATGCGCAAGAAGCATCTGAATCGGGGGGCTTACTTGAGGGCGACCGGCTCGAAGATGACCTGCTAGAACAGGCGCCGCTCTCTGCTTGGTTGCTGGCTCACGCCCATCAGTGGGTGACCCGCCAGCGCCAGCGTCGTATGGCTGAGCAAGCGGAGATGAGTTTTGATGATCTGCTCACAGAGTTGGATCATGCCCTTGATCCGGCCCAAGGTGAGGCCGCACAGGCGTTAGCCCAAGCGCTGCGTGCTCAGGCGCCGGTAGCGATGATTGATGAGTTTCAGGATACCGACCCGTTGCAGTACCGCATTTTTGACCGAATCTATCAGGTGGCTGCGCCTCACCCAGGCACCACCTTGATTATGATCGGCGATCCGAAACAGGCGATTTATAGCTTCCGTGGGGCCGATATTCAGACTTATTTGAAAGCGCGTGAAGCCACCGCTGGACGTCATTACACCTTGAGCCGCAACTTTCGCTCAACCCAGGCGGTGGTGTCGGCTTGCAATGGTTTGTTCGAGTGGGCTGAGCAGTGGTCGCGCGGGGCCTTTCGGTTTCGGTTAGCTGAATCTACGGATAATCCCATTCCGTTTGTACCGGTCTCGGCGCAAGGGCGTCAGGAGCAACTAAAGTTAGCGGGTGTCCCGGTGTCGCCTTTGAATGTCTGGTATTTCGATCAAGACGATGAACCGGTGAGTAAAGGGCGTTACTTGACGCTAGCGGCGCAGGCGGCCGCGGCCACGTTAAGTGAAGCACTGGCGCACCAGGCCAGTGGCTTCGAAGGGCCTGAAGGCTGGCAGCCGTTAGTGGCGGCAGATGTGGCCATTCTGGTTCGTAATCGTCAGGAAGCGGAGGCGATGCGCGAAGCCTTGTCTGCCTTGTCTGTGCCGAGTGTCTACCTCTCCGACCGTGAATCGGTGCTAGCAACGCCTGAGGCCCATGATCTGGTCTTTTGGTTGCGTGCCTGTGCTGAGCCGAATAACGAGCGCCGTGTGCGTCAGGCTTTGGGAACGCCCACCTTGGCCATTTCATTGGCTCAGCTGGCGCAGTGGCGAGATGATGAGCTGGCGTGGGAAAGCCAGATGCAGCAGTTTGCGCTGTTGCACCAAGTATGGCGTCGTCATGGTGTGCTGGCGATGCTGCGTCAGTTGATGGCGGCTTATGACTTGTCTGGGCGCTTATTAGCGACGACCGGCGGTGAGCGGGTGCTTACGAATGTGCTGCATCTGGCGGAGTGGCTGCAACATGCCGCGATGGAGCTGGAGGGTGAGCAGGCCCTGATTCGGTATTTGGCGGAACATTTGGACCAAGCTGATGAACAGCAGATTTTGCGGCTAGAAAGTGACGCGCAGCGGGTACGGATTATCACCATTCATAAGTCCAAAGGGTTGGAGTATCCGCTGGTGATGTTGCCATTCATTTGTACTTGGCGCGAAGTGAATGGGCGTGTTGGACAGGTGATGTGGCGTTTACCTGAAGGTGATCGCTTTTATCCCGAAGGGGGACGTTTTTATGAAGTGGCTGGGCCGAAGCACTTTGCCCAAGCCTGGATGGAGGCCGATGATCAGCGTTTGAGCGAAGATATGCGACTTTTGTACGTCGCACTCACGCGAGCACGGCATGCGCTCTGGCTCGGCTTAGCGCCGCTCAAATCCGGGAATGCCCGTAAGCCGCAGTTGGCTAAATCGGCGATCGGTTATCTGTTGCAGGGTGGAGGCTCTTTCGAGTCTGCTGAGGCCGTCAGATCAGCGCTTTCGGCTCTTGAAGCTGCGCTTGGCGATCTGGTGACTGAAGTTTCACCACCTGCCGGGCAACCACTGACGATGACATCGGCACCGCCACTGACTGACGCGCGAACGGTACGTCAGTTGCGTTGGCCGGATTGGTGGGTGGCCAGCTACTCGGCACTGGAGTTGGGGCGGAAGGAGGATCATGCCGCGCCGTTGAATGAGGCGGTGAGGCCTGACGGGACAAGCTATCTGGAACCGGAAAACGCACGAGAAGATCAGGCACGAGAGTATCTGTTGAACGACCCCCAGTTGAACGCCCTTCGGTTGATCGACTCTCAGGCCCTTGGTACTCCAGTTCAGGCCGCTCAAGGCGGGAGCCAGGGGCCTGCGCCTAGCCGTGCGTTACATGATCTACCGCGCGGTAGCCTCTACGGCACCTTCCTGCATGATCTGTTGGAGTGGATGGCTCAGCAAACGATTCAGCAAGCAGGTGAATCGCTGAGTGGCTATCAGGCGGCTTTGCAGATGCCTGAAGCACGTCGAGATATGCTGGCCCGACGTTGCCAGCGACGTGGTCTGGTGGAGTGGATTGAGCCGTTGGATCAATGGTTGAGTGATTTTCTGACCCAGCAATGGGGTTTGCCAGAGGCTGAGACCCCGTTTGTGCTGGGGCATTTGCAAGCCCCTGCGCTCTCGGTCGAAATGGAGTTTATGTTGGAGAGCCATCAAGTCAGTGCTGAAGTGTTGGATCGTATGGTGACCCCAGTGACATTCGAAGGCGCGTCTCGCCCACCGGTTTTGCGCAAGCAATTGAACGGCATGTTGAAGGGGTTTATTGATCTAGTCTTTGAGCATGAGGGGCGTTATTACGTGGCAGATTGGAAATCGAACGCTCTGGGGGATGATGATCAAGCCTATACACCAGCCGCTATGCAGCAGGCGATGCTGGATAAACGATATGACTTACAAGCGATTTTGTACTTGGTGGCGTTGCATCGGCAATTGCATTATCGCTTGCCGGATTACGATTATGATCAGCATATCGGTGGGGCTGTTTATGTCTTTCTGCGAGGCTACCGCAGTGAATGGGGCGGGCGTTTTATGTGGAAGCCACCTCGGGCGTTGATCGAGGCCTTGGATGCGTTATTCAGAGGTGAGCCTCCTGTTGCCGAGGTGACACAAATGGAGATGCCCTTGTGAACCGCTCCTCATGCGCTACTTATGCCACGGCGTCCTTCTTACCACCTTTTGATCTGGCGTCCTGGCAGGCAGAAGGTGCGATAAGGGCCTTGGATGTGGCCCTGGCTGACTTTATCAGTCAGGAAGTGAATCCTGACGATGACCCGGCCCAACACCATGCCTTGTGGTGGGCGACATTGTTGGTGAGTGAGCGCAATGGTCATGGTCATGTCTGCTTGGATCTGGCTTGGGCGTTGGCCCACCCTGAAGAGCTGTTATCGGGGCTGCGCGATGAGCGAGCCCCAGAGGCGGCTTTACTGATTCGTCAGCAGTTGCAGCAGGTTTTAGCGACGGTTGAGCTGGCCCAATGGCAGCGTTGGTTGGCGGCGAGCCCGGCGGTTGCCGTCGTTGATGATGAGACTGGTGAAGTTGATGGCACGACAGATGAAGTTGATGACGCGCTAGGTGGTGAGGCGGCGGGCGCTGTGAACGCCGCCGGGGGGGCTCCGTTGGTGCTTAGCGGATCGCGGTTGTATTTGCGTCGCTACTGGCAGTATGAAGAGATCATCCGGATAGGCATTGAGCAGCGCTTGGCCGACCCCGTCACCTTGCCTCATGTGGCTTCTACGCTATTGGCTGGGTTGTTCTCTGAGCCTGAGCCTGCTGATTCGACGGCCACGATTGATTGGCAGCAGGTGGCCTGTGCGCTGGCTGCCCGTCAACGTTTTGCGGTGATGACCGGTGGCCCTGGGACAGGTAAAACATTCACGGTGTTGAAACTGTTGGCGTTGGTCCAAGGGCTGTCACTATTGACCCAGGGGCAGGCGGCGGTCATTCGCTTGGCGGCCCCGACAGGGAAAGCGGCTGCCCGCTTGAATGAGTCCATCAGCCAGCAAGTGGGGCGACTTCAGTTGCCTGAGGTGGCTGGGTTGGAGCGGTCGCACTGGCTGGCGACGATTCCTCATGAGGTCTCCACCTTGCACCGGTTGCTGGGCGCGCGCCCGGATAGCCGCCATTTTCGTCATCATGCCGCCGCCCCTCTGCCGGTCGACTGGGTGGTTGTTGACGAAGCCTCCATGGTCGATGTGGAAATGATGGCGTCATTGATGCAAGCCCTGCCTGCCCAGGCGCGCTTGATTTTACTGGGCGATCAAGACCAATTGGCTTCTGTCGAAGCCGGTTCGGTGTTAGGGGATTTGTGTCGGGATGCACGTGATGGTCATTACACTCCGGCCACTTGTGATTGGCTATATACCATGACTGGAATAGAAATACCGGCGGCCTATCGAGACGTTCAGGGGCGACCCTTGCATCAAGCCATCACCATGCTGCGTCACAGTCGACGGTTTGCCGCTGACGGGGGGATTAGCCAGTTGGCGCGATTGGTGAACGAAGGACGCCGCTTGCCTGAAGCGCCTCCAGTGTCTGATCGCTTGCAGGCTGTGCTGGCGCTGTTTGATGAAAAACGGACAGATGAAAAACGAACAGATGAAAAACGTTCGGCTCAAAGCTCTGCGGACATTGACTGCCTGAAGGTGACTGCGGCAAGTGATCGCCTCTTTCAGCGTTGGATTGTGGCCGCCTATCAACCGTATTTACGGGCTATGAATGAGCTTCGACCGCCGATGGATGCACCGGCACAGGCCTTCGATGAGTGGGCGCTGGCGCTCTTTGAGCGGCGCAGCCGGTTTCAACTATTGGCCGCATTGCGTCGAGGCGAATGGGGCGTTGAAGGGTTGAATGAGTTGATTCGCCAATGGCTTCATCAAGCGGGCTTACTCTCGGAGCCTTGGGCTCTGTGGTATCCCGGGCGGCCTGTATTAGTGACGGCCAATGATTACGCGCTGGGTCTGATGAATGGCGATATCGGTGTATGTCTAGCGCTGCCGGTGGATGAGCGTGATGGCTCGCGAGTCACACGCCTACGGGTGGCTTTTCCTGACGGGCAAGGGGGCGTGCGTTGGGTCTTGCCCAGCCGTTTACAGGCGACAGAAACGGTATTCGCGATGACGGTGCATAAATCACAAGGGTCAGAGTTCTTGCATACCGCTCTGGTGTTGCCAGATCGGGTGAATCCAGTGCTGACGCGTGAGCTGATTTATACCGGGATTACCCGTGCGGGTGCGCGCTTTAGCCTGATTTATAGTCGTGATGATGTGTTAGGGGCGGCGTTGAATCAAGCGGTGGTACGTGTCAGTGGCCTGCGCTTTTAGGTATCATGCCGCAGCGCTTGATGGGGTTTTTGGGATACCTGCGGTTGGAATGAGGTGAGATGTGAAGCAAACAAGTGATGTGGACATGGGATTGACGAGACAAACAGGCCACTGTTATGGCCGATGATCACGCTCAGGTGCGGATGGTCACGGTGACGGCGAATGCGGCGGATCAGCGACTGGATAATTTTTTGCGTACCCAACTGAAGGGGGCACCGAAAACGCTGATTTATCGCATTATTCGTAAGGGTGAAGTGCGGGTCAATAAAAAGCGGGCAAAAGCGGATACGCGTGTGCAAATCGGGGATCTGGTGCGTATTCCCCCTATCCGTTTATCCGAAAAAGCGGCGGATAATCCCGTTGGTGAGGGGCTGAAAGACGCCTTGCGTGCGGCCATTATGTTGGAAACCGCAGAGCTGATGGTGGTGAATAAGCCTCATGGTCTTGCCGTCCATGGTGGCAGTGGTGTGCGTACCGGCCTGATCGAAGCCTTGCGTCAGGCGCGTCCTGAGTTGAGTTTCTTAGAGTTGGTGCATCGCCTGGATCGAGATACTTCGGGCTGTATCCTGCTGGCTAAGAGCCGTCCGGCACTGAATCACTTGCAACAGCAACTACGCGATAAGGTCATGACCAAGCGTTACCATGCGGTGGTGCTGGGCCAGTGGCCGCCTCAAGTGCAGACCGTTGAGGTGCCGCTCAAGCGTATTGAACGTGCTTCAGGCGAACGGATGGTTGAAGTGACGTCACGAGAAGCGGGCGGAAAGTGGGCGCAGACGCATTTTCGTATTTTGCAACGCTTGCCGGGGCTGACCTTGGTGGAGGCTGAGCCGGTCACCGGGCGAACTCACCAGATTCGCGTGCATGCGCAATATGCGGGTCACGTTTTGCTCGGTGATCCGAAATACGGGGATGAGGCTGTGAATGCGCAGTATCGCCAGGCAGGATTTGGCCGGATGTATTTGCATGCCCGCCATTTACGTTTTCAAGACCCGGCCGATGATCAATGGCGTGATGTTGAAGCGCCTATTGATGACAATTGGCAGCGCCTGTTGGTACAGCCGCCTAAACGCTCTCGTTAAGCCCTGAAGGGCTTGGTGACACCGCGTCGAGATTTTTTAATGGTGAGGTCTTGGTCTCAAGATCCTCTAACGAGAGGTGAGGTATGTACGCTCTGATTGTTTTTGACTGGGACGGCACTTTGGTGAACTCAGTGGCCAAAATCGTGGCCTCGATGCGCGGTGCGCTGACGGAATATAGCCCGACCGTTTCAGCTCAAGTGTCAGATCGGGAGATTGAGAACATCATCGGTTTGGCGCTGCCTGAAGCGATTGCTTTGCTCTGTCCTGAGCTGAATGCTGAGGATATCGAGCAGGTGCGCCAGGGTTATGTCCGGCATTTTCTCAGCTTGGAGCAGCATGCAACGCCCTTGTTTGAGGGTGTGCGCGAGGGCTTGTCACGGTTACAACGCGCCGGATATGAATTAGCAGTTGCGACCGGGAAAGCGCGTCGTGGGCTGGATCGGATGATGGATGAGCTCAATATGCGGCCATTTTTTGTCGACAGCCGCTGTGCCGATGAAACGCGCTCTAAACCGCATCCACTGATGTTGGAAGAGTTATTAGAAGCGCGCCGTATTGCACCTCATCAAGCCTTGATGGTCGGCGATACAGAATATGATCTGGCGATGGCGCGGGCTGTCGAGATGCCTGCTGTCGGTGTGCGTTATGGCGTGCATGACGATGACCGGCTGTGGCCTCAGCAGCCGGTGATGCTGGTGGATCGGTTCACTCAATTGGTCGATTGGTTAGAGCGCCGAGAGCCCGAGTGGCGTCCCCATGATGTGATGATTGAGCCGGCTTGATCGCCTTCACGGGGATCGGACGGAATTGAGTTTGTCGTGATTATGATCTAGGGCACGCGTCGTGCACTAAAAAGGAGATGGTCTATGCATCAGGATGAGGACCCGCGTGCAACGCACCAGGGTGATCGTACTCCCTCAGCCGGGGATGATTGGGGCGATAAAGCTAAACCCACTCGAGACCCCCAGGCCGAAGCAGAAGCGTCGGCGCAGGCGGGATTGGCTCAGCCGCCTGAGCAATGGATGCAGGTGTGGGTGCGTGAAGTGCTTCAGGAGCAGCGCCGCGCTCGCCGGGCGCGCTTTTGGGGCGGCCTGTTCAAGTTGTTGATGGCGGTGGTGGTGATTGGCGGATTGGTGACAGCCTCTTCCGGCTGGTTGCAACAAACGGCACCGCTGACGGGGCCTCATCTGGCCGTTGTGCGCTTGGACGGTACGATTAGTGCTGACAGCCCGGCATCGGCTGATCGTGTTTTGGATGGCCTAGAAAAAGCCTATGAGGCGCCAGGGGTTAAAGGGGTGGTGTTAAGAATTAACAGCCCGGGTGGCAGTGCGGTTCAAGCCGGACAGATTTATGAAGGCTTGCGCCGATTAAATCATCAGTATCCGGATATCCCCTTAACGGCTGTGGTTGAAGATATTGCCGCCTCTGGGGGCTATTATGCGGCCACAGGGGCCCCTACCATCATTGCTGATCGGGCCAGTTTGGTGGGGTCTATCGGGGTCATCTCCGGCGGCTTTGGCTTTGATCAAGTGTTGGAGCAACTGGGTATTGAACGGCGATTGTTTACGGCGGGTGAAAACAAAGCTTTTCTCGATCCCTTCTCGCCAATGAATGATCAGCAACGCGCTTTCTGGCATGAGGTACTGGAGAACACCCATCAGCAGTTTATCCATGCGGTAAAAGCTGGGCGCGGTGACCGTTTGAAGGACGATCCGCGTATCTTCTCGGGGCTGGTGTGGAACGGCCAGCAAGCGCTTGAATTAGGGTTGGTGGATCAGCTGGGGTCGCTGCGTGAGCTCGCCCATGAGATGGACCTGGAAACGGTCGATTACACCCCTCAGCCGACCTCCTGGGAGCGTATTCAGGGCCTGGCGAGTGAATCATTGGCTCAAGCGCTGGCGTTGATGGCCCGTCCACGGCTAGAGTGAGAAATGAATGCGACTGGTTTGCCCTCTGATGTCATCTGATCCGTGAAGGAGTCGACTGTGGAAACCCTGACCTTAAATGCTCACACATCGGCGTCTGAGATTCATGAGGCTGAAACTCATGAAATCGTAGCCTCTCGATTGCTGTCGGGCGGTGATAGCGCTCATGTTACTTGGCATCGGTTGTCTAACGGCCTTGAGGTGGTGTGTAAGCAATCGGATCAGGCGGGGATGCTGGAGGCTGAAGCGTCAGGGTTGCAAACTTTGTCTGAGACCGGTTGGGGGCGGGTGCCACAAGTATTGTCTTGTGAGCCCGGCAAGCTGGTGCTTGAGTATTTGATGCCTGCGATACCCTCTGACGCAGACTGGGAAGCCTGTGGTGATGCCCTAGCCGGTTTACATGGCTGTATGCGCCCTGCCTTTGGCGGGGATGCGGATAACTGGATCGGTGGCACGCCACAGCCCAACCCTCAAACCCTTGATGGCTTTGAGTTCTTTGCCGAGCATCGGTTGTTGTTTCAGGCACGCCAAGCACGCGATGCCGGGCTCTTATCGACTGCGCTGGTGCAGCGAATTGATCGTTTGACCCACCGCTTGGACCAATGGTTAGACCCTCAGCCTGCGGTGCAGTTACATGGTGATTTGTGGTCTGGTAATTTTCACCCGACCGAAGGGGGCGTCGCTTGGGTCGACCCTGCCGTCTATTGGGGCTGGGCCGAGACCGATCTGGCCATGACGGTTTTGTTCGGGCGCCAGCCCATGGCCTTCTACAAGGCTTATGAGCAAAAGCGCCCTCAGGTGCAAGGTTGGGAAGAGCGTGCGCCCTTGTACAATCTTTATCACCTGCTGAATCATTTGAATCTTTTTGGCAAGGTGTACCACGGCAGCATCGTGAGCACGCTGGATCATTATGTGCCGTAATATTGTCTATACCGATATCCCGCGATGGATGCCAGGTTGATGATGGATGCCAGGTTGATGATGGATGCCAGGTTGATCAAGAGGTCGGTGCCGCCAATGGGTTGACGCCCATTTTCTGCAGTAACTGGGTGAGCCGGATCAGGGGGAGGCCAATCAGTGTATTGGGGTCATCCCCTTCTAAGCGCTCGAATAAGGTGATCCCGAGGCCTTCGGCTTTGAAGCTACCAGCACAGTCTAGGGGTTGCTCCAGGGCGACGTAGTGTTCAATTTCGGCTCGACTTAATGTGCGGAAGTGAACCGTAAAGGGCTCAACAATCGTATGGGCTTCAAGGCTAGCGCTGTCGAAAAGACATAATCCTGTCAGCAAGGTGATGCGGCGACCGTTGAGCGCCATCAGCTGTGCCACGGCGCGCTCAGGGGTTCCCGGTTTGCCCAGAATCGTCGCGTTCTTTTCGTCAACTTTTTTGACCATGGGGTTGGCGGGATCTTGTGGACTGTCGTCTGCGATACAGACTTGATCCGAGCCGATGACCAAAGCATCCGGGTGTTGTTCGGCGACGGCTGCCGCTTTATGCCAAGCCAAGCGCTTGACTAGGGCGGAAGGCGTTTCATTGGCTAGCGGAGTTTCGTCGATGTCAGGGCTTGCCGTGACAAAAGGCAAACGCAGTTTTTGCAGCAGCTGCTGGCGATATATTGAGCCAGAAGCAAGAATCAAAGGTCTCATGAGTGACTTCCTGCGATAAGGAACTTACAATACGTGCTTTCGCGCAAGGTGCATTATGATTCAGGCGTTGGATTGATCGCAAAGATCATCTTGACGAGGACGTGTTTTGAGCACGTGTTTAATGAATTGTTTTGACAGCCTTGCATCGCATACCTATCATTGCGCGCTCGAATATCATGGCAAGTGACCAACTGCCCGACACTATCGATCCCTGGAAATACTGTCAGTCCGGCCGTGAGCTGAAACTGACACTGGACCAGGCGCTGTTTAAGCGAGCCAGTGAAATGCTGGTCGAAGTGAAAGGCCAAATGGAGTTTGAACTCCAGTTTGATATGGACCCGCAGCGTCAACCCTTTGTTAAAGGGCATCTGCGTGGCGAGGCCGTATTGACGTGTCAGCGTTGTTTGCAGCCGATGACCGCACCTCTTGATGATGATTTCATCTGGGGGCTGGTCCGCTCGGAAGAAGCTGCTGAGAATCTGCCGCGTCTTTATGAGCCTGTCATGATTGAGGATGAAAAGCTCGACCTGATGTCAGTGTTAGAAGATGAATTGATTCTGGCACTTCCGGTCGTGGCGCTGCATCCCGAAGAAGTTTGTCAGCTGACGCTTTCCGAGAAGGCTCGGCTGGAAGAGGCACCGAAGGCGGATGACGCCTCGGAAAACCCGTTCAGTGCTTTGGCTGACCTTAAGCGTTCGCTGCAGTCGAAGCAGTGACTAACATTGAGTCCAGGAGTAAATCATGGCCGTTCAACAGAACCGCAAAACCCGTTCTAAGCGCGGTATGCGTCGTTCTCACGATGCACTGAATAATACCGCTGCAATTTCCGTCGATGCGAACACTGGTGAGACTCATCGTCGCCACCACGTGACGCCGGATGGTTTCTTCAAAGGCCGCCAGGTCGCCGACAAGGGCTAAGTGCCCTTTTCGAGCCTTCCGGTCACCGGGTCGTCCGACTTTCTTGTGAAGATTGCGGTTGATGCCATGGGCGGGGACTTAGGTCCTCGCGTCAATGTGGCCGGAGCGCTTATTGCGTTAGCAGAGCACCCCGCTCTGGATATCCTCCTTGTGGGCGATCGCCCATCGCTTGAATCTGCCCTGGCGTGTCATGCGCTTGCAGCAGATTATGCTCATCGTCTCCAAATTCTTCATGCGCCTAGTGCCATTGCGATGGATGCGCGCCCTTCCTCTGTATTGAGAGGCAAGGCTGACTCGTCCATGCATATCGCATTGCAACAGGTGGCAGAAGGCAAGGCGATGGCGTGTGTTAGCGCCGGCAATACGGGCGCCTTGATGGTGTTGGGGCGACAGCTGTTGGGGATGCCGCCGGGGATTCAGCGGCCTGCGATCAGTACCGCTATCCCTACTCGTCAGGGACGCTGTTATATGTTGGATCTCGGCGCGAATGTCGATTGCGAAGCTGAGCAATTACTGCAGTTCGCGTTGATGGGGTCAGCCATGGTCGAGCTGGTGGATGGCGTCAAGCGCCCTCGTGTTGGTTTGCTCAACGTGGGGGTTGAAGATATTAAAGGCAATCTGCAGGTCCGTCGTGCCGCAGCGTTGATTGCGGCCTGTACAGACCTGAATTACATCGGTTATTTGGAAGGTGATCAAATCTTTCAAGATCAGGCGGATGTGGTGGTCTGTGATGGATTTGTGGGCAATGTGGCGCTGAAAACCAGTGAGGGACTGGCGCGACTGTTGTCATCACGAATTCGAGACCTGTTTGCTGAAAGTTGGTATGCCCGTCTGGTGAGTCTTATGGCCAGGCCATTGTTAAAGCGTCTACGGGCCCAGATGGATCCCGTACGTTACAACGGTGGCAGCTTGCTGGGGCTGCAAGGGACGGTGATTAAAAGTCATGGTAGTGCGGATGCACGAGGTATGGCTTATGCCATTGCGCGTGCATTACGAGAGGCTGAGCATGGACTTGCTGAAGGCCTTTATACACACATGACTGCTCGCATGGCCAAAGCTGCGACAGGTCATGCTTGATCAGTTCAGTCGCTGTCTTTAGGGCTGGCTGTGCTAGAATGCGCGACCGTTACTGCCTGATACAGGCAGTGTGGGTTAGTTAACAGGACGATATAACGATTAGGGTGACTTATGATTTCGTCACTGGCTTTTGTCTTCCCGGGTCAGGGCTCGCAACAAGTTGGCATGCTGGCGGCTTTAGCCGAACGCTATGCTGTAGTGCGAACCACTTTTGAGGAAGCTTCTCGGGTACTGGGTTACGATCTCTGGCAATTGGTTCAGGAAGGGCCGGCCGAAGATCTCAATCAGACCGACCGAACGCAACCCGCTTTGTTGGCCGCAAGTGTGGCTTTATGGCGAGTGTGGCAAGAATTGGAAGGTCCGCGACCTGTGTGGATGGCGGGCCATAGTTTAGGTGAATACAGTGCTTTAACCTGTGCGGGTGCCATGGACTTTGCGGATGCGGTGCGTTTAGTGCGGCTGCGGGGCGAGTTTATGCAGCAGGCAGTACCGCCGGGTGAAGGCGCGATGGCGGCGATATTGGGCCTGGATGATGCTCAAGTGCAGTCTGCCTGCGCTGACGCAGCGCAAGGTGAAGTCGTCGAAGCGGTCAATTATAATGCGCCCGGCCAAGTCGTGATTGCCGGTGGCAGCGCGGCTGTTGAACGTGCGATAGCGGCCTGTCAGGCGGCAGGGGCAAAACGTGCGATGGCTTTACCAGTGAGTGTGCCATCGCATTGTGCATTGATGAAGCCCGCTGCTGAGCAATTAGCTGAGGAGCTGACACGTATTGAACTGCGTGTGCCACGAGTGCCGGTTGTCCAAAATGTGCATGCGCGTCCTGAGCAGGATGTGGGGGCTATTCGTCAGAATTTAGTGGAACAGCTTTATCAGCCTGTACGCTGGGTCGAAAGCATTCAATTTATGGCCGAGCAAGGCGTTGAACAGTATGTTGAGTGTGGGCCGGGTAAGGTGTTGGTTGGCCTCAATAAGCGAATCGTCAAGCCCGCACGTTCTTTGGCGATCAACGATCCAGATTCTGTCAGTGCTGCGATTGAGCTGCTCGGTGACGATCAGGATGCTTAATGACACAAGGGGAATGCAATGAGTCTGCAAGGGGAATCTTTGCAAGATAAAGTGGCCTTAGTCACTGGTGCAAGCCGAGGGATCGGCCGTGCTATTGCTTTGGAGTTGGGCCGTCGTGGTGCGACAGTCATCGGAACTGCCACCAGTGAAGGAGGCGCTCAGCGTATTACTGAAGGGCTGAGCGAAGCCGGTATTCAGGGTGAGGGGCTTGTCCTCAATGTCACCGATGCCGACTCTGTCAGTGAAGCACTCAAGACCATCACGGAGCGTTACGGCGCCCCCTTGATATTGGTCAATAATGCCGGCATTACACGCGATAATATCCTGATGCGGATGAAAGAAGACGAATGGGATGACGTGGTTGATACCAATCTCAAGTCTGTTTACCGCATGAGTAAAACCTGTATGCGTGCGATGACCAAAGCGCGTTGGGGCCGTATCATTAATATCAGTTCTGTTGTCGCCACCATGGGGAATGCAGGACAGTCTAACTATGCTGCTGCGAAAGCCGGTATGGAAGGGTTTACACGTGCATTGGCAAGAGAGTTAGGTGCACGTAATATCACGGTCAACGCGGTTGCCCCAGGGTTTATCGCGACAGATATGACTGAGAGCTTGCCGGAAGCGCATAAAGAAGCGCTTTTGGCACAAATTCCGCTGGCCCGACTGGGGCAGCCGGAAGAGATCGCAGCAGCCGTCGGTTTTCTGGCTAGTGAATCAGCCGGTTATATTTCCGGTGAAACACTGAGTGTGAATGGCGGCATGAATATGCGTTGATTCGGTGTTGCAAGGTCACGTGTGTCTGCAATCTGCAGTTGCGTGGCATGCAGCCGGTTTATACACTACCGGGCAGTTCACGGCTGTGATCGACGGTTCCGACTGTTGACCCTCAGTCAGAGCTGTCCACCAACAGGACTCTAACCAGGAGCAAAAGAAGTCATGAGCACCATTGAAGAGCGCGTTAAGAAGATTGTTGCAGAGCAGCTGGGTGTTAAAGAAGAAGAAATCCAGACCGCATCTTCCTTTGTTGAAGATCTGGGTGCTGATTCTCTGGACACCGTAGAGCTGGTGATGGCTCTGGAAGAGGAATTTGAAACTGAAATTCCTGATGAAGAAGCTGAAAAGATCACCACTGTTCAAGAAGCAATCGACTATGTTGTTGCCCATCAGTAATTGATGAGGTTCACAACATTGAACAGCTAGCGGTGCCTTGGCCCCAAGTTGTTCGATAAAAGGCCGTACTGATGTGATCAGTGCGGTCTTTTTTTATGTCTGGTGATGTCTGTTAGTGGCCATCGTTGTTTTATCTCTATCTTTGTGCCTTTCTCTATTTGTGTCTTCACTTTCATTTCGACCTTGAATCTTTCGACCTTGAATCTTTCGGTTTTGAATATTTTGGTTTTTCATATAGTTGCTTTGCTAACGAACTATCGGTATGATCGATAGCATGGCAATTAAAAAAAGCAAGGTGGATCCTGATTCACCGGTAACGCCGTCGAATGTGATGGACTCTTCTAGTCAAAGCAAAGCACTTGGCTTGCGCTTACGCCACATTCATCGGCTCTGGCGCACCGTAGTGGATCATACCGTTAAACCATTACAGCTAACCCAGCCGCGTTGGATGACGTTGGTCATGTTGCATCATCTGGGACAGGGTGTAAGTCAACGGGTCTTAGCGCAAGCGCTGGAAGTTGAAATGTCGTCCCTATCCAGGACATTGGATCAGCTGAGTCGACAAGGCTTAGTTGATCGTAATGTCTGTTCTGCAGACCGTCGTGCCCGGGAAATAGGGTTGACCGAAGCCGGGCAGAAAGTTTTGATGCAGCTGGATCAGCAAACGGCTCAGGTGCGACAGGCACTTTTGTCGGGTATTTCTAAAGAGGCGCTTGAAGTGTTTGAGCAGGTATTGGATCAGATTGAGTGCAATGCTCAACGGTGTTTACAGCCTGTAGATGAATAATGTCTTGCAGTGAAATGGGTGGGGCTTTGCGCCGTTGAGCGGTGCGTCTGTGTGGTCATTAATACTGCTAATCTGACAAAGTCGATGGATTTCTTGGGGATAGTATGACTCCTGAACAGCGTTTTGCACGCTGGGTTCGCTGGTCGAGCCTGGTCTTTCTATTGTGTTTCATTTATTTCGTAATCGCCGATTCATTGATGCCGCTGACACCTCAAGCACGTTTTTTGCGTGAGGTGACTCAGGTGGCGCCCGTGTTAGGTGGGCGAGTGACGGAAGTGGCTGTTCATGATCATGATCATGTCAATCAAGGGGATCTGCTATTCAAAATAGACCCCGAGCCGTATCACATTGCGGTGGATAAAGCAGAATTGGCGCTTGAGCAGGCGCGCCGGGAGAATGCAGAGCTTGAAGCTTCTTTAGCGGCCGCCCGGGCGGATCTGCTGGCACGCCAAGCCGATGCCGATGAGCTGGCAAGAGAACAGCAACGTTCGGAGTCATTGCTGTCCAAACATAATATTTCTCAGCAGCAGTATGACCAGATTCAGGCCCAATATGCCGCAGCCAAGGCACAGGTTGCAGCGGCTAAAGCCCGTATTGATCAATTGGAAGTGCAGCGAGGGGAGTCGGGCGAGCAGAACTTGAAATTACGTCAGGCCCGTAATGCACTGAAGCAGGCGCGTCTCAACTTGTCCTGGACTGAAGTGAGGGCTGATCAGTCGGGTGTGGTGTCTAATATGCAATTGGATGTGGGGAGTTATGCCAATGCGGGTAGCCCCGTGATGGCTTTGGTGGGCGATACGCCAGAGGTCGTGGCTGATTTTCGCGAAAAAAGCTTGCGACATATTCAGCATGGCGATCGTGCCTGGGTCAGTTTTGATGCTTGGCCGGGTGAAGTATTTGCTGCGACTGCACAGCGCATCGATGCGGGGGTACGTGATGGCCAATTGCTGCCTAACGGTCAGCTCATTGATATTCCGACTACGAATCGGTGGGTACGCGACGCTCAGCGCTTAAGGTTGCATGCACGCTTTGATTCATTGCCTGAGCCGATGCCCGCCAGTGGTGCCCGGGTCACGGTGCAATTGGTGCCACATAATCATCCCATTGCCGCTTTCTTCGCCCGCATCCAAATTCATGTGATCAGCCTGATGCATTATGTCTACTAAGATGGGATCTGATCAAAACGGGTCGACGGTTCAGTCCGCAGATTCAGTGGAACCTGAAACAGGCCAGTCGGCTCAGGGTCAGGTTGATCGAGGGGCCTTATCCAGCTCACCGCAGCGGTTGCGTGATACGTTAGCTTGGCTGCTAGGACCTTTTGCGCCGCAAGGCGGGCATGCGATGCCTGGAGCGCCTAATCTTTCGGCCCCTGGCCTGAGGCGCGTACTGAGAACTGCGATTGGTGCAGTGCTGGGCTTTTTGATCAGTCAGCTGATGGATTGGAACTACGGCGTTTTCTTCACGGTATTTCCCATGTTTTTGTTGGGGATGGTGCCGCGTGTGAATGGCCATGTGATGCGGCAGTTTATCGGTAGCGCCTTGGTTAATTGTGTCGAAGTGAGTGTGGTGGTGGGCTTTTTGCACCATTGGCCCTTGATCATGACGGGTGTGGTCTTTGTGCTGTTTTATACCCGATTTGCGTTAATGGCGCGGGGGCCGATGTTTTTATTCGGGGCCAACGGTATTTTGACTTTAAGCGTGATGCTGCACTTTGGCAGTTATGTGAGTGTGGATCTCTTTGATCTGATGATGAGCACGGTCGTGGCCTCGGTGCTGGCTGTTGGGATCGCATTGCTGATGTGGCAACTGATTCCTGAGCATGAAGAGATTGCACTCCCAGCCAAAGGCCAAAAATCACTGGCTCAAATTCGCCATGAGACCGTGATGGGGGCGAGTATGGCCACCTTGTCATTTGTGGTATTCCAGACGCTGGATTTGCGTGATTCGCTATCGGCACAAATGGCCACAATCTTGATCCTCTTTTCTTTGCATTATCCCGGTGCCATGGTGTCAGCACAGAAGCGTGCGATGGGCACTTTTTTGGGCTCTTTGTTAGCTATTGTGATGCAGCTGCTACTGTATACTCATGCCGATAATCTTATGCTAGTGACGATGTTCTATTTTATTGGGCTCATGTTGTTTGCTCGTGCCCATATCCTCGAAGGGGGAGCGTCAGGTGTAGGCTTCGGTGGAATGACCACCATGGGCATTCTCTTCGGGCAGTATGTCTCGCCTCATCAGGATTTGGTTTATAGCGCTTTTTATCGGATTTCTTCGGTATCTTTTGCTTTGCTGGCGGGGCTGGTGGTGATGTCGGTAATGCATCGTATGTTGAACTGCTTTGAGCCTGTGCGCAGTGATGTCAGTTTTTAAAGCTCGGTGATTTTTAATTAAATGAAGGGCTTGGGATCACGCGCAAGAGGACTTTGTTTCACCCCATGAGTTGCAGAGGTCTGCAAGTGGCCGCGAATCGGGTATACTGCGCGCAATTGTAAAAGCCCGATGGGGCAATAAAGACTCTGGAGGAACAAGAATGCCGCGTAAACGCGTCGTGGTGACCGGGATTGGGCTGGTAACGCCGTTGGGAAATACGGTCGACGAAAGTTGGGAAGGCATCCTGGCTGGACGTAGCGGGATCAGCCCGATCGAGCATTTCGATGTCTCGTCTTTTAACACCCGGTTTGGCGGCCAGGTGAAAGGGTTTGAGATCAGCGATTATTTGTCGCCCAAAGATGCCCGCAAAATGGATACGTTCATTCAATACGGCATGGCTGCAGGCATTCAGGCCGTGCGCGACGCCGGGTTTGAGTGTTGTGAAGACAATGCAGGGCGTATCGGGGTGGCGATTGGTTCTGGCATTGGCGGGTTGCCGATGATCGAGAAACAGCATTCGGCCTTGCTGAAAAGTGGGCCGCGTAAGGTCTCACCCTTTTTTGTTCCTGGCTCCATTATCAATATGATTGCCGGTAATCTAGCGATTCATTATGGGTTTCAAGGCCCGAATATCGCGATTACCACGGCCTGTACCTCCGGTACCCATAATATTGGCTATGCTGCGCGCACGATCGCCTATGGCGATGCTGATATTATGTTGGCAGGTGGCGCTGAAATGGCGACGACGCCATTGGGTTTAGGAGGCTTCTCTGCCGCACGCGCTTTATCGACGCGCAATGAGGACCCTCAAACCGCCAGCCGTCCCTGGGATCAAGATCGCGATGGCTTTGTGCTGTCGGATGGCGCCGGCATTATGGTGCTTGAAGAATATGAACATGCTAAAGCACGCGGTGCTAAGATTTACGCTGAGCTGACAGGTTTTGGGATGAGCGATGATGCTTTTCACATGACTTCTCCGCCCGAAGATGGACGCGGTGCGGCGGCCTCGATGCGTAATGCGATTCAGGATGCTCACCTCAACCAGGATCAGTTGCATTATATTAATGCTCACGGCACTTCAACGCCGGCCGGTGATTTAGCCGAGAGTCGTGCTGTTGAGAAAGTTTTGGGTGAGGCATCACATCAGGTCGCGGTCAGCTCGACTAAATCTATGATCGGTCATCTGCTTGGCGCTGCTGGGGCTGTTGAGGCGATCTTCTGTGTATTGGCGATTCGTGACCAAGTGGCCCCGCCAACGATCAACTTGGACAATCCTCAAGAGGGGTGTGTGTTGGATTATGTCCCACACGAAGCCCGCTCTATGGCAATTCAACATGCCATGTCCAACTCCTTTGGCTTTGGTGGCACTAACGGTACCTTGATTTTCAGCAAAGTCTAATTGATGCCTGCATTAGCCTACTTGGATGGGGGCCCCCCCCAACCTGATGCGCTCGACTGGTTATTGACCAGTCGAGCGCTGGCGTATGGGGAAGGTGCTTTTACAACGGCGCGTATTTATCAACATCAAGTGATTTTCCTGGCCGCTCATTTACAGCGCTTGCAGGAGAGCTTGGCGGGGTTGAGTATTCCGCTTGATGTGGTGGATTGGCGGTTGTTAGAAGATGAGATGCGAGCACTGGCTCGACAGCAAGGCGAAGGGATGCTGAAAGTCATGCTGCTGGCGGGTACAGGGGGGCGTGGCTATCGTCGTGATGATGAGACGCAATGGCACCGTTATCTTCATACCCATGATCTTTCAGGGACCTTAGACGCTTACCAAACAGGCGTGAGTGTCTGGCGTTTAGATGCACTGGAATCTTCTGTGGCTACCCCTTATAAACATCTGAACCGACTTCCCCAAGTCTTATACTCGGCCCAGTTGCCTGCCGCCTACCCGGATGCCATCGTCGTCAATGACGGTGGCGAGATTGCAGAAGGCATTGCGCGTAACCTATTTTGGGTTGAAGGTTCGCGCTGTATGACGCCACCACTGGCCAGTGGTGCGCTGGCTGGTGTGATGCGGCGTCAGTTGCTGAAGACTCATGAGACAAGGGCCGAGGGCATAAAAGTTGAGGAGACAAGGGAGCAGGAGCAAGAGGTTCCGTGTTTAAAGACAGTGCAATCGTCCATCAACCTGCCGATCACCGAGGCGCCCCTGACTTTGGCCCGCCTTTTGGCGGCTGATGAGGTGATCTTAGTGAATGCATTGCAAGGGCTGTGGCCGGTCCGGTCGTTGAATGATGCGCAAGGCTGTTTACAGCAGTGGTCTGTTGGACCTGTGACACGCATGTTGATGAAGTGCTGGCACCCTCAAATGGGTTGGCCTGTGGGTATAAATGAGGGAGAGCCATCATGAAGGCCATGACGTCAAAGACGGTGTTGCTGATCAGTCTGGTTTTGGGCGTTGTGATGTCACTGAGTCTCATGACTTGGGGCTGGCGTCAGTTGAATACGCCCATGCAGCTGAGTGAACCCAAGATCATTGAGCTTTCGGCAGGGCGTCCGCTGTTGAAAGTGTTGGATGAGTTACACCGTGAGGATGTGATTCAGCAGACGTTGCCGTTGAAAATTTGGATTCGGTTAACGGTCGATGGTCAACATCTGCATGCGGGGGAGTATCGCTTAACGCCTGGAATGACGCCATTAGAGATGCTGTCGATCATTGAACAGAATCAATTGGTGACTTATTCCACCACTTTTGTTGAAGGCATCAACTTCAAAGAGCTGCGTCAGCAGTTAGCGCAGGCACCCAAGCTGAGACATGATACCGAGGGCTGGAGTAACGACACCATCATGAGCCGCTTGGGCGCCGAGGGTGTCCATCCTGAGGGACAGTTTTTTCCGGATACCTATGTTTACCGGAAAGGGGCTTCAGACCTTGATATTATGCGTCTCGCTTATGAACGTATGCAGTCGGTATTAAACCATGCATGGGCCGAGCGGGATGATACGTTACCTCTGAAGAGCGCTTATGAGGCTCTCATTCTGGCCTCTATCGTTGAGAAAGAGACTGGCGTGCCACGAGAGCGAGGTGAAATTGCCGGCGTTTTCATTCGCCGCTTACAGCGAGGCATGCGATTGCAGACTGACCCGACTGTCATTTATGGCATGGGTGAGGCTTATGAAGGCCATATTCGACGCAGTGATCTGCGACGCAAGACGCCTTATAACACTTATCGCATCAATGGGTTGCCACCGACGCCTATTGCCATGCCCGGTCAGGCAGCGATTGAGGCCGCAGTGCATCCACAACCCGGTGATAGCTTGTACTTTGTCGCTCGGGGTGATGGCTCCCATGTCTTTTCGGCCACGTTAGCCGAACATAATCAAGCCGTGCGACAGTTCCAGCTGCAACGGCGAGATGATTATCGCTCTTCTCCTGCACCGAATCCTGCACCTAAGAGCACATCGCCGGTAGATGATCCGGCCGAAGTTAATAAGGAATCCCAATAATGTCACGTCCTGGATGCTTGATTACCCTTGAAGGCAGTGAAGGGGTAGGTAAAAGCACCAATCTGGTGTTCGTTCAGCAGTGGCTGGAAGCCCGGGGCGTTGAGGTTGTGACGACTCGAGAGCCCGGCGGTACAGCCTTTGCCGAGCAGATGCGTGAACTCTTATTGGCTCCTCGTGACGAAGTGGTGGCGCCGATAGCTGAGCTGTTGTTGATGTTCGCCGCCCGCGCACAGCATTTGGCTGAAAAGATTGAGCCCGCATTAGCGGCTGGCAAATGGGTCGTCTGTGATCGTTTTACCGATGCCACTTATGCTTATCAAGGCGGAGGACGAGGGCAGTCAACCGAGGTGATTGCACAGCTTGAACAATTAGTGCAGGGCGATCGCCGCCCAGATCTCACTTTATTGTTGGATATGCCATTAGCCGCCGCTGCTGATCGTGTTCGCTCTCGCGGATTGCCGACAGACCGCTTCGAATCCGAGCAGGGTGATTTTTTTATGCGGGTACGGCAAGCCTATTTGCAGCGTGCCGAGACTCAACCTTATATCTGCGTGGTCGATGCTTCCGAAGATTTGGCCCAGGTGCAGCAATCGATTGTGACGCACCTGACTGCGTTATGGGATGCCTGTGGTGGCTGATGTGACTGAATCGCAAACGGCTAAACCCGCGATGCCGCTGCCCTGGCATCGCGATCTTTGGCATCACTGGTGGACCCTTTATGAGCCTAGGCAGATGCCCCATGCCTTGCTGATTAGTGGCTTGCCGGGGATTGGTAAACGTACTTTGGCGCGGGGGTTAGCGCGCTGGTTGTTGTGCCAAGCGCCTACTGCCGAAGGCGCTTGCGGTCAATGCCACAGTTGTCACATGGTGGAGGCGGGCTTTCACCCTGATTGGCATTGGCTGATCCCGGAAAGTGAAGGGAAGGCGATTCGGATTGATCAGGTCCGAGCTTTGAATGAGGTCGCTCAGCAAAGTGCGCAGCAGGGAGGTTTTAAGGTGATGCTGGTGGCCCCTGCTGAGGCAATGAATGCCTACGCCGCCAATGCGCTTTTAAAAACGCTGGAAGAGCCCCCGCAGGATACCCTTTTTTTACTGGTCAGTGACCAGCCCTCAGATGTGCTCCCTACCATTCGTAGTCGCTGTCAGCAATGGCGTTTGGGAGTCCCGACAGGGGCTGAGCCAGTGCAATGGCTGGCGCGACATTTGGGAAATGAAGATGAAGCGCGGTTATGGCTCAAACGGACCGGTGGGCGCCCTCTAACGGCTTGGAAGTGGTCACAATCCGGCACTTCGTCTCATTTGCAACAGTTATTTGAAGCGCTTGAAGCGGTGGCTTTTGGTGCTGAACCCACCGAGCAAGCCACGCGTTTGACAGATATCGGTTTGCTCGAATTATTGAATCATGTTCAGGATTGGTTGGCCGATGCCTTGCGTATGGCGGTAGCTGGCCCCATGTCTGTACGTGATGATGAACGTCGTCCACTGTATCAACAGTGGCTCACCCTGGCAGGGCCTCGTCAGCTTTTAATGCTGGAACAACAGTGCCGTCAATGGCGTCAGCAGCTTGTCCGTAACCCGAATGCTCAATTGTTGACTGAGCAGATACTGCTGGCCTTTTCACAAGTGTTGCGCGGCACTGATGCGCACGCCTGAGTTCGATCGCTTTGGTGTTGTTTCCAGAGTTTACGATGCTGCCTACCGCTAAGTGGTGAGGGTTTTGAGACAATATTCGAATACTGTTTATTGAATGATTTTAACTTTATTGAATGATTTTAACTGGATGAGGATATGACATGTGGCTGGTTGATTCACACTGCCATCTCGATATGTTGGACCTGACGCCTTGGAATGGTGATTTGGATGCCGCTCTCAATGCGGCTCGGGCAAGAGATATCGGTCACTTCCTATGCATTAATGTTGATCCCGCTAAGCTGGATCATCTCCGTGCGATTACTGCTGGGCGTGAGGATGTCTCCCTGTCGGTGGGCCTGCACCCGCTTCATGAGCCTGAAGAGCCTTTAACGTTGGAGCATCTGGTTGAGTTGGCCCGTGCCGATGATATTGTCGCGGTGGGTGAAACTGGGCTGGATTATCACTATAGTCCAGAAACCCATGAGGTTCAGAAGCGCTATTTTGAGATGCATCTCGACGCGGCCTTACAGGTCAATAAACCGGTGATTGTCCATACCCGTGAAGCACAAGCCGATACGCTAGACTTGCTTCGTCGCTTCACCGAACAAGGGGGGCAGGGCGTCTTACATTGTTTCACTGAAGACTTAGATATGGCGCGCGAAGCCATTGCGATGGGGTTTTATATTTCATTGTCAGGGATCGTGACCTTCAAAAGTGCTGCAGAGCTGCAGGAGGTCGCTAAAGTGCTACCTCTGGATCGTCTTTTAGTTGAAACCGACTCACCCTATTTGGCGCCGGTACCGCACCGTGGAAAGAAAAATGAGCCGCAATATGTCCGTGAAGTGGCTGCGTTTCTGGCCGAGTTGAGAGGGGATGACCCCGAGTTTCTGGCGCGCCAGACGACCGAAAACTTCTTCACGCTATTTGCGGGCGCTCGGGGTGCGATGAAAGAAATGATGACAGCGTGCTAATCTCGTGAATAAAATCACTGATTGAGTCACGAGTTACTTTGAGACCTACTATCAATAGCGCTGTGATTAATAGCGCTGTGATTAATAGCACTGTGGTCATTTGATGGCATAGGCTGGCCCGATTGAGGGTGTTGAGAGGTTCGAAATGAGCGAAACCGCAGTCGAAAAGCAAGCCCGGCGGGTTCGGGAGTTCAGGCAACGTGAAGCCCGTATTCTAGAGGCGGCTTTGGCATTGTTCCTTCAACATGGCGAAGATCGTGTCACTGTTGAAATGATTGCTGACCATGTCGGGATTGGCAAAGGTACGATTTATAAGCACTTCAAAACCAAGGCTGAAATCTATCTGCGCCTGATGCTGGATTATGAGCAGGAAATGGCTGATTTGTTCCTCTCACCCCATATTGCCGAAGACAAAGAAGCCTTGTCACGCGAATATTTTCGTTTTCGCATGCAACAGCCTGAAAAGTATTTGCTGTTTAATCGTTTGGAAGACAAATTGGTTAAAACCAATGCACTGCCAGACATGATTGAAGAGTTGCATGCGTTTCGGGCGCGTAATCTCGAAAGCTTATCTGATTTAATTCGCTCTCGTGTGGATGAAGGACATTTGGAAGATGTTCCTGCGTACTTCCATTACTGTGCCTCATGGGCCTTCGTGCATGGTGCCGCGGTACTGTATCAGTCCGGTTTTTTTCAGGACGTCATCGAAGATAAAGATGAGTTCTTTAACTTTTTGATGGATATCGGTGTTCGTATGGGCAACCGTGGGCAACGAGGGCGGCGCTTAGACCCCTTCAGTGATTCAGCGGCTGAACAGGTAACTCCTGACGATTGAAAACCCTGACGATTGAAAAGCGCAGCATTAATCGATGAAGAGACCGATTAAGTTGTGCTTTTTTATCTATGCTTTTTCATTGATGATTGCTTCATCGGTGCCTTCTTCATCTTACCTGGCCTTGAGGTGTGATATGTCAAAGCATGACCCCATGACGTTGGCCGCTCAGTTAATGTCTCAAGCGCCTGATCAGCGTCCGCCTGTTGATCAGTGGGACCCGCCTTTTTGTGGTGATATTGATATTCGTATTACCAGTGATGGCCAGTGGTTCCATGAAGGATCACCGTTTACGCGCCCGGCTTTGGTTCGACTGTTTTCCAATATTCTTCGACGTGAAAAGAACGGTGATTATTGCCTGGTGACGCCTCAGGAAAAGGTGCGGATTCAGGTCGATGATGTGCCTTTTGTGATTGTGCGATGGGCGTGGCAGTCAGGCTCATCGATACCTGTGCTGACCTTGACGACACAAGTGGGCGATGAGGTTGAGGTGGGGCCAGCTCATCCGATGACGTTGCAGGATGCGTTGGACGAGCCGGGCGATAGTGACCCTCTGCCCTATGTCCAAGTACGTTCGGGGCTACTGGCCCGGCTGGGGCGGAATGTGTTTTATCAACTGATTGATCAAGGGCGATTGGAGCCTGATGAGAGTGGTGAAGTGTTAGTGATCGAAAGCCATGGCCAATGTTATCCATTAGGTCATTTGCCGGATGAAGGTTCAGCCGTGTAATGCAGCCATGGCAGCCCCCGTCGTCATTAACCGTAGAACAGCAAGCGGTGATTCAGCATGCTCATGGCCATGCGCGAGTCAGTGCTGTGGCCGGGTCGGGTAAAACCACTACCCTGGTTCAGCGCGTACTTTATCTATTGCAGCAAGGGGTCTCCCCCAAGCGTTTATTAGTGGTGATGTACAACCGTGCGGCTCGGGATGACTTTCAGCATAAGCTGGAGCGCCTAGTGCGGGCCACGATTGGCCCTGCGTCGACATTACCACCGCTGCCGGATGTGCGGACATTTCACTCGTTAGGTCATCGCTTATCAACGACTTTGGTGCGCTGGGGCTATCTCTCATCGCGCAAGTTGTTGATGGAAGAGTGGCAGCATGATCGGTTGACCCGTCAGGCATTGACTCAAATGGCGCAATCGGAAGGTTCTCGGGCTGATGAATGGCTTGAAGATGATGCGCTTGAAGCGTTCAAAGCTTTTTGTACTCGGGTTAAAAGTTGTCTGGATGATCCCGCTGAGGTCTATGAACATCTTGCGTCACGTGAGGCGCAGCCTCATTTCGTGGCCGGATTTAAGGCATTGGAAACCTTGCTGGATGAGCAGCAGGTCATGTTTTTTGATGACCTGATCTGGCGACCAATGCAGGTGGTTCAGCAGCATCCTGAATTGCTGGTGCGGTTACAGGGCTATCTGGATCAGATTATTGTCGATGAGTATCAAGATATTAATGCGGTTCAGCAGGCGCTATTAAAAACACTGGCGGGTCAGGCGTCGTTGATGGTCGTGGGCGATGTTGATCAGTGTATTTATGAATGGCGTGGTGCGCGTCCTGATTATATGTTGACGCGTTTTACTGAAGACTTTCCCGGCCCCCATCAGGATTATCCTTTATCGACCACCTTTCGCTTTGGCCATGCTTTGGCTTTGGCTGCGAATGCCTGCATTCGACACAATCGTCAGCGTCCCGACCAGTTAACACTGGCCCAACCTGAGCAACGCACTGATTTGCTGGTCGGACAAGGCTGCGACTGGTTGCTGCAACAAGCCGTCGACTGGCAGGGTCGATTTCCCCAGGGACGACAGGCCATTCTGGTGCGCAGTTGGGCGCAGAGCCTGCCATTGCAATTAAGTCTGCTACAACAAGGGCGTCCTTTTGATTTAGGCCGCCAAGAGCACTTTGTGTTTAATCGGCCGCAAATTAGAGGGTTGCTGGCTTATGCCGCCTTAGCACTGATGGATCGTTCCGCCCTGGCTAATCCGTCACTCTCTGCATCTTATGCTGAAGCCCTGAACCAAGTGTTGAGTTTCCCAACCTTGTACTTGACTGAAGCGGATCGCCAACAGCTCGCACGCGCTTATCAAGCCGGAGATGTCGACTCATTGCTCGCTCAATGGCCCCCAGCTAAGCGTCGCCAATGCCGTCAGCGCTTGGCCCTGGTGGATGATTTGCCGCGTTGGCAGTCGTTAACGCCTGGGGATTTTGTGCGCCAGGTCTTATCTTCAACCAAGGCGCTGGATCGCGTGGTTAAAGCGGCCCCTACCCGTGATGCTGGGGACGAAGCTCGCCGTCTATTACTTGGATTACAACGACATGCTGAAGTCTCTCAAGAGACATCACTCGGCGCTTGGTTAGCTCAACTGCATGAAGCTCAGGCTAAAGGTGCTGCTGGGGGGCATGAAGGCATCAGTATTTTGACCGTCCATAGTGCTAAAGGCCTGGAATGGGATTGGCTGGGGGTTTATGGCTTGGATGAAGGCGACTTCCCTTATATTCAGAAAGGCGGGCGTTTGGATGCCCACCAGATTGAGGCTGAACGCCGCCTGTTTTATGTCGCGATGACCCGGGCGAAAACTCAATTGGTGCTGGCGCGCACGGAAGCGATTCAAGAACCCGCTCAGCCGTCTGCGGGGGGCGCCTCTCGCAGTGCTTCGCCCAGTCGATTTCTGGCCGAAGCTTGTATTGACGATGCGCAAACCATGGGCTGTTGGTGGGCTACTCAGTTGATGACTGAGGCTGAATCGACGGATCCTGAGCAATCGATCACGGTGAAAGACGCGGTTACGGTGAAAGCCCCTGAGGTGATTGAGCGTTATGCTCAGGCTTTAGCCCTCTCTCTGCCAGCGCTGACTCAGGCGGCCGCTAGCCCAGATCAAACAACCCCTCTCGCGCCAGGTGACCGGATTCGACATCATGTGTTTGGAGAAGGTGAGGTGGTGGCTTGTGAAGGGCAAGGAGAGCGTCGGATTCTCGATGTTGCTTTTGAATCGGCCGGCTTGCGCCGTCTCATGGAAGGGATGGTCAGGCTGGAACGCTTGGCGCCAGCCTGACGCTCAACAGGTTAGGCTTCTTCTACTTCCAGTTCTGGTGGTGGCAGACGGAAACCTTGTGTGAGCCACAGCAACCATGCCAATCCAACCGCGAGCCAAATAGCGCCCAAGACAATGGCCCGGTTGTCGAGACTAAACAACAACCAAATAATCGCGCCGGCACCGATGGCAGGTGCGATCAAATAACGGATAACATCCAGGCCTTGGCGACGATGTTCACGGCCAAAGTAGTGGCTGATCACGGACAGGTTGACCAACGTAAAGGCAATGAAAGCGCCAAAGTTAATGAAAGAGGCCGCGGAGAGGACATCCATGGCCAGGGCGAGCAATGCAATGAGCCCACTGAGGACCAACCCACCTGTCGGTGTACCAAAGCGGCTGAGGGTTCCCAACCACCGTTTAGACAAGACACCATCACGCCCCATCGCATAGATTAAACGAGCGCCACTGGCTTGGGCGGCAATGCCTGAGGCAAATTGGCCCACAATTAAGCCAATCAGGAAAATCGATACAAACAGATCGCCGCCAATATTGCGTGCAATTTGATAGGCCGCTGCATCTGGATTATCGAAATGAAAATCCGGCGTCGCCAGCTGTACGAAATAAGCCACACCGATAAAGATCAAGCCACCCACCACGGTAATCGCCAAAATAGCGCGTGGGAGTGTTTGACGTGGGGATCGAGTTTCTTCGGTTAAAGTGGTGACGGCATCAAAACCAAGAAAGGAATAGCAAGCCACTGCGGCACCGGCCATGAGTGTGGGTAACAAGGTCGTTGAGGTGCCAATGAAGGGGCGCAAATCCCATAGCGGCTGGGTCGGATCGCCAACAACATAATGAATGCTCAGGCTAATAAAAGCGATCAGCACTAATACTTGGACCAGCATCAGCAGGCTATTAATGCGACTGGCCAGCTTGAGGCCGACATAGTTTATGCCGGTTGTCAGTACAATAAACCCTAGCAGCCACAACCATTGAGGAATCGCCGGGAAAGCGGAATACAGATAGGCCGCACCAATTAGCCAGATTACCATCGGTAGAAATAAGTAATCGAGCAAAATGGCCCAGCCAGCCAGAAAACCAAGGCGATCATCAATTGCACGCCTGACATAGGTATAAGCGGAGCCTGCAACTGGAAAAGCCTTAGCCATCTGTCCATAGCTGTAGGCGGTAAATAACATGGCGATTAATGCGGCCAGATAGGCGCCAGCCGTGGCCCCTTGGGTGACGGTGGCAAGAACGCCAAAGGTGCCGAGCACAATAATCGGCGTCATATAGGCAAGGCCAAATAAGACGACTTGCCAGAGGGTTAACGTTGCGTTGCGCTTCTGGGTAGGGATTTGTTGAGTCTGATGATCAGAGGGCATCGTCATTGTCCTGATTATGTTTATTATCTTGGGGATGCATTTTCAATGACAGGCAGTCGTTTCGAGTATGTCTCTTTAAATCATGCCTTTTGGGGTGGAACGAATCGTATCGTGAGTCCGCCACGCAGGCGTCAGGCCATGCAGAAAGCCAGATTTACCATGCAATAGGCGCGCTCATGGTCATACTTAATGGTTGGGGGGTGAGTTAAGAGGCCACGTTTGTGGGTCTCGCGATGATGGTAATGTGGGGCTGGCTAGCGTTAATCGTCGATCGGCCAAGTAGTGATAATCGCGTTTGGCCTCTTCAAGTGCCGCGCGATCTAGGGTGATCGTCATCAGTTGATCGTCATGACCTGCTGATTGAAGGGTCTCGCCTGATGGGGCAAACACCGCACTTTCTCCTGCGAATCTCAAGCCCACACCCTCTCCACAGCGATTGGTCATGGCCACGAAATATTGATTGTCTTGTGCTCTGGCTTGAGCCGCACGGGCATGGACGGGGCCATAAGGGTCCATATTGCCATTGGTGACAATGAGTAGCTCTGTGCCCATTTGAGCCAGTGCACGGGCAGGCTCAGGAAATTCGATGTCATAGCAGATCAATAATCCCAGCTGCCAACCGCGCCATTGAGTCGACACCAGTTCGGTACCGGCTTCGACCAGGGGGCGCTCATCGGGCCATAAATGGGTTTTACTATAACGCGCTTGGATACCAGCCTCTGGCGTGATCAATATGGTGGTATTGAAAACTTGATGGTCACGCTGCTCAAGTAAGCCAATTGCCACTGCGGTATCGGTGCTCTGGCTGACCTCTATCAGGGCTTGGATCTGAGGGCTATCCAAGGATAGGGCTCGGTCTTCGGTATGACCGTGTTCAGCAAAGCCGGTGAGGTGTGTTTCGGGGAAGATGATCAACTGCGTTTCAGGTGCTGCTGAGTGAATCACCTCAAGGGCGCGATCCAGATTTTTTTGGATTTGGCCTTCTTGGCTTGATAATTGCGCTAATAATAACTGCATAAAACATTCACCGATTGTTATCTTAGTGATGACGGTGCATTCAGTATCGCTAAAGCGGGTGACATCGCCTATCCCCCTGGTGGGTTAACCTCACAGGGGGATCGTTTAGGGCGCAAAAAAGCCGTTCAGAGCGACAATAAAGTAAAGGCGACTCACATGATGACGAATTCAGATGCCCTCAATTTGCGCGCCGACCTGCTTCAGCGGGTCGGTTGGCACCGGGCTATTGGTGGTGTGATTCAGCAATTGGATACGCCATTATTTTGGTCAACGCTGATTCGTCTACTAGGCCAGCAAGTGCCATTTGATAGCTGGGTGGCCTTAATATTTAACCCTCACCAACCGCCCTTAATCCTGGCGGAAAGTGATGAAGACGATGGTACCGATGATGGGCTTTTTCTTGATTACCAACAAGGTTTGTATCTGTTAGATCCCTTTTATCTGGATCAGTCTCAGCACCCACGGTCGGGCCTCGTGACGCTGGCTGAAGTGGCGCCAGAACACTTTACACATACGGATTATTACCAACGCTATTTCAGCCGTAATATCGTGGCTGATGAAGTGCAATTTAATTGCACACTTGGATCGGGTCAGAGTTGCTGTTTATCGCTGGGGCGGCGCCATCCGTTTGATATGGGCGATATTGGTGCTTTGGCGTTGATGGAGCCTTGGGTGATCGGGCTATTACAACAGCGGACTCACTTTGAACCGGCTTATACCGCCGCCACCATCTCTGACGCTGCTCTGCCAATAGCCGCTAGAGAGGACACCTTAGCAGTCGAAGGCTCCCCGCTGGATGTCTTGACTGAGCGTGAACGAGATGTCTGCCAATTGATGCTCAGTGGCTGCTCGACTAAAGAGATTGCACGTCGACTCAATATCGCCATTGAAACGGTAAAGGCCCATAAAAAAAGGATCTACACGAAACTCGGCATTAATGCCCAATCCGAGCTTTTTTCGTTATTCATGCAAGCGCATAGTCGTTAGAGACAAGAGCGAAACGTGATGACCTCAATGACCCGTGTGCCCGTCTTGCGTCTGGACCTTAAGATTATTTAGGTGTTGTTAATGTGCTGCGTTATGATCCAGGGGTAACGTCAAAGAAAGATGGCGAATGCACTTATGGATCGGCAAGGAGGTAGCATGCATCCTTTAATTGCACCTGAAGCCTTATTGGCGGATGGTGAGTTTTATCGAGTTCTGGATTGTCGCGCGGTATTAGGTGATCCGCAGGCTGCGCGAGAGGGGTTTCATCAGGCCCATATTCCTGGGGCGATTCATGTTGACCTTGAGCAAGTCTTATCCGGGCAAGCTCATTCCGATGCACAGGGGCGTCATCCGTTGCCTGATCCGCAGGATTGGGTGCAGTGGCTCGCGATGCATGGGATTGGCCGTGAGACACCGGTCGTTTGCTATGACACCGCGGGTGGTATGATGGCCGCTGCCCGAGCTTGGTGGATGCTGCTGCAGGCGGGTGTTGAATCGGTGCAAGTATTGGATGGTGGTTTACAAGCCTGGGAGGAATCAGGAGGCATATTGGATAACGGCCCTTCCGACTTGATCCTAGAGTTAAACCCCGATGAATGCTGTGAAATGCCCAATGGCTGGGCTGTTCCTGGGTTAGTGACTGCGCGCGAGCTGGCCGCTTACTTGGATGATGTGACTTTAGTGGATGCTCGTAATGAAGCGCGTTTTGCGGGTCTTGAGGAGCCTCAAGATGCGGTCGCCGGTCATATCCCGGGGGCGGTATGCAGGCCTTGTAGCGAGAATTTAAGTGCTGATGGCCGTTTTTTGCCCGCAGAGCAGTTACATGAGCGTTTTAGAGCTCTTTATGAAGCCGCTGGTGACCAACTACCGATCTTTTATTGCGGCTCGGGGGTGACAGCGTGTCATAACCTGTTGGCGGCTCGTGCTGCGGGTTGGCCTCTGGGGCGCCTTTATGCTGGCTCATGGAGTGACTGGATCAGTGATACGGCCAGACCGGTGAACACTGACTGCCATAAGTGATTGATTGGCTTATGCGCTTGAGTGGGTAGAGCTTGAGTGGAAAGAACTTGTGTAGATAGAAAAGGGCGTGATGAATTTTCATCGCGCCCTTTGTGTATCGGTGATGGCTGGATTGTCTGGTGTTAAATAATGCGGTTGCTCGTGCAGATGAAGCCTTTGCTGATAGACCCATCAATGCTCATGCGGCGGTTTACGAGTTGAAAAACCCAGCAGTGAGTAAAGTGGGCAAAAGTTAATTAACCCGGTCGCTAACGGAATGATGCCTAACCACCCCCAGATCCCAATGACATTCGTCAGGGTCAAGATAATGAGTAATGCGCCAATGATGAGGCGTAATGCCTTATCGAATCCGCCAAGGTTGCTTTTCATCGTAAACTCCTTCGTGAGGTTGCTTATCTTATAATGGAATAAGCATATTATCATTTTTAGAATAAGTATATTCGAATTATTTGATGTTCTGCATGCAAGATTTTGTTGGGCGCCTTCGTCCTTGATCATCTCTGGGGCTGTGGCGTCCCTCATGCTAGTCTCAGAAGATAATGCTGACTGCTGATGGCTGAGGAGAGGCATGACAGAGACTGTGGATGGACAGACATATCAGGCGTTTGAGAGCGGCGAGCAGGATGATGATCGGCAAAGTGATGAGGCGCTGGCTTTTGATGTGTTGGCGGGCCCTATTTTACGCCGCCTAACACCTGAACGTCTGGTGATCTGGCTGGCGGCTACGCACCCACTGGCCACTCGCTGGCGACTGATTCCCCAAGGGGAGGGGTCGACGACTGAGGCGCTCGATGAAACGGTAGCTCATGAGATGATGCTATCGGCTGACACGATGGCAACGATGACACGCCATGTCAAAGTGGGTGAGCATCTTCATTTAACGCTACTGGATATTCGATTGCCGACGCCTTTACCGCATGATCGGCTCATCGGTTATGACGTTGAAGTGCGGCCCATTGAGGGGCAACATCCCTGGTCCAGCTGGCGTGATTGGGCAGCCGACTTGCCCTTTCCCGGTGCCCCGTGGCCTTGCTTTGTACTGCAATCTCATGTGTCGAGATTACTGCATGGCTCGTGCCGTAAGCCGCATTATTCGCAACCCAAGGGGGAGCATCCCGATCAAGCGGTGCTCACTGATGGGATGGCCCGTGCCGAACAATGGCTGTCTGAGCATTGGCAAGATCCAGGCCAATGGCCTGCGTTGTTGATGCTCAGTGGTGATCAGATCTACGCCGACGATGTGGCGGGCCCCATGCTCAGTGCCATTCATCAGGTCTGCCCTCGATTAGGGGTGATCAATGAATCCTTCCGTGAGTCGCTTCCTGAGATCGGTATTACCGATGCTGCACAATTGCATCAGGAGGCCAGCCTTTACTATCAGCGTGCACAGCTCTTGCCGAATACACCACCGCATCGAGAAATGATATCGCGTTTTTTTGGTGGGGTGAGAAAACCGATTTTTACGTCAGATAATGCGCATAATCACCTGATGAGCTTGGGTGAAGTCATGGCCATGTATTTGCTCGTTTGGTCACCGCGGTTATGGGCTGATATTTCTTTGCAGGCCCCGCAAGGGCTAAGCGAGGATCATCACGCCTTATGGCAGCGTGAGGCTGAAGCGATTGCCGGTTTTCGTGATCAGGTGAGTGCGGCACGTCGTGTGATGGCGCACCTGCCTACAGCCATGATGTTCGATGATCACGATATTACCGATGATTGGAATTTGACGATCGGTTGGGAGCAATCGGCCTATGAGCATCCGCTTTCTCGCCGCATTATCGGCAACGCGCTGATCGGTTATTTACTCTGTCAGGGGTGGGGTAATGATCCTGATCGCATTCCAGAGGCGCTTTGGACAGAAGTCGAGCAGGCGCTCAGTCATGGTGGTCAGGCGCAGGATGCCTTGATTGATACCTTACTTCGATTTGATCAATGGCATTATCAATGGCCCACAACGCCGCCATTAATGGTACTGGATACCCGGACTCATCGCTGGCGCTCAGAGCGAGGTATCGATAAACCTTCAGGGTTGATGGACTGGGAAGCCCTGACGGATTTACAGCATGCACTATTAGGTCATGACGCGGTGATCTTGGTATCGCCTGCCCCTATGTTTGGGGTGAAATTGATTGAGGCGATTCAACGCGTCTTTACTTGGTTCGGTAAGCCACTGATGGTGGATGCTGAAAACTGGATGGCTCACCCCGGTGCGGCCTATGCGTTGATGAACTTATTTCGCCACCCGCGTACCCCACGCCACTATGTGATTCTCTCCGGCGATGTGCATTATTCCTTTGTTTATGATGTAGAGCTGCGTGGCCATGATCGCGGGCCTGATATTTGGCAGATCACCAGCAGCGGCTTACACAATGCCTTTCCTCAACGGCTGTTGGATCTTTTGGATCGCTTGAATCGGTGGCTCTATGCGCCTTGGTCACCGCTCAACTGGTTAACCAAGCGCCGCCATATGCGCGTTATCCCGCGTAAACCTTCACCGGCTTCTCCTGGCGAGCGCCTGGTCAATGCCACCGGCATTGGCTTGGTTGATTTGAACCAACAGGGCCAACCCATTCGAGTGCTTCAGCTCTGCGCGGATGGCCGTGATATTCAATTTGATTTACACGAAGCTGAAGCGCGTTGGGAGTGAAGCGGGCAGGACCGGTCGTGCTTTGTCAGGGGCACAAATGAGTGTTGGGGTCACAAAAAAAGGCCGGTGTCAAACGTTTAGTGGAGGTAGCCTGATGGCCGAAAGTCTAAATGGGGCGCGGGGTTAGCTCTACTTCGGGCCGCTTTGCGAAGCTGCGGCGTTGTGGGCTGGGAGCCACATGGGAGCCTGGAGAAAGCAAGTCGAGGCGTGTGGTAGCGATGGAGATTGCCAAGGCTTGAAGACCATCATAGCTCACTCGATCGACCCCTCTCCAAAATATTGTTCGCCGACAGCATAGAGAGTCACAACCTCCCATTGCCGAGATCACACATTTCCGATATAGTCCAATCTTCGAAATCTTTAAAAGGTTTAAAAATGGATCCGCGTGAAAAAGCCAAGATGCTGGCGTATGTGCTGTTGAATGAATTCAATGCCAAGCAAGTGAACATTGCGAAGGTCCTCAACGTGTCTGAACCGACCATCAGTCTTTGGCTGAAGGAGATGAGATTCCGGGCAGAAATCCACAGTCTCAAGCAAGAGCTTGCCGAAGTTCGTCGTATCGCTCAGGACCTCCAAGAACAAGGCTTGATCGAACACCGGCAAACCTTCGGCGTTTTGCAGTAACCGTAGCCGCTATTCACAAATTGTTCTTGCTTTTGCCTAGGAGAAAAATATGTCCGACCCGACTGGAACCGCCAACATCCTCCACCAATTCACTGCGTACGACCAGCTGCGCGAGGATTACTCGCCTGAAGTTGCCAATGCGCTTACGCAGAAAAACCTCGCCCGCCACAACGTACCTGCGACTTCTGGGGAGGTTGAGGCATGGCATCGAATCAACACTGCTGCTGCGAACTCCAAGTTGGACATTCCAGCCGAACGTAGCACGGCGGATGCACTGGCCAACGCCGCAGTCGCAGCCATTTGGGAAACGGTCTCTACTTCTGCTCCAGCGCAAGCACTAGAAACGACGGGCGCTGCTGATGAAGACCTTGACGAGGATGAAGGCCTTGACGAGGATGAAGGCCTTGACGAGGATGAAGGCCTTGACGAGGACGATGCAGACGAACTCCCCTCGCTTAATGATATCTATGGTTACGAAGACGATGAGGACAATGAGGAAGCAGCACTGGACGATGTGCTCAAAGCTCAAGAACGTGCTGATTGATTGAGGCGATCAGCTTTTTCCTGAATCCCCAATCCCCCGCCATGAAGGCCTCTAGCATGTGCGGGATCAGCGTCGTGGCATCGATCGCCTCGCCATGCGCGTGCAGCGCGGCGTAGCGGTCGAGGTCGGCCTTGAGGCTGGCCGGGCAAGCGAAGGTCATCTTGATGCTTTCGGTTTTGGGCAGCGACACCAGCCGTAGTTTCTTGGTCGTGCTCATCGGGAAATCCCCTTGTTGAAGAACAGCGGCTGATAGGGCCGCAGCACCAGATCACGGTTCACGATGATGCGCACCGGCAAAAATCAGATCCCAATGCCAGTCCACGTCGTCTTCCAGGCCGGCATAGCCCGCCAGGTCGGTGCCGATCAGGTTGTCGAGTGTGAGAGTGGACGTGTCCGGCAGGGTGATGCGGTTCCACACCTCCTGCACGCGGCTCTGGCTGTAGCTGACCTGGCTGTTGTACTTGCCCAGGATGCGCGAACCCTGCGGGATCAGTAGTAACTTGCCAGTGGCCGTGCATAGATCGGCTCCGTCACCGTAGCGATCACGTCGCCCGGCAGGTCGGACTTGATGCCCGTAATCAGCGCACCGGCGATCACTGTGCCAGCCATCACCTGATACGGCGAGGTGGGCATTTGCAGGTTGCCGGATTTTATGGTGCACCGAGACATCAAGCGTGGCCGCTTAGTCTCTGTGCTAGATGAGTATATCGAGCATCAGGGAACGTTCAGGCTGTTGTGGCCTTCGAGCAAATACCTGTCGCCTAAGCTACGCGTATTCATCGATTTCATGGTCGAGACGCTTTTTACGGAGGCGCGATCACTTTAAATCGCCTATCGATTCGCCTCCACTATCCACTAATGTTACCCCACTGATCTTGGTCCATTCATATACGTCAACCTGCGTTTTTCTCCTGGCAAGTGATCCCTTCATACCTCTTGTATTCGTTAATTGATTTAAATCATTCAGATAAATCTAACCGGTTTGTCAGGGGCACAAATGAGTGTTGGGGTCACAAAAAAAGGCTCGTCGATATGACGCTTGATATGAACAATGAGCTAGGGGTCATGAATAACCTTTGGGCCACTCATCATATTGAGATCAGGAGTCTTTGATGCACACCATCGGGTTACTGGGGGGGATGAGCTGGGAATCGACGTTGAGTTATTACAAGGCACTCAATGAAGGGGTTCGGCAGCGGTTAGGGGGGCTCCATTCGGCGCCTATTCTATTGCACAGTGTTGATTTTGCCGAAATTGAACAGTATCAACGATTAGGGGATTGGGCGACGATGGCCCAGCAGTTGACTGATGCCGCTCAAGGGCTGGAAAAGATCGGCGCTGATTTCATTGTGCTGTGTACCAATACCATGCATAAGATTGCGCCTGAGATTGAAGGTCAGTTGCATATTCCCTTATTACATATTGCCGATGCCACCGGTCTACAGCTGAGACAAGATCAGCGACGCAAAGTCGGTTTATTAGGCACACGCTTCACAATGGAAGAAGACTTCTATAAACAGCGTTTGACTGACCGCTTTGGGATTGAAGTGTTAGTGCCTGATGAAACCGGTCGAGAGCAAATCCACCGAATTATTTATGATGAGCTATGTCAGGGCGTGATCCGAGAGGACTCCCGAGCGATTTACCTGGATGTGATTCAAGCCTTGCATGCACAGGGTGCCGAAGGGGTGATCCTAGGGTGTACAGAGATCGCACTGTTGGTACAACAAGGCCATACCGATATTCCACTTTATGATACGACGTACCTTCATGCTGAACAGGCCGTGAAGCAGGCTTGTGGTGTTGAATCATAAGCCAAGCGTTGCCCGTTCAGGGCACGCTTGGCTGTTCGGTTGGCTATTGGATCAGGTCTCGACCGCAACGGTGGCAGCGCCACGTTTGGCGAATGCGTAGCTCAAGCCCGTGACCAGTGAACCTGCCAAGATTGCCCCGATATAAGGCAATACGGGGTTAATCGCATTGGGAATGAGCAGCACAAAAATGCCGCCGTGAGGGGCCATCAGTTTCGCGCCCGCCAGCATGGAAAGGGCGCCGGTTAAGGCACCGCCAGCAATGCAACAGGGAATCACTCGAAGCGGGTCTTTGGCGGCGAAGGGAATGGCCCCTTCACTAATAAAGCAGAAGCCCAGTATCAGAGAGGCTTTACCGGCTTCTTGCTCCGGTTTGGAGAATTTATGCCGTGCAACAAAGCTGGCAATCCCCATGCCGATGGCGGGTACCATACCCGAAGCCATAATGGCCGCCATCGGGGCATAGGTTTGCGAGGAGAGTAGACCAACCCCGAAGGTGTAAGCGGCTTTGTTCACTGGTCCGCCTAGGTCAAAGCACATCATCGCGCCCAGTAATACACCCAACAGCACGGCGTTGGCCGTATCCATCGAAGCCAAAAATTCATTCAAGCCGGTGTTCAGCTTAGCGACCGGGCCGCCGATGATATAGATCATCACCAAGCCTGTGACGAGGCTGGCGATCAGTGGAATAATCAAAATAGGTTTGAGCGACTCGACACTACTTGGCAGTTTAACCCAGCGTGTGATCGCTTGAGCGACATAACCGGCCAAAAAGCCAGCCAGTATCCCACCGATAAAACCGGTGCCAATATCGGCCGCCAGGAGCCCGCCAATCATCCCCGGGGCGATACCGGGCCGGTCGGCGATGGAATAAGCAATATAACCGGCCAGCACTGGGATCATCAGTTTGAAGGCCGTGCCTCCACCGATTTGCATCAGCGCTGCTGCCAGTGTGCCTTTTTCTTTAAACGCTTCGATCCCAAAGACAAAAGAAAGCGCAATTAAAAGCCCACCCGCGACGACCATCGGCAACATGAAAGAGACGCCGGTAAGCAGGTGCTTATAAAGCCCCTTTTCTTTGAAGCTTTGGCTGGATTGGGATTGTGCTGTAGTGGCTTCGGCTGACTCAAAGGTGGCTTCTTTAAGGGCGGATTCAATCGTGAGTTGAGGTTTTTTTAACGCTTGACCGGTTGAGGTGCGGTAAACCCTTTTCCCCGCGAAGCGGGTCGGGTCGACTTCAATATCGCAGGCTAAAATCACCACGTCGGCAGCGGCAATTTCATCGGCGGTCAATTGGTCTTGAGCACCGACAGAGCCTTGTGTTTCAACCCGTATTGAATAGCCCTGAGTCTTACCCGCTTCCGACAGGGCTTCGGCGGCCATAAAGGTATGGGCGACGCCTGTTGGGCAAGCGGTAACCGCGACGATATGCGTGCGGTCTGCCTGAGCGCTGACGGCTGCGTTATCGGTCGGCGTTGATGACGTTTCAGTCCACTCAAAGGGGCTGGCGGCTTGTTCAGCTTGATCCAAAAAGACGTCTGGATCAGGCAAAGCGGCGGCAATGGGGGCTTGATAGAGGCGTTGGCCTTGGAAGCGCTCTGCTTGGGGAAGGTGGTCGGCCGCCACAATAATCAGATCTGCGCGGTCGATTTGTTCCGGTGTGGCATAGTCGACTGGAGCCAGTTCACTATGCATTTCCACATGGCATTGCCAACCGCGTCGTTGAGCGGCATGTTCCAGGCGCCGGGCGGCCAAAAAACTGGTGGCCAGGCCGCTGGGACACTGGGTGATTAAAATGACATTGTAAGTATTATGGGCGGTCATGAGAGGCTGCTCTCGGTTGCGGCGTTGTCCATAGACTCAACCTGAGTCAGGTTCAATAGTGTGGTGAAGTCACTGGCCTGCGGATCTCCCACGCCGAGGTGGCGAACAGACTCAGCGGATAAAGCGGTGGCAAAACGTAAGGTGTCGTCAGGCGCATGCTGGTTCAACAGGCCATGTAGCATGCCCGCCATAAAGGTATCCCCTGCACTGACGGTATTTCGAGCATCGACTTGGGGCGGCGTGGATTGCCAAATACCGGCGCTGCTGACCCACAGCACACCTTCGGCACCGGCGGACAGCAGCGCATGCTCAATCCCTGATTGGTGAAGCCGTTGTGCGGCCTCCAATCGATAGCGCTGGTGGCTTAAAGGCATACCCGCCCATTCAGCCAGCTCATGTTCGTTGGGCTTGATGGCGGCAGGCTGCTGGGCAATCGCGGTCGTCAACGCCGGTCCGCTGGTATCCAGCCAAAGGGGAATGCCTGTGGCTTTCAATGTTTGCAGGCATTGGCCGAAAGTGTCCGTGGAGATCCCTTGAGGCAGGCTGCCCGCAAGCACAATGGCTTCAGGACGCTGATGCTGGATATGTTGCTGCAGGGTTTGTAGCAAGGTTTGGATATCGGCCTCACTGATGCTAACCCCTGGGCCATTGATGTCGGTGACCCGGCCATCGCTTTCAGCCAGCTTGGTGTTGATCCGGGTTTGTCCGGGGACTCGAACAAACGCATCTTTGATGCCGTAGGTTTTGAAGACATGACGAAAGGGACCGTCATTATCTTCGCCAAGAAAGCCACTGGCGGTGACTTGATGCCCCAGAACGGCTAACATTCGCGCGACATTGACGCCTTTACCCGCCGCTTCCAATTGAGATTCAGCCGGCCGGTTCACCGCGCCCAGCATGAGTTGGTCGAGATAAAAGGCCAAATCAATGGCGGGGTTCAGGGTAATGCTCATAACGTGGGCCATTAGACGTTCTCCAACAAGTCGCGCACATCGGCGCTGGTGGCTTGTGTTAAGGCCTGTTGGGCCAACTGCTGACCGGTCATCAGGTCAAACTCACGTAAGCGTGCTTTCACCAGTGGAATCTGTCGGGCGCTGACTGACAACTCATCAACCCCCAATCCCACCAAGATGGGAACGGCGCCACTATCTGAAGCCAGTTCACCGCAAACACCCACCCATTTGTCTTGGGCGTGGGCAGCCTCTACCGTCATTTGAATTAAGCGTAGTACGGCAGGGTGAAGACCGTCGGCCTGAGCCGACAGCTCTGGATGGCCGCGGTCAATTGCTAAGGTGTACTGGGTGAGATCATTAGTCCCGATCGAAAAGAAGTCGACTTCTGCAGCAAGTGTCGGGGCTAAAAGTGCACTGGAGGGCACTTCAATCATGACGCCCAGTTGAACATCCGTGGCCCGCTCGGTTTCGGGGAGAGCGGCCAATAACTGATCAAAGCGTTCACGCACACGGCGAAATTCAGCAATATCCTTGACCATCGGCAACATGATGCGCAGTGGGCGATCTTTGGCGGCGATCAGTAAAGCTTCCAGTTGGGTGTCCAGCACTTCGGGTTGAGTGAGGGCCAAGCGAATACCGCGTAGACCTAAAAAAGGGTTGTCTTCTTGAGGCACGGGCCAGTAAGGCAACGGCTTGTCACCACCCACATCCAGCGTTCGCGCCACTAGCGGTCGGCCATCTAGAGCCTCAATGGCTTGACGATATTCTTGAATCTGAGTCTCACGATCGGGGGCACTGGCGTGAGCCATGAACAAAAACTCGGTTCGCAGAAGCCCAACACCTTCAGCGCCGCGCGTCACCGCATCGGCCGCGTGAGCGGTATTCCCCAGGTTGGCGGCGACTTCAATCCGATGGCCGTCACGGGTTTGGCCTTGTTCGAAACGGTGATCCCAAGCCTCAGCCGCACGCTGCTCTTGCTGGGCCAGCTGCTGACGGGCCGTTTCCAGGCGGGCGCTATCGGGATTGGGAATGATCTGTCCCCGCTGGCCATCCAGAATCATCATATCGCCATCGGTGAGCGCCATAATGGTTTCGCCTGCGCCAACCACTGCGGCAATCCCGAGCGCGCGGGCCAAAATGGCACTATGGGCTGTCGCGCCACCCCGTGCAGTTAAAATACCTTGTACTCGGGCGGTATCCAGGCGGGCTACATCAGAGGGGCCAATATCTTCCATCACCAGAATATAAGGATGTTCCGGCGGTGTCGGCGGATGTATACCGCATAACACACTCAGTACGCGACGACCCACATCACGCAGATCAGCCGCACGTTCGGCTAATAACCGATCAGCCAGCATTTCCTGGGCATGAGCCGCGGTGTCGATGGCTTCCCACCAAGCGGCTTCTGCTGAGCGGCCTTCCTGAATGGCCTCTTCGGCGGCTTGACGGAGTTCGGGATCATCCAGCATTTCCTCATGCATGGAGAGAATATCCGCCACTTCATCGCCTTGAGCATCACGAATCAGGGTTTGAAGCTGGGTTGCGCCTTGTTGGATCGCTTGCTTTAAGCGTTGACGCTCTTGTGCAGGATCACTGGCATTGTGTGGGTAGTCAAACTGTAGTGGGCGAACCACAAATAAAGGCGCAATGGCCATGCCGGGCGCTGCGGCAATGGCTTGATGGATTTGATCTGCCGCCGGGGCCGCCAGTGAATGCTCAGGCGTTAGGGTTTGAGGATGGTCATCTTGACGTTCATGCCAAGGGGAGACCTTCTCACCCAGACCGCTCTGTATGGCCTCACTGACGGCCGCCAGCGCGGTTTCGGCGCCCTCACCTTCGGCCGAGAGCACCAGCCACTGTCCGCGTCGTGCGCCTAATCCAATGACTTTAGTGAGACTGGCTGCCGAGACACTTTGGGCGCTGCCTTCTTCCAACCGAATATTGATCGCACAAGCTTGAGCCCGCGCCACTTGGACCAGTTGCTTGGCTGGACGGGCGTGCAAGCCATGGGGGTTCAGCACGCGGACTCGGGTGGTGTGAGTATGCTCATCTTCACCAGCAAGCTGCGCTAATAACCGCTGGGCATCAGCGTTTAGGAGCTGCTCGCTGTTCGCTTGGGTCAGCAGCGTATGCAATTGCTCCAGGAGTGGGCGGTGTGCCTGTCCTTGAGCCGCCAGGCAAAAGACCAGATGGACGGGGTGGCCCTGATGGCTGAACGTCTTGTCCGTATCCGTATGAGGCGTCGCGATACTCAGCGCGGGCTGCTTGACGCCTTGATCGGCAGACACCAGCCAAAACCCTTGCCCCAGCCAGATCGGCGATTGTGCTGCAATCTGATTGATAAAGGTGGGGTCAACATGCTCCGCTTGCCTTAATCGAGCCGCTGCGGCCACGGCCAGCTCATGGATATCACGGGCCGGAAACTTCAAACACAAAGTGTTAATATCCAGCCGCGGCGTCGCGACGGGCTTGGAGAGCTGTTGCGCCATGCGCTCGGTGGATTGGGTGTTAGCCAATTGTTCGGCGATACCGTCTTGGTCTAATACATGGGTGAGCTGGCGCAGAATGTCCAAGTGCTCGTCATTTTGCGCGGCAATGGCGACTAAGACATACACGCGTTGTCCATCATGCCATGTCACCCCTTGGGGAAACTGAATCACTCGAACCCCAGTGCGCCTGACATATTGGCGGCTTTCAGGCGTGCCATGAGGAATGGCAATGGCATTACCCAGATAAGTGGAGGATTGAGCTTCGCGTTGATAGAGCCCATGGCGATACTCGGCATCGACCAAACCGGCCTCGTGTAATGTCTGCGCCGCTAGATCTAGAGCTTTCTCCCAGTCAGCAGCTTGGCAGCCAAGCACAATGTCATTGGGGCCGAGTGTGAGCATACAGTTCTCCTGTAACACAATAGGTCATGTCTCAAGGCTAGACGGCTTAGGGTCATTCAGCTGTCTCTCAATGAGCCATTATGTTTTGGAATCGGCCATTAAATGAGCTTTCGCTTCAGCCTTGTTGGCGCCCTTGTGACTTGGCCCTCGATGAACAGGGGCCTTGTGAATAAGGGCACCATATTGAGGTTACGCGCTTGTGATGAGCATGATAACCCTTGACGATATAATGCTGAATCGATTCACTCATTGGCACAAGGGGGCAGTTTTTAGACTTTGGTTGAGCCGACGTCAACCGCTATTTGTTTTGTATTGCGCCTGTCTGTCTTGTAAAAGGGCATCGAAAGGAGATGATGAGCGTCCTATCGAATGCATCATGCCCTCAGGAAATGGAGCTTTTATGATGAAGTTAGTGGATATCGCCAAACTTGCGGGGGTATCCCGTACGACAGCCAGTTATGTCATTAATGGACAAGCTGAGCAGCGTCGTATCAGCCAGGCCACAATTGATAAGGTCATGGCGGTGGTGCAGCAGCACCAATATCAGATTGACCCGCAGGCCGCAGCGTTACGGCGTGGGGCCAGTCGTCTCTTGGGACTGATTGTGCCTGACTTGGAGAATATCAGTTATGCCCGTTTGGCCAAGCGCCTTGAACATGGTGCTCGGGCTCAAGGGTATCAATTACTCATCGTCAGTGCGGATGACAACCCTGATAGTGAGCGTGCTTTGGCATTGGCGCTGCGGGCACAGCGCTGTGAGGTGTTGATTACCGCGAGTTGCTTGGCTGTTGATGACCCTTTTTACGTGGATTTAATGAACGAAGGCTGGCCGGTTGTCGGGATCGATCGAGGCTTAGCCGCAGAGGTTTTAGCCAGTGTTGTCAGTGATGATCAGGTGGCCGCTGAGGCATTAACGGAGTCAATTTTATTGGGGCCTGATGCCCATTTACGCTGTCAGCATGTCGTTTGGTTAGACGCCTTGCCTGATGTATCGGTCACGCGTGCCCGAAAAGCGGGGTATGAAGCGGCTTTGCAGCGAGTCGGGTTAACGCCGAGATGTTTCAGTGCGGAGCATTATTCTCGAGAGGCGGGAATGCGCCTTGCTGACCAGGTTTTCCAATCCCAACATCAGCCTATTGATGCCTTAGTGACCGCATCTTTTACACTGATGGAAGGCGTGCTTGACTGGATGATGCAACAATCTTACTGGCCAAATTCGCTTCAGTTAGCCACTTTTGGCGACCATCCGCTGCTGGATCTGATTGCTCAACCGGTGAATACCGCATTACAGGATTACGATCGCATCGCGCAGTTAACGTTGGATGCGGTACTGGCGGCGACGCAAGGCCACTATCAGCCGGGCCTACAAGTGGTGCCCAGACAAATTAAACAGCGTATTTGAGGGGGGTTGACTGAAGATTCTTCATTGAGTCTTGCGGTCATTGTACATATCCGCCATCAACTTAATCGCTATTGCTCAGATCGGCGATCCATGCTCGACTGATCGATAACCCTTGATCGAATTGCTTTACGTCATGACCTGCCGTTTATACCCTGAACGGATAACACCCTAATCAAATCCAGCAAGCCTAGCAGGAGTTGAAGACCCAACAGAGTTGAAAATCAAAAGGAATTGAAAGCACACAGCAACAGCAAATGAAGCGCTGTTGGTATCTGTAAATCCCTGGGATATCGATGACCCCAGGGGTGCCCATCAAGGTTGAGTGGGGGAGTGAATCTATGAGCTTAAATAAACCGATGAGCTTAAAAGTCGCAATTAACGGATTTGGTCGCATTGGGCGGAATATTTTGCGCGCCTTGTATGCCCATCCTGATTATCGTCAAGTCATTGATGTGGTGGCGATTAATGATTTAGGCGATCCTGCGTTCAATGCCCATTTATTACGCTATGACACGGTTCACGGCCCTTTTGGGGTTGAGGTCTTACATGATGAAAGCAGCCTGACCGTGGCCGGTGATCGCATCATGATGTTGGCTGAGCGAGATCCGGCTCAATTGCCATGGGCTGATTTAGGTGTGGACTTGGTGATGGAGTGCACCGGCTTATTTACCCAGCGCGAGGCGGCGGCACGTCACCTATCGGCAGGTGCTGGGCGAGTGTTAATTTCAGCCCCATCGGCGGATGCGGATGCGACGGTTGTGTTTGGGGTGAATCATCAGGTGCTGCGACCTGAGCATCGAGTGGTGTCGAATGCCTCTTGTACGACCAACTGTCTGGCTCCCATCGCGAAGGTATTGCATGAGGCCATCGGTATCGAGCAGGGGCTCATGACGACCGTGCATGCTTATACCAATGATCAATCCTTGTGCGATGGTTATCATAGTGACCTTTATCGGGCGAGAGGGGCAGCGCAATCCATGATTCCAACGAAAACCGGTGCTGCCGCCGCAGTGGGGTTGGTGCTGCCGGAGTTGGCTGGGCGATTGGATGGCTTGGCTGTTCGGGTACCGGTGGTGAATGTATCCTTAGTGGATTTAACCTTTACCGCATCGCGTGAGACCAGTGTGGCGCAGGTGAATGAACTCATGACACAAGCGGCAGACCAGTCCACGATTCTGGATGTCAATGCGCTGCCTTTGGTGTCTGTCGATTTTAACCATAACCCTTACTCCTCAGTGTTCGATGTCAACCATACCCGAGTGTCAGGTTCATTGGTGAAGGTGATGGCCTGGTATGACAATGAATGGGGCTTTTCTAATCGAATGCTGGATACCGCGATGGCGATGGCCGCGATTCGATAACACAATAGGATCAACATGCACGCGGCAAATCTGGTAGCACACACCCAATCACTGGACCATCTACTGCAGATGGGGCCAGTGATTCCGGTATTAACGATTGAACGTTTAGAAGACGCCGAACCTATCGGACAGGCCCTTTATGATGGCGGAATTCGGGTGCTTGAGGTGACCTTAAGAACCGAGTGTGCGCTGGAGGTCATCGGCCTGCTTCGCCAAGCCTTACCCGATATTTATCTGGGCGCGGGTACGGTACTCACACCAGAGCAATTTCAACAAGCTGAAGCCGTAGGGGCCGATTTTGTGGTGACACCCGGCACAACGGAAGCCCTTTATGATTATGGCCAACAAAGCCATATCCCTTTATTGCCGGGCATCGCGACCGCTTCGGAATTAATGCACGGATGGAGCAAAGGGTATCGACGGTTTAAATTTTTTCCCGCTGAAGCCAGTGGTGGTGTGGCCATGCTTAAAGCATTGGCTGGCCCCTTTCCTGAAGCCATTTTTTGCCCCACGGGGGGGATCGGTACGGAACAGTTGGCGCAATATCTAAGCCTGCCCAATGTGCCTTGTGTTGGTGGCTCATGGTTAACGCCAAAAGATCACCTGCAGGCGAAAGATTGGGGGGCAATCCAATTGCTGGCTGAGCAAACGCTTGCCGTGTATTCTACGGCTAAGCGTTTCTCATCATGATGGGTTCTCATCATCAAGGTCCGTAGCCCCGGTTTTCCAGTAGGCCGAAATACGCGTATAGTCACTGGGGTGGCCCTTTTCAGTGACGATGAGCTGGCGCAATTGCTTCATCGTATGACCTTCACCGGCTCCCCAGACAAAGCCGTCGCCTTGAGGTAAGTCGAGCTGTTGCACCTGATCAAGTAAGGCCTCTAGACTGCTGACCCAGTGCACCTGGCGAGACGACGTTGATGCCATCATCTGGCGCTGGTCTTCAGGGTGATCGACCTGGGCAATCACGGTGATGTGGGCATCCAAGGGTAACTCTTCGATACGACGATGAATGGCGGGCAAGGCGGTTGGATCACCGATGAGCCAGTACCAATCATAATCCATTGGGATAATCATCGAACCGCGTGGGCCCGCCAAGTGTGCTTGATCGCCGATTTTAACCTGTTGGGCCCAATCGGATGCCGCCCCATCGGCGTGGACAACGAACTCAAGTTCTAAGATACCGGCTTCTGGGTTAAAAGCTCTGGGCGTATAATCCCGGTTCACCTCATTGCCCTGACCATCGGGTACAAACACCTTAATATGATCGTCGAATGACATGGAAGGTAATCCTACCAAGTCATCCCCTTCGAGTAATATCCGAATGAAACTCGGTGACAGCGACTCTACTTGGGTGACAATCGGGTAACGGTGTTGAATCTCATGCCGCACTTTTTGGATCTGGTGAGGCGGTTTGGGCTCATGAGCGGGGATGCGTTCATAAGCGGGGTGTGAGTGTTGCGTCATTGGCGTCTCCATGGTTGGCATTCATGCCTATTTGGTTGATAATGTCATCCAATATATTGTTCACCTATAAAGTTGATATTGTCAACCAATGGACCAGCCGACACCAGAAGCCATCTTTGATGCGATCAGTTTCCTGAATCACGAGATTCGCTCTCGTCATTATCAGGTCAGCCGTGAGCAAGGCGCAGGCATTGCGGGTATGGAATTTAAAGCCTTGCGCTTTATCGCGACCCATGCTGGCGCCACCCAGCGAGACCTTGTCGAACGTTCCGGGCGTGATAAAGGGCAAGTCGCGCGAGTGGTTGATAAGTTGAAGAAATCTGAGTTAGTGCAGGCTGTTGCCGATGAGCATGACCGCCGTATTGCACGCCTTCAAGTGACCGAGAAAGGCCAGCAATTGCACCACGAATTTCAACGCTTAAATGATGAAATTGCCCGCCAAGCGACATCGACCTTCACCGATGAAGAATGCGGCCAACTCTTACGCCTTCTGGAGCAAATGAATCAAAACTTGCGGTCTTCTGAGCAGGGGTAACGTCTCTTAGAGATGCACCGTATCGTTGAACAATACCGCCTGCTCCGGCGTTGGATGTGGCGCCATCAATTCAGTAATGCCTTGATATCGTTGAGTAACGCGGTAGGCACTTCGACAATCCCAGTGGCGGCGGTTTCCCGGCGTGCTTTGAAACGTCTTTGAGAAGGCAAGCGCGCGCCTTGGCCCTGGATAGACTCAAACAAGGTTTCCGCACGAACCAAGTGTTCAGCCGTTGTATCGCCTAGAAAGCGTGCCGGGTCCATCACGATAATCAGCTCACCGTGATAGGGCGAGGCATTTGCGCCATCATCCCAAGCCATCGATTCTGCACTGGTCATATCGCCAATCAGCGGCCCGGCAATAAGCTCGATCATCGCCGCTAATGCAGAGCCCTTATGCCCACCAAAAGTCAACATCGCCCCTTTAAGCGCCTCGACCGGATCGGTCGTCGGATGACCTTGCGCATCAATCGCCCACCCCTCGGGGATCGGCTGTTCATTGCGACGATGCAACTCAATATCACCGCGCGCGATCGCACTGGTGGCAAAATCGAAGACAAAAGGATCACTGTTGGGGCGGGGCCAGCCAAAGGCCAACGGGTTCGTGCCAAATACCGGGCGTGAGCCACCCGACGGCGCTACCCAGGCATGGCTCGGATTACAAGCGATCGCAACCAACCCCTGTGCGGTGAGCTGCTCAATTTCCACCCATAATGCAGAAAAGTGGACACAGTGATTAATCGCCATCGCCGCAATACCACAGTGTTTCGCTTTATCCACCAGTGAGGGCAAACCTCTGCGAAAAGCCAACGGAGAAAAAGCCCCTTTAGCATCAACACGGACAATCGCTGGCGCCTGATCAAACACCTCCGGCTCCGAGATCGGATCCGCTTTACCCGCTTGCTTAGAACTCACCAGGCCTAATAAACGATAAACCCCATGCGAGGCACACTGATCCGCCTGACCCGCCATTAACGTGGCCGTCAAAGCCTCAACATGGGGCTCAGAAAAGCCATGATGCCTGAGCACCTGTTGGCTTAATGCCGTGAGTTCCTTCAACGAAATTTGAGAGATGGGGACCGCCGACATGTAAACTCCTGATGATTCAGTAGTGATCAGTTTTTTTATTCGATCTTCTATTAACATTCGATCTTCTATTTAAGAGGCGATCTCATTGAGAAGCAAGTGGCATGGCCTAGAACACGTTTTTGGCCGGTCGGTCGCGTATGATGCAGGCCGATTTGGCTTATGGCACGCTTTCTATGGATAATGATTTGTAAGTTCTGACAACACGTTACCTGATGATGGGCTCAGTGTTGGCCGCCAAGATTAATCTGGTTTGCCGCCGACTCTTGTGGAATTCGTGGCGGTCATGAGTTTGATATCGATATGTCAGTTATCGATATCCCATGCTCTGCTTTACTTTGATTAGGCTCTGTTTGAAAAGTCAGCCCTCATACATTGCTCGATGCAGGCCCGCGTCACCATGGCTTTAAAACTAGTGGCCAGCTTATCGTAACGGGTATTGAGACAACGTTTTTCCTTTAGCCAGCTAAACAGACATTCCACTACATTACGCTGGCGATGATATTTTGGCCGATCAAACTGATGGGAAAACCCCAGTTTCGGGCATCGATGCATACGGCGCTGCGGGATGATCGGACGCATGCCGTAACGCATCACTGTCATACCCCTTGTCTGCCACGATGTAACGGCTGCGTTTGCGAGGCCGACCTGAGCGTCCCGGCAAGCGGACTTTTTCTAACAGTTCCGTCAGATAAGTCGAGTCGGCGCACTGGCCCGCCGACAAGGAAAAGGCAAGGGGAAAACCATGGCGATCACACACCATATGTATCTTCGTGGTCAGGCCCCCTCTGCTACGGCCAAGCGCACGATCTACGGGTTCTACCAATCCCCTTTTTTTCCGGCACCGCTGGCCGACCGAGTTGCTCTCATGGAGGTTGAATCGACCATCCATGTATCCAGATCCATGTTGCCATCTTCACACAGACGAATATGTAGGTGGGCCAGTATCTGGTCAAAAGTACCGTCATCGCGCCATTGTCGAAAACGTTGATAGACCGTTTTCCATGGACCGTAACGTTCCGGTAGATCGCGCCACTGTGCCCCCGAACAAAGAATCCAAAGAATACCGTTGAGCATCTGACGATCGTCACGCCGTGGGCGGCCCATTGTCTGTGGCTGAGAAACAATATCTTTAATCATCTCCCAACGCTGGTCAGAAAGCTCGTAACGGCCTGTCATATCTCCTCCTGTTCAATGAACTGGAATAGCATAACATTCATGTCTTTTTAGACAGAATCTAGTTTAAAGATGGTTGATCAGTTACTTGTTACGTGCGAGATCTATTACATATGAATGATAGATTAACCTGTTGAGAATACGGATTATATAGTGATTATTATTTTTAAAATAGATAAGCCATTGTTTTTATGTGTGAAAAAATATTTAATAAATCTTTGTTGAAAAAAATAATTGTTGGATGAGAATCTAATTGTGGGATGGATGACCCACTATTTAAAGTCTAAGGAGTGGCTGATCTATCATGCATACTAAAACTGCTTCTATGTGATTAGTGCTTCTTCGTCTTGTACCAAGGATGGTATGGTTAAACCCATTTACTATGGAAAGGAAAGGTGAAGGAAATGTCTAAAATATCAATTGAAACTACTAAAGATTCACAATCTACTAAGTTTGGAAGCGTAGAGTTTGTTAATAGTTCTGCCACAGACCAGTACTCTGACCAAGAACAACGCCGCGGTACTGAAGTTGGCAATCAGTCTGGCGGTAGCTGCCAAAATAGTGGCGGTGTTCATTAAATAGTTGGAGAGGGGGGGGGCTCTCCCCTCCCTTTTTTCTATAACTTAGACTGGTTTTTTAGGTGAATTATATGAAGAGTTATTATCAGAAGCCTTTTAATATACAAGAAGGTTCTAGTGGGTCTCTAGTGTATAGCTCTGGTGGAGCAGTAAATATAGAAAATGAACCGCTTGCAAAAATGATAATAAATTTTTTTAAAAAAGAAGGTCAATATATAAATAGCCATTCTCTACAGCAGTGGTGTTCAGCGAATGGGCTTGAAAGGAATGAGGTTATTTCATTTTTAATAAATGACGCGAAGCTCCTTTGCGAGATAAGCGAAGATAAAGATATCCATAAGGAGATAATCGTAGTTGCCAATTACAATAATATAGATGATCTCTCGGAAGCTCTTTCTGATGTGAGCCCTTATGATATAATAAAATGCCCTGAAAGTGATATTAAGGAGCTTTCTGGAATTATAAGCTCTTGCATCAAACCAATGGTTGTCTTTTATTCGGAAGACTACAGCAAAGAAGCCGTGTTGAGTTTGTACAGTGAAGGAAACAAGTCGGAGAATCCAGAAGTTTCATTCTCAACGTCTTATTTTCTTCATGACTCTTTTATAGTGGATGCTATTTTTTCTCCAAAAAAAAACACCCCTTGTCATTTTTGCCATTATGACATGTGGTATGATCAAGCATTAAATAGGGAGTTTACATCGAAATCTTCATGGTTTTCATTTTATAAAAAAGCAAATGATGCTAATTGGCCTATAAGAAGGTCGCTTCCAGTATCAAAAATTAATCGATATACATGTTTCTTTCATTTAAAAAGAAAAATATCACCATTCTTTGGTTCAAACTTAACTGGATCTTATCCTGAAGAGCTCGTGTCATTTTTCCAGCTAAGATTACCCAGTGGTCTTTCACACAGTGACATTGTCCCTCATTCAACTGCATGCTCTTGCTCCGGAGGAAAATATGTCATATAGGCTACTTAATTTAATTCGTCAGTTTTCAGATCAAAAAATTTTGTCAGATATAAGACGGTTTCATATGAAAACGTCTAGCACTTATGTCAGAGGTAATGAATACAACCCTCCTGCTACTCTTAAACCTATTGATGTAAATAAAAAATATCTAAAAATTATAGAGTTTTCTGATATACGCTATACTTTAGAAAATGACCACTCAATAATACTCCATAATAGAAGGAGAATAAAAAAAGAAAGAGCTCCTTCTGCATGTCATATAGAAGGAAAAAACCTCAGCTTTACTGAGATAAGTGACATACTCTATAACTCTTTTGGATCATATTCTAATGGACGTAGGCCATACCCAAGTGGTGGAGCGATTTACCCTATTGGATTCATTGTCTGTGTGCTAAAGGATATTTTATTAGAAGAAAATGGTGTGTTAGCTATCCAATCAGGGGTTTATCAATATAGACCATCTAAAAATAGTCTTGATGAAATATGGACGGGAGATATCAATACTCTAAAATCCTGTATTTTGAGTGGAAAGGATGGCGAGAAATATAACCCTACAATTGCTATCATTTATGTAAATCATCCAGAAAAAAACTCTATAAAGTATAGATATAAGTCTTACAGACTTTCTCTCATGGAAGTCGGTTCCGCATATCAATCTGCAATTGAAACAGCAAACCTACTTGGGATAGAACAAAGGTTATTAGCATCGTTCTGTGACTTTGAAATAGCAAAAGAACTAGGTCTAGATGCACGTTATGTGCAACCTTGTGTCGTGCAAATATTTTAGGAGATCACATGATTATCAACGAAGGAGTTTTTACTCCTACATTCTCCACAAACATGATCATACAAGACCAAATTACATTAGGGTGGCCTAAGCATATAGCTGCATATCTAGGGAAAGGTTATCTTGGCCTTTCATTTTCTGATGACCGTGATAATGCTTACCTCGCTGCATGTGGAGAATATGCCGAAAGGGCTTTTTTTAACAAGAGGATGCGAGGAGTAAGTAGAAAAAAACTTTCTGACTTACCTGATAGTAACAGACAACAGTTGTATTCGTTCATAAAACAAATGTGTCCACTCGACCTTGTCAATGAAATAAATACACATGAATTTGATTTGTGTTTGGTAGAGTCTATCACCGATGATGAAACACTTCTTGTTCCTACAGCAGTCATCTCCATTGGTGAACAACAAGATTCACAATTTATAGTAAGCAGAGATACCACGGGAAACTCTGTTCATTTTGACGAAAATAAGTGCTTCAATAATTCTTTGCTTGAGTTTGTAGAACGACAAAGCCTGATAACATCATTTCTTTACTCTAAGGGGCAAACTCGCTTTGACATAGATGATTTATCAATATTTGGGTCAAGCTGTAATCTCATAAAAAAAATATTGTGCTATGGGGAAGTTTATGCAGCTGACATATCTTTATTTGAGAATGCATATACTATTTTACTCTGTTTTTCTAGCTCTAAAGAAAATGCCTCCGTAATGTACTCTGTAGGATGCTCTTCCAGCTATAGTATAAAAGAGGCTTTTGAGAAATCCGCGCGCGAACTATATAGTTCATTTGTTACTATGCTTTCTATATATGATGAAGGAGATGGCTCCTATTATGAAGAATATGAAAAAAATATGGATTATTATTTAAAGCTTTACTATGATAAAAATCATCCTGATACTTATAAAGAGTTTGGGGTTTTTTTTAATAACTCTATCCCTGAAGTCAGAACATCCGAGGCTGTATTCTGTCCGAAAAAACATTTTGAGGATCTTCTTGAAGATATTTCAGAAATATCGGGCAGGGTATATAGCTATAGATCAGAAATTTTATTCCCCAGAAAAGAAAAGCTATACGTTTGCAAAATATTTAGTCTAGATATGTTCTACAATATGGATATCTCTAGGAAATGTAATCTGAATAATAAAATAACATCTTTGTATGGTGGGGTGAGTTCGCGTGATATAAAATTTATTCCTTTTCCATAATGAATATAAAAGTCTTAACTGAATTTTGTTTGTGTCTTTTTTAAGGAATGAAGAAGATGCTTGATAAAAGATTTATGGCGGAAGCCAGTTTAAAAAGTTTATTAGAGATAGATGATGTTGATTGTTTTCTGGATAAGCTAGGTGATAATAAGCCTTGTTTGATACCTAATGATGGGAGCTCATTAGGTCGACTGATTAGCTACGATGATGTTGCTCAACTATTAAAAAATAGCAGGCACTGCAACCCCGGGGTTAGGCTAGCCAAGAATGGAAATATTATACCCCATGAAGAATACACATATTCTTATAGTAATTTTCAGGGAGAAGCCGCCGAACTGCTTTGCCATAAAGCGATCTATGACTGTTTCTTAGATGGAGCGACAATAATATATGATAACATAGAGGAACGGCTTGAAAAATTGTTAAAATTGATACAGTCAATGGAATATTTGTTAGAAGAGTACTGTTCAGCTCATCTATATGTTTCTAAAGAAGAGGAATCAGGCCTAGATATTCACTGGGATGATCATGATGTGCTTGTTCTTCAGATACATGGTCAGAAAAAATGGACTCTGTATGAGAAAGACATCAAGTATCCTGTACGGTCTGATAGGCTGAGAAATCCAGGGATGCCCGGCGCCGAAATCTGGAGCGGTGTACTTGATCCAGGAAACATCCTTTACCTTCCTAGAGGATATTGGCATTTACCGGAAGCAACAGGCGAAATATGCTGCCATATAAGCATTGCAATAGACAGAAAAATCGGGAAACAGTACATTCATTGGCTAATGAATCATTTATCAGATGAGCTTATCTCTCGAGTGGATGTGCCATCTTCATCCAGTGAAAATCATCACTTGTTCACAAGTAAAATTAGTCAAATGCTGAATGAGGCGGTAAAAAAAAATGGTACGAAAGAATATCGAAATGCTTTGATGTTACATAGTCGGCCACGCCAGTTCTATGACTTTGTCATGTTAGGCGCGTTAGAGGTTGAAAAAATAATAGAGGAGGAGCACTACTACTTCAATCTTGAAAGCAGGTTCCCTCTGAATATAGAAAGTGATGATCATCAGGTTTGGTTCTATCAGTGCTCAAAAAAGTTTTCATACCCTATCTATGCTAAAGGTTTATTGGTTCTCCTTGTTGAATCTGCTTGGGTAGATTTCTCTGATATACAAAAAGCTAATCAAGGAAAATGCACTCGTGAAGAAATAAAATCCTTAATGATTGGGTTGATTCATGAGGGTGTCGCTAGGGTGCAGAATAAGCAGGGGTAATATATGCGTAGTTTTTATGAAGATATAAAACGGTTTTTTAGAGCGCTAAATTTTTCAGGGAAGTCTGAGGGACTACGCTTTTTCTTCATGTCTCTAATGTTTCTTTCAGTTTTCAGTTCCGTACTCACTGTGATTCAACCATTTCTTTACATGGAGTTAATTGATAGCATCGTTGGCGACTCAGGGTCACGATTAAGTCTATCGACAGAGTCTATTATCTTTATCTATGGAACATGCTTTATTATAGCAAGGGTTGCTGATGAGCTATGGAAGGCAGTTTTTACTGACTTTACATTGTCCGCACAGAGACAACTGGCAGATAAAGCTTTTGATCATATCATAAGGTTGCCAAGCGCTTTCTTTCTTGGAAAAGAGAAACATACGTTACCTAGCATTATTTCAAAAGCTAGGTATGGTGTGCACGAGATAATTTCAGTCTCTTTAGAAACGATCATTCCAGTGACTTTAGAGTTCCTTTTGGTGTCTTTGATAATTTATATTCTTTTCCCAGGGACAGTACTAACCATTCTAATTATATCTGTCGTAATATTTGTGTTTGTAGCCATTTGGGGGTCTGAGAAAATAAGACCATGGCAAAGAAAGTTTACTGAAGAAAATAATAAAACACACCAAGTTTTAGGCGAGATTCTCTCATCTGAGGAAGCTGTTAAGTCATTTAATATGGAAGATTGTTTCAAGGGAAAATATTTAGCTCATATGACTGCTTTTGAGAAATACTGTACTAAGTTTTTCAGGTGGTCTGCGTTCATTGGTTCTATGCAAATGCTTTCTGTTGGTGGCGCATTGATACCGATGCTATTGATTTCTTTTAAGTTGCTTGATAGTGGGGCTATAACGCTAGGGGCGTTCGTCATGATCAACGTCTTGACGATTCAGCTAATCATGCCGTTAAGACGTTTGGCTTTTGCCTATCGTCAAGTTAAAGAGGGCGCTGTCGACATAGAGCAGTTAGATAATGTTTTATCTATCCCTATTGAAACGGATAGAGTGGGTGGGGCGGATAAAAATATAGAGTCAGAGTCTCTCTCCATCTCATTCAAGAATGTATATTTTTCATATATGAATGATGACAAATATGTCCTTAAAGATGTTTCTTTTACTATTCCTCATGGAAAAACGTATGCATTTGTTGGAGCCTCTGGTGCAGGAAAGTCTACAATTTCAAGGCTGATAATGAGATATTATGACATTTCAGAAGGTGGAATAATTTTAGGCGATAAAAACCTTGAAAGCTTTTCTAGAGATGCGGTAAGGCGCTCTGTAGGAATTGTTTCTCAAGATGTTGTTCTGTTCAACGACACTCTGAGATTTAATCTTGATTTTGGTCAAGAGTTATCTGATCAAAAACTGATGGAGTCATTAAAATCTGTTGGTCTAGATGATTTTGTAAAATCACTTGAAAATGGTTTAAATACTGTGGTTGGTGATCGTGGAATGAAACTATCTGGAGGTCAAAGGCAGAGAATAGGAATTGCAAGAGCCGTGTTAAAAGAGCCTAAAATAATGATTTTTGACGAAGCGACATCTTCACTGGATATGCATACGGAAAAAACAGTTTCTAAGAATATAAATGCAGTTTCAAGAGAGAAGACGACTATTATCATTGCTCATAGATTATCGACCATTATGAATGCAGATAAAATCTTGGTCCTCGATCAAGGGAAGGTGGTTTCAAGTGGGACACATGATGAGCTTATCTCGTCATGTGAAATATATAAAAAATTGTATAAAACTGAAGATGTCTCCAAAGAAACAGCAACGCCATGCGTTGAGGGTGTTCATATTCCTGCGCCCCCCGGTGCTTAGAGACCTTACCTAGCCGCCAACGCGGGTCTCAACCTCGGCAATGAGGTGGACACAAACGCCTCGATTGCTGAAGACAAGAGGCATAAGCTAGCATTTCTTCGCTTGCAAGCAAGCTCCCACAACCCTTCGATGAACCTCTGAACTTCCTGTGGGAGCCTGCTTTCAGGTGATGATGAAGGGCTGCAATCAGACCAGCGATAGCCATCAACCCATGTCAATCAATGCGCATTTTTGACTGGCGCCATCGCTCAAGGTGTTTCAATATCAAGCCATTAGGGATGTGTCTTGGCAGCATAGCGAGCACAGACTTTGATACAAACGCGCATGCGCACTTTTCACAAGAGACAGTGGTTAGGGATATGTAAAATATTATCTAATTCAGTAGGTTATCGGCTTTTGTGCTCGTTGTCGCCTTGAGAAAAACACGCATGCGCGAAATTAAAAATGTTAGTTCAAAGAGGAGAATCAATCGTGACCTTATCGACGATCCTTTTATTCATACCTGCGAGCTTTGCTCTGAACATGGCTCCTGGGCCAAACAATCTCCTTGCTATGGCGAACGCCAAACGATACGGCATCAAGGCAGCCTGTTGTGCTGGCATTGGTCGGCTTGTTGCTTTTGTCGGCATGATTACTCTTGCGGCTACAGGCTTGGCAACAGTGTTGTATACATCGGAGAAGTTATTTCTCGTCATAAAAATCCTCGGCGGTCTATATCTACTTTGGCTGGCTTTTCAGCTTTGGACAGCAGACCCGGGCGGTGCCGATGATGAGTCACCAGCGGGTAAAAACATGCTCCAATTGGCGAAACAAGAATTTCTTTTGGCTGCGGGCAATCCAAAGGCAATTTTAATTTTCACTGCCTTTCTTCCTCAATTCGTAGACCCTTCAGGTTCAATAGGGCTTCAGTTCTTGATCTTGGGAGCTCTTTTTCTGATGCTAGAATGGATCGCGATAGGCTCCTACGCCTTCTTTGGTAAGGTGTTGCGTCATTGGTTTTCTCGTCCGGCCATGCGTCAATTGTTCAATAGGATCTGTGCAGGATTTCTTGGCAGTGCCGGGGTAGGGCTTCTTCTAGCTCGCCGTGAGTGAACTAACCAACCGCGTAAGGCGGACGTCCCTGACGGCCCGCCGCTTCGCTTT
>NZ_MDTQ01000001.1:1171200-1187174 GCF_001709345.1 Terasakiispira papahanaumokuakeensis
AAGATCAGAGCTATGCTTGGACAGAGGACGAAGTTTCCCAGCTCTGGGATGATGTGGTAGAAGCCATTGAAAATAAACGAGGCGAATATTTCATAGGTCCTATAGTTGTTAAGAATTCAGGCGATTATTTGGAACTTATAGATGGGCAGCAGCGGCTAACAACATCATTAATTTTAATAAGCATCATTCGCAGAATGTTTAGATTTTCAGGAGATAACGAGCGAGCGGATTGGTTCAGAAATAAGTTTTTTGGTGAGCAGGATGTTATGACACTAAAAACTTCTGAAAAGTTTTTCATGAATGAGGAGAATAATGATACTTTCAGAACCTTTGTCATTGCTGACGCAACAAAGGAACAGATTAAAGAGGGCCAAAAAAGTTACCTCAAGAAAAATTCAAACTATCTCCTTCTGCAATCAATTTTATCGCTTTGGGATCTTGTCGAAAATCATATAGCTAGTAATGAAGACAAGTTGTTGGAGCTACATAATTACCTTTTCGAAAAAGTAAAAATATTAGTATTGAGCGTTCAAGATGAAGCTGATGCCTATGTTATTTTTGAAACACTGAATGATCGTGGTCGCTCTCTAGATACAATGGATTTGCTTAAAAATCACTTGTTTTCAAAATCAAAGAGCTATATTAATGAGGTTAAAGAAAAGTGGAGCTTGGTTAAAGAAAATCTTTTGGAAATAGACCCGAAAAACAGATTTTTGTCACATTTCTGGTCTTCACACTACGGCAGAAGTTCAAAGACAGGCTTATTCAGGATAATTAGAGATCAAATATCTTCAGCACAAGAAGCGGTAAGCTTTTCAAATAAAATAGCAATATCATCACGAATATATTCTGCTTTGCAAAATCCAAGCAGTTCGTATTGGGATGTTCACGAACAAGAAACGAGAAAACATATATTAACGTTGAGGCTTTTGGATTCGCAGCAAAGCTTGCCCGTTTTGATGGCGGCATCAGATAAGTTTGAGGTCAATGAATTTAAAAAGCTGTCGCATGTCTTGGTGGTTATGGCCGTTAGGTACAATTTAATTTGTGAGGGTCGAACTGGCGTATCATCTAACTATTACTCGGAAATACCGAAGAAGATTAGAAGTGGAGAATACTCCAAATCTGCTCATGTGTTTAGGCATTTAAAACCAATTTATCCGAGCGATGATGAGTTTCGCTCTTCGTTTATTACAAAGACACTATCAGATACGAAGCGTGCCAGATACTTGCTGATAGAAATTGAAAATAGATTGTCTGGTGAGGAAAAAGTTGTTAACTCCGACCCTGAAAAAGTAAATCTAGAACATGTAATGCCTAAGAACGGAAACCAGTTTTGGACCTCTGAAATAACAAGCATTGATAATGAATCTAAAAGTTATTACGTAAATCGCCTCGGAAACATGGCGTTAGTGTCTAAAGACAAAAACAAAAGGATTGGCTCAAAGTCTTTTGAAGAAAAGAAAGAGCAGCTACTTTCTTTGCAAACGGAGTTCAAGCTTACACGCTCTATATTGGATGCCGACATTTGGGATAAAAAGGCTATTGATGCTAGACAAGAGTTATTGGCTGATGAAGCAGTTAAAACGTGGGCAATAGAAATTGTATAACAAACGGCTGCTGTCGGACTTGCAAAACCTCCGGCTATGCCTCCGCTTTTGCAAGCCGTAGAGCCGAGCGTTCAGGCTGTAGAAAACCTCTAGAACGATGATGTGGTCGGGCTTGTAAACGCAAGAGGCGGTGATGGCTCGATTCAAGCATGACGACAACCAAACGCCGATGGTGGTCATCAATGATCAGGATCAGCTGTAGCCGTAGTCCTTTGGATATGCTCTGCATGACCTCGTTTCGAGGGTATTTATATTTCTGTCTGAGAACCTAAGTGTTTATAAAAACAAAACCCTGCCAAAGCGCAGGGTTTTGTTCGTTTATAACGCCCTCATGGGGCGTGTCTGAGGGGGTTGGCGGTTGGTGCCGCGTTACATAAAGAAGGGGAGGTAGAGTGCTGTGCTGGGGATCAGGTAAACCAGCAGTAGGCAGGCCAGCATGATCATCATGAAGGGCCAGACGCCTTTGATGACTTCAACCGATGTGCCGCCGGAGACGGCTTGGATCACGAAGATGTTGAGGCCCACCGGTGGGGTGATTAATGCGCATTCGATCATGATCACGAAGATGACGCCAAACCAGATGGGGTCGATCCCTAGTGCGCCTAGTGATGGGTCGAGTACGGGCATCATGATGAGGAGCATGGAGATGGATTCCAGGAAGAATCCCATGATCAGTAAGACGCAGCACACGGCCAAAATAAATAAGCCGACATCGGTGAAGTGGGTGGTGACTAAGTAAGAGATGTCTTGGGGAATTTGGTAGAGGGTAATGGCTTTACCAAAGACTTTCGCACCGGCAATGATCAGGAAGATGGTAACGGTGGTCTTCATGGTGCTGATGCAGGCTTGTTTGAATTTATCGATGTTCATCCGTTGCATCGCCAGCACGATCACGAGTGACGCCGCGACGCCAATCGCGGCAGATTCTGTGGGTGTGAAAATGCCGGTATAGATGCCGCCAATGATGACCACGGCCAACAAGATGGTCGGTAGTGCTCGTAGGCTGGCTTGATAACGCGCTGCGCCAGTGACTTTAGGGCTGGGCACGTAGTGGCGGCTAAAGCGGGCGTATAAGAAGCTATACACGATAAAGGCGCTAGCCAACATCAAGCCGGGAATAATCCCCGCCAGGAATAGGTCGACAATCGATTCTTCGGTGATCACGCCATAGACAATCATTGGGATTGAGGGCGGGATCAATATGCCCAGGGTGCCCCCTGCGGCAATAAGGCCATAGACGAAGGAGCGGTTATAACCGCGGTCGGTCATTTCTTTGATGGCCACACTGCCGATGGTGGCGGCGGTGGCGACTGATGAGCCTGAAATCGCGGAGAAGATCGTACATGAGGTAATGGTGGCAATGCCCAGCCCGCCAGGCCAATGACCGACCCAAGCTTGAACGGCGTTGAATAAATCTTTGCCGACGCCGCCTTGGAGCAGGATATTGGACATCAGCAGGAACAGCGGGACTGACAGCAGGATGAAGCTGTCGAAAGAGGAGTACAGCGCCATCGGCGCCATCACGGGAGAGAATCCCGCATAGAGCAGCATGCTTAGGCCGAGGCCGCCCAGTGCAAAGCCAACGGGCACGCCAACCAGTAATAAAAGGATCAAAATGCCAAGAATCAGGGGCACAGTCATTAGATCATTACCTCTTCTTGGGCTTGTTGATGCCCCGATAAGACCAACACCATTTCAGTGATCGCTTGTAAGGTGAGTAGGCCAAACCCCACGGGAATGGCGCTTTTGGTCATCCAAAGGGGGAGGCCGAGCATGGTGGCGGAGGCTGAACCCATGCTGATGGCTTCTCGTGTTAGCTCGAAGCCGTAATAACTGATGTAGCCTGAGAAGAAGACCACCACGGATAGGGATAGGCAGTCCGCGATTTGGCTTTTGATGCCTTTTAAGTGGCGAGTCAGTAGATCAATGCGAATCAGGGCGTTATGTTGTAGCACCCAGTTGGCGCCTAAGCAGGTGGCCCAGATTTGACACATTAACGAAATATCTTCAGACCAAATGGTGGGGGCGTGAAAAACGTAGCGAGCGACCACTTCAAAGGTAATGACCGCCGCAATCAGCACAAAGAATAGTGCGGATAGGCGGCCGCATCCCCACGCAATGTAATAAGACAAGCGTATCCATGCAGCGGGGTGCTGGGCTCTCCAGTGTTGTGTCGCCTGTTTTTCAGCGCTGTGTTCAGCGCTATGTTCAGGGCTGTGTTCAGTGTTATGAGTAGGGGTCTCAGACATAACATCACCTTGGCAGGGACAGGACATCATTCGGTGTCGGGTCAGCGGTTGCCTGAATCACCGTTGTGTTATATGGATTGTGTATGAGCGGCTGTTGAACGCTGGAGGTGTAACGCCCATGCCCGGTGGTGTTACGGACATGAGCGTTCTGGATGCGGATTATGCCGCCATTGAAATCACAGTGACTGCGCCGCGTCGACCACTTTTTGACCCAGTTCGCCTGAGTTCTCCAGGAATTTTTGGAGCACCGGTTGGGTCGCTTCACGCCAGGCGGTCACATCGTCATCATCCAAATGGATGACATTCATTTTTTCCGAGGCATCGACGATCGCCTGCTGCTCAAGCCCCTGCATTTTTTCACGCAGTTGCTTCTCTACTTTGCGGGCTGCGGCGGTGATGATGGCTTTATGCTCATCCGGCAGTGATTGCCAGAATTGCTCATTAATGATGGTCATAAACTCAATGTCAGCATGGTTGGTGACGGTGAGGTTATTCATGACTTGATACAGTTTACGAGGGCCTACCGCGCTCACCCCAGTCATACCGGCATCAACGACACCACGTTGGTAAGCCAGAAATTGTTCGGAACCTGGAATCGAGACGGGGGCACCACCGACAGCGCGAACAAATTCACCCAGTGTTTTCCCAAAAACACGGACTTTCATACCGGCCATATCTTCTGGGCGCTTAATGGGGATTTCTTTGGATAGCAAGGCGACGCCACCATAGGCCTGCCACCACAGTGGGCGAGCGCCGGTTTTCAAGATCTCGGCATCAAGCAGCTCGCGCACGGGGCTATCAGGAGATGTTGCAGCCGCCACTTTTTCAGGCGTCGGGAACATGAATGGCACATAGAACACATCGACAGCCGGAATGGTGCCCGCTAGTTGTGTCAGGTTCAGCACGCCCATGTTGACGGCCCCAGACGTCACCGCCTGATGAACTTCACTGTCTTTGAACAGCTGGGCTGAAGGGAAGATGCGGACTTCAATATCGCCATCACTTTGTGCTTCAACTTCTTGTTTAAAATCTTCGAGGTTTTGTCCCAAGTGATGGGTGATCGGTAATTGTAATGAGATTTGTAAGGTCGTTTTGGCAAGTACTGGCCCGGCGGCGGTCAACGCCATGGCTAATACAGTATGTCGCAGCATTGTTGTTATTTTCATGATATGAATCCTTGTAATAAGTCCCTGATTTTATTGAATTATCGCGAACATGTGTCATGGTCAACGGCTTTCTCGGCGATTGCTTTCTCGGCGATTGCTTGCTCGATAAGGGCTCCGGTGATATCAACGACACATTCCATGCTGAGGTGACTGATCAGTGGTTGAATAGAGACTGATGTTCGAAATCGTTAAATGGGGTGTGGGCTGAGCTTGGCCTCCTTGAGTGCTTGCAGGTTGGCAGAGAGAGGGCGTGTTTCATCGCAGAGCCCTGCTTTACTGACTTGGCCGGGCGTTTCATGGCCGACGAGTGCGGGCAGGGTGCGTGAAAGCTCGACTAAACCGTTGAGATCCACATGGGTATCGACGGCGAGTGTCTCGATCATCTGCACCAGATCTTCTGTGCAAATGTTGCCGGTTGCGCCGGGGGCGTAAGGGCAGCCGCCCAGGCCGCCAAGCGAGGCATCATATTGGTCGATACCCGCTGCCAGACCGGCCATCACATTCGCTAGCCCCATGCCGCGGGTGTTATGCAGGTGCAGGGTGAAATCGACGCTGGGATAACGCTGGCGCAAGTCATGACACAGTTCAAAGACTTGTTTGGGGCCTGCCATCCCTGTGGTGTCGGCAATCGTAATCGTCTCAATGCCGCTATCGAGGTAACGCGCCACCATGTCGAGGGCTTTCTGTTGCGGCTGCAAGCCCGCAAAAGGACAGCCAAATGAGGTGGCTAGGGAGCCGTTAATACGAATGCCGGTGCCAGAGAGTTGCTGCACAATCCGCTCAAACTGCGCCAGGGATTCGGCACAGGTCATCCGCATATTGGACAGGTTGTGATCTTCACTCAGTGACATCACCAGGTTGACTTCGTCCACTTGGCTTTCGACCGCGCGGGCGGCCCCTTTCTCGTTAGGGATAAGGGCGACGTAAGTGACTGCTGGATTGCGCGTAATCTGCTGCATGACTTCAGCGGCATCACTCAAATTCGGAATCGCCTTGGGTGAGACGAAAGAGGTGACTTCAATTTTATGCAGCCCCAGGTTCGACAGGCGATCGATCATGGCCACTTTGTCGGTGGTCGGCACAAACCGGTCTTCACTTTGAAAGCCGTCTCGGGTGACCACTTCGTTAACGCGTACAGCCTGAGGTAACGGGGATGCAAATAGTGAGATGTTCATTAGATGACCTCTTCATCGCGCAGTGCTTGGATTTGCGCGGGTGTCATGCCTAATGATCCCAGCACTTCTTCGGTGTGTTCACCCAGTTGCGGGCCCAGCCAACGCGTACTGCCGGGGGTGGCGCTGAGCTTGGGCACAATACCCGGCAGTGAGATTGATTCACCGTCTGGTAGTGGTCGTTCCACAATCATGTCACGCGCGCGAAAGTGGGGGTCGTTAAAGATATCTTCAGCGTTGTTAATGCCACTGGCCGGGACGGCGGCGGCTTCGAGTTTGTCTAGGGCCTGTGTGAGGGTATGCTGGGTGGTCCAGGCGGTGATGGCGTCATCCAGTTCAGCGCTGCGGCGCGCACGACCATCGTTATGGGCCAGCTCAGGGTCGTCAGCCAGGTCCGGGCGATTCATTGCGGTCATCAAGCGCTTGAAAATACTGTCCGCATTGGCGGCGATGACGATATAGCGCTGGTCTGCGGTGAGGTAAGAGCCACTCGGCGCAATGCCGGGCATGCTGGCACCGGTTCTTTCGCGAACAAAGCCAAACATGCCGTATTCTGGGATCATGCTTTCCATCACCCCAAAGACGGATTCATACAAGGCGACATCCACCACCTGGCCGACCCCTTGGTTCACTTTAAGGTGATGCATGGCCATCATGGCGCCAATCACGCCGTACAACGACGCTAAGGTATCACCGATACTGACGCCAACCCGTACCGGTGCGCGGTCTGGATAGCCTGAGACATAGCGCAATCCGCTAATGGATTCGGCAATGGCGGCAAATCCCGGGCGTGGTGAATAGGGACCATCTTGCCCATAACCCGACACCCGAACCATGATTAACGCTGGATTGATCGCGCTGAGTTGATCCCAGCCGAGGTTCCATTTTTCTAAGGTGCCTGGGCGGAAGTTCTCAATCACGATGTCAACATCTTTGACCAGCTCATGAATAATGGACTGAGCCTCTGGCGACTTGAGATTCAGCGTGATGGATTTTTTGTTTCGACTCTGTGAGTACCACCAGAGCGAAGTGTCTTTGTACATCTTGCGCCAGCGGCGTAAGGGGTCGCCGGTGCCGGGCGGCTCGACCTTAATGACTTCTGCTCCGAATTGAGCCAGTAGGCTGGCAGCATAAGGGCCGGCAATCAGTGAACCGAGTTCCAGTACACGAACGCCTTTTAATGGCAGCGTTTGTGCTGACATGAGTGGGCTCTGCGCTTGATGATCCATCCTTTTGCTCTCATCAGTGAATAGGCATTATTGATTCTGGGTTGAACTGGTGAGTGTTTGATCATGCCGTTGTGCTCAAGGTGGTCGAAGTCGAGAATTGAGACGCTGCCATCTCTTTTGGAGATGGCAGGCCGCGAGCGCCCGTCATTACGAGATTGTTGAAAAGGGCGGTTTATCACGGTTGAGACTTAAGTTGTATGCAAAAAGATCTCTCGTGAGACCTTTTTTAGGCGGGTCCTAGGTGGTTCTCAAGTGGTTTAGCAGGTGAGCTGTCGCTTCCATGGGGGTCTCTGGGTTGTCTTGCTGGGTATTGGAACGTTTGACACAAAGTTTCAACTCACGGCTGGCCCAATGATCCAGTAAGGGGATGACATTTACTCGACCCGCCTGCAAATAAGCACGTGCGACATCGTGTGGCATCAAGCCTATTCCGAGGCCCGTTTCCACCATGCCGCATAAGGCTTCATAGCTGGTGACTTGAATACGCATGCGCAGGATTTCATTGGCATCGGTCGCCGCTGACAGTATCTGATTGTTGATAGCGCTTCCCGTATGGAGACCCACATAGTCATGGCCGAGGGTTTGGGCAAAGTGGAGTTCTTGATACTCAGATAACGGATGATTCGGCGTGGTGATCACGACTAAACGGTCTGTTTTATAGGGGTAAATATGCAAGGCCGGATGCTCGATGCTGATCGCCGGTGCGGTGAAGATACCAATATCGGCTGCATCTTCGGCGACGAGCCGGATCACATCATCACTGATCTTTTCTTCCAGGTGGACTTGTACCTGAGGATATTGGTTCAGAAAGGAGCGCAGCTGGCGAGGGAGAAATTGGCAGATGGCCGAGATATTTGCCACCATTCTGACTTGACCTCTGACCCCATGGGCAAACTCATGCATCTGGCTATAAATGTCGTCTAATTGGTGGAGCACTCGGCGGGCAAGTTGAAGTAATACGCGCCCGGCTTCGGTGGGCTCAACGCCGCGATTATTGCGCTTTAATAAGGGGGTATTGATCAGCTGTTCCATCTCACTGATGCGCTTGGAAATGGCGGAAGGCGCAATAAAACAGCGCTCTGCGGCTTTGGCAATGGAACCGGTTTCGATAACTTGAACAAATAAACGTAGGGATCGCGGGTCTAAACGCATGTGGGTCAACTACCAAACGGATCTAAAAGCCTCGGCCAGGCCTTGGCGCCTGTGTGTGAGGATGATGACATCGTGAGCCTTATATCTAACACTGAACGGGTGGGGAAAGGCATACGCCATAAGGTGAAAATATGTCATCTTGTTGTATCGAGTGGGCGTGTTTTGTGAGTAAGCCACCTGCATGAGGTGGCCTTCTGAATGAGGCGTTTAGGCGTGTCACCCATGACGGGTTACCGATTGTGATGGCAAGGCAGTGTAATTTAGGAGGTCGACGATGAATCTGAATCAAGTCACTTTGCCGGTTGATGATATGGCCGCAGCGGTCGCATTTTATTTAAAACTTGGATTTATCCAGATTGTAGAAGGCGATCGATATACCCGTTTTGAATGCCCTGAAGGTGATTCAACATTCTCACTGATATTGGCTGATCCTCCCAGCCAACCGGGTGGCGTGATTGTCTATTTTGAGCATCGCCATTTGGATCACTGGGTTGAAGAGTTACAAGCTAAGGGGATTGTGTTCGAGCAACTCCCTCAGGATCAGACCTACCTTTGGCGCGAAGCCGTGCTGAAGGATCCCGCCGGAAATACATTGAAACTCTATTGGGCAGGAGAAAATCGCCATAATCCTCCTTGGCGCGTTGAGCGTCGTGGATAATCCCATGACTTATTTTTGGGGTTGCAATTGAGAATCATTGTTGTACTGTGTCCGCCATCGTCTCGCCCAATCCAGGAGTTCAATGATGGCTGGCAAATCCAGTTACGGCTATTTTGATATTACGCTTAAGCAACGCACTCAGATCAGTACCTCTTTAGTTCGGTTTACTTTTTCCGGGCCCGATGTGCATCACATGGCGACTTATGCCCCTGATCAGCGCATTAAGCTCTTTTTTCCTGATGGCGATGCGTCACTGGAAGCCTTGTCCGAGATCGCCCGCCAAGCGGGGCCGGATTGGTACAGTCAATATCGAGCCCTGGATGAGCGTATTCGCCCCCCCATGCGGACTTACACGATTCGGGCCTTGAGAGCCCAAGACGCTGAAGTCGATATTGAGTTTGTCTTGCATGGGGATACAGGGCCCGCTTCACGTTGGGCCACACGAGCCCAGCCGGGAGATAGTTTGGGTATGATTGCCCCGGTCAATGACTCAGAGGCTGAGCCTGCTGGGTTCGAATGGCGCCCCCCGCAAGGGATGCGGCGTTTATTGTTAGTGGCGGATGAAACGGCGGTACCCGCAGCCTGCGGTATTCTCGAATCGCTTCAGGCTTCAGGTCACTGGCCCCAAGTTGACGCTTTCTTTGAAGTGCCTGCGGCGGGTGATGCCCAGCCGCTAGGTGATGACATCCCACAAGCTCATGTCAATGTGCAGTGGCTTAATCGTGATCGGCAGGCGGAGGGGCAGGGCGACCATGGTGATCATGCTCATGGTGATCTACTGATTCAGGCGGTGAGAGCGTTGGATCTTTCACAGGAAATCCATGAACTGCAATCGTCACCCGATGAGGGGAGCGACTCACAAGACGATGTGGAAGATCGCCTCTTTTGGGTGCTGGGTGCGCCCGATGATGGCGCGCCTTTTTATGCCTGGATCGCGGCAGAGTCTAAAGTGGCGCGGAGCATTCGCCAGTATCTCGTGAAAGAATGTGGATTGCCGAAAGCGAATGTCTCCAGTATGGGGTATTGGCGTGAAGGTAAAGTACTGGGCTAAAGCGCCTTGAACGCTTAGCTTTTTATTCTTTTTATTCTTTTTATTCTATATCGGCTGTACTTGCGAAACGTCGCAGGCACAGCCGTTTTTTTATGTCCTGATTTATACCCGCTATGGGATACCTTGAGTTGATGATAATGGGCAAAATGATGGAGTCTGACTAAGCTTTTAATCAATACCCATGCCTCTGAGAATTTGCCATGACTGATGCTGTTCACCATTCGACATTGAATACTTTAGGGCGGTTGCATTGGTATCACTGGTTGGTGGTGGGGTTGTCGCTCGTATTAACGTTGAGTGCCTGGTATATCACGTCAAAAGAAGTCGAGCAGAAAGCACGAGCCCAGTTTGAATTTCAAGCGGAGCAAATCGTGGCTCAGGTGCAAGAACGCATGGCCAAGTATGAAGAGGCGCTATGGGCTGGGGTGGCCGCCTTGCATGCACTGCCTGGGGAGGCTTCTCGAGACGATTGGAGAGTCTTTGCATCCAGTTTGAAGATTGAAACACGGTTTCCCGGCATTAACGGAATGGGGGTGATTCATTATGTGCCGCCGGAAAAGCGCGATGCTTATCTGGCTTGGCAGCGTCAGTTGATGCCGGATTATATGATGCATCCTGAGCATGACCAGCCTGAATATTGGCCCATTACTTATATTGAACCACAGGCGAGTAACCGCAAGGCGGTAGGGCTAGATATGGCCCATGAGTGCAACCGCTATACGGCCGCGATGAAAGCGCGAGATACCGGTGAGGCCAATATTACCGGGCCGATCACCTTGGTTCAGGATGCGCAAAAAACACCCGGCTTTCTGTTTTATGCACCTTGGTATGCCGATGATGAGATGATGCCCGAGACTTATGGTGACAATGATCGCCGTTTTCTGGGGTTAGTCTATGCCCCTTTTATTATGTACAAACTGATGGACGGTACTTTAGCTAATACCAATCGCCAAGTGAATTTCAGTATTCGTGATGGCAATGAAGTGTTGTACAACGAATTGAATCCAGACTCTGAAAACTATGATCCTGATCCCTTATTCCGCCAAGAGATAACGCTCCCTTTGTATGGCCGCCCTTGGCAATTTACGGTTCACTCTTCTCGTATCTTTAGAGATCAACATACTCAGAGCCAACCGATGATGATTCTAATCGGTGGGCTGCTCATTGATGCATTACTGCTGGCACTGTTTATTGTTATGGCTCGGGCCAATCAAAGGGCTGTTCGCTATGCCGATGAAGTCACCGAAGACTTGCGCCTGCGCCAAAGTGATTTAGAGATGGCGCGTCACCATTTAGAAGCGCGTAATGCCGAGCTGGAGGAGGCCAATAAAGAGCTGGATCAGTTCGCTTTTGTGGCCTCACATGATTTAAAAGCACCGCTTAGGGGCATTATTCAACTGTCAGGCTGGATCAAAGATGATATTCAAGATCAGTTGACCCCTGAAACCGCGGAATATATGAGGTTATTGCAAAGCCGAACACAGCGCCTTGAGCATTTATTGGATGATTTGTTGAGCTATTCCCGTGCGGGTCGTCAGGATGCTCAATTCGAGACGTTCAATATTCGACAGCGTGTTGAAGAGTTATTTCAGCTATTAAGCCCGCCGCCAGGGTTTCAACTCATTTGTCACGACGACATCGGTGACATCACCACCTTGGCCACACCTTTTGAGTTGATCATGCGTAATCTGATGGGCAATGCCATCAAGCATCATGATCAGGCTGAGGGGATGATTTGGATACATGCCTGGGAAGCTGAAGATCGGTATCACTTTTCCGTTCAAGATGATGGGCCGGGCATCCCGCCAGAATATCACAACAAAGTTTTTGAGTTGTTCCATACCTTGCGCCCCCGGGATGAAGTGGAAGGGACTGGGCTGGGTTTATCGATCATCAAAAAAGTACTGGAGCGGTACGAGTGTGAGTTTAGGCTTGAATCCGATGGGGGGCGTGGGACTTGCTTTACGTTTACGTGGCCAACGGCGTTGCAATTAAAGCAAATTCAGTGAAGAGAGGCGCTGCGGTGATGAAACAGAATGCCCCACGGGCTCTTAACATTTTGTTAGTCGATGATGATGATGTCGATGCGATGGGGGTTGAACGTGCGTTTAGACAGCAGTCATGGCGATCTTCTTTGATGCGAGCTAAAAATGGGGAAGAGGCGCTCCAGATGCTCCGTGCCGGCGATGTAAAATCCCCTTTGATTATGTTGCTGGATCTCAATATGCCCCGAATGAATGGCTTTGAAACATTAGCGGCGTTGAGAGCCGATGAAACATTGCGTAGCACGGTCGTGTTTGTGTTGACGACATCTAAAAACCCTGAAGAGGTTCAAGCGGTTTATCAACATAATGTGGCAGGTTATATTGTGAAGTCTTCATTGCACCAGGACTTTAGTCAGTTGTTTGTTTTTTTGGATCATTACTGGCGGTTGGTTGAGCTACCGGTAGCCTGATGTTGAGGAGCGCATGGACTTACTGATTATTGATGATGACACCGTTGATCGGATGTCGGCACTACGGACGCTCAAAGCATCCGGTTTGCAGTTAGAGACTGTGGACCAGACGGCTTCTGCTGAAGAGGGTGTGGCACTGGCGACTGCTCGCCATTACGATGCTATTTTACTGGATTATCAACTGCCACCTGCCAATGGCATCGAAGTTTTGCAGGCACTGCGTCGTATTCCACGCTTCTCAACCGCTGTATTGATGCTCAGCCACAGCCATGATGAAGCGCTTGCGTTGCAATGTGTGGAAGCTGGTGCTCAAGACTTTTTAATGAAAAGTGAGGTGACCGCGATTCGCTTAAAGCGTGCGATTTTAATGGCCACCGAACGTTATCAGCTAGAGCAAAAGGTACGCGAGAGTCATGAACAAATGCGCCGTTTGGCGGAAGAAGACAGTCTCACGGGATTAAGTAATCGATATTATTTTGATCGGGCCCTGAATGAGGCCATCTTTTGGGCCGATGCCCATCATAAAAGTCTCGCTTTGTTATTGCTTGATCTGGATAAGTTTAAAGACATCAACGATACCTTGGGCCATGTGGCCGGTGATCAGTTTTTGCAGATGGTGGCACAACGCTTAAAGTCGTCTATGCGTAAAGATGATGAGCTTTGTCGACTTGGAGGCGATGAGTTTGCGGTGCTGGTGCCGGATCTCAGCAGTGTCGATGAGGTTGAGGCCTTGGTTGCGCGTATTTTTGCAGCCATGACAGCGCCGGCGGTGATTGAGCAACAGGAACTCGCCATTACGTTGAGTTTGGGTGTGGCGATGTATCCCGATTGTGCTGACGATACTGTCGAGTTGATGAAGTGTGCTGATGTCGCCATGTATCGAGCCAAAGCGATGGGGCGGAACCAGGCTCAATTTTATTCCAGGCATTTTCATGATCAAGTCGAAAGTCGGATTCGGATTGAACAAGACCTGAAGAAAGCGCTCGATCAGGATCAACTGGTGCTCTTCTACCAGCCTCAAGTCGATGCTCGCTCAATGGCATTGGTTGGCGTTGAGGCACTGATCCGCTGGGATCATCCCGATATTGGGCTGATTCCACCTGATGAATTCATTCCCGTGGCAGAAGAGTCTGATCTGATTCATGAGCTGGGGCAGTGGGTTTTGGATCGCGCTTGCCAACAGTTCAGTGAGTGGCGCCAAACATCACCGAAACCGTTTACCTTTTCGATTGCAGCGAATCTCTCAGCACGTCAGCTGAAAGACACGGGTCTAGTGGATCACCTGACTCAGTGCTTAAATCGCTACCAGATTCCGGCCAATCAACTGGAATTGGAATTAACCGAGAGCAGTTTAGAAAGCAGCTTAGCGGCTTTGGATATGTTGAAAAGCTTATCTTCGCTAGGTGTGAATCTGGCCTTGGATGACTTTGGTACTGGATATTCGTCGTTAGCGCATTTGAAAGAGTACCCCTTTAATATCCTCAAAATTGATAAGGCTTTTGTGCAGCATATTGAAAGCGAAGATCAGGCAAGTCTCTTAAAGGCTATTTGCTCTTTTGCTCATTCTCTCGGTTATGAGACTGTTGCAGAAGGGATTGAGACGGCGGTGCATCGGGATATCTGTGCTGACTTGGGTGTGAAGCGCCTACAAGGTTATTTCTTCTCCCGTCCTTTACCTGCCTCTGAGTTAGAAGCTCGCTGGATTCAATCAAGTCCGTCAATTCTTCCACCTATGAAGCGTCATTAACCTGTTGTTAGTGGCGATCGTTGGCTGTGTTGATATCAACGAGAGCTATGCCCTTGCCTCTATATTTGTCGCAAAGACCTGGAGATGAGCCATATCAATATTGGCATAATCTCCTACTCAATATGAAGGGAATGGCTTTTGCCATCGATAAGGCATTATTTTCTTGTTGCTCTAGCGCTCTATATAGAGGAAGAAGGCATTGGCAAGTCATGGCTATGATTTTGATTCGTTAAATTTACATGATCTACTGATACAATATGTTGAACGCTAAACACCGCCTGGCGAGTTGTGCATCTCAATCGTGATGTAAGGGTTGATAAACTCGCTGAGAACTGTCGTTTAGCGCCATTATATAGGGCTGGGTCAGGCGAGGGGGCTGATGTGTTCTGGACTTCAATATCGGCCGCTTAAATGTAATCGCTAAAACCAATAGGGGCTCAGGAGATGATCAACGCCTTCATGCGGATTCTATGCTGAGTTATGTATCAATATATGAGATTATCTTGTAGGTAAGCGCTTAGCTCATGGGTCTATCATCATTTTTTTCTAATGTATTGGTTAGACCTAAAATACCGGGGACAATTTCCTGGCCAATGGTCCTGCTTAAATCCCTTAAAATGCATAAGCTAAGATGCCCTCGTGGCATTTCCTGTTTATTAGCCCAGCGAGCAACGACTTGGGTCACTGTGCGTGGTTTATAACCCCGTTCGAGCGCGAACTGGCGGAAAGAACTGTTTTGCGCAACCAGTCTTGCCTGTATAGCTCTCGACGCCGGATATTGATGGCGCCCGGCGTTGCCTACGTCGTGTGTTGTATCCTTCACCCCAAGCTTATCCTTTTTGATTAGTTATTACTCATACCGCATTAATTTATTTACTCAAAAAGAGTATGTCAAACGGATTGTAAACACAATGAGTAAACTTGATATCGATGATGTCTTGGCAAGGTTAAAGCAACTATTTGATATTTCTAGTGATAGCGCTTTATCACGACAGTTGGATACCAGTCCACAAACGATCAGCTCTTGGCGAGCTAGGCAGCGTGTGCCTTATGCAGTTTGCATAGAGATTGCGACACAGTATGGTGTCTCTCTGGATTGGCTATTATTGGGAAAAGGCGTGATGCCCTCCCTGGCGCAGGAGCCTATATCGGAGGCTCTTGCGCCCCTCAAAGATCAAAAGCATGATGACAACCCTGAGCCTTCCCAACAGTGTCAGCATGTCATGAAAACTTTTTCTAGATTGCCCGAAAGAGACCAGCGTGATGTTTTAAACTTTATTGAAGAAAAATTGAGAATTCGGGACATGGAGCAACGTTTATTTTTATTAGAACACCAAGTGAAAGGTGCCCCATTAGTAAGATAGTTTTAACCGTTAAAGTGTACCCATTGGGAACTAATTGTGAGCGCTGAATAGAAAATGATGTTCCCGATGGTAAGCAATTTATAGCTTTGATGAACTTTTCATTTGAAGCCGTTGTGATCTT
>NZ_MDTQ01000001.1:1188985-1192647 GCF_001709345.1 Terasakiispira papahanaumokuakeensis
AGTTGTTGTGGTGGGTAGAAATGTATAATGGCCTAGTATACTTTATACCTGAAAGGCTAATTATTGATAAGTCATGCAATATAGTGGATGCCTGGTGTTTGATGTTTTATTCTTTTATCATGCTTGATTCCATTTTTTGAGTCCACGTTTAACATGTGTACCTATTTTATGGGCCATTACAGAGGTGTTGGAAATGCTCGGCAGCAATGTATTTATTGTTGTTAAGTGAGTTGTTATTAGGTTCTATCATGAAAAGTCATGAATGTTATGCTATTCCAGTTCATTGAACAGGAGGAGATATGACAGGCCGTTACGAGCTTTCTGACCAGCGTTGGGAGATGATTAAAGATATTGTTTCTCAGCCACAGACAATGGGCCGCCCACGGCCCGGCCGCTGATTGTGCAGCGGCTCGCGAATAATGTCTTAGGGTAGGAGTGGAGTCAAGAGTAGGCCGTGTTGGTGGCTATGGGTGATTTAAGCACCGGGTGACACAGAAATATGAACACCCACTGATACACCTTTCCTGGTGTTTTTTAACACTAAACCACTATCACTTCTCCAGAGTTTAAATAAATTGAATAGGATTCAAATTCAGCATCTTCATCCGCTATAAACTCAATGTAGTTTGAATTATCAAATAAAATTTTTAGTGAAGAGAGACCTATTTGCTCTACTAAAGCTACATTATGCAGAACAAAGTCTATCAATGGAGCGCAAGTAGATGAATCCGAGTGATTACGCGCAACTCTCTGTGCTTTTATTTGATAATACAATGGTCCCTCAACACAAATAACTACTCTGTAGGGTTCTTCACCTATGGATTTTTCTGGTCGAGTAAACTCTAATCTAGTCATATTTGGACCAAAACAGACCATCTCCAGAAAGCAGCCTAAAAGAAAGTTTAAATCGAAATTTTCAGGTAATTTGTACATGATGATACTCATCAGCTCGTTATTTTCGTGGTTTTCGAGTCGGGGGCATTGAGTTTTCTGGAAGCGGTACATGGGTGTCTCCACGACCTTTACTAGGTTTACCTGTAGAAGGATCCATTGGCTGTTTATTCGAATTCTGCCAACGCCAATAACCATTCTCATACTCTTCAACAGGTGAAGAACCCGGAGGCATGACCCGTATATGCTCTCCATTTGCAGGGTTGGTGCCTTCAGGATAATAAACTTCACCACCATTTCGCCCTGGTTTACTAACCCAGTCAGAAAGGATTACTGGAGCTTGTTCAGGGTTGGTAATACTCTCAACACTCTTTGGGCTTTTTGCTCCTGTTGTAGCAGCCCCACCCCCACAACATTGCTTACTCAACCCCAGCGGGTCGATCCATCCTGTTGGGTTGGGGGCATATTGGTAGAGGTTTTCACCGCCCATGAGGCCGATGGGGTCTTGGGTGGTGAATCTGCCAATACGAGGATCATAGTAGCGAAAGCGGTTGTAGTGAAGGCCGGTTTCGGGGTCGTGGTATTGCCCTTGAAATCTAAAGGGGTTGTGGATGTTGGGGTTTTCGCCTTGGCCGTTGTGGGCTTGGGCGAGTTGGCCCCAGGCGCGGTATTGGCCGCTCCAGACTATGTGACCTTGGGTGTCGGTGATGTCTTGTGGGGTGCCGAGGTGGTCGGTCTGGAAGTAATAGAGTGTGGCCGTTTGCGCTTGATAGCAGCGCAGGGGTTGCCGGTCGGTGCCGGTGGCCGCGAGGGCGGTGTGGTCGAAGCCTGCGGTCAGCTGGGCCAGGGGGATGAAGCTGTCTGGCTCGTATAAATAGGTCGCGGTATGGGTCGGCACCAAGTCACTGGCGTCGAGGGTGTGGACCTGTTGGGCGATCGGCCGTGGAAATTTTCGCCTCGGGTTTTCGGGAATAAGGCCCGGTGGGCGGCTGCGGACGGGTGAGTGAATGTCACCTTCGAAGCGGGTTTCGCTTTGTAGCAGGTCGCCATCCCAAGTAAAGACCGTCAGTTCGGGCGCTTGGCCGTCGATCTCGACTTGTTTCCAGACGCGGCGGCCGAGGGCGTCGTAGCCGTATTCGGCTTTGGTTTGCGCTTTGACCGAATCGCCTGCGGCCGGGGCTTGGGCGTACTGGCAGGCTTCGACCAGCCGGTGTTCGGCGTCGTAGCGGTATTCCCAGGTGCTGCCGCCAACGGTAATGCTGCGGGTGAGGTTGCCGTGGGCATCATAGTGATAACGAGTGTCGGCGAAGCGTTTGAGCAGGTTACCCATCACGGTCGGGCCGCGATTGTTTTTGCCTTGAGCTGAGGTGCCGGTAATGGTGCTGTTCGTAATCGAGAGGTCCGCCCGCCATTCGGTGGCGCGGGTGTGCGAATCCGCTGCGGCGGCGTCTTGCGGGTCGATCAGGTTGCTGGCGGGTTACGTAGATCTCTAAGTACTGGGTGACACAGAAATATGAACACCCTCACACAGAAATATGAACACCCTCTAACCTCCTTATTGATAGCCTTTAATGTAATTCTTGTTCCAATTGGTTAATGACATCCTTAATAGATTCTCTACTTGTTGTGTATGACATCATGTTTTTGGGATAGCCTGGGTACTCAAAAAAAGAATTTTCCTCAAGCTCCCAGAATATTGTTATGCAATCTTCCACGGAGCATACTAAAATCCAGAAATCATCAAAAGTATCTCCAAGGTTGAGAAGAAAACGGTCATCGTTCTTTATTATTTTTAATAATTCATTTTTGTTTATCGGTATTTGGCTTATATTTATTTCTTCTGATTTTAGTTTTTTTAGTTGGTGATTTGTTGCTGACAACATCTGTTCATCATCTAAAGTTCCTATTTGAAAACCATTAATCCAAAGTATTAATCTGCCCATGAGATATTTGTTTTCATGGGTTTTTTCATACTCTATAGCAAAGTCGTCTTTATTTCCTATTACTCTCATTCTAAACCTCTCTGGATTCCTTTGGGAACGTGCCTTAACTCGATCTGTCTTGGTTTCCCTGTACTCGTTTTGCCTGCCGTTGATCCATTCCAATGCCAGTTTCCATTGCCATCGTTTTGGAAACGATGGTAAACAGCCTTTTTCCCGGTCCCTACTTTTGTCCAGCGGTTTCCATCTCCCGCTAATTTACTCTGATTCCATAATTGCTCATGGTTCTCAGGCAGGACGCTTTTGGAGCTATTGTAATTATTAGGACCCTTTCCACTCGGGTCATGGTGGCCAGGGTTTTCATAATTAGCCCCCCCACAACATTGCTTACTCAGCCCCAGGGGATCTACCCACCCCGTTGGGTTGGGGGCGTATTGGTAGAGGTTGTCACCGCCCATGAGGCCGATGGGGTCTTGGGTGGTGAATCTGCCAATACGAGGATCGTAATACCTAAACCGGTTGTAGTGAAGGCCGGTTTCGCGGTCGTGGTATTGCCCTTGAAATCTAAAGGGGTTGTGGATGTTGGGGTTTTCGCCTTGGCCGTTGTGGGCTTGGGCGAGTTGGCCCCAGGCGCGGTATTGGCCGCTCCAGACGATTCGGCCTTCAGTGTCAGTGATGTCTTGTGGGGTGCCGAGGTGGTCGGTCTGGAAGTAGTAAAGTGTGGCCGTTTGGGTTTGATAGCAACGCAGGGGTTGCCGGTCGGTGCCAGTCGCTGCGAGGGCGGTGTGGTCGAAGCCTGCGGTCAGTTGAGCCAGGGGGATGAAGCTGTCT
>NZ_MDTQ01000001.1:1193834-1273623 GCF_001709345.1 Terasakiispira papahanaumokuakeensis
AAGATCACTATTCTGAGTCAGTGGTTATATAGTTTCTACCGTATTTTACGCCTTCGAGGAAGATTTCGATCACTCACCATTTAAATGCAACGATATCTAAGGAGAAAACTTCATTTTTAATTCCCTGTGAACCTTTAAAATTAAGCATTAAGTCTCCCTCATCCATATTGGTTTCGGAGAAGTTAGCATCAGCTCTTGAAAACTCTGAATTCATTATCTCTGCTCGATCTATTTTGAAATGTTCTGCTTCCAGAAAGGGTCGAAAGACAGAGCGAAGCGGCGGTTTTTTTATCCCTCAGGCTGGCCTTGTTAACTGTTTATTGCACGCCATAGTGATTCTTCCAGAGTGTGCGCAGTTTGCACGGAATCCCAAACATAAAATTATTTTGGTTCTTTGACTTCTTACCTATACTTTCAACTATCTTTTTCGCCTGACATGAGAATCAATGGTTTTGTAGTATTCGGCATAGAATGTTTTTACAACATCTGGCCACTCATCCCTGTAACCCTTATCTATTTCAAGAAACCTACGCAAACGTAATGCAACTAAATCTGAGATTTGAATCACCGGGCTCTTTCTTGAGTCTACAAGATAGCTAAACTAAAGTTTGTGCTCACTATTTCTCAACGCTGTAATCCCTAGTCTTTTGATATTGGAACACCTTGAGTGATAGTGCCAGTGAAAAATGCGCATTAATTGACATGGATTGATGGGCTATCGCTGGTTTGATTGCAATGACTCATATCATCGCCTGCAAGCAGGCTCCCACAGAAAGTTCAGAGGTGAATCGTAGAGTTGTTGGAGGCGTCTTGCAGGCAAACAAATGCTAACTCATAACCTCTTATCTTCATTAATCAAGGCGTTTGTGTCCGCCTCATTGTCGAAGTTCAGGCCCGCGTTGGCGGCTTTGAGCAGGGTCTTGTCCTCATACTCGTCTAGCCCGCCGTCGAGGTGTCGAATAGCCGCAACCAACCAGTATTCCAATTCGCTAAAGAAGCCGACCACCTGACCACGCAGCGCTTCTTGTTCTGGGTGGCCGCTGCGCTCAACCTCGCACATATCGAGCACGATGCTTTGAAGACGGCCTTCGTTGAAGTCCGGGTGATGTGTTTTGAGGTGTTTAAGGTAGATCCGTGCCAGTGATTCACCGGTTTTGCAGCCGCCGGAATAGCCACCGGTTTTAGGCACGGCCCAGAAAGACAGCCAACGCTTGCCCGGCACTTTATCGATAAACGGTAGCTGATGAAGGGGGAATTGCTTTCGATGGTGAAACCTGAGCGGACCTACGGCAGGTTTGCGGACACAATGAGCCTGAGTTGAGGGGGCTGTCGTCATGATAGATTCCCTTCTACTTGAATGAAGGTTCGCCACAACTTCGACCAAAAAGATGGAGGCGAACTGCGCAGGGTTGGTCGACCGGCGTAGAAGGAAACCGGCACACCCGAAGGCGTCCCCGCGCAGCTCGCCATAACAGGCATAAAAAAAGCGCTGTTAAGCGCATGCTGCGCCTTCTACAAATCGGGCGACCAAACCCGAGCCACTGATTTTGCAGCGGCTCATGAATAATGTCTTAGGGCAGGGATGGAGTCAAGGGGGCATGCTCGACAGAGCGGGTGACATAAAAATATGAACACTACCATAATATGAGAGTCTTCTCTGACCAACATCCTTAAGTAATAGCATCTAACCACTCGTTAAGGATATCTTCCAAGCTATTGAAAGTGTCTGAGATCATGTTTTGCTCTTCGTCTAGTTCATATATCTTACCGGATAGTTCCCCTATTGTATAAAAACCAATTCCTGCTTGATACATGAAAGGTATCGTCTTTTCTGGGAGCTCTATTAACCTGTTTTTAATTAATTTATTTGTCGTAAGCTGACTAGAAACCAACTCAACTCCTTCAACAGATTTCGGTGACTCTAACGATGAAATCTTGAAAGTACTTGAAAATAGGTCTGCCCCATCGAAATCAACATATAGATCTTCCAAACCTGTTAGAGGCCATTTAATTGCTTTTGTAGCATATGTCTTCTTGAATAATGTCGAGTGTTCACCCGAAATATGATTGATTTCAAAACGATCCTCGTGTTCAGTTAATGTTCCTGGCCGGTTTTTATTTATCCAATCGATTAGTTTCATTTTAATTGCCATTCATATGTTCTTCTTTTAACTGGAAACGATTGAGCATTGATCCTGATGAGCCTGATCTGGTTCCCGCAGGATGATACTTCCTTACATGCCCAATATTATTTCCTCTTGAAGGTACAATATTATCCGCTACATCGGCTAAGTCTGGATTGTTTTTAACATCATTTATATGATGCCAGCGTGTATCGCTCGGGAACTGTCCTGTTTCAGCAATACGTTTTCTTTCCGCAAAAGACCAACCCCCATCATCTGCGGTGCCAGGATGTCCACTTTGGACTAGGTCCCGCTCAGCTGATTTTGCTCTATTTACACCGCGTTGTCTGGCATTCTTCATAGCCCTTGCATTATCCCCACCCCCACAACATTGCTTACTCAACCCCAGCGGGTCGACCCACCCTGTCGGGTTGGGGGCGTATTGGTAGAGGTTGTCGCCGCCCATGAGGCCGATGGGGTCTTGGGTGGTGAAGCGGCCAATACGGGGATCGTAATATCTAAACCGGTTGTAGTGAAGGCCGGTTTCGCGGTCGTGGTATTGCCCCTGAAATCTGAAGGGGTTGTGAACGTGGGTTTTGTCGCCTTGGCCGTTGTGGGCTTGGGCGAGTTGGCCCCAGGCGCGGTATTGGCCGCTCCAGACGATGTGGCCTTCGGTGTCGGTGATGTCTTGTGGGGTGCCGAGGTGGTCGGTCTGGAAGTAGTAGAGTGTGGCCGTTTGCGCTTGGTAGCAGCGCAGCGGTTGACGCTGGTCGGTGCCGGTGGCCGCGAGGGCGGTGCGGTCGAAGCCTGCGGTCAGTTGAGCCAGCGGGATGAAGCTGTCCGGTTCGTAAAGGTAGGTCGCGGTATGGGTCGGCACCAGGGGGCTGGCGTCGAGGGTGTGGACCTGTTGGGCGATCGGCCGGGGAAATTTGCGCCGGGGGTTGTCGGGGATAAGCCCCGGTACGCGGCATCGAACCGGTTGGTGAGTGTCACCTTCGAAACGGGTTTCGCTTTGGAGCAGGTCGCCATCCCAGGTGAAGACGGTCAGTTCGGGCGCTTGGCCGTCGATTTCGACTTGTTTCCAGAGCCGACGACCGAGGGCGTCGTAGCCGTATTGGGCTTTGGTGTGAGGTGTGGCGGTGTCGCCTGCGGCCGGGGCTTGGGCGTATTGGCAGGCTTCGACCATCCGGTGCTCGGCGTCGTAGCGGTATTCCCAGGTGCTGCCGCCGACGGTGATGCTGCGGGTGAGGTTACCGTGGGCATCATAGTGATAACGGGTGTCCGCAAAGCGTTTGAGCAGGTTGCCCATCACGGTCGGGCCGTTGCGGTGTCCGCTTTGAGTCGGTTGACCGGTAATGGACAGATCCGCCCGCCATTCGGTGGCCCGGGTGTGGGTGTCCGATGAAGCGGCGTCCTGCGGGTCGATCAGGTTGCTGGCCGGGTCAAAGTCAAAGCGTTCGGCCTGCCCAGGGGCCAGGGCTTCGCGCAAACGGCCCAAGGGGTCGTACTGGTACTGAGTTGGGCCGCGTTGTTGATCCTGCACTTGGCTGAGTAAGCCGTTGACGGTGTACTGATATTGACGCTTGATGGTCGGCCGTCGGCTTAGGGTTTGACGCTGTCCAGGTCGATTGTGATGGGTCTCGGGCCCGGCTTGAAAGACTTCTTGAGCCAGCAAGCGCCCGACTGGGTCATAGCGCAGTTGTGTCTGTTGGCCTTGTTGATGGCGGGTCACGGCCCGGTGGAGGTCATCCCGCTCGAAGCTGATCAGGGAATCGCCATCCAACGCCATGCCTTGGACATGGCCGGAGCCATAACGCAGCCAGGCGATTTCACGGCCATCTGGGAGGGTCGTGGTCTCGCGGTTGCCCAGGGCGTCATGGGTATGACGGGTGACGCTGGCCCAGTGGGCGCCATTGGGCAGTTGCAGCCGCTGGGTTTCTGCGATCAGGTTATCTTGGTCGTCATAGTCAAAGCGGGTTTCACTGCCGGGGGCGCGGGCGGCAACCAGACGGCCCAGCACATCATAGGCGTAGTGGGTAATCTGCTCCGGCATGCCGGGGCGCAGACTACGCCGGGTGATCGGTTGGCCCAGCGGGTCACGCTCAAAGCGAACTAAACGATCACCTTGCTGGATTTCACTGACCCAACCGACCCCATCGTGAACATAGCGGGTGGTGCGGCCATCAAAACCGGATTCTTCGACCAGCTGCCCGGCCCCGTCATAGTGGAACTGCCATTGATCGCCGTTTTGGTTGATCAACCCGACCAAGCGGTTGAGGCGGTCGTAACGATACTGGAAGCGATGGCCCATCGGGTCCTGACGTTCAATCGGCAGCTGAACGCCGTTGTAACGATAACGGGTGTGATGCCCGGCCGGATCGGTGTAATCGACCAGTTGACGCTCACCATCATGACGGAAACGCTCAATGGCACCATCAGGATGGTGGATCGCCAAAGGCAAGCCGAGGGCATCGCGTTCATATTGAGTGAGCTGGCCGCTGGCGTCGGTGACGCAGGCCAGGAAGCCACGATGATCATAGGCGTAGCGGGTGACTTTGCGGGAACAGTCACTGGCGCTGATCAACTGACCCAGGGCATTCCATTGATACTGATAGGTATTGCCCTGAGGGTCGGTCATCGCGATGAGCTGGCCCTGCTCATCGTGCTGGTATTGGGTGGTTCGACCGCTCGGGTCGGTTGCTTCGGTGGGCAAGCCGCGTTGATCGTATGCGGTGGTGTGCTGACGCCCCTGAGGATCGGTTAGGGTGGTCGGCAGGCCTTGCTCATTGTACTCAATGCGGGTGGTCAGGCTGGCCGGGTCGGTGATGGCGGTCAGGCGACCGGCGTCATCATAATCGTAATAGGTGGTGCGGCCTTCGCCGTCGATATGGGCCCGAAGATTGCCTTGGCGATCCCATTGCCAGCGCTCGGTGCCGAGTCGGTCATCATAGGGATAGGTGATGGATTCAATGCGGTTTTGGGCATTGTAGCGGTAGATGCGGACGACGCCCTCGGCATCGGTGACCCGGGTGTACCAGAGGTCACGATGATATTCGAAGGTGGTGTCATCACTGCCGTCGTCCACCCGGTTGCGCACACAACGGGCACTGCGGGCATTGGGCACGGCGTCCGGCACGGTGGTTTTGTTGGGCCAATCCCAGGTCAGGCTGACCCCCATGCCGTTAAAGTCGGTGTAACGGGTCAGCAGGTGGTGCTGATAGGTGTACTCACGTGAGTAGCTGCGAGCATCCTCATGGCGGATTAAATCGCCTTGGCCATCGTAGTGATAACGGGCCAGCACTTCCGGCGCTTGATCGGTCTCCGGGAAGTGGCGTTCGATATAACTCAGTAAAGATTGAGGAGTCGCCCCTTGAGCGGATGGCGCGGGGGCCGACGAGGCCGCCGTGTAATGACAGCGCAGCAGTAACCCGGCGCCATCGCTGATCTCATGCAAACAGCCCTGTTGATAACGCAAGGTGAGGGCCCGGCCATCCACTTCCTGTTGCCGGACCAGACGGAAGTGTACCGTCGGATCATCAGGCCGGAAGGTGGCGGATTCGGGGATCAGCTGGAAATCGTCGTAACTGCCATCCAGATAGGTGATGCGGTAATGCTGCTCATCCGGCCGACTGAGGGTGAAATGCTCGCGGGGCTCCACATAAGTTTGACCGATCGCCAAGGGCACCAAAGGCACGGCCCGGTTTTGTGGATCAATGAAGTACAACTGGGTCAGGTGCTGTTCCAGCCGGATATGATAAGGGCTGCTCCAGCGCGCGCCCAGCTCACTGTCATCCAACTGATCGGTGCTGGACCGGTAAAGCCGGGTCCATTCCACCGTGAGTCGACCGGGCACACTGAAATCGGTTTGCCAGAGGTTTTCATCGCCCATCACATAGTCGATCGGGTGGGCGGTATGGGTCTGCGGTGCATTGATCCCACAGGTGGTACAGCCCGCCGGGACATCGCTGGGTCTGGAGGTATTATCATGGGTACTGCGCGGCACAACTGCGCCCCGGCGACTGTGATTCGGGGCACCGGTATTGACCATGGCCTGATGATCGACCCCACGGCGGCGACTGCGCCGCTCAATCAAGGCCGCCGCTAGCGCGGCCGCGACCGGTAATAATAAGTTAAAGCCTTCGGCCACCATTTGATTGGCCGACACGCCCAAATCATCCAGCGCTGAGACCAGCTCATCACGGGTGTCATCACCGAGCCATTCGACCAGCTCATCAAAGGCTTTGAGCACAATGCGCTTACCGTGCTCATCGATCTCCCACCAGCTGGGATTGGCTTCAATCAATCCGACTTGAATGGCACCTTCGACCGGGTCTTTGACCAACCCTTTAATGCCACTGATGACGCTATTAATGAAGTTCTGAATCGTCGACTGTTGGGATTGCAACCAACTCTGGAATTTCTCCATAAAGGCGATGGCATCACCGCCCGCTTCAGCCCAGAGAATATCCGCCGCAATGGCGATGCCTTCACCGCGAGCAAAGGCTAAAAAGGCCTCTCTTGCGGCGACTCGAATTGGCCGAGAGGCATTGCCTGCCGCAGGAATAATGCCGATGGCATCGATCACCATAATGGCCCACAGCCACGGGTTTTCGACATTGGGATTACCCTGGCGATCGTTCTCGGTGAGATTGACAATATCGCGGGCGACATCGCCAATGGCCATCACATTACCGACCACCGGCACCATATAAGCGGCCTGAATGACCACATCCAACACCGTATTGCCCTCGGGCTCGGTTTGAATATCCACCGGCGGCGTTGAGATCTTGTCGTAAGGGGTGGCATTCATCACCCTTTGATGAATCGCCTGCTCACGCAACTCCGGGGGGACATTGGCGGTGGTGTTGTCATTCAGTGCGGTGGTCATCGTTTTTCCCTAAAGATGAAGCCGTGATGAAGCTGTAAAGTAGTAGACGCGCCATCAAAAGCGATCTTTAAAAAAGCCATTTTTTTGATCTAAAAGAGGCCTGTTTGATGAATGAATCATCATCGATCAATATCAGGATAAGGGATCAAACCATGTGTCGAAAAAGCGTGACAACTGTAAGCAAAAAGAGACGCTAAAATGAAAAGTTGTCGACTTAAAAAGACGGCTAATCATTCAAAAAGAAAGTATGAATTTGTGTGAGTATTTATGAAAAGGCCTAAGAGAGGCTTTGGGGTAAGCTTGAGTTAAGGCTTGAGGTGTATGCTTTAAGTTCGATCAACGCGGCGAGGGCTGCCTGAGTGGTGCTTTATTCAGGGCAGCCTCTAATTCGCAAGACGCTCGCTTTATATTGAGAGCGTGAGGTTGTGGCGCTGAGCCCTATTCAGCAGAAGGTTTTATGGGGTCGGTAAGGACTGTGATGATTGAGATTCATAGTGAGAAAGCTGTAAATCAGCTTGGATATCGCCGTCTTTTTGCTGTTGTAAGCGGGCAACGATGTAGTGATAGTCCTGGGCCAGCCAAATATACGTCTGACGGCTGGAGCCGGGCGATCTGATACGCTGAAGTTTCAGTGTTTTGACATCTCCAATCGGTAGGGAGAGTGTTTCTTCGCCTAAGACCTTAAACCGGTAATGATCTTCATCATTTTTATAAATGAGATCATAGGTTTTATCGGTCAGGCCTTGCCCTATTGGCGAGGGCGCAAAATCCAGCTGCATTTGAAGCTGATAACTGATGGCATCGTGCAAGTGTGGGTGCCAGCTCACCTCGAAAGGTTCATCTTTGTAGCTTTTAATGGCTTCAAGACGTTGCTGGTCAGGCAAAAAACGAAGTGATTGGGCTCGATTGGAGCCTGTGCCTGTGCGAGAAAATTGATAAGCAAGTGGCACGACTTGGCGTTTGGCATTCTGAATGATCAGTTTGCCTTGGCTTTTATCTTCACGATGATCACTGAAAATCCACCAACTGAGGTCTGAGCGGGAAGTCAGTTGATAGGTGTAAACGGGGGCTGTTGATGTTTCTGTGGTGTCGTTCGATGGGTGCTCAGTGTCAGGCTTGATCACGAGTGTTCGAGTGCCTTCGCCAATTTTATCGCCATCTCGAAACACCGTATAGGTGGCTTGATAGCTCTCTAGAGGTAAGGCTTGTGATCGTGCCATGGCAGCGGGGCTTGCTGTTATCCATAATGGGCACAAGCAAAGCAATGTACGGCATAGTAGAGTTGTTCGGCGGTGCTGAGTTTCGATGATATCTCGACTACGCATCTGCTGAATGGTCATCTGTGGCATGCTCATTTGCGGGAATATGTGGCTTGTGGTGATCCGTTTTCTTGGCCGAGTCACAGGTGTCAATGTGCTGCATCGCTGAACAAGGCTTATCACCGATAAGTACCGTCTGATACCGCATCATCTAAGGTGTCGGTGTCTCAGGCCAGTGTCGGTATCTCACCACAAAATTCAGGGTATTATGATGTCGAAAGGTTTTGCTAGTTGATTCCTTGATGTTAAGCCGCTTAGGCTATGCAGCCATTTAATCCGGCAATGGAACTGAGTCGATGTCAGGTTTGCAGCAGGTTTATCTTGGTAATATTTATACCCCTCAACATAATGCATTGCTTGATCGCATCCTGCCCCGGTTAACGCCTGCGTTTCCTGCGTTGGCGACTCGATTTTATGATGAGTTGACTCGCGATGAAAATGCTCGGCATTTCATCAGCAGTGAGATTGTTGAGCGGCGCCTGCGTCATGAACTACAAGATTGGTTGAGGGTGACGTTAAGCCCTCACCAACCTGATGAAGTGGCGGAGATTATTGCGCTGCAGCGCCATGTGGGGCATGTGCATGCACGTATTGATATTCCCATGGCGTTGGTTGATGCGTCCATGTTGATTTTGAAGCAGGGCTGTTTCATGCATCTGCTTGAGGCGATGCCGCATGATGGTGAGTTGTATGAGGCGTTTATGCTGGTGAATAGCCTGTTGGAGGCGAGTCTCAGTATTATTAATGAAGCCTATCTGGATGCGCTGGTGGATAACGAGCGCAATGCTCAGGCCCTGCGAGGTAATATTTCGGGCCAAGAAATTGCTTTTGAGATTGAGCGGGTTCGGGCCAAGTTGTTCAGTTGGTTGAGCGAAGCGATGATGGCGATCATGGCCGGTGATCATCTTGACCCATATTCATTACAGCGTTCCGATTTCGGTCTCTGGATTATCCATAAGTTGGACATGGTGAGCCCTGATAAAGCGCTGGTCGATAAAATTCGTGAGCTGTTGGATCAAGTTTATCAGCGTTTAAGTCAACGTCAGCTTCAAGAGTGTGAGCAACAGGCCACTGTTGCGATGGGGGCGCAACGCCGAGCCCTGTGTGAAGAGTTGAATCATATTGTCAGTGAGGCGGCTTGGTTGTTGGCGGATATTGCAGAAGCGATCGTCGCCAGCTGGTCTAAGGAAGATAGTCTGACCCATCTGATTGACCGGCGTTTTCTGGGGCCTGTATTGCAAAAAGAAACCCAGCACGCTTTGGCCATGACTGAACACCCACCCTATAGCCTGCTTTTGTTGGATGTTGATCATTTCAAATCGGTGAACGATCGTTTCGGCCATCAGGCGGGAGATCGCGTTTTGTCTGCAGTGGCGAATACGATTCGTCATGCTGTCCGGGTCAGTGATTACTGTTTTCGCTATGGAGGCGAGGAGTTTTTGATTTTGTTGCCTGAGTGTCCCGGAGATAAAGCGGTTGTGGTCGCCGAGAAGCTACGTCTTGCCTTGGCGGAGCAAAGGATCATGGTCGATGATCAACGGACCATTCAAGTCACGGCTTCCATTGGGGTTTGTCAGTTTGTCGGGCATCCAGATTACCTTGAAACCATTAAAGTCGCGGATGCTGCTTTATATGAAGCCAAGCATGGTGGGCGCAACCTGGTCATCCGCAAAGGGCCTTGATCGAAAGAGGGTAAGGCCCTCCTCAGTTGCCATTGATGTTGATGTTGATGTTGATGTGAGTGTGATCTGATCTAAGCTAAACAACGGTAGGAGATTGAACGATAAGGTTCGATCTATAAGGTTCGATCTATAAGGTTAAAACTCTAATGCTAGAACGATCACGTTGGTGTTGTCACGGTGATTAATTTAAGCTCTGGTATAGAGCAATAGGGGCATTGAGTGGAGGGTGACATGGATGCTATGAACTTAAATGAACGTGACTCACAGACTGAAAATTCGGCGCTGGTAGCGGCATGTCTTCAGCCATCTGTTTGGATTGACTGGCAAGATCCAAAGGTTTTTTCTTGCGCGCAATCACTCAGTGTTGGGGTGGGTGACCCTTTGGCATTGGTTCAGCGTTGTTATGAGTTTGTGCGTGATGAGATTCCCCACAGTGTTGACGCTCAGTTGACGCCGATTACGTGTCGGGCTTCTGATGTCTTACGCCATGGCACCGGTTTTTGTTTTGCCAAGAGTCATTTGCTGGCTGCATTACTGCGGGCTCATCAGATTCCGACAGGGTTGTGCTATCAGCGTCTACGTTTTAATGAGAATGAGGCAGATAGTCCTTTGTCATTACATGGGCTTAATGCCGTGTATTTGCCTGAATATGGATGGTATCGGCTTGACCCTCGTGGTAATAAGCCTTCGGTCAATGCGCAATTTGTCCCGCCTGTAGAGCAGCTCGCTTTTTCACTACAGCACCCCGGAGAAGCCGATATTCCAGGTATTTGGCCTGACCCTTTACCTGGTGTGGTGACATTGTTGACTCGCCACTGTTCTGTGGACAGTGTGATTAAAGCTTTGCCTGAGGTTGAAGTGCCGGCACTCTAAGCGCATCGACCGCTTTATAAACGAGCTACTGTTTTATTAGCGCACTACTGTTTTGATTTTTGTGGCTTACGGCGCTGGCGGTTGGGAGGCGTACAAAAGCCATCTTCACAGGCCTGTGCGCCTAATACCCAGCGTGATACCTTCATTCGATTACGGGCAAACCACAGGTAGGCGTGATCAGCAAACCAGCGAATGATGGGCCAACGCAGTATGCCGATCCAACGATGATGACCGACTGTTTTCCACGCGGCCCAGGTCGCATCAAGCCCTAGCAGCAGTTCACCCGTTTGCGTTTGAGCATGAAGGATTCGATTGGCCTTTTGTGGGTCGATATGCGGGTATCGTGCGCCAAAATCTGCCGCATTAATATCTTCAAGACAAAGCTGCTTTGATTGATCGTAACCCGACAGCTGATCCATTTCCCGCTGGCAGAGGGGGCACTGAGCATCATAAAAAATAGTGAGCATAGGATCCTCTTTTGGCTTGTATTCGATCAAGATACTGAGCACGGCGGATATATGATATCGCGCCTTAATGTGAATTATGTCATTAGCTGCTTACACTTGTTCGATCGGTTTCTATGCCAGTTTTGACCTTGTTTTACCCTCATGTGTTCATTTTGATACGACTCATGGAACATTTCATATTTCCGTATACGACGATGGCAGGGATACACGTTCTGCATGTTCAAGTATAAGCTTCTAGAGTATGACATCATACAAGTGTTTGGTCGGTCTTTATTTATTGAAGGCCATGTAAAGTGTGGCTGGGTCTAATGGTATGGCCTAGTTGATTGGTGTTATTTGGTCGATTAGCGTGGCCTAGTCGATTGATCTTGTTAGGTGAGCCCAGAGGTGTGAATGACACAGAAGTTAAAGGATGAGGCGATCCTGGCCCCAGCGAATGGGGTCACGTTGATTGATGTCGCGAAGGTGGCGGGGGTGTCTCCGATTACCGTGTCACGGGCGTTGCATAAGCCTGAAGTGGTGTCAGAGCAAACGCGGCAGAAGGTACAGCAGGCGGTTGAACAGGTCGGTTATATTCCGAATATGCTGGCCGGTGGATTAGCCAGTCGACAGACGAAGCTGGTGGCGATTTTAGTGCCGACGATTTCACACTCCATTTTTGCTGACTTGCTCAAAGCGGCGATGGATGGTTTAAGTGAAGCAGGTTATCAGTCTCTACTTGGGATTACCGATTACAGTGTCGATAAAGAAGAGCAGTTATTGGGCACTATTTTAGGGCGTCGTCCTGACGCTATTGTATTGACGGGGACTGAGCATACGACGTTGACACGCAAAAGGCTGGGAGCTTCAGGCGTGCCCGTTGTGGAGGCCTGGGATTGGACTGATGATCCGATTGATATGTTGGTCGGTTTCTCTCATGAAGCGGTAGGGACCGCAATGGCCCAGCATCTTTATGAGAAAGGATATCGACGCTTTGCAGGGCTCTTCGTCAGTGATAATCGAGCGATGCGGCGATGTCATGCTTTTTATGAGGCTCTTTCAGTGTTGGGAATTGAGGCAGATGACGCTGTGGTGATGAGTCCTCCCGCGTCATTAAAAGAAGGCCGAGAGGGGATGCGTGAATTGTTAGCGCGCGATACTCGGCCCGAAGTGGTGGTCTGTAGTTCCGATACCTTGGCACAAGGTGTTTTAGCTGAAGCAGCGGAGCAAGGGTTGCAGGTGCCCAGTGATATTGCCGTCATGGGGTTTGGCGATATGGCCAATGCCAGCCAGTTGCATCCTGCCCTCTCAACCGTGCGGTTGGATAGTGCAAGAGTGGGAGCCTTGATCGCTGATGCTTTGTTGAAGCGTTTTGAGGATCAACGGTCTTGTGTTCGTTTGGATATGGGATTTGAGCTGATTGATCGACAGAGCACTTAAATGTATAGCGGTGTTGGACACGTTGCGGGAGTTGTTTGGATCTCTAGGCGCTCATTTATTTGCTGATCGGTAATGTCTTCTCTGGACGCGATGACCTGTGATTATGCCTGATTTTGAGCGATAGAATCATTTTCCTCTATTTTTCAATGCATTGAGTGATAAGCCAGAGAATGGTGTGAATCACGTCTCTTTTAGACGTATTAGACTTCTGGATGATTGCGCAATCATTTGTATGACGTATTATTAATTGGTCGCTCGCGTCATATCCTGAAGAGTCAGGTTTGGCGGCATCATGACCCAAAAATAATTAACAGGAACGACACATGAAAAAGCTGATTTCTGGAGTCCGTGTAGCACTTTGTGCCCTGTGTGTGGCAGCCCCTGCTTATAGTTTTGCTGATGACAGTCCGATTCAGGGCAATATTCGAATTGTGATCGGTTCTTCCTCGACTGGTGGCGACACTTACCAGGCAACAAGTCTGATTGCCGATGCCCTTTCTGAAAAGTTAGAGGCTAACTTTAAAGTCGATGCTGTCGGGGTTAGTGCTGCTTATCGTGCACTTGATCGAGTGCGTAATGGCCGTACTTTCATGGTGTTTCATGACCAGTCTTACTTAGGTAATTTGTATGGACAACGTGGTTATGACGATATCTTTGAAAAATATACGGTAGGCCAAACCTTTGCGATTAATCCGGGCAATGCTTACTTAGTGAGTAAAGATTCCCCCTACCAATCGATGCAGGATGTCATTGATGCTGCGGGTCATGGTGAGAATATTCGCGTTGCTATTCAGCCTGGCGGTGTATCAGAAATTGGTTATACAGCCATGAAAAATGCTGTTCGGATGCAGTATCCAGGACAAGAAAATAATCTTCAGGCACTGAATACAGGCTCTCAGTCGAGTAAAAATCAGGCGATGTTTGATGGCTTGGCTGATGTGATTAATGGCAGTGTCCAGGCGAATGAACAGTACACGCGTTTACCTGCCGATGATCAAAAAGCGATGCGCTTTTTATGGATAACAGCGCCCGCTAAGACACTTGAACAGGCTAATGAGAGCGGTATGGGTAAAACTTCGCGTGCCCAGCTTCTGAATTATGCCGAGCCTAATGTTAATGTGGCGATGAGTGATCAGCAGAACTTCTCTTTTGATAAAGAGTTCTTCTTTATCTACAACAAGCAAATGGATCCAAAAGTTGTTGCTGCAATGGATCAAGCGCTTTCCGAAATCTTTGCTGACGGACAGGTTCAGGAAAAAATGAAGCAATCATTCTTTATTCCTAACTTCCGTAAAGCTGCTGAATCGCGTGAGCATTTAATGCAAAAACGTGATCAGTATCGTGAAATTATCGATGCAATCAAGCAGTGACCCGTTTGCCGGGCATCGATGCCCGGCTTTTTTCCGGTTTTATTTTGATGGTGACTGGCCATGTGAAGGTCAGCCCTAAATGCAGTGCTCGGTGTTCACTATGAGTCAATTAGTTTCATCTCAATCAATGTCTTCTTGGCTAGACGTTAAGATTGATTTTGATCAATCTCACTTGTTTTTTCCTCATATCATTATTGGATTGTTAATAATGATGGCTGTGCTGATTATGGCATTGGAAGGTCGTCGATTTATGTCTCGGTTGAAATTGGGTGACGTTAGCTTTTCTTTATTTCAGCCGGGTGCCGATAAAATGCGTTTTTTCGGTACGCTTATTTTGATAGTTGTTTATTTCTGGTCAATGGATGCTGTTGGTCAGTTGTTTCCCAATATGGGAATGGGGTTTCTGCTCACATCCATTCCATTCATATTGATGATGTCGCTGCTTTATGTGCATAAGTTTAATCGCCGAAAGTTGTTAAGCATTGTGCTGAATGCTGTTATTGCACCTTTGGTGGTTTGGTATGTGCTAGGGCAATGGTTTGCCATTACTTTGCCTTGAATGAGCGAGAAGATTGATGGAATTTTTTAGTTTGCTGTCACCTGAGTTCTTTCTGCTGGCTGGGTTAGGCTGCCTTGTTGGTATCATCTTTGGCGCTATTCCTGGCATGACTGCAACCATGGCAGTCGCTGTCTGTTTGCCCTTGACTTATACCCTGGATTTACAAGAGGGATTGGCACTATTACTTGGGCTTTATGTCGGGGGGATTTCCGGAGGTATGGTTCCCGCTGTTTTGCTGAATATCCCCGGAACGCCATCGTCGATTACGACAACTTTTGATGGCCATCCTATGGCTCAGAAAGGCGAAGCTGAACGTGCATTGAAAGTGTGTATTGTGGCCTCTCTTTTTGGGGGATTAGGTAGTGCTGTTGTACTTTTCCTATTCGCACCTGTATTAGCTGATTTTGCGATTAAGTTTTCTTATATAGAAAAGTTTTTAATTATTTTCTTTGCCCTAACGGTTATCGCATCGCTCTCTAAGAATATTTTAGCAGGCATTTTTAGTGGCCTATTAGGGGTTCTGATCTCATTGATTGGTGCTTATGACACCATTCGTGGTGGCAATGGTGAATACCGATTGATGGCTGATTTTATGGTGCCTTACCTGGAAACAGGGTTTTCATTGTTGCCTGTGCTAATCGGTTTATTTGGATTAGCGGCTATTTTTGAGGAAGCCGAAAAAGGGCTGAAATCAGATACAGAGAATGGCCGGGTTAAGCTCAAGCGTGGCGAACACTTTAGTTTTAGTGTTTTTAAGGGACAGTTGACTAACTTATTACGCTCTACAGGGATTGGTACTTTTGTCGGTATGTTGCCGGGTATTGGCGGAAGTGCTGCGTCTGTTTTGGCTTATAGCCAGCAGAAGAATTTATCGAAGAATGCCAGTCAGATGGGTAAAGGTGCACCCGAAGGCTTGGTGGCATCGGAATCTGCCAATAATGCCTTGACTGGAGGGGCTTTGATTCCACTGCTCTCGCTGGGGATTCCTGGAGATAGCACAACAGCGGTTTTAATCGGTGCTTTCACATTACAAGGGCTTCAAGTGGGACCTTTATTTATTGGGGAGCACTTGGATACCTGGTACGCCATGATGACGGCGCTGGTCTTTGCCAATCTGGTGATGTTTGCGGTGATGTTCTTTGCCATCCGCCACATTGCTAAAGTGGTCATGGTACCCAAGCATATTCTTTATCCCATCATTATTATGATGTGTGTTGTTGGCGCTTATGCCATTAATTACGGCATTATGTTTGATGTTTGGACATTACTTATTTTTGGCCTTTTGGGTTGGCTTGCAAGCAAGATTGGGATTGAAGTTGCGCCATTAGTGATCGGCTTTATTTTAGGGCCGTCTGCTGAGATATATTTTGTAAAAAGTCTAGAGTCGTATGGCACTTATAGCATTTTCTTTACGAAAAGCCCTATCGCTATTTTCTTGTGGGTATTGATTATTGCCTCCATTATTTTCTCAATCATGATGCATCGAAAGAAAAGGCATCAGTCTGAGCTGGAGGCTAACTGATGCCGATGAATAAATCTCATATGCACAATCGTCATATGAACGACATAGAAGAGTCTGTCATGAAGCCCATTACGATTCGTATTCAGCCTATTGATAATGTGGCGATTGTGGTTAATGCGCCTGGATTGGATGCCGGCACAAGGTTGGATGATGGCACGGTATTAACTGAGCGTGTGCCAGCAGGCCATAAAGTGGCGCTGACTCCAATTGCTCAGGGCGGCAAGATTATTCGTTATGGTGAGGTGATTGGCTATGCCGTGGAATCGATTGCTCAGGGACAGTGTGTGACCGAGCACTTAGTTCAGTTACCGACACCACCTGAGTTACATGAGCTGCCTCTGGCCACTCGTCCTGCACCAGATCGTGAGCCTCTGGAAGGTTATACCTTTGAAGGCTACCGCAATACAGATGGGTCGGTCGGAACCCGTAATGTGCTCGGACTTAGCACCAGTGTGCAGTGTGTGGCCGGCGTGACCGATTATGTCGTTAAGCGTATCAAGCAGGAGTTATTGCCGCATTTCCCCAATGTTGATGATGTGGTCGCCCTAAATCATACGTATGGCTGTGGTGTCGCCATTAATGCCCCTGCGGCGATTGTACCGATTCGCACCTTACAGAATATGGCGCGCAACCCTAACTTGGGGGGCGAAGTCATGGTGATTGGTTTGGGGTGTGAAAAGCTTCAGCCCAGTCGATTGCTGCAAGAGCCGGGGGATGAGCAACCGCTTAAAGTCATGGATCCGGCCGATCTCGCTGAGCATGCGTTGAGCCTTCAGGATGAGCAGTTCCACGGCTTTGGCGACATGGTTGATGGCATTATGGCGATGGCTGAAAAACATTTAGCCAAACTGAATCGCCGACAACGTGAAACTTGCCCAGTGTCTGAGCTAGTGGTCGGGATGCAATGTGGGGGATCTGATGCGTTCTCGGGCGTGACGGCTAATCCCGCCGTCGGTTACGCCTCTGATCTTATCGTGCGAGCCGGTGGCAGCGTGATGTTTTCTGAGGTGACTGAAGTACGTGATGCTATCCATCTGCTCACCCCGCGTGCTGCGACGCCTGAAGTCGGGCAGGCCTTGTTACGTGAAATGGCATGGTATGACGACTATCTCAATCAGGGCAAAGCTGATCGGAGCGCTAACCCGTCACCGGGCAATAAAAAAGGTGGCTTGAGTAACGTGGTGGAAAAAGCGTTGGGTTCGATTGCCAAGTCAGGGACCAGCCCTATTGTCGATGTCTTGAGCCCTGGCGAGCGTATCCGTAAGCGGGGGCTGAATTTTGCGGCAACGCCTGCCAGTGACTTTATCTGCGGTACTTTGCAATTTGCCTCGGGAATGAACTTGCAAGTTTTCACCACCGGGCGCGGTACGCCTTATGGTTTATCTGTTGCGCCTGTTATCAAGGTGTCCACAAACAGTACCTTGGGTAATCGTTGGCATGATCTGATTGATTTGGATGCTGGGCGTATTGCCACTGGCGAGCAAACCATCGAAGAGATGGGCTGGGCATTATTTAATTTGATTCTGGAGGTGGCCTCAGGCCGTCGACAGGTGTGTGCAGATAAGCTAGGCCTGCACAATGATCTGGTGTTGTTTAATCCGGCACCAGTGACCTGATCGATATCATTCATTGATCTGGAAGAAGGATCATCAGTATGCAAGAAGAACAACAATATCAGTCTGCTGCATCCCGTCGTAGTTTTATGCGTAAAGCGTTGGCGTTATCTGTTGCGGTGCCAACGATAGGGGCTTTGGGTGGGACGAGCCGATTGGCTCAAGCACAGCCTAAACCGCTAGATACGCATTATCCTGACCCTCATGTCGAGGTCCTCGATGATCGTTTTTTGAAGTTGCGTTTGTTTAATGCCAGTGTCGAGCGCTTAGCGACGGGGATGCGTTGGGCGGAAGGTCCTGTGTGGTTCCAGGATGGACGTTACCTGTTGGTCAGTGATATTCCCAATAATCGAATTATGCGTTGGGATGAGATCTCCGGTTCATTTGATGTGTACCGGCATAATGCGAACTTTTCTAATGGTATGTGTCGTGATTTACAGGGACGACTGGTGACGTGTGAAGGCTCCTCGACGCATGCCGAAGGGCGCCGTGTCACCCGTACTGAGCATGATGGCAGTATAACGGTTTTGGCAGATCAGTATGACGGACAGCGTTTTAACTCTCCCAATGATGTTGTCGTGAAACGCGATGGGTCGATCTGGTTCACTGATCCGCCTTTCCAAAGTGGCAATAATTATGAAGGGCATAAAATTGAGCGTACTTTGCCCGATGCGGTTTATCGCATTGATGGTGAAACGGGCGTAGTGACTCAAGTTGAGGGGAATATTGCAGGCCCTAATGGGCTGTGCTTTTCACCCGATGAACGTTTGCTTTATATCGTCGAAGGGCGGGCGAAACCTAACCGGTTAGTTTGGGCTTATGAGGTTCGGGATGACGGGACTTTAGGGAAACGTCATGTTCATATTGAAGCGCCGGACCATGCAGGTGTTGATGGTATTAAATGTGATGAAGCAGGTAATCTTTGGTGTGGTTGGGGAAGTGATGGTTCTCCGGATGTCAATCCTGCTGATTTCGATGGTGTGATGGTATTCAGTCCTGAGGGCGAAGCGATTGGACATATTCATCTACCAGAACGTTGCGCCAACATCTGTTTTGGGGGGCGTGCTCAAAATCGTTTGTTGATGGCGAGTAGTCACTCGGTGTATGCCCTTTATGTCAATACGCGCAGTGCATTGACTTTGTAAATCTCGCTCTGTGCCTCTTTGCCTACCCGGGAGCGAAAAGCTTGAGGCGCAGTGCATTATTTTTCAGGCAATGCGACATTTTTGTCTGATGTATTATGTATTATGTTGCGTGAGTGCGCTTCATTGTGGTCTGAATGATAGACATTCCCTGTGATATGAACTGATCTTTGAATGAGGTGTGGATAATGAGTTTTTCAGTTGAACAGATGCGTAGGGCGTTGAGTGATGGTCTTTTGTCTTTTCCCATTACAGATCTGGATGATAAGGGACAGTTTAACCCTGAAACTTATCGCGAACGTTTAGAGTGGTTTGTCCAGCAAGGCGTCTCTACGGTGTTTGTTGCCGGTGGCACAGGGGAGTTCTTTTCCTTATCTACGGATGAGTATCGCCAGATCTGTCAGATTGCGGTGGAGACAGTGGCAGGGCGAGTGCCGGTGATTGCTAGTGCCGGTAAGAGCATTCCTGATGCCCAAGCGTTATGCAAAATCGCTGAAGAAGCGGGTGTTGATGGCATTCTGTTGATGCCGCCTTATTTGACGGAGTGTCCTGCTCATGGTGTGGTCGAGTATGCCAAAGCAGTGATGAACAGTACTTCGCTGCAGGTGATTTATTACAACCGTGCTAATGGCGTGTTGGATGCTGAAAGTGTTAAATCCCTCGCTGCAGCGTGCCCGAATATGATTGGCTTGAAAGATGGTGTGGGCAATCTCGCGGCACTGAATGACACCATTAAAACAGTCGGTGATCGCTTGGTTTATATCGGAGGTGTGCCTACTGCCGAAATCTTCGCTGAGGCTTATATCTCGATTGGTGTCAATACTTACTCTTCGGCAGTGTTTAATTTTATGCCGGAAATGGCGATGCGGTTTTACAAGGCGCTGCGTGAAGGTGATCGGACAACCGTTACACAAATTATTCAGGACTTTTTTATTCCATTTTGTCGTCTGCGTGATCGTCAGAAGGGGTATGCCGTGAGTCTGATCAAAGTCGGAGCCGATCTGATAGGCCGTTCAGCAGGAGATGTTCGTTTCCCTCTGACCATGCCGACTAAAGAAGAAAAGGCTGAGTTGAAGCGCATTATTGACGCTAACCAATAATCGGCCTGGGTTTAATTGTTCAGGGTCTAACTATTTAGAATCTAGCTATTTAGAGTCTAGAGTTCATTGTTGAGGTAATGCTCATGTTCCCGACCGTAACAAAAATGACCGTTGTCCCGGTTGCCGGGTATGACAGTTTTCTTCTCAATCTCAGTGGTGGCCATGCCCCTTGGTTTATCCGTACGGTCGTGGTCATTGAGGACAGTGACGGCCGCGTTGGGCTGGGTGAAGTTCCCGCCACAGATCGCATTATTCGTACACTGGAGCACTGCCGCTCTTTGGTGGAAGGGCAAGGTATAGGGCGCTATAAGGCGATCATCAGCCAGGTGAGGGCAGCGATATCCGGTCAGCAAGATGATGTGCGTGGTCATCAGACGTTTGATTTGCGTACGGCTGTCCATGTGATCACGGCGATTGAATCTGCGTTGTTAGATTTGGCCGGTCAGCATATGGGGTTGCCCGTGGCTGACCTACTAGGGCAGTTTGGCAAGCAGCGTGATGACGTCGAGGCTTTGGGGTACTTGTTTCTGTTAGGTGACCCGGATAAGACCGATTTACCTTATCCTCGTTGTGTAGACCCCCAGGATGATTGGGACCTGGTGAGAACTCAAGAAGCATTGACGCCAGAAAAAGTAGCCAACTTGGCGAAAGCGGCTTATGCCCGTTATGGCTTTAAGGATTTCAAGTTAAAAGGGGGGGTATTGGATGGGCGTCAAGAAGCGGAGTGTATTGCTGCACTCTATGAGGCCTTCCCCGATGCTCGCTTAACGCTGGATCCGAATGGCGCCTGGACCTTGAAACAAGCGGTTGAGTATCTTGAGCCCATTCAGCATATGCTCAGTTATGCTGAGGACCCTTGTGGCCAAGAAGGGGCTTGGTCGGGTCGTGAAATCTTGTCTGAGTTTAAACGCCAGACAGGGATGAAAACGGCGACCAATATGATCGCAACAGATTGGCAACAGTTGCGTGATGCTGTTCGTTTGGATTCAGTGGATATCCCGTTAGCTGACTGCCATTTCTGGACGATGCAAGGGGCTGTCGCTGTAGGCGAGCTGTGTCATGAATGGGGCATGACCTGGGGATCGCATTCAAATAATCACTTTGATATTTCGTTGGCCATGATGACGCATGTCGCCGCCGCGTGTCCTGGAGAGATTACGGCGATCGATACCCACTGGATTTGGCAGGATGGTCAGCGCCTGACGCAGGCTCCGCTGAAAATTCATGATGGGAAATTACGTGTGCCGGAACAGCCAGGCTTAGGGGTGACTCTAGATCCGGTGCAGTTGAAACAGGCCCATGCTTTGTACCAATCGCTGACATTAGGGCAGCGAGATGATGCGATGGCCATGCAGTATCTCATTCCTGGTTGGCAATTTGATGCGAAGCGTCCGGCATTGGTCCGTTAAGGCCTGGAGAATATCTCTACCCTGAATCCCAAAAGGCCTGCTATTGAAGCGGGCCTTTTGTATTTGAAGCAAGTTTTTGTATTTAAAGCGGGCTTTTGCATTTAAGGAGTGAGCCCTACCTTTTGAACAAGGCAGAATGATGCCTGCATACCTAGACGAAGGAGTGATCAAGATGATTGATGTGCTTGTTGTGGCACCGGTGCGTCCGGCGCAAATGGCTGAATTAGAAGCACGATATCAGCTGCACCGTTTGGATCTCTTAACTGATGAGACTTCCCGCAATGTGCTATTGGACCAAGTCGGGACACGTATTCGTGCGGTTGTCACCACTGGTGGGGGTGGTTTTTCTGAAGCACTGTTGGCGCGTTTGCCAGCGTTGGAAATTGTCGCCTGTGGCAGTGTTGGGACCGACAGCTTATGTGTCGATGCGTGTCATGCCAAGGGTGTACTCGTCACGAATACCCCGGATGTACTTACGGATGATGTCGCGGATATGGCGATGATGTTATTACTGACAACGGTGCGGCGCTTATTGCCTGGGGTCGAATGGATTCGCCAAGGCCATTGGGTTGAGCAAGGCATGATGGCGTTGAATACAACGGTGACAGGCAAGCGACTTGGGATCGCTGGCCTTGGTCGAATCGGACAAGCCATTGCAAAACGAGCGGAAGCGTTTGGTATGGAAGTCAGTTATTATGGCCGTCGCCCAAAATCGGAAGTGTCCTATCGATATTATGATGATTTGGTCGCGATGGCGCGTGATGTTGATATCCTGGCACCAGTAGTCCCTGGTGGCGCTGCCACCCAAGGGCTGATCTCACGTGAGGTGTTGAGTGCTTTAGGTCCTCAGGGCTATTTCATCAATATTGCGAGAGGGTCCGTTGTGGATGAGCCTGCACTGGTGGAGCTGCTACAACAAGGGCAGCTGGCAGGGGCGGGCTTAGATGTATTTGCTCATGAGCCTCAGGTTCCACCCGCGTTATTGTCGATGCCGCAAGTTGTTGTTCAACCGCATTGTGCAAGCGGCACGGTTGAAACCCGGGCTGCGATGGCGCAATTGGTCGTGGATAATCTAGCGGCTTATTTTTCGGATCAACCATTACTTACACCCGTCTGACACTGGCTAGTCTGGCAATTTAGGTGTTTTAGTCGTGATCTTTTCACTTTAATACAAACCAACAAGGAGCCCCATGGACAATCCTCAGACGATGTTCATTCAAGTATTTACTGTGACAGGCCCGGTTTTCGCTATGGTGGTGCTGGGTATTGTGCTGAAGCGTCTCAGGTTGATCGATGAGCATTTTATGTCTGTGGCTTCTAATCTAAGCTTTAAAGCCTTGATGCCGACGCTGTTGTTTTTTGGCATTTTGCGTACGGATCTGAGCATGGCTTTGCAACCTGCTTTGATTGGTTATTTCTACCTGGCAACGGTATTGAGCTTTGCCTGGGCATGGTTATGGTCATTAAAGCATGTGCCTTATGCTGAGCGGGGGATTTATGTTCAAGGGGCTTTTCGGGGTAATTGCGGGATTGTGGGGTTGGCGTTAGCTGCTAGCCAATATGGCGATTATGGTCTGTCAGTCGGTGGTGTTTTGGCTGGGCTGATTATTGTGTTGTTTAATGTGTTATCTATTATTGTGCTGGCTTTTTATAGTCCGCATTTTGATGCTGATTTAAAGTCAGTGATGAAAGGGCTAGCCAAAAACCCACTGATTTTAAGCGTACTTGCCGGGCTCCTTGCTTCTTGGATGAATGTACAATTACCGCAATGGATTTTGATCTCGGCAGACTACTTTTCTGCGATGACATTACCTTTGGCTCTGATTTGTGTCGGTGGCTCTTTATCGATGGCTGCATTTATTCACTCGGGGAAAATTGCGCTCAGTTCAAGTCTGTTTAAAGTGTTATGGACTCCGATTGCTTTTACCTTGCTGGCAGCTTTAATCGGTTTTGAGGGACGAGATCTTGGGATGTTGTTTCTTTTTCTGGCCAGCCCGACTGCAGCCGCCAGTTATGTGATGGCTCGTTCTGCTGGAAGTGATGGCCGATTGGCGGCGAATATTATTGCCATTTCCACGGTGATTTCTGTGGTGTCGATTATGTTGGGTCTATACGGTTTGCAAGTGGTGGGCTTGATTTGAGCGTTGGGGTCGACCGCATCAGGCCCATATCTTGCCTGTATTGAGGGGCCCAATGCGGTGAGTATTCTTAGTCCGTGTTGTGCCTAGCCTGCGGGAGATAGATGACATAAGCGCTCGGCCGCCTGGCTTAAGGTGGCCTCACTTTTGGCAAAACATAAGCGTAAGTAATGCAGGTCTCGGGGTGGCTCAGCATAAAAAACTGAAATGGGAATGGCGGCAACCCCGATTTCTCGAGTTAATCTCAGGGCCATTTCTGTATCCAGTTGATCACTGATTGCATGATAATCCAGTAATTGGAAGTAGGTCCCTTGTGTCGGGGTTAAGTTGAAGTGGCTATTGCGAAGCAGATCGCAAAAGTGGTCGCGCTTGGCTTGATAGAAATGGGGGAGCTGGGTGTGATGCTCTGGATGTTGGTTCATAAAGTCTGCCAGCGCCCATTGAAATGGCGTACTGGTGCTGAAGGTTAAGTACTGGTGAACTTTTCGAACTTCAGCAGATAGCGCTTGAGGTGCGACGACATAACCCACTTTCCAACCGGTTGTATGGTAGGTCTTACCGAAAGAAGACACCACGATCGAGCGTGCTGCTAGCGCTGGATGACTGAGCAAACTTAAGTGGGGTCGTCCATCAAACACAATGTGTTCATAGACTTCATCACCCAATAATAGCGTTGGTGTTTCAGCTAAAAGGTCCGCCAGCTGGTTGAGGTCTTGTTGTGTCAGTACTGCACCCGTCGGGTTATGTGGGTTGTTGACGATCACTAGACGGGGTTGTCGGTGCAATAGGTCTGCTAATTGTTGCCAATCAATGGTGAAATGTGGCGGTTGTAATGGTAGATGGTGAGTGATCCCGCCATTTAAAGTAATCGCTGGCTCATAGCAGTCATAAGCGGGGTCAAAAACAATGACCTCGTCACCGGGGCGAACGCATGCAGCTATCGCGGCAAATATGCCTTCTGTCGCGCCAGATGTGACGGTGACTTCATGGTCTGGGTCCGCATGGTAGCCGTATAACGTTTGAACTTTGTGTGCGATGGCTTCACGGAGTGCCGGTACGCCGGGCATTGGTGCGTATTGATTGTGGCCTTGGTTGAGATAATGACTCACGCGGTCTTTTAAGGCTTGAGGGCCATCAAAATCAGGAAACCCTTGAGATAAGTTTAAGGCTCCGGTATCAGCAGCCAGTTGAGACATGGTGGAAAATATTGTAGTGCCCACTCGAGGTAGTCGAGAGGGTGGAAGAGAGATCGATGTGTTCATGATGGCCCATTTGACCCGTTGAGAATAGAAAGCTTGTTGGCATTGTAACCCGCAGAACCGATAGCGAAAGTCAGGTCAGTTATGTCTGCTGTATCATTGGGTTATAAGCCGGGCTTGGATTGCTCTCTGTTGTCGTCTTCGCGAGTATTTCTTTTTAGCGTATTTTCTTGTGCCGTGCTTTCTGATGAAGTGCTTTCTGACGAAGTGTTGTCTTCTTGGCTGATGACTTGATTACGGCCCGATCGCTTGGCTTGATAGAGGCGTTGATCCGCACGGCGATAAAGGGTTTCCAGTTTCTTTCCCTCTGTGGGCCAGCAGGCAAGTCCGATGCTGATCGTCGTTTCTAAAGTACCTTGTGATGTTGTCATGACTTCTTGGGCTTGCGCTTTTCTCAGTTGCTCCGCGAGTACGCAGGCTTCAGCTTTAGGTGTCGAAGGCAGTATGATGCAAAACTCTTCCCCTCCAACGCGGAAAAGCCAGTCGGTATTACGCGTGTGACGCTGTAGCATTTCGGCCACTTTAACGAGCACCTCATCTCCAATGTCATGGCCGTATTGGTCATTAATCGCTTTAAACCAATCGATATCAATCAACATCAGTACCAGCCGGTGTTTGTTCATCGGGTAGCGACTAAGCTGTTGAAAAATGGATTCCAGGTGTAGACGGTTATGGAGCCCTGTTAAAGGGTCTCGAGCGGCTTGTTCCTGTAGCTGCTGAATGGCTTCTTCGCGTTTGGCTTCATATAAGTAGCTGAGTGCCCAGGTAATGCCTAGTGCCATACCCATATTTGCCAGTGAGGCGAAGTATTCCAATGAAGAAGGTTGTTTGTTCGTGAGAGCAAAAGTCAACATACAGATTGATGCTGCAACACTGGTGAGCTGTGTGCCTCGTGTTTTGCCTAGAAGTAAGTACGACAGCATGGGAATTTGCATCACCCAGACAAACTGATTGGCTCTAAAAGCTCCGGCATAACTGAGTCCGACCGCAATACAGCCAAATACAAGTGCCAGCCAGCTGATAATCCAGCGGTGGGATATGCCGAGGGATGTATTGGATGAGCGGCGTGTGACACAAGCAAAAACTAAGGTGAAGATGACCGTCACGATTTCCAGACCAGCCAAAAGCCATTGCGCTTTCAGCAAGTTAACCAGAATAAAGCAAACTCCCGCAATGACGACAAAGTTTTGGGCTGCGTTTAATACGGTCAGTCGGGTTTGATCGGTCTCTTCCCAGAGGCTGGGTTTCATTCAGGGCTCATCAATCAAATGTTAACGATATGTAATTTTAACATGCTTTTTATTTGCATTGTGCATCTTGTGTCTTGGGCGGTCTGTGCTTTGACCGTTTACGTCGGTTTGTGTTGAATAGTCGTTAGCCTCTCAAGTGTGCATATACCCGTGCATGCGGATTGTCGGGAGGAGCTATATTAGGTGTTGTAGGCTTTGAATGAGACCGAGGCTTGCCAGTAAACCTAGTAGCGGTAGGGCGATAGGGCGAAAAGAGCGAGGGTGCCAACGGTTGAAGACGGCTTGCCCCAGACTGACACCGCACCATGTCGGTAGGCATAAAAGTAAAGTCGGTAGCAGCAGCGCGGAGGTCAGGAGTCCATTCAGGGCCAATAGCAGTAGAACTACCAGGTCTGTGAGTGCAAGAAAAATGATCAAGGTGCTGCGTTGGCGGGCTGGAGAGATCGATTGAGTCAATAAATAGCAGACAACCGGTAGTCCTCCTATGGAAGCGGCTGCAGTAAAAGCTCCCGAGATTATGCCCGTGAACCGGGTCTGATAGGGCTTTTCTGTGCGAGTGAGGGGGTGGCGCATCAGTAACAGGGCCATCGCCAAAACGGTTAGGCTGATCATCAACTTAAGTGGTTGTTCGGGCACTTGGATCAGCAGGGTTAATCCCAATGGGATGCCGATCAATGCGCCACTGCTTAGACGCGTGATGATCCCTTTATCGGCGCCAGGCCAGGCTGCAGTCAGCAGTTTTAAGGTGCCGATAAGGTCGAGTAACAAAATGATAGGAACGCTGGTTTGTGGTGGCCAGATCAGGTTCAGCCCGCTAATGGCGATTGCTGCAAAACCAAAGCCAGTATAACCGCGGATAAAGGCGGCCAAGAGTACAGGCCATATTGCCCAGTGCAGATGGTAAGCCCAAAAAGATTCCACTAAGTGCATGAACGCTCCAGGCAAGCTTAAAGAAACGATTTAAAGTGACCAAGGTGAACCAAGCCAATCGAACTCATTGAGTGAGTCTTGGACCTTAGTCGATATGCGTGCATGAAGGAGTGTAAGTGGGCGTATGCTTGAAGCGTAGGGCCAGTTTGAAAAAAGAATGGCGTCAGAGCCGGTAAGCTCTGACGCGAAAAACGCAGTATCTGTTCACTACGTCACTGTTTACTATGTCATTGTTTGCTTATGTCGCTATTTGTTCGTGTCACTAAAGTTCATAGCGTGCAGTTAGCAGAAGATTACGCGGGTTACCATAGGCGTTTAAGCTATTGGCTGAGCCTAAGGCTTCGTAGTATTCACGATCAAACAAGTTGTTCAGATTAACTCGGAAAGACAGTTGTTCTGTTGGCGCCCAGCCTGCCATCAGGTTGGCCACATAATAGCCCGATTGCTCAACGGTGCGGCTTGCACTGCCCTCATAGATACGGCTTTGGGCCTGAAGACTCCCGCCGACAACCCATTGCGCATTCAGCTCATGGCGCAGGCTAAGGCGTAATAAGTGTTTAGGCAGTTGAGTGTTAAACGTATCACCTTTGTTTTCTGCATCCTTCTCGTATTGGTTGCGGTTGAAGGTGTAGCCAAAACTGGCCTGTGTCGCTGGAGTTAATTGGCCGCTGAGTTCTAATTCAATGCCTTGACTGCGGACTTTGCCGCTGTCTTCAGAGCAGTAAGTTGAGGTTGGATTACCCGGACACGGAGATGGGCCATCATAGTCGGTTTGGGCTCGGTTCACCTGATCAATTCGATAAAGTGCCAATGTGGCATTGAGTAGACCGTCATTGAACTCGCCCTTAATACCCACCTCGTAGCTATGCCCTTCAATTGGGTCTAATAAGTCACCGTTGATATCGTAAGCATTTTGTGGCTCAAAAATGCTGGTATAGCTGCCATATAATGAATATTGTGCATTCAAGTCATAAATGGCGCCAATAAAAGGCGTGATCTCATGATCGACTTCATAATGACTAGTCCCTGTATGCTGCTCGTAATCCCAATCAGTGACTCGAGCGCCAGTAATCAGGCTTAGCGGGTCACTCAAATGCCAGCGGGCCGTTGCATAAACTGAACTTTGCTTGTCATGGTAATCCCAGTTCCCACGACTTAATTTCCCCCGCTCCGGAGCCGGTAATGTGCTGTTGTCCCAGGTGTAAACATTGATGGGGTGAGACGCTAAGCCATATTGGCCCCAGGGTGTGAAGTCGCGCCAACGGTGATCGATCCCGACGAGCAGTTCGTGCGCTTGTCCGGCCAGTGTAAAACCGCCGGTAGCGAAGAGGTCTAGCCCTGTTTGTTTTTCATCATTGTGATAAATCGATCCGTCATAAATGGATAAGCCATCGCCGGTACTGAGATCGAGATCTCCAGCGTAATAGGTGCCCACAAAGTCGGCATCACTGGTGATGTGATTGGCTGAGAACTGGATTTTCCAATCATTACTGAAGTGATGTGAAAGCTCGAGGCTATAGAAGCGGTTGTCCGTGTCGTTATAGGCCCATTCCGGTGAAAGGTTACTAGAGCGACTTAGCCCATAAGGTTGTAGTCCCCAGCTGTTGTCACGATCGGTTTTCTGTTGGGTGACAGACAAGCTGAGTAATGTTTGAGGGGTCAGATCGGCTTCGAGTATGCCGTAGAAGACACGCTTGCGTTCGCCCATATCCTCCATAAAGCTGTCATGATCCTGGTAGGCCGCGACTAAGCGTCCTCGTACTTGGCCGCCGGCTGTCAGTGGGCCTGAGATATCCAGCTCTCCACGCTGATTATCCCAGCGCCCAGCCTGTCCTTGAACATACCCTTGAAACTCATGGGTCGGCCGTTTACGGACCAAGTTGATATAAGCGGAAGGGTTGCCCGTGCCTTGCATCAGGCCTGATGCGCCTCGGACGATTTCCACACGGTCAAAGACGGCGGTATCGACACCGTCAATCAACCCAAAAGCAAAATTGCTAATGGATGTAGGTACATTGTCATAACTGATGTTACTGACACTGAAACCTCGTGCATAAAAGGTGGGGCGACTGCTACCGGCTTTGGTTAAAGTGATTCCCGGGGTCGTCAATAAGGCGTCTTCAATATTGTCCAGCCCTTGATCTTCAAGTTGTTGCTGGGTAATGACAGATACCGCTTGTGGGGTTTCCCGCATAGATAATGACATTTTAGTGGCCGCACTGGTGGACTCCGCTGTATAGCGCGCAGGCGTTCGACTGCCCGTGACGGTCATGGTGTCTAGATTTTGCGGTGATGTGTTTGGCACGGTTTTTAACGAAAAGGTGCCATCATGATGGTCTACTAGTTGAAGGTCTGTGTGGCGTAAAAGTTGTGCCATGGCTTGGCGGGGCGTGTAGCGGCCTTCTAATGGCGCGCTTTGAAGCCCTTGGGTGAGTGATGGGTCATAAGAAAGTGCCAAACCATGTTGGGCGGCCAGTTGATTAAGTCGTTGACCTAGTGGCCCTGAGCTCAGTTGGTAATGTGCCATTCTGTCCGCTTGGGTGACGGTATTGTGTTGGATCGACACAGAGTCTTCTGAAGCGGAGCTTTCGGCGAGAGTGTTTTCAGCGTGAGTGCTTTCTGCAATAGCGGGCGTACTCATACTCAGCGATAAGGCCATCGTTAATGACCCTAGTGCTAGGCCACGGTATGGTTCAAGGCGGGACATAAAGGTTCCTTTCTGTTCTAACAGGTCAGTTTCCCGATCTGTGTTTGATCGGCCTTTAATCCCTTAGCCGCACGAGCTGAGAAAAAGTATCACTATGAAATAAAAATAATTATTTTTTATGTTTGATGGCCTCAATGATCGACTGAATCAGCGGTACGATCATTCAGTGGTAAGGCAAGTTGGCGGTGAGGATATTCAGTGGCAAAGTCATTCAATGGGAAGGTCATCACATGGCATTCATGGTGCTGTTGTGGACTGGCTGCCCTTACCCGGTGTTGCTTTTCGCGTGAAGGTGGTGAGGTAACCAAGGCCACTTCGGCTGATTTGAACTGGATATGTTCGAGCTAACATATTAAGGGTTTGATCGAGTGGGGTGATGGGGTAGCTACCTGAAATTTTCAATGCGGCAAGCTCCGGTGAGACCCTAAACCAGCCACGGTGATAACGGCTTAAGTTGTGAACAAAATCTTCTAGAGATTGGTTGTCAGCAATGATCATGCCTTGGATCCAGCCTTCCTGTGACTTCGAGTAAGTGTTGGGGCTGAATAGTCGGGTTGCGTTAAACCGTAACTGTTGACCTGCTGGTACTAGGTGTTGTTGCCCGTTATGTAAACTGATCGCCACACGACCTTCGGTGACGCCCACTTGTGTATAGTCCTCTGCTTCCCGAACTGTAAATACAGTCCCTAGTGGCTGTAACGTGCCTGCTGTGGTCGTGATTTTCATTGGGCGAGGGTCAGCGCTCGTCGTGATATTCAACTCGCCTTCATACAAATGGATATGCCGTTGTGCTGTGGTTATGGTGACGTCAAGGCGTGTGCGGGTGTTGAGCCATAAACGCGTGCCATCATTGAGCTTGATTTGACGACGCTCGCCCGTTTGGGTGGCATAGTCCGCTCCGAAATGTCGTTCAACTTGAGACCAGCCCGCCCATCCAAGAGGCACTAACCCTATGAGCAATGCTAGGCGCGTTAGAGTTGCCCGTCGTTGTGCTCCCCGTGCATTGAGCGTTGCGCGGGTGATATCGGGTGGCATGCATTGTAAGCGTTGAGCGAGTTGTTCTGCTTTTTGCCACGCGTGTTCATGGGCACTACTGCGTTGCCGCCAAGCCTTGAATTCTGCTATTTCGGCATCGGATAATGGGCCTTCCTGATGGCGTAGTAACCATTCTGCGGCTTCTTCTAATAAATGTGCATGATTGGGTGATGATGCCTGTTCTGATTGTGTCATCAGGTATTTTGATCCATCACGAGCATGCACTGTACTAACGCTCGTTTGACATAACGTTTGATGGTCACTTCAGCGACGTTGAGCTGTTGGGCGATGTCCCGATAAGTGAGGTGATCAAGCTGAGCCATTAAAAAGGCTTGTTGTACGGGGGTTGGCAGTTTACTCAGTGCCTGATCAAGCAAACAGAGTGTTTCTAACAGTTGCTCCGTGACTTCAGGCGATGGCGCTACCGGTTCTGGTAAATGAGTCAACGCTTCGCGATAAGCCTGTTCAATATCCTGGCGACGCCAGTGACTGATGACTAATCCTCGAGCAATCTGTGTCAGGTATGCTTTCGGTTCTCGAATGCTGACTTGCTGGCGCTGGCGTAGTAAGACCCGTATAAAGGTCTCTTGAAGTAAGTCTGCGGCAGTTTCTCGACAATTTAGTTGGCGGCATAACCAGCCTTTAAGCCAACCACTATGATGAATGTAAAAAGCAGTGAAGTCTGACGGGCTCTTATCAGCCATCGACATACTCGATCGCTCACAGTCTCTTGTTCTGGAGTCTGAGACTGTGACATCTGTGCGATTGAGTAAAGAGGGCGATAAAGACACAGACACTCCACCATAAAGATTATGAATAGGAGACAATATTGGGCGTAAACGATAATGAGATTTTATCTCATTTTATAGGCCGTTCGGCTTATGATGCAAGGCAGATTCAAGATAGCGTTGTATGGGGTCTTGCTCATCGATGAGGTTCAGCTGTTTGGCCCATTCGCCGTCATTATCGATGATTTGGGCTAGATCTCATTTTTCTTCGGTTTTATCGATCAGGAGTAGGCGTTATGGTCACCCCTATTTATGCCGCTTTGTTGGGGCTTTTATTAATATTGCTGAGCTTTCGGGTTATCAAAGTGAGACGCCGTGCACTTGTCGCTGTTGGCACGGGGGATGACCCTGAGTTGTTACGTGCAACTCGTGTACAAGGAAACTTCACTGAATACGTGCCTCTGACGTTGTTATTGATTTGGATGCTAGAAACTCAAGGGGCAGCATCACCGGTATTCATCCATGTGCTTGGGGTGGCGTTACTCGTTGGCCGCTGTTTACACGCTTATGGCGTATCGCAGACACAAGAGAACCTCAAGCTTCGGATCAGTGGCATGATGATGACATTTTCGGTGTTAATGGTCAGTGCGTTAAGTCTATTGTGGCAAGCGGTGTAATGGTCGAAAGCGGTGTAGTCGTGACTGAACTCGACCATGCTCAGTAGGGCACTGTTGATGAACGTGAACTCAACAGTCAATGAAGCCTGAACCCACTTTGTATCAGGGCTCAGGCTTTGAGGTTCAGCCTCTTATGAGGTGCGTTTATCGAGTTCAATCAACGCGACGATATTAGACGACTGATTGGGTTATTGATGATTTTATGTGGGCGTAGTCTTAAGTCGGATGTGGGTAACGGTCATTTCCAGGAAAACTTCCCTGATCTGGCAAGTCGGCAATCGTATCGACCGCTGCTTGTGGGGTTTGCATTGACCAGTTATCCCAGCCTGGAATAAAGCTGGCACCAGCAACAACCTGTTCGTCGTTAATATGTATATGGCCTACTACACATATTCTATACCCACCTACTTCGTGATAAGTATATGCTTGTCGTGTGTTTCCATTCTCGGAAGTGTTCACAAATACTGATTGTAAAAAATTTGCATTGTTAACGGCTATAGCTGCCATATGGTTATTAAAGGGGGTTGGTTGCCCCCATTGACATTTATCATTCCATGGCATGATTGTGGTCTCTTTTTTTATATTAATTGGATCTCGCCACTCTCTACTTCTGACTATTCAGTTTATTTAGATAGTGGCGAGCTCTTGACTTAAATTACATTCGACAGAGTGAATTTAAAGGGTACTGAGTCAGTGCCACGCCCACCGCCGGTGATGATAATGTCGGCACTGCTGACGCCCAGCAGGTCGATTTCGGTTAAGTACTGAATCGTGACATTGGAATTCATTACCGTGCCTTCTTCGACCTGAGAGACCATTCCGATAAAGATCTTGGGTTTGAATTCAAAATTAGCTTTCGAGCCCGGTGCGACATTAACTTTTGTTGCCAGCAGTTTTCCATCCCGATAAATCTGTGCGTCGATAGCGCCTTGGGTCAGGTTGTTCCAGACTTCAACTTCATTGGGGTTAGCGGCGGTCTGGGAGCCATCACGCAGTTGATGGCCAGACTGCGCCATGATCACTTCGTAGACATGATCATTATGTGCTGTGATTTTGGGCATATAATTGCCGTTATAATCCTTGGCGCAGACTTGAAACTCCATTGGGTATTCAAAGGGGTGATTGTCGCTGTTACCTAAGTTTTTAACCACTTTCCAGGCGACCGATTGGATATTGACATCCGTCGCGGCATTTTTCTGAAAAATGACATAATCACTATTGTTGGCATCAGCGGAATGATTGATGAGATTAAGTTTGATACTGGCCATGATCTTACTCCTTGATAGGCTATGGGTTATCTGGCTCCGACGATTGGGATAGTGTGTGCCGTGCCAGTGGTTTTAATTTAACTTAGACTGTGTGCTGGTTTTTTTGAGTTTATTTCTATTTTTTATTCAGTTTTCACTACTATGGTCTTGGCGACGGTTTCTTTAGCATAGTCGCTATTCAATGGTCTGCTTAAGATGGATATAATTGATGGCACTATTAAGTGCCATCAATGATTTTTAAGTGGGTGGTCTAGTTTTATTGGTTGGTTTAGTTTTAATTGTCCTGGATCGGGATTCTGAGGATTGAACCCATTACGTGGTGCTGCGTTGGCTGTGGCATGTCACCATAGTAAAGATCAACGACAATAAATAGGTATTCTGGAAATTGAGTGAGCTTTCGTACGATGAGATGACCATTTAAGGTCGATTTTTTAGGAGTTGCTTCTATTATCTTTCTCTGGTCCGTATAGGGAGGTGATAGTGTGTAGATAAGCGGTTCGTACTGATATTCACCGAGTGTTTTATCGGTAATGTTCAGTGTTAAATTATTTATAGTATTTTTGTCGTTATATTGGGGTTGCGCTAAAATCTCGATGAGTTGATCGTCGCTGCTCCATATGCTGCTTGCATCTTCGGCATTTGAGTAAGTGACGATTGTTAGTAGGAATAATCCTATAAGAACTCTGATGGTTTTAAGTGAGTAGGATTGCGTGTTCATATTGAACTCCTTTCATGGGTGGACTTATGCATGCTTCATCGTATGCTGCTTTATTGTATGAGTATGGCGCGCTCTTTTTCTGTAGGCGCTGGGTGTGATGCCTTTTTCAGATTTGAAAAAAGTTGAGAAACTAGACTGTCGAGAAAAACCAACGTCAAAGGCGATATGCTGGATTGGCAGCTCTGTTTCGACTAAAAGCCGAACGGCTTCTTCAATTCTTCTCCTCATGAGCCATTGATGTACGCTCATGCCGAGTTGTGCTTTAAAGGCTTTATAAAGTGTATTGTGATTAGTGTAGAGGGTTTTGCATAAATATCGATTGCAAATGGCTTCACTAAGATTTCTTTCTAATATCGTACAAGCTTTGTAAACGAGGCGTTGTGAGCGACTCATGCTTAATTGGGGTTGTGGTGGTGGCGATTGCTTTAAGGTTTTGTAATAGTGCAAATAGAGCTGGATTCTGTTGGCGATAATCAATTCATGGGATTGGCAATGAAGTGTGTCAAATAGGTCAGGAAATTCAGCATGATTAATCTCCGATGTAATATCTGTAATGGCAATGATCATTGTTTTTCGGCAGTCGATCATTCTCGGTGTGGGGGATGTTGTTGTGCAGTCTAATAAAATAATGCCGGGTGCCTGAGGGGGATAGTCTAGTAAATAATATCGGTGGTCATGCTGCCGTAGTGTTTTTATTAATGTTTTGATTTTTTTATTTTTTCCGGATGATATTAAAAATATGTCAGGCTCCTGTTGAATCGGTTCAGGCCATATACTTGGCCGATCATGTGTTGCGTCATGATCTTGGGGAACAGGGTGAGATAAATTTGATAAATTCATATCGACATCCTTGCGAATATGAGACGTGGTCATGAATAGGTTTTATGGCTTATGCTTCATGATTGTTGGTTTTTTTGATTAGGTACTTGTCGTCTCTTTTCATCGTGATTTCGGGTATTTTAATTTTTGCCTATGAGATCATTAGCCGCTGTCGGTATGCGCTGAGCCAATTCCATAAGGCGTCTTTACTAGACTTTTATGCGAGCTGTTTCAGTGCAGGGATCTTCTGCGCTATAGACATGATTCGTTGAGCTGGCATCTGTTGCTCAACGGTGTTTTGAGACATCAACAATATTGAATCTGGTGTAGCCGAAATATGTTGGCTTAAACATGATGGCTGCGCTTTGTTAGGAGATGTGTGGTGAATACGATGGATCAACTTCAGCCCAAGCTATTGTGGGGGATCTTTTCACGACTTTGCTCTATTCCTCGTCCTTCTAAACATGAGGAGGCCGTGTTGCTATGGATTCAACAATGGGCCCAGCAGCAGGGTATTCATTGTGAACAGGATCAAGCTGGCAATCTAAAGTTGTCTAAGTCGCCGCGGCCTGGGTGCGAAGGGAAGCCGGGGATTATTCTGCAAGGGCATGTCGATATGGTGCCGCAAAAGCACCAGGAGACCCAGCATGACTTTACTCGAGACCCCATTAATGCCTTTGTCGATGGTGAATGGGTGACGGCAGAGGGCACCACTTTAGGGGCTGATAATGGTATTGGTGTTGCTTCTGCGCTAGCGATACTTGCCTCAGGCGATATTCACCATGGCCCTCTAGAAGTGTTGTTGACTGTAGACGAAGAGGCTGGAATGAACGGGGCTTTTGGTGTGCAGCCGGGCTGGCTAGAAGGGAGCCTATTGATTAATACGGATTCAGAGCAAGAAGGCGAGATTTGTATGGGCTGTGCTGGTGGCGTGGATGCGCTACTGAGTTTACCCGTTGAACGTGAGCCCTATGCTTCTGGTCATGTCGCTCTGAAAGTCTCTATCAGTGGTTTGAGAGGCGGGCACTCCGGCGTGGATATTCATCTTGAGCGTGCCAATGCCAATAAGATCATGGTGCAATTATTAGCTTCGCTGACTGTACCCTGGCAGCTAGTCCATGTTCGGGGCGGATCTTTACGCAATGCGTTACCTCGTGATGCTGAAGCCGTCATTGTGTTATCACCTGATGACCAGGTTGCTGCGATCGAGCAGCTGCAAGCGGCAATGGCGCAACAGGATACGCAGTATGAGGCCGTGGATACGCAGATGATATTGAGTATTGACTCGACATCCGCTGCGCCAGTATTAACCGCCGCTGGTCAACAGAGGGTGTTAGATTTATTACAGAGTCTACCCCATGGCGTATATCGGATGAGTCAAACTGTCGCTGGTGTGCCAGAAACCTCATCGAATTTGGGCGTTGTCACTTTGTCGGATGATTATCTGGATATTCAATGCTTAATTCGGAGCCTAACAAATAACGGACGAGATGAGCTTGCACGTGTGCACCAAGCGATTGCAAGGCTGTCAGGCGCACGGTGTCAGTTGGATGGTGCTTATCCCGGGTGGACTCCGGATCCGAATAGTTCTTTGATGGCTTTGGTTAAAACATGCTATCAAAATCGGTTTCAGGCTGATCCTAAAGTGGTCGTTATGCACGCAGGTTTGGAGTGTGGTTTATTTAAACGTCACTACCCTGATTGGGACATGGTGTCGTTCGGCCCTACTATTCGTTTTCCTCATTCTCCCGATGAGAAAGTGAATATCGCTTCAGTGCAGCGCTACTGGGAGCTTTTAGTGAATGTGATCGAGTCGATTCCCGCGAATCAAGTATGAGGATTTAGCCTCCGTTCCTGATATTTGGATTTTCTGCGGATTGAATTCGCATTCGTTTGTATCGTGAGTGCGCTTAGGGGCTCGCTTTTCAGGTGTCGAGCCCGAGCGCACTAAGTCATTGAGTGGATGTGGGAGTACGTACTTGTCTTGCCTGACTTGTTTGTTATGTTATAACATTGTATTACCGTGAAGCGACTCATTGCCCATGCTGCGTGACTTGGTGCAGTGCTGTTTTGAATATGACAGATAAGTGAGATGAGTGATGATTGAGTTATCTGGTGGAGGCTTACCCGTTACCGTGTTGTCCGGATTTTTAGGGGCGGGTAAGACCACTGTACTGAGTCATATCCTGAATAACCGCGAAGGTCGACGTGTTGCGGTTATCGTGAATGACATGAGTGAGATTAATATCGATGCTGCTCAGGTGAAACAGGAGGTTTCATTAAATCACCGAGAAGAAAAATTGGTGGAAATGAGCAATGGTTGTATTTGTTGTACGTTGAGAGAAGACTTGTTAATTGAAGTGCGTGAATTGGCGCAGTCCGGTCAATTTGACTATCTAGTGATCGAGTCGACCGGGATCTCTGAGCCTCTCCCAGTTGCTGAAACCTTTACTTTCGCGGATGAAGAGGGGAAAAGCCTGTCGGACATTGCCACCTTAGATACGATGGTGACCGTTGTTGATGCGGTTAATTTTTTGCGTGATTACGATCAAGCAAGAGATATTCGTGAGACGGGCGAGTCTCTGGGGGACGATGATGAGCGTAATGTTGCAGACTTGTTAGTGGATCAGGTCGAGTTTGCTGATGTCATCCTGGTCAGCAAAACAGACTTGATTGATGCGGCCACACTTGAGCGCCTGATGGCGACATTAAAGGTACTGAATACTGAAGCCAAAATTCTGCCTATTCAAAATGGTGACGTACCGATCAATGAAGTCATTGGAACTGGACGCTTTAGTTTTGAGCGGGCTCAGCAAGCCCCAGGATGGTTGAAAGAAATGAGGGGAGAGCATGTCCCTGAAACTGAAGAATATGGAATCAGTAGCTTTACTTATACGGCAAGACGCCCGTTTGACCCGGATAAGTTTTATCACTTCTTACATGATGTCCTTCAGCAGCCCCAACAACAAGGTAAGTTGATTCGCTCTAAGGGGTATTTTTGGTTGGCGACTCGCCCTGAGTTTGCGGGTCAGTGGAGCCAAGCGGGCGGTATTGCTCATTATGGTTTTGCCGGAATGTTCTGGAAATCAGTCCCTCAAGATCGATGGCCTGAGGATGAGGAGTATAGACAATCCATTTTGGCGCAATGGGTTGAGCCTTTCGGTGATATGCGCCAGGAGTTGGTTTTTATTGGACAGCACTTGGATCAGGTGGCCATGACGCAAGCGTTGAATCAGTGTCTTTTAGATGACGAAATGCTTTTAGCGGGTAAAACCACTTGGGCGCAATTGAATGATCCATTCCCTGCCTGGTAAGTATCCGTTGGGCTCATCTATCTCCGTTTTAATCCATCCATCTCCGTTTTAATCAATGTCAGTTCCATGAGGCTGCCACGCTAGGGATAGCTGTTGTTCGGCAGTGTTGCATCACTTGGAGGCGTGCCTCCAAGTGATGCTTTTTTAGCAAAGTAGACGGCTATGGTGGGGGATACACACGCTAGCCACCCTGCGCTTTTACCCTGCGATGACACAGTTCCGGCCTGCTTGTTTAGCCTGTAGTAGGCAAGTGTCGGCCCTTTTGAAGGCTTCCTGTATGGTTTCCTCTGGTTCGACCATTACAACGCCAAAACTTCCGGATAACCAATGATCAGTTGTGGGCACTTGGGTTTTTGATAATGTTTGGCGCAATGCCTCCGCTCTGCTTTTGGCGAGCTCTAAATCGGCCCCTGGCAACAAAATCATGAACTCATCTCCACCAAACCGTCCTAGCAGGTCTGCTTGATGTAATAACTTACCAATGCATTGTGCTGTGGTCAGTAGCGCACCATCCCCAATGGTATGTCCGTAGTGGTCATTAATCTGTTTAAACTTGTCGATATCAAACACGATTAAGGTCGCGGGTTGACCATAAAAACGAGCACGTCGGATTTCTGTTTCAGCTTGAGCCCAGAAGTGTTCTCTTGAGGCCGTTTTGGTGAGCCCATCGTAAAAGGCCATTTCTCTTAAACGCAGATTGGTTGACGCTAGCAGTGGAATTGTCATCCCAAAATAGGTGCTGGCAGCCAAAATACACACTGAAAACTGATACACCACAATGTGATCACCGAGCTCGAATAGCTTGATCAAGAGGGCGGTCCAGGTACTCATTAATGCTAGAGAAATACCGCTACGCAGTGGCGTTTCCGTGTAGACGATCCACATTTGCGGAATGCACAGAAAAAAGACAGAAAAGACCATCTCTTGAAAGCGAAACTGAGCCGCCGCAAACATAATCAATGTTGTCAGCAGAATCCCAACCAAGAGCTTAATAATAAAAGGATTTCGGGCCGGGCTATTGAGTTGGATCAGCCCAATATGGCTCATTGTTAGATGACTTTTTGGATAGTAGATAATCACTATCCAACTGAGCACTGGGGTCAGGACTAAAATACCAATCAAGTCTCCAAACCACCAGGTGACTAAGCTTTTTGCCATGTCGGCCGGTGCCATTACACCATTGAACACCAGTACGCTGAGTCCAAAAATACTCGCAATGAGTGCGGCACAGGAGCCGATGAGCAAGTACAACAGCAATATCCGGGGAAGGTCGCTTGGTGTCGCCTTGGTGATGCGTTGGCTGAGTAAGTGTGCGCCTATGCCATAAGCCAAACTGTGGCCAATACCAAATAACAAGCCCGTTGAGAGTAACTCTTGAAGCGGGCGGTTTGAGGCATACAAGGTATTTTCCCAAAAAGTGGCAATGAGTCCACTGATTAGAATGGCTGGGAACACGCGTTTACCAATCATCAGAAAACTGACGAAAGTTAAGGCGCTAGGTGGAAACCAGATGGTGGCATGGGGCAAGTATTCCATGGCGGCAGAAATACGCCATAGGCCAATCCAGGTCATGATCAGTGCAAGATCAGATATAAAAGGGTAGCGCTGTTGCAGGGTTCGAATCAGCAGCCGGGTCTTGATGCTTTTGGGGAGTTCTGTCAATCGCGAGGGTGGTGTCTTCACAGTCAGGACCTGATTGCTTGATTGTGTCTACTCGAGGCTTTGTCACTTTTGCCCTGAGCATAGCCATTAATGTCAGTTCACAAATCCCTTAGATGAATTTGACTGTGCGGTCAAATAATACAACGCTCTATGCCTTCTGCCACTCCCTGAGCAGGACAGTTTTAACGATGGTCTGGCGCCTTGAGACATCTCTTTGTATACCCATTAACTTTATGTCTGTGAGGCTTGTCTGCGAGGCTTTAAGCCATATAGTTTTTGTTAATATAGCCCTATGTCAATCCCAGCACTTGGCGAATGCTGCTGAAATTTTGAGAAAGCGTCGACGATTGGATGCTTGTCGCCGTGAGGGCTCGCCATTTAATTCTTTTTGGAATATTCTTATTCCTGTTTTTTTAGATAAAACCATCTGACGATTTTATACAGGATATCTATTTATGGCGACTTCCTTATTGCATGGATTAATTGGTGGGGTTCTTATTGGCTGTGCCGCCATTCTGATGATGTTTTCGATCGGGCGTATTGCCGGTATCAGTGGTATTGCGAGTCATGCGCTTTTCTCTCGTCCTAGGCTATCTCAAGCATGGCGTTGGGCTTTTATTATTGGGCTGCTGATCAGTCCTTTGATTGTGGTGAGCCTAGGGTTGCCTGGCAATGTGGCCTTTTCTTCCGAAGTCGTGCTGGGTGATCCATTAGTTCCGTGGCCCGTTATGGCCATTGCAGGCCTTTGTATCGGTTTGGGAACTGGCTGGAGTCATGGGTGCACTAGTGGCCATGGTGTATGCGGTTTAGCACGTTTATCTCCTCGTTCATTGGTGGCCACAATGACTTTTGTGACCACGGCGATGTCAACGGTCGGGCTTACTCACAGCTTGAGAGTTTGAGCCTTTGAAGATCGTGGCTTTTTAAAATATAGCGGTACTTGAAAAAGATGTGATTAATTTCTCTTATTTGGCTGTGAGGTTGTCCTCACGATCACCCTTATGGTGTGGTCCTCGGTTGAGTATGTGGCGTTTGTCAATGAGTCAATGAGGTGCTGGAGGTTGTGGTGAAGGTCATCATGAATTGCTTAATGGCGTTATTGAGTGGTCTTTTGTTCGGTATCGGATTAGTCGTTAGTGGGATGACGGATCCTCAGCGCGTTGTGGGGTTCTTGGATGTGACCGGCGACTGGGATCCTACGTTGATGGCCGTATTGGGTGGGGCTGTGCTGACGACCTTTGTGGGGTTTCGTCTACTTCGTCGTCTTGGTCGACCATGGTTGTCAGCCACCTTTGAGTGGCCGACCCGACGTGACTTGGATCGTCCCCTTGTGATTGGCGCTAGTTTATTTGGTCTCGGGTGGGGGCTTTCTGGCTATTGTCCAGGGCCTGCATTGCTTGCGTTGAATACCGGTGATCTGTCGGTATGGGGATTGGTAATCATGATGGCTGTCGGTTGGTGGGCTGCTCAGCGCTGGTCATGGCAACGTTGATCTTGCGATCTCTGTTTTGAGAGGCTTGTTTTTGGCGTTGTGGGTTATAAAAAATCTAAGATCTTTTGAGTTGTTGACTAGAAATAATATGTAGCTGCCTATATATCCCTTCTATCCATTTGCATGCATCATGCTGTACTTTGTCTTTGGGACGTGAGTATGGCGGGGCATGTTGCCGTTTTTGAGGGGGAATGTAATGTCTAAGTTATTCAGTGAGCTATCTCTCGGCCCATTGACGTTAGAGAACCGTATTGTGATTGCGCCTATGTGCCAGTATTCGGCAGAAGAGGGCGTCATTCAGCCTTGGCATCATCAGCACTTGGGCCATTTAGCCCAGTCGGGTGCTGGATTATTAATTGTTGAAGCCAGTGCGGTAAGTCCGGAGGGACGTATCACTGATGCGGATGCGGGCATTTGGAATGACCGTACGCGAGAGGCTTGGGCTGGGGTGTTGCAGTCGATTCGACGTTATTCGCCCATGCCGATAGCCATTCAGTTGGGACATGCGGGACGCAAGGCTTCCACTGAAAAACCTTGGCATGGCGGGCAGGCGATAGCACCGGATCAGCCGCACGGTTGGCAGACTTTAGCCCCGAGTGCGATGGCTTATGCTGAAGGTGATCCTGTGCCTGTGGCGATGACTTCTGAGCAAATTGATCAAGTCATTGACGACTTCGTCGCGGCCGCTGAGCGTGCTGTTGAGGCAGGATTTGATGCGATTGAACTGCATGCTGCGCATGGTTACCTCATGCATCAGTTTTTGTCGCCGTTGAGCAATCATCGAGACGATCAGTATGGTGGTTCGGCAGAGAACCGTATGCGTTTGCCATTGCAGGTGTTTGATGCCGTGAAAGCGGTTTTACCGGAACATATTGCATTAGGTGTTCGGATCAGTGCGGTTGATTGGGCTGAAGGGGGCTTGGCACTGGAGCAAAGTGTTGCATTGGCCAAGGCTTTGGATGAGCGAGGCTGTCATTTTATTCATGTGTCTAGCGGAGGCTTAACGGAGCATCAACGGATCAAAGTCGAGCCCAACTACCAAGTCCCCTTTGCTGAAGAGATTAAAGCTGCGGTGGATATGCCGGTGATTGCTGTTGGCTTAATCACTGAACCGGAACAAGCAGAAGCGATTTTAACGACATCAAAGGCTGATGCCATTGCGATCGCCCGAGGTATTCTTTACGACCCACGTTGGCCTTGGCATGCTGCGGCAGCTCTCGGTGATACGGTCAAGGCGGCGCCTCAGTATCTGCGTTGCCAGCCTCATGGGCTATCCTCACTTTTGGTCCGTTATGATGAGCAGTTATGATTATGGTTCATAAGAGCCATCATCGGTGATCGCTGTATTCTATCGCGCATTTTATTTTCTGAGTGGTTAAACTTGTCGCTTTACCTGGCCGGAGCGAGATGAGTGTCGCTTCGGCTGGCGCTTTTTGAATGATGATCAAAAATTGATGATATTTACCCTCAGTGATTTCACCGGTAGTCCCTATTCATTCGCTTTCACCTGATGTTGTCAGGTGATGACTCCTTTAAAAAACAAACTTGCGAGACAGCATGAAAGCGCTTTCTATCCGTCAGTTACGCAAGACTTATGATAATGGCTTTGAAGCCCTTAAAGGCATTGATCTGGATGTTGAAGAAGGAGATTTCTTTGCCATGTTGGGCCCCAATGGGGCCGGTAAGTCGACCACTTTGGGCATTGTGTGCTCTTTAGTGCGTAAAACCAGTGGTTCTGTCGAGATTTTTGGACAGAGCATTGATCAGAACTTCGCTAAGGCTAAGCAGATGATCGGTGTGGTACCGCAGGAATTTAACTTTAACCAGTTTGAAAAAGTTTATGACATTGTCATGACGGCTGCGGGGTATCAAGGGATTCGCCCGGCTGATGCAAAACCTGTGGCCGAACGGTTGCTTCGTGATTTAGGACTTTGGGATAAGCGTGATGTGCAATCACGTATGTTGTCTGGTGGAATGAAGCGCCGATTAATGATTGCCCGAGCCTTAATTCATCAACCTAAGTTGTTAATTCTTGATGAACCAACCGCTGGTGTCGATATTGAATTGAGACGCTCTATGTGGCAGTTCATGCAGGAAATCAACCGACAAGGCACCACGATTATTCTGACCACTCACTATCTGGAAGAGGCTGAAAGCCTGTGTCGTAATATTGCCATCATCAATCATGGTGAAATTATTCAAAACACCAGTATAAAAGCGCTACTGAGTCAGCTTGATCGTGAAACGTTTATCTTTGACTTGGCTCGACCTATTGAGCAGGCGCCAGTGATTGAAGGTTTTGATGTGCACCGCACCGATGCCACAACTCTGGAAATTCAGGTTCAAAAAGGGCAGACGCTTAACCGTGTATTTCAAGTGCTTGAGGCGAACGGTCTTGAGGTCGTGAGTATGCGTAATAAGGCCAATAGATTGGAAGAGCTGTTCGTTCACTTGGTCGCAGAGCCCAATGATAAGCCTGCACAATCAGATATTCCGGTGACTGTTTAATATTCAGGAGCACTCATGTTGAGTCGGTTTATGTTGAGTAAATATCACTGGATTGCCTTTGAAACAATCCTGGTTAAAGAAGTGCGCCGGTACACCCGGATTTGGCCTCAAACGCTGCTGCCGCCTGCCATTACAATGTCGCTTTACTTTGTGATTTTTGGCAACCTCGTCGGGCGCCGAATTGGTGAAATGGGCGGCTTTAACTATATGCAGTTCATTGTGCCTGGTTTGATCATGATGGCAGTGATTACCAATAGTTACTCCAATGTGGTGTCCTCATTCTTCAGCACAAAATTCCAACGGTCTATCGAAGAGTTATTGGTAGCGCCTGTTCCCAGTTGGGTCATTCTTTGGGGATATGTCCTGGGGGGTGTTTCTCGTGGGTTACTGGTTGGATTGGTCGTGACTTTATTGTCGATGTTTTTCACTCACCTCACGATTCATAACCTTTTTGTGATGGTGGCGGTGGTGGTGATGACTGCCGTTTTGTTTTCACTCGGTGGTTTTATTAATGCTTTGTTTGCCCGTAAATTTGATGATATCGCGATTGTGCCGACGTTTATTCTGACGCCTCTGACGTACCTAGGCGGTGTGTTCTATTCCATCGATATGCTGCCTGATTTCTGGCGGGCTATTTCGATGTTTAATCCGATCCTCTATATGGTGAATACATTCCGTTACGGTATTCTGGGTGTTTCCGACATCAATGTCTGGGCAGCACTGGCAGCAATAGGCGGATTTATTGTTGTTTTTGCGGCTTTGGCATTATGGCTGCTTGAGCGTGGTCGCGGGATTCGCAGCTGAGCAAGGGATGAAGCATGATGAACGATCAAACGAATGGAGCAATCGCGTATGGAGAGCTTTGAGCAGCACTTGGGCGCTGCGCCCTTAGGTAAAACGCAGGGGTATGTGGATCAACATGACCCTAGTTTGTTATACCCTATTCCGCGTCAAGCACAACGAGAGCCTCTCGGAGTTGTTGCTGATCAGGTATTACCCTTCGTTGGGGAAGATGTATGGACCGCTTATGAGGTGTCCTGGTTGTTGCCGGGTGGGCGGCCTGTCGTGCGTGTTGCTGAGTTTAGAATCCCTGCTCAATCGCCCAATATCATTGAGTCCAAGTCATTTAAACTTTATCTCAATAGCCTGAATCAGACGCGTGCTTCTCAGTCGCAAGTACAGCAGTGGCTTGAAACTCACTTAAGCGATGCGGCTGGTGCGCCGGTGGACGTCAAGCTAATGCATTTGGATGACTGGATTGAGCGTGATATCAAGCGTCCAATAGGCCACTGTTTAGATGAACTTGAAGTGGACTGCGATGATCTGGCTGCGCCTCAGCCGGCTTTATTATCGGCTTCAGGTGATGTGGTTTCGGAACGTTTGTATAGCCATTTGTTGAAAAGTAATTGTCCGGTGACGGGGCAGCCTGATTGGGCGACAGTAGTTGTCGACTATACGGGGCCTAAAATTAATCCTGAGGGGTTGCTGCGTTATATCGTCTCTTACCGTCGCCATAATGATTTTCACGAGCACTGTGTTGAAAAGATGTTTTTGGATTTGCAGGAACGCTGTCATCCAGAGCACTTATCTGTGCAGGCGCGTTATACACGACGTGGCGGGTTGGATATTAATCCATGGCGTAGTACAAGTGATCAACGTGCACCGGATTGGCGGGATGTCCGCCAATAGCCGTCGACTGTCAGGCCGCTTGGTGGATTAGCGTTGAATGAATACATGGCTCGCCCATTGTTCGGGCGGCCATGTCATTTCTCATCACTGGCCTGATGGATAATTAGGCTGCACCAAGCATGCCATGGGGGTCGAGCACAAACTTGCTGGCCACTCCGGCATCAAACTCAGCGTAACCTTTGGGCGCATCCTCAAGTGAAATAATCTGCGCATTGACAATATCTGCAATATTGAGGCGATCGTGAAGGATGGCCTGCATGAGTTGTCGATTATACTGTACGACAGGCGTTTGGCCCGTATGGAAGGATTGAGCTTTAGCCCAGCCCAAACCAAAACGTAGGCTCAGATTTCCCGTTTGAGCGGCCTTCTCCGTTGCACCGGGATCTTCAGTGACATAGAGCCCAGGAATCCCGATAGAGCCAGCTTCGCGAGTCACTTCCATCATTTGGTTGAGTACGACGGCGGGTTGTTCTCGGCCACTGTGTCCGACAGCCTCAAACCCAACGGCATCAATGGCACTATCGACTTGCGGTTCACCAACAACCGCGGCAATCATTTCACCCAGCCGGTCATGGCGGCTTAAGTCAATGGGTTCAAATCCCATTTTTCGCGCATGTTCCAAGCGGTCTTTATTGAAGTCTCCGATCATAACGACTGCGGCACCAAGGATTCTTGCCGAGGCCGCAGCGGCTAAACCAACAGGGCCAGCACCTGCAACATAAACGGTGGAACCTACACCGACTCCGGCTTTGAGTGCACCATGGAATCCTGTCGGTAAGATATCGCTCAGCATCGTGAGATCACGGATTTTAGCTAAGGCCTGATCTCTATCCGGGAACTTGAGCAAGTTGAAATCGGCGTAAGGCACCATAACATAGTGTGCTTGACCACCAACCCAGCCGCCCATATCAACATAACCATAAGCGCCGCCTGCACGATCTTCATTGACATGCAAGCAGACGCCGGTATGGCCTTCTTTACAAGTGCGGCAGCGACCACACGCGACATTGAAGGGTACAGAGACTAAATCACCGATATTCAGAAACTCGACGTCTTTTCCTTTTTCAATCACTTCCCCAGTGATTTCATGGCCTAACACCATGCCTGCTGGAGCGGTCGTTCGTCCGCGTACCATGTGTTGATCGGAACCGCAGATATTGGTCGACACCACTTTGAGGATCACGGCGTGCTCGATAGGCTGGCCGTGCGGGTTTTGCATTTTAGGGTAATCAATATCCCGTACTTCAACTTTGCCGGGCTCGACGTATACCACTCCACGATTGCTGGCCATAAATACTCCTGACTGTTCAAAGCATAAGGTGTTTAAACATCTTGTTCGAATAATCCGTTTAAAGCGTGGAAATGCCCCTGGGAACAGGAAGTTGTCCTGTATAGGCCATCGATGCATTTCCGGTGTGCTCTGTTGCGCCTGACTCGTGTGATCCTGTTGCCCATGTTGCATCCGTGCTTCAGGATCACTCGCAGAATAGCAATCTCATGTTCAGCTAAGGAAGAGACTTGTATGACATGAGGGCTCATTCTTTAGTCCCATGTCGTTTTTTCTGGACGGTGTTTTTTATCGTCTGTGTATGAATAGGGGCTAAGGGGTGGTGTGTCATTCGCACGTTTTTGATGACGGGAAAGTGTTAGAATTGCTTCCTTTAATCTATTTGCTTCGTGCAATTTATTTTTTGTGCGATTCGTTTGTTCTGTGGAGAATATGATGCCCGCTCAGCACCTGCCTGATAACCTTGAAACGCTTGTGCTCTATTGTCGTGCTGGGTTTGAATCCGACTGTGCGCTTGAGGTGCAAACCAAGGCTGCTGAACTTGGTATTTATGGTTATTGCAAGACGGGCGAAGCCTATGTCTGTTTTGTGCCTGCCAATGGCCGACAAGATATTGAACGGTTATTAGGTCAACTGCACTTGGACCAATTAGTGTTTGCGCGCCAATGGTATCCCGTTGTGGTGCTGGCTCATCTGGATCGTGAGAATCGTCTAGGTCCTGTGTTTGAGGCGCTTGCCGGTTGGCCCAGAGCGGGGCAGTTGGTGGTTGAATACCCCGATACCAATGACGGTAAGGCATTGGTTGGGCTAGGTAAGTCATTATCCAAACCTTTACTCAGTAAGTTACAGAAGCAAAATCGCCTCACTCGCAAGCTGAGATCGGATCTACCGACGCTGTTTGTCTTTTTGGTTGCAGGCGATACGCTCATGTTGGGTTGGGGATGCCCCGATGAGATTAATCCGCATCCTATGGGAATTCGACGTTTGAAGTTTCCTAAGGAGGCTCCTAGCCGCTCCACACTCAAGTTGGAAGAGGCGTGGCATCAATTTATTCCTGCTGATCAATGGGATCAGCGACTGGCGCCAGGGATGAAAGCCGTTGATTTAGGCGCCGCGCCAGGGGGGTGGACCTGGCAGCTGGTACAGCGCCATATGATGGTGACCGCGGTAGATAATGGTCCAATGAATGCAGGCTTAATGGATTCAGGCCAAGTGGAGCATGTTCGAGAGGATGGCTACGCCTGGCAGCCAAGCAAAGGGGTGGAATGGATGGTCTGCGATATCGTGGACAAACCCGCGCGTACTGCCGATATGGTCATTCAGTGGCTGTTAAATGGCTGGTGTCGACAGACCATTTTTAACCTCAAACTCCCGATGAAAAAACGATGGGATGCCGTGGATTTGGCTTTGTCACATATCCAATCTGCGTTGGACGAAGCTGGACTTCGCTATCAGATGGCGTGTAAGCATCTCTATCATGATCGAGAGGAAGTCACGGTCTACATCTGGCGCCAATCTTGAGTTCATAGTGTCAATCAGTTTGTTCATGCGTGTAATGTATATCTTTTTGTCTCATTGTGTTGAATGAGTGGGCCTGCACCTTGGCGGCCTTGAAACGCTTTATATAATAGCGCCTTCTTTTAAATCGCAGGGATGTTGCATCACGATGAAAGTTTGGGGCCTATTATTTGCGATGCTGGTGTTGTCCGGCTGTGCCGGTCATCAGTACAAAGACTATGCGCGAGAAGTAACGCCAGAGTCTGTCGAGATTTTTGATACCACCGGCGGTGATCCTGACGCGGCGACTGTTTACGGTATATCCCGACCCAATCAGAGCTTTGTGGGTGAGCACCAGCTTATCCTCTTTTCTAAAGTGGATGATACCCCTCTTCCCAATGCTCAACGGGGTGGCTTCTTGAGGACTGATGTGACCGGATATCAAGCGATTAAGGTGTCGCCTGGTAAGCATAATCTGAGTTACTTCTTTGTCTCTGCTGGTTATTTGACATGGCATGCTAAAGACCTTGAGTATAATCGTATGGATTTTGAGCCTAAAGGCGTTTACGTCTTGGATTGGGCGATACGAGTCAGCAATTACGGTACTGGCTATGTGACTAAGGGGTTGCAGTCGGTTGTTCGAAAAGCTCAAGCGCGTGACTTTGATTTTTCTGACGATTAGCGACCTTTGGGGTTGATTTTGTCTGAGCTGTTGGTGGATTTTTGCATGTAAGGTGGTGTCAGTGTGTAGATATTTCACCGAGTGGCTAGGTGGCGGAGTGATGTATACCGCAACGCAATGACGCTCATGAAAACGACCTGAGCGGCTTGTGGCTGCTCAGGTCGTTTTCTGTTATTGCAATGCTTGTATCGCTCTGTCGGGCCCGTTGAATGAGAGGCCCGCTGGGCGAGGTGTTAATAACCGACCGTAAATCGCTGACGGCTATGCTGTGGATTTTCGATTTCATCCACCATGGCGATGGCATAGTCTTCAAATGAGATGCTAGAACCTGCTTCATTGCTTAATAAGGCATCTTGTCCTAAACGGAACTTTCCTGTGCGCTCACCTGGTATGAACATGGCGGAGGGTGAAAGGAAGGTCCAGTCCAGATCAGTCACTTGCTTCAGTTGGGTAAGGAACGTTGTTCCTGCACGGGCTTCTGCAGCATAGGCTTCAGGGAAGTCAGGTTGATCAATCAGCATTTGACCCGGCGCCACTTCAAGGCTTCCTGCACCGCCAACGACCAAGTAGCGAGGTGTTCCCGATTGGCGTACAGCCTGGATCAGTGTTTCAAAGTCGCTATCGAGAAAGTGAACGGCACTCACGACAGCATCATGGCCTTGCAGCTGCTTTGCTGTGGCATCGATATCAAATAAGTCACCTTGAATGGGGGTGACGCCAGGAAGTGAGGCAATTTTTTCAGGATGTCGGGCAATGGCTGTGACTGTATGTCCTCGATCAGATAGTTCTTTGATAATTCTTGAGCCGGCTTGGCCTGATGCGCCAATGAGTGCAATGTTCATTGAGTTGACTCCTGAGTAATGGATTCATGTATCATCATGGGATGAAATAGTGACTCAGTCTGCTTTGTAGACTATGTGGGTTAGGTTAGGATTAATCGTTGTGCTGAACAAGGAGTCATCGCCATGAGACTAGGTCACATGGTGATGACCATGGCCTGCACTGGGGCTTTGTAAGTCGTTATTGATCATCAAATGGGATTGGACCCAACAATCGGATTGGGTCAAGCGGGAATTGATATGCCAAAGATTTCATCATCTAAAACGTCACCCTTATCGGTTCATTCAGCTTCGGCCAATGAACCTCCTTTTGAGCAGCCTTGCCCCATTCGTGATGTTTTAAACCGTATTGGTGACCAGTGGAGCTTGTTAGTTCTGGAAACGTTATATCCTGAGAAAAAGCGCTTTAATGAACTGATGCGCGAAATCGGTGATATTTCTAAGCAGATGCTCTCTCGCACTTTAAAAAAACTAGAGCAAGATGGCTTCATTACACGGGAAGTGTACCCAGAAATTCCACCGCGCGTTGAGTACGAACTAACGCCCCTGGGCCATTCATTTCTTAAACCAATGCGGACACTGGTGGGCTGGGCAGATGATCATCATCGCGATATTGTGAACGCTCGGCAACGTTATCAGCCTGCCGAGCGTCAGTGGCAACAGCCTAAATGACGTTGAGGACTACTGTGCGGTCGCTTCTGATGAAATATGTAATGTCACTTCATCGCTGACATGTGGGACATATTTATCCAGATTAAAGTCACTTCGCTTAATGACTGTCTTGGCATCAAACCCTAGCGCTGGAACTTTCGCCATGGGATGTTCGCCGATTTTATTTAAAGTGGCGTGGAAGACAACCGGTTGTGAAATCTCTTTAATGACGAGGCTGCCATGAACATTGTATTGGGGTTGCCCTGCTGCATTGTGTCCGGCTGCTTCAACGTGACTGCTGGTGAAAGTCGCATTAGGGTGAGCTTGAACATCAAAGTAAGTGGCGTTCATTAATTCTTGAGTCAGTTCTGGAACGCCTGTCTTGATTGTATTGACCGGTAGAGTGATCTCGACACTGGATTTTGTGGGGTCATCTTGATCAAATTGGATGGTGCCACGGACTTTATTGAAAGTGGCTGTCGGATGGGAAAAACCAAAATGCGCCCATGACGCAATCACACTGGTATGCGTTGGGTCTAGTTGGTAAGCCTTGGTCTCTGCAGCGGCATTGCCAGTGAAGAAGGTCAGTAGGCCTAGGAGCATTAAAGCGCGTCTGAAACCGCCGCCATAACACGCCATCATGAAGTCACTTCTGCTGGTTTGAGTGATGAGTCTGCTTAGCATATCGATACCTCCTTGGCTGGCTCTATATCGGATGTACAATACTTTGCCCTTGATATCGACTGACCTCAAATAAGTGGCGCTGTTCCGTTGAGGTCATACCACTTCATGATGTTGATTCCCTTGTGTTTTGATTAGAATAAAGGGGCTATATTGCGTCGCCTTCTTGATTAAATTTTGTCAATCAAATAGACCGCTAATCAAAGAGGGCGTTAATAACCCGTATGAAGTCAACTCACTCAACTCTGGATTACCCCTCATAATGAAAAAAACACTATCGCTGGCACTTTGTTTGGTTTCTCTTGCTTTGACGCCATGGACGTCTGTGCAAGCTGAGCAGGTTTCACGACTCGATCGGGTGAAAGAGACTCACACATTAAGTGTCTGCACGACTGGAGACTATAAGCCTTACAGCTACCTGCGCCCGGATGGTCAATATGAAGGGATTGATGTGGCGATGGCGCAATCTTTGGCTGAAAGCTTGGAGGCCGAAGTCAAATGGGTCCCCACCACATGGAAAACACTGATGCCAGATTTTCTGGCCAAAGATTGTGATATTGCTGTTGGTGGCATTTCTATCACATTGCAACGTCAGCAGCAGGCTTGGTATGCCAAATCTCTAGGGACTGATGGCAAAATTCCGCTGGTTCGTTGTGAAGATCAAGCGCGTTACGAAACTGTGGCTCAAATGAACCGGGCTGATGTTCGATTGGTTGAGCCTGCTGGGGGCACCAATGAAGCCTTTGTTCATCGTTATTTGCCTGAGGCTCAGCTCAACCTGTTTCATGATAATGTGACGATTTTTCAGCAATTGGTGGATCATAAAGCAGATGTCATGATTACGGATGCCTCTGAAGCGTTATACCAACAAAAACGTTTTCCAGGATTATGTGCGGTCAATCCTGATCAGCCGCTGCAATATGGTGAAAAAGCCTACTTATTGCCCCGTGATGATATGAGTTGGAAGCAGTATGTTGATCAATGGCTACATTTGAGCCAAGAGACGGGGGCATACAGCCGTATGGCTGAACAGTGGATTGGTGCACAGCCTTAAACCGTATGGCTCATGACGTTCAACATGACGACGGAATAAAGCACCGAGTGTGTCTTGGCGTCATGAGCCCTCTGGAAATACGTTAAGATTGAATCTGTTAGATTGATGGGGTGCGTTGAGTGCCACTTGCTTTGGGCGTGAGTGCCCCGGTCATTTTGTCCAATGTTTTATCCTTCCATAGCCATTGGTGCACGCCCACCATGGCAATATGACCGATGACTAAGGCCAATAGTAGCCAAGCCATGACACCATGAAGCAGGTCCGCAGGGGTCATGAGCCACGAGATTTCACGCCCCGATGAGGGGATTAATTCAATACTGTAGAACTCGAAAGCTCGATTCCGACCATAATGGCGTAAAAGTGCTAACCCTGGAATAAGTATGAGTAATCCGTAAAACAGATGGTGTACAGCTCTGGCTGCTTGCCCGGTGAAACGCTTTTCTGAGGCTGGCCTTTGATGGCGTTGGTGAAAACGCCACAGGCTGCGGATAACGATTACAACCAATAGCATCAAGCCAACTGCGCCATGCGGAGCAATCTGGGCCAGCTGCATTGTCAATGCGGTTTTACCTAATAATCCCCAGCTGATAATCACGATGAATTGAGCAATGACAAGGCTTGCCGTGAGCCAGTGGAGAATACGGCTGATACGCCCATAACGTGCTGGTGTATCGAGCCAAGGAGAACAGGGGGTTGGTGGAGGTGTTGACATGAGAGATCCTTTCAATCGAGGGTCATCAGAGGTGAGGGGTCGGTTTAATTGAAAACTAAAGCACCTAAAGACTCTGAATATAACGGAAAGGTTCCTCATGGTGGCCTAAGTGAGTGGCAGCAATAATGTGAAGACGAAGAGGTTTCTTGCGGTCTAGCGGGTGGTTAGAGGCGTGTCAGAGCATCAGTGACGTCACTCACGTGGGCTCAAGCCCCCATCAAGGGCGTGGAAGCCGTTGATGGGGGGATGTTTAAAATTGAGCGTTTAGCTCTGAATTACTCGTATTCATGTGCCATGGCTTTCACTGCATATTCTTTGCCGTAGCGCTTCAGTGCCCAAACGTACATCAATAAGCCTCCAATCATCCAGCCACCAAAGACCAGCCACTCTGCTGGTGTTAGCGCTGATGGGCTGAAGGGCAGGTAAAGTGCTGTCATGCCTAATGATAAGAGAACAGCGAGTGCTCCGACCAACTTGCCCTGACGAACAAAGAATGGGCGTGGCATTTCGGGTTCTTTGATTCTTAACACTAAAAATGACAAAGCCACAAATAAGTAAGCAATCACGATTCCCAGCCCACCGGCATCGACCAGCCATACCATTGCCGGGCGGCCGAGTAAGGGGGCGAGAGTGGACAAAATACCAATCAGGAGGATGGCATTAGTCGGTGTTTTATATTTAGGGTGAAGTTTGGCGAGTGCCGTGGGTAGCATACCCGCATGAGCCAGTGCATAGATCGCACGTGACCCCCCGATATAGAAGGCATTCCAGCTGGTGATAATGCCCGCAACGCCAGCGAGAATCATGAGCTTGGAGGCCCAGGGAGCATTGAAAACTTGTTCCATGGCGGCCGGAACAGCGAGTACATCACCGCCCAGTGCTGAGGCTGGCATCATCAAAGACGTGCCCAAAACGATCAAGGCATACCAGACCACGGCAAGAATAACAGACAGGGTCAGGACTCGACCGATATCGCGAAAAGGGAGGTTAATTTCTTCTGCCGCTTGTGGAATAACATCAAAGCCGACAAACAGAAATGGCACCATGATCATGACGGTCATGATGCCGCCGCTACCACCATGAAATAGGGGCTGTAGTGTTGCCGTTTCCCCTGTAAAGAGGGCACCGCTGATAAATAAAGCCCCGACGGCTAGAATCAAGAGTGTGACTAAGCGTTGAATGAGTGCGGCCATGGTGATGCCGACATAGTTGATGGCCATCATCACAAGAGAGCCTGCGACGCCGACCAGGACCCATGTGAAATTCACATCCCAGCCAGAAATTGTCCAAAGGTGGCCGACAGAGTAGCCTGGGAACAGGCTTTCAACGACTGTGGGGAGGGCAACGGCTTCAAAAGAAACAACGCTGATATAGCCAAGTATAATCGCCCAGGTGCAGATAAAAGAGGCAAAGTGCCCTAGTGCGCGGTAGCTATAGACGTGTTCTCCACCGACTTTGGGCATGGCGGCCGCCAATTCGGCATAAGTGAGGCCAACCAAGATTACAGCCGCACCACCAATTAAAAAGGCGACAATGGCTCCAATACTGCCTGCATTGACGATAAACTTCCCTGTTAACACGATCCAGCCCCAGCCAATCATTGCGCCAAAGGCCAGTGCTAGAACATCTTTGCGCGCCAGAACGCGCACTAGATTATTGCTGTTATCGGATTGTGGCATGACATCTCCGTTATTATATATTTATTGGCGTGTCTTCAAGGCTCTGGTGATGGAGTGACTCCATTCATCTGAGCGATTGAAAGCGTTGAACGATAGATAAGGTGACGGATGAAACCATCTCAATATCTATCAGCTACTGCTTTCTATTTGGTTTTATCTATTATTTGTGTCTGATATATTTAACATTGAACGCTGAGCCAAGTACAGTGTTCAGAGGATCTTCGCGGAAATTTTTCTTATTACCCTTAAGTATTAAAGGGTTATTGCTCGGGAGTCGGTGCTTTTTAAAGACTCGACCCTCGCTGATCTGACGCCTATCATGATGCGCTTTGAGCAGGGCTGTAGTGACAGTCTTGATGATCAATGATGTGCCGATAAGGACAATTTAATTTTGTTGAATGACAGTCTGGCGCTGACTCAGCGCATACCGCCGGGCGTACGTTTCATGCTGCTATCGGCTCTTGGATTTGCTTTGATGGGCGCGTGTGTCAAAGCGTTAGGGACTGCGGGAATTCCTGTACTTGAGATTGTGGCGGCGCGTTCATTGGTTTCTTTGGTGATCAGTTACGCGGATATTCGACGTAAACATATTTCTCCTTGGGGCCACCGTAAATCACTGTTGGTTTTGCGTGGTGTGCTCGGCGCTTTGGCATTGATGGCCGTGTTTTATTCGGTCACAACGCTGCCTTTGGCTCAGGCAACAGTACTGCAATATACCTACCCTACGTTTACGGCGATCTTGGCGCTGATTTTCCTGAAAGAACGAATCCAATGGGCAACTATGGCCTGCATTGGGTTAAGCCTTTTAGGCTTAATCGTGGTCTCATTGCCGCAGTGGGATCATAGTATTTTAACGCATGCTTCTTGGTGGAGTTTAGGGGCTGCGCTGTTAGGGGCTTTAGGTAGTGGGAGTGCTTATGTCGTGGTCCGTCGATTAAGCCGTACAGAGGATAGCTCTGTCATTATCTTCTACTTCCCCATGATTGCCTTACCTATTTCAGTGCTATTGCTAGGTCCTGCTTTTGTGATGCCGACTTGGGAGCAAGTCGGGTTGATGTTGTTAGTCGGTATTTTTACTCAAATTGGTCAAATCGGTTTGACCAAGGCGATGGCTGTTGAGCAAGCCGGGAAAGCCAGTGCTTATGCTTATATCCAGGTGATTTTTTCGACTTTGCTCGGATTTCTGTGGTTTGGGGAGATTCCGACGCTCTGGACACTGCTTGGCGGGGTTTTGATTATTGCGGGTGCATTGATCAATACACTTTGGAAGCGCTGATATTAATCCAGTGTGATAAATATATTAAACGAACGCTGGTCGAAAGTGATCTCTGAAAGGCGTGCTTGTATACAACTTATTTATACGAACATTAGGTTCACAAGCGTAAGATACACAAGCCTAAGGTACACAAGCCGCCTTTCAGGGCGCGACTTCAGGTTACTGCTATTGCTGTGTTTCGTTATCGGTGAAGACACCATCAAACAACGGTGTCGAGAGGTAGCGTTCGCCAGAATCAGGCAGGATAACCACAATCGTTTTATCCGCAAATTCAGGTTGTTCGGCCAAGCGAAGGGCGGCTGTCATTGCAGCACCGCAGGAAATCCCGCAAAGAATACCTTCTTCAGTCATTAAACGACGAGCCATGGTCATGGCGTCATCGGCATTAACCGGTTCAACACGATCCAGTAGGCCTAAATCCAGGTTTTTAGGAATAAAATTAGCCCCAATACCTTGAATTTTGTGTGGCCCAGGGGTGATGTCTTCTTGCTTGAGGGCTTGTGTGATAATGGCCGATTCTTCAGGCTCAACAGCCACTGAAGTGATGGCTTTGCCCTGAGTTTGTTTCAGATAGCGGCTGATACCCGTGATGGTGCCACCGGTACCAACGCCTGCGACAACGACGTCAACTTCGCCATCAGTGTCTTGCCAAATTTCAGGGCCGGTTGTTTTTTCATGGATCGCAGGGTTGGCTGGGTTATCGAATTGTTGCGGCATAAAGTAACGAGCAGCATCGCTCTCAGCAATTTCCTGTGCTTTATCGACTGCCCCCTTCATCCCTTTGGCCGGTTCTGTCAGGACAATATTGGCCCCTAACGCTTTCATGACCTTCCGGCGCTCAATACTCATGGATGAGGGCATGGTCAGGGTGACTTTGTAGCCTCGAGCAGCGCCCACGAAACATAGCGCAATACCCGTATTACCTGACGTGGGTTCAATAATTTCCATACCAGGTTTGAGAAGCCCTTGCTGTTCTGCTTCCCAGATCATATTCGCACCGATGCGGCATTTGACCGAAAAGGCCGGATTGCGTGCCTCAATTTTGGCGTATACCTTGGGATGTTGGGTCAGGCGATTAATTTTAACCAAGGGCGTCTGCCCAATGGTGAGTGAGTTGTCTTCAAAAATCCGACTCATGATGGCTCCTTTCATTCGGATCAAGGTGATGAAATTAGGCTTCTCGTGATGAGGCTTTAGGCCACGTTAGGCGTCTCAAAGTTCAAAATCCAGTTATTTATCGCCATTTTTTTATAGCATTTAACAATAAGGGCTCTTGAGACGATGGATATGCGATATGAAGCGAACACTTGTTTGAGTTTGTCCTGGTAAGCTGAGTACACTATCGAGAGATTACAATCTTAAGAGGTATGGTTAAGCGGTGATCTTGGGAAATGGTCTTAAGCGATGGTCTTAAAAATTGGTCTTAAAAGATGATCTTGAAAGACCGTAGTGGTCGCCTAAGGGGATGTGCTTGCAAGTGTGGATAACGCTCGCCACCCGTGGCTCATAAGGCAAAAGAGGGTATTTCATGCAATTTACCGGAACCGATCAATATGTGGCTACAGATGAGTTACAAGTGGCCGTTAATGCCGCCATTACGTTGGCGCGACCGCTTTTAATCAAGGGCGAACCTGGAACGGGTAAAACGTTATTGGCTGAACAGGTTGCCGATGCTTTAGACGCCCCTTTAATCACTTGGCATATTAAATCGACGACCAAGGCTCAGCAGGGCCTGTACGAGTATGATGCCGTCTCTCGTTTGAGAGATTCTCAACTGGGGAATGATCGGGTGCATGATATTAGTAACTATATTGTGCCCGGGAAGCTTTGGGAGGCCTTTACCAGTGAGCGTCAAGCCGTATTGCTGATTGATGAAATCGATAAGGCGGATATTGAGTTTCCTAATGATTTGCTGCTGGAACTGGATCGCATGGAGTTCTTTGTTTATGAAACTCAGCAAACCGTTAAAGCCAAATATCGACCCATTATTATTATTACCTCTAACAACGAGAAAGAGCTGCCCGATGCTTTCTTACGGCGCTGTTTCTTTCACTTTATTCGTTTTCCAGATGCTTCAACAATGCGTCAAATTGTCGACGTTCATTTCCCGCAAATACAAGCTCAATTGGTGGATCGTGCGCTGGCGGTTTTTTACGATTTGAGAGACGTTGCTGGGCTTAAGAAAAAGCCTTCAACCTCTGAGTTAGTTGATTGGCTCAAATTACTGATGGCTGACGAGTTGTCTCGTGAGCAATTGCTGAATCAGGATACGGGCTCGTCGATCCCGCCTTTATGTGGTGCTTTGGTCAAGAATGAACAGGATGCCAGTTTGTTGGAACGATTGGCCTTTATGCAGCGACGTAAGGGGCGTTAATTATGCTGGTGGATTTCTTTATGGAAGTCCGTGCCGCTGGAGTGCCCGCGACACCTCGTGAGCTGCTGGATCTGATTCGGGCGCTTGAGCGGAATCTGGTTTTTGCTGACTGGGATGAGTTTTATCTGCTGGCGAGGACTTGCTTGGTTAAAGATGAAAAGTTCTATGACCGGTTCGATTTAGCCTTTGGGTGTTATTTTGAAGGTTTGGCGGATCTGGATGAGTTGCTCAATCAAGTGATTCCAGATGAGTGGTTGCGCCAAAGTTTTGAACGTTTTTTATCGGAGCAGGATAAAGCTCAGCTGGATTCCTTGGCCAGCCTTGATGATTTGATGAAGCAGTTTCAAGAGCGTCTGAAAGAACAGCAGGAACGCCATGCTGGAGGGAGTAAGTGGATTGGGACAGGCGGTACTTCTCCTTTTGGTCATGGCGGTTATCATCCTCAGGGGGTGCGCGTTGGTGGAGAGTCCCGTCATCAACGAGCGGCTAAAGTTTGGGAGACACGTCATTTCCGTAATTTAGATGACAGCGTGGCGTTAGGGACGCGTAACATCAAAGTAGCGCTTAAACGTTTACGTCAATTTGCACGGACAGGTGCTCAAGAAGAGCTTGCGCTGGATGAGACGATTCGGGCCACCGCTCGTAATGGTGGTTATTTGGATCTTCGATTGCGTCGTGAACGTCACAATGCGGTGAAAGTTCTGCTTTTTTTAGACATTGGCGGTTCGATGGATGCGCATATTGCGCAATTGGAAGCGCTCTTTTCAGCCTGTCGTAGTGAGTTTAAGCACCTAGAATTCTTTTATTTCCATAACTGCCTGTATGAATCTGTATGGCGTGATAACGTACGGAGAATGAATGAGCGCACCTCGACAACCTCATTGCTGCATACATTTGCTGAAGACTATAAAGTGATTTTTGTCGGTGATGCCTCTATGGCGCCTTGGGAAGTGACTTCTCCCGGTGGGAGTGTTGAACATTTCAATGATGAGTCTGGCGCTGTTTGGCTTGAACGAGTGCGGCAAAAGTGGCCGCATTTGATATGGTTAAATCCGATCCCTGAACGTCATTGGGACTACACGCCTTCGATTGGTATGGTGCGTCAATTAGTGGATCAGCAGATGTTTCCTCTGACGCTTGAAGGCCTGGATCAAGCGATGAGGGCTTTGATGCAATAAGCCCAGACATGTTTTGATGAGCCAGGGTTTGATGAGCTAAGTTTTGATGAGCTAAGTTTTGATGGGCTAAGTTCTGATGAGCTAAGGTTTTGATAAGTGAGTGTTTTAATTGCAAGGGCAGGTCAACCCCCTCTAGATCAATGATATGATGCAACCATACCCCTTTATTAAACCGCTGCCTTCGGGCTGGCGGTTTTTTTCGGTACGGGTCCAGCATTGTTTCTATTGAAATGCTTTCTATCGCGCTATTGTTTGGACCATCTATTGTTTGGAGCTCTCTATTACCCATGATTGGCAAGGAGTAAAGCTGTATGGCGGCAATACGTCCGCGTTTTGGTGTTTTGTTATTGTTATGGCTTACCGGTCTTTATTTGCGGGTGCCGGTGTTGGTGATCCCGCCTTTATCTCCTTTTATAGGTGATGAACTTTCTCTGGACAGTACCACCCTCGGTGCTTTAACGACTTTGCCGGTTTTGATGCTTGCCATTGGTGCGGTTCCTGGCGCTTTGGCCATTGCTCGCTTGGGGGCTCGAGGCGCTTTGATGATGGCGCTGGTCTTGGTCGCGATAGGCTCTGCGCTGCGAGGTGTGGCTGAAAGCGATTTGAGCCTGTTAGGGGTGAGTGCGCTCATGGGGCTAGGGATTGCAGTGATGCAACCTGCGTTACCGGCATTGTTGCCTAGATGGCTGTCTTATGAGCAAGTTGCTTTGGGTTCAGCGGTTTACATGAATGGCATGTTAATGGGGGAATTTATCTCGGCAGGGTTGACATTACCTGTTGTCATGCCGCTGGTTGAAGGGAGCTGGCGAGCTGCCTTATGGGTCTGGTCTCTACCGGCGTTGTTGTTGGTGTTCGCATTGAAATGGCCCAGGGATCATGAACCTGATCAACCCGTGCGACGCCCAGGATGGATGCCTGACTGGCGACACCCTTTGGTGTGGCAAATGGGGCTGATCTTAGGCAGTAGCTCGACTTTGTTTTTTGGCCTGAATGCGCATATGGCGAGTTTGCTTAAGGCGCGTGGTGTGCTCGATGCATTGGATCAGGTGTTGTTCTGGTTTAATTTTATGCAGGTGTTGGCCTCTTTTTTAATGTTGAAGGCTGCGCACTATTGGGTGGGTAAGCGTTTACCGATTTTGTTATGCGTTATGTTGGATTGTTTATTAGTACTGGGCTTTTGGTGGGGAAGTGGTGCATGGGCTGTGGTGTGTGTGGTGGCATTGAGCTTTTGCTCGGCTATTTTGTTAGTCCTGATGGTGTCACTGGTCCCTTCCATGGTGCCCGCCGATGAGGTTGGGCGCATGTCCGCTGGCTGCTTTACGATTGGGTATGTGGTGTCTTTCGTGATGCCTCTTCTTGGCGGTATTTTGGCCGATACGTCGGGGGATGCAGAAGATATCTTGTGGGTGCTTTCAGGCTATGCCTTGCTTACCATTCCATTAGCCTGGCGGTTGCGCCTTCACTCCAGTGCTCATCCTGCCGGATGATATGGATGTTGGCATGAGGTGTTCTACAACCGCCAAACGCATTATTTCTATACACGTATACGCTATACGACGCGTTACCCGATGCTGATGTCGGGTAAGTCTGGGGCCTCCAGCGTCACTTTTTCGGTGGGGGCCATCACAGTGGCTGTCCCTGTGACGACTTTCTTACCTTCTTGATTGGTGACAGTGGTATCCAGTGTGACAATTTTTTTGTCATCACGTAGCTCTTTCACCGTTAAAGTCACCGTTAAAGTGTCATTGAGACGTACTGGGCGACTGAATTTCACTTCCTGACCTAGGTAGACTGTACCTGGCCCCGGTAACGTCATCGCCAGTGCGGCAGAAATTAATGAACCAGACCACATGCCGTGAGCAATACGACCACCAAACTGGGTGGTTTTGGCAAAATCGTCGTTCAAGTGTAATGGGTTCATATCGCCTGAAACGGCTGCGAACAATACCAACTCACGTTCAGTCAATGTCTTCTCGTAAGTCGCTTGATCCCCAACTTTGAGGGTGTCGTAGGGGCGATTTTCCAGTGTACTCATGAGTATTCTCTCCTTAAATCATCGGCTTTGCGCGATGAATCCCTGAATTATGGTGAAAAAAGCGATGAGCTTAAAGCACCGGTAATGAGCTGCGTATAGAAAAAGCATGATTTGAATAGGGCTTGCTTATTCTACCGTTACACCCATCGACCATTATGCCAATCTGCCGCTACACCGTCTGTCATAGTGCTAGAGCATGTTGTATGGACAGCGTAATGAGCGATGTTCGTTGATGGTCTCTGTTGGTTTGTTGTGCGGTGCAGTATAGCGCTTTTAAAGCCAATATCACCATAAACTGATTTAAGTCAAAACAAGCATGCGCTAGGTCGGTAGCGTGAGTTTGGCAATGCCACCATGGTGGCATTTGTTGCGTCGCAGCGTCGGGCTAATGTCTAGGGTCTAATGTCGACAATGCGAATAAACGTTGTCGAAGACGTGGTGAACACCAACGGTTAGTTAAGTGAAGGGATTATGCATGGTTTTGATTAGGATGATCCTGCTGAAGCGCCGAGTATGTGAGCCGTGTTCAAGGGATTCTAATAAGTACGCGCTCTTTATGGAAAGTGCTTTTATAAACAAGTAGTTAAATTATTTTGTGGCGATTGAATAGTTTGGAATTTACTCAGTTGAGAGCACTTGTTCGTTAAAGAATCATTATGAAACGTACGCACGATAAAAGTACGAACCCTTTGTGAGGACGCCTTGATGTCATCAACTAATATTTTCGAAATGGGGCTTGAACGTGGTGCTGCTAACCATGAAGTGTTGACACCCCTGTCTTTTTTGCAGCGAACGGCTCGTGTTTATCCGGAACGTTTGGCGCATATCCATCATGACCGACGACAGACGTGGGCCGAGACCTATCGACGTTGTGTGCAGATGGCGTCGGCGCTTACCAAAGCCGGTGTGCGCAAAGGCGATACGGTGTCGTTTATTTGCCCTAATATTACCGAACTCTTTGAAGCGCATTTTGCTGTACCAATGGCTGGCGCTGTATTGAATGCGGTAAACACGAGACTTGATGCGGAGTCGATCGCCTTTATCTTGCAGCATGCCGAGACTCGCATTTTGTTTGTCGACCGAGAGTTTTCTGCTTCTGCCGAGCAGGCATTGAAGTTGATGGGGGCTGAGCGTCCTCGGGTCATTGATATTGATGATCCTTTCTATGACGGGGGGGCTTTGATTGGTGATACCGATTATGAAGCCTTTTTGGGGACGGGCGATGAAAATGCTGAATGGTCGGTGCCTGATGACGAATGGGAGGCCATTGCGTTGAACTACACCTCGGGGACAACAGGGAACCCTAAGGGTGTGGTTTATCACCATCGCGGGGCGCATTTGAATGCGCTGTCCAATAACCTCTCTTGGGATATGGTGCAGCACCCCGTTTATTTATGGACTCTCCCGATGTTCCATTGCAATGGCTGGTGTTTCCCATGGGGGATTGCGGCCGCAGCGGGAACTGGGGTGTCATTACGCCAGGTTCGTGCTGAGCCGATTTTTGATGCCATTAAAACTCATGGCGTCAATTATTTCTGTGGCGCGCCTATCGTATTGAATATGTTGAATAATGCTGATGATAGTCTTAAGCAAGGTATTGAGCATCAAGTGAAAGTGATGACTGCAGGTGCGGCCCCGCCGGCTTCAGTCATTGCAGGAATGGAAGCGATGGGATTTGCTGTGACGCATGTCTATGGGTTAACGGAAACTTATGGGCCTTGTGTCGTGTGTGCTTGGCATGATCATTGGAATGAGCTGCCATTAGATGAGCGTGCCCGCCTTAAAGCACGTCAGGGCGTTAAAGCGCCATTGCAAGAAGGGGTGATGATTGCTAACCCGCAAACCATGGAAGCTGTGCCACAAGATGGCATTACCATGGGCGAGATTATGATTCGCGGCAACTTGGTGATGAAAGGTTATTTGAAAAACCCTAGGGCAACTGAAGAATCCTTCCATGGCGGCTGGTTTCATACTGGTGATCTTGCCGTATGGCACCCTGATGGCTATGTAGAAATTAAAGATCGCTCTAAAGATGTGATTATTTCGGGAGGAGAAAATATCTCATCGATTGAAGTGGAAGATATGCTGTATCGCCACCCGGCGGTGTCTGAAGTGGCTGTAGTTGCGCGCCCGGATGAAAAGTGGGGAGAAACCCCTTGCGCTTTCATTAATTTAAAACCTGGCCATGAAGTGACCGAAGCTGAATTGATCGCCTTTTGTCGTGAGCATATGGCTCACTTTAAAACGCCCAAGACCATCATCTTTGGTGAGCTGCCGAAAACGTCTACCGGTAAAATTCAAAAATTCCGCTTACGGGGTGAAGCCAAGGCATTGAAATAAAATACTTTATTGTATTTTGCTTCATCAGAATGTTGTATTGAATATCTGTCTGTCGCGTCTGTTGTTGATTGAAGGCGCGGATCTATTAAAGCCGGGGCTTGTCTCCGGCTTTTTATCGTTTTTTGAGACCTGAATCGTGTTGGGCATAGTTTATTGGGTTGATGGATGACGCCGTGTCTACTCGGTTTATTTTTCTTGGGCGTGAGATGCGCTGCAAAGTGGGTTTAATGAGTTTAATCTTATGAGACTAAAGGGGGAATGTTAACGTTAACGTCACTATTGGCGACAGCTGGTGGGGTCGTTATAGTAATACGGCCGTTTGAATTTGAATGGTCAGGTGGAGTGAGTCGCGAGTTTTCAATCGAAGTTGCACTTTGTCGAGATTTTGAAAGTTGCTGGCGACACTCTGTTTGAGCAAATAGATACGGGATACTGAAGTCTGGTCTGTCAGGCTTATTTGATTAATGGGCAGCATGTCCTGTTTGGGACGTGTAGGCTGAAAGCATTGTCGTGTGAGACTTCAGATTTCTCGTCTAGGTCACCAGGAGGCAGTATGACTCACCCCGTCAACGGGAAGCGCCCTGCAGGTATCGCAGATGAAATTGATATGAATACTTATGGCTCTGTATTGGATGTACTGAGTCAAGCCTGCGACCGTTTTGCAGGCAAGCCTGCGTTTACCAATATGGGGCATACCCTGACTTATGCTGAGGTGGATCAGTTGAGTCGTGATTTTGCCGCCTATTTACAGCAAAAAACAGACTTAGAGCCGGGGGATCGCATTGCCATTCAGTTGCCGAATACATTGATGTTTCCGGTAGCGGTATTTGGTGCCATGCGTGCAGGTCTTGTGGTGGTCAATACCAATCCGCTTTATTCCGAACGTGAAATGGAGCATCAATTTAATGACTCTGGCGCTCGCGCCATTGTTGTCTTGGCGAATATGGCGCAGCAAGTTGAGCATGTGTTGCCTCATACCTCGTTGAAATATGTATTTGTGACTGAACTGGGTGATCTTCACCCACCGATTAAGCGATTTTTGATCAATAAAATCGTGCGCTATGTTAAAAAACTGGTGCCTGCTTATCAGCTGCCGCAGGCGATTAGCTTTCGTCAGGCCTTGAGCCAAGGTGGGCTGTCTGAGTGGACTGCACCGCAACCGAAACCTGATGATGTCGCTGTGTTGCAATATACCGGCGGAACCACCGGTGTTGCCAAGGGTGCGATGCTGACGCATGCGAATTTAGTGGCGAATATGCTTCAGGCACGAGAAGTGATTCAGAGCGTTCTGGGCGAAGGCTGTGAAACTGTGGTTGCCCCCTTGCCGATGTATCATGTCTACACTTTTACAGTGAACTGCATGTTTTTAATGGAAACGGGGAATCACTCTTTATTAATCACCAATCCCCGGGATATTCCTGCCTTTGTAAAAGAGCTGAAAAAGTATCGTTTTACCGGGTTTGTCGGCCTGAATACGCTGTTTGTTGCTTTATGCCATAACGAAGCGTTTAAACAGTTGGATTTCAGTGATCTGAAATTGACGATTTCGGGCGGCATGGCGCTGACTCAGCAAGCTGCCCAGCTGTGGGAAGAAACGACAGGGTGTGCTGTGGCGGAAGGTTACGGTATGACAGAAACGTCGCCGATTGTGACGTTTAATCCGCCAGGGGCGGCTCAACTCGGAACCATTGGGCAGCCGGTACCTTCCACTGAGGTGCAAGTGGTGGATGAGAATGGAGCACCGGTGCCGCAAGGGGAGCCAGGAGAGCTGTGTGTGCGAGGCCCCCAAGTGATGAAAGGTTACTGGAATCGCCCAGATGATACTTCAGCCATGATTAATGCTGAAGGCTGGTTGCGCACTGGCGATATCGCCGTGATTCAGGACGATGGCTACATTCGGATTGTAGATCGCAAGAAGGACATGATTAATGTGTCTGGTTTTAATGTATACCCGAATGAAATCGAAGATGTGATTGTGACGCATCCGGATGTCTATGAAGTGGCGGCCGTCGGGGTTGCGGATGAGCGAAGTGGCGAGGCAGTGAAAGTCTTTATTGTCAGTCGAAATCCGGATCTGACGGTTGATGAAGTCCGGCGCTTTTGTAAAGAGCGCTTGACGGCCTACAAGGTGCCTCGCTTGGTCGAGTTTCGAGATGAATTGCCCAAGAGTAATGTGGGTAAGGTGTTGCGCCGTCAATTACGGGATGAGGCGACAGAAAACGCCTGATTTTCAGGTGCATATCGTCTTGCCTTCGGGTCGTTTATAATGATGCCTTTTCGGCCGCGATATACCCTGTGATGCCTGTCTGTTTTAGCGTGGGTGTCTAGGGTATATGGCGCTGTTGTTGATTCAGGGTCAATGAGGTGTCATGCCCACATCTGCTACGTCTTCTACTGTTCCTGAGATATCCAAGTTAATGTGCCGGGATCGCCACCGCTGGCAACAATGGCAGCGCCAGCTTAAACAAAGTCGCGATCCCAATGCCCAGGAAACACTGAAGCAAAAACTCCAAGATTTATCTCATCGCTCTCAGGCCCAAGTTCAGGCACGAGCGTCGGTCTGGCCGTCGTTTGAATATCCTGACTTACCCGTCTCCGATCAGCGAGGCGATATTCTTCAAGCGCTGCGTGATCATCAGGTGGTGGTGATTGCCGGTGAAACCGGGTCTGGTAAGACCACCCAGTTACCCAAACTCTGCCTTGAGCTGGGATTGGGTCGTCATGGCATGATCGGCCACACTCAGCCACGCCGATTAGCCGCACGAAGTGTGGCCAATCGCTTATGTGATGAGCTGGGCGTAAGCCTGGGACAGCAAGTCGGCTATCAAGTGCGCTTTACTGAGCAAGTGGCTGATACAACGCTGATTAAGCTGATGACTGATGGGATCTTGCTTGCAGAGACCCGTCAAGACCGTTTTTTGAATCGCTATGAAGCCATCATTATTGATGAAGCCCATGAGCGTAGTCTTAATATTGATTTCCTATTGGGGTATCTCAAACGGTTGCTGCCCAAGCGGCCTGATCTCAAGGTCATTATTACGTCGGCGACCATTGATGTAGAGCGTTTCTCTCGCCACTTCGATGACTGTCCGGTGATTGAAGTGTCTGGGCGTACCTTCCCGGTGGAAACCTTATACCGGCCTTTGGCAGGCGGCTTCAACAAAACGGATGATGAGCAGGCTGATGACGGTGAAGAGCGAGATGACCTAACGCTACAAGAAGGGATTGTTGAAGCCTTAGGTGAGATTGTCACGCTTGAACGGGAGAAAGGATGGCAGCATGGTCCTCGGGATGTCTTGGTTTTCTTGCCCGGGGAGCGTGAGATTCGGGAAACGGCTCACCTGCTACGCCGTCATCAAACGCAAGGGCAGTTACGTGATACTGAAGTGTTGCCTTTGTATGCCCGCTTGTCGAATGCTGAGCAGAATCGGGTATTTCAGCCGCACAAGGGACGCCGAGTGGTGCTCGCAACGAATGTGGCTGAAACGTCCCTGACTGTGCCGGGCATTCGCTATGTCATTGACCCGGGTGTCGCACGTATCAGTCGCTATAGCTACCGCGCTAAAGTCCAACGTTTACCCGTTGAGCCGGTCTCCCAGGCTAGCGCTAATCAGCGGGCGGGACGTTGTGGCCGTATTGCGCCAGGGGTCTGTATTCGCCTTTATGATGAAGACGACTTTACCTCTCGGCCTGCTTTTACCGATCCTGAGATTCGACGTACGAACCTAGCTGCAGTCATTTTGCAGATGCTGAGCCTGAAGCTTGGTGAAATCGAGGCGTTTCCGTTTGTCGATCCACCGGACAGTCGATTTGTCCGCGATGGTTTCAGGTTGTTGCATGAGTTGGGGGCCGTTGACCAACGTAACCGATTGACTGATGTGGGGCGCCAGTTATCGCGACTGCCGATAGATCCACGTTTGGGTCGAATGTTATTGCAGGCAGGCCAAGAGGGCGCGTTGGATGAAGTCCTCATTATTGCCAGTGCCTTAAATATTCAAGATCCCCGGTTACGTCCACCCGAGAAACAGCAGCAGGCGGATCAGGCGCATGCGCGTTGGAAAGACAAAGAGTCGGACTTTGCTGCTTTGGTTAATTTATGGCGCGATTATGAAACCATGCGCCAGGATACCTCTGAAAATCAGCTGCGTAAGCAATGTCCTAAACTATTTTTATCTTACTTGAGAATGCGTGAATGGCGAGATACTCATCGTCAGCTCAAGCTCCTTTGTCGTGATCTAAAACTGACACCTAATGCGGCGCCTGCTGACTATGACTCCGTCCATAAGGCGCTGTTAGCAGGGCTTTTGTCTAATGTGGGGATGCATTATGAACAGCGCGATTATATGGGGACGCGTAATCGGAAGTTCTTGATTCATCCCGGGTCAGCATTATCGCGGAAAGGGCCTAAGTGGGTGATGGCTGCGGAGTTGGTGGAAACTAGTCAGCTATTTGCCCGCCATGTCGCTCGAATTGATCCGACCTGGGTTGAGCCGTTGGCCGAGCATCTAGTGAAACGTCAGTATAGTGAGCCTCACTGGTCGCAAAAACGTGCCCAAGTGATCGCTCATGAAAAGGTCATGTTGTTTGGTTTGCCTGTGGTACCTTCGCGACGGGTGCATTATGGGCCGATTGACCCGGTGGTCTCGCGTGAAATTTTTATTCGTGAAGGCCTTGTGATGGGCGAGTATCGCTCCCGTGCGCCCTTTATGCGCCATAACCGAGCCATGTTAGATGATGTCCGTGGTTTGGAAGATAAAGCGCGTCGGCGCGATATCGTGGTGGATGAAGATGCGCTCTATGATTTTTATGATGCGCGCATTCCTGAAACGGTGATCAATGGTGCGAGTTTTGAAAAATGGCGCAAGCAAGTTGAGCGTCAGGCGCCTCAGTGCTTATTCCTGACTCGCGAAGCCTTAATGGCGCGTGAGGCCCATGAGGTGACTGAGTTTGACTTTCCAGATAATCTGGCGATGGAAGGGGCACTATACAAGCTGCGTTATCAGTTTGCGCCGGGGGCACAGGATGATGGTGTCAGCGTGGATGTGCCTGCTGCCATGTTGGGGCAGTTGCCTGAGGCGCGCTTGGACTGGATGGTGCCCGGCTTACTGAGGGATAAATGCATTGCTTTGCTGAAGGCTTTGCCGAAGGCGACCCGTAAGCACTTTGTGCCTATCCCTGATCATGTGGATCAAGCTTTGAATCATTTACAGCCTGACGATGAAACATCATTAACCCAGGCTCTGGCGGAGTTTCTCAGGCGGAAAACAGGGGTGCGCATTGCGCCGGAAGATTGGCGCCTTGAGGCTTTGCCTGAACACTTACAGACGAATATTCGGGTATTGGATGAAAAGGGACGCCTGCTCGGGCAGGGGCGAGATCTGGCCCACTTGCGTGAGCAGTTTGCGCAAGCGGCAGCCCAAGCGGCGCGCTCCTTGGATCGCGATGGGCTTGAACAGGCAGGCCTGACAGAATGGGATTTTGAAGCCTTGCCTACGGTCATTGAAAAGCGTCAGGCAGGGATGCGTATTCAGGCGTATCCTGCTTTGGTAGATGAAGGAAGTAGCGTCGCCATCAGGTTGTTTGACCGTGCCGAGAAGGCTGCCGTTGAGCATCGCCATGGACTCATTCGTTTGGCGCGCTTGACTTTGAAAACACAAGATCGACACTTGCGTGAGCGTTTGCCAGGGCTTAAATCTTTAGAAGTGATGTTCACTAAAATCGGCCCTGCAGGCACATTGACTCAAGATTTATTGGATACCAGTGCCGCCCAGGTGATGTTACCTGAGCACAATGATGAATTGCCTCGGGATCAGGCTGCCTTTAATGCCATGCTTGAGCGTGGGCGCAGTGAATGGCAGCCTGCTGCGGAGTTCTTGGCGGAACAGGTCGACACCATTTTACGGACACGTGTGGCTCTGGTTGCACGTTTAAAAGGCAAAATTGATCTGGCGCTTGCCCTGACGTATCAGGATGTGCAGCGTCAGCTCGAGCGTTTAATTTATCCTGGCTTCATTTGGCATGCTGGTGCTTGGCTGAATGAGTATCCCCGCTATCTTCAAGCCGTGGATATTCGTTTGGAGAAAGCGCCGCGAGATCGCCTGCGTGATCAACGTTTTGCGGAGTTATTAGAACAGTGGTATCAACGTTGGTTAGGACGATATGAACAATTAGCGCGGCAAGGACGTCAAGACGCTGAGTTTGAACGGTTTCGCTGGTTGATTGAAGAGTATCGTGTTTCGCTTTATGCCCAGCAACTTGGCACGCTGGAAACCGTGTCTGAAAAGCGGCTTGAGCAAAGTTGGAAAACGCTCATTGGTGCCCAATGATGATGACAGGTCTCAGCAGTGGGATATGATGAATACGTGATGATGTGATCATCGATGTGGGTATCGTTGCGTCTTGTACTTTGCCAGTGGTGCTTATCAAATAGCACCTACGCAGAGGTGCTTAAAAAACGCAAGAGTTACTTAAGAAGCGGTACTTGCGACAGGGTACTCGTCAGATGAAAGAGGGCGAGTTGTGCTTGCCACATCGTCAATATCAGGTAAGTTGAGCGCTTCACTAGTGGAGTCGAACATGACACAAAGAGCCCAGTCGGGCGTGTCAATTATTGAAGAGCATATTCAGATCCCATTGGGTGGAGATCAATTTGCGACATTGGTGCGCTTGTATCCCACTCATGTTCAAGGGCCTGCTGTTTTTATGCTGCATGGGCTGATGGAGGATGCACAGTGCTTTCATAATGCACAAATGCGTTCAGGGTTGGCTTATGTGCTGGCGCGTGCGGGTTATGATGTTTATATGGGAGAGTTAAGAGGTCGGGGGCAGATGGGCCGTGCCCATAAACAGCACCCATTGACACTTAATAAAGTCCTCTCAGAAGATTTGCCACGGCTCGTCGACGCCATGGCCAAACGGGCTCACCAGCGCCCTCAATTTTGGTTAGGTCAAGGGCTGGGCAGTTTGTTGATGGTGTCTTTATTGGCACGTGAACCTGAACGTCTTAACGAGATTGTCGGCATGATTCATTTCAGTCCGGTATCAGGTTTAAGACAAAACTGTGAAATGGGGCCCCAGCCGTTACACTGGAGTCACCGTTATTGGCTGAAGCCATTGGCGTCCATATTGGGGTTTGTGCCGGCACAACGGTTTAAGCTGGGTCACAGTAACGAGTCGACGGTATTTTATTTGGATGTTTTACGTTGGCTATATGAAAAGTGGGAAGGCCCCGAAGGGGAAGCTCTCGATGCGCTAGTGTCTGCACAGCAGTGGCCCCCCATGCTGTATTTTGCAACCTACCACCGGCATTGGCGCAATAGCGTGGCTGATGCCAGGGCATTGATGTTTGCACTTGGGGATCATAATGGTCGCCTTGTGAAATTAGGTCGACATGTGGGGAATCAGCGAACCTATAAGCGTCAAGAGCTGTGTCTACACGAAGATGCTGAGCAGGATTACTACCCTTTGCTGTTGAGCTGGATGGGGGATGTGGTGAACGATGCATATGGCCTTCAGGCCCAAGCATAATCGCAGTTTCAGTCGCTTCGTTGGGTACCGTCAGTGCCTTCATAATGAATAATAGAGACAATTAACAGGTAAGCTCATGACGTCAGCAGTCATTACTGGAACGGGTTTGTTTACGCCACCTCATGCCATTAGCAATGAGGCGTTGGTCCAAGCTTATAACCTCTGGGCCGAGTATTATAATTCAGAGCATGCCGCTGAGATTGAGGCAGGCCAACTTGAGGCTAAGCCTTTTTCGAATGCTGAATTTATTGAGAAAGCATCGGGCATTAAACAACGCTATGTGTTGGATCGAGACGGTATTCTCGATCCTCAGCGAATGAAGCCTTATCTGCCAGAACGAAGCAATGAGGCCTTGTCTCAACAGGCTGAAATGTCCGTGTCTGCTGCGCGTGATGCCTTGCAACAGGCACAAGTTGACCCCGCTACTTTAGATATGGTGATTGTGGCTTGTTCTAACCCCCAGCGTGCATACCCGGCTGTTGCGATTGAGGTACAGGCTGCATTAGGGGCCGGTGGTTTTGCCTATGATATGAACGTGGCGTGTTCCAGTGCGACTTTTGGCCTTCAAGCTGCGGCGAATGCTATCCAATCGGGGCAGGCAAAGCGGGTGCTGATGGTGAACCCCGAAATTTGTACTGGCCATCTGAATTTTTGTGATCGTGATAGCCACTTTATTTTTGGTGATGCATGCACTGCGATGATCATTGAGGCCTCAGATCAAGCCCATAACCAAGCGGGTTTTGAAATTCTGGGCACAAAGCTTAAAACCCAGTTTTCTAACAATATTCGCAATAATGCTGGTTTTTTGAATCGATGTGATGAGTCTGGTTTAGGCGCACTGGATAAGTTGTTTGTTCAAGAAGGCCGCAAAGTGTTTAAAGAAGTCTGCCCTATGGTGGCAGATATTATGCGCCATCATTTGGCCGCGCTAGAGATTGAGCCTGCCCAGTTGTCGCGCCTATGGTTGCATCAGGCCAACCTGAATATGAATCAATTGATCGCTAAACGTGTATTAGGGCGCCCTGCGACAGAGGTTGAGGCCCCCGTCATATTGGATCGTTACGCCAATACCAGTTCTGCGGGTTCCATCATTGCTTTCCATCTGCACCAGCAGGATCTTGGCCCTGGCGCATTAGGCCATATTTGCTCTTTTGGTGCAGGCTATTCTGTGGGTAGTGTTGTATTACGTAAACAGGGATAACCAACTGTGTCAGATTCTATAGCACAAGGCCGAGGATTACGGCTCCGATACTTTGGTGCAGTTATCATGGTGACCATGTTAACGGCCTGTTCGGGGCAGTCGATACAGCCGCAATCGCCAATGGAAGAGGGGGAGCAAAGTGATCCCCAGGCGGTCGCACCGAACGAGCCCTATGAGCCAAATCCTCAAGACCCATGGGAAGGCTGGAATCGTAGTGTTTTTACGTTTAACGATACGCTGGATAGTTATATTACCAAGCCGGTCGCTCAGGGATATCGTTATATTACGCCACAGCCTGTGCGCACTGGTGTAACGAATTTTTTTGCCAACCTTGGCGAAGTTTCGAATTTAATGAACAACCTTTTACAGGGAAAACCTCTCGATGCGCTCAAGGATACGGGGCGTTTTTTGGTGAACTCAACAGTAGGCCTGGTAGGGTTGTTTGATGTCGCCACTCCTTTAGGGATGCCGCGCAGCGAAGAGGATTTTGGACAAACTTTAGCTGTGTGGGGAGTGCCCCAAGGACCTTACGTCGTTTGGCCCTTTATAGGGGGACGGACTCTCACGGATACCGCTAGCTTAGTCCCTGAGATGTATATCAACCCGGTGTACCAGGTTGATATGGATGAGGACATTCGTTGGAAGCTATTTGGCCTTAACTTGATACAGACGCGGGAAGGTCTTCTGGACAGCGAGCAACTGATCCAGGGAGATCGCTATACGTTTATTCGCGATACTTACTTGCAGCGGCGTGATTTCTTGATCCAGGATGGACGTATCGAGCATGACCCTTTTGCAGACGATGGTTCAGATTTTGACTACGATGAAGATGATTTCGCGGATTAATATATCTTGGGCTCAAAAATAACGGCTCATGAATCATGAGCTCACGAATCATAGGCTTACGATTAAAGTGCTGACTCTATAACCCCTTATATCGGCTTTGCACAGATGAATAACGCTTGGATGAATATTGAAAGGATGGGCAAGGCGGTATGATGATGCTATTGTGCACTGCAATAGCTGGTCGGATCATAATCGCGATGACAGTGGTTTGATGCGCGAGTGATGTCAGTCTGTTCGAACAAGCGCTTTGATAACGCTGATGGATGGTCTAGATGCTGGGTCTTGTTGGGTACCGTCAATGGGGTGCCATGAGTGGTTGCCATGAGTGATCAATCGGCAGCATCAGTGATTCTGTTGCTGGATGATGTCCACCCGGGGCGTGCCGCTATTGCTGAACGTTTGGCACGAGAGGGATATCGTCTCTTGTGTAGCGCAGAAGTACCAGACCCTCTACCCCAGACTGAGCTGATTCTGTGTCATACACGAAGTCTTAATTGCCCTGATCACTGGCAGCAACTAGTGAATCACGCGCCGGTGATTGTGTTGACCGAAAAGCGCGATCAGGAGCAGGCCTTGATCGCGTTATCTGCTGGGGTCAGTGATTATTTACAGGACCCAGAAGGCAGCCTTGATCTCCTCGCCAGTTTGGTTCGTCGCACCATTGAGCATGCTCGCTTAGAGCGTGAACGGGCTTCTTATCAACATAAACTTGAGCAGACTAACGTCGAGTTGCAGGCTTCCCTTAAAACTTTGCAACAAGATCAAGAAGCCGGTCGACTCGTACAACGCCAACTGATGCCAGTTCATCCGTGGACACTCAATGATCTTTGTTTTGATTATTGGTCCCAACCGATGCTGTATTTATCGGGTGATTTTGTCGACTACTGGTCCCCTTATCCTGATGTGGTGTGGTTTTATCTGGCAGATGTTGCTGGCCACGGAGCCTCATCGGCCTTTGTCACTATCTTGCTAAAACATCTGCTCAATCGCTATAGTCTGGATAAAGAGATTACTCCTGCATGCATGTTAGGGCGTGTTAATCAGGAATTGATTACGGCTGGGCTCGATAAACACCTAACGATAGTGCTTTGCCGGCTAAATCCACTGACACGAACCTTAACGTATAGTGTCGGGGCACACTTACCTGCACCCATTATGGTCGTCAATGGCCAAGCGAAATCGCTCATTGGTGCAGGAATGCCAGTTGGGCTCTTCCCAGAGGCCCACCATGAAGATTACACTTGCGCGTTTCCAGAACACGCACAATTGTGCTTAGCCAGTGATGGTGTACTGGAAATGATACCTGGCGATGGACTGGATGTCCGTCAGGCGACCTGGTTGGATTGGGTGGCTCGCTGTGAAGGTCGGATAGACCAATTAGCCGATCGGTTGCAGTCTGCGGCACGGAAATGGCCCGATGACGTGACGTTGATGATGCTCAATGGGTGTTGATATGCAAACAGGCAAACTGTTGGCGGCAGCTGCAGAACAGACTTATGTGCTGAAGCTGGTAGGTGATGTCCGGCTAACCCTGTGTTGTACACTGGATAAGTTGTTCGAAGAAATTTTTTCCTCCAAGCTTCAGTCAATTGTGATTGATTTGACAGAGGCGATTAATCTCGACAGTACAACGTTGGGATTGTTGGCGCGTGTTGCGATGAAAGCACGTCAAGAAGGGGTCTCAACCCCGACTATTGTGTCTTCAAATTCAGATATTACACAGCTACTTCACTCTATGGGGTTTGAGCAGTATTTTGTGATTGTGTCACGTCCCATAAAAGGTTTTGAGCAATTAGAAGAAATTCCTCAACTTTCCGGTAGTGAAGATCATATTCGTCATCAAGTATTAAATGCGCACCGTGTGTTGATGGATATGAACGAGCATAATCGCGAAGCTTTCCATAGTGTGGTGCAGGCACTTGAGGCGTGTTCCACTCCCGAACCCCATCATTAAGTTCTATTCTTTTTCCTTGGCTCATTATATCGAGCAACACTTATCGTGCCTTAGGGAAGACACTCAGACATTAAAAAGCGCCTGTTTTTCAACAGGCGCTTTGAGTTACTTTAGGGTTTGATTGATTAAAAAAGATTAACCAATACCACGCCTACGGCCATCAGGCTCATCAGGCTTGCTAACCCATAGGCCCATACTTTGTTAACGCTTTCTTTCCCTAGCATCAGATCAGCGCAGCTGTGCCGAATCCGATGAAGTGCGTGAAAAGCGGGCAGTGCAATCACTCCGCCAGCAAAGATCAATCCGGGCCAGCCTAGACCCAAACCACGCAGGCTCTCGTAATCAAAAGCGCTGGCCGGAATGATCCCCATAGGCATCAGTAAGCCGAAGACCAGGATGGCTGCAGGGACCAGCATCGCAAAGCAGATACCTCCGGCACTGAAGAGCGCCCACCATAAGGGCTCATCCTTGGCAATGTGATGTTTCATCATTAAGCCCTCCAGATAAAGTAAGCGACCAGTGCAATGGCAATGATGGCGACGACTGCCCACATGCCGCCGACAATCGCATTGACCGGCAGTGTCTTAGCACCAATACGAATCGGCATGACTCTCGGCATCAGAGGGAAGAAGGTCGCTGCATGAAATAAACTGGCGGCTAGGGTTAACAGGTTAATAAGGATCACGAGTGGGTTAGCCATAAAGGCTTGCCAACTGACCCAGGCTTCTGCACCACTATTGAGGGCCCATAGCCCGGCGATCATACAGCCGGCAAAGAACACTAAGGGGACGACAGTGGCTTCGCGAAGCATATAAAGCACAAAGTGCTGATGTTGTAGCCACCAGCGGCGAGACATTGACGGACGATAACTTGCAGGCTTTTGCATCTTATCCCCCTTATCCATTCAATAGGTTGATCAAGGTGTATTTAGCGGCTTCGATTTTGCCTTGGTTGACAGCTGCTGCCGGGTCAACATGCTTCGGACAAACGGTTGAGCAGAAGCCGACAAAGGTGCAGCTCCAAACACCGTCATGTTCGCTGAGTGCCGCCATGCGTTCGCGTTTCCCTTTATCTCGATTATCCAAGTTGTAGCGCTGGGCTAATGTGATGGCGGCTGGGCCTAAGAATTGGTTGTTTAAACCAAACTGGGGGCAAGCGGCATAACACAGCCCGCAGTTAATACAGTTGGAGAACTGATGGTAGCGGGCCATTTGTGCCGGGGTTTGTCGATAAGTATCGGATTCTCCAGTCGGTCGCCCTTTGCTCTTATCGATGATATAAGGCTTAACGGCTTCTAGGTGCTCCATGAAGATGTCCATGTCCACCACAAGATCACGCTCGACTGGGAAGTGTGCCAGTGCGCTGATATCGACACGTGTTCCATATTCACGCAAGAAGGTCTTACAGCCGAGCTTGGGAATGCCGTTCACCATAACCCCGCAAGAGCCGCAGATCGCCATACGACAAGACCAGCGATAGCTGAGCGTATTATCCAATTCATCCTTGATGTAGTTCAGTGCATCAAGAATTGAAGTACTTTCATCGAAAGGGACTTCGTAGTTTTGCCAAAACGGCTCTGGCTCTTGTTCGGGCAGATAACGTTGTACACGAATGGATTTAGTCTGGCTCATGAGTGGGCTCCTTTTGCAGCATCCCCATAGACCCGTTCGGCAGGAGCCGAGAAGCGGACATCAACATCTTGCCAAGTGATAGTGGCATTGGCATCGCCTTGATAGAACACTTGGCTATGTTTCAGGAAGTTCACATCATCACGTTTTTGCAAGCCCTCATCCAAGCGCTGATGTGCGCCACGAGATTCACGGCGCTCTAAGGCTGCGAGGCAAGAGGCTTCGGCAATATCTAAACTGCAACCCACTTCCAGGCACTGCAATAAGTCAGTGTTATAGCTTTCGCTGGAGTCTTCCAACTTAACGTTTTTATAGCGCTGACGCAGAGCTCGGATAGTGTTTAACGCCGCTTGCATGCCGGCCTCTTCACGATAGATACCGCAGCCGGATTCCATCGCTTTGACCATTTCTTTTCGTAAAGCGACCCAGTTTTCACTGCCATCACCTTGTTTCAGTTGATGGATGAGATCAAGTTGCTGCTGGGCTTGTTGTTCGAGTACTGCTTTGCTCGGTGCTGAGCGTTCTGAGGCTAGATCTGAAGCGCTTTCACCCGCTAAGCGGCCAAAGACCAACAGTTCGGAAAGGGAGTTAGAGCCCAATCGATTAGCACCATGAAGACCGACAGAAGCACACTCGCCCGCCGCATAGAGACCCTGAATTGAGGTCTCACACTGACCATTGGTTTCAATGCCGCCCATGGTGTAATGCACCGCGGGGCGGATTGGGATCGGCTCTTTGATCGGGTCTACATTGACAAAAGCTTTGGCTAATTCACAGATAAACGGTAAGCGTTCGAGAATATAGTCCTTCCCTAAATGCCGAAGATCCAGGTAAACGACGTCACTGTCTCCTAGTTTGCCGGTTCTTCCCGCCTGCTGCTCTTGCCAGAAGGCTTGTGACAGCTTGTCTCGAGGGCCCAGCTCCATATATTTGTTCTTCGGTTCACCTAATGGGGTTTCTGGCCCCAAGCCATAATCTTGCAGGTAGCGATAGCCATCTTTATTCAGCAAGATGCCGCCTTCTCCTCGGGAGGCTTCAGTAATCAGTACGCCTGAACCTGGGAGACCAGTGGGGTGGTATTGGACAAACTCCATATCACGCAGTGCGACACCATGTCGGTAGGCCATCGCCATACCATCGCCTGTTACGGTGCCCGCATTGGTATTAAAACGGAAAAGTCGCCCCGCGCCGCCAGTAGCCAAAATGACCGCTTTGGCACCAATAACATGCATTTCACCGGTGGCCACACATAGCGCGATCAGGCCATGAACTTGTTGATTCTCAACGGCCAGATCGGTGACGTAATACTCATCCAAACGTTCGATTTCGGGATACTGCATTGAAGTTTGGAACAGCGTATGAAGCATATGGAAACCGCTTTTATCAGCGGCAAACCAGGTTCTGGCTGTTTTCATCCCACCGAATCGACGCACCTGAATACTGCCATCCGGACGACGACTCCAGGGGCATCCCCAGCGTTCAAGCTGGGCCAGTTCACGGTAGGTGTTATGGACGAAGTAATCGACGACGCCCTGATCACAGAGCCAATCGCCACCGGATACGGTGTCATCAAAGTGGGCCTGGTAGCTATCGCCCTCATCAGTAACTGCAGCAGCACCGCCTTCTGCCGCAACAGTATGTGAGCGCATAGGGTAAATTTTAGAGATCAAGGCGATGCGTTGCTGGCGTCCTTCTGCCTTGGCTTTTTCAGCTGCTGCAATCGCTGTTCTTAAGCCTGCGCCCCCACCTCCGACAATCACGATATCAAACTCGTCTCGATTCATGGCACTGTCCTTTAAATTTTCATGCTTGATTTGATCTTATACAAGCGAGCTTTTTTGTAATGTTTTTGGATAAGCTGCTATGGCCTTTTAATTTGATTTTAATTATTTCGTATTACCTGTTAAATGAATATAGAATTCGTGTTTCCGGTTTGATTTGAGTCAAATTTATTGATGTCTTTTTCCTGTTTTTTTACTTTAAAAACTTTTTTAATTCAGTGGGTTATATATTGTTGAAATGTTTGTTTCTGACTCCTTTTAGGGGTGTATTATGAACTCATTCAAACATACAATATGAGCGTGATGTTATTTTTTAGGTCGGTTTCTCAACGAGTAGCGATGCATTTAAAAGGACGATGATTATGATGATGAGCCGAATTAAAGCCTTGGCACCGCTCTGGGTGGCGTTATTAGTAGCGCTGATACCGGCTCCTGCGGGGCTGGCGCCGCATGCGTGGTTTTACTTTGCTATTTTTCTGGGCTGTGTTGTCGGCCTGATCTTCGAACCTCTCCCAGGGGCTGTCATGGGGCTGCTGGGTGTGGTTGTCGCTGCATTACTCGCACCTTGGGTGCTTTTTTCGCCGGAGCAGCTCGCTCAAGAGGGATTTAAGCCCGCTAAAGCAGCCTTTTCATGGGCCGTTTCAGGCTTTACCAATGGGACTGTTTGGTTGATCTTTGGTGCCTTCATGTTTGCATTGGGCTACGAGAAAACTGGACTCGGGCGCCGTATTGCATTGTGGTTAGTGAAATCTATGGGCAAACGGAGTCTCACCCTCGGCTATGCGGTGATGATTGCCGATGGTGTACTGGCCCCTTTTACTCCTTCCAATACAGCTCGTAGTGGGGGAACTATCTTCCCCGTATTGCGTAACTTGCCACTGATCTT
>NZ_MDTQ01000001.1:1273648-1339082 GCF_001709345.1 Terasakiispira papahanaumokuakeensis
ACACCTTTGTATGATTCAAATCCGGGTGATGAGAGCCGCAAACGAATGGGGACTTTCCTCATGTGGACAGCGATTGCTTCCACTTGTGTGACCAGCTCATTGTTTTTGACTGCGTTAGCCCCGAACCTGTTGGCGATCGCTTTAACTGAAAGTGCTGTCGGTTTAAAAGTGACTTGGGGGCAGTGGTTCGTGGCGGCAGCGCCTGTTTGTATTTTGCTGTTGCTGGTGGTGCCGTTGATGAGTTATTGGTTGTGCCCGCCAGAGGTGAAATCAGGTTCTGCTGTCAGTGAATGGGCAACTAAAGAACTAGCTGAGCAAGGTCCTTTAACTCGTAATGAAGGGTTGCTGCTGGTGCTTGTTTTGATGGCACTGCTGATGTGGATTTTTGCGGGTGCGTTTATTTCCTCTGCGCTTGTGGGGCTATTGGTGATCAGTGCCATGCTGATCTTCAAGATTGTCACTTGGGATGACATCCTCAGTAATAAATCGGCATGGAATACACTGGTTTGGTTTGCGACTTTGGTGGCTCTGGCGGGTGGCTTGAGCAAAGTCGGCTTCGTTGGCTGGTTTGGTGATTTGGTCGGTGAACGGATTAGTCACTTCGGTCCGACTGTGGCTATGATTGTGCTGGCTCTGATTTTCTTCTTCTTGCACTACCTATTTGCCAGTGTGACTGCTCATGTGACTGCGTTGTTGCCGGTGATGCTGGCGGCCGCTTCAGGTGTTCCTGGCCTCGATATGACTACTTTTGTACTGCTTTTACTGCCGATGCTGGGCTTGATGGGGATTATCACTCCTTATGGGACTGGTCCAAGCCCTGTTTATTATGGCAGCGGTTATATTCCAGGGCCGCTCTGGTGGCGCTTGGGCGCTATCTTTGGGTTGGTCTATCTCGCGGCTTGGCTGTTAATTGGCCTGCCGTGGTTACAAATGATTGCCTGATCGCTCAGGTGGTATGACTCAATGGTGGTATGAGACAAAAAAACCGGCAGGGATATTCCCGCCGGTTTTTTGTTGAGAGCGTGTCAGCCTTGGGGCTTAAGCGGCTTGGCGCTCTGCGAGCTGAGATTCTAATTGTTCCAAATCAGCGATAAAACGACGAATACCTTCGGCCAGCTTTTCTGTCGCCATGGCATCAGCATTTAAGGCCAAACGAAAGCATGCCTCACTCATGGGGGATGGCGCGGTTTGATGTTCTGTGGTTGGATGAAGCTTTTGTGGGAGCGGGCGTTGATCTTGTTCCAGTTCGGCAAGTAATTTAGGCGCAATGGTCAGACGATCACAGCCTGCTAATGCCGCAATTTCGTCGCTGTTGCGAAAGCTCGCCCCCATGACAATTGTTCGGTAACCATGGCGTTTGTAATGCTGATAGATCTGTTGGACTGAAAGAACGCCTGGGTCATCTTCGCCATTGAAGGTGCGCTCTGGTTCGCGTGCTTGATGCCAGTCGAGGATGCGCCCGACAAAAGGTGAGATCAAAGTCACATTCGCATCAGCACAGGCCTGCGCTTGTACAAAGCTAAATAAAAGCGTGAGATTACATGCAATGCCTTCACGTTCTAATACTTCTGCGGCTTTAATGCCTTCCCAAGTTGCCGCCAGTTTGATCAGGACACGTTGGCGATCTCCGCCCAGTTGTTCGACCTGTGCGATCAGATCGCGAGCACATAAAATACTGGCGCGGATATCAAAAGAAGCACGCGCGTCAACTTCAATGGAGACATAGCCCGGTACGGTTTGGAGTAACTGACAAGCCATGCGTGCTGCAAAGGCCGTATATAAGTGTTCAGAATGGCCATTGGCCGCGGTAATGGCTTCATTCAGCATCTTTTGGCAATGGGGGAGCGCCAGTGCCTGTAATAAAAGCGAAGGATTAGTGGTGGCATCGGTCGGGCGGAACTCGCGGATGGCTTCAAAGTCACCGCTATCGGCAACGACAACCGTCATCTTACGTAGCTGTTCCAGGCGGCTGGACATGGATAACCTCAAGGTATTAGTTAAAATCGTAATGGTTTTATCAGGCGACTTTAATCTCAGTGTTCAGTCTGTCGATATTCAATGACAACAGCATGAAGAAGTAGAACATCAAAGCTTTTTCACGACATAAAACGTTTTTAGATAGAAATACGCTAAAAATTAAAATGCCACACAACACAAATTGGCGCTTCAAAACTATTAACGTGTTATGAATTGAAGTGCGACATTAATGCAACATCCTCTCAATGAATCGCACATCACAAGATCAGGATATAGAGCCAGATTTGAGTCAAGCTTGCAATGAGCCTTCTGTCTATATCTGTTCCTGCTTGACTTCATATCGTATTTAAAGCTATCAATCTCTCCGCTATCTGTTACGACCGTTCAATATGAAACTCGGGCACTTTGGCGAGGGCATGATCCAATACTTCCAGGCCCGCTCCCGTGAGATGAGCGTTTTCACTTAAGTGACGACGAAAAGCTCGAGCGCCAGGAACCCCCTGGAATACGCCTAATAGGGGTTTTAAGAGGGCATTTAAGCGTGTGCCTTGTGCGAGTTCTTGTGCAACATAAGCGCGGTATTGACGAATTGCCTCATGGCGGGAGGGGCGTTCGGTCGCATCGTTAAAGAAGGCTTGATCAATCGAGAGCAGTAGACCTGGGTTTTGATAGGCTTCACGGCCCACCATGATGCCGTCGACATGATCCAGCTGAGCTTGCATATCGGGCAATTGCTTAAGTCCACCGTTCAAGGCAACTGTGAGCTCGGGGTGTGCCTGTTTTAAGCGATAAACACGATCATAGTCTAAGGGTGGAATATCACGGTTTTCTTTGGGTGATAGCCCCTGAAGCCAGGCTTTTCTCGCGTGTACAATAAATATACGCCCACCGGCTGCAGCCACCGTCTCAATAAAATGAGTTAAATCCGCTTCGCTATCTTGATCATCAATACCGATGCGGCATTTTATAGTGACTGGGATCTTCACTTCGGCCTGCATGGCAGCGATGCAAGCAGCCACTTTGTCGGGGTGGGCCATCAAACAGGCCCCGATCAGATTGTTTTGTACTCGATCGCTAGGGCAGCCGACGTTCAAGTTGACTTCGTCATAGCCTGCAGCCTCTGCCATACGTGCACAAATTGCCAGTTCTTCCGGGACACTGCCGCCTAGCTGTAAAGCCAGTGGGTGCTCATCCGCGTGGTGGGCCAGAAATCGTTCAGGATCTTGGCCATGCAGTAGCGCACCTGTGGTGACCATCTCGGTATACAGCAAAGCATGACGGGACAATAAGCGCGCAAAATACCTGTAGTGTCGCGTAGTCCACTCCATCATCGGGGCCACGGAAAAACGAGGGTAGGGGGCTTCTCCCCAATGCGTATTGGGTAACGGCTGAGTCATAAGGACCTAAAGTTTACACGGCCAGTGACGATAACATGAGCAATGATAACGCCAGTGGCGATAAAAAAAGAAAAGCGATTATACCGGCTTACTGTGGGGGGTTCGAGTCTTTAGTGGCCGGTGCATCATCGAAACGATCTCAATGCTTAGCTGAACGGGATATGGTCAAAGTGTGTCACATTTTTGTTCAATACTTGGGTATGATTTTTCTTTAATATATTAAAATGAGGTTTATGTGGCTGAGTATTTTCCATTGACTGGCCCGAACAGTTTGATCTGACCGATTCATACTTAAAATGAACTAACTTTGGTTTTTTTAAAGAGATAACGATTATGGATATTAAAGGACTGAACTGGGGGGGCATGGTGTCCCCGTCACGTGGCTCGATCAAAGACATCTCGAATATGCCGCAACGCAATCAAAGTGACGAGTTACCCATTTCTAACGCTGATGTTGAAAAAGCCCCTTCTATTGAACCGCATTTCTCCTCGGAAAAAGATTTACAACCTGATCCCAATGATCCTTTTGGTGACTGGTTTGAAGGCCAGGGGTATATTCGTTTGGCGCTTCCAGCTTTGACCGCAGGTTTACAAGATTCAATGGAAAGTGTCGAAGCACAAGCTCGGCAGATTGTTGGCGATAAAGAATGGGATGTGTCGATTGATGAGAACAATGATCTGGTGATCTATGGCGATGATCTCACAGATGATGAACGTGAGCAGTTAGGTGCATTAGTTCACGAAGCAGGTGTCGATCAAAAGATGATCCAAATACGGGATCGTCTGATCGAGGCATTTGATGGGGTTCAACGCCATCCAGCCAATAACTTTCGTGTCGATATTTTCGATAATTTCACGATGGATAAGACTTCTTTTCAACAGGTCTTTCGTTTGCGTGAACACATAGAAAACTCTGATAAAAACCCATTTCACTATGCGGAAGTTATCAAGGGAGTCCAACATCTTTGGGGGGCTAGCGATTCTTTGTTTGATCAAATCAAGAAGCGAGGCGATGGTTTTGATCAATCATCGGAAGGCTATGTGGTTGATGTTCATGCCTAATGCCTGAGACACTAGGTTTGAGGGGGCATGTTCAATGAAGTTTGTCTCACTATCATTATTTAAATGCCCGCTATCGCGGGCGTTATTCTTTCTAGCTTTCTAGTCGTCTGACTCATTAACCTGATGGTTTTAATGCGGCAGCAGTAGGTTGCCCTGACGTCCATCCCCGAGTTGGGAGTCGACAATAGAGTCATCTTTGAGTTGAACACCTGAGAGTTGGCGTCGTTCGGCTTCTAACATTAAGTAGATCAATAGGTCTGTCGCTGCTGCGTAGGATTGCCCGGCCGGGCGTATGTTGGAAATACAGTTGCGTTCGCTGTCACGACGACCGCTATGGGGTGCCCAGGTGAAGTAAATACCGAGGCTGTCCGGTGAGCTGAGCCCTGGGCGTTCGCCAATCATGATGATGCTCATACGGGCTTTAAGCTTTTCGCCTATGGGGTCGCCAATCGCCACGCGCCCTTGCTCGACCACGGTGATGGGGCCTAGCTTCCAGCCCTGTTCGCTAATACGAGGGAGTAAAGTGTCCAGCATGGGGGCGATGTTGTCATGAATAGCGCGAGCCGAGAGACCATCGGCGATAATCAAGGCAATATCGCAATCTTCGCGATGCGTGTCTCGATATTGATCTAAATGTTGAATGGCCTCATCACTTAAACGCCGGCCCAAGTCAGGGCGTTTGAGGTATTCGGCACGGTCCCTGGCTGCACTGTGAAGGGGAATAGCGCGGTGTTGACGTTCATTGATGAGTGTCGAGAGCGCTTCAATATCGAGCGGTTGATGAACCGCATCTCGGGCACGGGCATGATCCAACTGAAAGGTTAAGTGAGCTTCAGTCGGTAAGCTATGCCCAGCCCGGCCTAGGCCAATACGGGCATCGGTATAATGTTTTAAACGGCTCCAGGGATTCGGCGTCACTGGGCTCGCATGGTCGGCTTTTGCTGAAGGTTGAGCTGTGATGTGCTTAGTCATGGTGCAGGCTCGCTTGATTAAGGTGCGGCATCAAAAACATGTGTACTGATCAGTGCAATATAAAGGCTGAAGGCAAGCGGTCAGAGCAATCAGTTCAGATCCAACGGCTCAGGGTGAAAGCGCTTGTTGGAATGCGGCGGGGAGTTGTTGCCCGACCAGTAATCGTTGCTGTGGGTCCATAATCGACATCGCCTCTAACCACTGTTGAAACTCTGGCGCCGGAGATCGCTGGAGGACGTCGCGCACGTATAATGCATCATGAAATGACGTGGTTTGATAGTTCAGCATGATGTCATCTGAGCCAGGAATGCCCATGATGAAGTTACAGCCTGCTGTGCCCAGTAACGTCAACAGCATGTCCATATCATCCTGATCGGCTTCAGCGTGATTCGTATAGCAGATATCGCACCCCATAGGGACGCCTAGTAGCTTGCCGCAGAAATGGTCTTCTAACCCGGCGCGGATGATCTGTTTACCATCAAAGAGATATTCCGGGCCAATAAAGCCGACCACTGTATTGACCAGAAGCGGCGAGAATTCTCGGGCTACGGCATAAGCGCGTGCTTCCAGCGTCTGCTGATCAATACCATGATGACCATTGGCTGATAATGCACTGCCCTGTCCGGTTTCAAAATACATCACATTCTGGCCAACTGTGCCGCGTTGCAGTGACTGGGCGGCATCGTGACCTTCCTTCAATAGGGCCAGATTAATCCCAAAGCCTTCATTGGCCGCTTGGGTGCCCGCAATGGACTGAAATACTAGATCGGTTGGGGCGCCACGCTGAATGGCTTCAATCGCTGTGGTGACATGGGTCAGAATGCAGCTTTGGGTTGGGATCTCATAATGCTGAATCACTTCATCCAGCATTTTGAGCAAAGTGGTGACTGCGCTGGTGTTATCCGTCGCCGGGTTGATGCCGATGACCGCATCACCGTTACCGTACATCAGGCCATCTAGAATGCTGGCGGCAATGCCGGTTGGATTATCGGTGGGATGATTGGGTTGTAAACGCGTCGATAAGTGGCCTTTTAAACCAATCGTATTGCGAAAGCGTGTGACCACTTCGCATTTGCTGGCGACCAGTATCAGATCCTGCAAACGCATGATTTTACTGACGGCAGCCACCATTTCGGGGGTTAGCCCTGGCGCGAGCGCTTGGAGTGTTGCCGTGTCGGCTTGATGAGATAATAACCAGTTGCGAAAGTCGCCGACTGTCATATGGGCAACAGGGGCGAAGGCATTGCGGTCATGCCGATCCATAATCAACCGGGTGACTTCGTCATCCTCATATGGAATTAAGGCTTCATTTAAGAAATCAGCCAAGGGCACATCTGCCAGCGCCCATTGGGCAATCGCACGCGCTTCAGCGTTTTGAGCCGCGACCCCCGCTAATTCATCACCTGAACGTAATGGTGTCGCCTGTGCCATTAAGGCGCCCAAATTACGGTAGCGATAACGCTGCCCGCCCATATCAATGATACGTTCCATTGCCGGCCTCCCTCTGAATATCCGCTGTGACTGGTGTGGGTCTGTACGTCATGACCGATCAGTACGGCATCTCTTCCTTAAGATGACACAATAGTCGTGACAGGTCAGTGTCTTAAAGCCCCACTTTGGGCGAATGGATATGCAAGCTTTGTACCGGCTATGTATTTTTACAGCGATGGCCCTTATCGCTACGCCCGTCAAGTTAAATCCATAAAGGAGACCACTGGTTCCAAAGTAACGCGAGTGCGGCATAGGCCAGAAACACGGCCATGACGAGATTAAATCCTTTCATTAAACGTGTATGCGTAGGGCCAGAGGATGATGTCGTGGTGAGAGCATTAAGACGTTGTCTCACCCAGTGGCCGGCCCAGGTATTGGCCGCAGGTGCACCAGCCCCCAATGTCGCCAGCAAAATGCAAGTGATGACGACCCCGTTGGCAGAGAGGTGCAAGGTGGGCATATATAGCGTCGTGATCGGTAGGCAAGCGATCATGCCTTTGGGATTCAGCAATTGCATCAGTAAACCATCGCGAAAACGTAACCGGGTGACGGGTTGAGCGGCGGCAGTGGGGACGGTGATATTGGCGCGGGCGATCTTCCAGGCCAGATAAATGATGTAGCCGCAACCCAGCAAGGTGAGCCAGCGTAATCTTTCAGGGGTGACCAGCTGTGTACCCATTAGGCTCAATACCGTCAGTGGAATGAACAGTCCTAACCCAACACCGATATGAAATCCCCAAATTCGATGGGATTGCCCCTGTAAACCGGCATTCAATGCCAGCAAATTAACCGGACCTGGGGTATACATAATGCCAAAGGCATAAGCAAAGAGTTGTAGCATCAAGCGATTCTCCTGGTGAGCGACAGGGGTCTGAAACGATGGCGTCAGATGTTACGAACAGATGTTTAGAAGCAGGGGCTGTTCACAGGGGGCCTGTTGAAAGTGATCTCAGCCTGTATTGAGATAAAGGTGCTTCTGATATTGAGCGGGTGTCATCCCATAGACTTTTTTAAAGCGTCGATTAAAGTGACTCAGATCGGCAAACCCAAAGCTATGGGCAATCGCGGTGAGCCCTTCGCCATGTTCAACCGCATGACGGGCAGCGCCTAACCGACAGCTGAATAAGTATTGGTGCGGGGTCATGCCGGTATGTTGTTTAAATAGCCGTAAAAAATGAAACTTGGAGAGGTGCACTTGGTCACTGATCTCTTCAAGTGTCAGGTTTTGGCGCAGGTTATCGCGGATAAACTCACGTGCGCGTTCAATCATGGCATCGTGTCGACTGGTCTGTGAGATACCGCTTTGAATGGGGGCTTGGTCAGTGTTCAGGCGGATAAAGAGTGACGCCACCTCAATCAGCTTTTGTTCCAGCGCCATGCCTGACCCGATGCCCTGTTGCAACATTTGACACAACTGTCGGAGGTTGCGATGCATTTGGGAATGCTGGATCAGTGTCTGGCGCGCATAAACCGACTGGCCGGAAGGGGCGCCTAATGCTTGAGCTAATGATTGCAAATAGTCTTCGTTGATATACAGCATGTGGTAATACAGAGGCGCCTGTGTACCGGCGTGGCCATCATGATCTTGATCTGGATTGAACTGGATAATGTGACCCGGCCGACTGCGGAAAAAGGTGCCCTGGCTGGCAAAGTGTTGCTCCCCGGCCAGGGTTAAACCTAAACCAAATTCTTCGTGAGCATGCTTGTCATATGAGAAGTCAGCCATACTGGCTTCCAGTACCCGTACGCCTGGTAGCGCTTGGTTCTGGCTGAACTGAAAATGATTGCCTGAGTGCATGGTTACACCTATCGCCTCTGACGGGCATATTCAATGTGATGCTCGCCGTTTTCTATCGAGTCTGATGTCGAAACCGTCTCTAATATCGACTGAATAAGCTTACTGTAATGGGTGGCATCGGTAGATGCTTGTACCAAATTGCGCTTCACTCGATCGAATTTGATAAGAGGCTTCATTGGCTGTTCATTTCATTGGTATCAGCCTGTTGCCATAGGTATTAATCGTCTGGGTGGGGTGAAGGGCTCTGCTTCCAGCGCTGGGTCGCGACTTGCTCTTTGAGTAAGGCCAGCATTTCCACCATCACCTCTTCGGTCACGCGATCACTGCGTTCATCAGTATGCAATAAACTATCCAGCCCACCCTCAATAGCGTGTTTCATCAACTGTGTGCACTCTGGTGAGCGCATGCTGCTGAGCAGTTCATGCGCCGATTGAGCTGCCAGTCGGCTGAGGGTTTGATCAAGCCCTCGGGTCAGTTGTTGGCCCATCGGTAATTTGTGCAGGCGTTTAATCTCTGGACTCTCGTAAAGCGTGCGGGTAACCAGGGCATTAATATAACGCGTCAACAGATCTCGGTTTTGAACGTGGAGTTGACTGACACCATGATGAAGGCGTTGGACGATTTCATCGACTAGCTGTGTTTTTCGTGGGGCCAGAATCTCTTTGCTAATACGGCTTGAGAGATGGTTACTGTGGCGGATTTCCTCCTGCAGGCTGCCGAGTAAACGAATGGCAACGCGATCGGAAACTTCTTCCAACAATACGCCGTAATATTTGTAGAGCCCGCGCACCAGATACCAGCGCCTCATATCAATCAGTGAAAGTCGCTGTAAACGATAGAGCAGCGAAATAATACGCAGTGCTCTGAGCCAGCGCAGCCCGCCTAACGGAATGCAACCCAGCACGTCATACCAGTGCACAAAGGGATAGAAGAACCAGCGATGGTAGCGTTTCTCAACAATCGCCATGACCCAGCCCAACAACACATCCAGTACGAAGATACTGACAAAAACAAGGTCAATGGTATAAAAGCGGGCGTGGATTGTTGTCGCGTAGAAGTGATCAAAACTAGGGCTGAGCGATGCGAGTGTCTGTTGAAAAGGCTCAATGAGATAAAGCGTATCAAACAATAATAAGCCGAGGTTGATCACCACCAACATGACAATCAACCCATCCCAAGCGAGCTGCCAACGCTCCCGAGATAAAGCTCGGGGTGCGAGGGCTTGGGTCTCATGCATTTGAGCCCCTTGTGTTTGAGAGCCTGGCATAGCATCTCCTTGTGATATGACGATAGCGCCCTAATCTTCTCTTCAAATCAACGAAGTCATACGGTACCGCTGTGCGTTTGCGTTGCGTATGGCTTCAATCATCAGGTTTGGAGGCAAAATGTCTAAATTGCAAGAGATTCCGCTGTCGGTGCTGGATTTAGTCCCGATTCGCGATCAAGGTAGCATTGCTGAAGCGCTTGATCAGAGCCGACAGCTGGCGCGTCAGGTGGATCAATTAGGGTTTAATCGTTTTTGGCTGGCTGAGCACCATAATATTGATGGAATCGCCAGTGCGGCCACATCGGTGTTGATCGGTCATATCGCGGGCAGTACTGAGCGCATTCGTGTTGGCAGTGGCGGCATTATGCTGCCGAATCACTCGCCGTTAGTGATTGCTGAGCAGTTTGGCACCTTAGAAACGCTATATCCTCATCGGATCGATTTAGGCTTGGGCCGTGCGCCGGGCAGTGATCATGCCACGATGCGCGCCATTGGGCGGCATATGGATGCTGGGGTGACGGATTTTCCTGAGAGGTTGGCCGATCTTCGCCGTTATCTGGATGATGCCCAGCCGGGGCAGCGGGTTAAAGCGATTCCAGGGCAAGGGACACATGTGCCCATCTGGTTACTGGGGTCGAGTGGCTATAGTGCTCAGCTCGCCGCTCAGTTAGGTCTGCCTTTTGCCTTTGCTGCTCAATTTGCCCCAGGTTATCTGGATGAGGCCCTACATCTTTATCGCCAACAGTTCCAACCCTCCGAAGTGTTAGATGAGCCTTATGCCATGGTGGGTATGCCGGTGATTGTGGCTGATACGGATGAGCAAGCGCGCTATTTGGGGACGACTGCGCAGCAGAAGTTTCTCAACCTCATTCGAGGGCAACGGACTCGCTCACTTCCGCCTGTGACACGCGTTGAAGCGAGCCCCCATGAAATGGCGATGGTGAACCAGCATCTTGGGGCTGCGGTTGTGGGCAGTGCCGAAACGGTGCGTGAGGGCCTGGAGGCCTTCCTTGATCGTACCCAGGCGGATGAGTTGATGGTCGTGACGGATGTGTATGATTCCGAGGCCCGGGCTCACAGTTTTGAGTTGTTAGCCCAACTGTGGCAGTCACCTGAGCGCTAAAAGTAAAGTTCAAGATGGCGTGTGAGTGTCTATTATCGAACGATTGTGGGCCGAATGACTCAAAAGAGGTTGTACTGATTCTAGTCTAATGCCTCTGGTCTAGTGACTCTGGTCTAATTGATGAGGGGTTATGCTTGATGAGTGGATCAACGCTTTTTTATTGGGAGCGGCCCGATGCTGATTAAAATAAGACGACGTAGCGAAGTGAAGCCCTCAGAGATTACGCCAGAGTCGGTGTACTGGAATCGACGACGTTTTATGCAAGGGGTGGCCGGGGTTGGTGCTGGTTTGGCGCTGCCCGGCCTGTCCCATGCGGCGGCGGTGTCTTCAGCGGCGAACCCTTATCCCGATGTTCCACAAGGGCGGGTGCCTCCCGCGTGGTTTGACGCTCAACGCGCTGAGATTAAGTGGCGCTCGGTGGTACCGGAAGATCCTAAACGAGATGAGGTGGCGCCTTTTGCGGCGGCGACCCAGTACAACAATTTTTACGAGTTTGGTGGCAGTAAAGATGATCCTGCGCGTTACGCGCACACGCTAAAGCCTGAACCGTGGGAAGTGGTGGTCGATGGTGAAGTCAACCACGGAGGCCGTATTGCGTTGGAAGACTTAGTCAGCCCTTCTCAGCTGGAGGAGCGTATTTATCGATTGCGTTGTGTTGAGGCGTGGTCGATGGTGATTCCTTGGTTGGGGATTCCATTAGCGGATGTGATTCGCCGCGCCGATCCCACTCGTAAGGCCAAGTACGTGCGCTTTGAGACGTTATATGACCCGCAACAAATGCGTGCTCAAGATTCCGCCTTTGGCTTAATTGACTGGCCTTATGTCGAAGGGCTGCGTTTGGATGAAGCCATGAACCCCCTGACCCTCTTGGCGGTGGGCATGTATGGTCGTGTCTTGCCCAATCAGAATGGAGCCCCTATTCGTTTGGTCGTCCCTTGGAAATACGGCTTCAAAAGTATTAAGTCGATCGTGCGTATCTCGTTGGTGGAAACGCAACCCGTGAATTCTTGGCAAAAACTACAGCCCAGTGAATATGGTTTTTATGCCAACGTGAATCCCCAGGTGGATCATCCTCGTTGGAGCCAAGCTCGGGAGCGCCGCTTACCCAACAGCCTTTTCAGCCCTAACCGTATTGATACGCTGATGTTCAATGGTTACGAAGATGAAGTCGCCAGCCTCTATCAGGGGATGGATCTGCGCCAGCATTATTAATCGTCCTGCGCTTGGCTTGGTTTAGATTGCGTGAAGCCAAGATGAGGGGTGGGCCGCATATCATGAGTGACGCTTGAATGCCCTGCGTTGAATATCAGAAAGGGTGCTGAATGTCAGAAATCCGCTTTTACCTGAATCCCCGCTTTATTTTAGGCTGGCGCTGGTTGGTGTTTGGGCTGGCGCTGGTGCCGTGGGCCTTGTGGGTTGGACAGGTGATGCAAGGGCAGGCAGGCCCTGAACCTGGACGTTATTTATTGCTGAACCTAGGGCATGGCGCCTTGTGGTGCTTGCTATTGACCTTAAGCCTGACACCGTTGACTCGGCTGACAGGATGGAAAGGTTTTCGTGTGATTCGTCGTCAGTTAGGGTTGTGGTCGTTGGCTTATGCCCTGATGCATTTGCTCTGTTATGTGCTCTTTATTTTGGGTCTGGAGTGGTCGCAGCTCGGTAAAGAACTGGTCGAGCGGCCTTATATCATTGTGGGCGCTTTGGCCCTAACCGGTTTGGTGGTGTTGGGTATCACCTCTAATCGTTGGGCGATGCAACGTCTTGGGCGACGCTGGAAGCCGTTGCATAAAAGTGTCTATGTCATTTTGATGTTGGTCATGCTGCATTTTTTATGGGTGGTGCGCGCCGATTTAAGTACCTGGAGTGCTTATGCACTCGTTGCGGCCGGTTTAATGCTACTGCGCTGGCCGCCTCTGGCGCGTCGTCTTTCTCGTCGGCCAAGACGTATGGCGAGCTCTTAATATCTGGATCTTCATGTCGGTACCTTGAAGATCCTGGCTGACGACAGTGATATTCAATGAAGTCAATCAATCGTCGAAGGAAGGATTCGTGATGCAAAAGCAATACTTAGGACAAACTGATTTACAAACGGCCCCCTTGATTTTTGGGGGCAATGTTTTTGGGTGGACGCTGAATAAACAGCAGTCATTTGACATGCTCGATGCTTGGTTAGATGCAGGGTTCAATGCGATTGATACCGCTGATGTTTATGCCCGCTGGGCTGATGGACTCGGCGGCGGTGAATCTGAAACAGTATTAGGTGAGTATTTCAAAACCCGCCGTAATCGTGATCAGGTCATGCTGACCACTAAGGTCGGTATCGAGATGGGAGCCCATCGAAAAGGGCTGTCTAAGGCCTATATTATTCAGGCGGTGGAAGACTCATTGCGTCGTTTACAAACAGATTATATCGATCTGTATTTATCTCACACCGAAGATACGCAGACGCCAATTGAGGAAACACTCGATGCTTATCATCAGCTGATTGAACAGGGCAAGGTCCGTTATATCGGCGCCTCAAACTATTCACCTGAAGGGCTGACACAGGCGTTACAAGCGGCCGAACAATCCCATCTGCCTCGTTACCAGGTGCTACAACCTTTTTATAACCTCTATGATCGAGAAGATTTCGAAACTCAGTTGGCTGAATTATGTCAGCGTGAAAGGTTAGCGGTCACGCCTTACTTCTCTTTAGCCAGTGGCTTTCTAACGGGGAAATACCGTCGCCGAGAGGATGCTCAGGGCCAAGCGCGTGAGCAGTTTGTCGAGAACTACTTTACTGATCGAGGCATGCGGGTGCTGGAGGCACTAGATCAAGTGGCTCAAGCGTATCAGGTCACGCCAGCCTCGGTGGCTCTAGCATGGCTGATGGCTCAGCCGGTCGTGAGTGCCCCCATTGTCAGTGCGCGTTCAAGTGAGCAGTTCAAGGCACTGGTCGATGCCGCCCACTTGACGCTGGATGAATCGGCACTGGCTCAGTTAACTGAGGCCAGTACCTATTAATCGCGTACTGGTTGTAATCGCGTGCTGGTTGGCCCGGTGATTTTGGTTAGAGATTCTTTCTGCAAGTACTGGTTATCCGGCCACTAGGTGATATTGGCCGGAATGTTTAGGTGTACACAGTGCCCATTGGCTTGTCGATCATGCTGGTGATACCAGCCGAGTCGTTGGGTTAAGCGCTGTGTGAGGGCCAAGCCAAGGCCGAAGCCGAGACTGTTGTCGACGGCATCCTGATGCGATGCCGTTGTTGCTTGTCGAAGGCGATCTCCTTCATCGAGCACGGCTTTGGTCTCATCATTTTGATTATGAATGGTGACCGTTAAGCCTTGTTGCTGAATCTCAACCCAGCCACTTTGAGTATGCTGAAAGGCATTACGGATCAGATTGCCCAATATGATCCGGGTTGCGGCTTCGGGCTGGGTCGTCATGCAGGGCGCTACCGTTACTGTTAAGCGAATGGGTTTGGCTTGAATCAGATAGCGCAATGACTCGGTGAGTTCAGTGAGCATCGCAGCTAAATCAAATGTTTGAGCGGGGAGGGCTTCACCTTCTTCTCGGCTCAGCCAGAGTAAGGTTTCAGTGAGGTCTTTCATTGTCATGCTGGCACGATCGATACGCCCCACTGCGGCTTCTACCCGAGAGGAGGTGGTTTGCGGCTCATGCTGTTGTAGTTTATTCAGTAACTCCACATTGTTTCGAATGACACTGATCGGCGTGCGCAGCTCGTGACTGGTGTGGCGCAAAAAAGTCTGCTCACGGATAAGTGCCTGATGGGCTGAACTCAGACTTCCTTGCACCCGTTCGGCAAAAGCATTGAGGTCGGGATAGATAAAATCCGGTACGGGCTGCTCCAGGTTGTCAGCATTCAGTTGGCGTGCCCACTGACCTAAGCGATGTACTGGTCTCGCCGCACGCTTGAGCAGCCACCAGACAATCAAGATCAGCGCCAGTAAACTGAGGCACCCCACCCACAACAGCTGTTGGCGACTTTGCCGAGCATTCAGCCCCACCAAGTGCGATACATGCCGACTCATCAACCTGTGTGAGATATAAAAGGTTTTCCCCTGCATTTGATAACGCATCACGAAGACCAGCTGAGGCGCCTGTTGGTCACGTTCTTGTTGCGTTATCGAAATAGCTTCATTGTCTTCAGGAATGATGCCTTTATAGAGCTGATTTTGCTCTTTGGGGGGTGTGCTAAAAGCGGCTCTGACGTCCTCTGGTTGAGTGTCCCAGCGACGGGAAACAAAGTCCGGGCTACGAGGATGATTACGGTCTCCATGCCGAACGAATTGGCGTACCGAGCCTACCATGTTGTCGGCAATCATGGTGTCAATGCCGCTGATAAATTGACGGCTGGAGAGCCAGCTATAACCCAGTACCAGGACTAACGCAAAGGATACAAATGACAGGACTAAGACCCCTTTGAGTGACAATAACGCCCGCAGCATGTCAGAAGACTTCAGACGCTGTCCGAGGGTACTGAGATAATATGATATTAATCGGCTCATGGTGTCGTGCTCGGCGATTCATCGGCTCTTAAAGCGAAGCCAAAACCGGGCAGGGTCTGTATCATCGCGTGCTCAAAGTGATGATCGACGCTTTTACGAAGGTGATGCATGTGTACTTTGAGCGTATTGCTATCGGGTTGGTCATCGCCCCAAACAGCGGTGACTAGGCGTTCTTTTGAAACGGCTTCAGGCGCAGCTCTGATCAGCACTTCTAGTAGGGTCCAGCCAATCGGCGAAAGCTTTAACGGTTGGCCTGCTCGGGTGACCTCATGGGCAGAAAGATCCATGATGAGATCGCCGATTTGGAAGCGCTTGATCTGACCACTGCGACGGCGGGTCAAGGCTTGTAATCGTACGATTAGCTCTTCCATTGCAAAAGGCTTGACCAGGAAATCATCGGTTCCGGCATGAAAGCCCGCTAGCTTATCCTGCAAGCCGTCACGGGCGGTGATCATCAGTATCGGGACATCATCACCTTGATCGCGTAGTGCCCGACATAGCGTTAAGCCATCGAGCCTGGGCAGATTCAGATCCAATAGCACAGCATCGTAACGCTGCGCTTGTACTTGGTTGAGGCCACTTTGTCCATTATTGGCATGATCACAGCGGATTGACTCTAATGCGAGGTAGTCAATCAGCGTTGCCGCCAGATCAAGATCATCTTCGATCAATAATATATCCATCATAATGATGACCTCGATTGATCTGTTGTGGTCTCGGAAGGTCTTGTCTCATGAGCGTCTAAGGGTTGAGTCTCTCGTGGTGATGACCATAACGTGTGCCACCTATCGGCTATTTCACTTTGAATCACAATCAACACTGGAATCAGGATCAGTGTGATGACTGTGGCAAATAGAATGCCATAGCCTAATGAAACGGCTGCGGGGATCAAGAATTGGGCCTGCCTCGATGTTTCGCTTAGTAAGGGCATCAGCCCGGCGTAAGTGGTGACGGATGTCAGCAGTACGGCGCGTAAACGACTGCTTCCGGCTTCCATTGCAGCTTCAAGCATGCTCATTTGATCAATGCGGCGCAGTTCATTGTAACGGCTGACGAGTAACAGGCTGTCATTCACCACGACGCCGCTGAGCGCAATAATGCCATTGAAAGAGAGAATGCCCAGCGCTAGATCATTCAGCCAGTGGCCCAAAATGGCGCCGACGATTCCAAAGGGAATCGCTGTCATAATCAGCACCGGCTGGGCATAGGATTTTAATGGAATGGCCAACAGCAGATAAATCACCAGCAATGCCAACCAAAACATATGGGCCATGGAGTGACTGGTTTCAGCCTGCTCTTCAGCTTCACCGGCAAAGTGAAGATCTAAAGTGGGGTATTGCCTTTTTAGCTCAGTGGCAATGCCTGCACGCAATTGGGCGACCAGATCGGTGGTCGACATTTGATCTTTATCGACATCGGCGGCAATGTAGACCGCACGCTGGCCATCGATGCGCGTAATGCTGTCTCGGGTGAAGCCAAACTCAGCCCTAGCCACGCTGGCGACTGGGATCACCTGGCCCTCAGGGGTACGAATTCGGGCGGCCAGTACTTGTGCGGCACTTTGGCGATCACTCTCGGGATAGCGGACCTTCACTTCGATTTCATCACTGCCCCGCTGGTAGCGTTGAGTAATTTGGCCGCTGAAGGCCTGATACAGCTGCTGGGCCAATTGCTCTGTGGTCATCCCTAAGGCTCGACCTTGAGAGGTTAACGCCAGGTAAAGCTGAGGTTGGCCGGGTGTCAGGTTATCACTGACGCCACTGATCGCGGCGTTTTGGTTCAAAGCCGTTTTGAGTGCTTCGCCTGCCGCATTCAACACCTCATCATCACGGGCTCTGAGCTCTATACGTAGCGCATCAACGCCTCCCCGGCGGCTTTGGATGCTGAGCGTGCGGGCGCCCTCAGGCTGGCCTGCGATCGCCCGCCAGCGGGCAGCAAAAAGGCGATTATTAAAAGGCGCATCGGCTTTGAGTTCCACCGTCAGGCTGCCGCTATGATCACTGCTGGAGACCACTTGCAAATGATCAATCGCGGTATCCCCTTGGCCGTGACGTAATTGTTGATCCAATTGCTGGGCTTGTTGGGCCAACTGCGCCAAAGCGCGGTGTGTCTGACCATAACTGGCATCGTTGCGCATGGTCAGGCTAACTCGCACCGTATCCCCTGGAATATCCGGAAAGAAGCTCATCCGCACGGCGCCATTGAAGGGCATCAATCCAACGCCTAATAGCAGCGCCAAGCTCAACACGACAACTGCATAACGGTGCTGAAGCGCTTGCTTGAGTAATGGCTGATAGAGTCGCGTACGAAACCAATCCAGGCCCCGGTCTGCGCCATTTTGAATGCGTTGCCAAAGGCGGGCAAGGCCATGGCGTCGAGCTTGATTCCGGTGGGTCGGTAAATGGACGAGGTGAGCCGGTAGAATCAGCTTGGACTCAATGACGGATAACAACAGGCAGATCGCGACCACACTGGCAAACTGGGCATAGAGATGGCCAAGCCCACCTTGCACTTGAGCCAGAGCGGTGAAGGCGGCTACCGTGGTGAGTACACCAAAAAGTGTAGGAATCGCGACTTTATGGGTGCCTAAAACCGTATTATTCAGTGTATCGCCGTAGCGGGCTCGTGTGGCGTAGACGCTTTCACCGACCACCACGGCATCATCCACCACGATGCCCAAGGCCATAATAAAACCAAAAGTGGTGAAAGAGTTTAACGTCAGATTGATCGCATCTAGCCCCATGATGAAAAGCGTGCCGAAGAAAATAAACGGTAGCCCCATCGCGACCCAGAATGCCACTCGAAGATTAAGAAATACGGCCAGCAGACAAAAGACTAGGATGACCCCGGTCGCGGCATTTTTGATCAACAAATCCAAACGCTGCTGAATGCTTTGGCTACGATCATTCCAACTGATCATCTGCACGCTGTCGGGCAGGCGTTGATTGTGCTGCCATTGCTGCATCACTCTCTGGGTGGCTTGTACTGAGCGTGCAATATCGTCTTCATCCGTGCTGACAACGTCTAGGGCAATGCTATCGTGGCCATTAAAGCGAGACAGCATCGGGGTATCATCCTGGAAGGTGTCACGGATGGTCGCGATATCTCCGAGTTTGACTTCTTCGCCACGCGTGCCTGAGATCAAAGGAATGTCTGCAAATTGCTGGCGGTAATAGGCTTGCCGATCGGCCTTAATTTGGAGATAAGCATTTTGCTGGCGCAGTACTGCAGTCGCGTTGTCTGAGGAATAGCGGTTTACCGCCGTCTGAACATCATTAAATGTTAGGCCAAAGGCCTGCAGCCGCGCCTCATCGATCTCGATGGCCATCATCGGATCAAGCCAACCATTGATGGTGACTTGATGCATATCGGGCTGGGCTAATAGGTCGTCTTTCAGTGTATCGGCTAATTGCTGCAAGGTATGACGATCGACATCACCATAGAGCTGCACCGTAATGGCATGGTCCTCACGACGGCCCTGCTTGATGACAGGCTGATCTGCTTCGACGGGCCAATTGGAAATGGCGTCAACCTGGGTTTTGACATCTCGAAGCAGGGTATCCAGATCATAAGCGGACCCTTTTTCAATCGTGACGGTCGTTCCACTGGGGGTTGATTGGCTGGTGATCTGTTTGATACCAACCACGCTTTCCAGTGATTCTTCGATTTTAATGGCCAGGGCTTCTTCCGACTGTTGGGCAGAGCCGGTTTTGTAAGACACTGAGACCGTGATGCTATCCGGTTGTCGGGAAGGGAAGGCCTCTTTGCGTAGGCCATCCATGGTGAGAACGCCAGCCATAATCACCAATAGCATCAGCAAATTGGCTGCCACTGGATTGGTGGCGAACCAGGCAATGAGCCCCTTAGGGGGTGTCGGTTTCATGCCTGAGGCTCCTGGAACTCGGTGTTAAGTTTTGAGCGATCAGCAGGCTGACTCGGCTTTTCGGTAGGTTGAATAAGCACCGGCGTGACGGCCATCCCAGGCGTATAGCTATGTAACGGTTGAGTGAGCACCTGTTGCGGTGCTATGGCTAATGGTTCTGGCGGCTCAATGAAAATCAGGCCGTGATGACTGAAACGGGGTTGGGCTTCAAATGCGGCCAAGGTTTGATCTTCGCGTAGATACCAGAGCTTGCCGGATTGGCTCAGCGCCGTCGCGGGTAAAGCCCACAATTGATTCAATGTCCGCCCTGGAATTAGGGCTTCAACAAAGGTCCCGGGAAGCAGGGGAGGTGTCTGTTCAAAAGGCTGATCTACGGCGAGGATCAGCGCGCGTTGACGTGTTGTGTCATCCAAAGTGCCTTCAGTTCGAATCACATGCCCTTGCCATTGAGACTGTGTTTGGGCATCTCGCAATGTGACGGGCCATTGGCCTGCATTGAGCTGATCTTCGCCGGGCAGCTGGGCCCAATCACTAGGCGGCAGTGAGACACGAATTTCCACGTAATCCGTACTGACCAGTTCGCCCAAGGTGGCCCCGCTTTGAACCTGCGTGCCGGGGCTAATCGCACGGGAGACCACCACTGCATCAAAAGGCGCTAAAACCCGGGTGTCTTTCAGTTGATGGCGGGCATTGGCCAAGGAGGCCTGAGCCTGTTGTAAGGTGGCTTGAGCCGCTGCCAGTTGAGGCTGACGCAGCACTAATGGTGATTCTGGCGCCCCCTCCAATCCAGAACGAGCCCATTCGGCCTCAGCTTGAGCCCCTTCTCTTTGTTCTTCCAGTAACGCGACTCGAGCACTGGCCAGCGCTTGTTGGGCCGAGGCCACTTCTGCCTGATAACGGCTATCTTCGAGTTGGGCCAGCAGGGTGTCTGCCTTGACGTGACGGCCTGAAGCAAACGCTGGATTGAGCCTTTTCACCTGACCACTGACTTGAGCGGTGAGCGTCACGGCATAATGGGCTTGTGCACTCCCATACCCCTTTAACTGAGCTTGATAGCTTTGTGGTACGACCTCCACAACGCTCACTTCTGGCCGTATGGAGACGGATGGCGCTGATCGTGGAGGCTGATCACCCGGTTGCAGGCTATACCACCCCCAAAGAGATACCGCGACTAAAATAAGAAACGCAATGCCCAGAACAGGGCCATATCGATGAGGTTGGGTCACGGGTCTACTCCAATACCCAGCGCTAACGCTAGGTTAATGCGATTACTGAGGCGATCGTGTGTCAGTTGATCCCATTGCGCCTGAAGATCGTAGGTTTGCTGTTGTACATTGAGTAGATCCAACAGGCTAATCACGCCATTACGATAACGGTTTTCATACAGCGCCAAGCTATTCTTTTGACGATCCAATGCATTGCGAATATGGGTCTGACGTTGACCGAGCGCGACTTCCTGAGCCAAAGCGTTACGCACATCCTCAATGGCGGTTAATAAGGTCTCGCGATAATCCTGATAGCGTTGAGCCGTGATCAGCGTCTGAATTTCCGCTTGTGCCCTAAGTCGCCCGCCCTGAAAGAGAGGTGCCGTGAGTTGCCCCAGCAAAGACCATACTGGATCGGTCAGCAGTGCTTCACGAGGCGAGTCTGCCACCTGTTGTAGGGCGGCTTGTAAGCTAAAACTGGGCAATAAATCTTTATAGGCTACTGCGGTGCGTCGGTCCGCCGCGAGAATAGCTTGGTAAGCCGCTTGTAAATCAGGGCGTTGGCGTAATGTGGTCTCAGTATTGGGAATGTGAGGAAGGGCCACTTCAGGGTAATCAGCAGGCCTCTCAAACGGCGTCGCGTCAAAACGCCCTAACAGCGTATTTAATGCGCGTTGGCGCATTTCCAGTGCATTTTGATATTGCACCAGTCGTGCTTGACTACTGGACGTTGCACTACGTGCGCTTTCGAGTGACTCCAGGCCACTGAGCCCTTGTCGGTAGCGCCCTTCGACAAGTGATTGAGTCTTTTCCAGCGTTGCTAAGCGTTGATGCTCAATGTCTAACGCATGCGAATCAGCGATCAGCCCCAACCACTGACTCATAACTTCGCCGGTTAACGTTGCCCGAGCACTCCGGTACAAAGCGGCTTGCTGGGTAACCTCGTACTCGGCCGCCTGCACTTGATCCGCCACTTGTCGCCAGATATCCAGTGTCCAGCTGACGGAGACGGAACCTGTATATTCAGTGTGCGGATGGCGACCGCTGTTATTATCGCCACTGTTCTGGCCACCTCCGCTCCGCTTGCCACTGAAACCCGCTGACACTTCAGGGTACTGTGCCGCACCGGCCTGCTCGGCAGTGAGTTGTGCCTGGCGCAACGTCAGTAGCGTATTTTGTAATCCTGGATTTTGCGCGAGGGCTTGCTGAATCCATTGATGAAGTTGAGGGCTATCCATCAAATCGGTTAACTGGGTGATTGATTGCCCTTTCAGTGAGGTTTGCCAGTGAGGCACCTGGGCCAGCTGCGCTTGGCTTTCCGTACTGTAATTAATCTCTGAACTCATGCTGGTGCATCCGCCCAGCGCTACCAGCCCAGCGCTGGCCCATAAGCGAACGCGGCGCGACATCACACCATGCTCACTTTTGAGCGGGGCATGACGTAACGTGTGATATCGTTTGGGCAATAAGGACATTATTAACACAAGCTCCTGGTGCATGACTTGGGCTCACCCGGCTGACACTTCACCGGATGAGAACACTATGCCGAACCAGGGGTTAAGAATAGGTTAATATGTCATCTGAACTCAGTAAAATGAACGTCTTGCTTGAAAAAGCCAAATCTAGGGTAGGGGTGATGGGTCTTAATTGAGTGTGACCGATGATGAACGAGCTGTCTGAGCTCAAATCATGAGTGCTGTCCACATGCCCAAGCCCAGTATGGCCAGCATGGCGCCACAAAGCCGCTCGATCAGTGTTAATCGTTGCCCCAATTGGCGGATAATTCTCGGGTGGCCGATCACCAGGGCCATGGCACAATCCCAAATCAATACAATACTGAACATCCACAGTCCGTACCCCCACTGTTGCCAAAGCGATGGACTCCCTAGAGCCGCCGCTAAGCTAATATAAAACAACGCATTTTTGGGGTTGAGTAATCCTGAAAGTAGGCCTGCCATAAGCCCCGGCGTGCCCTGATGTGGTGTCGATGCTTCAGATGGGGACTTAGTCTCGGTACTGGGAGCCGTTAATGTTGTCGCGCCTGCATAACGCCAGCATTGAATCCCCATATAGAGCAAATAACCGCCCCCACACCCCTGAATAAGCGTGGCAATCCACGGCGTTTGCGCGGCCCAAGTAAAGCCCGTAAAGGCTGCCGCTATCAGTGCACCATTGGCTAGAGCAACCCCCAGGCACACTTGAAACGCACGCCGATGGCCACTGGCGAGTGCACTTTTAGCAATAAGAAAAAAATCTGGGCCGGGGGAGAGTAAGGCCAGAAAGTGGGCACCGGCGACCCAAATAAACGTTTGCATTCAAGGCTCCTGTATAGGCTGAGTCCTGGACAGGACATTGATTAATCGACTGGATATTAAGGCCTGCTAGTGTGTCGATAAGCCCGATAGACGTCTTGAACAAAAACGAGACCATACTAAGTATGATCACCCGATGGGTTGATTGGGTCGAAAGATGAATTGAAAAGTGTCACCAGAGCGCTCTCATGGCCGCTCATAAAACCGTTGAAGAAGACTTCGGCAAAAAATAAAAGGGTGGTCTAGTCTGAACAAATCTTAATATGTTCAAGGAGCTGAATGATGGTGACATGGTCTATGAATCAAGACGGATGGGTGAATCAGTCCAAAGTTGCGTCACGATTGTGGGTTCCAGTGAGTCTCTTCTTGTTCTTGCTATGTCTCGGTATGGCTTCAACCGCTCAGGCGGAAGAGGCGCCCGAGAGTCTTAAATCTGTTTTGTTAGAGTTGCACCAGTGGGATCAGGATCCTGTTTTGATCGCGGCGATTGAGGAACAGAATGCAAAGAATGTGTCCATTGAGCAAATTAAGCAGCGTGATCACCAGTGGATGGCGACCTCTGATGTCGATGATTTTATGAATCAACTTATGAATAACGAGGCGGCCCAGCACTTATTTGAGTTGGAGTCCTCTCAGCCTTATTTCCTGGAAATGTTTTTAACGGCGAATCAGGGTGAAAACGTCGCGATGACGAATAAAACCTCTGATTACTGGCAAGGCGATGAGGCTAAATTTACCCAGGCGCAAACACCGGGACAACTGTATGTCAGTGATGTGGAATATGATGACAGTACTATGACTTACTTGGTTCAAGTGTCTATTCCAATGCTTAAAAATGATCAAGTCATTGGTGTCTTGGTGGTGGGCATTAACTTGGATGAGTTGCCTTAAATAGCACCAGATCAGCACCGCACCGCTCTGTAATTAAGGTGATGCAGATCTTATCTATAGGTGAATCGACTGATGATGAGCTGGTTCCTGAACTTGAGCTTTCGTTGGAAGTTTTTATTACCGCTATTGATCATGCTGGTGTTAGCGCTAGGCATGGCCACCAGTGGTTTTCTGGCCGAAAAACGGTTGGCAGAAAGTATTGAAACTGCGACCCGGTTAAATATTCCCACACTGAACTGGGTGCTTCAGGCGGATCGCGACTTCCAACAGGTGCTAGTGGCTGAGCGTAGTATGTTGACACAGCGTGTCGGTACCCCACGCTATCAATCGCTTCAAGCGATGCATCAAGAGAATATTGAGCAAATTCAACAGCGCATCGAAATGGCTTCTAAGTTGAATCAACCACCAGAAGCCCGGCAGTTATTGGATCAATTCTGGGAAGCTTTTCCAAAGTGGAAGCAGCTTACTGAGCGGATTGAACAAGAAAGATCCAGTGATACACGTGCAGGGCTTCGAGCGGCTACTGACTTGTCCTATAAAGAAGGTGCAGAGGCTTTTGAAGTTGCGCGGGGCTACTTGGATCAACTGTCTGATTGGGTCGTGGACTCAACAGAAAAACGAACTACGCAACTGGCACAAATCCACGCAGACAACACGGTGACACGAGCTATCTTAGTGGCTTTAGTACTGGTGTTATGTTTGACCGTAGCCTTGACCTTTCCAACGATCGTGTCGCGAGATATGAATCGCTTAATCATGCGCATTGGGGAACTCGCCCAAGGAGGAGGAGACCTGACCCAGCGTATTGGTAGTCAACGTAAAGATGAAATTGGACAGTTGGGGCGCAACTTGGATGCATTTCTGGCCTCCCTAGCGGAGCTGGTTCGAGAGGTCATCGATAAAGCCCAACAGAGCGAAGCGATGGTGCAAAAGTTGGCTCACAGTGCTGAGCAAGCCCGGCAATCGGTTGATCGGCAAGTGCATTCAGTTGATAACGTAATGACGGCCAGTCATCAGATGAGTCATGCAATTGGTGAGGTTGCTCATAAAACTATGGATGCAGCTGATACCACCCAACAAGCTGCAGGCGTGGCGGCAGAAGGGTTGGAAAAATCGCGTCATATGACACAAGACACCGAAGTGTTGAGTGAAAGTGTAGAAGCCGCTATGTCGGCGATTACCCAAATTGAAAACGTTACTGAGCATATTGGTACGGTGCTGACGGTGATCAGTGGCATTGCCGAGCAAACCAATTTATTGGCGTTGAATGCGGCCATTGAGGCCGCACGGGCAGGAGAGCAAGGTAGAGGTTTCGCGGTGGTGGCCGATGAGGTACGGGCTTTGGCGGAGAAAACCCAAGCATCCACAGAAAATGTTCGCAAAATGATCGAAGAGCTCAATGGCAGTGTGCAATCGGCTGTGGAGGTGATGGAAAAGGCAACTGTACATGCTGAGCAGACTAAACAATCATGTCAGGCGACGGAAACGACCATCGACACCATGATGAGCGCCATGGACGATGTGAATCAAATTGCAGCGCAAATTGCCGAAGTCTCCAGCCAGCAAAATGATACTGCACAGAGCATCAGTAACCATATCAGTGAAATACACGATGGTGCTCAACAGAGTGCAACGCAAGCTTATGAGGTTGATCAAGCTTGCCAAGCGATGACAGAGCTCAACCGTCAAATGCAGGATATTACGCGCAAATTTACCGTGTAATCTCTGCATCTCATGTCATTCATACAGGTTAAGGGAGAGTATGCCCTCAGCGATGCCCACTCAATGAATCGGGCACGGTTTTTGGCGTCAGGGATTGTGCCGTCCGTGACGCGACCCCCTTGTGCCCCCAAGCTTGTCGGAACTCCTCGGCACTGATTTCACCACGTAGGTAGGCCATCAGCATCGCGTCGTCATTGGCATGCTGGCTTGCACCATCGCGGCGCCGACGCATGAGCAGGAAGGCTCGGTAGTAGTTGAAGATCCCACCGAGAAAGAACAGCAGGCTGCCGATCAGGTATTGCCAAGCGAGAAAGGTGAACAGCCGCAGCTTATTGGCTGGGTCGTCGAAGCTCCACAAATAGGGGACCGAGGCGACCGCAAACAGCACCGAACCGACCACGAAGGTGACTGCGGTGAGATTCGTCATCTGCATTGACAGCAGTGACGGCGCCTGCACGATCTGCAGCACGTTAACGCCGGCTCCGAGCACAAACAACAACGAGCCAATGATGAAGCACCAAGCCCCTGCATCGACCCATCCCCACCAACTGAGAAAAAACAAACTGCCCACTGTGAACAGCAAAGTGCCCATCAAGTAGCTGCTGGCTGCGATCAGCTCGAGACGTCGGCCGGGAGCGTGGTGGCTCCGCTGACGCCAGAACTTGCGCAACTCCAGCATGTCGTGCCCGGTCACCACCAAATACAGTATCGAGCCGATGAAGAAAATCCAGGCGCCCATGTTCTGGTAGGCCTCGAAGCGCGGAAAAAATAACACACTGCCGATAATGAACAGAAAACCGCCGACTTTGTAGAGTATCGCATTGGCGGTTTCCCAGCGGAAATCGGCTTGTAGGTCAGGTGTTGAGCGAGTCAGATCTGATAGCTTAGTGCGGTTCGTAAATAGGTGGGGCACGGGCACATCCTTATTCGTGGCATAGCCAGAGCACGATGTTAGTCAGAGCGTGATTATTGTTTTAAGCATCATAGCAATATGCGTACCGCGAGACATCCACCCGTTGTGTGAGTCAGACGCGACCCGCTACCAGCAACTGTCATGATCACTGCGCTAGCCAGGGCGTCTCTAAGCCTTTTACGATGGGGTTTTTAGACTTCTTACCTCGAAGGGGGGGTGTCAGTACGCTAACTAACCGCGGAGTCCTATGTGGTGAGGCTGCTCGCAGGCGAATAAGCGGCCTGCAATCGCTTGAAAGCAAGCTCCTACCAATACCTTGGTGCTGCCAAGGTTGGTATCGACGGTGATGTGGATCTCTAAGCATCGGGTGACACAGAAATATGAACACCCTCCAAGTATCGGGTGGGAAATATTTTAACGCATACCGTTATGTTAAATTAGAGTGATGTATTTTAAATGCTGCAATTACTCTTGTTAACTGATGGTTTTTTTCTAGTTCTTTGCCCTCAATCTTATTCCAGATTGAATAATCTTTATTGTCCATATCTAAGTCGAAAAAATATAGTATGTCATTTTGATCTATTATTTTCCCACTATATGTATTGCTTCCATCGGGAAATATATTTATTAATGTTGACTTTGAAATTTCTATGCCTTTATGCTCTATTTGCTCATAAAAGTATTTATTTATAAGTTCTAGGTTTTTGAATTTTTCATTCATATTTTCTATATCTTTAACGATGTCGGCTTCTAATATTTTTTCACTCATGCTATATATCTCCCGGTGTAGCTGTAAGTAAATTCCCTTCTAAGTCTGTGACTATGGATAATTTATTTGTTTTTTCTCCCCCCCCACTTTTGAGCTAGACGCCCAATAGGTTCGTCCATTTCAATGGTCCTTGCATAATTTCCAGTTTCTAAGCTCCTGGCTGGTGATTGTATGATCTCTTTAGACGATAGTAAGCCTTTTAACTCATCTTCTGATATCGTGAATTGACTCTTATTTTGAGCCCTTGAACTATTAAAATGTCTGTTTAATGTATGTTCCCAGCCTTCATTAGAAACATTAATTCGTGACTGTACTCTACCTGGCACCCTTCTCGCTGCGGAGCGGCCTAACTGCTTAGAAGCACTTGCAACATCTTCCGCGGCGTCACTTGTTCTGCCTACTTTACGCGCTGCGCGGAAGGGAGGGAAGATGGAGGCGATGGCGAGGCCTGTCATGCCTGCCGCGGCGCCGTATTGCCCGGTGGAGAGGAGTTGGGCGATGTTTTTGGCGTCGGTTAAGGTGCCTAATCCGGGGACGACGAGTTCGGCCACTGCTTGTGCTTGTTGGCCGTTGTGGGAGGCGTATTGCACTTGGCGTGCCGCTTCTGGGCGCAGGTTGTTGGCGCGGTTGGCGGCGTCGTCGACGTCGTATAACGCGTCGGTGAGGTCGCCTGCTCGGGCGGCTTCGTTTAAGTCTTCCTGCAGTTGCTGGGTATCAGCGTTCAGTCGGGTGACTTCGTCTTGTAATGCCAGCGCTTCCTCGTGGCTTTTGCCATTGGGGTTGTTGTTGAGTTGCTCGCGCAGGTCGGTGGCCCGCTGGTTGTATTGGCCCGCTTTTTGTTTGAGCTGTTCAGCTGTACTGAGTGTCTCTTCCTCTTCTTCCGGCTGGCTGGGTGTCGGCTGCGCCAACATGGAGATGTCGGGTGGGCCTTCTTTGTCTTTCGGGAAGCAACTCCCGTCCAGGTTAATGGGGTCGGGTTGTGTATGGTAGTCGACGAAGGCGCAGCCGGGGGGATGCCGTCGAGGGTGGCTTTGCCTTGGCTGCCCAGTTGGCCGGTGCGGGTGCTGCCGTCGGGGAAGGTGGCTTGGTATTGGGCCAGGGCGACGGGTTCGTCGTTACCGTAGGTATGGTGCAGTTTGAGCTGAGTGTTTTCGGTGTCCGGCAGGGGCGGGAGTTCGTAGGCCTGCTGGGTCGGGCCGGTGAAGCTTTTCATGGCGCCGAAGAATTCCACTTTGCCAGGGACGGAGTCTGGCAAGTTTAAAGCCGAAACCTCATTTGGAGGACCGGTTGAAGTGCTGTGCTCAAGAATATATTTAAAATGTCTCTTTTTCTTAATGATTGAGTTTTGTTTTGACTTGACTTGTTTGATTTTTTATGCCTGTTATTATTTAAATGAAAGGTTCTTCAGTCAAATAATGCGGTTAGTCTAAAATTTCAAATGATTTTGTATTCACTGCCCAGAAAAATCTGGGCAGTGAATTTATTGGTTTGAAATATACTCCAAAGAGTTTCTGGCTTCCTCTGCAACTCCGGGGTTTTTGCTTAATGCGTACTGTTGCAATACAGTGAGAACTTCATGATTAGTACAATATTTTAATGCTTCTGCTATATTAGCAGCGGAGTCTGGGGTAGACTTGGGCAAGGCTATGAATTTTTGAACTGTCTGCCAGCCTTTTTCAGAATCTAGTTTAGTTAAAACTGGTAAGAGCTGGCTGGCTTGGTAATATTTTTTATTGAGTAGGGTTTCCTTGATTGCATTTTCGACGGAGGGGATAAGTTCAATAAATTGATTTTTTAGTAAGCTATGTTTGAGTTTGGACTCAAAGAAATATTTAGGATAAATTGATAAGATCTTTTTAAAAATTCTTAGCATATTGCTCCTATCTCCTCCCGATAATCCGTACAAATGAACTGCATATGATAACTCATCATATACATTGTCTTCATTTGTTATGCGATTCGGTGAAAAATCACTGTTTGAAACCTCCTCGTTGTTTACAATTTTTTCTAAGTTTTCAAGGCCGATATCTTTTCCCCAAGCAGTCAGAATCAACGTGGCTTGATATGATAGATAGTGATCAGACGAGTTCAATATTTTTGATAATAACGGTACCCGTTCTTCTAAAGGGGGGTCAAGAAGTTGGACCTCATCAAGTCCAACAACGTCTCCAAATTCATCTGTATAAAGTGCTTTATATTCTTCAGAGTGAGGTGACAACATACGGTCTCCAGTAATTTTTATTTAAAATTCAAATATTGACTAGGCACAATACCTTTTACCAACACTTCTTGATCTCGAATAGAGTTGCTCCTACTGAGTCTTGCTGCATCTAGTCGTTCTAAGTTCTTTGTCGATGGATGGCTATCATATCTTATCTGAGCTTTTTGAACGGCATCGTCGTGAATTTTCAACAAGTTGTTGTGGTCAACGACTTCAACATCATTAACTAATCCATTGTCGATGTCTGATTGCAAACGTTTTACATCTAACGAGAAAGACGTGTCACCGTATGACTTCCCAGAGGTTTGGGAAGATGAGAATGATGTATACGGGCTATCACTTTTGCGGGGCTCTGATCCTCTAATATGGTCAATGACTGTTGCTTTTCCATTAGGGTTGGCTGGAACCAAGTTTCCGTTATCATCGATATAAGACTTCAACCGCCCTCGTTTAGCACCTTGGCGTGCTCGGAAATTGTTATCACTTCGGAAAATAAGATCATCAGTATTGTTTTTACGTTCTACCCGGCCTGCCGCACTTGCTACATCTTCCGCTGCGTCACTTGTTCTGCCTACTTTACGCGCTGCGCGGAAGGGAGGGAAGATGGAGGCGATGGCGAGGCCTGTCATGCCTGCCGCGGCGCCGTATTGCCCGGTGGAGAGGAGTTGGGCGATGTCTTTGGCGTCGGTTAAGGTGCCGAATCCGGGGACGACGAGTTCGGCGACTTCACGTGCTTGTTGGCCGTTGGGGGAGGCGTATTGTACTTGGCGTGCCGCTTCTGGGCGCAGGTTTTTGGCGCGGTTGGCGGCGTCGTCGACGTCGTATAACGCTTTAGGGAGGTCGCTGCCGGTAATTTCGCCTGATCGAACGGCTTCGTTTAAGTCTTGCCGCAGTTGCTGGGCATCCGCGTTAAGTCGGGTGACTTCGTCCTGTAACGCAAGGGCTTCCTTGTGGCTTCTGCCATTGGGGTTGTTGTTGAGTTGTTCTCTCAAGTCAGTACAGTACCGAAAGGGTTTTTATATCATGGCACTGCTACCCAGTATTGAGACGGCTGTTGTTATTGGCATGCATTATGACAAACATGCAATCATAAAAGAAAAGCCCAGCTCATGCATGAACAGGGCTTTGTATTCTATCAATCTGAAAATGGCGTTGGCTTATCGCTGCAATTTCTGGTGACTACTTAGTCTGCCATAGTTAATCTCAGTCTTTTGCTAATTCCTAGGCTACCTTTAGCCAAGCATCAAAGATCCCTGATCTTCTCTTATACCTACTAACTGGAAGATACATTACTCAGTCCACATGCTGATGAATTCTTGATTGCCTGAAGACTTAGTCAGCCAGATAAAAAAATCTATGAAGTCTTCTTCCGCCCAAGGATCTATATCTATATCATCCCAATGGTCATATTTTAGATCAATTTTTATCTCTCCGTTATAAGTGAGTCTAAAATAGTGCTGTTCTTTTCCTTTTGAGTGCTCAAATTTCACTTTGGGGTCGTTTAATAAAATTTTTTGATTGTTAAAAAAGAAGCATGGTCCATCTGGTGTGGCATATACTCCATAATAAATTTTATCTAGTTTGATGTAGTTGCCTAGTTTTTCAATTTTTTTCTCTGGCACGTTTAAGGCCGAAACTTCATTTAGAGGGCCGGTTGAAGTATCGTACTCAAGAATATAGTTAAAAATATCTCTGTTTCTTAATAATTTAGTGCTCATTAGTTGATTCCGTCTAATAAATGTATGTGCTTTTGTATGTAGTCATCTGGTTGTTTTGATAACCATTTGCCAAACCCATCAAGTAATTTGTTTACATCAGGATTCGGTCGTGAAGCACTTTCAACTATTTGAGAATAAGTTTTACCTCTTTGAGCCAGTACATCCACGTTAGGCCCTAAAGGATCGCCGTAACGTTTAAGGTTAACATCATATATATAGTCTCGTAATGGTTCTGGAGTGAGATTTTTATACTCAACACCCAGCTGGCGACGGGCATTATTTGCCCTCTCTGCCAGTGCTTTTTCTGAGCCAGGCAAATTAGCCATATTTGCTACCGCCTTATCTCGAATAGAATGATCAGTGAGACCCTGTTGATATTTTGCCAGTTCAGCAACTTTAGCTTCGTACTCTTGGCGCAATGGGTTATTTTTTATATCACTTCCCAAGCGGGATATTAATTGTTGCTCCAGTTCAGCACGGTTCGAAGCAGTCACGACCCTAGAACTGCTTGGAACCTCATCAACCCGCTTTGCCGCACTTGCTACATCTTCCGCTGCGTCACTTGTTCTGCCTACTTTACGCGCTGCGCGGGCGAGTGGGAAGATGGAGGCGATGGCGAGGCCTGTCATGCCTGCCGCGGCGCCGTATTGCCCGGTGGAGAGGAGTTGGGCGATGTCTTTGGCGTCGGTTAAGGTGCCGAATCCGGGGACGACGAGTTCGGCGACTTCACGTGCTTGTTGGCCGTTGGGGGAGGCGTATTGTACTTGGCGTGCCGCTTCTGGGCGCAGGTTGTTGGCGCGGTTGGCGGCGTCGTCGACGTCGTATAACGCGTCGGTAAGGTCGCTGCCGGTGATTTCGCCTGATCGTGCCGCTTCGTTTAAGTCTTCCCGTAGTTGTTGGGTATCAGCGTTAAGCTGGGTGACTTGGTCTTGTAATGCCAGCGCTTCCTCGTGGCTTTTGCCGTCGGGGTTGTTGTTGAGTTGCTCGCGCAGGTCGGTGGCCCGCTGGTTGTATTGGCCCGCTTTTTGTTTGAGCTGTTCAGCTGTACTGAGTGTCTCTTCCTCTTCTTCCGGCTGGCTGGAGGAAGGTTGTGACAACATGGAGATGTCGGGCGGGCCTTCTTTGGGTTTGTTCCAGGGTTTGCCCTCGGGGTTAATGGGGTCGGGTTGTGTATGGTAGTCGACGAAGGCGCAGCCGGGGGGGACGCCGTCGAGGGTGGCTTTGCCTTGGTTGTCCAGTTGGCCGGTGCGTGTGCTGCCGTCGGGGAAGGTGGCTTGGTATTGGGCCAGGGCGACGGGTTCGTCGTTACCGTAAGTGTGGTGTAGTTTGAGCTGAGTGTTTTCGGTGTCCGGCAGGGGTGGGAGTTCGTAGGCCTGCTGAGTCGGGCCGGTGAAGCTTTTCATGGCGCCGAAGAATTCCACTTTGCCCGGGGCGTGGAGTTCGATGTTGCCACCTTTGATGCGGACATAAGCGCCGCCGCTGACGAGCAGGACTTCTTCCGCCGCCGCCAGGTCGATGTTGCTTTCGGTGGAGGTAGTGGTGTTGTCCTGTTTGGAGGTCAGTTCCAGGTTGTCGCTTTGAGCCTGAATCTCGACTTTTTGCTTGCCTGCGAAGAGTTTGATCCCAGCTTTTTCAACGAATAGCGAGAGTTTTTCGCGCGCAGCGGCGACCCAGTTTTTGCCCTGGCTGAAGTTCATGTCTTGCCCGGTGGTGGCACTGAAATCGTGGGTTTGGGCAAAGTGCAGGGATTCCGGGGTGCTCAGGGTGATGCCTGCCGGGGAGGCGAGGTGCAGCCAGGGGGCATCTAGGCCTTTGACTTGACCCTTGCCGCCACCATCGGTGGCCCCTTGAGCGGAGGTTTGATCGCCGCCGCCACCGCTGCGACCGTAAGTGGGGGTGGTGTGGTCGCTGGCGGTTTTTAAGTTGTCTTTAGCGGTCAGGGCCTCGGCGTTATGGGCCGTGGCGCTGTTGCTGAGGCTGTTTTTCAACTCATAGGCCGCATCCAGCTGGGTTTTGACTGGATCCAGTTCGAGCTGTTCACCGGCGGCTTCAGGCTGGCCAAAGCTGGTCAGGTAAAGGCCTTTGTTGGCCCGCACACTGCCGTAGGCATCGGTACGCAGATCAAAACCGGTACCGCGAAAAGCGCCACGGAAGTTGCCTTGCTGATGAATCAGATAACCCAAGTTAAGTTGGGTTTTTTTCTGTTCAGAGTTGAGCTTGATGCGTTCCTGGTCGGTGGCGTCGTCGAGCACCAGCTCGTTAAATAAACCGCCGCGATAGGTCTTACTTTTAAACCCGCTGAACAAGCCATTGCTGTGCCATTCCGGGGTTTGTTCGCCGTTATAAATGCGGCCGGTAATCAGCGGGCGGTCAACATCGCCTTCGAGAAAATCGACCAGCACTTCCTGCCCGATGCGAGGGGTAAACACACCGCCCCACTGAGTACCGGCGTTATTTTGCGCCACTCGCAACCAGCAGCTGTCATGATCATTGCGCTGGCCTTGTCGATCCCAATGGAAGTGAGCTTTGACGCGATTCAAGTGATCGCTGTAGACCTCTTCGCCTTCAGGCCCGACGATAATCGCGGTTTGTGGGCCACTGACAACCGGGCGTGGGTGGCGCAAGGGGTTGCGAAACGCATGGGTGCGTCGTTGGGCTTCGAAGTCGATCAGGAAGTGACCGGTCCCGCCGGTGCGATAAGCGTCGGCCTGAGCCTCATCGGTATCGTTTTCCGGGTCTTCTTGGGTTAAGCCATGGGCTTCTTTGGCGGCTTGGATTTCCGTTTGCAAACTGCCTGGCATCGGTTTGAGCTGGGCGGTCATCGGCAAGCTGTTTTCGGCGTGAATAGAGAGGCCCAGAATCAGAAATTCGCGCTCTTCACCACCGCCGGTGTCATGTCGGCTATGTTGGGTCAGCTCAAACCAAGCCCCGGTGCTGAGGTGGCGGATGCCGCCTGCGCCATAGAAGCGCTTGGCCCGAGATTCATGGGCCTCTAACCGGTTATCGACCAAGCGTTCGCCACGGTCGAATTCATGGTAGTAATATTCCCCGGCATAGTCGTACAGCTCGGTTTCCGGCAGGTTGCCTTGATCATCCTGAGTGTCGAGCGTTGTCCGTTTTTCAAGCGGCGGTTGCTTGTAATCAAAACTGCCAACGGTGACGCGTTTAGGCTGCAAACGGCGGACACCACGCCATTGCGTAATGGTGTCTTCGGTTTCCGTTGCATCCTGACGGTGGAAGCGAATTTGTTGCGGGCTGACCGGGGTACAGGTATCGACATCATCGGTGATAATATTGCCATCGACATAGCTGTGTACTGGCGGCATACTTAAAAATACAGCTAGCCAACTTTCAGTAAGCAACTAAAGAGTGTCAGATATGAACTACTCAAAAGATGAACTTATGCAATGCATCTGCGAAAGCATGGCAGACTCATTGCCTAGTAACTGGCAAAGCGCTTATATGCAAGCATCAATTAGTGGTAATGAGCTGGATGCTAACTTTCGTTATACCGACAGTGAGACAGAAACTGAAAAGCCTTTCCAGCCGGATAATTGCATTGCACCTATGAATGCAGCGAAGGAGTTACAGGCACTAATGAAGGCCGAAGGAAATACGTGGAATACCGTCACTGTTAGAATAACGAGCGACGGTAAATTTGAGGTTTTTACACAGTAGGAATATATCGGCTAACTGTCAAAAAGTTAGCCGCCTAATATATTCGGGTCTCCATACTCGTATTCAATTTTAGCTGAATGATCTTTGTGAACAGTTAAAATTAATACGCTCCAAGGCTTGTCCAGTTTTGGATGACTTTTTGATCGATAGTTATCAAAAAAATCCATCAAATCAAAACTACCAAAGTTAAATGGTTGCCAGTCCTGCTTATCATTAACTCTAGAGTATGTTTTGATTTTCATGGCGCCATCAAAGTATTGATAGCGCACTTGTAATTCAGACCAGTTCTCAGGAGCCTTTTTTAGAAGCAAGTTAATGGCTGTTTTAAATTCTTGTTTGCTCAATTTAACCTCCAGGCTTATTTAGTAAGCGATAAAAAGTTTCTTCACCATTTATTGTTTCAGTGATGTCGAAGCGAGCTGGGCGTAATGATGTGCCTTCATATACAGGACTGATTTTTACACCAACTGAGTCACCAGCTCTTATTTTATTTGCCCATTTTGTTTCAAGTTGACCAAATTGTCCCAATGTTCGAGAGTTACTATTGAGCGCCCGGTCCATTGCGACAATGTTAATACCTTCACCTGGCCCACCAAATTGAGAACCAAGCAAATGGCCTCCAACATCTGTATCTAATCGGTCTGCTCTGCCTGCTACTACTTGCTGATATGAGTTTCTTGCAGAAGTATTTAATCTTAATTGAGGTATATCGACTAAGCTTGTACGCCCAAGCTCATCAACCTGAAAGGTATTACCATCAATACGATAAATAGAGTTCGGAGTTGGATTATTTAATTCCTTGCTCCAGTTTCTACTCTTTCCAGCTTTAAAGTCACCTGCAAAGCTTGGTGTGCTAGCCCGCCTTGCCGCCCCCGCAGCATCTTCCGCCGCATGGCCCACGCGTCCTGCTGTGCTGACGGCGCCGGTGCCTTTGCCGCCGAGGAATTCTGAGCCAATCGCAAATGTGCTCATTTCGAGAGCGCCTAGGGTACCATTACGTTGCTCGGCTTCGTTCCAGCTGTCAATGGCGTTGTCTGCGACGTTGCTCCAGGCGTTTTTGGTTTCATTCCATTGTTCGCTGGCTGCGGCGGCTTTTTCTGGATCGCCGGTGACAAGGCCGATGGCGCTTTCGCCGAGGTCCAGAATATTCGGGCCGCTGAGGGCTCTGATGCCATTATATTGGTCTTTTACGCCTTGCCAAACGTCTGCACGGGCTTGGGCACGCGAGGCATCATCGCCGACAAAAGGTAGTGCTGCCACTCCAGTCGCGACGCTACCGGTGAAGCCATCCCATTTGTCGGATAAGACTTTGGTGGCTTCTTCGCCGAATGTGTATTCAGGCTCTGTTTCCGATGTTGTCTCTGGCTCGGGTTCTGGTGCAGGCGTGTCCCGTTGCGCCAGCATGGAGATGTCGGGCGGGCCTTCTTTGTCTTTCGGGAAGCAACTACCGTCCGGGTTAATGGGGTCGGGTTGTGTGTGGTAGTCGACGAAGGCGCAGCCGGGGGGGACGCCGTCGAGGGTGGCTTTGCCTTGGCTGTCCAGTTGGCCGGTGCGGGTACTGCCGTCGGGGAAGGTGGCTTTGTATTGCGCCAGGGCGACGGGTTCGTCGTTACCGTAGGTGTGGTGCAGCAGAAGTTGGGTTTTTTCGGTGTCCGGCAGGGTCGGCAGTTCGTAGGCCTGTTGGGCCGGGCCGGTGAAGCTTTTCATGGCACCGAAGAATTCCACTTTGCCGGGGGCGTGGAGTTCGATATTGCCGCCTTTGATGCGGACATAGGCGCCACCGCTGACCAAAAGGACTTCTTCCGCGGCGGCCAGGTCGATTTTGCTTTCGGTGGAAGTGGTGGTGTTGTCTTGTTTGGAAGTCAGCTCCAGGTTGTCGCTTTGGGCCTGAATCTCCACTTTTTGCTTACCTGCGAAGAGTTTGATCCCGGCTTTTTCAACGAATAGCGAGAGCTTTTCACGCGCAGCAGCGACCCAGCTTTTGCCTTGGCTGAAGTTCATGTCTTGCCCGGTGGTGGCACTGAAATCGTGCGTTTGGGCAAAGTGCAGCGACTCCGGCGTGCTGAAAGTGATGCCAGCCGGGGAGGCAAGGTGAAGCCAGGGGGCGGCCAAGCCTTTGACTTTACCCTTGCCGCCGCCATCGGTGGCCCCTTGGGCGGAGGTTTGATCGCCTCCGCCACCGCTGCGGCCATAAGTAGGGTTGGTGTGCTCGCTGGCGGTTTTTAAGTTGTCTTTAGCGGTCAGCGCCTCGGCGTTATGGGCCGTGGCGCTGTTGCTGAGGCCGTCTTTCAACTCATAGGCCGCATCCAGCTGGGTTTTAACTGGGTCCAGTTCGAGTTGTTCACCGGCGGCTTCGGGTTGTCCAAAGCTGGTCAGATAGAGGCCTTTGTTGGCCCGTACACTGCCGTACGCATCGGTGCGCAGATCAAAACCGGTACCGCGGAAGGCGCCACGGAAGTTACCTTGCTGATGAATCAGATAACCCAAGTTGAGCTGGGTTTTCTTCTGTTCAGAGTTCAGCTTGATGCGTTCCTGATCGGTGGCATCATCGAGGACCAGTTCATTGAATAAACCACCGCGATAGGTTTTGCTTTTAAACCCGCTGAACAAGCCGTTGCTGTGCCATTCTGGGGTTTGTTCGCCGTTATAAATGCGACCAGTAATCAACGGGCGGTCAACATCGCCTTCGAGAAAGTCGACCAGCACTTCCTGCCCGATGCGAGGGGTAAACACACCGCCCCATTGGGTGCCCGCGTTATTTTGTGCCACCCGCAACCAGCAGCTGTCGTGGTCATTGCGCTGGCCGAGCCGATCCCAATGGAAGTGGGCTTTGACGCGATTCAAGTGATCGCTGTAGACCTCTTCGCCTTCGGGCCCGACGATAATCGCGGTTTGTGGGCCACTGACGACCGGGCGTGGATGGCGCAAGGGATTGCGAAACGCATGGGTGCGCCGTTGGGCTTCGAAATCAATCAGGAAGTGACCGGTGCCGCCGGTGCGATAGGCTTCGGCCTGGGCTTCATCGGCCTCGCTGTTGGGGTCTTCCTGAGTTAGGCCATGAGCCTGTTTGGCCGCTTGTATCTCGTCTTGTAGGCTACCGGGCATCGGCTTAAGTTGAGCCGTCATCGGTAGACTGTTTTCAGCATGAATCGTGAGGCCCAGAATTAAAAATTCGCGCTCTTCACCGCCACCGGTGTCATGTCGGCTATGTTGGGTCAGCTCAAACCAGGCGCCAGTGCTGAGGTGGCGGATGCCGCCTGCACCGTAGAAGCGTTTCGCCCGGGATTCATGGGCTTCCAACCGGTTATCCACCAGGCGCTCGCCGCGCTCGAATTCACGGTAGTAATACTCTCCGGCATAGTCGTACAGCTCGGTCTCTGGCAGATTGCCTTGGTCGTCTTGAGTATCCAGTGTGGTGCGCTTATCGAGCGGCGGTTGTTTGTAATCAAAACTGCCGACGGTCACGCGTTTGGGCTGCAAGCGTCGAACGCCACGCCATTGGGTGACGGTGTCTTCGGTTTCCGTCGCATCCTGGCGGTGGAAGCGGATTTGTTGCGGGCTGACGGGGCTGCAGGTGTCGACATCATCGGTGATGACGAGGGTATGCTGGCCGGCAGTATGTTCGAAATAGTAGAAGAGGCCTTCTTCTTCGAATAAGCGGCTAACGAAATTGAAATCGCTCTCGCGGTATTGCACGCAGTAACTCCGCTCGGGATAGTCCCGGCGGGTATCAAAGCGAAAACGGCCTTTGGACACCGCATGGCCTTGGAAGACCTGGGTGGCAATGTCGATGACATTCAGATTCTGGAAGATCCGGCTGTCTCGGCCCAGTTTCAACATGGCGAACCAGGGCACTAAGGTCAGCTGGTAGTAATAGACGCCGCCATCTTCACCCAGCATCACGGCTTCTTCGACCAGGCCATGTAAATCGCGATAACGGCCATCAGGCAGCATGATCGAGAGGGTGGCTTCCTGCGCCATCAGGGATTTGAGTTCAATATCCCCTTGTTGTGACAAGCAATCCAGGCGGTAGCGGAAAGTGGCGCCGAGCGCTTCCTTCCCGACCAATCGGTGGGGTAACAGATCCCCCGCGGCGGGGACTTGTAGCCGCAGCAGACGTTGGTGCTGGGATAGCGCCACGTCAAATTGTTCCAGCAGGCTATCGACAAAAGACAGTTCAGCCATGACACATCTTCCCTTGATTAATCACAGGGCAGGGCCCCCGCTTAAGCGGGGAGCGCCTGCGTATTATCGACCTGAGGGCTGTTATCGGTATCGGCGTCTTGGGTGCTGTAGGCGAAGTGGCCTTCGTCATCCAAGCTCACGGTCATATGCGCGACGGGGTCGCCCATGGCCATACGATCGAGCACATAAGCGGCCAGCTCAGGCATCAAGGTGCCGGATAGAATGTTATCGATGCTGCGAGCGCCACTGTCACTGTCGGTACTACGTGCGGTGATGGCCTCAATAACGTCTGGCGTGAACTCAATATTGGCACCATGGTTGCGCTGGAAGCGTTGTTGGATGCGCGCCAGTTTAAGCTCGACAATGCGTTGCAGGATGTCGCCATGCACCGGGTAATAAGGCACGATGCTTAAGCGGCCCAGGAACGCCGGTTTGAAAGCGGTATTTAAGGTGCCGCGCAATTCATCGACGATGCTGTCAGGGGTGGGGCGTTCATCTTTACCCAAGCAGCGATCCATAATGGCGTCAGTGCCCACATTGGAGGTCAGCAAGATGACGGTATTGCGGAAGTTGATTTCACGTCCTTCACCATCATCTAGCACGCCTTTGTCGAAGACCTGGAAGAACAGCTCTAAGACATCCGGGTGGGCTTTCTCAACTTCGTCCAGCAGCACAACACTGTAGGGGCGACGGCGGACGGCTTCAGTGAGCACACCCCCTTCACCATAACCGACATAGCCCGGCGGTGAGCCTTTCAGGCTGGAAACGGTGTGGGCTTCTTGGTACTCGGACATGTTAATGGTGATGACATTACGCTCACCGCCATAGAGGGTATCAGCCAAGGCCAGGGCGGTTTCTGTTTTACCCACGCCACTGGGGCCGAGGAGCAAGAATACGCCAATCGGTTTGTTTGGATCTTCAAGCTGCGCGCGGGAGATGGCGATCCGTTGACCGATCGCCTCTAGCGCATGATCCTGGCCGAGGACACGCTCGCTGAGCAGTTGAGGTAAACGTTGTACCGTGCTGATTTCATCGCGCAGCATTTTACCCAATGGAATACCGGTCCAGCCGGAGATGACTTCGGCGATGACATTGGCATCGACATGGCCGTGCACCAGCGGTTGATCGCCCTGAACGTCAGTCAGCTCCTGGCGAATAGTGCCCAACTCACGGGCCAGTGTGGCGGCTTCGTCGGGATCTTGGGCATCGGCGAGGGCCTGTTCCTGTGCGTTGAGCCGTTCCACAATGGCTTGTTGAGCTTGCCAGCGTTCGGTTAGGGCCGTGGCTTCCTGCTGGGTCGTTTCCAGTGCGTCAGCCAATGCCTCGAGCGCATCGCTGTGGTCGTGACCTTCAAGGGCTTCACGTTCGAGACTGGCGATTTCCGCTTCCAGGTTGTCGATGCGACGATAGGCATTTTCCAACGCGCTGGGCTGGGTCGATTGCGCCAGTGCGACGCGTGCGCAAGCGGTATCCAACACACTAACCGCCTTATCGGGCAGTTGGCGCCCGGTGATATAACGGTGAGATAACCGAACGGCTTGACGTAAGGCATCATCACGTAGCGTGACGCCATGGTGCGCCTGCATCCGTTCGGTCAGCCCCCGCAACATTTGGATTGCAGTGGCTTCATCCGGCTCTTCGACTTTGACGACCTGGAAGCGCCGTGCCAGGGCGGCGTCTTTTTCAAAGTACTTTTTGTACTCGGCCCAAGTGGTGGCGGCAATCGTGCGCAGCTCGCCACGCGCCAGCGCAGGCTTGAGCAGGTTGGCGGCATCGCCTTGCCCGGCCTGACCGCCGGTGCCGATCAAGGTGTGGGCTTCATCAATAAAAAGGATGATCGGGTGCAGGCTTTTGCGCACTTCTTCAATCACGTTTTTCAGGCGATTTTCGAATTCACCTTTGACGCCAGCCCCTGCTTGTAGCAAGCCAAGGTCTAATGTGCGTAACTCCACCGCCTGTAAGGGAAGCGGTACATCGCCTTGGGCAATCCGGAGGGCCAGCCCTTCAACTACCGCTGTTTTCCCAACCCCTGCTTCACCCGTCAGAATCGGGTTGTTCTGACGGCGGCGTGTCAGAATATCAATCATCTGACGGACTTCATCTTCGCGGCCCAGTACTGGGTCAATGCGGCCTTCGCGGGCACTGGCAGTGAGATTAATGGTGTACTGATCCAGCGCTGGGGTCCGGGCATCGTTTTTGGCGGATGATGTGCCCGAAGCCGCCTGAGGGTCGCTGTTGGATTGGGCGAGGGGATCGGCGCCGTCTTGTGTTTGGCCCGTTGTGTGCGGGGCGTCGCCGAGAAAGTCATCCAAGTGGGCTTTCAGATCATCCACCTGAATTTTATTCAGTTCAGGCGCATCGTTGCGGGCGACTCGGCTCAGTTCATGGTCGTCCAACAAGGTCAGCAGCAGATGGCCGCCGCGTACTTTCGGTGCACTGTAATTGATCGAGGCGGTGACCCAGGCCTGTTCTAGCCAGTGGGTCAGTCGGGTGGACAGCACTGGGGTGCGGTCATTGCCGGTTTTAAAGGTGGCAATGGTGTTGTCTAGCTGGGTCAACAATTGTTCCAAGCTGACATCGTAATAACGGAAAATCGCCAGCACATCGTTGTTGTCGTCATCAATCAATTTGAGGAGTAGATGCTCAATGTCGACGTCGAATTGATTGTGCGAGTGGCATAGGGCGGCGGCGCCTTCACTGGCTTTGAGGCAGTCCGCATCCAGCTTGTCGAATAAGGATTTAAGATTCACACCGTGGCTCCATCATAGGCAATTTTGAACACACCATGGCCGTCCTGGCGGGCAGGCCCGGTTCCTCGTTTAAGCCAGCCCAAACCGCCCAAAACGACGCCCTGGGACTGGCTCAGGCAAGGGCGGGGCAGGTGATGTCGATCGAGTATCAGTTCAATTTCAAAATCCAGCTGAGCACCCGCAAACAACCGGATCATGCGCACAAGTTGCGCATGCAAGGGTTGGCCTGGCAGCAGCTGGCGGTAAGCGTTTTCAGTCATCGGGCCCACCGCGACCCGAAAACAGGATTGGTGATCGCGGACACGGTGCCCGGCGATGGCTTCGGTGCCGAGGGCACTATTACGTTGGCCCAAACGCGTGCATTGATCTTTGGCCAGCGTGATCCAGCGACCGACAAAAGGTTGCACTTGGGCGTTTTGCTGGGTCAGGTGTGCGACCATCGCTTTCAGGTTTTGATGATTACGCGGCTTTTGGCACCAGTGACCCGCAAACCAGTGGAAGTGGTCCGGTTTCAGCGCGCCCAGTGAGCGACGATCGGTGAGTTGTTTGAGTGAACGGGCGGTGAGCCCTTGCAAGTGGCGTAACGATTTTTCGAAGTTGCTGCTGCCATGGCGTTCATACTCAATATAAAACCGATATTTCTGCCAGGCTTGATAAAACAGCGCCGTCATCCGGTGTGAAAACAGATCGAAGAATTCGTGGGCCGCATCGTCTCGGCTATCGATGTGACGTTCGATCAGCATTTCCGTATAAGGGCGCGGTAATACCCCTGAAGGGCCGACCAGCCCCATAAAGGTGACTTGAATATCGGTCAGCGGTTCGCCCCGCGCGGATTCCCGCCGTGGGTCTTCAAAGCGCAGATCACTGACCTCGCTGGGGGGAAAGCTCAGCGAGAGCAAAGATCGAAAACGCAAGGGGTCCTGGTGAGGACGGTTTTCAGGGTCGATCCGGCCACTGCGGCTGTAATGCAGCCGCATCAAGCGCACCAGCTGAAAGAAGCTGAAGCGCCAAGGCTCGGAGCGTGCCTGGTCGATTAGACCAGGGGCTGTGTGCCGCTTCGGGGTGGCCATGTCACTAAACTCGCTTCACGCTGACGCGACCGTAAGGTCAGCTGGGTAAAACTGTTTAAGGTGCAGTACTGACCGAAAAAGTGGTCCAACACCTTACCGAAAAGATAAATACCGCTACCGGTAAACTGGCTTTCATCCATCTCCACCGTAATGCCGACACCACGAACAAAACTGGGTCTGGGGTGGCCGATACGGGTCATCACTGGGGCACTGTCAATCGATAGAATGCCGTTGATTTGTTTACGCGTGGCCGATGCCTTGCGGTAGTTGTAGAGCGAGAGCATCTCCAGCAGATTGTCGCGTCCCTGACTGACCAGTGAGGTGTGGTTCAGCGAGAGGTGTGAGACCAATCGCCAGACCATGCCTTTGCCCAACGGCGGGCGGATGCTCGGCGTGGGCTTGCGTAAGCAGCGGATATGCGGAATCACTTGCTCGCGCTCTAATGTGAAATCGCCTTCAGGGGCGCCAAAACTCATCAACTGTGGGAGATCCCGATTGCTACAGGTGAGTTTTAAGCTCAAGGTGTCGCTGCTGGCATCGAGCATTTCCAGCTCACTATCGACCAAGCGCAAGCGCATATCGTTGGCCTGGTCTTCCTCGTTGCTAACGCGGCGAGCTGTCCAGTAACTTTTATGCTCATCGTCATTGCCATCGTGTGGGTGGAATAACGGCTGGCAGGGCAATACCCGGTCTTCCTGGGCGGTTTTGATCACGCGAAGCACTTCATCGACCGAGATGATCTCGGTCGCTTTGGCATGTCTGACATCCGGCACCACCGGATACTCTGGCCGGGTATGCGTGAGTCGAATCGGTTCCGCCTGCTGTGGAAACAAGTTCACAATGGGCGTGCAACCTAGTTTGAAATTATTGCGATCGATGTTTTGCGCTAAACGTGCCAGCGGTTCGGCTTGCTCAAACTCACTGAACAGCAGGTCGATTTCGATCTGTGTTGCCGGGTGAGTGCCAATGGCTTTATGTAGGTCGGTCAGATCCAGAAAGAGAAACTTTTCCGGCAGCAAGAAGTACTCATGGAGTAACCGATAACCCAGAAAAGAGCGCTCGTCGTAATCAATCAGCCCTTCATCTTCGGCAAAGCCCACCGGCTGAATGGCGGATGGCGGTAGTCGTTTGGTGCGCTCGTGGCCTTGATCCACGAAACGGACTTGAATTTGGGCCGTGTTATTCAGCAGCAGCTCGTAGAGCGGGTGCATCAAACTGCCTTCGCCATCTAAAAAGAAGCGCAGTGTATCGATATTGAGCTTGCTGAAGTCGGTGTTGCCAATGGTTTTGAGCCCCAGCGTCAGGCGCGCCACATGTTCATTACCATGGCTATTGAAAGAGGAGCGCTCCAACCGAGTCAGCCGGGCATGATGGAGTTCAATGGGCCAGACATCGACCGGGTAACAGGTTCGAAAACGGCATGGCGTGCCGTCAATCGGTCGTGAATGCAGACGGGTGTGCCGTGGTAGATGGTAGCGCCCGGTCAAGGTGGTCGTAGGGCCCGGATCAAACTGGGTGATGGAGAGCGCTGGCGTGGGCCGCAAATAGTGCGGATACAGCGTTTCCAAAAATGATTCCACAATCTCTGGGAAATCATCATCCAGTTTTTTATGAATACGCGAACTGAGAAAGGCAAAGGATTCGATCAGCCTTTCCGCATGCGGATCTTCGCAGTCATCGCCGTTCATCAATAAGCGAGATGCGATCTTGGGGTAACGATTCGCGAACTCCTGGCCTAAAAAGCGCAGGTGAGAGAGTTCACGTTCGTAGTAGGGCAGCAGGTCGTCGATCATCAGCGCAACTTCTGAACTTTGTATTGACGGGTACTGGTTTGCAACACAGCATCAAAGGCGACAAATTCACTGGACTCATGCAGCACCAACAGCGCTTCAATACGGAATTGCACGATGCGATCGCCCCGGTCGACATCGACCAGTTGCACATGAACGCTACGAAAGCGGTTATCGCCACATTCGATAGTGCGCTCTAGCTCACGTTGAATCCGGTGGCGGTCGACGCTGCTGTGTAGGCCTCGGCTGGTGAAGTCGGGCAGGCCATATTCCAGTACTGACCCTTGCAGAGAAGGAAAGGCATCCAGCTGATAAGCCAGTAGATCGCGTCGGGTGTTGACCAGCATTTCCAGGTCTCGCACTACGCTACTGCGGTAGTGATCCACTGAACAGCGATGCCCAGGCGTCGGGTCGTGCGGCTGTTGGGGCATATCGTCGATCAGACGATCCAACAGACTGGGGACCATTTGTCGGTGACTGAGTGACATGACGTGATTCCTTTCCAGGCCTGGGGGTTAAATCAGGCGACAACTCACCAAGATATAGGGCTCAGTGAGTGCCGCCTGCCGACTACTCTGCTCGCATCGGGTGCCGATCAGTTGCCGCGTGCCGATTGCGGCAGCTCTGAGACCAAACGCAGTGAAGCGGTCAATTCATCCAGCTGGTAGTGCGGACGCAAGAAAGTCACTGCTTTATAAGCGCCGGGTTTGCCCGGAATCTCAGCAACTTCAACGCGTGCTTCGCGCAGTGGATACTTGGCCTTAGCTTCTTGGCCAGCGTTGTCATCCAGCAGGACATACTGGGCTAACCATTCATTGAGGAAGCTTTCGACGTTTTGACGTGAAGCAAAGCTACCCACCTTGTCACGCATGATGGCCTTCATGAAGTGAGCAATACGCGAGGTGGCGAAAATGTATTGCAGCTGTGAAGACAAACGCGCATTAGCGTTGGCGATGTCGGTGTTGTACTGCTTGGCTTTTTGCGCGGATTGCACCCCGAAGAAGGCGGCATAATCGGTGCCTTTACAATGCACCAGCGGGATAAAGCCCAAGTCAGACAGTTCTTTCTCACGACGATCCGTAATGGCCAGCTCAGTAGGGCATTTCAGCGCCACTTCGCCATCGTCAGTCTTGAAGGTGTGGGTGGGTAAGTCTTCGACCAGGCCACCGCCTTCGACCCCACGAATCGCCACACACCAGCCATAACGAGAAAAGGCATCGGTGACACGCGCCCCCATGGCATAAGCGGCATTCATCCAGAGGTACTTGTTATGCTCGCGACCATCGACGCTTTCCGTGAAGTTAAATGCTTCAACCGGGTTGGTTTCTTCACCATAAGGCAAGCGGCCCAAAACATGCGGCAAGGTCAGGCCGACATAGCGGGAGTCTTCTGAGTTACGGAAGGATTTCCACTTGGCGTATTCGACCGTGTCGAAGATCTTGGCCAGATCACGCGGGCCACTCATATCGGTAAAGGAATCCCAGCCGAATAGCTCAGGGGAAGCCGAAGAGATAAAGGGCGCGTGAGCCGCTGCGGCGACGTGTGAAATTTCTTCCAGCAGGTAAACATCTTGTGGGTGACGACCAAACTCATAGTCACCAATCAACATGCCATAGGGCGCGCCACCGAAGGTGCCGTATTCCTCTTCATAGACCTTTTTGAAGAGCGCGCTTTGGTCGAATTCAGATGCGGATTTCAGGTCTTTCAACAGATCCTTTTTCGACGCATTGAACACATGGATCTTCATGTTGGTGCTGGTTTCGCTCTGATCGGTCAGGTATTTCAAGCCACGCCATGAGGCTTCCAGCTGCTGGAATTCGTTGGCGTGCATGATTTCATTGAGCTGATCTGATAACAGCGAATCAATTTCCGCGATCCGAGAGTCCAGCACGGCAATCAGGTCTTTACTGGGGGTGAGTTCTCCTTCCAGCACCTGGTTGACCAGTTCATCAATCAAATCACGTGTGCGCGAGCGCTCGCTATCTGAGCGGGCAACACGGCTTTCCGAGATGATACTGTCCAGCAGTGATGATTCCGGCGCAAAAACTTCCGGGGTTTCTTCTTGCTGCTGCGCATCTAATGTCTGAGTGTCGGGCTGGGATCCGGCCATGCTTCAGTCCTCCTGTCTACTGTGCCGTTACTCGGCATCCTGTTGGGGTTTTACGGCCGCTTCCCGGCCCAGTTCCTGTCCGAGAGTGTTCAGTTTCTCGGTGTTCTGCAGTACATCTTTGAGCAGCTCTTCTAAGCGATCATTGCCGCCCATTTTGTTGCGTAGATCGGCCAGCTTGTTACGTACTTCCAAGAGCTTGCGCAAAGGTTCAACTTGGCGCACGACGTTTTCCGGCTCAAAATCTTCCAACGCATTGAAGTTCAGCTCGACCGGCAGCTGGCTGTCATCATCCGCCAAGGTATTGTTCACCCGATAGCTGAGGCGGGGTTTCATGCCTTTGAGTACGCTGTCAAAGTTGTCACGATCGATATTGACGAACTTGCGATCCTTCAGGCGTGGCAGGGGCTCCAGCGGATTCCCTGAATAATTACCCATGACGCCAACCACAAAGGGCAGTTCCTTTTTCTCGATGCTGTCTCCAATCTCGACGTCATAGGTCAAGTGGACACGAGGCGCGCGTACGCGTGAGAGTTTTTGCTGTGTGCTTTCGCTTTTAGCCATGCCTTACTCCTGTAAGTCTCCTGGGCGCTTCTTATGGGTCTTCATCATGTCGGTCTGACTTTTTAAATCTCGATCTGACTTAAATCTCGGTCTGACTTAAAACTCGGTCTGACTTAAACCTGAGGTGTTTCAAACAGCCCCAGGGCCTCCAGCAGTTGTCCTTTCAGGTCATCCTCCATGTCCGTGATATCGCGTTGGCGAATCAGTTCTTCGAAGGTATGGCTGCCGGAAATTTCGGTACTTTGGCGAATCACTTGCTCTTCTGGGAGGCGTGCTCTTACTGGCGCATTGATCACGCAAAAGGGCAGTTCTCCAAAGTCTCTTAAACGCTGGAAAGTCACCGGGTAGCGCAGCCCTTTAAACAGGCGTCCGAGGTTGCCTGAATGGCTAAAGCAGTAAAACGCCATCAGGTAATGCACGACAAAGCGATGCAATTCGGAGTTGCTGCGATTGGGGTCACGAATAATCTGGCGAAAACGCGCCAGTTCGAAATGTTTGTAGCCTACGACCCAGCGAGTCGGGCTAATAATTCGAATCGGTCGGCTCAGGCCTTCAATCTGTAGGTCGTACTCCAGTGGAAAGAGCGTTGGCGTGGAGTCGATCAAGTCAATCGGTGTTTCCAGCTCGTTCATCAAGTTAAAGGGCTTGGCGCTCCCGTGTTCTTCATACAGGGCTTTAAGCCCTTTGAAATGGTGATGCGCTTCACGCGTGCTGCCTCTGGGGGCGCCGGTGAGATATTCACCAAAAAGCGCTTGGGGCTTGATCAGTGGCGTGACCGTATTCAGGAAATCCGCCGCCTGAGATTTCATCAGTTCAGAGACAATACGCGTCTGCTTGCGTGACTGAATGAAGCTCTCAATATTGAAGCCTTCCTTGAATACTTCGCTGTAAGCGCGCTGATCCCCCTGGCGAGGGTCGAGGGAATCCGTCATGGCGGTCTCTCCTTGCGTCGTGACCTCGTCAGTGCCAGGCCCTTGTTCGCCCCAGGCACCCTCAAAGGGTATATTGAATTCAGGCTGCATCAGTCGTCCCATCCCCAACGTGATTCATCGGTACGCGGCCGCGCATGGCGATAGGCTTCATCTTTGGCTTCAGAGCGTGCGCGTTGGCGTACCGCTTCTTGCTGCTGTTCCGCTTGTTTCTTGGCTTGCTGTTGTGCTTCTTGCTGCTGTTTTTGGCTCACTTGGGTCTGTGATTTCAATTGTTCGCGCCCACGTTCGGTGAGCAGCAATGGGCTATCTAACGGGCCCATGGGCGCGAGGGCGCGGCCTCGCGCATTGATCGGCTGTAAGCCGTTTTTGTAGCGCTCAAAGTAGCGCTCTTCACCACGTTCGGGGATCAGGTGGTAAATGGCGCGATTACCACGAGAACGGGCTTGTAATATTTCCCATTCGCCCCAGCTGGAGCGGGTGCGTTCACCGCCGGGCGCATCGATACGTTCTTCGTTTAATAAGAACTCAGTGGGGTCCAGGGTGTCGGCATCGCGTTTTAAGACCAGGTCCTGGCGTAGGCCGCTGCAATCCTTGCACGGCAGTATCCCGGTAAACCGTTCAGTGACGTCAGGTGCCTGTTGAGGCTGAGTATCCTGGCCGCCACATCCACTGAGTAGCGCCACTAAAGCGCCGCATACGATGAGCTTGGATGTCCCGTTTAAGCGCGGTTTTGGCAATGTCCTGAGCGTCTTCATAACGTCTTCCGATTCATCCTTTTAAGCGGACGTTGTCTTCCGCTTGTTCTCCCCATAAAGGGCTTGTTCTCCCCCGCAAGGGGCTTGAAAGTTGGCCTGGTAGCACAGCCTTTTCATTCAAATTAAATGCTTCATTGGGCTGTCGGGTGTATCGCGTTTCATATTGCATTGACAGCGAATTTCATTAAATGATGCCAATTGGTGTCATGAATAATGGCTCATTATTAGGTCTAAAATAGGGCTGATGAAGACATTGTCATTAATTTTTTAAGATGATTCATTATGCTCAATGACCGTCTCATTACAGCGTCTATTGGATCGAATAATGAGTCATTATTCTTGAATCTTTTCTTGGTTAATGATCCTTGCAATAATCTCGACCCTTTCTTTTGGTCCGCTTATAACAAGGCTTTCAAGCCTATCGTCAGTCAGCACCCTGTAACATTTTGATCGGCAAAGATGTCATTTTTATGCGGCTAATGAGGTTTTTTAGATTCCACTTTAGTCCGCTTAAAACGCCGATTAATTCATCCCTTTAATCATCCTAAAAGATGGATAATTAAAAATCTTTTGTGGACGACTGGAGACACTATAAACAGGAAAAAGGTGACAAGTATTCTGTTGCTTTATGAAGACATGGGGTTTTGGCGTGGAACGGTGGTTATGATTTTTGAGTGTTGCTTAAGTAAGACAGTAGTGGTGATGATGTCTGCATATTAAGGTGCTGGCGTTGCCTCCTAAAGACACTGATTTTGGCGACATTGATTTTGGCCAACAGTGTTTAATCTTTATGGCGAGTGTTCGGGGTTATGGCGAGTGTTCGGGGTTATAGAGAGTACTCGGGGTTATGGCGAGAGTCGTCAATAAATACAAACAGGGTGCGATCAATGGCAAGGGGTGTCATTCAAAGGAAAGCTTATTTATTGCGGCTGATCGCAGCGATTGCGTTGCTGTCTGCGAGCTTGTCCCTGGTCGGTTGTGGTGTGGCCAGCCGTATGGGACAGCAAGTCGATGGTTCCTGGGCAGGCGATATGTTGTTTAGCGACTCGCCGCAAATGAATGTCGCCATTGAGGCCGATGAAGCGGTTAACCCTGATCCGATGGGGCAGCCACTCTCGGTGGTGTTACGCATTTATCAGCTACGTGAGTTGCAGGGGTTTGCTCAAGCCTCGATGGATCAGCTGTGGTCGGATGATGAGCAGGTGTTAGCGGATGGAATGGTCTCGCGCCGAGAGGTCACGGTGTTGCCGGATGAGTCAGTTGAGGATTCCGCCAAACTTTCTCCGCAGGCGCAGTATGTTGGCGTGGCTGCTTTTTTCCGCAATCCGGCGGGCGGTTCATGGCGGGTAGCGTTTGATGCGGATGCGATCAGAGACGATGGCATTTTATGGTCATCGGACGGGGTTCGTTTGCGCCTAGAAGGTGATCGTATCGAGGTCGTCGAAGGGGCTGATTTACAAGTGACCAGCGGTGCCATGGGGCACTGAGGGTGTTTTTTCCGACAGTTCAGGAAGGCTGACGTGAATAAGCAAAATCGAGTTATGTGGTCAGAAGGTATGTTCCTTCTACCTCAGCATTTTCAACATCAGGATGAGTTTCATCAGCGCACAGTGAGTGAGTTGGCTCAGCGTCAGGCGCCTTTTTATTGGGGTGTTCAGCGTCTTGAGTTCGATCAAGGCGCACTGGAGCGGGGCACCTTGAGGTTGACCCGACTAAAAGTCGTGTTACCGGATGGGACTTTGATTGATGCGCCTCAGCATGATCCGTTACCTCCTGCACGTGATTTAAATGGCTTGGCGATAGAGGGCGAAGTCAGGCTTCATATCGCTTTGCGTTTGTTGGAGCCTTATGCGCCGAGTTATACCCACGAAGATGATGTCGGCCATCAAGGCCAGCGTCGATATGTCCAACGTTTTGAAACCCTGCCTGACCTGAATGAAGGGTCTCAAGATAACGAGCTGGAAATGCTCGAAAATGCCACGGTGCTGTTGCTCGAAACGGATGAGTTAGATGGTTATTCTCATTGTCCGATCGGCTTGATGGTGCGCAATGCCAGTGGTCGTTTGGATGTCGATAGCCATCGTTTTATGCCGCCCGCTTTGCATATGGATGCGGTGACGTTGCCGGGCGAAATCATTAACCGGCTATTAGGGTTGTTGGGCGCGCGCAGCGATGTATTGTCCAGCCGACGTCGTGAGCATGCTCATTTGGCCGCTGAGTTTGGCTCTTCCGATGTCACCTTGTTCTGGTTGCTTTACACCATCAATCAGGCGTGGCCTGAATTGGCCCACATGAAGGCCAATCCGCAACTGCACCCCGAGCAACTGTATCGCTTCTTGGCGCGTTTGGCCTCAGGCTTGATGACGTTCTCGATGGGGCACCAGTTGAGTGATATTCCAGAGTATCAACATGGTGATCCAGCGCCGTCATTATTGCGTTTGGAGAAGCTGGTGCGTGAGCTGCTGGATATTGTGATTCCCAATCAGTATGTGTCGATTCCGCTGGAGCAAACGCGACCCTCTTACTATATCGGTCGCTTGCATGATGAGCGGCTGGTGGATGCAGACTTCTTTATTTGTGTGCATGCCGATATGCCGGGCGCTCAGCTGATTGATTTGGTCCCACGGGCCTTTAAAGTCGGCTCACCTGAAGAGATTGAGGTGGTCGTGAATACCGCGATGCCTGGGGTAACGCTTGAGCATGCGACACGTCTGCCTAGCGCTATCCCGGTCCGCTTGGATAACCATTATTTCTCGCTGGAGCCCCATGGCAGCGTCTATGAACGGATGATGGCCGCTCAGGCACTGGCCTTCTATGTCCCCAGTGGTTTCCGTAACCTCAGCATTGAACTTATGGCGGTGATGAAATGACTTCAGCTCAGCCCGATTCCACATTGGATGTTAAACACCCGGTCAACGCCGACGCCAGCTCAGAGTCGAGCGCCGCTAGGAGCGAGCGCGAGCGTGCCGCCATCGTTGAAGGAGTGCCTGACAATACGTTGGCGATGTTAGCCCGGGATTTTTTATCCATGGTGTTGATGGTCCGCCAGGGTGAACAGGCCACCAGTGTTGAGCGCTTCTTACAAAGTGTTGATGACTGGTTTAAGACGTTTGAGCGTAAGGCTCGGCATGAACGCTATAGCGTGGATGCGGTGAAAGATGCTCAGTATGCGCTGTGCGCTTTTTTGGATGAAAGCGTGTTGCGTGCCGGTGGCGGCAATATCCGTGAGCATGTTGAGCTGACCCCGTTTCAATATAAATATTTCGGCGTGCATTTGGCGGGGGAAGGCTTTTTTGAGCGGCTTGAGGCATTGCGCGGTGATGTTAAAGCCAACCTCGATGTGTTGGAAGTGTATCACCGCTGCTTGGCATTAGGCTTTGAAGGCAAGTATGGCTTAGAAGGTCGTGATCATCTTCGTTATCTGGCCAATGGCCTGGGGCAGGATATTGCGCGCTATCGTGATTATCCCGAAGTCTCAGCAACCACATGGAAACTGCCGGATCAAGTGAGCCAGCTTTTACGCCATGACATTCCGCTTTGGGTTTATCTCGCTTTGATGGTGCTGTTGTGCCTGTTGGTGTTTGGCGGCCTTAACTTATGGCTAGGACATGAAAGCCAGGCACTGATCGAACGGATTAACCAGTTGTTTGACCTGACCCGCCAGTGACGGCGCATAGGTGGATGTAATGGATCGAATGAAGCGGATGCTTAAAGCGCTGACACGTTTTTGGCCAGCGGCGATTCTCCTCTGGTTGACCGGGCTTGCGCTATGCGTGCTGGTGTTGCCGTTATGGGTCGCCGAGCGTGAAACGTTATTTCAGTGTATGGCGTTATGGACCGCCTTTTGGATGTTGGTGGTGGTGTTGCGCCTCTATTACCGGATTCGGGCTGAGCGCAGTATTGAGAATCTGGTTGAGTTAGAAGTTCAGCGTGATGGTGCCGAGCAGGCAGGTGACTATCAGGTATTGCGTGAACGGCTGAAGCATGCCATTGCGATGCAGCGTGCCGCCTTGGGCGATTCACGCAGTGGGGCGTCACTTTATGAACTGCCCTGGTATCTCGTTATGGGGCTTTCTGCGGCGGGCAAAACCTCGCTGCTGAGCCGCTCGGGGATGACCAATGGCATGGCCGGACAAGCGGATGCAGCGGCCATGAGCGGTACCCGCCATTGTGATTGGTATTTCGGGCGTGAGGCCGTGATGATCGATACGGCCGGTCGCTATTTGGTCGAAGACCAGCCCGCGGCAGAATTTGCAGATTTTTTGAAAACGCTGCGACGTAAACGCCGCAAGCCCGCCATCAATGGTTTGGTCTTGGTGGTCAGTTTGCCTGAGCTGTTGCGCGAAAGCCGCCAAGAGGCGCAGCATTTGGCCGATCAGCTGGCGTTACGGATGCAGAGCTATCGCGAGTGCCTCGGGGTTAATCCGCCGGTTTACCTGTTTTTCAGTAAAGTCGATTTATTGCCCGGCTTTGCTGACACCTTCTCATCGTTGGATGCTGAGGCTCGTCAAACCCCTTGGGGGATGACATTCGCTCGTGATGAGATCCGCCAGCAAGGCGTTCACGACAGTTTTAATCAACATTTCCAGACCCTCGTGAGCCAACTGCACCATCATGTCGATCAGGCGCTTGAAGCCCAAGGCGTTGAGGCCTCCAGTGCTTTGCTGCGATTCCCTGATTATTTCGCTGAATTGGCTGGGGTGTTGAGCGATTTTCTTCGTCGCTTTGACCAGCGTGTTCATCCTGAAGATGCACCGATGTTGCGGGGGCTTTATTTTACCAGTGCGCTGCAAGAAGGCTCACCGTTACCGGCGCTATTCGATGAGCAGTGCCGTCAATCTTTTGCTTTAAGCCCCCAAACCTCCCTTTCAGCGTCTACTGGGCCGCTTGCAAGCGCACCATTGGCCGGTGGGACTGCAGCAGAGCCCTTGTCGGCTGATGGATTATCCCATACCGGTTCATTCAGTACCTCGCGTGATTACTTTATTCGTGATGTGTTTACCCAGGTCATTTTGCCGGACCGTAATCTCAGTCGTCAGAATTTGCTGCAACGGTGGTCCCCGACGTTGACCGCAGGTGGGGCGGGCTTGTTGTTGCTGATGGTGGGGTTGCAGGCCAGCTCGACTTGGCATAACCGCCAATGGCAGCAAGAGATCAGCCATTCTCTGGCGACGATGCAAGTCCCTGGTGATTTGACCGATGAGCAGCAGCTCAGGCTGCTGCAGCAATGGCCGGTATTGTTAGAGCAGCAAGAGACTTTTCAAAGTGAAGGCGTGCCGATCACTTGGGGAATGGGGCTATATCAGGGGCAGTCGGTTGGGCCGACCTTGAAACAAGCGTGGGCCACCATGATGCGAGAGCAAGCGTTGGCCCCGATGTTGAGTCACTTGAAACAGCGCTTGCAGGCGGTCAATGCATTCACGGCTCGACTCAACGTGCCTGAACGGCGTGATGAGTCTGCCACTGATCTAGAGATGACCGACGAGCAGCGTCATAAAGTGAAGCAAGCGGCTGATGAGGCCCGTCAGCAGGCTCAGTCGATTGCTGAAAAAGCGGCTCAGCAAATGCAGGAGCAGGCCACTCAAGGGCCGACATTCAGCCGTCCGAGGAGCCTGTCTGATGTGCGCAGTAGTGTGCGCAATGATTTGGAAGAAAGAACGGTCGATAACGCCCGTCAAGCTTGGTGGTCGACACGCAGTGATGCACGCAATGAAATGCACCAACGTTTAGATCGTGTAGGGGAGGGCCAGTCTACGCCTCAAGCACCCACCTTGGGCCTTGGTGATGATCCCCGTTTTTCTGGTGAATCCGGCCAGCGGCAGGGGCCGGTGGTGTCTGATAGTTTGATGACCCAGTTAACGTCAGCCCAAGTCGCGCGTTTGATCGAAGGTTATTCCAGCCTGAAGTTGTACCTGATTCTGACCGAGCCGGAAGCCCACCCTGATCAAGCGCCCTTTGTCGCGGAAGTCATGCCCAGGTTATTGCAACAGTTATCCCTTGAGTCTTCTGATGGCGGGCTAAGCGTTGGCGCCTTAAAGGATTGGGATGAGGCGACGATTCAGGCCAATAGTCAGCTTTATGCGCACTATCTGGCACAAAAAACGGCGCCTGAAATGCCACAGGATGAATTTCTGGTGGCCCAGTCTCGTAAAAGCCTGAATGCCTTTTTGATGGATAGCAGCCTGGTTGATCGCACCTATCTGCAGTATCAGCTGGCCGTTGAACAACGTTATCGTCCTTTGACGCTGGCCGATATGGCACCGGATACACCGAATCAACTGCTGTATGCCGGGCGTTCTGTCCCCGCTTTTTATACCCGACAGGTCTGGGAAGACTATGTACGGCCAGCCATTTTGGAGACGGTTTCCGGCGATTTAGAGCAGCAATCAGATTGGGTCTTGGATGATGAAGCCATGCAAACGGCGGTGCAATCCAAGGCACGTTTTGTACGCCAATTAATGAAACGTTATAAGCATGATTATGCGGTCGCTTGGGAGCGCTTCCTGGGCAGTGTTCATGTCGCTGATTTTGACACCTTAAAGCAAGCCAGTGGTGGCCTAGCGCCGTTGGGCGATGTGCAGGCCTCGCCCTTACGTCAATTGCTTGAAGCGGTGGATCAGAATACGCGTTGGGATCAGCGCCTCAGCGAGAAAGCCGATGAAGCCGCCGGTGGTGACCAGGGCTTCTGGACGCGTGTCACCGGGGCTTTTGAGGCGGAAAGTGAATCTGCCGGTGTCGCTTTGTCCGATCTGCCGCGCATTAATGATGGGGCTTTGACCGCGCATTTCCGCCCGGTTCGTCGTTTGTTAGAAAATGAAGGCGAGTCGCAAACGGCCGAAGGCTCTTTGTTGAACCATTATTTACTGGACTTACGTCAGCTCAAGGCGCGCATCGATAATATTCAATCCGCGCGCAACCCGGGGCGACGCAGTAAACAGCTGATTGCCAGCACTTTAGTGGGCGATAAAACAGAATTTACAACATTGCGTGATTTTGTGGCGGCTCAAGTCGATATTTCGCGCTCCTCATTAGTGGCTTCACTTAAGCCCTTGTTTGAGCGCCCTGTCGAGAATACTTGGCAGGCGTTGAATGGCCCGGCGCGGCATCAGTTGAACCAAGCCTGGGATGCGCAAGTGCATGATCCTTGGGAGGACATGATTGCTGGGCGTTATCCCGTCGCCGACTCGGTTAACGAGGCGTCAGTTCGTGATATGCGTCATTTCATCGATCCTGATGCCGGGGTCTTGGCGAAATTCCGCAAGGATGAGCTCGGGGCTTTGGTCGATGGCCAGGAAGGCGCCCGCTCGGCATTGGTGGATCCGCGCATGTTGCGCAGTATGGATAAAGCAGATGCCTTGGGGCGTGTCATTGAAAGCCTGTCGGATCTGCGTAATGGGTTTGAAGTGCGCATGGTGCCCACGCCTGGGGTGACGGATATTCTGCTGACCATTGATGGGCAGACGCTGCACTATCGTAATAACCGTCAGGTTTGGGAACGCATGGTGTGGCCGGGTGAGCAGGAAAAAGCCGGGGCGCGGTTGGACATCGTCACTCGCACTGGGCGTCGCCATACCGTTTTTGACTACCCCAATCGCTGGGGGCTGTTACGCATGATTTACAGTGCCCGGATCACGCCGCTGGATCGAGCACGTCAACGCTTTAGTTGGGAGACGTTTGCGGGCGAAATCAGTTTTGAAGTGCGCAACTTCGGTGGTGTCTCAATGACAGATTTGAAACAGATTCGCTCGTTGGATATGCCGAGGTTAGTGCGATGAGTCAGTCGATGCCGGGTCGCTTGGGTTGCTTCGGCAAGTTGCCATCGCATGCGGATTTCATCGGCATCAATGCCCATGATGAAACGGTTAGAGCGCTTGATGGTTGGTTGCAGCGTAGTCTGGTGGACTGGGCGGAGACTGAACCTCATTGGGTGGCGCAATTCGATGCCTTGCCACTGAATTTCTTTAGTTTTGTGGATGCGGCTGGACATGGTTTGTTAGGCGGCATGATCAGTTCTCAGGATGCCAGTGGTCGGCGTTATCCTTTTTTCGTTTTTCAACGGCTGGAGCCTTCCATTGTGGCGCAAACTGAAGGGTTAGGGCTGCATACGTTGGCCGAGACTTTATCCGGTCAGATGAGGTCTTTGTTGATTAACGCGGTCCATGGTGGCCTTCAGCCCGAGCAGGTCATGGATCACTTAAGGCCTATGAGTACGCAAGACGTGAGCTTGTACCAACAAGTGCACATGCGATTTCTGCAGGATTTTAGTTTTGCTGATATTGCCGCCAGCTTGCAGCGTGACTGGCCTGAATTTATTCCTGAGGCCACCTTGCATCGATTAGCGGCGCTTATGATGCGCTGGCGCGAGCAGCCTGAACGGGGAATGGCGCTATTACCGTTACCTGCAGAGCGCGGATTAAAGCGATCGGTCGCTGATCTCTGGTTGCGCTGGTTACAGCGAGGGCTGCCGACCGATTCGTACGGGTTAAGCGGTCACGTTTCAAAAGGTCACATTTCAAAAGGTCACATTTCAAAAGGTCACAACGGGCCTGAATACAGTAGCTGGCTATTGGATGACTTTATGCGGCCACAATTATTGATTGTGCCGCCGTCATCGCGAGCGGTGCCCTTTTTTCGTGCCTTACAGGGGAGCGCTGCTGACTCAGAAGTCTTTGATGTTCTGGCGTCTTTTACCGTTGATGAACCCCACCCAGGGCACTTGCAATTACCGGATATGCAGCAGCCGCTGCATGAGTTTACCGCCGTTTTTCCGGGTCAGAAGCCCGTTGAGATGAGTAACGGATGGAGCCTATGAAAGCCTTTCGCTGGTCATTAGTGAAATATGCCATATTAAAGTATCTCCCTTATGTTTTAGGCGGCCTGTTCTTTGCCAGTATCTTTTTAATCTGGTGGCTAGGCCAGCTGTTGGGGTTTTCGTCTTTAGGGAGTTTATTGACGGGGATTGGGGTCTTTTTAGTCCTCTCGCTGGGCTATGTGTTGTTGTTATACCGCGGGATTGGTCAGCAACAGCAGCTTGAGCATCTATTGCTTGATGAGGCCGATCGTGAAGTCTTGGATGCATCACCCCAGGATCGTGAAGAGGTCGGGTTACTGCGAGAGCAGTTATTACAGGCCGTTGAGCGTCTGAATAAGCAGAAAGGGAAGCGCCATGGCATCAATCAGGATGCCCTCTATCAACTGCCATGGTACATGATTATTGGCCAGCCGGCGGCGGGTAAGAGCACAATGGTCTATCAGTCTGGGTTGAACTTTCCTTTTGCGGATCGTGAGCAAGCCCGAGTCGCTGGCATGGGCGGCACGCGTCACTGTGATTGGTTTTTCAGTGCCGATGCGATCTTGCTGGATACGGCCGGTCGTTATATGGATCACGAAGGGGATGGCGGTAAATGGAAAGCTTTTTTATCGCTGCTGCGTAGTCACCGGCCTCGTTGCCCGCTCAATGGGCTGATTGTTGCGGTCAATATCCAAGATGTGATCAGTGGCACGGCGCAGTCTCGTGAGCAGCTGGCTAAACAGTTGCGCGAGCGAATTCAAGAGGCGCGTGAGCGCCTTGAGGCCAGCTTGCCGATTTATCTGGTCTTTACTAAGTGCGATCTGATTGAAGGCTTCACTGACTTTTTCTCCCATTTATCGGCCGATCAGAAGGCCGAGGTGTTGGGGCATACGTTCCCCCATGAAGGGCATGAAACGGTCAACTGGGCTGAGCAGTTTGAACAGGCCTTTGCCCGGTTGCAGCATCGTTGGGAGGCGATTGGTGAGTATAATCTTGCTCACCGGGATGTGCGCGATACACGAGAAGATCCCGCCAGTTGGCACTTTCCGTTGGAGTTTTCCACGCTAGAGTCTCCTTTGCAGCAGTTTGTGACCATGCTGACCAATGATAATCCGTATCAGGCTGAACCTCTTTTGCGTGGTTTCTATTTTGTCAGTGCCTTGCAGGAGGGAGCGGCGACACTTGGCCCTTGGGCTCATACGGTTCATCAACGGTTTGCGTTGCGCCGTGATCGCAATGGTGAGCAAGCGGCACGGCGTGAAAAGCCATTTTTTATTCATGAGCTTTTCAGTGAAGTGATTATTCCTGATCAGCACTTGATCAGCCGCTATGCGCATCATGATGATGAGCGTCAGCGTAAGCGTCGTTGGCTGACCGCGGCCAGTGTGGCCTCATTGGCATTATGTTCAGCTTGGAGTGTTTCGGCTTGGCGCAATCATCATGAGTTACGCCAACTGGATCAGCAGATTGATCATGCGCAGGCTTCTGATGCCAATTTCAGTGGCAGTTATGCGCCCTGGGCGACGCTGGATGCCTTACGACAGGCCGCCTCTCGTTATGATCAGCGCCATTTTGTTCAGGATGAAGTGCCTTGGAGTTTGGGCTTTGGTCTTTACCAGGGCATGGATGTTGAGCAAGCGGTTCGTCAGCGTTACTTCTCTGCCTTGGAACCTGTGATGCTGGCGCCACTGGCGCATAACTTGACGCAGTCGCTCTACACCTTAACGACGGTCAAGGTCTACAAACGCAATACCGATCGCTTGGAAGATGTCAGTATTGAGAGTGTGGCTCAGTATGCTGAGCCTGAGGATAATCAGCCTAGGGCCTTGGCTGAGTTTGGTCGTCAGACCTTGGATACTTATGAAATGCTCTCGACGACGCCACGGGATGAAGTCGACGCGCGTTTTTTGACTCAGCATATTCCTGCTTTTTGGTATCTGGATCTTGAAGCGCGCACGCCGAATCCGAAAACACTGGAGCGGACTTTAGATCTGGCAGGGCCTCAGGTGGCATTTTATAGCCAGCAGTTATCGCATCCGGATGTTCCCCGTATTAATGGCAATGCTTTTTTGATTACGAGTATTCGTAACTATATTGATAGCCTGTTGGAACAGAGTCTGACACGGCCTCAAACGATTATGCTGGGGTCGGATACTTTGTTTGCCTTTGGCCGAGGCGACTATGCGGGGTTGCAGACTGCCGGTCGTCGGGAGTTGAATGCGGTGGCTCAGCAATTAATGAATACACAGAACTTAGGCGAGGTGGTGATCACCGGCCACGCCGACCGTTTGGGCAGTGTGGAAGCTAATCACCGGTTGTCACTGGAGCGTGCGCAAACGGTCCGTCAGTACTTGGTCGGTCGAGGGATTCCTTCGGGCTTGATTCAAGCGGATGGTGAAGGGAGTCAGCGTCCGCTAGTGACTTGTCAGGAAAACTTATCTCGGGCCAAGTTGATTAAATGTCTCGCACCGAACCGCCGAGTGGAGATTGAAATTCATAAACAGTAAATATTAATGAAAGGTGCATTATTGATCGGATGCAATGGCATTGATTGAATCACCAGTATGTTGACGTTTCGCCGACCTTTTAGGGTCGGCTTTTTTTATGGGCTTTATCAAGAGTGTGTCAGCTCGACTGTCTACGCTCTCTATGGCATCAATGCTTGATACTGCGCGCGCTCAATCACAAGTGCAACAGAAGGGTGAAGGCGGTATTTATTTGAGATAGGTGTGGGAAAAATAAGCTCAAGTGGGCCCATAAGGGTCGGTGAAAGATAAAAAATAATAAGTTTTTTTGCTATTTTTGCCTGTTGTTTTATTGCGACATCAGGGCGGTGCAAAAAAGGGACGCTTGACTTTTTTAGTTGTTTTTTATTTTTCGGTAAGGTGGTTTTTTTATGTTTCTTTTCTGAAGGAGTTGAAGGGTTTTTGTGTGGGGTTTTGAAGGCTTTTTTATTTTCTATCTACTTGATAATTAAGCGTTTTTTGTTTTTTGTAAGTGTCTTTTTTTATGCATGATTGGGTGAGAGGCGGCCCGTAATGGCCTGTATTTTATTGTCGCATAAAGGAATGCTCGGGGTCGGGATGTGGAGACATTATAAATCGAAATATGCAATATAAATAATGCTTTTCTTGTGTCTAATTATAACGACAGCAGCCAAGCGACACACTTTTATCTAACCTTGGTATTCGAAACGCAACTCAGGAAGGCTGTGGCGTATTAGGTCTAAGTAGCAAGGAATGCGAAATCCTTTATTGTCATTTCTATGCCGCTTACTCATGGCGCCTCATCCGACAAGCACTGGTTGATATTGGCTGGCTAAGTATAACGTTGAGGTCTGCTATTGGGCTATGCGAGCGGGTGACAAGGGTTGCCCCTTAATTAGACGATGAGCGCCGAGCGGTAGCTGTGAATTCAGCCAGTGTTGGCCCAGGGCCTTGCGTTTCATTCAAAAGTTGATGGTGTTAAAGCGCCGTTATGACGAACACTGGCCCTAGGCAGGGACAGTGAATGCCGACAGTCAATCAAGTCTATGGGAGAAATGGAGCATGGCATTTGATTCGTATTTGAAAGTCGATGGGATTCCTGGTGAAAGCCTGGACGACAAACACAAGGATTGGATCGAAGTTTTGAGCTTTGATTTCGGTGCCAGTCAGTCCACGTCAGCGACTGCCAGTTCTGCCGGTGGTGCTTCTGCAGAACGTGTCAACCTGAGTGAATTCCGCATTCGAAAGAATGTTGACAAGGCTTCGGCAAAACTGTTCGAGGCCTGCTGTAAGGGTCAGCACATCAAGGAAGTCGTCCTACATGTGAATCGTGCCGGTGGCGATAAACTGCGCTATATGGAAGTCAAAATGGAAGAAGTCATTGTGTCTTCGACCAAAATGGAAGGGACTTCCACTGTCGCCAGTTATGAGGATGTCGTGAACGCTGAAGATGCTCACGATTTGCCGAACGAAACCATCAAGTTCAACTTTGCCCGTATCAAAATCACCTACACCCAGCAGAAACGCTCTGATGGTCAAGGTGGCGGTAATGTTGCCGGTGGTTGGGATCGCTCCCGCAACAAGGTCTTTGCCTAATTTTGATTTAGGTATGACCGCTCGGCGCGAGTCCTTTGGGGCTCGCGCATCTTTTGTATTTGCTGATCACAGGTCGATGTCATGACTGCAATGCCGACGTTGAATCCCCTCTCGTTTGATGACTTGTCATTAGAAGAGTTGCTGCACGCCATGGAAGAGGGCAGTGGTGAAGATCTCAGTTTCTCATTGTTATTTGATGAGATTAAAGAGGCGCGCCGGGCGGATGCGGCTTATTTACCGCAGGGCGATTGGCAAAAGGAGCTGAAACAGTCGGATTGGGCTGAAGTGATCAAGCTGTCAGCACAAGCATTGCGAGAACAGAGTAAAGATCTTCAGTTATCGGGTTGGTTAACTGAGGGTTTGGCTCACCGCAACGGCTTCGAAGGGATTCATTTTGGTATGAATCTCACCCAAGAACTGTTGAATCGTTTTTGGGAGACGCTTCACCCCCAGCTTGATCCTGACCCTGATGAGCGTATTGCACGCTTGAACTGGTTGATTTCGACATTAACTGAAGTGGTTTACACCTTGCCTCTGATTGAGGGGGAAAGGTATGCCCTGGCCGATTATGAAGAATCGCGCCAAGTCGAAAATCAGGCGCGGCATGACCCCGATGCGATGGGGCAGGCGCTTGATGAAGGCAAAATCAATGCTGAGATTTTTCAACGTTCGGTTGTCTTGACCGAAACAGATTTTCTACGTCACCAACGTGACCGTGTGAGTGCCTGTATTGGCGCTGTGAACGCGTTGGAGACGACCTCTGATGCTCACTTTGGTGTGGAAGGCCCTAGCTTTAGGCCTCTACTGAATCGACTTTCAGAAGTGCATGAGTTGTTGGTGCGCCTGCTGTCTGAACGCGGGGTGACGGATGAAGCGCCGGCGGCGGATACTGCGGATACCGCCATGATGTCGTCATCCGAGGCTCAGCCCGATGACAGCGAGACCCCGGTCGAGCGCTCGGCGACTGCGGCCAAATCGCAGCCCACAGGGGTGTTGCGTACGCGCCCTGAAAGCCGCGATGAAGCGTTTGAGATGCTGGCGGGGGTCGCCGCCTTTTTTAAGCAAACAGAGCCGCATAGCCCTGTGCCTTACCTGGTTGAACGCGCCATTAAATGGGGGCGTATGCCATTGGAAGATTGGCTGTGTGATGTCATCAAAGATGACGGCATCATTGAGGGTATTCGCGATACCTTGGGTACTGTCCGTCACGAGGACTGATCCTCATGTCCAAAACATCGATTTACGATCAGCTTTATCAGCGTCGCCCTACCCCTGAGCCGAAAGTGCCCGAGGCGGCGCCGGTACTCTATGACCCTCAACGTCTCTATTTAATTGATGCGATTACACTGACGCCCTCAGGCCGGGTGGCGAAAGATGACTGGCCTGAACCAGTTGCGCCTGAGCGTGATGTAAGCCTCATTGGCCCTCACGGCGAAACATTGTTGGTCTATCGTGTTCCTGAACTGGTGGATCAAGTCCCCGTTCAGTTGACTGATGCCGCAGCGATCAAAGAATGGCGTTTATTGCAGACTTGGCTCGATGAGTTGATTGCGCTGTTATTGTCCGTGCCAGGGAACGAGGATGGGGGGCTGCCCGACCTGGATGTGATCTGGAGTACCGACTTAACCGGGCATGTTCGGGATCAGGTACACACCTTATTGCGCGACACCCTGTCCGCGTTACGGTTACCGGTCAATGTTCAGCGTGTTGAAAGCTGTCGTCCACTGGCGCTGCATACCCTTCACCAGCAATTGGCGCCGGGTGATCAGCCTGCAGCGCCCTGGGTGCTGTTGCTGGGCGCAGGCTCCTGTGTTCATGCGCCGGGGGTCTCTGCGTTATCTCACCAACAGTGCTTGGCTACGACCACACAACCGGTTGGCTTGCGTCCTGGCGAAGCCGCGTCAGGTCTACTGTTTAAACGGCAGCCGTTGTTATCTGAAAAGATACGACCTGAGAAGCTGCTATCTGAAACGCCATCATCCGAACATACCGATCGCGGTGATGAAGCGGGGTGGTTGTTGCGTCCTGGCTTCGTTTGTCGCCATCCTTCCCGTGATCGCCAGCGTCGAGCGGCTGATCACTTGGATCAGGCCCTATCAGAACACTTCGCAGAGCACTCATCACAACCCGAGCACTCATCACAACCCGAGCAGTCACCAGATCACGGGGTTCCCGACTTTATTGTCGTTGATACCTTGAGCCTGCCTGGACGTTCCGTTGAGTTGGCCACCTTATTGATGAAGCGTTATCCCCATATTGATCTGATTGAGCACGGAGCGGCAGTGGATGCTTTGTGTGGCTGGCCAGGGGTTGTTGCACCACTGATTCAATTGGCCTTGGCTGCGGCCTTAACTGAGGGCGCTGAGGCCAGTGTGGCTGTGTTCAGTGTGAATCAGGACGAGACTACCCCCGTGATCATGCTGGAAACGAGGGCTTCGGCTCACAGTGATACGTCTTATCAAGGTGAAGGGCGAGTGGCGTCGTGAACGCCACTGTATGCCCTAGATGGTGATGAAAGGGTGATTATTCATGCCCTTTTACTGGGATGTGTGAAGAAATCAGCGTGGCACCACAGGATGTTTGATGACCATGCAAGGCGACTGGCTTGCCGTTAATGGTCCAAGTGGGATGGCCCTCAATGATCACGCCAGGCCCATGAATTTTACACACGACCGCATCGCCAACACAGGCGACGGGTATCCCTTCCAGCAAATAATTGGGTTGCCCCGAAACGACTGTACCGCCGTGACTGGTGATATCTCCAACAACAATGACGCCTTGCATGAGCGGGATTCCTTGAATGTTGAGTCCGTGGGAAGAAAAAGACATTCGCCCGTGTTTGGGCGTTGGTACAAATCGGCTGCTATGCAGCCACTCAGCAGAATCTAGGGAGTCAAGTGTGCTTCATGCAAACGTAAGTGATTGGAGACACTTGGCGTCGAGTCTAGTGAACAGGACGATCTGGCTCAGATTGTCAGCCTAAAGGAAAACTCAACCATGGCCGAAACTTCATTTGTCGACACCTTGCTTGAGCAGTTCGATATTGCCCTGTCTCAGCATCAGCGTTTACTGAAATTGGATGTCCCGGCCGCAGGCCCGATGCTGCCGCACCGGCTGGTCGGGCAAGAGGCGATGGGCCAGCCGTTTCGTTATCGTTTGGATTGCATTTCCCAGCGCGGTGACATCGAGCTGAAAACCTTGATGGCGCAACCGGCCACCCTCTCGCTGATGCAGGCCGATGGTAGTTATCGTGACCTCAATGGCTTGGTCGAAGAAGCGGCTCTGCTGGGTGAAGATGGCGGCGTTTATTACTATCAGCTGACGCTGGTGCCCTGGTTCTCCCTGCTCAAACTTGGCCGTGACAGCCGCATCTTTCAAAACCTTAATGTGGTCGATATTGCCACTCAAGTGTTTGATGCCCATGCCGAAGCTGCCGGGCGCTATCGTTTTGATACCCGCCGTGAATACCCGCCGCGCAGCTACTGCGTCCAGTATCGA
>NZ_MDTQ01000001.1:1339107-1823864 GCF_001709345.1 Terasakiispira papahanaumokuakeensis
CCCGGCCAGTATGGAAAAACCACTGCCCGACCTGCCTGAAGGGGAGACGGCTTGCGCGCGGCAAGACCAGGCTGCCACTCAAGGTGGCGCAGGTAGCGTTGGAGGGTAGACCGCCATGTCGATTTGCACTTTGCTCAATAGCGCGGATGAACTTTTATCACTCTGTGATGAAGCGGAGCGTCAACAGGTTTACGCCTTGATTGATCCCCTTGCGGGCGAAGTGCCAGGTCAAGTGCCTGATAGAGGCTGTGGGTGGCTGAAGAATCCTTTTTTCTCACGCCCTCAGCAAGAACAGCTGCGTCTTCAGTCTTTGCCTGAAGGTCGTGATGAGGCGCGCCATGGACTCAATGCTCAAATGTCGCTGAGGGCGAAAAGCCTGCAAGTAGGCCATCCGCTTTGTGGCTGGATTGTGAGTCAACGAAACCCACAAGCGGTGGCTTATTACTTCTCTCGGCAATTGAAGCAAATCAATGAAGTCGGCGACTCTGTATTGCTCCGTTTTTATGATCCTCGCGTCATGATCCGGCTGCTCGACATATTGGATCATCGCCAACTCTCGTATTTGCTGGGCCCGATTGAGTATTGGTGCTTTCAGGATTATTCAGGAGTACTGCACCTGATCAATCCTCATCAGGAGCAGCGTGCTCCCGGGCCTATTAGATTAACCACTGAGCAGTGGAAGGCAATTCGTCGTATTGAGCTGGTTAATCATTGTCTACAAGGCTGGTGTGAGGCCGGACAGCCTTATGATCTTCGCTTACATACAAAAGTGGACCATTTGATCACAGCAGCTCAAGAGTTTGAAATTACTGACAGTAGCCAAGTGAGTGCTTTTGTGATGGACGGCCTATTGGTGGGTTCACAGTTTTATCGCCATCCCATCATGCACGCTTTATTGAAGCAAATCAGTAAATCTCAATCCTACATCCAACTCACCCGTCAACTCGATGAAAGCGCTTGGCAACTGATTGCTAAGGGACAGGAATAACCTATGGGCATTGTAGAGAATAGACAGCAGCTACAAAGTTATCGCGAAGAAACGACATGTGCGGGCCTTGAAGCTGGAGAATGCAAGTTTTGCCAACGGATGGGCTTACCTATTCTGCCTGTTCGTTATGCGGTGTGTGAACGTACAAGTGATAATCAAGCGCTGCCAGAGTTGTCTGATGGTGAGATAGAGGCATTCACCTCCTTAAAATTGGACCAGTCCATGCAGAATGGGCAAATTCAGAGTAAAGAGATTCCTGAAAGTGCACGAGAATACTTCTCTGATATCAAAGGCAACCAAACGACCAAGTACATTCTGCGCCAAGTGCGGCAAGGTTACTTTTACGTATTCGATCAGGATAACCCTGATGGGATGCGATGGTATGGTTATGCAATTACCTCGGATGGCAAGTTTTATCAATTCCCTGTGTTATACCCGCCAGCGCCTGGCGAAAAAGAATTCTCTTGTAATGACAAATCAACCGATGCTCTAAACGCGGCTTATATTACGATTCCGACGGCTGAAAAATCGGGCAAAGTTTATTTCGCCTATACAGAACATCCCTGGCCTATTGAGCATATCAGGCGTATTGGCGGTGATCAGGCTTGGCGTGATCAGAATATGCAATCTATTGATATTCCAAGCTGGGTCAGTGGTGATCCATGTGACCATGCTTTCCCTATTAACGAACTGCCTGACCGTGTTGGAGAATATAGTGATGGGCGTCTGGGGATTCGTAAACATTTTTGGTCATGCGGGAGCCAGCTCGAAGATTATGAGGGGCGTGCTGAAGACTTAATTCATAACATGAACCAAAAGTTGGTGATGGCACCCGAGCGATTTAAAGATAAAGCATTAATTTTAGCGGTGAAAGATGAAGCCGGTATCATCAATGAGTTGAATGCCTACCGACAGCAGCCGATGCAACGGCTTGAAGACTATCTCTCTCGGGGTGACAACCGCCGGAAAATGTTCTGTTTGAATGCGATTAATGCGCTTTCAGATAACTTTAAACATGCGACTTATGAGACTCAACAACAAGTCCTTTCGCCAGAGGTTAGCCGAAGAGAAGAGCAGATCGAAAGGCTTGAAGACGCGAAAATTCAAGCTGCTGAAAGTTTTGACCAGGACATTGCCAGGGCTCGAGCTGAAAACGATGATGATCAAGTTCAGTGGATTCTTGAACGCAAAAGAAAGCACTTGGCTTGGCTTGATCAACAAATAGACAACTTAAAAATAGGTGTCACCAATGTTAATCGTGAAATCCAGCGGTCGGCTGAAGTCAAGGCTCAAGACATTATCGAAGAGCTGAATGAGGATCATTATAACAAGGCGGCTTTGGAAGCTTTTAAAGCAGAATATGAAGCGGTGCTTGACCGTTCCCAAGCGGTACTGCAATGCCTAGATGATGACTATGCGCTGTGGGTACAAACCCATTTAAGTGATTTGATCTCACGCTATAGTACTGAAGATTATATGACTGGCCTTGGATTAAGTGGCCTGATCACAGCTTGTTTAAAAGGTGGTGGGCTTGACCAATCCAGCGTTTCTCTATGGTTGAATTATGCAAAGGATATTAAAAACCCAGACTCACCACTCACTCGGGCCTTATTTCTAAATCAGGAAGCACTCTACTCTGCAGCTGTTTCGGCTGTAAGTGCTTTGGATGGCCATTTTTTCAATGCTGCAGATGTCCAGCCCTGGGCCAATCAATATATTTCATGTCAGTCTCAGCTCGACCATGTTGAACTCGAAAAAGCCATTAATCGTTATCAGGGGATCTTTTCTGAATTACTGTTAATTGCTAAATCATCGATTGCGGGTTTAGCGATTCAAGAAATTAAAAACAGTCAAGTGGCTGGTACTCAAGAAGCTCTTTATACACTTTTTGCTTATTATCAAATCATTGAGATGGGGGATCCAAGTACTAATCAAGATCATCCCTCGCCTGCCCTTGTGCCGATTCGAGTCACCTTGCGGGTAGATGAATTGCAGCAATGGTTGAAATATATATCGGTGATGACAGAGGCAAGAGCCTCTTATCGTAAGACTCATGATGGAGAAGCATTAAAATTCCCCGATGGGCAAGGGGGTAACTTTGCGCCTCCTATTGCTGAGAATAGTGAGCTGATTGAAGTTGTAATTCCTGTAGATCCTGATGACGTCTCTAATGTTTCGAGTGCCCTACAACAAGCCACGCAATCCGAAGTGAAAAATCGAAATGAAGCGCTGGCTAAGAACCGTCAAGATGTTGTGCTGAAGTTGATGGATGGCGCCACCACCACTAAAGCGATTGCTCATGGCTTTGTGCTAGTGAGTACGTTGAAAGCGCTCATCAGCAATAAAGATAAGCTGGGTGAGAGCGATATTTGGTGGAAGATTACCGGGGATTCGATCAACTTAGTCAAAGCGATTGTCGATGCCCGAGAAAGCCTCACCACCGTTTATGCCCACTATACGGGGAACAACTCAGTACTCAATAGCATCGCACCTAATACGAAATGGGGCATGTTCTCTAGAGTTGTAGGACGTGTCGCCAACATCTTTGCTTTGCTGGATGGCTTCCAAAAACTCTCGCAAGTTGTCCGTAATGCCCGCCTTGGGTTGCCCTACACCGCCCAGTTGGTATCCGGGAGCTTAATGATTATTGGCCCTATCGTCGCGATATTAGTTGGGTCATTTGTGGGCGCTGTTGTGGGGGTACTGATTGCCTTAGTCGGTCTAATTCTCGGCGCAATATTTACGTCCCTTGTGCCGCCCGCCGTTATTATGTGGCTGAACCGTTCTTACTTCCGCAATGAAGGCGTGGGAGACCTACTGCCTTTTGATAATCTGGAAGAAGAAAAAAACTCACTTGAAATGGTATTTAAAGGCATCACCGTCGAGTTTGTGGTTGGATACACAACTGTTAATAGTGCTGGTTATAATGACACCGCTATACAGTATTATGCGGAGAGTCGCGCTGGTATAGGTGCTATGCCACTCCAAGAAGCAGCATGGGATATTGATATTAAAATTAAGTTTCCAGATTTTGAAAATGGTCATTTTTTTGTTGGTCTTAGAGCATCAGATAGAGATGATATTTTTAATATATTTATTAAGAAGGGTGAAGGTGAAGATAAGTATTCTATAGTTGATGATATTTCTAGGGGTGAGTTTAATGAAAATGGTGTTGTCTCGAACTTGAATGGTGATTATGAGATTGTAGATGAAAGCTCTGGACGTGCTCTAAAAGTTAATGTGTGTCCAAGCATGTATGAATTTTCAAAGCCATTCAGGCTTGATGTGAAGTTTATTTCTAATAGTCTTGGCGTGGGGGAGAATAATGTTGAAGACTTTTTTGAAGTTTGAGTTGTTGTGTGTGTTTTGGCTTTCGGCTAACACTGTTTTTGCTGGTATGGAGTTCTATGGAGATGATGATGGTGTTATTAGATTTAGTGACTACCTAACCTCAGATTCGTTTTATTTGAGTGATGTAACTCTGGAAAGTTCCAATAAGCAGCTTTATGCTGCTGGGTTTTGTTATCTTCATGGCTGCTCAGAAATAGGCAACGATGTTGATGTAAGTAAAGCGGTTGACTATATAGGTTATGCCAAAGAAAGGGGTGTAGATGATGTCTATTTTGATTATGCGTATATGTATTTGAAAGGTATTCATTATTCTAAAAATATTTCCGAAGGAATGCGTTTTCTTAAAAAAAGCGCAGAGAAAGGTGATGTTAGGTCTCTGGTTACATTAGGTAATTTTTATAGTGATGGGTTCAGAACAATAACTGTTGATCGTGAGGAAGGGTTTAAATGGTACTATATTGCTGCTGAAAAAGGCGTTAAAAAAGCAATGAGTAAGGTTTATTATTATTATTCAGATGAATCTCATCCTGAGACATTTGACCTGAGTAAGGCTTTTTATTGGGCCAAAAAGATTGAAGAAGTTCATCCTGATGATATTGGTCGATATACTTTCAAGTTAGGTGAAATATATGAAAAAGGTCTGGGCACCCAGAAAAACCTGATACTCGCAACTCGATACTATATTTTAGGTGGTTCAGCGGGTAGTGACGATGTCGCTCGGTTACGCGAAAAGATGACTGAAGAAGAGTTTCAAGAAGCCGTTCGCCTTGCGAATGAGTGGCAAGCGGAACACCGCATTCGAGTGCCTCGTTATTATCAATGATTACACCAAAAATATTGATTTGAACCTGGTCCGGCGGTTTAACATTTTCTATCACGGTCGATGTTAAAACCGGCCGGGTTGATGATCATGCCGGTACACTATGCGGCCACTGAGCCGAGCGATGCGCATGATGTGGCTGACCCGTTAAAGCAAGATGCTGATGCGCGCCATGGGCCACAACCAGACCTCACACTTAGCGGCTTTGAAGCAAGCAATGCCCGGCACGCTTGAAGGGATTGTGAGGGTCATGGATTCCCTCAAGAAAATATGGGATCAAAGCGTGAAAGCGATGGCCGTAGTGGAGAGCGAAGGGCGCGCTACCGCCAGTGCCGCCTTTACCCGGTTGGTTTATTATTCCGGGGCGCCAGTTATCGAGCTGCTGACGGCTTCAACTCAGAAGGCGATCAAACCCATTTATATGTTAGCGACAATGCTTTCCACTGATTATGTCGTGATTCCCAAAATCACATCTGGTACGGCCGCTCAGTATTTAGATGTGCTGGGCGAGCAAATCAGAGCCATGGCCCCCGCGCATCAAAAACCCTCTAAAACGCAAGTGCGTCGCTTTTTACGCAGGACATTAAAACAGCATGGCTATGGCACACAACGGTTTAGCATGCCTAATTTATTGCCCTACATAAATCACAAATTCGAGCAGCCGCTGAAGCCTCATCAGGCGGGTATGATGTGATCCGTAAAATGTTGGAGAGCGGTGATGATCTCGTATTAGATGCTCGAAAAATCGACGAAATCTGGAGCAGGAAATTTACTTAGATTGCCAACTCAGGGGTTATAGGGAGTGCCATCGGCGCGCTTTTCGGTGGTGCTTCAGCATTAATTGCCAACAAAGCACTAGAAAAAGCCGATGTCTTCGATCATGACGAAATGCAAAGCCGTTTTCGTGGCGCCGTGATCGCCTTTATTGGCGGCATGCTTGAAGCAACTGAAGCAGGGATTAAGTTACTGACTAATATGGGGCGACTTAGAATCTCTGGACGAGGACTTCGCCTTGTTGGTTTGATAGGAGGGTTGGGACGGCTTTTTGGCGGTATAGGAGCATTTATCTTTGCTGCATGGGATGCCGTGAATGCGGTGAACGCACTTGTGGCTGGAAATATAGGCATGTTTTTATTGTACAGTGTGTCATCCTTTGTTGGCGGTCTATTGATTTTTCTTGCATTTTTTAATCCTTTGCTTGGTCTTGCGCTTGTTGTTGTTAGTGTGATCTTGGGTCTCATTATTTATTTAGTCGCTGATACTGAAATGCAAAAATGGTTATCTCACTGTTTTTATGGAGCTTCAGAACGCTATCCGAATATTGAAACCTCGCAAGAACGACTTAAAGAGGTATTGGCATGAGAGGTTTGATTGATAGGTACTGGAAGAAGCTGATTATATTTATGAGGTGTATATCTTTATCTACATTTGATCGAGGGAGCGTAGATAGCCGTCTTGATCTTTCAACGCGTCAAAAAAATTATGGTCAAGCTTATCCAAGCAGTTTTACTTTAGTGCAAAATGAGAACATATTGTCACTATCAGACTCTTATTTGTTCCGGCGCGGCATGCACCTCGGGCTGGGTGGTTTCGTTGCTTTTTTCATTTTTTTTATACCCTTTTTTACCTGTATTGGTGCCCTATTATTGGGCGCCAAGGTTTCAGATGTTATTTTAGGTTTTCTGGGAGTTATGCCAATGGCTGTATTGGCAGCTTCTTTTACTTATGTTCCAATCAAATATGAGCTTGATTGTATGCCTGTTTCTCCTGTGGTTTTTAATCGAAAGACGGGGAGGGTTTATTTTTTTGGTGAAATATCAGGTGAGGCTCAATCATATCCTTGGCATCAGTGTCATTTTAGTGTTGTTCATATGGCGACTTTTATTGGATATCATGGGCGTCATTATGAGCTCAGGGGTTATATCTTGGATGAACAAGAAAATGTGATCGATAGTTTCTCATTCGGTGCTGAATATGTTATTTGGAGCATTAAAAGTGAGCCCTTAAAAGATTTTATGGTCGGTACTTTTGAGTATATTCGACGTTTTATGGATGGTGAAAATCTACCTAGACCTGATTTCTATTTGGCTATCAGGCCTGACTGGAAAAGCTTTGTATCAAGAGTAGTTGCTAATAATTACGATGGTAGCTGGTTAACTAGAAAAATGATGAAGTTCAGTATTGTGTTTGCTATCTGCTCTTTTCCTCAATATTTTGGCTATAAGCTATGTTGGAAGAATGGCCGATTCCCCGTATGGCCTAAACAGTTTATTGATGAATGTGGTCCTGAGATCGTGATCGAACGTTAAAGCTAGATATTATTGTGATCCTGGGAGTCAGTGTTGGTTCCTGGGGAGGGGGTATGTACTTTTGATCTAGTGCCAACTTTGGTACCGATGCGAGTGGCTGTACGTGTCGATGCCCGAGAAAGCCTCACCACCATTTATGCCCACTATACGGGGAACAACTCAGTACTCAATAGTATCGCACCTAATACGAAATGGGGGCATGTTCTCTAGAGTTGTAGGACGCGTCGCCAACATCTTTGCTTTGCTGGATGGCTTCCAAAAACTCTCGCAAGTTGTCCGTAATGCCCGCCTTGGGTTGCCCTACACCGCCCAGTTGGTACCCGGGAGCTTAATGATTATTGGCCCTATCGTCGCGATATTTGTGGGCGCTGTTGTGGGGGTACTGATTGCCTTAGTCGGTCTAATTCTCGGCGCCATATTTGTGACCCTTGTTCCGCCAGCGGTTACCATGTGGCTGAACCGTTCCTACTTCTGTAATGAAGGCGATGCTTTAAGTAATGGTGATAAATTTGATGTAAGAAACTCTAGTGATGGAAGGAATCAAGTTTTAATATTGATGAGTTTATTCTCTTTTCTTGGAGTGACTTTTCAAAACGTGATGCCTGAGGGGGTAGATAATGTTTAAGATGTTTTTAAAATTTAGTGTTTTGTTTTTTTGCTCTGCTTTTAGCGGTTATTCGTTCTCTGAGGTTTTATTTCATTCTGATTCAGAGGAGAAAGCAAAGCTAGATTTGATGGAATATGTTAAATCTGAGGCTTTTTCTATTGGCCTTGTTTCTGAACAAAGTTCAAATAAGGATATTTATGCTGCGGGGTTTTGCTATCTTTATAAGTGCCCTTGGATAGATGTGCATGAAAAGAATATAGATAAAGCATTTCGTTATATTATGACTTCGATTAATAATGGGGTTTATGATGGTTATTATGATTTAGGATTTATGTATATGAAAGGTATTTATTTCGAAAAAGACTTTAAGTCTGCTATTGATGAAATGGTCAAAGGAGGCAATTATGGTGATGTCCGAGCGCAAAATTTCCTTGGTAGAGTCTATGCGGGCGAAGGCCATTTTGTGACAGAAGATGATGAGGCGTCATTTAGCTGGTTTATGAAGGCTGCAGAAAAAGGTGACGAATATGCAATGAGTAAAATTTCTTATTATTACTATTCGGGTTTTGGTGTTTCTAAAGATGAGAATATGGCGTTTTTATGGGCTAAAAAAATAGAAGGTCTTGAAGAGCCAAATATAATATTGTTTGCACCAAAGCTTTCGCTGTTCTATGAAAAGGGAATTAGGAACACCTAAAGATAATATTAAAGCTGTTAAATATCAAATTCTTATGGGATCCGCTGGTCGTGATGATGTTGAGCGATTGCGTCAAAATATGACTGAAGAAGAGTTCCAAGAGGCCGTTCGCCTCGCGAATGAGTGGCAAGCGGAACACCGTATTCAAGTGCCTCGCCATTATCAGTGATTACCACCAAAATATTGATTTGAAGCTGATCCGGCGGTTTAACATTTTCTATCATTGTCGATGTTAAAACTGGTCAGGCTGGTGATCGTGCCGGTACGCTATGCTATTCCAGTTCATTGAACATCGACCTGGATACATGGATGGTCGATTCAACCCCCATCAGAGCAACTTGGTCGGCCAGCGGTACCGGATAAGGGGATCTTTATATCATGCGCTTGGCCGTAGCAGAGGGGGCCTGACCACGATGATACATATGGTGTGTGATCGCCACGGTTTTCCCCTTGCCTTTTCCTTGTTTGCAGGCCAGTGCGCTGACTCAATTTATCTGATGACACCGCTAGAAAAAGTTCGTTTACTGGGGCGTCTAGGTCAACCTCGCAAACACAGTCGTTACATAGTGGCAGACAAGGGGTAGGACAGTGATGCTTTAGCGCCCAATCATTCTGTGGCGTCGCATGCATCGATGACCAAAACCGGGGGCTTCTTCATCAGTTTGACCGGCCAAAATATCGCCAGCGTAATGTGATGAAATGTCTGTTTGGCAGGCTAAAGGAAAAGCGTCGCTTCAATTCCCGTTACAATAAGCTGACCACAAGCTTTAAAGCCATGGTGACACTGGTTTGTATCAAGCAATTTATGAGAGCCGATAAGACAAAATCGGCGAAGAAATACAGTTGATGTCTTGTCAATAAGTATTTAGAACCGATTTAATACTGGATTATTGAGCATAGTCCCTTTTAGGCAGTGCTTGGTGAAATTTATGAAGAGAGGTGCAAATGTTCAAGGCTATCCTTAGATTTAATGTTCTTTTTTTTCTGTCATTTTATTATAGTTCAGTCTTGGCGGATATGGTTTTCTATGGAGACAAGAATGGTGTTGTTGAATTTCATGAGTTCCTGATTTCAGATTCTTTTTCATTGTCTAGTGTTAATAAAGAAAGTTCTGATGAGGCGCTTTATGCCGCAGGGTTTTGCTATTTGCGCGGGTGTTCAGAAATAGGTAATGACGTTGATGTTGATCTGGCCGCTAAGTATTTAAAATATGCTGAGGTTAGAGGTGTTGATGATGTCTATTCTGATTATGCTTTTATGTATGTAAAAGGTGTTTTTTATCCTGAGGACTTTAATAAAGGTGTTGCGTATTTAAAGAAAGGTGCCGAGAAAGGTGATATTAGAACGATGAATACCCTTGGTAATATTTATACTCATGGGTTCAGGTCTATAAGTGCAGATAGACAGGAAGGAATTGAATGGTATCGTCTTGCAGCAGAAAAAGGTGCTAGCCGTTCAATGAGCAAAGTTTACTATTATTATGCTGATGAAAAACACCCTGAAACATTTGATCTGAGCAAGGCTTTTTATTGGGCCAAAAAGATTGAAGAAGTTCATCCTGATGATATTGGTCGATATACTTTCAAGTTAGGTGAAATATATGAAAAAGGTCTGGGCACCCAGAAAAACCTGATACTCGCAACTCGATACTATATTTTAGGTGGTTCAGCGGGTAGTGACGATGTCGCACGGTTACGCGAAAAGATGACTGAAGAAGCGTTCCAAGAAGCCGTTCGCCTTGCGAATGAATGGCAAGCGGAACACCGCATTCGAGTGCCTCGTTATTATCAGTAGTGGCTCATGATGCTGATTCACTGAGCGGCTATCGAGCGTTGGTGATTGCACGTCTTATCGAAAGCCCCGGAACGCAGCGGTCGCGTTCTGGGGCTTTTGTGTTTTTATTAACACAAACTAACGATTATTGAGGATTTAATGGCGCATCCCAGGCGTTGAGTTTGGCCTCGCTCCAGTCGCCATAGGTGCTGTTGGGGAAGACGATCCAGTCTTGGCCAAAGTGGTCTGCATTGGCTTTGACAGCTTCTTGTTGTTCGGCGAGGTTGGCTTCGGCAAATACTTTGGAGAAGTCATGCAGTGAGTCGCCCAGTTGCATGATGAGGGTGTGATGCTGGGTGACACTGTTGCGACGTTCGGCTTTAGGTGTGCCGTATAGTAAGACGTGATCCTCACTGACCTGGGGGAGTTCTAGTGCTTTGAGTGTAGCGATTGTGCTGGCTTTGTTTTCGCCAAAGCGGTCTGAGATGTAATAGATACTGACGCCTGCCTGATTCGCGTAATCAAAGAAGGCTTTGGCGCCTGGGATCAGTCGAGGATGCCCGTTTTTTTCCCAATGACTCCAGGTATCCCAGGTGGTGTAGTCATGGCACGCTTGCATATCGCGTACGAGCAAAGCGCTGTTGTCGATGACGGTTTCATCAAGGTCGGTGATGATGGCCAATGATGCTGGATCGCCATTAAATTGATCGAGCTGGTCTTTCAAACGGTAATGCGCCAGTGTGAAGCCTTGACGTTGTAAGGCGGCGACTTCAGCGGATTGTTGTTGGTAGCGCAGCCCCATCTCATAAGCTTTTTGCTCACATATTTGAGTAGGGGACTCTGCAAAGGCAGTGGGAGCCAATAGGAGGGTGGCTAGAGCGAGTCGACGGATAGTCGTCTGACAAGCGGAGGGCATGTCGTTCTCCTTTTAATAATTTTTCATTATTGTTTAGAAAGAAAATTATCATATTTTATTTTGATTGAATGTTCAAACTTGTACTTGAGTCTGATGTTTGAGGTAGTGGGTGGTGGCGGGGTATAGGTTTGGCCTTGAGTCAGGCTTGGTTCTCTTTGTTGCGAGGGATGTTTTTGGTGAGGCGCAAAGAAAAAGCCACCTCAGAGGAGGTGGCTTTACGAGCGATTGATGGGTCTCAGGTTAGAATTGATCTTCTTCCGTTGAGCCTTTCAATGCGGTGACGGATGAGGTGCCGCCCTGGATAACCGTGGTGACATCATCAAAGTAACCGGCTCCGACTTCTTGCTGGTGGGCAACGAAGGTGTAGCCTCGTTCAGCAGCTTCAAATTCTGGCTGCTGGACTTTCTCAACATAGTGTTTCATCCCTTCGCCACGAGCGTAGTGGTAGGCCAGATCGAACATGTTGTACCACATGTTATGGATACCCGCGAGGGTGATGAACTGATAGCGATAGCCCATGTTGGCCAGCTCATCCTGGAATTTAGCGATGGTGGCATCGTCCAGGTTTTTCTTCCAGTTGAAAGAAGGTGAGCAGTTGTAGGCCAGTAGTTTGTCTGGGTACTGGGCGTGAATCGCATCAGCAAAACGTTTGGCTTCTTCTAAATCGGGCGTTGCAGTTTCACACCACAGCAGATCGGCATAGGGGGCGTAAGCCAATCCGCGTGCAATGGCTTGCTCAATCCCAGGCTTGGTCCGATAGAACCCTTCTGAAGTACGCTCTCCAGCTTTGATGAAGGGGGCATCGTATTCATCGGCATCGGATGTGATCAAGTCTGCGGCATTGGCGTCAGTACGTGCGAGCACGATGGTGGGTACGCCCATCACATCGGCAGCCAGTCGTGCGGCGACTAATTTTTGTACGGCCTCTTGGGTCGGGACTAACACTTTGCCCCCCATATGACCGCATTTTTTGACTGCCGCTAATTGGTCTTCAAAGTGTACGCCGGAAGCGCCGTTTTGAATCATGTTTTTCATGAGTTCGTAGGCGTTGAGTACACCACCAAAGCCAGCTTCAGCGTCAGCGACAATGGGTAAGAAGTAGTCTTGAGCATCTGATTCGGGCAGTTTGCCGTCACAGATGTTTTTCCATTGGATCTCATCTGCACGCTTAAAGGTGTTGTTGATACGACGTACGACAGTGGGGACTGAGTCGTAAGCGTACAGTGATTGGTCCGGGTACATGGTTTCTGAGCTGTTATTATCTGCCGCGACTTGCCAGCCGGATAAGTAAATGGCTTCGATACCCGCTTTGGCTTGCTGCAGTGCTTGGCCACCTGTTAGAGCGCCCATGCAATTCACATAACCTTTTTTGGATTGGTTTTGGGCGACAAGATTCCAGAGTTTTTCCGCACCGCGTTGGGCGTAGGTGTATTCAGGCTGTACGGTGCCTCGCAGGCGGACGACATCTTCGGCTGAATAGGGACGTTTGACACCTTTCCAGCGTGGATTTTCTTTCCAGTCTTTTTCCAGGGCTGCGATTTGCTCAGCGCGACTCAGTGCCATGTCGATTACCTCAAGAGTTTGAATGTCACTAGGGGTCTATCGTTTCAAAGAATCAGTCGTTCTAAAGAATCAATCGTTCTAATGAATCAATAGTCTCAAAGTGACCTTTAATCCAGTCAGAAATTCTTATCAAAAGCACGAGGCTTATTAATTGAGTTTCTGTCGTTAAGATTGGCCAAAGGGTGCCGCCTTTGGGTCAATCTTTTTTCGCGGCATGGGTTATGCTGCGTTGCGTTATTGATACTGAGACCCCTTGGCCGCCCTGTCAAATCAGCATTTCGTCGTATTGTTGTGATGGCTTTATGAATTTAATGGGACGCGCGTTTGAATTTTTATTGCGTATGCGAAATAAAAATTTATAGCGTATTTTAGGTGGGTAAATTTACAACAAGTGGCGTTGTAAATTGACTACATTGTTGGCGCTATCGATAAGAAGATGTCGTGTAGAAGAGTATAGTGCGTGTAATTGATTAATCGAGTGCTTGTGTTCTTTGGCCGCTCAGTGACGGCTGCGAGTGGCAGTAGGCGCGTTTGGTGTGGAGATGGGTCAACGTGAGTGATCAAGCGATAACATCATGCTTCGATGCTGAATACCGGCTTCTTCAAACTCATCGCCAAAGGCTTTAAACCCTAATTGTGCGTAGAAGCCCAACGCATGAGTTTGTGCATTCAGCTGGAGGTGAGGGTAGTGCTTAGTTCGGGCATAGTTGATGATCGCATCCATCACTTGTGCGCCATAGCCGCATCCTCTGGCGGGTTTCAGTACGGCCATTCGTCCAACTTTGCCTGTTGGGGTGAGTCGTGCTGTCGCGATGGCATGGCCATTCTTTTGTAATAGAAAGTGGTGGCATTCGTGGTCATGGCCATCCCATTCTTCTTCAATGGGCACTTGTTGCTCGATGACGAAAACGTGATGGCGAATTCGTTGGCAATCGATTTGGAGTTCAGACCAGGGGCCGTTTTTGATGATGATTGCCATAGTCGTCGCTAGAGTCCAAAGCGGGGGATAGGGAGTGGCGTGGGGATATCACCTATATAATGCGGAAAAGAGCGCCTATCTTTTATTGAACAAAATAGCGATTGAACAAGATAGGCGCTCTTTCTTCGGATCAATCCTGATCGTTTGGATCGATGAGACTGAGGCTGCCTTGATTCAGTAGCGTTGTGATCAAGGTTTGGGCTTCTGGCGCCGCCAACAGCGAGGTCAGGGTGTCTGTCTCAAAGATAAATTGTGCGCAGAGTTGTTCGATTAAGGGCAAAAGGTCGGCAGTGAAAGGGTAGGCATTCCCGTCGACGAATAAGTTGCCGCTGCTTTCAGCGCATCGCTCAAACGCAAAGCGACTGCCCTCGGTGACGATCAATTGTTCACCCGATGCGAGGGCTTCTTGCCAATCAGTGACTTGCCATGGCGTTTCCGGTTCGATCAATTGATCAGGGTATTTGGTTTGTGTCATGGCACGGCCAAACCATTCCGATAGTGCTTGATCGTCGTCTAGCGCGGCCAGTACCAGTGATTTCAGGCGTGCTTTGGCTTCAGTGGTGATTTCCCCAGGATTGGCCTGGAGTTTGAGGTCCGGATCGGCATAGCGTTGATCTTCTGTGAGCTTTTCGGCAATGAAGTCTGAGGCGCCACATAGAATTTCTTCTGCGGATAGGGCACGAAAACCGACTGACCAAGTGGTGCAATCTTCAGAAGTCGAGCGGCCATAATGGGCGAGCTGGGGAGGCAGATAGAGGAGGTCTCCTGGTGCTAGCTCCCAGTCCATGAGTTGGCCATTTTCGCCTTCTTGAGGTTCGAAGGATTCTAGAATTCTGAGCCGTGTATCTTGCCGAATCGGGGTCGTCTGATCACAGAGTTCTCCGAGTTGCCAGCGGCGTGTACCGCTGGCTTGTAGTAAAAAGACATCGTAATAGTCGATGTGAGGCCCAACGCTACCGCCTTCGGGTGCGTAGCTGATCATGACATCATCGAGACGCCAGCTGGGCACGAAGCGAAAAGCATTTAAAATATCCCGTACCTCAGGGACATAGTGATCAACGGCTTGAACCAATAAGGTCCAGTTTTTCTCAGGTAACTGACCGAATGTCGCTTCGGTAAATGGCCCTTCGCGCAATGCCCAAGGTTTGCCCTGGTCTGTTTCTATATCACCTTGCTCCAACACTAGACGGGATTCGACTTGTGTTTCACAAGCCAGGCCCGCCAAGGTATCGGGGTCGATGGGTGTGCTGAAGTCAGGAAAAGCTTGTCGAATCAGCAGTGGCTTCTTCTGCCAGTATTCTGCCAAAAAGCGTTCTGGCGTGATGTCACCCAATGCATGCGCTAAAGGACCAAAGGTCACGTTAAATCTCCCGAGCCTGTTCGATGGCATTACCGATATAAGTCGCTGGTGTCAGGGCCAATAGTTCATCTTTGGCCGCCTGAGGCATATCCAAACCGTTGACAAAAGTTTGCAACGCTTCGTGCGTGATGCCTTTGCCTCGGGTCAATTCCTTGAGCTTTTCGTAAGGTTTTTCAATCCCATAACGGCGCATGACGGTTTGAATGGGTTCCGCCAGGACTTCCCAGCTATGGTCCAGATCCTCAGCGATGATGTGGGGGTTGGTTTCGAGCTTGCTCACCCCTTTTAATGTGGCCTGGTAAGCAATCACGCTTTGCCCAAAACCGATACCTAAGTTACGCAGTACGGTGGAGTCAGTAAGATCTCGTTGCCAGCGTGAAATGGGTAATTTGCTCGCCAGGTGGCCCAGGATGGCATTGGCAATACCGAGGTTGCCTTCTGAGTTTTCAAAATCGATGGGGTTCACTTTATGCGGCATGGTGGACGAGCCCACTTCGCCGGCCACTGTTCTTTGCTTAAAGTAGCCCAGCGAAATATAACCCCAAATATCGCGGTCAAAGTCGATCAAAATCGTATTGAAACGGCTGACGGCATCAAACAGCTCAGCAATATAGTCGTGAGGTTCGATTTGGGTGGTGTAGGGGTTCCAAGCGAGGCCGAGGCTCTGTACAAATTCAGCGGCATTGGCTTGCCAATCGATTTCAGGGTAGGCCGATAGGTGTGCATTGTAGTTCCCTACTGCACCATTGATTTTACCCATCAATTCAACCGATTCGACTTGCTTGATCTGGCGTTGGAGACGGTAGGCCACGTTAGCCATCTCTTTTCCCAGTGTCGTCGGGCTTGCGGTTTGCCCGTGAGTGCGCGACAGCATCGGGATTTCAGCATTGGCGAGTGCCAGTTGGCGAATCGCTTCGTGGATTTCACGCATCTGCGGCAGTATGACTTGATCCAGACCACCTTTGAGCATCAGGGCGTGGGACAGGTTGTTAATGTCTTCGCTGGTGCAGGCAAAGTGGACGAATTCGCTGATCGCAACCAGTTCGGCGTTATCGGCAATTTGTTCTTTAATGAAGTACTCAACAGCTTTGACATCATGGTTTGTGGTGCGCTCGATGTCTTTAATGCGTTGAGCATTGGCTTCGGTGAAGTCGTGGATCAAGGTGTCCAGTACAGCAGACGCTTCTGCCGACAATTGAGGGACTTCTGGAATGCCGGGGTGTTGTGCCAGCCGCTGTAACCAGCGGACTTCAACTTCGACACGTCGACGAATGAGGCCGAATTCTGAGAAGTGTTCGCGTAAGGCGGCGGTTTTGCTGCCATAGCGGCCATCAACGGGAGACAATGCGGTCAGGGCAGAGAGCTGCATGGGAAGATCCTGGCAATAGGTTAGCGGATTAAATCAATCAGACTCACCTTCAAGCGCCGCAACGGTGATCTTGAGATGAGGGGGGTACCCCGTCAGCGCTTCAGGTCAGTTCAATCGACTATTGGTTTAATCAACCGATTGGGTTAATCAACCGATTGGGTCAATCAACTCTTGGGTCAATCGAGTACTCAATAATGGCGCGCATTGTAATCGATTGAGATCGGTTTGTCGGCTTTGATTGGGTCGGATTGTGATGAGGCGCGTAGGCTCATGTGGATCGACTGGAGGGCAAGCCTCCACAAGGGAGGCTGCGTGATTAATCCGAGTTATAGGCCGAGCTGTGTTAAGTCCCGCATGATTTGCTTGCGAGAGAACAGGAGTTTCCAGCGCCGTCCGCCAGCCTGGTGCCAAAGCATCGAGGAGCGTATACCCGCCAGTAATAACGCGCGTATTTTATCGGCATTGGCGGATTGCTGCAGAATACTGGGCTCACCTTTCACTTGAATCCGAAATGAGAGCGTACTTAAGGTGTCTTGATAGAGTCCGGAAAGTGCGGCAATGACATTCTCATGAGTTGGACCAAAATGCTCGGCCTGGTGTTGAATTTGTTCCAGGCGTTGACCGATAGCCGTCAGCATCGTGGGGTCTTTGCTGAGTCGGTGCTGTAGCATGATGATGGACATGCTGTAGTTTAAAATGAGGGGGTCAATACCACGCTCTCGCCGGACAAATTGGTGCAGTAGGCGGCCGCCCATTTTTAGATTATCTAGATGGCCGCCATAAATATCTGAATCATTCTCAGGGTTTGTGACGAGTATGCTTTGAATGCTGGTGGCATAGGGTGCCTGATCCAGTAATCCGGTTGTCGCCAGTTGCTGAACTTGTGCGGCGGCTTGGAATACCCCTGCAAGCCCAATGGCTTGGCGTTTTGTTTTGCTATCCGTCATGCATCAATCCATTCACAAGTGATCAGGCGGGTGTGTGGTCGCGCCAGGTATGAGCAATCACCGCTCCCCCTAGGCAGCGCTCGCCTTGGTAGAAGACAACTGATTGGCCCGGTGTGACCGCGCGTTGAGGCTCATCGAAAACCACTTCGCAAGTGCCATCGTCATGCATCGTGACCTGACATGGCTGATCGGTTTGACGGTAACGCACTTTGGCCGTGCAGTGAAAATGTTCGGCTGGCGCCTGGCCGGCGACCCAGTCAGGGATTTCACTGGCAAGCCCGCGTGTAAATAAGAGTGGGTGATCCGTACCTTGAACTGCAATCAGCCGATTGTTTTCTAAGTCTTTTTCAGCAACAAACCAGGGATCTTCTGAGTAATGCTTGAGGCCACCAATCCCGAGCCCTTGTCGCTGGCCGATGGTGTAATACATTAAACCCATATGGTCGCCGATGATATCGCCTTCAGGCGTCACGATTTTTCCAGGCTGTGCAGGTAAATATTGCTTGAGAAAATCACGGAAGCGACGTTCCCCAATGAAGCAAATGCCGGTGGAGTCTTTCTTTTTTGCGGTGATCAAACCATGGCGTTCGGCCAAGGCTCGAACCGCCGGTTTCTCTAACTCGCCCACCGGGAATAGACTCATGCCAATTTCCGCCTGCCCTACGGCACAGAGGAAATAGCTTTGATCTTTGTTCGGATCTAGCCCTTTTAGCAGCAGCGCCTGGCCATCTTCATCTGTGCCGCGACGAACGTAATGGCCGGTCGCAATCAGGTCGGCGCCCAGCATGCGGGCATATTCAAGAAAGGCTTTGAACTTGATTTCGCGATTACAGAGAATATCTGGGTTGGGGGTTCGTCCAGCTTTATATTCACTGAGAAAATGTTCGAAGACGTTGTCCCAGTACTCGGCCGAAAAATTGGCCGCATGGAGATGAATGCCTAGCTTGTCGCAAACCGCTTGGGCATCGGCATAGTCTTCTTTAGCGGTACAATACTCGGTGCCGTCATCCTCCTCCCAGTTTTTCATGAACAGGCCTTCGACTTGATAGCCTTGCTGTTGCAGCAGTAGCGCTGAGACGGAGGAGTCTACACCGCCGGACATACCGACGATGACTTTGAGTTCGGAGGGGGATTTTTCTATTGCTGTTGCAGTGGTCACGTTAACCCCTAAGGTCTTGATATTCTGATTGCATGTGGTGCTCTGCTTTAGGTCGTGTTGGGCTCAAGTGTGGTTCGTTAGAGCCCAAGCCTGGCTCATGAGCACTCAAGAGTGTTCATTGGTGTGAGTGTGTTCATTGGTGTGCAAGCATTATTCATTACAAATGGAGGCACTTTAAACATTATTCAAACTTCATGAGCCTGATATCACCATTTCTCTCATCACAATCAGTCTCATCACAAGCCGTTTCATTACAAGTAGTCTCATCACAACCTGTTGATTTTCGAAACCTTGATTATAACTCAGTTTGATGTTGCTGGGTTTGAGGCCCTCATCGATCGCCTTGATCAAAGTTCCATATGATATCCAATGGAAACTGTTTGCCGTCACGGAAGTCTCGGTAGCAGGGAATGACCATCGGACTGCGTAATTGTTGCTGTTGTTCGGCGTTCAGTAAGTCGTTCCAGGTGAGCCAGCGAGGGCCAATAATGCCTTCATCCAGTGTGGCGTCTGGCTGTGCTTTAATGGGCGTGCCAATAAAGCAGTGGCGATGATAAGTAATGCCGCTGGGGGAGGTGTTGATATAAAGCCCTTGGTAATGGGTAATGTTGACCTCCCAGCCTGTCTCTTCCAGGGTTTCCCGATAAGCCGCTGCAATCAGTGATTCGCCAAACTCAATATGGCCCGCAGGTTGATTTAACACCTGCCGACCTTCACTCATCTCTTCAGTTAATAGGAAGTAACCATCATCATGAATCACCGTCGCGACAGTGGCATGGGGCATCCAGCGTGTCATCAGCGCCCTCCTTTGGGTTTTCGCGGTGTGCGGTGTGCGCTTTTAGGCTGAGCGGTTTTGGGGTGAGCTTTGTGCGTTGTTTTTGAGCCCGCATGTTCACCGCGACCTTTTTTGCGGGGTTTTAGTGTCACTTTTTGGGTTTGTTCAGGCATGTGCACCGTGGTTTGCCGCCAGCGCCCAGGCTTGAGACCTTCCAGCGTCCAACTGCCAATGGCATAACGAATCAAACGTAATGTAGGAAAACCCACGTGTGCGGTCATACGGCGGACCTGCCGGTTGCGCCCTTCCATGATGGTGAGCTCTAGCCAGCTGGTGCCTTTGCCTTTGCGAGGTTTAACTGGGGTGCTGCGCTCGGCTACTTTGGGAGGATCCATCCGTCGGGCTTTTGCCGGGCGAGTACGGCCGTCTTTGAGTTCAACCCCAGTGCTCAACTGCGTGAGGGCCTCATCTGTAATGTCACCTTCCACCTGAACCCAATAGGTTTTGGGTAGCTTATACTCAGGGTGAGTGATGCGCGCTTGGAGTTCTCCATCATCGGTCAGCAGGAGTAGCCCTTCGGAGTCGTAATCCAAACGACCGGCCGGATAAATATTGGGAACCTTCAAATATTCAGCCAGTGTTGTCCGAGGACTTTCCTCATCGGTGCGTTCATCTGTAAACTGTGACAGCACATGAAAAGGTTTGTAAAACAGATAGATATCACTCATTTTTAAGATGTCATCTTGTTAGGGCAATTTGGATACGTTGCATCCGCGACAGGGCCAGAAAGGGATAGTGTATCCCGTGTTGTTGTAGGCTTACTACAAATTGCCTACTGAACCAAGTAGTTGCGGTGCTATACTAGCGCCGCGAGCGATTTTACATGCTATTAGGGAGTTAAGAATGGGCTATCAAAATATTAAGGTGCCGGCGACCGGTGAAAAAATCACGGTAAACGCTGACAATTCCATCAATGTGCCGAATAACCCCATCATTCCCTTCATCGAAGGTGATGGCATTGGTGTCGATGTGTCTCCGGCGATGATCAAGGTTGTTGATGCGGCGGTTCAGAAGGCTTACAACGGTGAGCGAAAAATCTCCTGGATGGAAGTCTATGCGGGCGAGAAAGCCACGCACGTATACGACCAGGACACCTGGATGCCTAAAGAGACGCTGGAAGCGATCAAGGACTATGTTGTTTCTATTAAAGGTCCTTTGACAACCCCTGTGGGTGGTGGCATTCGTTCCCTGAACGTGGCGTTGCGTCAAGAGCTGGATCTGTATGTCTGTCAGCGTCCTGTGCGCTGGTTCCAAGGCGTTCCAAGCCCGGTTAAAGCGCCTGGCGATGTGGATATGGTGATCTTCCGCGAAAACTCTGAAGATATCTATGCCGGGGTTGAGTGGAAAGCCGGTACGCCTGAAGCTGATAAAGTGATTAAGTTCCTGCGTGAAGAAATGGGTGTTAAAAACATCCGCTTCCCAGAACAGTGTGGTATCGGTGTGAAACCGGTGTCTGAAGAAGGCACTAAGCGTCTGGTTCGTAAAGCGATTCAGTATGCTGTGGATAATGACCGTGATTCAGTCACGATTGTCCACAAAGGCAACATCATGAAGTTCACCGAAGGTGCTTTCAAAGATTGGGGCTATCAGGTTGCGGCTGAAGAGTTTGGCGCAGAGCTGTTAGATGGCGGCCCTTGGATGAGCTTTAAAAACCCGAACACGGGCAAAGAAGTTGTCGTCAAAGACGTGATCGCTGATGCCATGCTGCAGCAGATCCTTCTGCGTCCGGCTGAGTATGATGTCATCGCAACTTTGAACTTGAACGGTGACTATATCTCTGATGCGCTGGCCGCAGAAGTTGGGGGTATTGGTATCGCTCCGGGTGCGAACTTGTCTGATAGCGTTGCTATGTTCGAAGCGACTCACGGCACTGCACCTAAATATGCCGGTCAAGACAAAGTGAACCCAGGTTCTGTCATTTTGTCTGCTGAGATGATGTTACGCCATATGGGCTGGCTCGAAGCTGCTGATTTGGTTATCAAAGGTGTTGAAGGTGCGATCGCTAACAAAACAGTGACTTATGACTTTGAGCGTCTGATGGAAGGTGCCAAGCTGCGTAAGTGTTCTGAGTTTGCTGGTGATGTGATCGACAATATGTAAGTCGCTCATAAGATGTGTCATCTTCATTGGTGCTCATTAAAACATCGATGCTTATCGAGGCATCTATGTTCACTGAGATGAGATGAATAAGCACATCAGCATCCGAGTCGCATCATCGGGCTTAGGATGAAAGAACCCTGCAGGTGACTGCAGGGTTCTTTTTTTGATCTATTTTTGACCTGTTGCTCAATGGCTGCTATAGCCCATTAGCGGAATAAATAATTGCGAGTTCATTTTGAGACGGTCTTCTTTTCTCGTTTTGCGGATCTGACCTATCTCCTGATCTATATCGCAATTTATCCAGACAAATGGTAAGTGAATAGCGGTTGGATTAAAGACACGATGAAAGCCTTTATGCGGAAATGCGAGTAGAAAATAGCTAGAAACGCTTGAGTTGAACAACTTATATCTGAAAGACTTGTGCTTCGCTCATGCTGCCCCTATTTTGTAATTGGGGTTATGCTTGTTATCGGGCCGCTTATTTTGATTTTTAATCTGATTTTGATTTTGAATCTAAAGCTGCGGAGCTTTTAAGCCATCTTGACGTCTAAAGTCTGATACACAGCAGCATGTTCCGATCTAAACTCGAACCAAGAGGCTTGGCAGGCGTGATGCCAAACACGGACACATTTTCCGACCAGGCGGTAGATAACCTGGCCATCAATAGTATTCATAGTGAGTTGTTTCAGGCAGCTCATTGGGATAATCAGGGTCTGGCCATTAGGATGATGGCGGACGATCATGGTGCTGACGAGGAAGGGGAAGATGGAGCTCTGGCCACTGAAGAGGCCAAACCGGAACTGAAACGGCCTTCTATGTATAAAGTGATCATGCTTAATGATGACTATACGCCGATGGAGTTTGTTGTTCAGGTATTAATGGAATTCTTCAGCATGGACCAGGATAAGGCAACCCGAATTATGTTGGCTGTTCATACTGAAGGCCGTGCCGTATGTGGTCTTTATACTCGGGATGTCGCTGAAACCAAGGCAGCTCAGGTCAACCAGTTCGCGCGGGATAATGAACACCCGCTACTGTGTGATATCGAAGTTGCCGACTGATTACTGAACCGCTTTTAGGGCGGTAAGAGAGGGTAGGCCCATGCTCAGTAAAGATCTCGAACACACGCTCAATGAAGCGTTCACCATGGCGCGTCGTCAACGCCATGAGTTCATGACTGTAGAGCATTTATTGTTAGCGCTGCTGGATAATGACGCCGCTGCAGAAGTTTTGCGTGCCTGTGGTGTTGAAATGGAGCGTTTAAGAGATGATCTGGCCGAATTTATTGGCTCCACCACTCCCTTAATCCCTGAAGGTCACTTGGAGCGAGAAACACAACCGACTTTAGGTTTTCAGCGTGTACTTCAGCGGGCTGTTTTTCATGTTCAGTCTTCGGGTAAACAGGAAGTCAATGGGGCCAATGTGTTGGTGGCCATTTTCAGTGAGCAGGAAAGCCAAGCGGTCTTTTTCCTCAAACAGCAAGGTGTTGCCCGTGTTGATATTGTGAATTTTGTGTCTCATGGGATTTCTAAGGTCAATAGCCCCGATGCGGGGAATAGTGGGCATGACACAGAAGAAGAAACGGAAACCGTTTCCGCCGGTCATCCGCTGCACAGCTTTGCGACTAACCTCAATGAACAAGCGCGTATTGGGCGGATTGATCCTTTGGTTGGGCGTGAGCATGAAATTGAGCGGGTGGTCCAGGTGCTAGCCCGCCGCCGGAAGAATAACCCTTTGTTGGTCGGTGAAGCTGGGGTAGGTAAAACAGCTATTGCCGAAGGGCTGGCTAAACGCATCGTGGACGGTATGGTACCTGATGTGATTTCTGATGCCGTCGTTTACTCCTTGGATTTGGGCGCGCTCCTAGCGGGGACCAAGTATCGCGGTGATTTCGAAAAACGGTTGAAAGCACTTTTAGGCGAACTGCGTAAGCAAGAACACTCGATTTTATTTATTGATGAGATTCATACCATTATTGGTGCGGGTGCTGCTTCAGGTGGGGTCATGGATGCTTCTAACCTGTTGAAGCCGATGCTGTCCAGTGGTGAGTTGCGCTGTATTGGGTCTACAACCTTCCAGGAATATCGAGGTATTTTTGAGAAAGACCGTGCATTGGCACGACGTTTCCAGAAAATTGATGTGACTGAGCCGACAGTTGAAGATACCTTTGCGATTTTGCGTGGTCTGAAAAGTCGTTTCGAGGATCATCATAAAATTCATTATGACGATGCTGCACTGGAAACCGCTGCACGATTGTCCGCGCGTTATATTAATGATCGTCATCTACCCGATAAGGCGATTGATGTCGTCGATGAGGCCGGAGCTTATCAGCAATTGCTGCCTTTGGATCAACGTGTTGAAGTGATTGGGGTTGATGAGATTGAGTCTGTGGTGGCCAAAATTGCCAGGATTCCACCCAAATCAGTCTCCAGCGATGACAAAGAAGTGCTGCGCAATGTCGAGCGTGATTTGAAAATGCTGGTCTTTGGCCAGGATGAAAGCATTGAGGCACTCTCCAATGCCATTAAATTGTCTCGAGCAGGCCTGAAATCACCGGAGAAACCCATTGGGGCTTTCTTGTTTGCAGGGCCAACAGGCGTAGGTAAAACAGAGGTCACGCGGCAGTTAGCCCGTACGCTCGGGATTGAGCTGGTGCGCTTCGATATGTCTGAGTATATGGAGCGTCATACCGTCTCACGGCTGATCGGGGCGCCCCCTGGATATGTGGGTTATGACCAGGGTGGGTTATTGACTGAAGCGGTGACTAAGAATCCTCATTGTGTGTTGTTGTTGGATGAGATTGAGAAAGCGCATCCGGAAGTCTTTAACCTGCTACTGCAGGTGATGGACCATGGGACTTTGACGGACAATAATGGGCGTAAGGCTGATTTCCGTAATGTAATCTTGGTCATGACCACCAACGCGGGGGCTGAGTCTATGGCACGCCGCTCAATTGGCTTCCAGAAGCAAGATCATTCCACCGATGGTATGGAGGTGATCCGTAAGTCCTTCTCGCCAGAGTTTAGAAACCGGTTGGATACGATTATTCAGTTCCAGGCGTTGGATCAAGATGTGATTAAAAACATCGTGGACAAATTTCTGGTTGAATTGCAGGCTCAACTGGATGACAAACGTGTTGTCGTTGAAGTCGATGATGATGCCCGCACTTGGTTGGCGGAGCATGGTTATGATAAAGAAATGGGGGCGCGCCCAATGGCTCGTCTGATTCAGGAGCAGATCAAGAAACCATTAGCCGAGGCGATTCTTTTCGGAGCGCTGGCGAATCATGGCGGCACAGCTTATGTGTCTGTTCAGGATGATAATCTGACGCTGACTTTTGAGGGGGCTGTCGAGCCTGAGCCCGCTTAAGGGGCTAGGTTTGTCATGACATCCCGGTCGAGTGCTTTTCGACCCTTCAATAAAAGCCCCGAAGATGCTTGTCTTCGGGGTTTTTTAGGTTTTACCTGAGTTTGCTTTAGCGTGTTCTTTTTTTAAAGTATCTACTTATGGCATTGGATGGCCTTGAATGTCATCTCAAAAAGATCGACTGTCGTCCCATGCCCTAAGTAGGCGCCTGTTGCATCAGTCGGACATAATTCGCACGGCGTTGGTTTCTATGTGTTGCAGTAGGGTTTGGAGTTCACCTTGCTGGTCTTCGCTCATTCCGTTGAGGATATCTTGGCGTACTTCCTCGGCGATATATTCTATTTTTTCCAGCAGGGGTTTTGCTGTGGGCGTCAAGTAGATCCGCTTGCTGCGTTTGTCTTCCTCATCCTGCTGTCGCTCAATCAGATCTTGTCTTTGCAAACTATCGAGCAAGCGCACCAGTGTTGGACCTTCAATACCGACTCTTTCAGCGAGTACTTTCTGACTGACGCCATCCCCTAAGCGGTTGAGGATGAAAAGTGTCAGCCAACGTGATTGCGTCATGCCTAGCGGCTTGAGTGCCTTGTCTAACGCTGCACGCCACAAACGATGTGTGCGTGCCAATCTCATACCCAGTTCAATGCTCATTTTGAACAGTCCCATTAATCAATGTGCAGTTAGCATGCTAAAAGGTGCTTAAGCATTTGTGAACCACTGTTTTTACCTGGCATTAAAAACCATGACATATATTGGGCTACTCTGGTGAAGGTGAGAATTCTGGTGTGAGTAATAGGGCTAACGCCGCGATTTTGTGAATATAGGTTTCGACCTTAGGCTGAAGTGGCGTGTGGGCTATTGACAGCAGTGATGTTTTATCTGAAGGTTGAGTGTATCAAACGCCCGTATGAATCTTTGTCCTGACTGATGATTGATTTGAAGATTATCAACCTACAAACGTTAGTTTCAGATTGGCATAAGATTTAATGGGAAGATCATTGAGTCGTTTTATTTGAGCTGGAGATCAGTCCATGATTTACCAAGGCGATGCCATTTCGGTAAAGACCGTCGGTGACCAGGTCGCTGAGCTCACCTTCGATTTGAAGGGTGAGTCGATTAATAAATTAAGTAGTGCGGTGATTCGCGAGCTGGGTGAGGCGGTAGACGCCATTCAGCGTACAGATGAGCTGAAAGGGTTGCTGATTTCCAGTGCCAAAGAGGCCTTTATTGTTGGGGCTGATATCAAAGAGTTTCATGAGATCTTTGATAAGGGTGAAGACTATTTGGTTGAGATGAACCAGAAGGTCCATACCCTTTTTAATACGATTGAAGATTTGCCCTTTCCCACAGTTACGGCGGTTAATGGGTTAGCACTTGGTGGTGGATGTGAAATGACGCTCACCACTGATTTCAGGGTTATGGCGCCAAAAGCCAAGATTGGCTTACCTGAAACCAAGTTAGGGATCTTGCCTGGCTGGGGTGGTTGTGTGCGTTTGCCTCGCATCATTGGGGCAGATAATGCGATCGAATGGATTTGTGGTGGTACTGAAAACAAAGCGGATCAAGCGTTGAAAGTGGGCGCTGTGGATGCGGTTGTAGAGTTGGACAAGTTACGAGACGCTGCTTTGGATATTCTGGCTCAGGCGAATGCTGGACAGCTTGATTGGCAGGCTCGTCGAGCCGAGAAAGCATCGCCTTTAAAACTTGACCCGATTGAAGCCATGATGGTGTTTGAAACCTCTAAAGGCTATGTCGCGGGTAAAGCTGGGCCACATTATCCCTCGCCGATTGAAGCGATTAAGGTGATTCAAAAAGGGGCCACGGCTGATCGAGAGAAGGCCCAGCACATTGAAGCTAAAGCCTTTGCCAAAATGGCGATGACCGATGTCGCTTTTAATTTGGTGGGCTTGTTTATGAATGACCAGGTGGTGAAGAAAAAAGCCAGCCAGTATGAGCAATTAGCCCAACCCGTAGAGAAGGCAGCGGTGCTTGGTGCCGGTATTATGGGCGGCGGTGTAGCGTATCAATCGGCCTCCAAAGGGACGCCGATTATGATGAAAGATATTCGTGAAGATGCCTTGCAGTTGGGTCTGAATGAAGCCAAAAAGTTGCTGGCAAAACGTGTTGAACGCAACAAAATGACGGTCGAGCAGATGGCGGATGCGCTCAATGCGATCCGACCTACATTGTCATATGGTGATTTTGGCGATGTCGACCTGGTCGTTGAAGCCGTAGTTGAGAATCCGAAAATTAAAGGCAGTGTGTTGAGCGAGGTCGAGGCCAATGTGGCTGACGATGCGATTGTCACCTCGAATACCTCGACGATTTCCATTAATGCCTTGGCTGAGAACCTCAAACGTCCCGAGAACTTCTGCGGTATGCACTTTTTTAATCCCGTGCATCGTATGCCGCTAGTCGAAGTGATTCGAGGCGAAAAAACATCAGATAAGGCGGTGGCCGCGACAGTCGCTTATGCTCGAAAAATGGGTAAAACCCCGATTGTGGTGAATGATTGCCCTGGGTTCTTGGTGAACCGGGTGCTGTTTCCTTACTTCGGTGGTTTTATGGGGTTGATGGAGCATGGGGCTGATTTCCAGCGCGTCGACAAAGTGATGGAGAAGTTTGGTTGGCCGATGGGGCCTGCTTACTTGCTTGATGTTGTCGGCTTGGATACCGCTGTCCATGCCAATGCGGTGATGGCTGAAGGCTTCCCTGATCGTATGGCTCGTGACAGCAAGACAGTGCTTAATGTGATGTTTGAGCACGAGCGTTTGGGTCAGAAAAACAAGCTGGGTTTTTATCGCTATGAGGAAGATCGCAAGGGTAAACCGAAAAAACAAGTGGATGAAGAGGCTTATGCCTTGGTGAAACCGCTTATTCAGGATTCGCGAGAGTTTTCTGACGATGAAATTGTGGCCCGGATGATGGTGCCCTTGTGCTTGGAAACCGTACGTTGCCTTGAAGATGGCATCGTGGGCACCCCAGCTGAAGCGGATATGGCGCTGATTTATGGTATTGGTTTCCCGCCGTTCCGTGGTGGAGCGCTGCGTTATATCGATGCGATGGGCGTTGATCAGTTCGTTCAATTGGCAGACTCACTGGCTGAACTGGGCCCGCTTTATGCGCCGACACAGAAGTTGCGTGATATGGCCGCCAAAGGCGAGCGTTTTTACGCTTAATTCATCATCGCTGCAAGGCCTTGTGAGGCCTTGAGTATTCGAATCCGAGGAGTTAGAGCACATGAGTCTTCAACCACGCGATATTGTCATCGTCGATGGCGTTCGAACTGCGATGGGAAAAGCCAAAAACGGCGCTTTTCGTCATGTTCGTGCTGAAAATCTGTCCGCATCAGTGATGCAGGCGCTATTTGACCGCCACCCTGAGTTAAATCCGAATGAGGTCGAGGATGTCATTTGGGGCTGTGTGAATCAGACCCTTGAGCAATCCATGAACATTGCTCGTAATGCGGCCATCATGACCGGGATGCCGAAAACGGTACCGGCTCAGACGGTTAACCGCCTTTGTGGTTCATCCATGACGGCGCTGCATATTGCTGGGGCTAATATTCAGGCGGGCTTAGGTGATTTTTACATCATTGGTGGTGTCGAGCATATGGATCATGTGCCGATGGCCCATGGTGTTGATGTGAATCCGGGGGCAAGTAAGTATGCGGCTAAGGCCGCGATGATGATGGGGCTGACTGCTGAAATGCTGGGCAAAATGCATGGCATCTCTCGCGAACAGCAAGATCAATTTGGGGCTCGTTCTCACCGCCTCGCTCATGAAGCAACGCTTGAGGGGCGGTTTGCCAATGAGATCGTGGGTGTTGAAGGGCATGATGCTGACGGTATGCGAAAACTGATTGTTCAGGATGAAGTGATTCGCCCTGAAACCACAGTTGAGACTTTAGGCACATTAAAGCCGGTATTTGACCCACGGAATGGAACCGTGACAGCCGGTACCTCATCGGCATTATCCGTTGGCGCGTCGGCGATGGCGGTGATGAGCTGGGAAAAGGCACAAGCTTTGGGCTTGAAGCCGATAGCCAAAATTCGATCGATGGGTGTTGCGGGTTGTGATCCTTCTATTATGGGTTATGGCCCCGTTCCGGCGACTAAAAAGGCGCTCAAAGCTGCAGGATTAACGGTTGCCGATATTGAAACGGTTGAACTTAACGAGGCTTTTGCCGCTCAGGGCCTGCCTGTGCTGAAAGATCTGAAGCTGCTTGATCAAATGGAAGAGAAGGTTAACCTCAATGGTGGTGCCATTGCGCTGGGCCACCCATTGGGATGTTCTGGCTCACGTATTTGCACGACACTCCTGAATGTCATGCAGCAGCAGGACACAACCTTGGGTTTAGCGACCATGTGTATTGGTATGGGCCAAGGGGTCGCCACTGTGTTTGAGCGGCTTTAATGGTGAATGTTGACTAATGGTGAATGTTGACCTCTTCAAAGCAATGCTGCTGTAAGCAAGGTTGCTCCATGAAAACCGGCCTTAGGGCCGGTTTTTTTATGCTCATTTCGTGGAATACTTGCGATGTCAGTCATCCGCAGATATGCTTTGCGGTAATTTTAAAATTAATTTTTATTCCAACTTGATTGGTCTTGACTGTCATTATCAGGAGTGACTGGCTATGAAGCTCCAGCAGCTGCGTTATATCTGGGAAGTGGCCCACCATGATTTAAATGTTTCGGCAACCGCTCAGAGTTTATTTACATCGCAGCCAGGTATCAGTAAGCAAATTCGTCTTTTAGAAGATGAGTTAGGGGTTGAGATTTTTGCTCGTAGTGGTAAGCACTTAACTCGTATTACACCGGCGGGACAAGCGGTCATTGATTTGGCCGGTCAGGTGTTGCAAAAGGTCGAGAATATCAAGCGTGTTTCTCAAGAGTTTAATGATGAGCGACGGGGTAGTTTAACACTAGCGACGACCCATACTCAGGCGCGTTATATTTTGCCGTCGGTCATTCAGCAGTTTATGCAGCGCTATCCCGATGTCACATTAAACCTTAAGCAGGGAACGCCGCCTCAGATTGCACAAATGGTGGTTGATGGGGATGCGGATATTGCAATCGCAACCGAATCGATCGCCAGTTATAACGATTTGGTCACGATGCCATGCTATAGCTGGAACCGTTGTGTTCTGGTGCCTAAAGATCATCCTTTGGCGAGTGTGTCCACGTTGACATTGGAAGCCTTGGCCGATTATCCCATTGTGACTTATGTGGCGGGTTTTACTGGGCGTTCCAAGCTGGATGAAGCGTTCGATATCGAGGGGTTAACGCCCAGAATTGCATTTACGGCGGCGGATTCCGATGTCATTAAAACCTATGTGAGACTCGGTGTTGGTGTTGGTATTGTCGCGCATATGGCCGCCGATGAGCGCGATGATGACTTGGTGGCGATTGAGGCCAGTCATTTGTTTGCGCCTAGCGTGACCCGATTAGGGTTGAGACGTGGTACCTTTATGCGGGGTTACATGTACCACTTTATTGAGAAGCTGGCGCCTCACTTGGATCGAGACAAAATCGATGAGGCTTTGACGGCCAGTAACCGCGGCGCGCTTGAGCAGCTATTTGCTGATTTGGTGCTTCCGGCTCGCTAGCGTTTTATCGTGCAGTCACTGGCTGTCAAAAGCCAAGTATTGGCTGGACGATGAGATGATCAGTGGTCATTACAGTCGTTTAAAATCAGTTCAAGGATTATGTTATGGAATTGGCTTGTCTTGATCTGGAAGGTGTTTTGATTCCAGAAATATGGATTGCATTTGCTGAGAAAACAGGGATTGACGCGCTTAAGGCCACAACGCGTGATGTGCCCGACTATGATGTGCTCATGCGTCAGCGCCTCAGATTGCTGGATGAACACGGTTTGAAATTACCGGATATTCAAGCGGTCATTGCTGAGCTAGAACCTCTTGAAGGGGCTGTTGATTTTGTTCAGTGGTTGCGCGAGCGTTTTCAGCTGGTGATTTTATCTGATACGTTTTATGAATTCGCGATGCCGTTGATGAAACCGCTCGGTTACCCCACTTTGTTGTGTCATAAACTGGTCGTTGATGATGACGGACGTGTGGTGGATTATAAACTGCGTCAACGTGATCCCAAACGGCAGAGTGTTAGGGCTTTCCAGCTGCTGAATTATCGTGTGATCGCCGCAGGCGATTCTTACAATGACACGACCATGCTGGGACAAGCAGAATCTGGCATCTTATTCCATGCACCGCAAAACGTGATTGACGAGTTTCCCCAATTCCCTGCTGTTCATACTTATGATGACCTGGAAGCGGCTTTCATCAAAGCCAGTGATCGCCCTTTATCTCTGTGATGGACGGCGGATACGGCGGTCATCATTACGACGGTCATCATTGATGTGTTGTGCTTATCGCTGACCGATCATCGTTGACTTGATCGCCTGTGCCATTTCTGTGGGGCAGGTGATTAAGATCGCTGACCGATCATCGTTGACTTGATCGCCTGTGCCATTTCTGTGGGGCAGGTGATTAAGTCTGTGATATCCTTGCGGCTTTGTTGTGCCGATGCAGGATTTCGCATGTCTGATTTAACGCCTCCCACCTCATCGCATGAGCGCTTTTTGGTGGTAGGACCCTCCTGGGTCGGGGATATGGTGATGGCGCAATCACTTTTTAAAGTGTTACGCCAGCGTCACCCTGAATGCCTGATTGATGTGATTGCGCCGGGGTGGTCCGAGCCGATTCTGGCGCGGATGCCTGAAGTGAATGAAACGATTCCTTTGCTTTTGGGCCATGGCCAATGGTCGTTGGCCACGCGCTGGCGCTTAGGCCGACAGCTAAGATCCCGTCATTATACGCAAGGGCTGGTACTGCCACGCTCATGGAAGTCGGCATTACCCTTACTGGCGGCCGGTATTTCTAAGCGTATAGGGTTCCATGGTGAACAACGCTATGGGCTGCTCAATGAGCGTCGCCATTTAGATAAGACCCGCCTTGATCAAACCGTTAAGCGTTTCGTATCCTTGGGGCTTGCTGAGGGGAGTGATCTGATCTGCCCTGAGCCTCAGCTTGATGTCGATGGTGACAATCAACAGCGTTTGATCCAGCAGCTGGGCTTAGCAGTCGATCGGCCTGCGATTGCCATGATGCCCGGTGCGGAATATGGCCCTGCCAAGCAGTGGCCCTTAACGCACTTTCAGCAGTTGGCTGAGTCTTTACTCGAGCAAGGCTATCAAGTCTGGATTATTGGTGGGCCTAAAGATAAAGCGGCCGGTGAAACGATTGTGAGCTCAGGGCATCCGCATCTACATAACTTATGTGGTCTGACCCAGCTGGCAGATGCCGTTGACTTATTGGCATGGGCAGAACAAGCCGTCACCAATGATTCGGGATTAATGCATGTGGCGGCCGCTGTGGGCACTCATATTCAAGCCCTTTATGGCTCGTCATCACCTAAGTTTACGCCCCCTTTGACATCCCACGCGACCATCCATTGGTTAGCACTCGATTGCGCACCTTGCTTCAAGCGGGAATGTCCTTTAGGGCATCGGCAATGTCTCGTCGACTTACCTGTGTCTCAGGTCATGAGTGCCATTTCTTCGTCTATTCGGAGTGTGTCCTTGTGAGTCAATCTTCTTCCTTCTCGCGTTCTGATATGGGGTTATGGCAGTGGCCGCGTACGACTCAACCAACCGTTTATTGGTGGATCTTGGGTGTCTGCCTTACTTTATTGTATGGCGTGACCAAGATTCATTTTGACGAGGTGGCACGCATCGCTGAGCCGCTATTGGCTTTAACCGGATTATGGTGTGTCGCGCGTTATGGCCAAGGTGTGGGCCGCAGTACGGCCTTTGGGTTCTTATGGGCCATCATCCTGATCCAGTTGTTGAGCTGGGGAGGCAGCCAGTTTTTCCACCCTGACTGGGCTGAGCCTTATCCCAAAATTGACCGTATGGCACGAGGTTTTGTCTGTTTGCTTGTCGCTTGGTGGCTAGGCGGTTTTGAGCGCAATGTATTGGTCTTCTGGGGGTTAGTGGCACTGACCGTCGTGCTGTCGCCTTGGATCGGCGGGGGCGGTTGGCCGGAGTTTATTGCGGGCCTCAATGGTGAACGTATTGATATGGGGATCCGTAATGCTCAGCACACAGGCTTTTTTTACGGCATCGTCGCGATTGGGCTCGCTGTTTTCGCACCGAGATTACTGCAGAAGGGGCGCTATCGTTTGCTTCGAGGCGCGCTCTGGACACTTGTTTTTATCATGGTGCTGTTTGTCGTTGTATTAAGTCAAACCCGAGCGGCTTGGCTGGGGCTTGGGCTTTGTGTCGTCTTCAGCGCTATGGTTTTGGTATGGCAGCAACGTCAACATTGGGCTCAAAAGCGCTTTTTGATACCGGCTTTGGGTGTATTGCTACTGTTGGCCATTTTGGTCTGGGGGAGTTATGACATCCTAGCGAAGCGACTGATGACTGAGTCAGGGGTTATTAGCCAGTTATTGTCTGGTCATATTCAGAGTTTGCCTTACTCAAGTATCGGTATTCGTATTCACTCCTGGAATGCGGCTTGGGAGTTTATCCAGCAGCGTCCTCTGCTCGGTTGGGGAGGGAATGGTCGATCTTTGGTGATGGCGCATACTGCTTGGTTGCCCGAAGCCGTTCGTCATGAGTTTGGTCACTTACATAATATTTATATTGAGATGTGGGTGAACTATGGCTTGATCGGCTTGGTGTGGTATCTCGCCTGGTTGTCTTGGCTCTGCTGGCAGTCTTATCAAGCATGGCGAAGAGGTCATCTGGCCACTGACATGATGCTGTTTATGGCGTTGTTTGTGATCTTCTGGAGCTGCATGAATGCATTCGAAGCTTATCTGAATTTTTGGACAGGAGTGTTTGCATTCAATGTCGTTATCGGTGGAATGCTGACGCTGTTATGGAGGCCCTACTGGCAAAAAATACGGCCTATTCAAACTACTGGCGCTAGTGAATCTTTGGGTCGATATGAGTCTTTGGGTCGATAAGGAGTTAACTCTGTCATGATTTCAGCGAATATTATTACGCTCAATGAAGCGCGTAATATTGCCGATTGCATTCGTTCAATGCAGCAAGTGTGTGATGACGTCGTGGTCGTCGACTCTGGCAGTACTGATGATACGGTACAGATTGCAGCGTCTTTAGGCGCCAAGGTGATCCATCAGCCTTATCTGGGTGATGGAATTCAGAAGAATGTGGCTTTAAACCATGTGCAACATGATTGGGTGTTGAGTCTGGATGCTGATGAGCGTCTTACTGATGAGATGGTGTCTGCGATTCAGTCCTTAGACCTGGGTGATGATGGGCCTGATGCGTATGCCTTTCGTCGGCGCAATATGATTGGTTCACGCTGGATCCGTCAGTGTGGCTGGTACCCTGACTTTTGTACTCGTTTGTATGATAAGCGCCGAGCCCGTTTTGCGGATGTGAAGCAGCACGCAAAAGTGCAGGCCCAGCAAGTGAAACCGATACAGGCCGATATTCTTCACTTTTCATTTGAGAATATTGGTCAACTGTTTGCTAAGCCGGGCCGAAACTTCAGTGGTCGAGCGGCAAAAATTATGTATCAAAAAGGGAAGCGCGCGAACGCTTTCTCTCCTTTTCTTCATGGTATGAATGCTTTTCTGCGGAAATATCTCTTCCAGCGGGGGTGCCTGGGTGGGGTTGATGGCCTCACCATTGCGATCAGCTCAGGGCTTAATAGCTATCTCAAATATGCCAAATTATTGGAATACCAGCGCGATCCCAAAGTGCTTGAGGCAGAAGACTTTGATCGTGTTTGGTGAGATGGCACGGGCTTGATCCATCACACTGATTCAGCATTTGATGGTGATGCTCTTTTTTCAAAGATCATCACCTGATGCTAGCTCAGTTGGGTAAGCCTGACTCGAGTGGCCTCACGATGGTCGCCATTTTTCTAAGCGTTTTTCGAATTTTCGCCACTGTCGATTGACTTTCAAATGGCCTAGCCATTTTGAGTGGGCTGCGAGCTTAATAAAGTCTCGATCACCAAGGCCATCAATTAAGAAGCAGTGCCATGATGTGCCCTTAGGCTGACATATGATATTGGTTTCTCGAAGGTCACTGGTGAAAATACGGTATTGATACAGGTATTGATAAAGTTGATTTAAGGCGGGACGTATCTCATTAAGTGAGAACGTATGATCCTCTAAACCTTGATTAAGCGAAGGTAGTGTCTGATCTGAATCGCTCTTGATTAAATCAAAACACAATCCTGAACCTAGGCTCGTTTCTATCCAGCCATAGCATTGTGGGATATGAGTGAAGGGGATATGGCGTGCTTTTAGTACCCTATAATAAACCGCATCTTTTTCATTCTGATGTTTGCTGTGAGCCTTATTGTGCGTCACTTTGATACATTTTTGGGGATCATCTGGGTGCTGGTAACAAAGCCGTTCCGTACCCTTACCAATGAGTAACGAGGGAGAAAGTTGGATCATAGTTAAGCCTGGTGGGCGTAATGTGTAGAAATAAAGCAATAAGTTGTTTTTTGATGTTTCATGATGAGGGGATGATTGTACCTCAATATCACTAAAACGTCGTTTCAAAAGGGGAGGATAATGCTTGTGACTCCTTTCTCCTATGATGCGATGGATCATTTTCGGAGTAATCAGTTTTGCATCTTGTTCATGTGAATTTGGCTAAAGGTTTTCGAGGTGGTGAGCGTCAAACCGAGCTTCTGATTGAGGCATTAAGCCATCTTTTGCCCTCTCTCCAACAGACATTAGTCTGCCAGCCAGATTCTCCTATGATCGAACATTTGGGTGCTGTCGATGGGGTAAGGTTTGCCTCAGCTCGGCACCAGTTGGCAGGCCATATGGGCATACGAGATGCCGATGTTATCCATGCGCATGAAGCGAAGGCGGTTCACTGGGCTTGGTTACATCACCAACTATTTTCGACCCCTTATGTGATCACCAGGCGTGTTGATGTACCAGTAAAGTCGAAATGGTTGAATCGAAAAAGTTACCAGCAAGCCGATGCCCGTGTGGCGATTTCTTCGTTGATACAATCATTGCTGGTCGCAAAGGGGTGGGGTGAGGTTGTTAGGATTCCCAGTACGATGGCACATCTCACTCATTCCCCTGATGTGACCACATCATTCCGAGCGGCATTTCCTGGAAAGCGCCTGATTGGACATGCTGGCGCCTTGGTCGATAAACATAAAGGCCAGCGGGTATTAATTGAGGCTGCGCGCTTGATGTTGTCGAGCCACCCTGATGTTCAATTTTTGTTTTTTGGTCAAGGTGACGATGAAGCCGCTTTGAAAGCAGAATCGTCGGATCTGCCTAATGTGTCATGGATGGGGTTCAAGGCGAATATTGGGGATTATTTGGCAGGGCTCGATCTGTTCGCTTTTCCTTCTCGTAATGAAGGGTTGGGGTCCACTCTGCTGGATGTTATGGACTGCGGTGTGCCCATTGTCGCCAGTGAGGTCGGGGGCATTCCTGATGTGGTGCTACATGAGCAAACAGGTTTATTGGTACCCCCTGATGATGCCAAGGCGTTGGCCCAATCACTAGGTCGCCTGTTGGATGATGAGCCTTTGCGACAGCGTTTAGTTGTCAATGCAAAAGCTCACCTGACTGACTTTACACCAGAGGCGATGGCACGCCAGTATGCTGCGCTTTATTCAAGTATTGCCGATCAGTGATTGATCAATGATTGAAATAAAGCTTTCAACTTGTCGTATTGGTGTTGATGTGAGTATTGAGTCGCCAAGGTCGCAAGCGCATGGCCTTGAGCGACACGCGTGGGTGTGTTGAGGATATCGTTAATGCGAGAGGCCCATTGCTGTTCGTTATCATCCGATAAAACCAAGCTTGAATCATGATTCTTCAATATCTCTGAAGCACCGACCCAGCTTGATAATAAGACGGGCGTCCCACAGGCCATGGCCTCTAGCGCCACACACCCAAACTCTTCGATATGAGCAGGCAAGACAAATAAATCCAGGGCCGCATAGAGGGCTTCAACATTATTTTGAGGGGTTAGCCAAATAAAGTGTTGCTGTAAACCGGCCTCTTCACACTGTTTTTGATAGGGGGCTGCGTCATCTTTGCCGACCACCAGAAAACGTATCTTATCGGCATCCGCCGCTTGTTTGACTACTTCGCTGGCGATGCGAATAAAGCCATCGACATTTCTTTTTTTGAAATTACCTGAAGTGATCAGGCCAACTAGCTGTTGGTGGGGTAAGAGACCGAGTTGTTCACGTTGTGGCTCGCGGAGTTGTTGTGCCGTGTCGAGATTGAACTGCGCGGCATCATAGCCGGGATAGTTGACCTTAATACGCGTTGCCGGAATCTGATAACGCTGCTGTAGTTCATCCCCCATCATCTTGGAGTTGACCGCAATAGTGGCCTGGTTTGGGCTATTCAAAATGAAATCATGCATAGCCGCGACTTCATGATGGGGAGGTAAGTGGGTTCCATGGATACGTGATTGCGCTAAGTGAACGCAATTGTGCAGGAATACAACATCAGGGCTGACGACATCACCGTGACTGACGAGTAATTGAGGGTGATGTCGTTGACACCAAGCTTGAACGCGTCGGTTAAACCAGAAGCGGCGAAAAGCACCTTTAAAAGGCCAGCGCCATAATTTCTTGAGCTGAGCGCCCGCTTGAGCGACCCGCTCGGCATCGCCTTTTTCAGCTAAAATGACCACCTGGTAACCGAGCTGTCGTAAGGCCTCAATTTGCCCCAGCGCAACTCGACTGGCTCCCGTATTTTTTTCAACCTGCCGAATGGCAATCGCCGCAAGAGGGGCTGATGTGTGGCTTGTCATTTTACAACCGTACCCTGTGTCGAGATAAGGGAATTTGTCACCGTGGCGTCACCAGGGTGTTGTCAGATTTTCATAATGCCTCATTAAGGTCGTGTTAAAGCCCTGTTGAGACATAAACTATGAACTGGCTCGATTACGCCCATAAGAATTTATTCAAAGTGAAGCACTATATGCGTGGCATCCATCATTGGGTGCGGCCTGACGGGTGCAATCAGCGTGATATTCAACGCTTAGAGAGGCGTGCTGGCGCTTTAAGCGATGATGAAATAGACCAGATTAGAGTGCGTGCCTCTTATTATAACCAACTTGATCGACCGGTCACAGCGACGAACTCAGGAAGGCCGGATTCGGTTCCCGATCGATTGGCACGTTTTCCATATGGCCAAAGTTGGTCGTACTTTCTTGATTTTAAAAGGTCTTTGCGATTATACGGCGAAGAGCTGGTGGTGCCTTATCAGTTTGGTGATGTGACGACGGTTCCGGATCAGCCGACGATTGTCAAAAGTCGGCCGATTCATATTGATCATCGCCATAGCATTTTGATGAAGCTCAACCAAGTGCGTCATTATTACTGGCCTAAAGATCGACTGTCTTTTTTAGATAAGAAACCCATGCTGGTGTGGCGTGGAAAGTGTAATCATGAACACCGTCTCGCTTTTTTAAGGCGTTATTATGGGCATTCACTCTGTGATGTGGGGGACGTTCATCAGCGTTCCAAAGGGCAGCCTTGGTACAAAGCGAGAATGAGTATTCCAGAGCAGTTGCGCTATCGCTTCATTTTGAGTTTAGAAGGGAAGGATGTCGCCACTAATCTAAAATGGATTATGGCTTCCAATTCACTCTGTGTGATGCCTGCGCCCCGCTATGAAACGTGGTTTATGGAGGGGACATTACAACCTCATGTCCACTATGTCCCGATTGCGGATGACTTTTCTGATCTTGAAGATCAGTTAGATTATTACACCCGTCACCCTGAAGCCGCGCAGACGATTATTCAAAATGCCCATGCCCATGTGGCGCGTTTCCAAGATCCTGATATTGAGGATTTGATCGCACTTCAGGTGCTCATGCGTTATGCCCATCTTTCAGGGCAGATACCATTGGCTGATTCGGTGACACAAGGGAGTGATGGGTTGGTACCATTGATGATGAACATGCAGCCCCACCGCTGAAGGCTAAAACTAAGTCAGGGCCGGGCTGTACGTGTTCACACTAAATGAACACTCTCCCCCCATGATCATGAGCATCTGATCATGGGATGAGTGGTCTAGGGTTATTCCGTTTTGAAAAACTGGCGCATTTGTTGCATTAATCTCATCGTCCAGGCCGGTAGTGACTGATCGTCCTTCGCTTTATAAGCCGCATCATAAACCGTATGTTGTCCATGATCATCAATGACCAGCTTCGTGCTGTCTTTGGCCATACCATAAGCCAGATAACTGCCAAACATTAAGTTGTCCCGATGATAGTCGGGCGACAGCATGTTGTGGCCAAGACTATAGTCACTGGCTGGATTTTGGCAGTTCAAGGCTTCAGTCATCAGTGTGGGCACAACGTCCAAATGTGAAGACAGTTGGTCCAGTTGATTCGGTGTATGGCCAGGTGCAGCGATGATCATGGGCGTATGGAGCTGATAACGACTGAAATTACTATTATGCCCCCAGTAGTTCTGCTTGAGGTCATTAAACTCTTGTCCATGGTCACCGGTAATAATGACCCAAGTATTCTCCCGAAGGCCTCTCTTTTCTAAATCACTCAAGACCTGTCCCACCAGTTGATCATCAAAATGGATCGCATTGCGATAGCGATTGATGAAACCTGTCGGGTCGGTGTTGTTATTGAGCTTCAGATAGTTGACCTCACTCCAAGCGGGCTGGAAAGGTGCTGGGGCATCGTCTGGGTAATCAAAACCATGGGGCGCGTCATAGAACAGAAAGCCAAAGAAAGGCTTTTGCTTAGCGCTCGACTGCTGTGATGACAGCCATTTCAGCCAATCCTGTGTGAGTTGCGCATCGCGCTCGCTAGGGCTGTCTCCTTGAGAGGTCATGCGAAGATCCGGCACGCTAGCAAATACCGTTCGGTCAAACTCCGGCTTATTGAGTTTGGCACTGGCAAAAATACCTAAGTCATAATTTTGCTGTTGTAAGGTGGTGACGAACTGGCTGGGAATGGTGTTGTTCATCATGACGTGCCAGTACAGTGGCGGCAGGCCGTACATTAATGAAAAAATACCTCCCCGAGTATTGTTGCTGGCACTCATGTTTTGAGTGAATGTCCAGCCATACTGGTCTGAAAAGCGTTGGATATTCGGTGAGATTGACGCGCTTAGGCTGTCACCTCGCCAAGAGTCCAGAATAATGATCAGAATGTTGGGCGGGTTGGCATTGGGACGGCATTCGAGAGCCGTTTTAGGATAAGCTAAATCATGCGCGCCTTGATCACTTTGTAACTTGGCCTGACGGTCTCGGGCTTCCGTGTCCAACCAACCGTGCTTCTCCATGAAGCTCTGAGCTGTGGTGGCAAACATGAGCGGATAGAAGCGTGGTTGGCGGGTCACATCTTGGATAAAGCGTGCGTCGGCCACCAGATGGATCAAATGGCTGCTTAACAAAAGTAGAAAGGCGACTAAGTGCCATCGGGCCGTGCTGCGCGTTGCTTTTGGGTCTGACGTGTTGCTCAAGGTGGCGTAACGCTGAACCGTATGGCGATAAAGCCCCCAAGCCAGACCGATTTCAATACCGATAATCCCCACGAGGACGGCGACGGCAGTCAACCAGGTGCCGATTGAAAAGCTGATGATTTGGCCATTGGGATCGCTTAGCAACAAATCGATAACAAACGCATTGATGTGAAAGCGGTATTGATCAAACACCAGGCTATCAATCATCAGCATCATCATGCCGCTACTGGCGGTGAGGGCTGTCAGTAGGAGCAGTGGCCATCGCCAGGGAATGATCAAAGCCATCAGGCAGGTGGGCAACATCAGTAAGCAGGTCAGTAGCCAGTAGTGCCCCGGGAGAGCGGTTAGCAGGTAACTCCAACCCCAGAATGAATAAGGCCACGGCATCCAACCAAAGAACTTTAAGCCAGCCAATAGTGCTAATACGCTATTGGCTAATATAAATAAGCTCAGCCAATGCAAGCGTTGGCCAAGAGGTAAAGTACGCTGGGTCAAGGGGGGGATCCTTACGAGAATGCAGTTACAGAAATGACATTAAATTGAAACAGGAGTTCGAATTTTGTTGGTTTATTTTGATTGAATCAATTATATCAGTATCGGATTGTCAGAGGGCCACCAGCGTGGAAATTGCTGCTGAATCCGTGGCTGTGTGAAACGATCATCCAGCAATACGATGATGCCTCGGTCATCCGTGGTTCTGATGACGCGCCCTGCCGCCTGAATCACCTTTTGTAATCCCGGATAATCATAAGTATAGGCTTGGCCTTTGCCGGGACCAAACTGTGTTTCTAATCGTTGGCGCAGTCGTTCATTGAAATCATTCCAAGGCGGTAACCCCAGTGTGGCAATAAAAACGCCAATTAACCGTCGACCCGGGAGATCAATGCCTTCAGCAAAGGCGCCTCCCAGTACAGCGAGCCCGATACCCTGACCGTTTTCATCAAACTGCTGAATAAATGCCGATCGTTCGGCGTCATTCATATGCCGGCTTTGGGGCCTCACCGGTAATGAAGGGTAATGGGTGGTGAGATAATCCGCCACCTGATCGAGATAACTAAAACTGGAGAAAAAAGCCAAGTATTGCCCGGGCTGCTGTGCAAAGGTCGTGGCAATGATCTGACACAACGGCGCTAATGATTGGGTTCTATCGCGATAGCGTGTGCTAATCCGACGTGTCAATCTCAGTTGTAATTGGTCTGCTTCAAAGGGGCTGGCGACGCTTTGCCAGACGCTTTGCTCGGGCAAGCCGAGTAGATCGATATACCACTGCGGTGGTGAAAGTGTCGCCGAGAACAGGATTAGGCTATGGGCTGCAGACCAGCGTGGTGCAGTAAAAGGCGCTGGAATCAGGTTTTGCAGGTTAAGTTGGCCATGCCCTTGGGCTGGTTTGCTGATCCCGATGATCGAGTGAGTCCCAAAAGATTCTGCCAATCGGGCAAATGAGAGCGATTCAAATAATAAACTCTGCCAATCAATGGCATCGGGGGTATCGCTCAGATGATCCGTCAGGGCTCTGATCACGCCTTGTAACGCGGGTAGCAAAGTGTCGGGCAGTGTGTCCTGCCAGATAGGTGTGGGCGCCTTAGAATTTTTAGTCACTGGGGGCGATTGCGGCGCCGGGGAGGATGCGGTTGCGGATGCTTGTTGATCTTTGAGCACCGCGAGTAATTCAGGCCACTGACGTGCCAGCCGATTGAGTGGCTTTTTCAAGTGATGAGGCGCTGAGCGTTTTTTTCTCAAAAGCGTCTGCTGATAAAGGGATTGGCTGTACATCCCGCGGACCCGTTCAATTAAGTTATGCGCTTCATCAATCAAGAGGGTGACACGCCAATCTTGTAAGCGGGTGAGGGCATAGAGCAGGGCGTATTGGTCAAAGTAGTGATTGACGTCGCCAATAATGACATCACACCAGCGGGCCATTTCTTGCCCCAGATAATAAGGGCAAATCTGATGCTTCAAGGCGATTTTTCGAAGCGCGGCCTGGGAGAGTTCCGCGCTATATTGAACGGCTTCTGCACGGGCTTCAGGCAGCCGATCATAGAAGCCTGCCGCCAGCGGGCAAGAATCGCCATGGCAGGCCTTGTCTGGATGTTCACAGCTTTGTTCCTGGGCACTGAGCTCCAGTATGCGCAAAGGCCATGCTTGATCCGGTTGAGCTTCACGGATCTGGTGGAGGGCATTCAGCGCAAGTGAACGACCGGTATTACGTGTCGTGAGAAAGAATAAACGATCAAGCTGCTGATAAGTCATCGCCATCAGACTGGGATACAGTGTGCCGAGCGTTTTGCCCAGCCCAGTCGGCGCTTCCATCAATAACGGGCGCTGCGTGGCAATGGCCTTGTAGACTGTTTCAGCCAACACTCGTTGCTGAGGACGAAAATCCGGATAAGGAAAGGCGAGTTGCTTTAAAGCCTGGTTTCTCGCTGCTTGATGGGCGGCTTCCTGATCGGCCCACGCTTTATAAGCGATACAGTATTGATGAAGTTTGGCAATCAAATCTTCTGATGAGTAAGTGATGGGGACTTCTGTCGATTTTTGATTGCCAATATTGTGATAAACCAAGACTGTGGTGATCTGCTCACAGTCCATCTCAAGCGCTAATAATGCCCCATAGACATTCACTTGAGCTCGGTGTAACGCCTGCTGCGCTGGATTCATCCGGGCGAGATCACCCCGGTATGTTTTGAATTCCTCTATTTTGGGCTGAGCTTGGTAAGGCCCTTGGCGCCAGAGACCGTCGGCACGGCCTCGAACGGTAAGGTCTTCACAGGTGGCTTCGAGTGCCACTTCAGCTTCAAACCCCGCACCTCTGGATTGAGCCAGTTGCTGATGCCCTTGAATGCCCTCCAGCGAGGTGGGTGATGGCGTGTAGCGGTGATCTAAATCCCCTTGGCGGGCGACAAAAGCACATAGTGTGCGTACGGAAACGGAGCAAGTCATCACGAGGCGATTTCGGATTGAGCCGCAATAGGGTGATTGGAGGCCAGCCATTGAACGTGCACAACACTGACCGGTAAGCCTGCGGTGAGCGCTCGTTCAATCCAGCGGGTCTGATGGTCTTGGAGCCGATCGGTCGGTCCTTTCACCTCGATGAGCTGATAATGGCAAGGGGCGCCGGTAACGGGGTGGCTTAATTCGCCTTGAGCGCTGAATTGCACCAAGTCGGGCATACCGCGCCGGTGGAGGCGTAGATCAGATAACAGGTCACGGAAGATCACCTGCAAGGTTTGAGCATCAATACACTCAAGCGCCCAATCAAGTAAAGCCGATGAACGCCAAAGCGGCCAGTACACAAAAGGGTTGGTGATGCCTTGTTTGGCCTGCCAATGGTCTCGAATCATCTGTTGCCAAGCGTCTGGGCGTGGTTGCGAGGGGCTGTGAGTCGCTAAGGGGGACGGCGTATCCAGCAGCTCAAGCCGTTGATGAATGGCCGATTGACGCCGTTGTACAAAGTCCGCTCGGTAGAGGTCGGCTGGTCGTTCTTGAAAGGGGTGGAAGAAGGCCCCCGGTAACGGCGCAAAAATGATATCCCAGAACAGTAGCCCAAATAACCCATTAAATAGATGGTTTTCGGTGTAATAAACGGGATGACTTTCACTGCCCAGTACGGCAGCAACCGCCTGTTCGACCGAGGTAGTGGGCGGCAATTGAAGTGTCTTTGTGGGTATTTGAGGCCGCGATGTGGCGTTTTTTGCGCTAATTATGGGCTGTTTCAACTTTTGGCTTAAGCGTTTCTCGATCCGCTCTAACCCCAGCTTTTCTGCGGGATTACGGGGGCTCTGAAGGGCTTCAACGAGTAGCGACCAGGCCTCCTGATAAGCCCCCTGACGCTCCATCAGCCGCAACTGCCTCAAACGCGCTTCACGATATTGGCTATGAGACCAGGCTAACAAAGCGGTTGCTTCATCGCGCTGTCGATCCGCAGCTAAGCCCATATGCCAGAGCAAACGGCTACGACGTTCCTCCAGCCAAGGGTTGTTGATCGGCGAAGGATATTGCTCCAGACACGCCTGAAGAAGTCGGCTCGGTGAGGTTGCGGGCTGCTCAAGCGCTTCTCGCCATTGGTGTAACTGCCAGTAGTGATCGAGTGTTGCGCGATCTTCAAAAGCTCGATCTTCAGCGGTGAAGTTCACTTTCTCATGCGTTTGGTAACCTAACTCGACCAGGATAAATTCTGACCAGTCTTGGTGGAGGTTACCAAAGAACATCAACTTGAGGCGTTCAAATAGATCCTGCTGCAAAAGTGATAGCAGCGGTGCAGGTGCTTCTGGCCACCACTGTGTCCAGATGGACTGCTGGTCGGCATAGTCGGGTGTCAGCGTTTGATACCACTGCTGCTTGCTATCGCGTCGCGTCAGACCTAGAGCGGCGCCTTGTGTTTCAAAGCAGGCTTGCCATTCCGCTTTAGTGAGTAGGCGATATAGCTCAGGCCAAGTCACTTCGGCATTGATCGTGACCCATTGCGCCTTCAATAGTGGTTCGACTGCGGCGGTGATATCCCCAATTTCGGGATAATTTAACTTCTCTTGTCGAAAATGCAGGCCTTTGCGCATCACTAAACGTACCCAGAGCGCCTGGGTCGCTTCGGGTAGATGCTGGAAGGTGTTTAACTGCGCTAACTCTTCGTCATGCAGGCAATCTGCGTAGCGGGTGAGGACCCAATCCATAATGAAATGGACATTGCTCAAATAATAGAGGGGGTCACTCAAAGAGGTCGAGATCGGTGAGTCCGTCATGGCTTTATCATACGACAAGTCTTTCAAGTGGATAAAGCGTTAAGCATTGTGATTGTGCGAACGGGCCTATGAGAGGACAGAAAAGATCGAGATCAGTGGAAACCTCGTGGCATGATGACACATGAATAATGCCAGATATTATTTCAAATCGATCAGGGAGACTTATGATGGTGAATCCTCGCCGGTTCAGACGCGTATTAACGATGCTGGTGCTGTTGGTTGTGGGCAGTGGCTTAACAGGGTGCGTACAAAAACCAGAGAATGTTGAGCCCGTCCAGTCGTTTGATGTCGAGCGTTATTTAGGGCAGTGGTATGAAATTGCCCGGCTAGACCACTCTTTTGAACGAGGTCTCAGCCATGTGACGGCCACTTATTCATGGCGTGATGATGGCGGCGTTAAAGTGATCAACCGGGGTTACGATGCCGAGGAAGGTGCATGGCAAGAAGCTGAAGGCAAAGCGTATTTTGTAGAAGACCCAGAGCAAGGCTATCTCAAGGTCTCGTTTTTTGGCCCTTTTTACGGCGGCTACATTGTCTTTAAGCTCGATGATGATTATCAGTATGCCTACGTCTCAGGCCCTGATACCGATTATTTATGGCTGTTAGCCAGAACCCCCCAAGTCAGTGACGCACGGATCGAGGACTTTAAGCAGCGGGCAGAGGCGTTGGGTTTTGATCTTAAAGACCTGATCATGGTCGACCAGAGTGATCCGCGCCCCTAAATATCGCCCGCGCTGACGATATGCGATGATTCACTCATCATCATGATCGAACCTTTCCAGCACTTTAAGGTGGCTGTGTTGATGAGCATGACCTTCAGCATGTGTATGGTGCTGAAGTTCATGCTTCACCGGCACTAAAGACAAGTGCCCATGACGGACCCCGCGCTCGGTGAACAAGCTATTGGCATAGTCTCTAATCGGGCCTGTACGGCCTTTCATAATCGCCACCTCAACCGCCGTGTCGTGATCAAGCGGGGCCGAAAGCGCAGCAATGGTTTTATCATGATGATCATGTCGGCTTCGGGGCACCTTGCGGCTGAGATCACGTTTACTTAAATCCATCGTATAGCTGATGATCCCCACACAGTCCGCCGTATCTGGCGTGGAATGCTCTAACCCCCGGCGTAGCATCTCCCGTAATGCCTCAGATCGGTTACGGCTATTCGAGCGTTCCATAAACTCATCTAACGCGGCCAGTAGATCATCTTCTAATGTAATGGTGATGCGTTGCATGATCGCCTCATCAAATCGGTCAGGTATTGAGCTTTGCTCGCTATCTTATTGCATTTTTTATCGCACCGTCTTCGTCGTATGGGTGGCTTAGTGGGATGATATCGTGAATAGCTTAAGGTAACTGTGTTTTTATCCGTAGATTGATGCAAAATAATGGCATACGAGCGCATGAATAAATCATGATGGCGATTGTTAATGGACACTAACGAACGCTTGAGCTGACTCCGGTACGAGTTTTTCTATGGTGCTGCTAACTCATTGAAAAAGGAAAAAAGATGGATAATAACCAGGAACGCCAAGTGCTAAAAGCTGAAAAGTTACTGTGTAAAGCGATGCTCGAATCAGACACCATGACTTTGGACAAGCTTTTATCATCCGACTTAGTTTTTACGAATCATCTAGGCCAAATTCTGGGTAAAAAAGATGATTTAGATGCCCATGAATCTGGCTTATTGAACATCTCCAGTGTGACTGTTGATGACCAGCAGATCAAATTACTGCAGGAGGGCGCGGTGGTATGGGCTAAGGTGACCATCCAAGGTGATTATGACGGGCATCCTGCTAATGGCACCTTTCGGTTTACTCGTGTTTGGCAAAATACAGCAGATGATCACTGGGAAGTCATCGCCGCACATTCAAGCGTGGTGGCCGTTTAAAGTGTAGTGGTAACCATTTAAAGTGGAGTGGTGGCTTAGCGCCAATGCGAAGTAAAAAACGCTAATAAAGCCGCCAGCTGAATTCCGTGTCGTGAGGTTCTTTTTACTCACGATCCTATCTGCAAAATACTCATTGCCTCCTTGGTGAGTGAGTCATTTATAAGCCCTTTCTAAGCGAAGGTTTCTTTTTGTTAGGGCGATATCCAGCGTATTGCCCTTACTGACTTGACTCCCTGGAAGGTAAAGCCTATGATCGAATCCCCTAATCAATATGGGGAAGACAAGCCTTGGGTGACTGAAGTATGATTTTTTTGTTGGTTTTTCATACTTTGGTTTTTTCATACTGGGTTTTTCATATTCAGTCGCTAGTCGATGCTGCGCTTGGAATGCGTAATGTAGGTGAGCGTGATTCCGCGAGTGGCATTGACTGGGTGATTCAAGGGGTCAGGGGACTATCACTCATGAGGTTACGTCGGCCATTAATGGCGCTTTTTTCAATGGCATTGTTGTGTAGTGTCGGTTTTAGTGCGGCTTCGGTTCAAGCGCGTTCTTTGGTGCTGGCGATTCAGGGGGAGCCTGAAACCGGGTTTGATCCGATCATGGGGTGGGGGCGTTATGGTCATCCATTGTTTCAATCGACGCTTCTACGGTTTGACCCGCAGATGAATCTGCAGGGTGATCTAGCCACGAGTTGGGTGTTATCTGATGATCGCTTGGTGTGGCGGATCACGCTACGCGATGATGCGGTTTTCTCGGATGGTACGCCGTTAACGGCTGAGGATGTGGTGTTCACATTCAATACCGCTCGGGATGCGGATGGCTTGGCGGATGTGAAGGCGCTTAAACAGGCTCGGGTGGTGAACGATCATACGGTCGAGCTGGTGTTGAATAAGCCTCGTATTACTTTCCTCAATGAGCTGGTTTCGCTCGGTATCGTCCCTAAGGCGACCTATGGTCAGGGGTATGCCCGTCATCCGGTGGGTTCTGGACCCTTCCAAATGGTGGAGTGGCGTGAAGGGGCTCAGTTAGTGGTGAAGCCCAATCCTTATTGGTATGGCCAATCGATTCCTTTTGAACGGGTTACTTTCGTGTTTGGTGGTGAACAAACCGGCCTGACCTTGGCGCGAACAGGGCAGGCGCAAATGGTCGCTGTGCCCCCGGCTCAAGCGGATCAGCCTCCTGAAGGGATGCACCTGCTAAGTGTGAAAAGCGTCGATAATCGCGGTATCGCCTTTCCTGTCGTGCCTGCTGAAGGTCAGACGACGGTCTCAGGCGCGCCGATTGGCAATCGTGTGACGGCGGACCGTGCCATTCGAGTGGCGGTCAATCAAGGGCTTGATCGTGATGCGCTCGTACAGTTGGCGCTGAATGGTCATGGTCGCCCGGCATTAGGGCCTGTGGATGGACTGCCTTGGAATAACCCGCAAGCCCATCAGGTCAGCTATGACCCTGACGCTGCCCGTAAAACGCTCAACGCAGCGGGCTGGGTCGATCAGGATGGTGATGGCATTCGTGAGCGAGATGGGGTTAAAGCGCGTTTTAAACTCTACTATGCGGCGGCGGATAGCACGCGTCAGGCCTTGGCATTGGGTGCTGCTCAGCAGCTGGCTTTGATCGGTATTCAGGTTGAGCCGGTCGGGGCCAGTTGGAATGAAATCAAGCATTACATGCACCAAAGCCCTGTCGTCATGGGCTGGGGGGCACTTTCTGCAGGTGAGATGCGAAATCTTTATTCGGGCGCGACGGCGGGCCAAGGTTATTTTAATACGGGCTTTTATCAGAACGCTGAAGTGGATCAACACATGGCACAGGCTGAAGCTGCGGCCAGCTATGAGGATTCATTAGCGCAATGGCAAGCCGCTCAATGGGATGGGCACACTGGGTTTGGCGTTAAAGGTGATGCGCCTTGGGCATGGATGGTCAACCTGCAACATACCTATTGGGTGTCTGATTGCCTGGAAACCGGTCCGCTACAGATCCATCCGCATGGTCATGGCTTCCCGATTACGCATGATTTACCTTCCTGGCGTTGGACATGCGAACCATGAATTCATGGTGGGGACGCTTGATGATGAAGCGGCTCTGTCGATTGGTCTGGTTATTGCCTTTAACCGCAGTGCTGCTGTTTACGCTGGTGTCTCTGGCGCCGATTGATCCTGTTCAGGCTTATGTCGGCGCTCGTATGTCGATGATTGGGCCTGAGCAGCAGGCGGCGATTGAGGCGGCTTGGGGGCTTGATCAGCCCGGTTGGATACGTTTCTTTCATTGGCTTGCGCACCTTGTGCAAGGGGATCTGGGTGATTCGATCTCCTACAATGCGCCGGTACTGACGGTATTGGTTGAGCGCTTTCCGGCGTCTTTAGCCTTGATGGGGTGCTCTTTTTTGGCCGCTTTTGTCGTGGGCAGCGGATTAGGTGTTTTAGCGGCCGCTTGCCAGGGCCGCTGGCCTGATCGGCTCATTCGAGGGTGGGCCATGGTGATTTCGGTCAGCCCTGGGTTCTGGATTGCACTGCTGTTCATTTCTATTTTTGCCGTTCAGCTTGCCTGGTTGCCGAGCTGTTGTGCATTGCCGCCGGGGGTCACTCAAGATGAAGCTCACTGGTGGCAATATGGGCGTCACCTGGTGTTGCCTGTATTGACGTTATCGATTTATGGCACGGGCCCTTTAATTCTGCATGTCCGTCAGCGTTTGATTGGGTTTCTCGATGGCCCTTCGGCGCGTCATCTTCGTCTCCATGGAATGTCTTCCACTCGGTTGGCGCTAGGGCCAGGAAGTCGCCACGCATTGGGCTCAGCGGTGACGGTTCATCTGGCCAGTATTGGAGAGTTGTTTGGCGGTTCGGTGCTGGCGGAGACCATCTTTGCATGGCCGGGCCTCGGTCAAGCTACGGTCAAAGCGGCCACGGGGGCGGATGCCCCTTTATTGCTGGGTATCGCCTTAGTCACGGTCGTGGTTGTGCTATTAGGTAACTTGCTGGCCGATATTTTGGCGGCTTGGGTTGATCCTCGATTGCGCATTATGCCTCAGGAGGAAACGTTGCCCAGGTTAAAGCGCTTACCCTGGCTGAAGGCGTCGGCTCGGTTAAAGACAGCGTCCCGGTTAAAGGTGGAGCCTAAATCTTGATGAAACGGGTTATGGTCTCAATAGTCTCGATCGTGACGAGGTCAGACGACACCGGTAAAAGTTATCGTTTAGCTCTCTTTATGGCGATTGTCGTCACGCTGATGATCTGGGGTGGCGGTGCATTACCCGACACTATGATGGCGGTGAATCCAGCTCAAAGGAGTTTAGCGCCTTCGTGGCAGCACTGGCTGGGAACCGATTTACTCGGCCGTGATATGGCCTCACGCACCTTAGCGGGGTTGGCACAAAGCCTCAAAGTGGGGCTGCTGGCAGCTGCTTTGTCGACCTTGCTGGCGATGGTTATGGGGATGATGGCTGCGCTTAACCGATCGTTGGATCGGTTGGTGTCCAGCTTGACCGATATGATGTTAGGTATGCCCCATTTTGTGTTGTTGATTATGGTGGCCTATGCCTTTGGCGGCGGCACTGTGGGCGTGACGTGGGCGGTGGCATTGACCCATTGGCCTCGGCTTGCGCGCTTACTTCGTCATGAAGCGAAAACCTTGGTGAAGTCTGATTATGTGCAAGTTTCACGTTCGCTCGGGCGTTCAAATCTTTGGCTGGCCCGACATCACTTGATGCCGCATTTAATGCCTCAGTGGATTGCTGGTTTTGTGGTGATTTTCCCCCATGCCATTTTACATGAGGCGGGTTTGAGTTTTATCGGGTTGGGTATTGAGCCCCATTTGCCTTCCATTGGGGTGATGCTGGCCAATAGTCTAAATGCCATGCTGGCGGGGTTTTGGTGGGTTGTTTTGGCGCCTGGGCTCGGGTTAATGCTGGTGGCGTTCGGATTTGAGCGCTTGGGCGAGCGTTTAAGGCGCCAAGCGTTACCCCCTGATCGAGGTAGTTCTGGGGTTTCTCCGGGGCAGGTGGCGTGATGAAAACTCAGCAGATGATGTCGCTTCAGGTTGAGGCACTTACGCTGACCATGAAAGGGCATTCCCAGCCTCTGGTTGGGCCGCTCTCATGGCGGTTGGAGGCCGGGCAGTGTATGGGCTTAGTGGGTGGCTCTGGCGCCGGGAAAAGTCTTGTGGCGGATGCGCTATTCCAGGCACTGCCGGCAGAGATTGAGTGCCAAGGGCGGATGACCCTCAATGATGCGCCATTGTCACCCTTATCAATGGCCTTGATGCCCCAATCTATTGAGGCATTAGACCCTTTGGCACCGGTGACTCAGCAAATACGCCGTTTTGCTCGACGCAATGCCGAAGCGGTGGATCCGACTCGACTATTGGCTCAGGTGCAGCTTGAGGCTGAGGCTGGGGCTCTTTTTCCACATCAATTGTCTGGTGGCATGGCGCGACGGGTATTACTGGCGCTGACCTTGGCCACCGGCGCGGATTGGCTAGTCATTGATGAGCCGACCCTTGGGCTTGATCCGACGGTGGCCGATCAGTTGATACAGCTGCTTTCGACGTTAAAAGCGCAAGGTAAGGGAGTGCTTTTGATCAGTCATGATCTTGTTCGTCTGATCCAGGTGGCTGATGAGGTCATGATTTTGGCATCAGGCCAACAGGTGGAAACCGCACCGGTTGCAGCTTTTGATGGTAGCGGGGGGGGATTGAAACATCCCTTCTCGCGGGCGTTATGGCAGGCTCAGCAGTGGACTCAGAACCCCTTGACCATACACCAGGGAGATGAGCGATGAGCCTGATTGCGCAAGGTATAGGCTATGGGGTTGGCAAGGAGCACCGGTGTATCGATGCCGTTGATTTGAAGTTAGCGCCCGGTGATGTTGTGGGTTTAGGGGGGCTTTCTGGGGTGGGCAAGTCAACACTTGGCAAACTATTGGCTGGGCATCTCAAACCCCATGCTGGGGAAGTGATGATCGGTCAGCACCCTTTACATGGGTGGCCTAAAGGGCAGCCTAGCCCTGTTCAGTATGTGCCGCAACATGCAGAGTTGGCGATTGATCCCCGCTGGCGGGTTGAGCGGGTGCTGCAGAATGGCGAGCCGCCTGAAGCAGAGCTTTTATCTGTGCTGGGTATTCAGAATGACTGGTTGTCACGGTATCCGCATGAGTTATCCGGAGGTGAATTGGCCCGAGTGTCATTGGCCCGGTTGTTATTACCGACAACACGTTTTTTGATTTGTGATGAAATCACTGAGCAGCTGGATGCACTCTCGGAGCAGTCGCTATGGCAGGGCCTAATGGCCTGGATTAAAGCGCGCGATATCGGGCTGTTATTGATTAGCCACCAAGTTGAGCTGCGCCATCACCTGTGCCAACGTGATTACGATTTGGTCCAAGGGGCGCTGATTGAACGCCCGATAGCGGGTTGAATATCCGATAGCTTGAGGGGGGGCATGCGCCATGATGTTGCTCGTCATTTTTGAGTGCTGAGGGCCTGCCCGACTTTGGATTGATTTACTCGGCCCAGTTGCGCACTGATCCAGACGCCGGTACTGGCCAATACTGGTAGATTCAAGCCACTCTCAATGCCTAAGCCTTCCAGCATATAGACCACATCTTCCGTTGCGACATTGCCCGATGCGCCTTTGGCGTAAGGGCAGCCGCCTAGCCCCGCGACAGAAGCGTCAATGATCGCCACCCCTTCTTCAAGCACCGCATAAAGATTGGCCAGCGCTTGCCCATAAGTATCATGAAAATGCGCGGCAAGTTTTTCCATCGGTACCTTCTGACTCACGGCTTCAATCAGTTTTTTGGCTTGGCGCGGCGTGCCGGTGCCGATGGTATCGCCCAGTGAAATCTCGTAGCAGCCCATGCGGTAGAGGGCATCGCTCACGTCGGCCACTTGCTGTGGTGTGATGTGGCCTTCGTAAGGGCAGCCCATCACCGTGGAGACATAACCCCTGACACGGACATTGGCTTGCTGGGCGCGCTCAATCACGGTTTCAAAGCGCGCCAATGATTGGTGAACACTGCAATTAATATTACGCTGACTGAAGGTTTCTGAGGCGGCGGCAAATACGGCGACTTCATCAACGCCTGCGGCCAGTGCGCCTTCCAACCCCTTAAGATTGGGGGTGAGGGCACGGTAGGTCACATCGGGGGCGCGTTTGAGTTGCGCCATGACCGCGGCCGCATCGGCCATTTGTGGCACCCAGCGGGGAGAGACAAAACTGGTCGCTTCAATGTGTTGATGGCCGGCCTTTGCAAGCCGTTCAATCAGCGCCACTTTTAAACCGGTGGCCAGTGTCTGAGGCTCATTTTGTAGGCCATCTCGAGGGCCCATTTCCACCAGTTTGACGCGACTAGGCAAGTGATTGGACGACATCAGGACGCTTCCTCTATAGCATCGGGGGCTGAGCTGGCCTCTGTACTGGCTTCAAAATGGAGGAGTTCATCTCCCTGGTTCACTAAATCGCCTGGGGCATAGTGAAAGGCTGACACCACACCCTCTGCGGGGGCATATAACGTATGCTCCATCTTCATCGCTTCCATAATGATCAGCGGGTCTCCTGCTTTGACGGGCTCTCCTAGGGCGGCTTGAAGGCTCACAATGGCGCCATTCATCGGGGCCTTGAGTTGGGCCTGGATGTCCTCGCTGACAAAACTGAGATGGTCTAATGAAACCCACTGGGCGACCCAAGGACCTTCCGACGTGAAGAGCGTTAACCTCGTGCCTGATTGGCTGACCGACCAGTGCCGTCTGTGCCCGTTTAGCGTGATGCAGAGCCCTTTTGTCGTCCATTCGAATTGAACGGTGTCGTGATCATCGGGATGATCTGCTAGGCACACCTGCCAGCCTGAGTCGATTTCAATGAATTCAAGACGGCTGGCACTGCGGGCATGCTCGGGCTTGAGCTCAAAGCAATGGCGCGCAGGCGCATTTAAACGCCAACCGTGAAGCTGATCCCAAGGGGTGTCTTCTGCAACGGTGGACGTTTGTCTAGGCGAGCCAGAGTTCAGGTGTTGGTGTGGCTCATGCGGCTGTAATCTGTGCTGATTCAGTCGCTGGTGTAATAAATAGCAACCCATCACCGTCAGGGCCTCAGCTTCATTGGGGCTTGGCGGCAGGGTGAGGGTCTCCAGATGCCGCTGAATAAATCCGGTATCTTGTACCTGCTGTTTGAATTCAGGGTGATCAGCGAGCCGTTTCAAAAAGCTGATATTCGTACTCACGCCCGCAATCTGATACTGAGAAAGGGCGTGACTCAGGGCTTTGAGGGCGCTGGCGCGGTCTTCTCCCCAAACGACCAGTTTGGCGATCATGGGGTCATAATAGATGCTGATTTCATCGCCCTGACGAACGCCAGTCTCGATACGCAGTTGTGGTGATTCAGGCGGCGTCACCAGATGGTGCAAGGTGCCGGTCGCGGGCAGGAAATCATGTTGTGGATCTTCTGCGTAGATACGCGCTTCAAAAGCGTGCCCTGTCACCAAGAGCGCGGTTTGCGCACGAGGCAGAGGCTGGCCGGCCGCGATGCGCAACTGCCAATCCACCAAGTCTTCACCCGTAATCATTTCGGTGACGGGATGCTCAACTTGGAGCCGTGTGTTCATTTCCATAAAGGAAAAATGGCCTTGGTCATCCAGCAAAAACTCGACCGTGCCCGCGCCGACATAATCGATGGCTTGAGCGGCTCTGACGGCAGCCTCGCCCATCGACTGGCGTAAGGATTCACTGAGCCCAGGGGCAGGCGCTTCTTCAATGACTTTTTGATGGCGTCGTTGTAATGAACAGTCCCGTTCGAATAAATAGACGCCTTGTCCATGCTGATCACAGAAGACTTGGACTTCGACATGACGAGGGCGCGTGATGAGTTTTTCGATCAACATCTTGTCGTCGCCAAACGCTTTCAGGGATTCCCGTCGGCAGCTCTCTAGGGCGGCATTGAAAGCCTCCGCCTGCTCAACGACACGCATGCCTTTACCACCGCCGCCTGCACTGGCTTTGATCATCACCGGGTAGCCGATCTCGGCGGCCTCTTGGGCTAAGCGCGCATCACTTTGATCTTCGCCATGATAGCCCGCGATGACAGGGACCTGAGCCTGCTTCATTAATGCCTTGGCGGCGGCTTTAGTGCCCATGGCTTCGATCGCTTCAGCCGGTGGTCCAATAAACACGAGACCCGCTTGCTTACAGGCCCGTACAAAGTCTGCATTTTCGGATAAAAATCCGTAGCCGGGGTGGATGGCTTGAGCTTGGGTTTGGTGGGCGGCCTCCATGATGCGCTCAATATTGAGGTAGCTGTCCTGGGCGGGCGCTGGGCCGATCAAAATGGCCTCATCGGCTTGTTCTACATGGGCTGAATGACGATCCGCTTCGGAATAAACCGCGATACAGTGAATGCCCAGGCGTTGCGCCGTTCGCATGATACGACAAGCAATTTCACCCCGGTTAGCAATGAGTAAGCGCTGAAACATGGGCCTCTCCTGTTTTTTGATTTGAAACGCCTTGAACTGAAGTTTCTCGAACTGAAACCGTCTTGAACTGAAACCGTTTTGAACGAACATCGCTGTGGCGAACAACACCAGGGGCTAAGGATGCTCAGGTTTGAATGTGGGCCATTGAGGTGGCCGTTTTTCTAAGAAGGCGTTCAATCCTTCTTGCCCTTGTGCTGAGACACGGGCTTGCGCAATGACCTGACAGGTATGGTCAAGCAACTGGGGCCCTAACGGGGTGTGTTCAATGTGATGGAGTAGCGCCTTGGTCTGTTGCAAGCTTTGTGGGCTGGCCGCGAGTAGTTGCTGCACATAGTGATCAACCGCTTCATCCAGGCCTGTTTGAGCCGAGGCGCCGCTGTTGGGTAGCGGTACGCGGTGTGTGATCAGCCCCAGTCTTTGGGCGGTTTCGGCGTCGATAACCTCGGCGGTGAGCGCATAGTGACGCATGGCCCTGAGGCCAATAGCCCGGCTGACAAAAGGGCTGATAACCGCGGGGATGAGGCCGATTTTGACTTCAGAGAGACAGAAGCGCGCGCTGCTGGTCGCAATCGCAAGATCACAGCAGGCCACCAGGCCAACCGCTCCGCCATAAGCCGCCCCTTGCACTCGGGCGATGGTGGGGCAGGGCAGTTGATCCAGTTGATGCATCAGCTGAGCCAGTTGATGGGCATCCTGGAGGTTGTCAGATTCTGATGCTTTGGCCATTCGACGCATCCAGTTCAGATCGGCCCCGGCTGAAAAGTGTTGGCCCTTTGCCCCTAATACGAGCAGTCGTGCCTGCTGTTGTTTCACGCTAACCAAGTGATCCAACAGTTGATCGATGAGGTGGTCATCAAAGGCGTTATGCACTTCAGGTCGATTCAATGTTAAATAAGCGACGCCTTGATCCGTCAATGTCAGGTTTGTGGTCATGCCTGTGTCTCCATTTAAGCGTCTACGTATAGGCGTTACATCAAGACGTTACATCCGGAAAACCCCGAATGGGCTGTCGGGAATATCGGCATTCATTGCGGCCGAGATGCCGAGCCCCAAAGCATCACGGGTGTTGGCGGGGTCGAGCAGGCCATCATCCCAAAGCCGAGCAGTGGCGTAGTAAGGATTCCCTTGGGCTTCATATTGCTGGCGGATTGGTGCCATAAAAGCGGCTTTGTCATCATCCGACCAGGCATTCTCCTGTCGTTCGAACTGTGCCTGTTTCACTTCCGCCAGGACTTGCGCCGCTTGTTCGCCGCCCATGACGGAGATACGTGCATTGGGCCACATCCACAACAGGTTGGGATCATAGGCGCGGCCACACATGCCGTAGTTGCCCGCGCCGAAACTCCCGCCCATCAGTACCGTAAACTTAGGCACCTGAGCACAGGCAACGGCATTCACCATTTTGGCCCCGTGCTTGGCAATGCCTTCGTGTTCATAGCGGCTACCGACCATAAAACCGGTAATGTTCTGAAGGAAAATCAGGGGGATTTTGCGTTGGGTGCAGAGCTGAATAAAGTGCGCCCCTTTCAAGGCGGATTCTGAGAATAAAACACCATTATTGGCGATGATGCCGACAGGATAGCCGTGTAGATGAGCAAATCCGGTCACCAGTGTTTCGCCATATTGGCGCTTGAATTCATCAAACTCGGAACCATCGACCAGCCGGGCGATGACTTCGCGGGCATCAAAAGGTTTGCGCAAGTCTGTGCCGACAATGCCGTAGAGTTCTTCCGGGTCATAGCATGGGGGACGTGCAGGTACCCTTTGTATTGAGCCCTTTTTTTGCCAATTGAGGCGGGCAATGGCTTGGCGGGCTAACTGTAATGCATGGTCGTCATTCAGTGCATAATGGTCGGCAACGCCCGAGATCCGAGTGTGGACATCGGCGCCGCCCAACGCCTCGGCCGAGACGATTTCCCCCGTGGCCGCTTTGACCAGCGGTGGGCCTGCCAGAAAGATGGTGCCTTGTGACTTGACGATGATGGATTCATCCGCCATCGCCGGGACATAGGCGCCCCCAGCGGTACAGGCCCCCATGACCACCGCAATTTGCGGAATGCCCGCTGCTGAAAGGGTGGCTTGGTTATAGAAAATGCGGCCAAAGTGCTCGCGATCGGGAAAGACTTCATCCTGGTGCGGTAAATGAGCCCCACCCGAGTCGACCAGATAAACACAAGGTAATCGATGCCGACGGGCCACTTCTTGGGCGCGCAGGTGTTTTTTGACGGTCAAAGGGTAATAGGTGCCCCCCTTGGTGGTGGCATCATTCGCGACAATGACACATTCAACCCCCTGAATCCGCCCAATGCCCGTGATCAGCCCAGCACTGGGTACTGGATCGTCATAGACCTCCCAGGCGGCGAGCGCAGAGAGCTCCAAAAAAGGGGCGCCTGGGTCGAGTAAACGCTCAATTCGAGTTCTCGGCAGTTGTTTGCCCCGAGACAAATGACGTTGCTGTGCCCGCTCACCCCCTCCGGCTTGTACTTGGATCGTGGCCTCTCGCAGCTGATCGAGTAAAAGGCGCATTTGGCGATCTTTTTCGATAAATTCAGCGCTGCGAGTATTGACTTGAGAGGTCAGTCGACTCATAGAGTTCCACCTTGAACAATGGCCAATGAAATGATGACGTGCTGTCAGTGATCAAGAGACGCGGCTTTATACCTGCGCTCACTAGGCGAGTACCGATAAGCGTGTACCGATTCACTGCGTTTTATGCCGATTCATTGAATAGTTCTCGGCCGACCAGCATGCGTCGAATTTCACTAGTGCCGGCGCCAATTTCATAAAGTTTGGCATCGCGCAGCAGGCGGCCGGTGGGGTAATCATTGATATAGCCATTGCCGCCGAGCAGTTGGATACCATCAAGAGCGATTTGTGTGGCTTTTTCGGCGCAATAGAGGATCACGCCAGCGGCATCTTTTCGGGTGGCTTCACCCCGGTCGCATGCGGCGGCAACGGCATAGAGGTAGGCTTTACAGGCATTCATGCTGGTATACATATCGGCCACTTTGCCTTGGACTAACTCAAAAGTGCCAATGGCTTGGCCAAACTGCTCTCTATCGTGAACATAAGGCACAACGATATCGAGGGTGGCCTGCATAATGCCGGTAGGGCCACCGGCCAGCACGACGCGTTCGAAATTGAGCCCGCTCATCAGTACATCGATGCCCTGGCCTAAACCGCCGAGCATATTCTCCTCAGGGACATCACAATCCTGGAACACAAGCTCACAAGTGTTGGAGCCTCTCATGCCCAGTTTGTCTAATTTCTGATGGCGGGAGAAGCCAGGAAAATCGCGCTCTACAATAAAAGCGGTAATGCCGTGTCGGCCTGCATCAGGATTTGTTTTGGCATAGATCACATAAGTGTGTGCATCGGGCCCATTCGTGATCCACATTTTGTTACCGTTAAGACGGTAGTAATCGCCATGCTTGTCGGCACGGAGTTTCATGCTGACCACATCAGAGCCCGCGCCGGGTTCTGACATCGCCAGTGCGCCAATATGTTCACCGCTGCAAAGTTTAGGTAAATAGCGTTGTTTCTGAGCTTCAGTACCATTGAGCTTGATTTGATTGACGCACAGATTGGAGTGGGCGCCGTAAGACAGCGCCACTGAAGCACTGGCACGAGAGATTTCTTCCATGGCGATGCAGTGCGCCAGGTAGCTCATGGCTGATCCGCCATAAGCCTCGGGCACTGTGATGCCGAGGAGCCCCATGTCTCCAAACTTGCGCCATAAATCGGCAGGGAAGTCATTGCTTTGGTCAATCTCAGCTGCACGCGGCGCAATTTCTGCATGAGCAAAGTGGTTCACCTGCTCGCGTAGCATGTTGACTTCTTCACCCAGGCCGAAATTCAACTCCTTGTAAAGGGACTTCATGGCGATCACCTCAATTGACGAGTCAAAAAGAATGTCAGTAGATCAAGCATCATGACATCTTACTGCCTTATTTAAGCAGTAGAATTGTGATGAAAAGCATAGAGCAAGTTTACGTAAACGTAAACTTGTGATGTCGGCAGAGTAAAGGGTTATGGGCTAGACTTTAGTTAGATATACAGGCGTTAGCCAAGCATTCGGTCATTCGGCATACGGGCATTAGATAGGTCATCTGACGAAATGACGTCGAAGGTGTATTTTATCTTGAAAATGAGAATTGTTCTCAATATCATAAGCGCATTCATAACTCAGCATGTTGAGTTGATCTCGGCTAATTCAATCCGCAATAGGTGGATATGATCGAGATGAGCATGCCAAGAGTTGAAATGTCATGAGAGGGAGGTGTGTGATGAATCCACAGCAGCTATTGAATATTCACACCCAAGGGCGAGGACTTTGGGCTCAGGGAGAGCCTGCTAGAGCCAGTCTGCCAACAACCGCTCAGCGCCGAGCGGATATGAGTGAAGGTGAATGGGTCGTTTCTCAGGTCGGGCATGCCACACTCTGGGCGCTGCGCGATCCTGTCTCTGTGATGCGCCGTTTACCCTTATTGGGGAAGGTTAGAGCCATTCAATCGAATGGGGCGGTCACCCATGAGCTGGTGGGGCGATACCCCGTGCCCAATCTACGTAAAGGGCGACAGCCTGTAAGCCGTTTTATCGCGACTTCGGGCCTTGATGTGCGTTTGAGTGTGCAGGACTGTTACTGGATGGTTCTGCGTCAATTCCGCCATCGCCATTGGTCGTTACAGTTTTTTAATGTTTATGGGCAAGCCTTGCACCAAATCAGAAGTACCCCCCACTCTGACTTTACCGCATGGCAATCTCTGCGTGACGAAATGCAGGATGTTTCCGGCTGGATACCCGATTTTCTAACGCCCATGAGTGCTCCGCCGGTGGTGACTTTAGTCCCGAGTTGGCAGGATTTTCGTCAGCAATGGATGGCCAAGGCAGCGCATTATAGTTTGGATCAGCAGTTCAAAAATCATGCGCATGAGCGTTATTCGGGGCTTATTCAGCTGGGGGCCCCGTTAGCCGAACCGATGGCATGGCCCAAACTTGAACGCTTATTGCTCGGTGCCCATGCCCGCCATTTATCGTTGCTGGTCACGGCGGGTCAAGCGGGTGCTGTGCAGCGTTATGCCGGTCCGATTGATCGGTTGCATGCCATTCCTGGTGGTTATTATTTACAGGGCAAGGGGTTCAGTTTGTTCATTGATCATGAGCAGATGGCGGAAGCTTTTATTCTGCGCCAACCAGGCCCACTGGGGGAGCTGACCGCTATCGAAGTGTATGATCAACAGCAAAAATTAGTGCTACGAATTGAAAGTGCTGATGCTGTCGAGAGCAGCGAGCCTTTGGAATGGCGACTTCTGGTTGATAGCTTAAGTTAATATCATGTGAGCTTGGGTCCGTCCGAGCTTATATCGTCGGTGTGATCATGACGTGAAACACTGAATGAGCTAATGACTGAACAACAGGAGGCCTTTGGCCTCCTGTTTAACGTCAGGTCTTTCCTCTAAATACCTTATCCTCTGAATGTCTTATCTTCTGAACATCTTAATGTGATGCGCTACGGCGAGCTGCCCCCCCTATGCGGTACTCCAAGAGCATAAATCCCCAAGCGACGGCGACACATATCGACATGGCGGCAATCACTGCAGACAGCGTTTGAGGCAGCATTGTTGATAACCCACTGAGTAGCCCAGCAATAGAGAACTGAACCGCTCCCATGATGGCTGCTGCCGTGCCACTATTTTTAGGAAAAAACTCTAAGTAAGAGGCTTGGAGATTGGGCGTGATGGCCCCCATGGCGCCGATGGTGATCATCATGCACGGCAAAAATGCCATGACGGGACCTTCCTGCCACACGGTGATGGACAGTGCCAATATCCCCATTCCTTGAAGCCCTGTGGCGCACCTGAGGAGAAAGCGTGAGCTTACCCAGTTCAATAGCCAGCGACTGGTCAGATTGCAGACCATCATAATGACGATATTGGCACCAAATAATAAGGCGAAGGCTTCTTCTGTTTGATCGAAGTGTTGTTGATAGATGAAGGATGAATGCGTAATGAAAATCATCATGGTAGTGAAGCAACACGACTGCCAGCCAATAAAAGGCAAGGCGAGGCGGGTGGATAACACACTACGATATTGCTGCCAGAGTGATGCACGGTCATGGCCCTCAGCAGGCCGATGAGGATTACCTTGCAGCACAAAGCGAAATAGCAAGGGCATGATCAATAGGGCATAAACACCCAAGAATAAGAATAAGAGATGCCATGAGCCCAGTTGAAGCAGAAAACTGCCCAGCGTCGGGGCCATTGCGGGCGCAATAATCATAATCAGGCCGACCATTGAGAACAGGCGCGCGGCCGCTTTGCCGGATGTTCGATCTCTCACTAATGCGGGAATGGACACGAGTACCCAGCCGCCGCCAAAGGCTTGAAGGACTCTGAATCCCAATAAGCTGTTCAGTGTACTCACCTGGGTCAGTGCAAAGCTGGCCAAGGCAAATAATATGAGCCCGCCGGTCAATATGGGTTTGCGTCCTAGTCGGTCTGATAAGGCGCCACCGATCAGTTGACTTAATGCCATGGTGAAGACGTAAAACGAAACGCTTAAACCTATATCATCCGTTCCGACATTCAGATCAGCGGCGATGGCGGGAAAAGCGGGCAGATAAAGGTCAAGCGCTAAGGGCCCAATTGCCAGTGTGAGGGCCAGTACGAATGTCAGTGCTTTATAAGAAGGGGAAGGGGGCTCGGAAGCGTTGATCATCTGAGACACAGAGACCTCTGGAATTTAGTTGATAAAGTCATCTAATGTATTGTCAGAGTAATGCTCACCAGTGTCAACTCAATCTGTTCGATCGGGCATGTGCGGGGACGCATCGTATAGGCCATAACAAACTGTGCCAGACCGGTCGGTCTGGCACGGAACATCACATCGCTGCGCCTCAATGATAAAGGCGATCATATGCTCAGCGATTAGCGCAGCAGCAATAGCGGAATCTGACTCCGGCTGATCATACTGGTGGTGGTGCTGCCTACTAGAAATTGACGAATACGCGAATGGCCATAAGCTCCCATGACGAGGAGGTCGATGTGGTGCGTCTCGCGATATTCACGCAGTGCCTGATGAATGTCGCCTTGAAGTAAGGCGCTTTCACATTTAAATCCAGCCGCTTCTAGAACGCCTAAGCCTTCCGCTAAACTCTTGCGGTGCTCATCGGTATCCGTGTTGACCATGACCAAATGACAGGCTAAGCCTTTAAATAGGGGGCTGCCGGCCAGCGTTGTCAGTGCCTTGTGTGCGGTGGCACTGCCATCATAAGCGAACATGATCCGCTCAGGCGCGGTGAACTCAGGCAAGGCGATGAGAATCGGCTGCGTGATGGTTCGAATGACACTTTCCAGTTGGCTGCCAATGGTTTCGCTCATCTTGTCATGGGCTTCACCTTGTCGCCCCATGACCAATAAACGCATGTCGTTTTGATCCGCAGTCAAAGTCTCGACCAGGTTGCCATGGCGCTGTCGGGTTGATATCTGCTGGGCGCCTGCACGGCTCGCGCGGGCCTGGGCCTCATTCAACATGAGCTTGCCTTGTTCTAGCGCCAGGCGATTGCGTTGCTCATCCAGCTCAACCATTTTTTCTAATAGATGCGTCTGGGTATCAAGGCCAAGGTTGCCTGAAAGGTTGTGCTGTGATGCTGTCGGAAATTCGCTTTTATCCAGTACATGCAACAGTGACAGCGGACAATTCAATTGCTGGCTGGCCCAGCTGGCGGCATCACATACGCCAGGGGCCATGCTGGAGCCATCAATGCAGGCGATGACGTTACTCATTATGATCTTCTCCCGAGAGGGTGTAAGAGGGATTAGTGTCCAGACAGCACATCGTCAGAGGCGCCCGCTTTGTCATGAGTACCAAAGCGATCGACAATGGTGGCACTGGCTTCATTAAGCCCTTTCACTTCAACGGTTGTCCCTTCGCGGCGAAAGCGTAAAACAACTTTATCTAATGCTGAAACCGCGGTGATGTCCCAAAAGTGAGCTAAAGATACGTCGATGGTGACGCTATCAATGGCTTCTTTAAAGTCAAAGGCACTATTGAACTTCTTCGATGACGCAAAAAAGACCTGACCCGTGACGGTATAGGTGCGGTGCTGTGTCTGTTCATCCAAATCGCTGCGCACCGCCATGAAATGCGCCACTTTGTTGGCAAAGAACAAGGCTGCCAGTAAGACCCCGACAAATACCCCAATGGCCAAGTTATGAGTCGCGACGACCACCACGACTGTTGCGACCATGACCAGGCTTGTCGACAGCGGATGGCTTTTCAGATCTCGAATCGACCCCCATGAGAAGGTGCCTATCGAGACCATGATCATGACCGCGACCAATGCTGCCATTGGAATCTGGCGAATCCAGTCACTAAGGAACACCACCATGATCAATAAGAACACGCCTGCACACAAGGTGGAAAGGCGGCCACGACCACCTGATTTCACATTGATGACTGATTGACCGATCATGGCACAGCCTGCCATGCCGCCCAGTAAACCTGCCCCAATATTGGCTAACCCTTGACCATGGCATTCACGATTTTTGTTGCTGGTGGTGTCGGTCAACTCATCGATAATGCTGGCGGTCATCAATGATTCCAAAAGCCCGACCACGGTTAGACTCAGCGCATAAGGCAGGATAATCCATAAGGTCTCTAGGTTCAGAGGGACATCGGGCAATAAAAATATCGGCAGGCTATCGGGTAGATCGCCTTTATCGCCGACGGTAGGCACTTCAATTCCCATATAAATGGCGACCAGCGAGATCACTAAAATGGACACCAGCGGTGAGGGCAGCAAAGTCCCGATTTTAGGGAGATATGGGAACAGGTAAATAATGCCCAGCCCGGCTGCTGTTAGGGCATAGACATGCCAGGTGACATGGGTGAGCTCGGGCAGCTGTGCCATAAAGATAAGAATGGCCAGTGCATTGACAAAGCCGGTCATCACCGATTGTGAGACAAATCGCATTAACCGATCCAGCCGGATCGCCCCTGCCAAGATCTGGAAGACACCGGTTAATATCGTGGCGGCCAAGAGGTACTGTAAGCCATGGTCTTTGACCAGATCACCAATCACTAAGGCCATAGCCCCAGTCGCGGCAGAAATCATGCCCGGTCGCCCGCCCGCAAATGCGGTAATCACGGCGATGCAGAAAGAGGCATAAAGCCCGATTTTGGGGTCTACGCCCGCGAGGATTGAGAACGCAATGGCTTCAGGGATCAACGCCAGTGCGACGACCGTTCCGGCGAGAACGTCATTACGGATATTCGAGAACCAGTCCTGTTTCCAGTGATGCAGCATAGGGTTTATCTCGTTGTCATGCAGGTTAAGCAAAGCCGTGATGGTTTGGCGCTTTGAATGTCAAAGGCCATCATGCAATGAAGATGTGAAATTTAATGAACGCGTGGTAGGCCCCGTGCGCAAGCAGGCTGATAGTGGGGAGTTGGCACGGTTCAAGTCTCTAAGGTATACGCTGTTGTAAGGTATACGCTGTCGGCGTTCTCAATCATGGCGTAATGCCCGCAATCAGGGGCTTAATGCCTGTGCAGCTTCAGGCGTTGATCCCACCGTATTGTGAGGTGGAGGCGCTAACCGCCACCTTGCCTTTCTGTTGGAACGCCGTTCTTTTTTCAGAGAGCCGCGTATGCTACCTGAAAGTCATGCGTGAGACCATCATGGGAGCGCCCGGAATGGGTCCAGCGGCCTGTCGCGTAGGCCTGACCGTCATGATATCGGCATCGGTCAGTTAAACGGTTAGGCGTTGGCGGCTTGGTTTTGGGCGAGTTGTTCGATGTCTTGTGCCATCTGTTCAGCGACGGCGATGACTTCCGCCGCTGGAATATGACGTTGGGCCAAGGCTCGAAGCCCCATGATTTCGGCCATCCAGCGGCGACATAAGTGATGTGTATCGGTGTGTGGGCTCAGCGCTCCTTGAGCTTTGGCTGCTTCCGCTGTATCTAGTAAGCATTGATCCAGTTGTGCAAATAAGGTTTCGAGCCATACCTGCATCTCAGGATCTGCGGTATTGAGCTCAAGCAATGCCTTGACCAGCATACAGGCCTTGCTGCTTGATTGGCCTTCGCTAATACAAAGGCCGCCCAGATGCCGGAAATAATCCGCTAGCCCAGCCAGTGGACTGGCACTGTGTGATAACGACTGTCTCATCTCTTTGAGTACGAGCTGGCTATAGTGCTCTACAGCTTCTTTAAACAAACTTTCTTTACAGCCAAAACACGCATAAATGCTACCTGGGCGCATATCTAATGCCTGTTCCAGGTCTTTAAGTGATGTGGCATGAAACCCCTGGCGCCAAAATAATCTCATGGCTTGATCCAGTGCCTCATTGCGATCGTAAAGACAAGTTCGTGACATAAGGCTCCGCCTAGCTTTTTATGATTCCAGTCGTTAGATGATGTTAAAGACATTTATCATAACTTGAGTGATCGCTCAAAAATAGGTATGATTTAAAGCCTCTGATGATTCATGTCTTTTTTTGTTTGTTTTTGAGTGATCACTCAAAAACAACGACATTGATGCTTCATGCATTGTCATACGCTGTATCGAAGCGTTTTTTATTCAAGCGCTTTCTCGTCATTTCAGAACGCTTATATCTAAGAGTTCTTTATGTGTAAGCGTTATTGATATATGAGTGTGCTTCGGTCCAGGGTCGAGTCCTTCCGAATCTCTATGGCAGTTATCAATGTGCAAATTGGTTCCGCTGACATAGTGTTTCGGGTTCCTTTGGCGACAGCTTTGCTGTCGCCTTTTTTTATGGCTCGGTCTCGATGCGGGTTATGTCTCAGTTTTTTGAGTCAATTGACCATTTTTATCCAAATGGTAGTGATCAAAATCCTGGGCGAGCTTAAGCGTCCCGGTGTAAGCGGCACCTGCTTCGGCTTCGAGTTCTGAAAGTGAAGGGGAGTGTCGGGGATCAAGGTGATAGCGCGGGCTGAAGTGAGTCAGAATAAGCGCAGGCAGACCTTGCTGTTCGGCAAATTGAGTAACGCGAGCGGCATCACTATGGCCGACATCCCCCACTTTTTGAGCAATATCCTGCGTATAGGTCGCCTCATGGATCAAGAGCTGGGCGTGTCGGCAAGCCTCTGTGAGTAAGCTTGGCGTGTCATTATCGCCTGCAATAACCACTTGGCGCGGCGCGCGCTGAGCATCGACATAATCAGCGCTGCAATAGGTTTGGCCATTAAGCTGAACATCATGCCCGCGCTGGAGTTGCCCCCATAGCGGCCCTGCCGGAATCCCCGCTGCTTTAAGGGCTTGCACCTTCAGTTGGCCTTCCACCGCATGCTCGGTGAATTGATACGCATAAGACGGCACGCGGTGAGATAGCGGCGTTGATTGAATGCGATAAGCCCCTATCGTGATCTCATCGAGTGTTTCTGTCGCGACAAAATCAAGCGCATAAGGCAAGGCGAGTGCAGTATGGGCTTGCACCGCTTCAAGCCACTCTGCGATACCGGCTGGCGCGATAATGGTTAACGGGGCCTGACGTCCACTCATGGCGGCTGAAGCCAGTAACCCCGGCAATCCATAGCAATGATCGCCATGCACATGGGTAATCAAAATGGCCTTAAGTTGAGCGGCCGAGAGGCGTGTATGCAACAGCTGATGCTGAGTGCCTTCACCGCAATCAATCAAAAACCAGCCGCGCCCTTGAGGCTCAGTGAGGGCTACGCCTGAGACATTGCGCTGTTTGGTGGGGACACCCGATGAAGTGCCTAAGAAAATTAAATCCATAGTGATCAACGTTGTTGGGCGTTTAAAAATTGAGCGATGATTGCATCATCTGTTTCATGGCTTCGGCCGCAAAAGAGAGTTTGACGTTTTTACGCCAGATCAGTGACAACTGCCAGCGCAGTGATTCACTGTGTAATGGTTTAATGGCTACCCCGCTATTGGGATGACGCTGGGTGATCAGCCGGGGCAGTAACATGGCGCCTGTACCCGCGGCCACTAAGGCCAGCCCAAAGTCTGGGTGGGTCACTTCAGTCAGTGCAGGGGGTTCAAAACCGCTATTTCGGCAAGCCTGTAAAATGACGCGATTGAGCATAAACGTATGCTCAAAAATCACTAAAGGTGTTTGAGCAAGATCGTTAAGATGTAGCGTGTCAGCATTTGCGAGTGGGTGAGTGAGGGGGAGCGCCACCATCATGGGGTCATCGCAGATGAGCATCCAATCAATATCACTGTCACTCGCAGCCGGAATCAGGCTGGTGGCTAACTCGATTTCTCCGCGACGTAATGCGACTTCTTGTTCAGCGCCACCACGCTCCATCAGATTGATCGTGATCTGAGGGTAAGTGGCCCGAAAACGGGCAATGATCGGGGCAAAAATATCGGCACTTCCCAATGGCGACAAGCCAATATTGAGATGGCCGGTTTGCAGCCCTTGCAGCTGCTGTAATTCATTCAGTAACTGTTGCCGGTTGTTCAACATCGCCAAGGCATGACGATGGACAATCTCGCCAGCCGCTGTGACGCCAATTTTTCCACCTCTATGACCGCGTTCAAGCAAGGTCACGCCGAGCTCTTCTTCCAGCGCGCTGATCGCCTTGCTTAATGCCGGTTGTGAGATGTGAATGTGTTCAGCGGCTTTGCCGAACCCTCCCCATTGCACGATCTCCACAAGATAGTGCAATACGCGTAGGTCCATTTTCATAACCTCATGGCATGTTTTTCATATTTAACATTCATTATATCTATGATGAACCCTGTATTAAACTTTGGTCTAGTTTCTTCTTCCATACGACTCGATGACCACGATGATGACGCTAATACAGAGTGTCCGGAATTTCAGCCTGACTTCTTTTCAAATTGCCGCTTTTTGCGCACTTTTCTGGCTTTCAAGCTTATTAGTCAGCGAGGCTCACTGGTCTATTCCAGGTGGGGTGGTGGGCCTTTTTATTTTGATTGGCTTGATGATGTTGAAAATTGTGCCAGAGGGCGCGGTTCAACTGGGCTCATGCTGGCTGTTAAGTGAGCTCTTATTGTTTTTTATCCCGCCGGTTGTGTCGGTGCTCAAGTATGGCGTACTCATTCGTGAAGATGGTGGCATGATCATGGCCACGATTATACTCGGTACCGTCACGGTACTGGTGGGGACGGCCTGGGTGGTTGATCGCGTCTTTGCGCTTGAACAAAAACGTAATAAACGCCTCCAGTTAGAGCGCATTTGATCATGAACTTGTTTGCTATAGACCTGCCTGATATGTACTTGGCTTTTTTGAGTCTTTTAGCCACGATCGGTTTTTATTATTTGGCGAAATGGCTTCACCAGAGAAAGCGTGTGGTGTGGCGTGCGCCCATCCTGGTGGCGCCTTTAGCGATTATTGCGCTGGTCATGATGACCGATATTCCGCTTGATGATTATTACCTGTACACCCACTTTCTTGTGCTGATGTTAGGGCCGGCGACGATTGCCTTTGCGGTACCGATCTATCAGCAGCGTGATGTGATTCGACGTTACCCGATAACCTTGATCATGGGGGTCTTGACCGGTTTGCTACTGGGACTCGTATCATCATGGGCTTTGGTGCATTTGTTTCCATTGCCCGATGAATTAGCGCGCAGCATGTTGGTGCGTTCGGTGTCGACTCCGTTTGCGATTGAGGCGGTGGCATCCTTTGGCGGTGTACCGGATTTAACCGCGATGTTAGTGGTCATCACGGGCATTATCGGCATGATCGTATGTGAGCCGGTCTTTAAAGTGGCACGCATTCGTTCGCCCCTAGCCAAAGGCGCTGCATTGGGGGCCGCCTCTCATGGTGCGGGCACAGCTAAAGCGACTGAGCTAGGCCGTGAAGAAGGCGTTATTGCGAGCTTGACCATGATTTTTACTGGGATTTCGATGGTGGTGGGAGCGCCTCTCTTTGCTCATGTCTTAAGTTAACGCTTCTTCTCCGCTTGCTAGGATCTTGTCATCTGCTTAAGTGCTGACGATCTCGTATTCACTGCCGCTGGCTGACCGTGATAGGTTCACGCTATCTCAATGTGTAAATGATATTTATTATCGTTTGGTGTTATATTGCCTCTTCCAGCCCGTCTTTTGAGTGACGTTGCGCTCGGTTATCGTAGCTTGATTAAAGAGGTTGATATGTTAAGTGCCATTAATGATCACCAAGTTCGATCAGCGGCTGCATTGGCCTTGAAAGGTGAGCGCCGACGTGGCGGTTGGCTTGCGTTTTTTGGGCCCGCACTGATTGCGGCTGTGGCTTATATTGATCCCGGTAATTTCGCGACCAATATTGAGGCGGGGTCACGCTATGGCTATGCCCTGCTATGGGTCGTGCTGGTGGCTAACCTGATGGCGATTTTAATTCAAAGTATGTCCGCTCGGCTGGGCTTGGCGACGGGGATGAATTTGGCCGAGGTGATTCGGGCACGCTACCCAAGGCCGTTGGTGTGGTGTTATTGGGTACAGGCTGAGATCGTGGCTATTGCGACGGATTTGGCCGAGTTCTTAGGGGCTGCCCTGGCATTGAATTTGTTATTTGGTATGACGCTCTTTGAAGGGGCACTGCTGACAGGCGTTATTACCTATATCGCATTGTTGATGCAGCGTTTTGGCTTCCGGCTGATGGAAATCGTCATCGGTAGCATGATCCTTGCGGTCGCTGCAGGATTCATGATCGAGTTATCACTCAGCCGCCCTGATGTTGAGCCTTTATTGAAAGGGTTGTTCGTTCCTGGTTTTAGTGATGGCTATGCCCTTTACTTGGCTGCTGGGATCTTAGGGGCAACCGTTATGCCTCACGTGATTTATTTACACTCAGCGTTGTCACAGCGTCGAATTAGACCTCAAGGCGATGACGAAAGATTAAAAGCGATGCGCTTTTATCGCTGGGATGTTGTTGTGGGCATGGCGCTGGCGGGATTGGTGAATTTGGCTATTTTGGCGCTTGCTGCGGCGGTTTTCTTTGACCAAGGGCGTACGGATGTGGCGACCATTTCGGATGCTTACCAGTTATTGAGCCCGGCGATGGGCCAGCAGATTGCCAGTACCGTGTTTGGCGGCACCTTGTTGCTGGCGGGTTTGTCCTCTTCTGTGGTGGGCACCTTATCGGGGCAGGTCGTGATGCAAGGCTTGGTGCACTTTACGATTCCCTTGTGGCTTCGCCGATTGGTGACCATGTGCCCCGCCTTAGTGATCATCATGCTGGGCATTCCCGAGCAAGAGGCGTTAGTGGCCAGCCAAGTGGTGCTAAGCTTTGGTATTCCATTTGCGTTGGTGCCTCTATTGATGTTCACCAGCAATCGCACCTTAATGGGGAATTTGGTGAACAGGCCCTGGACCCATTATCTAGCGATGCTGGTGTGCACTTTGACCATTCTATTGAATCTCTATGTGCTGGTGTTTTCATTCTAGCGTTCTTCATCCCAGCATGACCGTGAGTGGGGCCTATACCGGGCTACTGAGCGGTGGAGTGGCTTGTTTGCTCCGGTACTTGGGGCTGGTGGCGAGCATTGCGGTCAATGTCACTGCAAGCACTCAGAGTGGTTAGCGCCACGGCCAGCAGTAGAAGGTGTAGTCGTGTCGTCATCATATATTGCCCTCTTTGCTGATTAGAGCACTGAGCATTACGTGATCAGGCGAAACAAACAAGCGTCCGGTGATGGCGACAGGTTTTTCCTCTGAGGCCGCGTCATGAGCTTTAAATGAAAACCCCGGCTTGGATGCCGGGGTTTTGAATATCAGCGCTGATGAATTCAGTGCTGTTTTTCTAAAAAGCGTTTGACTCGATCTGTTTTCGGCTGAGTAAAGAAAGTCTCTGGATCGGCCTTCTCTATCAGCAGCCCCTTCTCAAGAAACACTACTTGATCGGAGACTGCACGAGCGAAATCCATCTCGTGAGTCACGATCACCATCGTATACCCTTCGGCAGAGAGTGACTTGATCACCCCCAGCACCTCACCCACTAGCTCTGGGTCCAGGGCCGAGGTGGGTTCATCAAAGAGAATGACTTCAGGTTGCATGGCCAGTGCTCGGGCGATCGCGACACGTTGCTTTTGCCCGCCTGAGAGCGTGAAGGGGTACGCATCGCGTTTATGGGCCATGCCCACTTTTTCAAGAAACGACAGTGCCAGTGCTTCGGCCTCTTCACGTTTTTTACCTTGAACGTGGATAGGGGCTTCAGTCACATTGTTCAGCACCGTTAAATGGGGCCATAGATTAAAGCTTTGGAACACCATAGCGGTTTTGGCGCGCATTTTCGCCAAAGCTTTTTGGCTCATGGGCTTACGGCTGTTCTCATCTATACCGATGCGTTGGCCGCTAATATGGATGGTGCCGCGATCAGGCTTCTCCAACCAATTGATACAGCGCAGTAACGTCGATTTTCCTGATCCTGATGAGCCCAAAATCGTGACCACATCGCCACTGCTGACTTCCAGATCGATATCGCGTAGCACCTCGACTTCATCGAAGCTTTTGGATAGCCGACGGACTTCGACAACATGATCTGACCTGTTGCCTACAGCATGATCTGTCGCCTTGTTGTCAGCAGAGGCTTCGGTTGATGGCATAGACACATTTGAAGCGATATTAGACATGATCAAATCCTCGTTTATGGCCAAAACGACCGGCATAGCGAATGGCCATTTCCATCACCAAGCTAATCAACCAATAAAACCCGATGACAGCGACAAACGCTTCGGTAGGCACAAAATAAGTGGCTGAAATGGAATTGGCGGCCCAGGTCAGGTCTTTCACCGTGATGATGAATAAGAAGGCGGTATCTTTAAGGGCGTACACCAATTGGTTCCCGATCAAGGGGCGGGCCTGAATCATCAACTGAGGTAAGATCAGGCGAATAAACATACGTGACGGCGTAAACCCGTGGGCATAGGCGGCTTCGATCTGGCCATTGGAGAGTGTGACGCGACACCCCCGTAGAATCTCCGCAAAGTAAGCACCATGATAAAAGGTCAGCCCGATTAAACCGGCCCACCAGGCCTCTAGTCGAATACCCGCACTGGGAAGGCCGTAATAAAGCAGGTAGACCAAAACCAGAAAAGGGAGCATTCGCATGATGTCGATAAAGCTTCTTAAAGGGAGGCGCCAGCGGGTTTTAGGATCCTCCAGACGGTAGACAATCAAGCACCCGAGCAAGAAGGCCAGTGCAATCGCGACACTAAAAAGTGACAAGGTATTGAGAAACCCCTGCCAAAGTAAATCTCTTGAATCCCAGACAATATCCCAGTTGGTCATACTTGATTCCTCATCAACGCTCTGTCATTGAGTGGCTATCATCAGATCGCCAGTCGGTTGGCGTGACGCTCAGCGATGCGTTGTAACCAGATCAAACCGCCAATAATGGCCATGTAGAGCACTGCAGCGGCAAGAATGGGGGGAAGTGGCTCATACGTTACGGCAGAGATTCGGTTGGTGACACGGGTTAAATCGACGATACCAATGACGGCAATCGACGGGCTGCCTTTGATCAGAAATGACATTTCATTGACGAGCCCAGGCAAGCTGGTGATCACCATTTGCGGCAACATAATGCGCCGAAAGCAGGTGAATGACGTCATGCCGCAAGCCATGGCCGCTTCACGTTGATCTCGGGAGAAGTTGTTAAACGCACCCCGCCAGACTTCGGCATTAAATGCGGTGGTATTCAGGGATAACGCGAGAATGCCCGCCAGGCTTCGATCCATGTTAAGCCCCAGGCTTGGCGCGGTGAGAAAGATAAATAGCGTTAAAGTTACCAGCGGGGTCGCACGCCCCAGGCTGATATAAAGCACAAGACATTGTTCGAGTACTGGGATTTTGGCGATGCGCAGCAACGCAATCCCCAGCCCGCTGATAATCCCGATGGCAATGGATATGCCTGAAATCCATAGGGTGGTCCAGGCGCCCTCTAATAACATGGGCCATGCAGAAGCATCCATGATCACTCCTTACGTGATAGCTACTGGGTGATAAGCCCCGGGTGACAAGAGCCGAGTGACAAGCCCCGAGTGACAAGCCCCGGCGTGCCTTATGGGCGTGGACGGCACCACAGAACCCCAGGCCAGAGATTCTGTGGTGGGCTTGATATGCGGCGAAGGGCTCGATCAAGCGTCACTGTCACTGATTAAGTCATGGAACTGGTCGACACTTTTGATGGGTGTTTGAGGCATATTAGGGAAGCTTTCACCGAACCATTTCTTTTGCAGTTCTGCCAATTGGCCGCTTTCGCGCATATGCTTCATAAAGCCCGTCATGTACGCCAATAGCTCAGGAGAGCGTTTCGGGATCGGCCAGGAGACAAAGCCAGGGCCTGAGACCGCCTGACCTTTGGCGAAGAGATCCGGTTTAGAGGCCACCAGGGTATTGGCTGGAATGACCGCATCGATGACATAGTCCAGGCGACCGTTGGCTAAATCAGCAAACGCTTCGGGGTAGGATTCGTACTCAACGACATCCCCCAGTTGCTTGCCTTGATCCGAGAGCATGGTCTTGAGTTCAGGTAGCCGCGCGAGCAAAGCGCTACCGGCTTGCACCCCGAGCTTTTTCCCATCCAGATCGGCAATGCTATTTAAGCGGTCGTCATCAGCACGTTTGATATAAAAGTGTTGGGCTGAACCATAAGGCGGGGTGTAGTTGAAAACCCTTAGCCGATCATCGGTGACCAGGGCACCTGTAAACGCCATATCATATTGGCCCCCAGCTACCGCAGCGAGTAGCCCTGTCCAAGGCAAAATTTCCTGACGCACTTCAAAATCAGCATATTGGCGGAAGGCTTCCAGCATATCCTTGTTAAAGCCAGTGGCTTTGCCATTTTCGATAAAGTTAAAGGGTGAGTAGTTATCTTCGGTGGCCACGACCATGTAACCGCGTTCTTTAATCTCATCTAGATCTGCTGCGTGTGCGATTGAAAGCGTGAGAGAGGCGGAGGTAATCAAGGCGCCAATGGCTGCTTTAATCAGTGTTTTACGGTGATGTCTTGGTTTTGTACTTGTCGCAAATAATGTCATGGCAGCACCCTTAATCATTGCTTGTGTTGTTATTAATTGATGTCATCGGTTGGCTTTTGCTTGGGTCTTTCAAGCTGACCTTTTCACCCTAGCCAAGGGGATGTCTTGCTGAGTAGGGCCAGTTTTTCCTTCTGATGGGGCCAGCGATGAGTGAGGGCAATTTCGTGCGAAGACTCACCCTGGCCTGCTCTTTGCAATGCTTCTCTTCGTGATTAAACGCTGATGGCAAATAAGCCTAAGCAATGATCAGGCCAAGTCTTGAATCTTCACGGGAGAGCATGATGTTGAGTCACTATTTCGCGCTAGATAGTCATACCGGAGGCGGCCTCCAAGAGCAGCTGCGCAAAGCGATGCTGGATGCGATCCATGCGGGTGTGATTCCCCCTGAGGAAGCCTTGCCATCGTGCCGTAAACTCTCCACCCAGCTTGGTGTTTCACGTAATACCGTGGCGCTGGTATATGAGCGCCTGGTTGATGATGGTTACTTAGTCAGCCGCCCTCGGAGTGGCTATTACTTACATGATGCGTATCGCGCCGATGGGAGCGAAGGGGCTGCTTCAATGATGCTCCCTCAACCGGTGATGGATGCACCAAATTGGAACAAAAGACTGACGTCACGGCCCAGTTATTTGCAAAATGTGCTGCGCCCCAGCCAATGGATGACGTTTGATTACCCCTTTATTTATGGCCAACTGGACCAGCGTTTATTCCCGATGGAAGCTTGGCGTGGCGCTTCAAGGCGCGTCATGGGGGCACAGCGTGAGCGTTGTTGGTTGCATGATCGCTACGATCAAGATGACCCCATGCTGATTGAACAACTCCGCAGCCGGGTGCTCCCCAAAAGGGGGATCCATGCACAAAAAGATGAAATTCTGATCACCATGGGGGCTCAGAACGCGCTGTTTCTGATCGCTCAACTGTTATTGAATCGCCAGACGCGCGTTGCGGTTGAAAATCCGGGGTATCGAGAAGCGATTAATGTGCTGCTACACCAGGGCGCCGAAATCAGCTATCAGCCGGTGGATCATGAAGGGATTTGTCTGGATGACAACAGTGCGCGCTGTGATTACCTCTATGTGACCCCCAGCCACCAAGTGCCTACGGGCGTGACGATGAGTGCTGAACGACGTCAGCAGTTGATGCAGCAAGTCAATCGTTATGATCAGATCATCTTAGAAGATGATTATGATGCTGAAATCAACTTTGATTATCAGGCCCAGCCCGCCTTAAAAAGCACCGCCATTGGATCGCGGGTGATTTATATGAGTAGCCTTTCTAAACCTCTATCGCCGGGGCTCCGGTTGGGGTACTTAGTGGCTGATGCGGAGTTGATTGATGAACTCAGAGCCTTGCGCCGCCTGATGTATCGTCATCCCCCCTCAGGATTACAGCAGCAACTGGCCCAGTTTCTGGCCCAAGGTCACTATGATCGTTATCTGAGAACCTTTAATGCCGAGATGCGCGCCCGCTGGGAAGTGCTCGAAGAGACCGTCTGCCGCGAAATGCCTCATTGTCAGCGGATCAGTGAAGCCTATGCCAGTGCTTTCTGGCTGGCCTTGCCAGAGCAATACGATAGTCAACGATTAGCCTGGCAGGCAGCACAGCAGGGCGTTTTGATTGAGCCGGGCTTTCAGCACTTTTTCAGCCAAGTCCCGCCGCGACATTACATGCGGTTGGGATATGGGGTGATCGGCGTAGAGGCGATTCCAGAAGGGATTAAACGGCTGGCCTCGGTGCTTTGAGTGGTGTGAGTCTTGTGACACAGAGATTCTATGGTCTCTAATCTGTCTGCTTAAAAGACCCTCTGTATGGTGTTTTTATCCGGCGTTTGTATCTGTTGTCTGGTGGGGGCCTCATTTATGCTGAGGCTCTGTTCGGAACAGCCCTCATCGAATCAATGACGAGGGCTGACGGGGCAAGCGGGATGAACTAGGCGATTTCTCCAAGCGCTTGATCGATCAAGCTCAGGCCTTCTTGGACTTCGGCTTCGGTGACGATACAAGGCGGCACAACGTGGATGCGATTGGCGGCGATAAACGGTAGCAGCCCTTTACTGATGAGGCTGGCTTTCAACTGATTCATCTTGTCCGCCGCCAGTGGGGTCCGGGTCTGACGGTCCTCAACCAGCTCCAAGGCATGGAAGACGCCGACGCCGCGTGTTTCGCCGACAATGGCATGTTTTTGGCTGATATGCTGTAAACCTGTCGCTAACACGCCGTTGCCAATGGTGGCTGCATTGTCGACGATATTGTGGGCTTCCATTGTATCGAGTGTGGCGACAATGGCGGCCATGGCCAAAGGATGACCCGAATAGGTTAAGCCGCCATAGAACATGTGATCGTCGAAATAATGGCTAATAGCCTCGGACACAATGACCCCCCCAGCGGGGACATACCCTGAGTTGACGCCCTTGGCAAAGGTAATTAAATCAGGTTTAACGTTAAACAAGTCAAAGGCGAACCAGCTGCCCGTGCGGCCGAAGCCTGCCATGACTTCATCGAAAATGAGCAGAATACCGAACTCATCTGCCAGGGCTCGAACGCCGTCAAGATAGCCCTGAGGCGGGATTAGAATCCCTGCTGTACCGGGAATAGTTTCTAATAAGATAGCGGCAATGGCTTCAGGGCCTTCACATTCGATCACGCGGCGAAGATGCTGAAGTGCCCGTTGGCATTCTTCTTCTTCATGACTGGCCCAGAAATCGCTGCGGTACAGATAAGGGTTAAAAAAGTGAGCGTGGCCGCGGGCAAACTCATTGGGCACTCGACGAGGATCACCCGTGGCGACAATGGCGGCTCCCGTGTTGCCATGATAGGAGCGGTAAGCCGAGAGGATTTTATCTCGGCCAGTAAAGCTTCGGGCCATACGAATGGCGTTCTCGTTGGCATCGGCACCGGCATTGGTGAAAAACACTTTACTGAAGCCTGCCGGGGCTCTTGCCAGAATACGTTTTGCCGCTTCGCCACGGGCTTGGTTCGCATGGGCGGGGGCAACGGTGACTAAGGTCTCCGCTTGAGCCTTGATGGCGGCAATGACTTTGGGATTTTGATGACCGATGTTGGTGTTCACGAGCTGACTGCTGAAATCTAGATACTGTCGGCCCTCGAAATCCCACATCCGACAGCCTTCAGCCCCGGCAATCGCCATCGGATTGAGCTGGCCTTGTTGAGACCAAGAATGAAAGACATGCTGACGATCAAGTGAGATGATATCGGCATTCGTATTGGGGGCGTGCCGGGGATTGGGGGCGTGCAGGGGATTGGGGGCGTGCAGGGGATTGGCGGTATGCATCGTGGAGCTCCTGAGTCATGTCAGCCTTGAGCGTAAGTGGTCTTGCCGATAGCCCATAGAGCCAGTCCTGGGCGCGGCATGTGACAGTTCCGCCCCAGCGTGATCAAGATCGTTCTGGCTGGCATGCCCTGATGGATATGCCGTCATCAATATTGTCCTGAGTGACAGTGAAACTGGCCCTACACAACCAGGGCAGGCGGCGGTAAGCTGATCCGAAGTTTTGACGTTGATGTGATATCGCATCGCATCAATGGCAGACACTGAATCATATGATAACGACTGACTCACCCATGGAGATCATGATGGAAAAATGTGTATTTATCACTGGGGCGACATCCGGATTTGGACGTGCCGCCGCAAAACGTTTTGCTCAGGCGGGCTGGTCTTTGGTGTTGTCTGGTCGTCGTATTGAACGGCTTGAAGCTTTAAAAGAAACCCTAGGCGACCAAGTGCCTGTTCATATTATCGCCTTGGATGTACGTGATGCAGAGGCCGTGCAAGCTGCGGTTGATCAATTACCTGAACCGTTCAATCGTATTGGCACCCTCATCAACAATGCTGGGCTGGCGCTGGCCCCTCAAGCTGCGCAAAAAGTGGATCTGAAAGACTGGCATACCATGATTGACACCAACGTGACTGGGTTCGTCAATGTGACTCATGCCGTGATGCCCAAATTATTAGAAACCGGGGAAGGCGCCACCATTATTAATGTGGGGTCTGTGGCGGGGCAGTGGCCTTATCCTGGCAGCCATGTTTATGGCGCCTCAAAAGCCTTTGTGAAGCAATTCAGTTATAACCTGCGTTGCGATCTACTGGGTACGGGGGTTCGCGTTACCGACATTGCGCCGGGCATGGCCGAAACAGAGTTTACTTTAGTGCGCACCCGCGGTGATCAAGCTGCATCCGATGCGCTGTACCAAGGAACAACCGCCTTGTCTGCAGAAGATATTGCGGAGCAAATGTTCTATATCGCCACCTTACCGCCGCACATTAACTTCAACCGTGTTGAAGTGATGCCGACCCGACAGGCATGGTCTCCCTTTGCGGTCGATCGCGACTAAAACCGGCTGCACCCCAATGTTATTGCCTTTAACGCCCACATTCGTGGGCGTTTGTGTCTTATCATGCCCAACACTCGTATGCTTGGTGCCTTTGTTTTCGTCTCGATATCGACGCCACAAGGGCCGACCGGCCATACCTGACTGATGACCTCAACGCCGCCAACTTTTAATTGTCGTTAACTTGATTGTCGTTAGCTTGAGTGTCGTTAGCTTGAGTGTCGTTAGCTTAACTACCGGCAATTGAATAGCTAGCTATTTAGTTGCTGGCTATCTATTTTAGTGCTATGATCTACCCCACTTGAATGAATCACTTAGCACTCAAGCCCCAGTATCTCAGTGAAATCATACGCCTGATCTGCTTCGGCGTAGTGGTATCTATTGTGATGCTGATTATTAAATAGTGGTTAATTCTGTTTTAACAATGGCTTGCCCTTTAAATGCTGTGAAGTATCTCCACTTTGTTAGGCAAGACAAAACACACCTTGTCGAATCGATCTAAAGGTTAAAACGAGCAAACGTTAAAAACCTTGATATCCAATAGATCGCATTTTATTGATGTTTGGAGGTTAATATGAAACGGTCCATGATTCCCGCTATGGTCTTCGGTATTGCTGCGGTTGCCCTCTCAGCAACCTCTATGGCTCAGGGACGCTACGAAGTTGATCAAGGGGCCGTGGGTAATATGCACACGGCGAGTATCCAATCCCTCGTCGCCGAGGGTCAGAGCCAAGCGATGGCAGAACAGATTCAGCGCAGTGAAGCAGACCATGCCTATGGCACATTGCCTGAAACCCAAGTGAAATCACTGGTGGCGGAAGGGCAAAGCGGTGCACTGGCTGAGCTGACGCTCAAATCAGCGCAGCAGGATGCGGCTTATATAGAACGCACTTCTACCCAAGATCCTGCGATGCAAAATGCCTCTGCCTCACAAGATGCTCTGAATGATCTGGTCTCTGAAGGCCACAGTGCAGCCCAGCAGGATCACATCGAAAATATGTAAGACTGGCAATCAAGTCTCAGCATTGTGCTGAGTCACCGTTGCAATGATTGAAAAGGGGATGGCGATGCCATCCCCTTTTGTTGTTTAAAATCTGTTGTTTAAAGCCTGTTGTTTAAAATCTGCTGTTTAAAATCTGCTGTTTAAAGCCCGTTATTTCACACCGGCTTGCCAGGCGGCAGCCAACTGCTGCGTTGAGGCTAAAGGGTTCGGTTGACCACAAATCGCGGAAACCACCGCCGCTGCACTGACGCCAGTGGCCGCGACAACCCCAATATTGGCGTGATTGATACCGCCAATCGCCACAATCGGTTTCTCCGTCAGCGCCTTCAAAGTGGCTAAACCCTCGGGCGACAACACGGGGGCCGCATCGGTTTTGGTTTGGGTCGCGAACACCGGGCCCACGCCAAGATAATCCGCCGCCGCCACATCTGCTTGCTGAATTTGTGCGCTATTCGACGCCGATAACCCGATTAAAGCCCCTGGCCCCATTAGATCGCGCACGGTTTGAACCGGTAGATCGCGTTGCCCCACGTGAACCCCATCCGCACCGCAAGCCAAAGCCACATCAACTTCATCATCAAGCAAAAACGGCACTTTAGCCGGACGTGTTAAAGCGAGCAGCGCATTGGCGAGTTCGAGTAATCGGCGTTTCTTCCAACCGGGAGCCCGCAACTGAATACAGGCGACACCGCCTTGCAAGGCCGCTTTAACGGTCTCAATACAACCTTGTTCGCCACCGCACATATCCGGATCAAGCACCAGATAAATCGGCCCAAGGGTTTGGGCATTCGCCGCGTGTTGAGACGACGCGGGCTGAGAAGACAGGGGCTGAGAAGAATAGGGGGCATTCATGACTCAAGGCGCTCCAAATCGTGTAAGTTCAGATCATATAAACTATCGAGCAAAGCCACCGAGAGTGAACCGGGCCCTTGGCTACGCTCTTCAGCAATTTCGCTGGCCGCCGCCATAAAGGCACAAGCACTGGCCGCGGCCTCAAGAGGTGCCCGACCAGTGCCTAAACAGGCCGCGACCAGAGACGACAAAGCACAACCCGCCCCAGTAATACGGGTTAACAAAGCGCTGCCACCTTCCACCCTCAACACTTGCTCGCCATCGGTAATGTAATCACGTGCGCCTGTGACCGCGACAATGGCATCAGTCTGCTGAGCCAGTGACCGTGCCGCCTCAACCGCATCATCACTCAAGGCCACTGATTCTGGGCCACGGCCCACACTTTCAAACCCGGCTAACGTCATAATCTCCGACGCATTACCGCGAATCGCGCTGGGCGCTTGTTGAATTAACGCCTCACACAAGCGTGTTCTCAAACTCAGGGGGCCAACCGCGACCGGATCGAGCACCCAAGGATTACCCGCCTCAAGCGCCGCATCGACCGCCGCACGAATCGCAACCGCCTGAGATTGGCTTAAAGTGCCCACATTAATCGACAACGCTTTCGCTAATGACTGGAACTCAGACGATTCTTGAGGATCACTTAACATCGCAGGCGTCGCCCCAATCGCGAGTAACAGATTCGCGGTGAAATTAGTGACCACATGATTTGTAATGATATGTGTCAGCGGCGCCTGACAACGCAGCTGGAACAACACATCGGCCGCCGTAGCGGCAGGGAATGGAGTTGAGCCGACCGGCTCGAATTCTTGTGCCATCGTGACTTTCCAAACAATAACGCGAAACGATGCGCACAGCTTAAGAGTCTGACATCAATGATTGAAGCGGCCATTCAAGAGGCATCAAGCGTCAACTTGAAGGGCACACCCAAAGCGTGATCAGTGAACTCCCTACGCTGGCACAACCCAGATCAGGTGTTACGGGTTTATCTCAGCCGCATACACGGCACCCCGGTCACAACTCACTATGTTAACGCCTGAACTCACCGAGTGCACGCCAGCCCCAACAATCCCCCGCAAGCAGGCCCCTACAGAAAATTCCGAGGTTCATCGAAGGGTTGTAGGAGCTTGCTTGCAAGCGAAAGAGACTAGCTCAAACTTCTCCAACTCTCTCCCGGCAAACACGCTCCGTTAACTCCTGTAAACGCTGCACTTCACCGGCCAGATAATGAAGCTCTTCTTCGGTGATTTCATAATGCATCGAATACCGCGCATCAATATATGCCCGTTGCAGGCGGCGGAAGCTGCGGCGGTGGAGTTTGTCGTCCATCGGGAAAATATCGGCGAAGGCACGGTCTTGCTCGGCGCAGTATTTTTTCAGTTTTTCGATATTGTGTGTTTTCGGCAGGTAGTTACTCATGACCAGTAAGGTACAGGCGAAGAAGCGCTCTGTGGCTTGATGAAGATTAAAAGCTGCAATGGCAAGAGAGCCCCTTTCCAGATAAATACCGTAACCAAAAAGAAACTCATTTGCGGACTTAAACCAATGATCAAAGTGCCCCTGTGCAATTTCCCGACGCTCTTCTTCGGTTAAGTTCCCCGGTTCAACGAGTGCCTTCCCGTTGGCGTTATAAAGCAAGATACCTTGTTCACGAATATCGGTAAAAAAGTAGTGACCTTGTCTGAGCTGTTCATTCACCTCTTCCAAGGTATGTACAATCAGCCCTAACGGTGCGCTTTTGACTTTACGCTCGATCTGCTCTTCCGCCCTGCGCCAGACAAGGTCGTCTTCCACCAGCGCGGATTTGTTGACGATGACCAGAATGTCATAGTCACTGACATAACCGTTGGGAATGTCCCGCACCCAACCGCCTTTAGCATGGCTACCAAACAGAATGATTTTTAAGATCCGAAACTCGCTTTTACTCCCGCTCTTACCCTGAAGATAGTCTTCTAGCGTATCGCGCAGAATCGTCGAGATCGTCGCCAGCTCACGCTGTTTATATTCGGGCAGATGGTCGAGGGATCTTCTCATAAAGCCATGCTTGGTCTGTGACTGAATCGCCATAGCATAAAAGAAGGGGCAGACAAAGAACACCGCCACCGTTCACTGTGCGCACATCACTGAAAAGAATGTGATTCAATTCAAAGCGGTGCTTGTGATATTCAACACTTGCCCGGCACGTAATCGAAAAACGGGAGATGAGAAGGAGTGGCTTTCGGTGGTGGAACCTAAGCGGACTTACGGCAGGCTTGCGGACACCATGAGCTTGATTCGGGGGGATAACCAGTCAAAAGTGCGCATTAGTGCGCATTGATTGATATCGGTTGAAAATCGCAGGCAGATTCCCACAGCAAGTTCAGCGGTTAATCGAGGGGCTGTGGGAGCTTGCTTGCAAGCGAAGAAATGCTCGCTTATGCCTCCTTATCTTCAGCAATCGAGGAGCCTATGCCCGCTTCATTGCCGAAGTTCAGACACGCGCTGGCGGTTTTGAGCAAGGCTTTGTTCTCATCTTGATCAAGCCCGCTGTCTAGGTACCGCACGGCCGCAACCAGCCCGCATTCCAATTCGCTAAAAAAGTCGACCACTTGACCACGCAGCGCGCTTATTCAGAGTGGCCGCTGCGCTCAACCTCACCTCGACGTTTAGTTATCGTCGTAGTGCTTGAATCGAGCCATCAACGCCTCCTGCGTTTCAAAACCCGATCACATCATAGTTCCGGAGGTTTTTCTACAGCCTGAACGCCGCCAGCAGGGGCAGAAGCACGCAGTGCGGAGGTCCCACTGGCTGGCTTTGTTAGGGCCTTCACTTGAATACAATGCCAACTAAATCTTCTATAAAACTGCTGGCTTTCTTTGGCCCAATTTTGTATTTTCCGGGGTGGCCACATTTATTTCTCAAGTTCAGGCAATCTTCTAATACCGATCGTTGATTTTTATCAAACAACCCTAGTTCCTGTGTTGCCATTAATCGTACTGATTCTTTTATTAGTACTAGATCATCAAGCTTTTTAATTTACTTTGCTTTCGGGTCAAATTTCTGTACCGCTGGGTTTACATTAGAAACACCACACGAAAAAACTTCGTCCCTAATTTTTTTTACGGCTCCCGACCAGAGATAAACAACACTCGCACGCAACGCATTGACCTGCAGACATTTTACAGCCTCACTTAGATAATCAGTAAGGTCATTGTCGCTGATGCTATCTATGAGGCTTTCCAAAGAAGATACATCGTTTTCTATCTCTATATCATTAGCTGGTAGATTCAGAAGGTCGCGGACATGAGTTTCACCAGTACTAGTAAGTTTCCATAGAAACTTGTTTCCATCCTTGCCAACTGTGTCAACCAATGGAGCAGATTGGGATAGAGTAGCCGCTAGGTTCAACTTATCAGCTCTAGGTATTTTTGCTCGCTTCAAAAGAGCTCTCAACCCTTCGACAGTTATGGCATCCCCGTTCTGGTATCTCTGAAAAAAATACATTGCAGACAAACAGATATTCTTAAGACCACCTGTTTTGATTGGGTGTAAAAACTCAACGATAGTCATCTATTAATCCTTGGGGATTTCCTTGTTTCCTTTAACAACATTGTAAGTGTCTTTCAAATAGAGTTCCCCGCTGACAGTTAACTTCCATCCTTTACCTTGTTGATTGAATAGAGCTTTCCCACTCCTTTTCGCTTGTCGCATCGTATTGTCTGCTCTGCCCGGAGTAACGAGCCCACAAGCATCACCCAACTCCTTTATTTCTTTAGCTTGAATTGGATAAGCGCCATAATTCGAATAGAGCCATGCCACCAGAAGCATCACGTTATCCTTCGGCTTGTCGTGCTCAAAGCTTGAAATAAATGCGCCTATATCGGTGTTATCAGGCGCTGGATTTTCCTGGGGCTGAGTAACAGCTGGCTGCGTTTGTTGAGGTTTATGTTTCGCCGGTGCATCTTTAAAGTAATATGGAATCATTACCTCAAAGGCTGATTCTCGTATAGCCGGATCGAGCTTGGAGATTAGCTCATTCATCTCCAACAATGTGGTTTTTACTTTTTCTTTGTCCATCTTATATCCTTGCAGATTGGTTGATATTTATTGTGTAGCCCTAACCAGCCTGTAGAAAAACCTGTTTTCAAACCTGCCTGCCCCACCAATAGCTCGCTTTCTGTTGTTTATTTCCGATTGCCGGTTTTCATCGGCCATCGTTTGTTTATTCTGTGTTTTTGGTCTTTTTAGGCTTTGGCTACCTGTAAGCTCGATTCGTGCTACTTTCAGTGCCTATTTTAGGCTGACAGATCCAGCTTTTCAGAAACGAGTCATGCAGGGCATATTCAAATGACCTCGGCTGCAGCTGATATTGATCATTGATGACCACCATCGACGTTTGGTTGTAGTCGTAGTGCTTGAATCGAGCCATCACCGCCTCCTGCGTTTCAAAACCCGATCACATCATAGTGCCGGAGGTTTTTCTACAGCCTGAACGCCGCATTGCAGCGGCTTGTCCGCTGCAATGCTTTGTTAGCTGCTCTGTGCGACCAGCCCACTTGCATATAGCAACTCCTCAATTGTTGCCCTATATTCGAGCTTTGTCGTCCTTATATCATCTCTCCGGCAATTATACTTAACCCTATGTGCTGACAAATTACCCAACTCTCGAAATTTATCTATGTCCTTTTTCACATCATTCGATATATTTATTTCAGGTCTAGATATGGCTTTATTAATGAGTGTTTTCAAATTTTGGTAGTTTCCTTCAGAATCTTTAACATCACCCTCAATCCCTGCTTTTTCAAATGCATGAATTAACAAAACTTCCAACAATCGGCGCATCATTAGACTGCAAGCATCAAAAAGATTGTTTTCATAGCTTGCGTTTATTTGTTGAGCCAACTTTATGAGGTATGGCCGCTTTGTTTCCTGGAGAAGAACTTCCGGAAGAATCGAATCATCAGAGACAATTTCTTCTGCTTCACTTATTTTAGGCAGGATATCTCTAAGCTGCTCTAATTTTTTAACCGAGAGCCTGTATGTATCTTTTGCTGATCCTTTAACAAATGATTTTGACTTAATAACTTTATTTTTCAATCGGCTTTGATTTGGCTTTGCGAAGCCAAGAGCAAATATAAATGATGAAACATCACTTATTGTAAATTCAGATTCTTGCTTGTTCTCTGATAGGTAGTACGCAAGTAGTTCCACTTTCTCAAGTTCCGTTCTTTCCGAAAGCATGGCCAGTTTAGAGAAATTCTCGATTTTCATGATTCAGGGAGCATATCAGATACGAATATTTCGCCAGCACGGGTAAGGTGCCACTTAGTGTTATCCTCTGCATTAGGCTCAAACAAATCCCTTTTATTCTTTTCATTGATCATGATCTGGCGCAGGTGACTTGGACGTTTAATTTTTAGCATCTTGTATGCGTATTCAATTTGCCCCTCCGAGAAACTATCTTCACCCAACAGCTCAGTGATGTAATGACCAATAACAGCAATAATATTGCCATTTCCTGTCCCTGGCTTTTTATCTTCTATGTAAGCTTCCAGAGATGGGGTTTCCCCATCACTATGGATGCTAAATCTTTCCATTGAGACTTTAGGAGCAGATCTTTTGCTGGTGCTGGATTTAGTTGTAGTCGATTTATTAGCAGGTGCTTTTTTGGCGGCAGGAGCTTTGGGTTCCACATCTTGCGATGGCGAAATATCAACCTTCGATGGGGATTTGAGAAGCTCTTTGAACTCATCAAGGTAGCCCCTAACAAAGGATTCGCTGCCCTCAAGCTCAATAGTGCCTTCTTTTACATTGATTTTTGCTTTTGTTGTCTCAGCCACTTACATCTCTCCTTAATTTTTCTAATCTATCTGTGACAGCTAACGCCCGCATAAAGCGCCCGAGGTACGAGGGTCGCCTTTGATGCGTTTGTTAAAGGTCATATAAACACCGAGCTGAATACATACCAACCGCCAAAACCAACTATAATAAGGCAAAGCATAGCGCCAGCTAACGGAGATTCATCAGATAGCATAGTGCTTACTTGCAAGATCAACTCTTCTGTCTGTTCCTTGGATAGAACGTCTACCCCTGTTGGTATGATTTTCTTTAGAGCTTCCCTTTTCTTTTTAGTTAACATTGATAAATCAATATCTATATATGAACGAACTACACTAGCAGATTCTCCTGTATGTAGCGGGGTATCGGAATTACGAATTGCTTTTAACTGCTGCTTTAACTTTGGGATTTCTGCGAGCAGCCCTATGAAAACAAAAATAAATAACATTGTAAATACAGCGACTACATATACCCAAAAACCAATATTTCCACTAACTTTAACCTGATCTTCAGCCTTAACAACTTGCAGCGCTTTAACATTTTTAATTCTCGATGAAGCAGAGAAAACTGGATCACTAACATCGGTCAATGCACTAAATTTTATGTAATCACCTGGATTTAAAAGCTTAAAATTCAGAGTTATTACTGAGCCTACTGCCGAAACACTTGCGTCAATATTATCTGGAGACGTTTCATCTAACTCAGCCTCAAAAATCTTTCCGTCTTTCAATTCCAACTTAGGATCAGAAATCAGGTCACTAGCTGTTATCGCAGTTCTTCCTGTATTTTTAAATTCAAAACTAGATTTAGATAACGTATTTATTTTTTGATCGTCATATAGAATAACCAAGTTTTCAACATCAGTTTTTTTCTCTACTATCGTAACTGTATGCGCTGTAGTTAAGGTAACTTCAGCCGAAGAACTCCACAAATCCCATATTATGGGTGCTAATACCCCGACTATCGCAACGATTAAACCAACAACTGTTAGAGATAGTCCTTTCTTGTTACCTGCCATATTCTCCGATCCTATTTACCATTTAACATTTTAATACTGCGCATGCGCATTTTCTCAAGCGACAACGACTCCAAAAAAATCAGCAACCTATTGAATTAGATAGTTTTTCACATATCCCTAACCATTGTCGCTTGTAAAAAAGGCGCATGCGCGTTTGCATAAAATACTCTGCTCAATATCGTACAACGACACACCCCTAACAGATTGATATTGAAACATCTTGTGCAATGGCGCTAGTGAAAAGTGCGCATTTATTGACATGTATTGACGCAGAATAACGCCACACTGCCCAATATACTGTATTTATATACAGTCATATATGGGTGTTCGAGTATGGGCTGACTTCGGCGGGGCTAAAGGGGGGGGTTGGCACGGGTGGTTTGATCGCAGTGCTTCACACCATCGCCTATGAACAGACGATTTAAACCTTTGTGGCCAAGGCTGCGCCGCAGGCGGTTAGGGGTTTTGGGGCGGGTTAGGTGTTGGTGAGTAGGTCTTGAATGAGCATGTGTTCCAAGCTGGATAAGGCGGGTGAGGGGGTGTGGGTGGAGCGGAGGATGCCGACTTGGAGTTCGGGCAATGCTGGGAGCCGGTTGAGTGACGGTGTGTTTGAAAGCACTTGCAGGTTCGCGGGGAGGCCAAAGGGGGTTCTGAGTGTAATGCCTAATCCGGCGGCAACTGCTGACCAGATGCCTGAGAGGCTGTGGCTGGTCATGTTGATGGTCCACGGGATGCCCGCTTGGTCGAGTGCATCTAAGGCTTGTTGACGCATGAGGCAGGGGGCATCAAATAAGACCAGTGGTAAAGGGTCATGGGCCTGAAAGTGTGGGATTGAATGTTCATCACGAGCGCCAATCCAGCACATGGGGGTGCGGTGAACAATGCGGTAGTGATGCCTTTCGGTGAATCCGTCATGCCAGACTAAGGCGAGGTCGAGTTGGTCGGCGTGTATCGCTTGTTTGAGTTGTGCTTGACGGGCGACTTTGACTTCAATTTGTACCTTGGGGTGGGCGCGATAAAACTGGCCTAATGTGGCGGTGAGTAGGGATTCGCCAAAATCTTCTTGTAGCCCTAAGCGAATGCGGCCGGTGAGGGGGCCTTGCTGCATGGATAGCCAGGCGTCGTCATTTAAGGCCAATAGTTGTCTGGCGTGGCTTAATAGTTGTTCGCCTGCAGGCAGGAGTTGTAAGTGGCGCCCTTGTTTGATGAGAAGCGGTTGCTGCAGTTGATGTTCCAGTTTTTTTAAATGAGCACTTACCGCCGAGGTGGATCGGTGGAGTCGCTCTGCGGCTTGGGCAAAATTACCTAATTCGACACCGACGACAAAGCTACGTAGTGCGTCTAGATCAAACACGGGTTGGCGCATGAGGAACCTGTACGTTCAAAGGTTTTGTTTTTCGGGATGATTGATCCCAATAGATTTGATTTTAAGGATTATTGTCGGCGGTTAAGCTGGCCCCGTCAATCAGATCAGCCCAACGGTGTGGTATGGGCTTTGTGGATGACTGATCAGGTTTTACCCATTAATTGATGCCTATTCACGTGTGTGACATGTGAAGGGCGTAGGAGGTTTTTATGTCGTCAGTGGTGTCTGTAGAGAGCGCGATGGTGTCGGCTCAGCAAGTCTTTGGCGAGATCTCTCCTCAGTTCGCTCGCCTGACAGAAGAGGTGCTCTTTGGTGATGTGTGGCAACAGGGCGAGCTGAGCCTTAGGGATCGCAGCTTGATTACTGTGGCCGCTTTAGTGGCGCTGGGGCGGACAGGGCAGTTGCCTTTTCATTATCAGTTGGCACAAACGCATGGGGTGGATTCTGCCCAGCTTTCAGCCCTGATCACTCATTTAGCCTTTTATGCCGGTTGGCCTGCTGCGGCTTCGGCGTTTGAGGCGATGCAGCCGGTCATGGGGTCGGTATGTGACGATGAGTCGAAAGAGGAGACAGCATCATGCCTTTAATACGCATCAGTTTACCCGATACTTATACCGAGCTTGAGCAGCAAGCCATTTCTGATGGCCTTCATGAGTCTCTTGTGCAGTGCTTTGATGTGCCGGAAAAGGATCGGTTTCACATTATTGAGGGGCTACCGACTCGGCAGTTGGTGATGGACCCGGATTATATGGCGCCGGATGGGCGCTCCGATGCCGCATTGATCGTTCAGGTGACCGCAGGGCGGGTGCGTTCTGAGGCTCAACGTCGGGCTTTTTATGGTGAGCTGGTGAAACGGCTTGAATCTTCGGTTGGGATTCGCCCGGTTGATGTGATGGTGGTGATTTCAACGAATCAGGCGGCAGAGTGGTCATTCAGTCAAGGCATTGGGTTGTCTCAATGGTTAGAAGAGGGGGTGCCATCATGATAAGGGCACTTGATTCAAGAAAGTTGAATCAGTGTGAAAGCCTTTATACTGAGTGGTTTCGAGTGGGGTATGTCGCTCGTGGGGGCTGAATGTTGGAGCCATGTTAGGCGATTGTTTTGTCGGCATCGCTTGAGAGACTAGGCTTTTGGCGTCCTAGATCAAATGATGGCTGAGGCGTGCGGGGTATAATCGTCTTATAGAATTTGATTATTGTATGTTTGTCAGATGATAGGAGCTTGTGATGAACGTTATGCCCCGTACGGTCACTTCACCAAAAAAATTTATGATTGGCGCTGGGTTGTTAGCGCAGATGCAGGAGTATGTGCAAGATTTTGGCGATCATGCTTGGATCATCTGTGATGAGTTTATTTTGGGCCAGGTTCATGACAAGGCGGTACCGGCATTTGAACCGGCCAACATGCGTGCATCCATATCAACCTTTGGGGCTGAGTGTACTGCCGCAGAAATTAAACAGCAGGGGGCGGGTGCGCTAGAGGCTGGGGCTAATGTGATTGTGGGCGTCGGTGGTGGGAAAACGCTGGATTGTGCCAAAGCGGTGGCTTTTGAGCAGAAGTTGCCGGTGGTGTTATTCCCGACGATTGCATCAACTGATGCACCTTGTACGGCGTTGGCGGTCATTTATACCGAATCAGGGGCGTTTGAGCGTTATTTATTCTTGCCGCAAAACCCTGATGCGGTCATTGCCGATACTCAAATCATTGCGGCGGCGCCTGCACGATTTTTTGCGGCCGGGGTGGGTGATGCCTTAGCGACTTATTTTGAGGCACGGGCGTGCTATCAATCCGATGGGGTGAATTTGGTGTTGAAGCGTCCCTCGCGGACGGGGTTAGGTTTGGCGCAGTTGTGTTATCAGTTATTACGCGAGAATGTGGCGGCGGCGATGGATGCGGTACGGCATCAAGTGGTGACGCCTGCGCTTGAGCAAACCATTGAGGCGACTATTTATCTTAGTGGGGTGGGGGCTGAAGCAGGTGGTTTGGCGGCGGCGCATGCGGTCAATAATGGGATGTCGGCCGTGCCGGATCTGCACCATGTTCAACATGGCGAAAAAGTGACTTTTGGTCTGTTGACTCAGCTCGTGCTGGAAAATGCACCTCGCGAGGAAATCGAAGAGGTGATTGAGATTATTCAAACGGTGGGTTTGCCGCTAACGTTAGAGGATATGGGGCTGACCGAGTTTGTCGAATCGCAATGGCGTCAGGTGGCGTCTATCGCTTGTGATCAAGATGACACTATGGGCAATATGCCCGGTAATGTGACTGAAAATGATGTTTACAATGCGATGGTCGCGGCGAATCAGATGGCTCAGCGCTATGCTCAATCATGAAACATCTATGATGTGATGGTGCTTGAATATCAAACCCGGCTGCAGATGGCCGGGTTTTTTTATGGGCAGGTCTCGTGTTTGAGCTAGTGACGTTATAGGCCCTTCGGTATCATAGCGCTTGATTTGGACTTGATTGGGTGAGAGATGAAAGTCGCTGTTGTGGTGAATTGCCTGAAGTTGGGCGGAATGGAGCGCGTTGCGGTTAATTTAGCCGATGCTTTTGCTAAACAAGGCGATGAAGCGCATCTCATTTATCTCAAAGATCGCAAGGTCGAGGTGAAGCCGCAAATGCCCGAGGTTAAGGTGCGATTGTTTAATGTGCGCCGCTTGGTTTTGCAGACGGGTATTGGGGTTTTCTGGCTGATCATCTGCCAAGTGCTCAATCTTGTGTTTAGAAAGAGCTTTCCCTTGTTTTTTGCATGGGCTCAAGCACAGGCTTTTAAGTATAAGCTGCGCCAATTAGAAGCGGAGGTCGGGGCCTTTGATTTAATTATTTTTAGAGGCCAAGGCACTTTTGGGCAAGTGTGGCCATTGAAAGATCCCCGCTTTGTTTTTGTCAGCGAAAGCACTACGGATAGCCGTTTATATGGTGGCTTTTCTCGTGTGTTCTTTAAGTGGTTGTATCAGGATCGCCAAGTGGTGTGTGTGTCAGAAGGGGCGAAGGTGACTTTTGAGCAGATGGTCGATCGTTATCATATTCACTGCCGTTCCGTTCATAAAATTTCAAATCCGAATGATTACGACCAGATTCGCCAGACCGCTGATGTGCAAGCGGCTAATGAGTGCCACCCGCGCCCTTATATTTTAGGGCTCGGCCGGTTGGTGCCGATGAAGCGTTTTTCTTTGTTGATTGAGGCGTATGCGTATGCAAGAAAAACGTTCGGCTTGAGTCAGGATTTAGTGATTGTCGGTGAGGGGCGTGATCGGGCGGTGATTGAAGAAAAAATTCAGGCGCTGCAATTGCAAGATTGTGTCTTTTTAAAAGGACAGCAATCTAATCCTTATCCTTGGTTCCGGCATGCCGATCTCTTTGTTTTAAGTTCGCAAAGTGAGGGTTTGGGCATGGTGCTGATTGAGGCGCTGGCTTGTGGTACGCCAGTGGTGTCGGTGGATTGCCCCGGTGGTGTGCGCGATATTATGCAAGGCCAGTTGAGCCATTTTTTATCGGCTGAAACGCTGGAGGCCTTGGCGGAAAAAATTCAGCAGGGGTTGGCCGGGGCGTTAGCGGATGAGCACGTTTTAGTGAATGAAGAACCTTCAACAGATGACACTGCATCAGCTGTTGTGACGCCCTATTGGCAGGCCTGTGAGCAGGATATCGACAAGACGCTGATGCAGTTTGATCAAGCTTATATCGTGAACCAGTATAAGCACATTTTCTTATCCGGTTTGCGGAGCTGAGTGGTTTATGGTCTCTAAAGATTATCAATATGCGTTAAAGCCCGATAACGAGTTGGCGTTAACGTTGGAAAGCTGCGGGCAAGATCAATGGCAATTGCCGGTATTGGGCCCATCTTTTGTGGGTGATCAATCTGGTGATACCTGGCTGTTGCAGCTGACTTACCAGTCTACCCATAAGAAAAAGCTCGGTGAGATCAGCATCGTCTCTGAGGGCAAGGAAAAAGGGGCTGAGGGGACGCAGTACTTTGAAGCCAACCAGCAAGGCGTGCGCTACCTCAATCTCACTGGACTCTCGTTAGATCGCCCCGTTCGGCTGCATACTGAGTATTGTGAGATTACCTCTGATGTACGGCTGCTGGGGTTTAAATCGCCAGATTTTTCGGATGGCCCCATTTTGATTCTGGCGCCTCACGCGGATGACGCGGAGCTGGCAGCTTATGGGTTTTATCGCCATTGGTCTGCTCAAACTTGGATTGTGACGATTAACGCCGGGCAGAGTTTACCTAAGCTTGATCGTCAATATATTCGTCGGTTGGATGATCAGCTGAGCGATGCCGCGATTCATAAAGCTCAAATCAGGGCGTGGAATAGTGTGACGACACCGCTTCTAGCCGGTGTTGATCAGCAGCGCCTGATTAACTTGGGGTATTTTGATTTAACAACGCCGTTGTTGTACCAGCGGCCTGATGAGGCGCAGACCAATGCTCAGGCGCCGGATTTATCGCCACAAGTGGCGCGGCGTTGGAACCCGTTGGCGTTGCCCTCTGATGACCAAAATATCAGTTCAGGGGCTGCTTTGATTGATGATCTGGCTTATCTGCTTGAGCATATCAAGCCCTCTACCGTGCTGGTCACCGAGCCTGAAATCGATCCGCATGCTGAACATCAGATGACCGCTCATGCCTTGGCATTGGCGATGAAGAAAAGCCAGCATCGCGTTGAACGTGTTTTGATGTATGTGAATCATCTGCATCAGACTAAAGCGTTTCCGTATGGGCCTGAACACGCTCGCACAGCGCTTCCTCCTTGGTTTGATCCTGACAGTGTGTTGGGCGCTTATCAGTGCTACAGCTTTGGCCTTAGCGGCTCGGTGCAAAAAGAAAAAATCATGGCATTCGATACCATGCATGATTTGCGCAGCAAGCCGCGTTGGGAGAAAACCTTTAAGCAATGGTGGTCTCGAAAAGTGAAGAAGAGTGGCTATCGTTTTTATGCGGATCATGCGTATTTTCAAACGCATATTAAAGCGGATGAGGTGTTTACCTGGGTGAATGCTCAACATTTTTCTGAGTGTTTAACTCGGTCTCAAGGCGCGTCACTTTTATCTTCATAAGATGCTTAAAATAAGTCACATATCATTTGATATGTTGCTGTTGTTGTTGGCTTGCCCGTTTGATTGTGTGTGGCTTTATTTTTAGCGGTATTGTTTTAATTGTTACGTATGAGAAAGCTCAGTATTGACGTGCTTTCAAAATGATTGAACCGGGTGCATCTATGCTATAGTTTGCTCGGAGAAAACCCGCTTAATATATTTAAAATTGTGCACTATAAAAAAAGGGAGCCTTCACGTGAGTCACTCATTACCTTTGTTTTCTGCAGCTTTGCTGGCTGCTGCCTTGACCGGCTGCGCGACCCAAAAAGTTGAGGATAAAACACCGCTTGTTGATACCAGTGTGGTTAAAGCCGATTATGTGATTGCCGGTTATATTTTGCCGGATATGAAGGGTGAACAGGTGACTTACACACGGCCTGATCGGCGTTCCATTACCAGTACCACTGAGTATGATTCATGGTTCTCTCGTCAATTTTTTGGGAATGCTCATCAGGCGGATATTGCACGTTTGGATAAGAACTTAGCTTGGTTCGTTGATTACGAGAACGAAACGTATCGCGAGTGTCCGCTGAAGGGATGCGATGACATCAATATCTGGGACGAGCTTGCCAGCTCAGGAGATGAGGAGGCCGAAGAGGAGGCCTACGATCCTTCTGGGGGGGAATCCTGTCAGATGACTACCGCTAACTTCGATTTTTCGGTGACACCGAAAGATCGTAACCGTGATATCAATGGTTTTCGCGCTGACCAATATGTCGCGACTTGGAAGATGGTCGCGACTGATGATAAAGGTAAGCAAGACAAGCATGTGGTGACGATGGATTTCTGGATGACAGAGGCTCGTCAGCAACATCAAGCGGTTTGGGATATAAACGGCCAGTTTCAGAACGGTTATTTGAGTAAGGTGGTGAACCCTGCCAACCCGTTATCTCGTTTCTTTGGTGAAGATATTTATAAAGCCATTGCCATGGTGTCAGGTGATATAGAAAAGAAAGAAATGAACTCTGATTCAGTCGTGTTGAGAAAATTGAATGCAATCAAGGGGTATCCCGTTTCGATTAAATTGGAATGGTATGCGGATAGTCAGGCCTGCCAAGATCAAAAAGAAGCCGTGGCTCAAAATGAATCCAGTGGGTTTGATATGAATGATCCGCTTGGTTCTCTGGGCCAGATGGCCGGTGATATGGTTCAGAGCGCAGCGGAGAAGGAAGTGAAAAGGCGTATGGCTCATGATAAGAATGATCCCTTGCTGACTTATATCTATGACATTACCAGCGCCAAAGTGCAGCCCGAGCATGAGAGCCGTTTTGAAGTGCCCGCAGGTTACATGATGCAGGATCGCCGCTAAAAACTGATGCTCTATATTCCGTTGTTGGGTCATTCAGTGATTCGGGTCTTGTCTCGGTATATTGAATGACTGAATGATTGCATGAAGAAATGATTGAATGAAGAAAGGCCCTCTGTAGGCACAATGCTGACAGAGGGCTTTTTTAGGGCGACCGATGGATGATGTTGAGGGTCATCGTGGTCGTGCCAGTGGGTGTGGTATTGAGCCTAACCGACTCATCCCTCGCCTTAAAAACTCACTTCTACACCGGCATAATAGGTACGATCTGCCGCTGGTTCGAAGTAGCGGTTATTGCTCGCATTGATACGCACATTGGCATAGTGATCTTTGTCCAATAGGTTTCGAACGCCGAGATAGGTGGTGAGCAAGGTGCTCTGACCGAGCTGCCAGCCGTTGCCCGCGCGAAGGTTAAGCAACCAATAGTCATCAACGTCGACGGTGTTGGCATCGTCGGCGACCATGTCACCGATGTAGCGGGTTTCCAAGGTGGCGAAACGGTGGTGTTGATCTTGCCATTGGAGTTGGGTAGTCCAGGTTTGCTCCGGCAGGCCGGGTAGGCGGTGGCCGCTGAAATTCTGACCGTCAATGGGATAATCATCAAATTCATACTGGGCCAGTGTCAGTGCACTGTCGATACGCCAGTTGTCGGCAATCTGCCAACCTAACGACAGCTCAATGCCTTTCCGGGTGGTATCGCCAGCATTGCGATAGAAAGTGCGGTTACTATCGCCAGCGAGTTCGTAAGGGACCAACTCATCGCGCACATCAATCCAGAATAAGGCGAAGTCATAATTGATGCCTGTGTCCCAGTCACCTCTGAGTCCGAGTTCATGATTAACGGATTTTTGTGGGTCGATGCTGGCGTTGAAGCCGCCGGTACCATTGGGGTTGGCAAATTCAGAGAAGGTCGGTGTTTCATAGGCGGTGCTGATATTGAGGTAAGCCTGATGATTAGGCTGGTAACGGTAACTTAAGCCTAATGAGCCACTCCACTCATTGAAGGTTTTGTCACCGCTTTGATCGCCATTACTCATAAAGTGATCATCGGCTTCGAGCTTAACACGATCAAAACGCCCCCCTAAGGTCAGCGTTAAGCTGTGTGGCAAGGTCATATCCGTTTGCGCAAAAGCCCCCAGTGTGGTGGCGGTTTGTGTTTCGTCTTGGGTTAGGCCTTCTTGATGACCCGCGAAGCTGATGGCTTTGCGATCTCGATGATCTTGTTGGCGGCGTGCTTCAACCCCAGCGGTATAGTGAAGTAAATGGGGCCCCATGGTGACGTACTGGCGGTATTCTGCACTGGCGCCGTAATAATCTCGATCGTAGCTGATCAGGCTGTCACCGGGGTAGGGCAATTGCTGTTCGAAATCCCGCTGCATGAAAAAGCTCTTGAGATAAAGTTCGCCGGGCCCGGCGGAGAGGTCTTCATATTGCAAGCCGATCACTTGTTGGTCGACCGTTTGGCCGGTCTCAAATTTTTCAGTGAACTTGCCTGACTGGGTGCGATCGTCTTTGACCTGTGCGCGAGTCAAGGCGCCAGGGTCCTCCGAACGAGGATTATCCATCAAGTTGATAATAAGCGTGAGTGCCCGGTCATTATCCAGCTGTCGGCGGAGTTTGCTGTTGAGCAGGTATTTTTCGACGTGGCTTTGATCCCGATAGCCGTCAAAATTTAAGCCCGAAACACTGACGCTGTGTGACCAGGGGCCATTTTGCCCACTATTCTTCAGGCTAAGCTGACCATACCCATCACTGCCGCCTTCAGCTCGGATGGTGGTCCCTGGTGGTGTTTGTTGACCATCCGATGTCGTGATACTGAGCACACCACCGGCTGCGTTGCCATAAAGCACTGATGCGGGCCCACGAATCACTTCGATGCGTTGTGCGCTATTGAGGTCAATGGCATCCAATTGAGCTTGACCATCGACCAGGGTATACGGAATGCCGTCGACCATTACGGTGACCCCCCGTACGCCAAACTGTGCTCGTGATCCAAAACCCCGAATGGCAATGCGCTCACCCTGAGCAAAGTTTTCCCGATTCTGCAGGAAAATGCCGGGTTCTGTGTTCAGGGTTTCATCTAGCTTCAAACGCTGCTGCCCCTGACTGATCGACTCCTCTCCAATAGACGATACGGCTGCGGGGGTGCTGTAAAGATCGCGGTCAATCCGAGGGGCTTTGATGGTGAGAGTGCTTAATGATTGAGGTTCGGCGTGCGTTATCGACGCGAGCCCAATGAGTGCGAGCGCTAAAGGAGAACGGAGCATCGGATGAGCATATTTCGGTCGATGGCAAGACGGCATGGGCGGTCACTTCTGTTGATGTTTTCGAGGACATGTTTTTAAGGACATGCTTTTAAATGCATATTTTTAAATACATGTTTTTAAGTACATGTTTTTAAGTACAAGGCATCCCCAGCGCTGATGACGCGCTGAAAATCGCAGGCTTGGAACAGTACGGGTTGCTGAATAGAGGGATTTTGGTGAATTCGGCGGTGGAGGTCAAATTAGATAGCCTGCTTATCAGGACTTTAGCCAGCGGCGCAGAATACGTATTGGCTACAAGTTTTAAGTTGAAATGAACTTTTTAAGTGACATAAAGCCTCTCGCGAGCGCCCATGAGCATCATATGACGCCAGTTGATGTCGACATGTTAAAACGGCCCGTCATGAGTCATCTATGACGGGCCGCTTTATTGCTTGGGGGGATGGATGCAGCCTTGTTCAGTATCGATTTAGGTCAACAGCAGATTTTGGTAAACACAACGGATTTTGGTAAACACAACGGATTTAGGTAAACAACAGCGGCACCATCAAGCTGGAGATCAGTAGAATCAGTGCGCCGCCTAGGCGTGATGAAATCTGTGCAAAGGGCATCAGTTGCATCCGTTTGGCTGCAGATAGAACGGCGACATCGCCGGTGCCGCCCATATTGGCCATACATAAGCCAGCAGTGATAGCGGATTCGACCGGATAAAAACCGACCATTTTGCCGAGTAAACCCGCGCCAAAAGCAGCGCCTGCAACAACGGCGAAGACAATCAGCACATAGGTGATGGAGATAGCGTCAATGACTTGGCCCAGGTCGGTGTAGGCGATACCAATGCCAAACAGGAGGGCGAAGGTCCAGTTTTTGGCGACAAATTTAAACCAGTGTGAGGCTGAATCAGTGGCGAACTCTGGCATCAGATTGGAGATTTTGACGGTGGCGACCAGAATGATCATCAGTGCGTAGGGATGCAGGGGGATAAAAGCCCCTAAGATACTACCTCCGGTGAAAAAGGTTAATGCAATGACGAGGCCGATGCCGAGTTTGTTGATATCGACAGGGGTGTTGCTTTCGGTGATTTCTACACCGGGCATCATCTGGCCACCACCAGAGAGCCCTGGCACTCGTTTGGCTAACCCATCCAGCAAACCGGCGATGATAATGGCGAATACATTGCCTAAGGCAAGGGCCGGCACAAGAATTGAAATATAGTAGCTGGCGGGTTGTCCCAGCAGTTGCTCATAAATTTGGCTCATAGGCACGGCACCCGCACCCATTCCGCCCCCCATAATCGGTAAGGTGATCACAACAACGGCATCTTGCACTGAGAAGCCCAGTAATTGCCCCATGGCCACCGCAAATAAACAGGCAAAGAGTACGGCGGCCAGTAGTGGTAACGCAAAGCGGGTTCCCACTTTGACTAGGATCTTAGAATCCATACCTAATATGCTGCCGGTGATCAGTGCGGCAATATAAAAGTTGAGAAAGCCACCCCCTCTCATGAAGCTGGTGACATTGTCACTGATATGAGCGGGAAGCGCGCCGATATAGACCAGTGTGGCTGCACCGAAAATGGCCAGAATAGCGCCGCCGCCCAGGTAACTTTTGATGATGGGTAGGCGATCGCCGATAAATCCGAACAGTTCACCCAGTACCATGATCACCAAGAAAGCGCCAATCATCCCTTTAGGCAGTACATCAAGGTAAATCGCAACCACCATCACTAAGGCGATGAGGCTAAAAAGATGCAACGGCATTCCAAAAATGTGCAGCTGACTGACCTGAGAATGTGCGGCACTGCTGGTCGCTGCTTTGTTGCTAGCAGGCCCGGCACTGTTGATTGTGTGGTTCATGGCATCACTCCAAATCGTTTAACCCTTTGCTCGACGGCACTGGCTGCTCGACGGCTCTGGCTTGGCCTTGCGTGTTATGATTTTCGCTTCTGATGAGCGCAGAATGTGCAAGGTTTCGGCGAGAATACGGGTTTACGGCGGAAGGCCAATCTTTGGGTAATTAAAAAAACATTTCGTAATTAAACAAAGCCGATGGGTCGTTGGCTGCATAATTTGTGGCTTGAAAAAATGCCACCAAGGTCGAATGCATTGGCGCATTCGTGTGTTGTCTAGGGGCCTTGCCGATCAAAGGGTATTTGAGAACAAGGTTTGGATATGAAATCTTTTGGAAGATAAAAACCTTGTCAGATAAAAGTTTTGTTGGATAAAGGCCTTTCATGATGAATGGTTTTAAAATAAAGGCATTTGAAAATAAATGTCGTTAAAGTGGCGGCTTTCGATTGAATGCTTCATGACATGATCAGTGGGTCGTGGGGTTGATCTATCCATCGAGGGTTGATCCGTAGCGGGTTGATAAGCAATGGGGTTGATGATCTCTTGACTAAGCAAGCACAACAACACATTCGATCACGCTGGCCGCTGAGTCTCTTGATCGCTTGGGTCTGTATCGTGTTGATTGCGATGACATTGGTCGCGGCCTTTACGTTGTTTAACCAGCAGTTAGTGACCAGCCTTGAGCAAGCTCAATCTCGTCGGGTTGAGAATCTTGCGTTATCCGTTGCGCAGCGGCCTGATGTTGTACAAGCGCTAAACCATCAGCCATCAGGTTCCGTGCGGTCTGATCCCGCGCTACAAGCCGCTATTGAGGCGCTGCGTCAGCAGGCGGGCATGGACTTTATTGTACTGATGACGCCGGCATCTCAACGCTTAACCCACCCAGACCCCGATAAAATTGGTCATCATTTTCAAGGTGATGATGAAGCCGCTGCACTGGCGGGGTCGGTGTATACATCACGAGCAGCAGGGACTTTAGGTGTGAGTCTCCGAGGTTTTGCCCCAGTGAAGGATCAAGCTCAAAACATTATTGGTGCGGTGTCGGTAGGGGTGACGATGAACCGGCTGACTCCCTTGTGGGATCGACATCGTACGCAGCTTGTTCTGACGCTTATGTTGATTGGTGTGGTGGGCGCTATTGTCGCGATGTGGTTTGCGCGAACGGTCAAGCGTCAATTATTGAATATGGAGCCGCAAGATATTGCCTATCTGGTACAGCAGCGTCAGGCCATGTTGGATGCGATTCAGGAGGGGGTGTTAGCGGTTGATGCTGAAGGCCGCTTGACGATGCTTAATCCAGCGGGACGTCAATTGTTGTCAAGGTTAAGTCGGCCGTTACCCGAGCCTGGTGAATGGTTATTTCAGCGCTTTCCTGAGTTTAAACGCCCTCGTTTACAGTCTGAAGCTGGCGCTCAGGCCCGTGATGATGGTGCTTTTGCCTATCAAACGGTGACGCTGGATGGGGTGACGCTGCTGGTGAGTTATCAATCGGTACTCTGGCATGATGAAACGCTAGGGGCATTATTCACTTTTCGTGATAAAGATGCTGTGCATCTATTGGCTGAAGAGCTGACGGGCGTACATCGGTATGCAGAAGCCTTACGCGCCTCTACACATGAGTTTAAAAATAAGCTACATGTCATCCAAGGGCTGTTACATCTACAAGATTATGCGACGCTGAATGATTATTTGCAGAGCGTGCAAGATGCCCGTTTGGCCCCTTCTGAAATGTTAGCGACTCAATTGCATGAGCCCGTGCTGATAGGGTTTCTGCTAGGTAAGCAAAGTGAGGCGCGTGAGCGTGGTGTACAGTTTGATCTTCAAGTTGAAAGTCAGATTCCCGCTTCATCAAGCCCTCGTGCTGTCCATGACTTGGTCACGGTGGTGGGCAATATCATTGAAAATGCATTTGAGGCATTACTGGACCAGCCTTCACCTCATTTGGTGATGACGTTAGCCCGAGAAGATGATGCCTTATGGTTGCAGTGTCAGGATAATGGGCCAGGGATTGACCCAGATTTGTTGCCTCATGTGTTGGCTAAAGGCGTGTCGGCCAAAGGGGAAGGCCGAGGTCTTGGGTTGTCTATGGTGAAAGCCCGGCTGGATGATGTCGGCGGTGATATCAGTGTGTATTCAACACCTGGTCAGGGCACTTTGATTGAAATTATGTATCCCTACTGGAGTGAGTATGATGCCAATGAGCACTGATATGCGGGTCATGATTGTCGAAGATGATCCAATGGTCATGAAGCTCAATGTGGAATATCTCGCTCGGGTTGAAGCCATGACGCTAGTGGCTCGATGTAGTGACCTGACAACGGCCCGTGTGGTGGTTGAGCGTGAACCCGTGGATATTGTGTTATTGGATGTGTATCTGGGGGCGCGCAATGGCTTGGAGTTGGTTCGTTTATTGCGTGAGCGGGACGATGTGCCTGAGGTGATTTTGATTACTGCGGCTTCTGAGTCGGAAACGGTGCGAGAAGCTCGCCGCTTGGGAGTGACCGATTATTTAGTTAAACCGTTTGAGTTTAAGCGCTTCCGGGAGGCGTTATTGAATGCACAGCGTCAGCGTGTGACCTTACGCCAAGCGCGCGAGTCGTTTGATCAGTCAACGCTGGATACGGTCTTTCGTGCATCAAAAACGGAGGTCGGGCGTCCTTTTGGGCTACCTAAAGGACTCACACATCCCAGTCTTGTACAGGTGATTGATGCCATTAACCGAGTTAATGGCAGTACTTTTTCCACCGAGGATATTGCCCGTATGACGGGGATGTCTCGGGTTTCGGTGCGCAAATATTTAAAGTATATGGTAGAGAAGCATGTGTTGAGTGAGACATTTGCTTATGGCCAGATTGGGCGCCCTTCCTTTACCTATACTTGCCTGGATCTAGACGGTCTGGAGTGCTTGCGTGATCCTGTTGACCTATAAAGACACTCGCCGTGATTGATCGTTTTAGCGCTAATATGGGATCGACAGTTGGATCGACCGATATATGGGCAGTGATTTTCAATGGAAAGGAGGCAGTATGGCTGATGTGATTGATTTTGAGATTCATGGCGCAGAGATGCAGTTGGTTGAGATTGAGCTTGATCCGGGGGAAGGCGTTCGAGCCGAAGCCGGGGCCATGATGTATATGTCTGACGGCATTGCGATGCAAACGGGCACTGGTGGTGGGCTTTTCTCTGGTTTTAAACGCATGCTGACCGGCGAGAGTTTTTTTATTACGACCTTTTTGCATGAAGGTGAAGGTAAAGCTCATGTGGCCTTTGCTGCCCCTTATCCGGGGAAGGTGGTGCCACTTGATTTAGCCCAGTTGGGCGGACAGGTGTTGTGTCAAAAAGATGCGTTTTTATGTGCCGCCTCAGGCATTGAAATTGATGTCGCCTTCTCGAAGAAACTGGGCGCGGGTATCTTTGGTGGTGAAGGTTTTATCCTTCAACGCTTGTCTGGAGATGGCCTGGCTTTTGTTCATGCTGGCGGCACGATTGTGCGTAAAGATTTATTACCCGGGCAAACGTTACGTGTCGATACTGGGGCGCTAGTGGCTTTAACGCCTTCAGTGGATTATTCGGTGAAGTTCATTGGCGGGTTCCGTAACGCACTCTTTGGTGGAGAAGGGCTCTTTGTCACCACCTTGGAAGGCCCAGGAACGGTGTGGCTACAAAGTTTACCTTTTGCGCGCCTCGCCGACCGTATTGTGGCTGCCATACCTCAAGATCGTAATCAAGGTTAGAGGGCCGGGTTAGGCAAGAGGGCATGGCCGGAAGGGCACAAGAGTAATGTCAGTCTATGCGGTTAGATCAATGTTTTGTCTACTGGACTTGTCGGCCTGTTTTAAAAGCGGGTTTTAAAAGCTTAAGTTTATCTTAAGCATGCTTTGACATGCTGCGCTTGAACGAGAGAGGTGCGAGCATGCGTGCGTTATTAATCGAAGATGATCCGTTATTAGGCGATGGCATTAAAATTGCCATGGAGCGTGAGGGATACACCGTTGATTGGTTGACCCGTGGGCAAGCGGGGCTGTTGGCTGTCCGCAATGATGAGTTCAGTGTTGTCGTGCTGGATTTGGGCTTACCGGATATTGATGGTCTGGATGTTTTGGCGGGTATTCGTCGCTACACGGCCTTGCCGGTGTTAATTCTGACCGCCCGAGATGCGGTTGAAGATCGTATTCGTGGGCTCGATGCGGGGGCGGATGATTATGTGCTCAAGCCCTTTGATTTACAGGAGTTACTGGCACGGTTGCGGGTGGTGATGCGGCGTGCCGAAGGGCGTGCTTCGCAGCTGTTGACGATCGGGCAGTTGACCATTGACGAAGCCCAGCACAGTGTGTGCTGGGCAGGGCACAATGTGGCCTTGGCCCGCCGTGAGTATACGCTGCTCTTAGAGTTGGCGCGCCATGCCGATAAGGTGTTATCACGCCCACGTCTGGAGAGCTTGTTATACGGCTGGGATCAAGAAGTGGAGTCGAATACGGTGGAAGTTCATATTCACCATTTGCGTAAAAAACTGACTAAAGGTTTGATTGCCACCGTCAGAGGTGTGGGCTATCGCTTGGATAGTGGTGCTGCCGGATGAGGTGGGGATTACTGTGGAAACGCTCAGAGCGGCGACAATCTGAACGCCCGATAACATCGGTACGACGTTATTTATTAAAGGCGCTGATGGCGGTGCTGGCGGTTGCAGGCGCGGTCGCCGTTCTAGCGGCTTATCTGATTACCGATCATGAGATGGAAGAAATTCTAGATACGCAGCTGAGCTTGCATGCGCGGATTGTGGCCAGCCAGCTTTCCTCTGAACCGACTGCTGAAGCATTAACAGCTTTAGCCACACATCTGAATTTGCCCGGTCATCCGGCGGGATTTTATCCTCAGTCAGGTGCTCATGCCCAAACGCAGCCGTTGAGTCGTGATCAGCGTTATCACGAAGAAGAACGGCGTTTAGTTGTCGGGTTCTGGCGTCCAAATGGCCAGCCGTATTTGATGGGGGGGCCGTGGCAGGATCATGGTGCTTTTCCAGCCCCAAGCGAAACAGGCTACCGCTGGGCGGACTACAACGGCTATCGCTGGCGTGTTTTCAGTATGCAAGATCAACACAGTGGTCTGTGGATCAGTTTAGGGCTTAGGCGTAGCTTTCATGATGCGATCGTTCAGCGTATTACACTGAATAATTTATTGCCCATGCTATTGTTGTTGCCTGTGCTGTTATGGAGCTTGAACCGTATTATCCGTCGTGGATTGGCGCCCATCAACCAGTTATCTCAGCAAGTCCAGGGGCGCGATGCCCAGGATTTAAGCCGACTTGATGAGCCTGTCCCACGAGAGATTGAAGGGCTACAACAGTCCTTGAATGGTTTTATTGATCGTTTGGATAAAACGCTAGAACGTGAGCGCCGCTTTAGCGCTGATGCTGCCCATGAAATGCGCACTCCGTTGGCCGCAATTCGCATTCATTTAGATAATGCCTTGGCTGGTGAGCAGGCCTCATTACATAAGGCTTATACCGGTGTTGAACGCTTGCAGCGTGTTGTCGAGCAGTTGTTGACTCTGGTACGGCTGGATCGTGGAGGGCGTGTTACACCCAAAACGTCGATCGATGTATATCCCATCGTGATTGAGTTGATGGCTGATCTCTATACGCAAGCACATCAACGCCATCAGCGATTGAGCTTGACCGGTCTCATGGCATTGAATGTTCGAGCTGATGCCACTGAGGTGGGGATTTTATTCCGGAATCTGGTCGATAATGCGCTGCGTTATACCCCTGAGGGTGGGGAGATTGAAGTGATGCTCGGGTGTCGGGCAGGCCATCCTTTTCTATGCGTACAGGATTCTGGCCCGGGTATTCCCGAGCATTTGATGGCGCATATGACGGAGCGCTTTCGCCGGGCATCTGATCAAAGTATTACGGGTAGTGGGCTGGGCCTTTCTATTGTTCATGAGCTGGTGACGTTACAACAAGCAGAATTACAGTTGAGTAATCGCCAGCCTCATGGCTTAGAGGTCACGGTACTCTGGCCTGCTGTCTCGCGTTGACTGCTACGCTGAAAAGTCGAGACGATGTCTGACCGCGAGACGATTTATGGTGGCGAGGCGATAATGCCGGAGATCCGTTCACGTAGCCAGCGGTGAGCTGGATCGACTTCCTTACGTTCAGGGTGGCCCCTAGGCCGATCAAGATGATGTGCCCTCCTGTGGCTAAATCGAGTGCTGTCCCCTTTAGCAACATCTTCGTTATTGTGGCCTCATTCATTGGTATCACCTTCTGGTTGTTACTGTTGTTGAATGACGGTTGTTAAATCACTGCTGTTGAATCACTGTTTTAGATAGCACTTGCTAAGGTTACAACTTAAAGTTAACTTTAAGTCAATGCCTTATTTTATGGGCTCAGCAGTCAGTAGAAACTGAGAGCGATGTGCGTTAAGGGCTGAAAAATGTGGGGCCTGATAGGGGACAGTGATGAAAGTATTGGATATCGGCGAGGTAGCCGCATTAAGTGGATTTAAGACTTCTGCTTTACGTTATTACGAAGCACAGGGATTGATTTCCCCGCTGGGGCGCCATGGACTAAGACGTCAATATGCCGACTCCGTATTGCAAACCTTATCGTTGATTGCCCTGGGGCGTCATGCGGGGTTTTCGCTTGATGACATTCGAGAGATGCTGGGGCCGCAGGGGAGTGTATCGATTGACCGCGAAAAGATGCGGCAAAAGGCCCAAGAGGTAGGGGATACCATTAAACATTTGACGCTGATTCAAAAGACTTTAGCGCATGTGGCTGATTGCCCCGCTGAAGACCATTTGGCGTGCGCTTCATTTCGCAAATTGCTCAAACGCGTGAACCGCAACCAGGGCGCTATCAAGACTTGATTGCTGACCCGTCAGATTGCTTGGCTGATATCCCCGTGTATGCTTGAGTTGGCCTTGCTCGATGAGAGTTTTTAAAAGAGCTTTAAAGCTTATGTCGATATATGCGTTTTATCTTATTTTTATAAGGATTGTCGATTGTGTCTACGACGTCGCTGATCGAGTCGCTTTTATTATGAGGCGGTGAGGGTTGGACAGGATTATTTTGACTTGTGTGAGGGAGGAATATATATCTATTTTTTCTTTATTAGTTTTATTGATTGTATTCTGGTTGATATTTTAAGTCGATGTCCTGTGGCCAACATGCTGGAAATGTCATAAACAGCAAGGCCGCCCTTAAAAGAGCGGCCTTGAGCACTTATAATCGATGAAGTTTTATAGCATGCTGAACTTAAAACGACTGCTTTTATAATTTAAAACGCTGAAGCGTGGCTTTTAGCGTGTTCCCTAATTGGGCCAGCATTTCGGTAGCGCTTGCTGTTTCTTGAGATGCGGCGGCATTTTGTGCCGAAATCTCACTCACTCGCGTGACGCGCTGATTAATATCTTCCGAGACGCTGCTTTGTTCTTGTGCCGCTGTTGCAATTTGTTGGTTCATTTGTTGGATATGAGCAACAGCATCACCGATTTGGCGAAGCATCTGAACGGCTTGTTCTGCATTATCGGCATTCTCTTTCGCCATACTTCGGCTGTTATCCATCATTTCTGCGGATTGGTGAGTGTAATCTTGCAAGCGTGTAATGAGACCGCCTATTTCACCTGTTGAATCTTGGGTTCTACGCGCGAGGTTGCGGACTTCATCGGCGACGACAGCAAACCCACGCCCGGCTTCCCCGGCTCTGGCTGCCTCGATTGCCGCATTTAACGCTAATAGATTGGTTTGTTCTGCGACATCATTAATCACTTCCAGTACTTTGCCAATGTTGTCACTGGCTGCTTTGAGCTCTTCAATCATTGAGGCTGATTGGCTGACTGAGTCTGAGAGGTTGTTAATCAATGTGGCAGAATCTGTGATTGCCTTAATGCCATTCTGAGTCAAGTCATCTGCGGTTGTCGCCGCTGCCGCTGCTTCTTCTGCATGTTGGGCGACTTCTGCCACAGTGGCGGTCATTTCGTTCATCGCTGTCGCGACTTGATCTGTCTCTTCTTGCTGGGCTTGGGTGCCATGACTGTTTTGTGTGGCTGATGCTGACAACTGGGTTGATGTTGAAGCCAGCTGAGTCGTTGAATGCTCAACCTCGCCGAGGACTTCACGTAACTTGGCTTGCATATGGCTTATCGCACGGATCAGAAGACCGATCTCATCCTGGCGCTGGCTCTCAATACGTTGTGTGAGGTCGCCCTGAGCAATATTTTGGGCCATCTCAACCGCACTCGCCAACGGTGGGGCAATCATACGGGTGATCAGTATTGTGGCACCAAGCCCAATGGCTAATGCCGCAAGACTGATACTCAACAACGTAACTTGGGTCTGCTCGGCTTCGCTGTCGCTTTTCTTTAGTTGTTTAGCGACTAATGCTTTGATGTTTTGTTCAATATTGCTTCCCAATTGACCAAGCTGGGTTCTAAGTGTTTGAGCTTGGGTTTTGATCTGACGATACTGTTTGGCCGTGACTTTATATTGACGCAACCCATCATTTAATAATGTTTGAGTCTGCTGATAAGCCCCTTGTGTTGGTAATGCATTAATGGCGTTTTGAAAACGGTCTTGTGATTGTGATGTGCCTATATTTTGGCTGTCATCCTGCCTGATCAGTGAGTTGGCTTCCTGACGTAGTTTTTCGTGAGAAAATCTTAGGTTCGCTGCGGCAATCAGTTCTTGTGTATCATTACGGCCCGCTGCCATCTCAATGACGCTATTCACCGGCTCATCCATACGACGCAGGTCTTCTCGCCAGTTTGCCGCAATGTCTTCGGCCATTTCGATTTTTGCGGTGAATTCTTGAAGAGTCGTAAGGTATTGAGCCATATGGTCGCTAGCTTTTTTGATAAAGCCTAAGTCGACCGGATCCTTGTATAGTGTTTTCTCTTGTTTGAGCTGCTGGTCAATGGTGTTTGCAGCTTTATTGAGAGCCTGCTCATTTTCATCAGAAGGGGTTTCAACATAGAGTATACGGCGAACCTGGGCGGCATAAAGTAACGTCTCAAGTTCTTTTGCATGCTCGACCTTAGTGAATCTTTCTTGAGCATTTTGAAGGTTACTTAGCCCGACTACTGTGATCACAATAGTTAAAAGAATTAGGCTACTAAAGCCTATGGCAAGCTTCGCCTTCACTGTCAGGTTGCTGAAATAATTTAGCATTATCTAATGGTCCTTTAATTTTAGCCAACATCGCATAACGATATTATAGTATATGATTTAAATATTAAAAGATTGAAAATTAAGTTAGATGCAATCGGTTGGCATTTCTGGACTGTAGATAATTTTTTCATTTATATTAAGATGGGCGCATATTTCGGTGTGTCATTGTTTTTTTAGGCATATGAAATGGCCTTATTGCTCTTGAATTAATGTTTTAATAAATTCTTGTAAGCGCATGGTTTGTGACTTGGGCAGTTGTAACTGAAGTTTGCTTCTTCGCCACAGAATGTCTTCAATGGTCCGAGCCCATTCGTATTTGATGAGGTAATGAACTTCGGCCTCGGTCAATCCTGCGCCGAAATCCTCTCCCATGGCCGCCCAATGGGTTTTATCTGCAAGAAAACGTTCACATAGGCGGCCATAGCTACTGGCATAACGTTCGGCCAACGCTGCTGTCAGAAAGGGGTAGCGTTGTTGTAACCATTGCGCATAAGTTTCACGATTGTCGATATCTCCTCCCGGTAGAGGCGCTGTGGCTGTCCAGGCGGGTGCCATCTTCGGGAAATAAGGCGTGAGCATCTTCAATGCGGTTTCTGCGAGCTTTCGGTAAGTGGTGATTTTTCCACCAAAAATGGACAGTAGCGGGGCCCCCGCATCGGTACTCAGGTCTAGGGTATAGTCGCGTGTCATGGCCGAAGGGTTATCGGACTCATCATCACATAGAGGTCTGACACCCGCGAAAGTGGTGACAATATCATCATGGGTGAGGGGTTGTTTGAAATAATCTTTGATGACATCCAACAAGTATTGAATTTCGGTATCACTGATTTTGGCCTCAGCGGGATTGCCATGATAGGGCTGGTCGGTGGTACCAATCAGACTGAAGTCTTTTTGATAGGGGAGCACAAAGACAATGCGTTTATCTTGGTTCTGTAAAATATAAGCGCGGTCATCCGTATTCAGCCGCCGTGTAATCAAGTGACTTCCCTTGATCATCCGAATGCCATAGTGGGGTTTCTGATGGATTTGCTGGCGAATGAAAGACTCAACCCAAGGGCCCGCGGCATTGACCAGTGCTCGACTGCGACACTGCCACTGCTGGCCGGTGGTTTGATCGCTTAGAGTTAATAACCAATAGCCCTCTTGATCAACTTCGGCATGGTCACAGCGAGTGCGTACATAAATATCAGCGCCTGCTTGCTGTGCTTGAAGGGCATTAAGAATGACCAAGCGGGCGTCATCAACCCAGCAATCTGAGTATTCAAAACCATGGGTGATTGAGGGTAAGAGTGGTGACTCTGGCGTGAGTGGGCTTGTGTTGTCAGCCGTAGCGCTTTTGTTGACGTCGACTGCATGAAATTTGAGCGTTTTGGTATTCGGCAGGCTATCTCGATGGCTTAAATGATCATACAAAAAGAGACCTGTTCGTAGCATCCAGCTCGGCCGCAAGTGTGGGCGATAAGGTAGAATAAAACGCATCGGCCAGACGATGTGGGGCGCTTTTTTCATCAAGACTTCACGTTCGTGAAGCGCTTCCCTGACTAGTCGGAATTCGTAGTACTCCAAGTAGCGTAAACCGCCATGAATTAATTTGCTCGATGCTGATGACGTGGCACTGGCCAGATCGGCCTGTTCGCATAAGCCTGTTTTTAACCCCCGCCCGGCGGCATCGCAAGCAATGCCCGTACCATTAATACCGCCGCCAATGATCCATAAATCGTAGAGCGGTAAGCCCATATCGAAAGCACTCCTTATGGATAACCGATAGTTCTGGATAACCGATAGTTCTGGATAACCGATAATCTGCTTGGCGGTGATTTGCCTCACGTATTTTGCTTCATGCCCGCATGACCATAGCATGCCGGAATTGACGTTGTTCAGCATCCCTATTCCCGCTGATGTTGAAGTCTCAACGGCTTTCGTTGACTTGTGTCTAGGCATTGGGCACGGCAAGCTAACCGGTATTGAGCTGATGAGTTGGAGGCTCCTGGTCATCCGTTGCGGTGATACGCTGCGGTTACGTTGTTGTCATAAACTGTCTTTTATAGGCTGCTGACATAAGGATATCTGCATGACTCCGTTAATTCTGGCGATTGATCAGGGCACGACAAGTTCTCGCGCTATTTTATTTGATGCTCAAGGTGATCGCGTTGCTTTTGCTCAACAGGAGTTCCCCCAGCATTTTCCGCAAAATGGTTGGGTGGAACATGACCCTGACGATCTTTGGCAATCGACGTTACACACAGCACGAGATGTATTGGCCTCTGAGGGGATTGACGCTCAAGCCATTGTCGGGATTGGGATTACCAATCAGCGCGAAACGACCCTGGTATGGGATCGTCATACCGGTACGCCTCTTTATAATGCCATTGTCTGGCAGGATCGACGGACCAGTGAGCAGTGCCAAACGCTAAGAGACGCTGGTCATACTGGGTTGATCCAAGAGAAAACGGGGCTGCTGATTGATCCTTACTTTTCTGCCACCAAGCTGGGCTGGATCTTAGATCATGTGGCGGGTGCACGAGACCGGGCCGTTCGAGGGGATTTGTTATTTGGGACGGTTGATACTTATTTAATTTGGAAGTTAACCGCCGGTCGATCACATGTGACGGACGCGACCAATGCATCACGGACATGCTTATTTAATATTCATGATCAATGCTGGGATGACGATCTTTTGGCGCTGTTTGATATTCCTCGCGAGATGCTGCCAGAGGTTAAAGATTGTGCCGATGATTTTGGTCAGACTGATCCGGATTGGCTGGGCCTATCGTTACCTATCGCAGGGGTGGCGGGTGATCAGCAAGCGGCCCTCATTGGCCAGACGTGCTTTGAGCCCGGGATGGTGAAAAGCACTTATGGGACGGGCTGTTTTATGATCATGAATACGGGGTCATCGGCACAGTCTTCTGAGCACAAGCTGTTAACGACGGTCGGATATCGGCTCAAAGGCGAGGTGACTTATGCCATGGAGGGCAGCATCTTCATCGCCGGGGCGGCGATTCAATGGCTCCGCGATGGATTGCGTCTGTTCTCTAATGCTGAAGAGACAGAATCTTTAGCACGGCAAACAACGGCGGGACATGGCGTTTATTTAGTGCCCGCCTTTACAGGGCTTGGTGCGCCACATTGGGACCCTCAAGCACGGGGCGCGATTTTTGGGCTGACGCGAGACACGGGGATTGCGGAGATCGTGGCAGCAGGGTTGCAGTCAGTGTGTTATCAAACCCGAGATTTACAAACCTGTATGAATCAGGATGTCGGTTGTGAAGCCCAGACACTCCGTGTTGATGGGGGTATGGTCAGTAACAACTGGGTGATGCAGTTTCTTGCCGATATTTTGAATGTTCAGGTGGACCGGCCGACGCTTTTGGAAACGACTGCGCTCGGTGCCGCTTATGTGGCTGGATTGCAATTGGGCTGGTATGACAGCCTGGATGACATTGCCGCTTTATGGCAAAAAGACTGCTCTTTCTCACCCCAGCTGGATGATGATACTCGCCAGCGCCTGTATGACGGCTGGTTAAATGCGGTGGCTCGGGTTAAGTCGGATATAGCTGAGTGATCGACTTGAGCCCAGTTGGATGGAAGGGGGATTCAGGTTCATTATACTGATGAAGGGCTTTGGGCTCATGAAGGGCTTTTGGTTCAGGGGGGGCTTGTTGTGTTCAGGAGGGCTTGTGTCAATAAAAGAAAAGTCCTGAATCGCGTGCTCTCAATACGCTCTGAATGCCACTGAAGGTGGGGTGTTGGATAGCGCTGATCATTGGATAGCGCTGATAAAGTACTCAATCTTTGGTGCTGTAATAAGGATGTTTTAGATGGAAATCACGTCACTGGCGTCTAGCGGGTTATCTTCTCAAGCGGTTTCAATTGTGCTCCAAGTCTTTGAATCTATGGAAGAAGCCGTTGTGATCGCAGACTCAAAGCGCTGTATTGTTATGATGAATACAGCAGCGGAAAAGCTTTTTGGTTGTCGTCAAGCTGATGTGGTGGGGTTGCCAACGAAAGTCTTTTATGCAGATGAGAAAGATTTTGAAGCGCGGGGGCAGAACACATTTAATCCGAGTGTCAATCAAATCTCAGATCCCTATATCGTGCGTTACCAATCGATGGATGGTCATATTTTTTATGGTGAAACCATCGGTGGGCCTATTCGTGATGAATCCCTCAGTGAAGTTTACTTTTTTGCCATTATTCGTGATGTCAGCAAACGAGTTCGTTCTGAGCAGACGATGAGTCGCTTACATTCGATTACCTCTTCAAGAATGTTGGAATATGAGCGCCGAATCTATGAACTTCTCAAGTTAGGATGCGAGCATTTTGGCATGCTGATGGGCATCGTCTCTTGTATAGAAGGACAAAATTACGTTGTTGAGGCGGTTTACCACCCGGAAGATGCGGTACCGGAAGGGGCGGCTTTTGAGCTGGAGAATACCTATTGTGTCCATACCTTGGATGCGGATGGCCCGACAGGATTTTATCATGTGGCCCATAGCCGTATTCAATATCATCCTTGTTATTTGAATTTTGGTCTGGAAGCTTATATTGGCTGCCCGATTGAGGTTGATGGTGAGCGTTACGGCACGATCAATTTTTCTAGCCCCGATCCTGTTGAGGCCTTTGATGGCAGTGATTTGAATTTGGTTCGGTTGTTTGCTGAATGGGTGGGACACGAAATTGCCCGTAACCGGGATCTTGAGGTTGGTTGAGATAAATATACCAGGAGTGGTGCGATAAATGCGGGACAGTGCGGGATTACATGAGAAACCATGGGACAGAAACTGAAAGAGCGTTTCAAGTTAGCGATCATCAAATCCAAACATATCATCTTGACGCTCGCTGATCGCTGCTTTCTTTGCGCGCCTCAAAATGCTGTAGATTGCTTGGACGGTTAGGTTGTATTTACGGGCTAGCTGAGGTGGCGATAGCTGGCCCCACTCGGCATAAATCATTCTGTCCCGTTTTGCGAGTTTAAAAGCAGAGTCTTTTGGGAAGCTGATTGTTTGGCCGCCCCAGTTTGCAGCGAGTCGATCAGCAACAGCATATCCCACCTGTTCAGCTAGATCTTCATCAACTTTATGGTCGCGCATCACGTCGGCTACGTGTCCGGCGACATCGATCAGTAGCTCGTGGCGCAGCTCAGCCATTGCTGATTTCATTTCACTTCTCCTTCTGACTAGAGAGCTTTCGCTGCCTGTTATACAGAGCAGCAATGATCGCTTTCAGCTGTTTTTCTTGCCGGACCCAAGAGCACCGCTCTATGCCAAACATTTGCTGGGCGATCGCGTCAGCATATGACCAGGGCAGCGCCATATCTGCCAGCAAAGCTTCTATTTTCGTGATCATGTCTGGCATGCTTCTGCTTTCAAAATTGTGTGGTTTTCCCCGTGTTTTTGGGCTTGGAACAACCTTGAAGCCACGCTTTTTAAGGGCATCCAAAACCCTATTCAGATTTGGAACTGAAAGCTCAGATGTCGATTGCACTGCATCCAATCCCTGTAAGCCGCGCACCATCTGCATATACGTATCACGATCCATGCCTAGCTCACGCCGGGCAACGTGAATAATCTTGATGAGCTTTAAGCGATTGTTAGGCATGGTTGTCTTTCCTCTTTTGAAGTGGCCGCCTCGTTTGGATTTTCTGATCCATCTCACACTCCAGCGATATCTAGAGGAATAGGCTTGAACTGATCAGAATTGCCGACCCGTTCATAGAAGCGGACATACGACTTGCTGCCGACAACCTGGCATGCATCTCCGATTGCTTGCATTGCACGCTGCCAGCGCTCATCTTCGATATCCATGCGCCTCAGAGCCAGCACCCGAGCGGTTCGTATATCGCCCTGCTGATCGACCCGAAATGCATCATCTATTAACGTCAGAAGCTCCGGCTTTGCGCCCTCACTCCAATCTCTCAAGCATTCGTCAATCAAGGTTTTAGCCGCTTGCAAACGCTCATCAAACTGAATGCTTTCTTGTATGGCGCGCACCACTTTGTACTTGCCGTCAAAACTCAAGAGCGACAGATTGCCTTTACGACCGCCCATCTTGACGCCATAGGCTTCGGCACTCATCTCAACAAATGCCTCAATATCGCCAAATGCTGCAGCCTTGAACTGACTTATCTGGTCGTGCAGTTTGAGGGCTCGCCCCATCATCTCCATCACGAGCTCATCACGAGCCAGATCGATGGGCTTGATCAGTTTTTTAGGTACCAGCCGACCCTGTGCATCTTGCTGGTAACCTTCTGGGATATTGTTCATCACAACCTCCAGTGAGAAACGGCCTCCCTAGGAGGCCGCATAAATTAACTTCGCATCGACGTAATGATGTGCTGAGTTTCTACAGATCGATCCTCAATGGCCTGTAGTGCTCGCTGAGCCTCACCAAGATCATGGGCACGCACAGCATGATCCAGTCGCCGCAGCAGAGCTTTCAGTAACTCACTGGTCACCTGCACATCTTCGATTGTGTATGCTGAGCGCATATCAACTTCCTTGGCGGCGAGCATAGATGCCGTCCACGCGTTTGAATGACTCGGGCAATGATCGCTCATGCCCATCAACCATATGCGCTAATGAACGCGCAGCATTAAAAGCCTCCCGGTGCCGCCCAGTGAAGCCGCCCCCGGGTAACACCCAGCCATCGCGACCATCAGGCATTCGGCAAGCAACAATAGTGATAGGGCCAACTGAAATATCTTCAATTTGCATATCATTCATACTGATTGCTCCCATGGCTGAACCCAGACGACCCGAACCTCTCCAAAGGTTGCGATAAAACGGGTGAAGCGCCCTGAAGGGCCGCAAATCTGCCCGACCTGAACGCCGCCCAAGCGCCGATTTTGACGGCTTTGCGACAGCTCAATTACGGTGGAACCTGCGCTCACAACAATCTCGCTTGGCATTAACCCATGCTGAATGAGCTCGCGAGCCGTATCCTGAGCGTGCTGGAGCTGATCGATCAGCTGCTTGCCTTCAGTGCTCATGTTTTTGGCCTGTCCCATGTCATACCCCCAAAATCAATTCATCGCTTAACATCGGCACCCCGAGCTCTGCCGCTTCATTCATGGCGGCAGTCAGCACGTTATGGATCGCCAGCGGATATAAGACGGAATAACTGCCTCCACCGGTCAGCTTGGTCCTGAGCGCCTCAATACCGCTTGGATCAATCAGATCATTCAATGCCTTGCCTGCGAGGTTGAATCGGTGCTGCAGATATTGCTCCAGCTCATTATCCAGCGGCAGCAGCTGCACCACCTCACAACGTTGAACCACCTCGCGCACACTGGGGTTACGCTCATCCAGCTTTTGAGCCAGTTCAGACTGGCCGATCAGCACGATACCCAGCAGCTTTTGGAAGCCATCTTCAAGCTCGAAAAAGCGCTTCAGGTGTTTCAACGTCGGAATGGGCAAACCATGGGCTTCTTCAATCACCAGCAGGTGGCGGTTACCTGAACGATGGCTTTCACGCAGAGCATCATGCACCTGGCGAAACCTTGCCTCAGGGCTACGCTTAGGGTTCAGCCCTGGCGCTACGCTGGCCATAATGGCCTCGGCAATATGAGCAGATTTCAACGTCTTACCCTTGATATCGTTGTCTTCCATGCCCAGCACATAAGGCTCGATGACCACGACCTGCTGGTTTTGCTGGCTGATCCATTCGGATAAATCCCGGCGCAAGGTCGACTTGCCCGCGCCTGACTCGCCAACCACAGCCATAAAACCGCCATGCTTTGCTGTTTGGCGTAAGGCCTCACGCACATAGCGAGAATCAGGGGTCAGAAAGACCTCATCAGCACTGCGGACCTCAGAGAAAGGATCGCGAGCCAACCCAAAAACCTGCTTTGCTGCTGGTGACAATTGCTGCTTGCGTAGTAACATGAGAGCGTCCTCCTCGGACATAGCGTTTTTCGTAGCGCTGTTTTGAGGAACTGTTTCCGGCAGTTCCTCGGCTTCAAACAGGGTGCTAACGGTGGCAGCCGTAGCACCCTTTTCTTTTAAAAAGTCGCTGATACGCGTTTTTAGCGCTTTGATTTCCAGCGTCTTTGGCCAATGGTCATGGTTAACTAACTGAGCCACGCTGGCCTGACTGATCTCCAGAACCCTGGCTAACTCAGTCTGTTTTACATTGAGGGCCGCCAACGCGGCTTTCAGCTTCAACATCAGTCGTTTCCTCCCACAACTTTTAACGCAGGCCGGGGGGTGCGTAGCTGCTCAGCCACCTTCGCCAGTTGATCTTCAGGAATGCCCTGAGGGTAACTTCTCTGCAGCCAGGCAAAGTGCTCTGGCTGCCAGTGATCACCCAGCTGCTTGCGCAACACTTTAGCGGCCTGCAAGTGTGTTAACGGTTGGGCCACAACAGTCGGGGCTTGCAGGTGATGCTCTCTGCCTCGGCGCGGCATGTAATCAGGCAATCGCGCATCATCCAGCGGCTTATAGGGGTCTAATCGACCCTGCAAGGGGGTGGATTTTGACTTGCGAACAGCTTCCGCTTGGGCTGGCGTTTCCGTGCTCGTCATCACCTGCTCGATAGCCTGCTTGGCCTTCTGGGCACCAGTGTCCGCCAGGCGGCCGTAACCCTCTCCCAGAACAGGCGCGGTTGTATCAAAGCCAAGCTCATCCTTCACAACACGCGGCACCAGGTAGAAAGTCTCGTGCCCATCGTCACCACGGATCACTACCTGAGCGGCATCCTCCCGCCAGGGGTTGCGGGTCACTAGCAGCTTCTGACCCACCAGCACGTTAGGCACTTCACCCACGCAGTACTCATCACCGTGAAAACTGATCTTCAACCCGGGTGTCACCTTGCGCTCCTCAGGAGTCGCCACCGCCAATTCGCGGCACACCTCAACACTCGGTGCCTTAACCAATTGATCTTCGCGGATCGTCAGCCACTGGGCGCTGCGGCTCTTGCCATGGCGTCGATGCACCTGCTGGGCATTAAAAACAGCCCGCCAACGTGCGGCCAGGGCATTCAGCTCAGACAGATCCGCCACTGGGCGAAAGCGCAGACCGGCCTCAAACTTTTTCTCAATAATGTTTCGGGCGTTTTCCACCTGCCCGGTGGCGCGGGCATTGCCGGGGGCGTGAGCAATCGCCTCAATACCGAGACTTTTACACAGGTTCAGCGCCATGGCGCTGGTATTGGCGCTGCCAGGGTCCATGTAAAGAATCTTGGGCACGCCATGCAGGACATCCGCACCGCCGCGCTCTTGCATTGCATTAATCAGCACTTGCGTGAAGTTTTGCCCACTCTCAGCGCCCATCACGTATTCCACATAAATCCAGCCACTGGCATGATCTGTGATCTCGTATGACCAAACCCGGTCAGCCATCACCCGAGCCAAATTCTTCGGCTTGTTTTTGTAGAATTCGCCCTGATCCATAATGTGCAAGCCATTGGCTTGGGCCGCCTGAGGCTTCAGGTAGTACAGCACGCACAGGCTGGCATCGATTTGCCAAACGTGGTTCGGATGCAAGCTACGCAAGCTGGTGTGAGGGTCAGGCTGAGACAGCTGTTCGGGGTGCAATCCATAGCGACGCAATGCCCGATGAACCGCGCTCTCACTTAAAAGACGCACCTCACCAGATTCTTCATCGACATGCTCGGCGCGCACGAGATTGTTGGATCTCAGTGCCGTCAAAGCATCACTCAGACTCATGAGTCGCTTATCATTCCCCCGACGAGACTCCATCATGACACCAGAAATCATGAGTGCCTCTTCGCGACTGAGTGCGCTTTGTCCCGCATCGCGGCGTTGTTTGCGGCTCTTTTTCACGGCGGCCACCTCATTTAACTTGCGATGAAGCGTCGCCAAGCTGATATTCAGCTCTTGGCACGCCTGCTGGTAAATCGCCTGCTTGCCGCCATGCCCGGCCGATCGCGCGGCCTTGGCGACCTCAACCAGATACTCGGTCATCACGGCAGCCATCATTACCGTTCTCCGTTGAGCTGCTGAACGACAGCTTCAGCGTCAGCCAGCGCTTGCTCGCTCATCCAATCTTGATTGCTGCCATCCAGGCTATCGGGCAACGCATATTTTTCACGCAATGCCAGCAACTCCAGCTCCATTTGACGAACCAGCGTAGCCATGTAAAGCCGCTGATCATGGCCTGTGGTTTGGGCGTGCTCCTGTAGCGTGGAAAGTGCTCCGTCCAGACGAGTCTTAAACAGGCTCTCAATCTCAACCGCGACACCGCTAATCTCGGTTTTCAGCTGCTTTTCAGCTTCGTCCGGTGTGGCGTCACGCAGTCGTCGTTCCGCCCTTTCCAGTGCAAAACGGGCGGCATCCAACTCATCGTTTCGCTTGCTGAGCAACTCACTTTGCGCGTCATAATCAGCACGAACGTCATCGCGATCCTTCTGCAGCGCTTCTTTTTCTTTGGCATGCTTGCAGATGATTTCCTCAGCCAGCTCCACAAAACTCTCTTTGTCGCCACTTTTGGCCACTTCAATGAGCGCCTCTTTTTGGTCATCAGGGAGCTTTCGAAACTGACGCATTTCGCGGTAACCGATGCCTATTGCCGTTAGGTTGTTGAGCGCTTCCTCGCCAAAGTGCTTTAGGTTTGTTAGGTCTTCATCAACTTTGGAGCGAGACAATCCAAGCGCCCGACAAAATCCGTCAAAAGTGCCGATGTCGGCAATTTCGTTGCCCTGTGGATCAAGACCCTTTTTCCCCGCTAACGCTTTGTACATGCGGGTTTCCTTGATATGAGCCAGCTTGGTCAAACTGACGACGTCGGCAAAACGAGCGATGGAGTTGGCCATTTGGACTTGCCCGAGAATCTGATTAACCAGGTCTCTCTCATCGCTATGTGCGCCTGTCAGTGCTGCGGCTTGATTTTGCAACTCGTTCACGGCCTGGACGTCAAATGCCAGCTCATGGTTTTCTTCATGGGTGCCGACAATGGTTGCGTTATCGTTGTTTAATGCGTCCTTCTGCGTACTCATCAAAAAATCCTCTTTATTGGAATCCAGCGGCAACGCGCTGAGTGAGCTCATCAATTCGGTGGCTGGCGCGGGCCATTTCAGTTGAATGGGCCTGTGCGATCTGTAAAGCCGCCACACTGAGGGCATAGCGCCCCGTCTCTAATTGAATGGCCAGACCTTCGGCGATCAGCGTGTTGCAACAACGGTTAATCGTGGCTGGGCTTTCATTTAACGCCTTGGCCAGATCGCTATTACTTAATCCGCTCAAACTGTGCCCCTTTAGGGCTTTCAGTACGCGCAGCACTTTCAGGCCGCTGCTGCTGATTCGTGTTGTGCTCATGGGTCTGCTCTCTTAAAGCTCAAGCTGGGGTTGCCGGTGCTGCTGCACATTGCCGCGATGCCAGGCCAGGCTTTGCATCGCGTTGTGTATACCTTCCAGCGTGCGTTCGGCGCTGGTCTTGCTTTCATAGAAATCCATTAACAACCCGGTCACCTGATGCAGCTGATTTTGCAGTGCCTGGATATCTCTGGCCTGCCCCTGACGCCCAGTGGGCATATCAATCAGCAGCTTGCCGCTACTCGCGCTTAACCAACGGCTCACCAGATTGATGCCGCATGTTTTTTCGTAAGCAATCAAAAGGCTGGTGGGCATGCGCCCGTTTTGCAGCCACTTATAAAGCACCCAGTGGTCAGCCAGTCCCATTTCAGCGGCAATACGCTCCACGCTCTTGTTTTGGCGATCCCGAGCGAAATCCTTACAACCTTCCAGGGCATCTCTTAGGCTGTTGGGTTGGTAGTGCTTCCAGCTTCTTCGGGACATTGGAACCCTCTCTATCTATGGGGCTAACGGGTGATCCAAAAAAAAGTCTTCTTTGCCTCTGGGCAATAGCGTTTCAACTTCCCTAAGCTTTGCGGTACATTCACAAAGCGAAGGGCAAAGCTATGAACGATGAACATGAAAAGCAGCAGCAAGAGCCTGACGAAGCTCTTGAATCTCGCTGGTTAAGAGCTGAAGGCCAGATACAAGCTCTGACACAGGTTGTGATGCATTTGATGGCGGAGCTTGAGGTGCGTCACGGTCTGGACTCCGAGAAGGTTGAGCAGCGCATGAAGAGCAAACACTGGGACGGATTGCCGATAGAGCCTTATGCAAAGGACATGATGCAGGACATGGCTGACAGGCTGTCTCATGCTCGCCAGGGCCGGTTGTACTCGCTGCTTTACGAGCGGTATGGACTGGACCTTGACCTAGAGCTCCGTCGTTAATTTTAAAGCCCAGTGCGTCACGGGGTTCGTCATCATCAAGCTGCCGTAGAAGTGACACGGCAGCTGTAATCGAGAGCAGGCGTTTGCCGTTACGGCGGGTGCCCTCGTCACGCAGGGCATCAACGATCTTGCGGGCTTCTTCACGGGTGAGTGGTTTGCAGTTGGACATGATGTTCTCCTGGTTTAGGCGGCGTGGGGTTGCATCAGCAGGCCGAGCTTGCGGGCCTGGCGGCGATGGTAAGTTACAGAGTGCACGGATTTGCCCAGCGGCCCGGCAATATCGGCGCGGTTCTGGCCTTGCTCGGTGCCCTCAACGATCGGGCGCAACGCCGGGCGAATCTGATCCAGTGCCTGGGCATAACGGGCTTCTTTGGCACGCAGCTCGGACTCCAGGGCATTGAAGGCTTGAATAAAGGCAATCTGCCAAGCCATGGCTTCTTTGCCGGTAAAGCGCATGGCAAGAAAGGCAAAGCCATCATGAGTCATGTGGTATTCAGGGCGAGGTTCGCCCTTGCTGTCACGGTAGTTAACGGACGCAAAATTGCGTCGGTTAAACTCAGGGTCTGGGCTGTCAGCCAAGAGTTTTTTAATGCCGCGCAGCACTTCGGTATGCCGCTTGCCAAAGCGTTCAGCAACAGCGCGGCTGGTGGTAAAGGCTTCGCCATTGGTGGAGAGAAACAGGCTCTCACGGGCGGCCAAGGGGTTCGGTAGGTTCAGGGCTATCTGGCTCATGGCGCGGCTCCTTAAGCGGCATGCGTGGATCTGGCGGCTGATTTCAGCCCCAGCTTGACGGCGATTTCGTGAGCCTTCCCGTATTTGGCTTTATCGAAGCCGTTCAAAACGCGATAGACTGCGTTGCGGGTGTAGCCATGGTCTGCGGCCCATTGAGTGATGGTGATGCCTTGGTCCTGAAGACGGGCCTTCACTTCATCGGGGGTCAGTGCTTTGCGCTTAGTCATGGGTTGCTATGCCTCATGGTGTGTTAAAGATGTTTGGCGTTTGTTGAATTAACTATAGGGGTACTCAGTACTCCTAGTCAAGGATATTTTTATGTCTGGGGTACTTTCGGCACAGCTGAAGGATTTAATGATGGCTGTCGGGTGCAAGCAAAAAGGCTTGGCTGAGATCATGGGTGTCAGTGTTGATCGCGTAAAAAACCTGACTAGAGGCCGAGCAGGGAACCTGACGCGTGAGGAAGGCGAAGCGCTGATCCGTAAGCTCAACGTGCGTGCGGAGTGGCTGGCCACCGGTGAAGGCCCGATGTTCCGGTCTGACGGCGAGCAGGAGCTAGAACGCCGGCTCGATGCGGTCGCCAATGCCACGCAGAAGGCCCGGCTCACAGGGCTGGATACCGAAGCCCAGACGCGCGTGCAGATGCTGCTGACAGGGCTAGAGATCGGTAACACTGATCTGGTGATGGAGGCGCTGAACGTGCTATCGGCAGATGAGCAGCAGTTGGTGGCGCACTATCGGCAAAGCACGCCAGAAGGCAAAAAAGCCCTGCGTTCAACGGCTAGCGTATTCGCCAAAAGCGGTGTCAGCACTGAAGGTGATGCCCGTAAAGAGACCTCAATATCGGTCTCGGGCTCGGGCAACCGGGTCGCAGGCAAGGATTATCATGAGAAGTAGCGAGAAAAGGGAGGCAGTATGATGATTACAGGGCATCACAATCGAGTAGCGGGTGGCCACTACATTGAAAACTACATTGAAAAGAGCGGCGCTATTGAGATTCACCTCACCATTAACCTCGTTATAAAAAAATTCAGATAATTCGGTTAGCCGCATAAGGCTTAAAGCGTGTCGCGCATTGTGCGATCGATTCAAGCCCATAGCTTTAAAAATGACTGCCGCCTGGGTGGCAACCGACAACCAGTACCAAAGCAAGGAGTGCACGCTGATGCTTAATCAAAAATCTCGCACGACGTCTTTTGTCCTAACCTTTCTGTTTGGCCCTCTGGGTTTGCTCTACGCCTCCTGGCCAGCGGCGATCATTTTAGGGGTAATCGCTTTCGTTACAGCCGTTACCCTAGTGGGCCCTGCTATTTGCTGGGTGCTCGGTATGATTATTGGGGATAGCGCCACCCGAAAACATAACCGTGGGATTGAAGAGTTCAAGGCGTTGATGAGTCAAGGAAAGGACAAGTGACCGGCATACCGGGCTTGCTTAACTGAGCGACTCAACCCGACAGGCCGAGATCACTAGGTTTGATGAGATGCTGGTGGAGCATTGAGTGCTATAACCAGCCCGCAAAGCCAAGAGTGACAAAAAGAAAAGACGAGTCAGAATGATCTGATGCTGATAATCAAGGCGCAAATATGGATATAAAAGAAGTTATCATCCAGGGACTGCTAAAAGAGTCATCTGAGGGCTCTGAGATTAGCGAGAAGTTTCGCGACACCCCTCATAAAATCGATGGGCGAGTGCAAATGCTCGCAGATGAAGTGCTCAAGGTTTACGGGAAGCTGCAAAACAATTACGGGATGTTTGATCCAGACACAAACACTCATCCTTTCCCGGCGCGGCTGGAAGAGTACTATAGCGACCAGCTAGATTTGGTCGACTTTTCTAAAGCTGCATGCAGGCTCATTAAATCGCGCATGAAATCGACGGCATCAAGCAATTATGTGTGCTTTCTCCGGTATCGCAATAGAGGGGCTGACTGGGTTTTGATTGTGCTCCTGAAGCTTAAAGCAGGCACGGGAATCGATCAGGAAACCCTTGAGCTCAATGAGAGTCTGGCTTTTGATATTAGTCATTTGCATGAGGCGGCAAGAGTTGATCTAGCCAAATGGCAAAGCAATGAGCAGCCGTATTTATCGTTTATCAAAAACAGCAAGAAGAAAGATGTGACGCAGTATTTTCGGCTTGCTTTAGGCTGCACAGACTACACCGACTCAAAAAGCCATACTAAGCAAGCAGTGGACGCTATTGTGGCGTATTGCGCTGACCGAAAGCTAGATCCAGAAAGCGCACAAAAAATTCGGCGAGCTGCTTACGAGTACTTCAATGAGAAGCGGCAAAGCGGGGAGCCAGCAAACCTTCATGCCCTATCAGCGTTAATTAATGATCAAGAGCCGGAGTCTTTCGTTCGGTTTGTGAAGGAACGGGAATATCAGGTCGGTGAGACCTTTGAGCCGCATGCAAGTACTTACAACAGGTTTAAACGAGTCAGCGGCAAATTTGGCAGCGTTTCGGTTGCCTTTGACATACAGGATGTAATTGATGGGCATGTTGATTACGATGAAAGTTTAGAAAAACTTATTATTAGCAATCCCTCCTCTCGTATCATTCAGGATATAAAACAGGCCAAAGGCGATGACGTTTCCGACGAACAAGCTTGATTTCGCTGTATGCTTGCACAAAAAGCTACAGTCTCAGCCGCTCGAAGGTGACAGAAACTATCGGGCCGGAACGCTACCTGACGATATTGCATTTGATGAAGTGATTGATTGGCTTGAAGAGCATCAGATGAGGGGGCTTCGTGATGACCAGCAAACAAAATATATCGAATTTAGCCCACCGCCTCGCTTTTATGGCTCAATCGCTGACCTCTTGAAGGCACCCGAACGAAGAGTGTCGGTTCCGCATTCTTTCTATGTCGTCGATCACGACTTTTATTACAAAGAGGGCGCTACTGAGGCGCCAAGCAAAATTGTGCGCTACATAGCGATTGCTCAACTGTTTCAGGCCTTAGCCAAAGTTGCTGATGATCAGCGCTCATTGGCTGGTGAGAAGGTCTTGGTCTTTCTGGGAGCTAAAAAGCTGGAAGTAACATCTGATTATGGTGAAGAAGATCTCGTAGACCTGAAGGGCCTAAGTTCTTTTAATGATAGCTTCATCAACACCGAAACGCATGTAGATCAAAAAAAGACAATATTGCGCACCGTCTTGTTTTCACTCTTTGAAGGCCGGGCTCAAGCTTCCCTTAAGGATGTAGCGTCCAAATTTGAAGACTTTGCTCATCAAGCCGAAGCCAGCTATCAGCTTTATGTGTCAGAGTTTTCGTTCCAGAAAGTGAAAGCTGAGGTTGAAAGAGAAAAGCTAGAGTTCATGACTCGTTTGAATAAAGTTTTCTCTGACATTCAAAATCAACTATTAGCAATTCCCGTCGCCCTGGTACTGGTAGGTGGGCAGATGAAGCCCGGTAATGGTCTGACTTTTGCCAATGTGCTTATTTGGCTCGGGGCTGTCGTTTTTGCGACGCTAATGTGGTTGCTGATCAGAAATCAGAAAAACACGTTGAAGGCCGTCAAGACAGAGATAGATCATCAGTGGCGCTTGATTAAAGGTGAGCATAGTCAGGTAGCGGCTCAGTTTGAGGAAAGTTACTATGAGCTGGATACCCGATATAAGCACCAGCAAAGGCTTCTCTTCGTAGTGTTCGCTCTGGTCATTTCATCCATGCTTTTGGCAACTTTTTTACTGGTCTGGCACTCAGGCTATCGGTTTAACGCGGTTTTGAGCTGGCTGTCCTCCTTATCAGAGTGTTTTGATTTTAACCCTCGTTAAATGACCCCCCGTCTGGTTCTGGGCATTCTCAACGCTCATTGATTACTGAGTTTTGAGGATGCTGCGATGTCATTTTTTGCTCGTTTGCGTGATGCGGTAAAGCGCTTGCCCCGATTAACCGGCTGGGCGCTGTTCACGGCGGTGTTGCTTGCTGTTGTGGCCGTTCTAGCCCCCCATCAAATCTCCGTTGTGCTGTATAAGCTGAGCTTGGTCACGCTGGGCGTGGTGCTGGCCTACTGGCTGGATCGTGCCTTATTTCCACTGCAGCGCCCTCATGAATTGCCGAACGCTGAGCTGGCGGTCTTGGCTGGTATTCGGCGGGCGCTTGTGGTCGCCGCCTGCGTGCTGGGCTTAACGCTGGGGCTTTGATATGAGAGGCCTGCTGATCGTGCTGGTCTGGGCGTTTCATGCTGTCGCTTGGGCAGAGATTCCGGCTGAGGCGTGGCGCTATCAGCGCGACTTAACGCGTCAGGCACAGTTTGCCTTCGGCTTGACGGCTCCCGTGCCGGAGCTGGCTGCTCAGATCCATCAAGAAAGCCGTTGGCATGTGGAAGCTGTGTCGCCCGCTGGGGCGCAGGGTCTAGCGCAGTTTATGCCTGCCACGGCGCGCTGGATGCCAGAGATCGCGCCTGAGCTCAGTAGTCCCCGCCCGTTTGATCCGCGCTGGTCGATTCATGCCATGGTGCTGTATATGCAGTGGCTGACTGATCGCCTTGAAGGCGTTACGCCATGTCATCAGTGGGCGCTGGCATTGTCAGCGTATAACGGTGGCATCGGCTGGTTGCGCCGCGATCAGCGGGTGGCTGCGCAGCATCGTGTGCGTACCGATCGCTGGTTTGAGGGTGTTGAGCTGTATAACGCCGGACGTTCATCGCCAGCCTTTATTGAAAACCGCCGCTACCCCCGTTTGATCTTAGGGCGCTGGGCGATGCTATACGCCAATGCGGGCTGGGGGGCGCGGTTATGCAGCTCGGATTAAAGGCCACCGTGTTTGCGGTGCCTGTTGCGCTGTTGATGTTGGCCGCCGCCTATTACTACTTGGGTCAAGAGCGTGAGGCCGCGTGGGAGCGCGGCTACCAGGCCGCTCAGGCTGAGTCCGCCGCTCAGCTGGCAGCCATGCAGCATCGGCAATCTCAACAGCAGCTGCAGCTGCAAATGGCGGCAGCGGCTCGCAGCGCTTCTGCAGAGCGCCAGTATTTAGCGCAAACACGTCAACTCAATCATCAAATCGAACAACTGCAGGAGCAGCTGAATGATGCGCTTATCGATCAGCCTGATTGTCGCTTCGGTGCTCGCTGGGTGCAGCACTACAGCGCCGCCCTTGGTTTGCCCGTCGTCGACACCGCTGATCGTGCCGGAAGTCATGATGCAGACACCGCTGCCGCCGCCAGCGCTGCCACCTTGCTGCAGCACGCCCAGCGATATGGGCACTGGTGTCGCAGCGCCGTCCAGCAATTGACCGCATTGCAACGATTGATTCGCGCGCACCAGATTCGCGCACACCGGGAGGCGCCATGACGCTACAAGTGGAGTTCTGGCACTTGCTGTTGTTGCTGTTATCGCTGCTGGGGTCCGCATGTGTCGCTGCCGGAGCCTTTGGCCGTGTGCTCTTGGCGCAGCTACAGCGGCATCTGGATCAGCGTTTTGAAGGGTTTGATGGCCAATTGGCCGCGCTCGATCAGGGACGCAAAGATGAGGCCGCTCAGCTCAAGCAAGTTGAGCGCGATCTGATGGAGCTCAAGATCGATCTACCCAACAGCTATGTGCGCCGCGAAGACTACATACGCGGTCAAAGCATTATCGAAAACAAGCTGGATAGCTTGGCGTTAAAGCTAGAAAACGCCCAGCTACGCGAACAAATGGAGGGGCGTTATGAGCGTTAGTGAGTTTGATATGCAAAAGGCTCGGCGCGAGGGACTTCGTTGGTTGATCCTGCTGACACTGAACAATGCCCGGCCGCTCGGCGCTGCAGAGCACTTGGTACTGACAGTGGCGCAAAGCGAATATCCTGACGCCACTCAACTTGAGCTCAGGCGAGCGCTGGACTACTTGTCGGATCGCGGGCTTGTTGATATCGACAAAGCGCCGACTGGCCGCTGGCGAGCCGATTTGACGCGCTATGGCACCGATATCGCGGAATACACGATCGATTGCGAGCCGGGTATTGCTCGTCCGTCGAAGTACTGGTGATTCACGATGATCTCAAAACGCAGCAGCATTAGCCGCTTGCCTGATGAGGTGCGTCAGCATATTGAGCAGCGTATAGCCGAAGGCCAGATGACGCTGGATGAGCTGATTCATGATTTGCGTGAGCGTTTTCCCGAGCACGCCGATGATCTGCCCAGCCGGTCTGCGGTGCACCGCTACGGACAAAAGCTGGATCGTCGTTTAGCTGCGATCAGAGCCAGCACTGAAGCGGCCAAGATTATTCGTGAGCATGCGGGGGATCGAGAAGATGCGCGATCAGAAGCGCTGACCGCCATGATTCAGTCGGAGCTGTTTGAATCCATCATGGAGCTGCAAGAGGCCAGTGATGAGGAAATGCCTGCAGAGAAGCGTGTGGGCTTGCTGAGCAAGGCGGCCAAGAACATCGCCACCCTGACCCGATCCAGCGTCACGCTTAAAAAATACCAGGAAGAGGCAGCAGCCAAGGCTCGGGCCGAGCTGCTGGCAGAGCAAGAGGAGCGGCTGGAGGAGCTGCGTGGTGAAGACGGTATGAGCGAGCAGCTTGAAGACCGCATTCGCAATGTATTGCTGGGGAAAGCCTGATGCCCGATAACGCCATGAAAGCCCTGGACAAGCCGCGCAAGATCGATCTCGCCGACGAGATGGCGTTGCACGGGGTCGATGTGCCTGAAGATATCAGCGAAGCTGTCGCTGCCAATCAACCGGTATTGCTGCCCTATCAGCAACGTTGGTTTGAAGATGACAGTCAGATCATGATCGCGGAAAAATCCCGCCGCACAGGGCTGACCTGGGCTGAGGCGGGTCGCAACGTGATCAACGCGGCCAAGCCGAGACACCGGGGTGGCTGCAATACGTTTTACGTGGGCAGCAAGCAAGAGATGGCGTTGGAATACATCGCGGCCTGCTCGCTGTTTGCCAAGGCCTTTAATGAAATGGCTCAGGCCGATGTCTATGAGCAAGCTTTTTGGGATGAGGGCAAAAAGGAGGAGATCCTCACCTACATGATTCGCTTCCCCAAGTCGGGCCGGAAGATCCAGGCGCTCTCATCCCGGCCCAGTAACTTGCGCGGCTTGCAGGGCGATGTTGTGATTGATGAAGCCGCCTTTCACGAATCCCTGGAAGAACTGCTGAAAGCTGCGCTGGCGTTGACGATGTGGGGCAACAAGGTCCGGCTAATCTCAACTCACAATGGCGTGGATAACCCCTTTAACCACTACATCCAGGATGCTCGCGAAGGCCGCAAAGATTACAGTGTTCACCGCATCACACTGGATGACGCCCTGGCCGACGGTCTCTATCAACGTATCTGCTACGTCACCGGTCAAACCTGGTCACCTGAAGCTGAACAGAAATGGCGGGATGATCTCTACAAGAATGCCCCCAACTCCGAAAGCGCCGATGAAGAATATGGCTGCGTTCCCAAAAAATCCGGCGGTTCATATCTTAGCCGGGTGTTGATTGAGGCGGCCATGGTCGCCGATCGCTCCATCCCCATACTGCGCTATGAAGCACCGCAAGGTTTTGAAGAGTGGACGCCTCACCAGCGCGAGGCCGATGTGGCCCACTGGTGCCTACGGGAGTTGCTACCCCTGCTGGAAGCCCTGAGTCCTGAGCATCGGCATGTCTTCGGGGAAGACTTTGCCCGCCGGGGCGACTTAACCATTTTTGCCCCGCTGACCATTGATGCTCAGCTCCGCAAGCGCACGCCCTTTGTGGTCGAGCTGAAGAACCTGACCTACCAGCAGCAGGAGCAGGTGATGTTCTTCATTCTGGATCGCCTGCCACGCCTGCAAGCCTGCGCCTTTGATGCTACCGCCAACGGCGGTTACTTAGCGGAACAGGCACGCCTAAAGCTGGGCACCGAAATGGTTGATGAGGTCCACTTGAACCGCCCCTGGTATCAAGAATGGATGCCCAAACTGAAAGGCGAATTTGAGGCCTTTAACCTGGAGATCCCGCGCCACCAATCCACTCTGGATGACCTGCTGCAAATTCAACTGGTCGATGGCATCCCTCTGATCAACAAAGGCCGCACCCAGGATCTCAATTCATCCAACAGCAAAGCCAAGCGCCACGGTGATTTTGCCGTGGCGCTGGCCATGGCTGTGCGGGCTAGCTGGATGGAAGGCAGCAGCATCGAATATACAGCCTTGCCGGATGACCGCAGTGATCGCTGGAATGGCCTGGATGAAGACCGCGACGTGCCCGACTTTGAAACCGGCTGCTTTTGATTTTGAGGTAATCCATGAAGAACAAACTGGTTGATTTTTTTGGGCGTCATTTATCGCTAAAAAGCCTCAATGAACCCCAGACAGATAGCCCTCGTTTGGGCCATTTGAAGAAGCATTTTGCTGATCATCCCACCCGTGGCCTGACCCCGACCAAGCTGGCCAGCGTATTACTGGAGGCTGAGCAAGGCAATTTGATCGCCCAGTGCGAGCTGGCCGAAGACATCGAAGAAAAAGATGCCCATGTTTTCAGCGAATTGCAAAAGCGTAAAAGTGCCCTGATCGGCACGGATTGGTTTATCCAGCCGCCTCGGGATGCCAGTGCCGCCGAAGTTGCCGATGCTCGCTTGGTGGAAGAAATTCTGACGGACCTGCTGGATCTGGATAGCGTCATTCTGGATATGGCCGATGCCATCTTGAAAGGCTTTTCCAATCAAGAAATTGAGTGGCAGTTTCAGTATGGCCTGCATGCTCCGCGTGAAATCCACTACCGCGACCCCAGCTGGTTTCAGACCCACCCGGAAGAGCGCAACCAGCTTCGATTGCGGGATCAAAGCTATGAAGGCGAAGCGCTGCAGCCCTTCACTTGGATCAGCCATATTCACAAGGCCAAATCCGGTTATCTGGGGCGTGCTGGCCTGGTGCGAGTGCTCGCATGGCCGTTTCTATTCAAAAACCTGAGCCTGCGTGACCTGGCTGAGTTCCTGGAGGTTTACGGCCTGCCGATTAAGCTGGGCCGCTACCCCAGCGGGGCCAGCAGTCATGAAAAATCCACCCTCTTAAAAGCCGTGCTCAGCATTGGTCGTCAGGCTGGGGGTATCATCCCCAAAGGCATGGATATTGAGTTCAAAGAAGCCGCAAAAGGCGCCAGTGACCCCTTTGAAGTGATGATGAGCTGGTGTGAGCGCACCCAGAGCAAAGCGATTCTGGGGGGGACTTTGACCAGTCAAGCGGATGGCAAAAGCTCCACTAACGCCCTGGGCAACGTTCATAACGAAGTGCGTCAAGAGCTGCGCGATGCCGACCTTAAGCAGCTGGCCCAGACATTGACGCGTGATCTGGTGTTTCCGCTCTACGCCCTGAACTGCAAAAGCTTCAGCGGTAACCTCCGTTTGCCACGCCTGGTGTTTGATACCACTGAAGCGGCCGATCTAGAGCGCCTCAGCAGCGGCTTGGCGCCTTTGGTCGATCGTGGCGCACAAATTCCTGTCGCTTGGCTGCATGACGAGTTGCGCATCCCTCAGCCGCAAAAAGACGAGGCGGTGTTGCAGCCGCTGCGTAGGAGTGAGCCTGAGCCCGCACAGCTAAAAAGCCAGCCAGGCTGGGCATTGCTCAAACAGCAGACGCCGCAATCCGGCCAGCCCGGCTACTACAGTGATGCCGCCCACCAGCAGCTGGGCGAGCACACCCATCCCCTAGTAGATGCCTGGGTGGCGGATCTGGATCAACTGCTGGCCAGAGCCGAAGCGGAAGGCTGGAGTCTGGAAGAAGTGCAGGAGCGACTGTTGGAAGAATACAGTCACCTGCCTGAAGACGAGCTGGTGGAAAAAATGGGTGAAGCCTTTGCCGCTGCCCAGCTTGCTGGGCGGTCCAGTGCAGATGATGAGGCTCAACCATGATACGCGGGCAGTTTCATAAGCCTTTCAACGAACAGGTCCGCTTCTTTCGTCAGAAGCTCAATCTACCGACAAACCGCTATGATGACTTGGTTCGCAGCGAGCATGACCATGCCTTTGTTGTCGCTAGTGCCATGAAAGCCGGTCTGTTGGCCGACCTGCGCGGCGCCGTGGACAAGGCCATCAGCGAGGGCAAAAGCCTGGGCGCTTTTCGTAAAGAGTTTCGGGAGATCGTCGCCCGTCGGGGTTGGACCGGCTGGAAGGGTGAAGACAGTCAAAAGGGCACTGCCTGGCGTACCCGGATGATCTATAAGACCAATATGGACACCAGCTATATGGCTGGCCGTTGGCAGCAGATGACCGACCCGGATGTCATGCGTTTGCGCCCTTACTGGCGTTACGTGCACAACACCGTCGAAAACCCTCGCCAGCAGCACCGCGCTTGGCATGGACTGGTACTGCCTGCCGGTGACCCCTGGTTTAAAGCACACTATCCGCCAAACGGTTATGGGTGTAACTGTGGCATAGAAACCTTGAGCGAACGGGATCTAGAGCGCCTGGGTAAAGCTGGCCCGGACACCGCCCCTCAGCAAGAAACCTGGGAGCATGTGCACCCGGAAACAGGCGAAGTCACGCAAGTGCCCAAGGGGCTACAATACGGCTGGGATTATGCCCCCGGTGCCAGCGCTGCAGAGAAGGCCATAGCTGCCAGACAAAACCGGCTTGAGGGCTTTGATAACGCCTTGGCCCGCAAGAATGTGGAAAGCTTGGTCGCAGCCTCTGTGTTTCAGCGCTTTTGGAATGGCGAGTTGGCGGGTGAGTTTCCTGTGGCCGTACTCAAGCCGGAAGATCAGAAGGTGCTGAACGCTGAATCCCAGGTGGTGCTCTTGTCGCAAGACAGCCTGGCCGCGCATTTGAGCAAGCACCCTGAAATAGATTTACAAGATTATCGACGAATACAGCAACTACTGGATAACGGGGAAGTCTATCGCCAGTCAGGCAGTGATGAGCGGCTGGTTTATCTGACGTTATCCGGAGTGCTGTATCGTGCTGCCCTTAAGCGTACCGGCGATGGTCGCAAAAACTACTTTTTAACGCTGTTTAAAACCAGTGATGAAAAGGCAGAAAGGGAAGTTAGGCAGAAAATGGAGCGGGTGCGGTGAAGCGGGCTCAGCGCCGGTTCGCCATCCCCGAATGCCTCATCAGTCAGGCTTGTCAGCCTGAGCTGGACACACCAGGCGAATATTGGTCTTCTGAGCCCGTATCTTCAGTATAGGTAGCCCTATGATTGAGATCAACGTCACCGATGATGCCGTGCTTCAGGCGTTGCAAGAAGCTCAACAGCGCAGCGACAACCTGGAGCCCGCTTACAAGAGCATCGGCGAAATGCTGGTCGTCTCAACTCAGCAGCGTTTTCGTGACAAGAAAGATCCCGAAGGCCACCCCTGGGCTGAACTGTCAGACGTCACCATCTTTCGCAAAGGCCACGCCCGGCAGCTTGAAGGGGAAAGCCGTCAACTGGCCCGGCAGATTGTCTATGAAGTTGATCGCAAGGGCGTTGAGGTAGGTAGCCCATTGGAGTATGCCGCTATGATGCACTTCGGCGGTAAGAAAGCTGAGTTTTCCCACCTGTGGGGCGATATTCCGGCGCGCACATTTGTCGGTGTCAGCGCCGATGATCGAGATAGAATCATCGAAATCCTACAAGATTTGCTGGCCGGTTGAAGGCCAGGTTAAAAATAAGCCGTTCTAAGCGCCGATAAGGCCAAACCGCAACGCTTGCACGGATTTTAAGCCCGATGCCGCCGTAAAGGCTTTATAAAGCCGATCGCCCCCATTTTATTGATGTCAGTCTGCTCGCTGCTACAGTCCTGCTTTTTGCAAGTTTTAACCCTCGTTAAATGACCCTCTGCCGCTCAGCGCCCATGCTGACGGCATGAAAACTTTAACTCTGCGCACTCAAAGCCCATTTGCAGAAGCGTTCACCGGCGCTCCCCTGGCCATACTGACGCGCCAGCAAGATGCCGACCCGGTCGCCGTGCTTAGTTTTGAGCTGTCCACCGCGCAAGACGGCTGGTATCACCTGCTGCCTGCGGGCCGATTCAGTGCCAAAGATGGTCGTCCGAATGACGTGCCTGGCGGCCAGTGGTTTTTGGATGCGACCACTGCGGCTGAGCTGATTGCTCGCAATGCCAGTCTGGCCAACGATCGCCCAGTCGACTACGAACACCAAACCCGTAATAGCGAAAAGAACGGCCAACCGGCCCCCGCTGCAGGCTGGTTCAATTCGAGCGAACTGCAATGGCGTGATGGCTCTGGCCTCTGGATCAAACCGCGCTGGACTAAACGCGCCCAAGCCTTCATTGACGACAAAGAATACCGGTATCTGTCTGCTGTTTTCCCTTATGAGTCGGCCACCGGTAAGCCGCTTTGGCTCCATTCTGTCGCGCTGACCAATGACCCCGGCCTGGATGGTTTACATCCATTGGCCAGCCTGAAAGCGGGTGATCTGCCCGCCCCTGCAACCCGCCACCCGGAGAAACTCATGGACCCTACTTTGCAGGCGATGCTGAAAGCCCTGGGCTTTAACGTCGCAGATGATGCCAAGCCTGAAGACATGCCTAAGCGTGACGATGTCATGGCGGCATTGAAGACGGTGCAAGACAAAGCGGCTACCGCTGACACCCTGGCGACCCAGGTGGCCACATTGAAAGCCTCTGATCCCTCAGCCAAGCCTGATCCCGCCCAATATGTGCCGATTGCGGCGCTGACCGAGTTGCAAAGCCAGTTGGCCGTACTCAAGGCAGGCGCCGATGCCAGTGAGCTTGAATCCTTAATTACTGATGCTCGGAAAGACGGTCGACTGCTGCCGTCAATGGAGGGCTGGGCCAAGGATCTAGGTGAAAAAGATATGGCAGCACTCAAAGCATATTTAGCTAAAGCGGCACCCCTTGCGGCGCTGAAGAGCACCCAGACACAAGATAAAGCGCCCCCGGCGAAAACTGGAGAAGACGGCCTGACCCCGGAAGAGCTGGAAGCGGCAAAGCTGACGGGTAAAACCCCGAAAGAGTACGCCGCGTTAAAAGCTGCTCTGGATTAAAAGCGGCTCTGGATTAAAAGCCATTCTGGGCGCCTATAAGGTTGCCCGCCCCTTGATTAGCGAGAAGGAAAGATCATGGCCATCGTTACCCCTGCACTGGTTACAGCGCTGTTCACCAACTGGAAGGGCGAATTCCAGGCTGCACTCAAGGCTGCTCAGTCCCAGCATGAAAAAATCGCCACGCCCATCAACTCGACAACCAAGTCCAACACTTATGGCTGGCTCGGTAAGTTTCCCCGGTTTCGCGAATGGATCGGTGATCGGGTCATCAATGATATGCAGGCCCACGGCTACACCATCACCAATAAAAAGTACGAGTCAACCGTTGGGGTGCCTCGTGATGATATTGAAGATGACGAAGTCGGCATCTACTCCCCGATGATGCAAGAGATGGGCACTATGGCCGCCCTGCAGCCCGATGAGCTGGCCTTTGGCTTGCTGGGTATCGGTCACACCGTGACCTGCTATGACGGCCAGAATTTCTTTGATACCGAGCACCCGGTTTATCCCAAGGCCGATGGTACCGGTGAGCCTGAGCTGATCAGTAATCTCGATGTGCCTGCCACTGACCCAGGCCCTGCCTGGTTCCTGCTGGATACCACCCGCGCGATTAAGCCGATCATTCTGCAAAACCGTCGCAAGCCCAACTTCATTTCGATGACCAAGCTGGATGACGAGCATGTTTTCACCACGGACACGTTCCGGTTCGGTGTCGATTGCCGCCGCAATGTGGGGTTCAGCTTTTGGCAGCTGGCCCACATGAGTCGTCAGCCGTTGAATGCGGACAACCTTTGGGCGGGCATCACCGCGATGCGTGAGCGTAAAGCCGATGGCGGGCAGAAACTCGGAGTTAAGCCCAGCATTTTGGTGGTGCCTCCGGCGCTGGAGAAGCAGGCGACTCGCATGCTGGAGCGCGAACTGGATAGCAACTCATCAAACGAGCTTAAGGGTCGTCTTGAGCTGCTGGTTGCTGATTACCTGTAAGTCGTCAGTCAGGAATCGAATAGATTGAGTCGAGGTAAGTCCATGGCCGCAAGAAAAAGTGCATCAACTCATCAGCCTCAGGATGACCAGGCACCGGAAGATCAGGTGCTCGGCGATCAGCCCGCCGAGGCTAAAGCGCAAGACGATCAAAAGACGACAGCTCCGCCCGAAATTCGTGGCCTTTGGATTGAAGCTGTCAGTGAGCAGGGGCGTTACCGCGCGGGCATTCATTGGTCTCGTGAGGGTCAGGGGATTGCCTTAGATGGCTTGCCCGAGTCGCAGATTCAGGCGTTGCAGTCGGACCCCATGCTGAAAGTGAAAGAAGTGACTTTCTCGGATGAAGCGACTTTCTCAGATGAAGACAACGGCGTGGTCACGTTCGATCAGCACCTGGTTGAGCGCAGCGAGTCATCGTCATGACTTACTGCACCCGTAATGACCTGGTGGCACGGTTTGGTGAAAGCGAGATACAGCAGCTTGAGGCCGGTCGTCCTGACATTGTTGCCGAAGTGTTGGCCGATGTCGCCAGCCTGATCGACAGCTATCTTGCAGCCCGTTATCCACTGCCGCTGCCCAGCGTGCCCCCGGTGTTATTGCGGGTCAGTCGTGACCTGGTGCGTTATGCCGTTGATGGCTACCCGGATGAGGCGGTGATTCGCCGTAGAGATGATGCCATCAAGTACCTGGAGGCTTTGAGCAAAGGGAAAGCCACGCTAGGCCTGGCTGTAGAAGAGGAGCCTGAAAGCAACGACACGGCAGAGATGGTCAGTCAGCCGCTGCTCTTCAGTCGCGAAAACTCCAAGGGGTTTATCTGATGCTGGGGGCTATTGATGTTGAGTGTCATTGAGGCCCGCCTACAGCCGCTGGTGCCTGAGCACTTGAATCGCGTTGAGACTGCTTTGGAACTAGCCGCTGTCATGGATCGGCCACCCCAGGTAGGGGTTGCGGCCTGGGTGGTGCCACTGGCAGAGCGACCTGAAGGCACCAAACGGCTGGTGGGTCCGGCGCTGCAAAAAGTGGATCTGCTGTTTGGCGTCGTGATTGCGGTGCGCAGTGTAAACGATCCTCGTGGCACTCAAGGCAATGATCAGCTTGATGCCGCCCGGCAGGCTGTGCGCGAGCAGCTTTTTGGCTGGCAGCCTAGCGACAGTTTATTGCCGATTTTGATGGCCCCGAGTGATCTGATCAAGATGGAGAAATCGACCATCTGGTGGATTGATCGTTACACCACGGCCATTCAGCGCCGTGCTTACCGTTAAACGCTGACCGTTAAACGCTGACCGTTAAAGAGGTATCGACGATGCAAAACAACTCAAAACGCCGCCTGGTGTTGCTGGGCCTAGAAAATCCAGACGGGTCGATTGATGGCGAAATGCAGGCGCTGGAAGTGCAAAGCGCATTTGCCATGAAGCCCGCGGGCGACACGAAAGACCGCGATGTCGTTCGCCCCACTATGTCCAAATCAGGGAGCCGGGTGGGGGCTAAAAATTGGGATATTACATTACCGCTTGAGCTGAAGGGTGGTGGCTTGGGTGAATCTGGCGCAATCAACCCGCCGCCATTGCATTCCGCATTATTGGCCTGCGGCATGGTGCGCGAGCCTGGTCTCATGCTGTCGGTGTCAGGGGTCTCGACCCCGTTTAAATTTGGTGATGAGTTAACCAATAGCACCACCAGCGATGTTGTCGGCGTTGTGATGCGCTATGTGCCGAGCAGCGATGGCGAGGGGTTACTGTGGTTGCGTGATGTTAAGAATCTCCCCGCCGATGCGGATGAGTTGATTGCCGATGCCAGCACCGCTATCGCGGGGACATATCAGCACGCATGGGTTTATCGCTGCGAGAGTGATCGAGCACTGCATCGCACAGCAACAGTGCACGCCCATCTTGATGGCCAGCGCCGTATTGCAACGCGAACCTGTGGCACATGGTCATTTGAATGGACCGCTGGCGAATACTGCACGGTTCAGTTTTCACTGAAAGGCATCTATGAATCCCCGGCTAATGTGGCGATTCCGTCCGCTGAATTTGATGACATCGAGCCCCCTATTGGTGAAAGCGCGGGGCTGGTGATGGCGGATTACCCTGCCGAGATCGGCACCATTGAGAAGCTGTCATTCGACCTTGCCGCCGATGTTCAAGCCGTGCCGGATATCAATAGCCCAAACGGCCGAAAAACCTATCGCATCGCTGATCGAAAGCCTACCGGCAGTATTGACCCTGAAACCGTCACACTGGATGCCTTTAATCCGTTTGCGCTCTGGGAAGGCGGTGAAAAAGCCGCTATTTCAGCAACCCTTGGTAATGAAATGGGCTTTCAAACCTCGCTGTTGATCAACTACGCCAAGGTGACTGAGATCAGTGATAACAGCCGCGCCGGTTCCGATGTTTATGGCTTGTCCTTTGAGGCGACAGGCTCAAAGGATGATGAGTTTTATCTGATTTTCCACTGAGGTTTCACCCCGAAAACTCGCAGCTTCAAAGCTTCATAATTTCACAACTCCACAACTTAACAGCGCAGGGGATGATCATGTTTGTTTTAAATACGCACCGCACTTATAAGCAGCCCGTCGCAGTGACCACATACGACGAAAATGGTCGGGAGCAAACCGGCAAGTTTACCGCGACATTTAAAGTGCTGCCGCACGACCAGGCGCGGGAGTCCGGTGATGCGCGATTGCTCGACCTGGTGCTTGTGGATGTCGAGGACATCCAAGTTGCTGATGAATCGGGCCAGCCGCTCACCGGCGATGCCTTGCTGGATGCCCTGAAAAATGACCCAGCGGCCTCTTCTGCACTCATCGCCTCTTATAACGACTCGATTGTAAAAAAGAACCGCAGCAAAACCTTTTAGACATTGGGGCTTGGTGGGTGCGCGGCGGCCCTGCCCGTTGGGATGACGCTGACCTGGAAGGGCTGGTGAATGCAGAGAGCGCCCACAAGATTCGAGCTGCTCGCCGCCAAGCGCCCGATGTTTTGTGGGTTTTGCCTGAATGCTGGGAGGCTTGCGCGTTGTGGCGTCGTGTCGGTCACCAATTGAGGTATGCCCCCACCGGGCGTGTCATCGGTCTGGATTATACCCAGCTCGTTGCCGTCACTGAGTTGCAGGCGATTCCCGAAGCGCAGCGAGCCGCCTTGTTTGATCAGATCCAATTGATTGAGCGTGGGGCTCTGGCAGAAATTAATCGAAAGTGAGCGGATGATGGCGCAAGACCTGAAGCTAAAAGTGGTGCTCACCGGTGACGGTCGTCAGCTTAGCGGCACCTTGCGTACCGCTGAAGGTGAAGTGCGCAGCTTTGGCACGGCAACGGATCGCGCCGGGGCGAAAGCCAAGCATTCCTTGTCAGGGGTCGGCGACAAGGCTCAGACGGTTTCTGCGCACCTTGGGAAGCTGCGCTCTGTGGCTGTGGGGGCTGGTGCCGCAATTGCGGCGCTGCCTGTCTCTGTAGCGACGTACGTCTCGGTCGTTGCTGACAGTGTGCGTGAAACCGATAACCTGTCCCGTGCGCTCAATGTGTCTGCAGGCGAGCTTCAGGCGTGGCAGTTTGCCGCTGAGAAGGTTGGCATTCAAGGCGACAAAATCGGCGACATCTTTAAAGATATTCAAGACAAAATTGGCGATTTTGTACGCACAGGCGGCGGAGAAGCTGCTGATATGTTTGAACAGCTCGGGCTGAGCGCTGAGCGTTTAATCAAATTATCGCCAGACCAGCAATTGATCGCGATTGGCAATGCGGTCAGCCAGCTCAGCTCTCAGTCTGAAAAAATCTTTTTTATGGAAGCGATTGCGGACGATGCTGCGCGCCTACTTCCTCTTCTTGATGATAACGCCGTAGAACTGGCTCGCCTTCGTGATGAAGCGTTTGCAACCGGTCGCGCTCTGAGCGATATCGACAACCAGGCGCTCATCAATCTGAGCCGATCGCTCTCCGATGCGGGTTCTGAACTCTCGGGGCTAGGCCGCCAGTTTGCGGCCTCTTTTGCCCCTGTGCTGAGCGCCGCGATTAGCGGCTTTGGAGACCTGACGAACGGCGCAGTGCTAACTCGTCAAAACATTGATGCGTTGGTTGATGGGGCGGTCGTAGGGTTTGGCTATTATATGGATCACGTTCAGCGTGTGGTCACCGTCGTTTCAGAGCTGGGTATTGCATTTACGCGTGTTGCTTCAGCAGGCACCGGAGCGATGGCCGCCAATGCAGAGTCAGTCGTTCAGCTGATAGACGGTCCGCTCGAAGCCCTAACAGGGGTGCTTTCATCCATTATTGATGCCTACGGGGCCATCTACAGCTCGGCGGCATCTGTCGCTGATTTCGCGGGGATGGACGAAACGGCTGCAATGTTTAAGCGCGGCGCCGATGCGATCTATCACTTCAGTGGGTCGGTGCGCGACTTTAATGTCAACGCTGATGATCTGCGGGCACTCAATGACAAAGTGAATGCAGGTCTTCAGGCTCAGATTGACGCATTGGATGCGCTGAAAAGCCAAGGTGATTGGTCAGCTAGCATTCGGGCGGCGATCAAAAAAGAACGCGAGGAAATCGAAGCGGCGCTTAAAGCTCGGCAAGCCGATAATGAAGCGCGTGAGCATACGGTCGAGTCGAATGAGGCTCTAACAGAATCACAGCAAAAAGCGGCTGATGCCGAAGAGAAAAAGGCGCGCGCGATAAAAGACACACTGGACCCGATGCGCAAGTACCGGCGAGAAATTGAAGTGGTTCAACGGCTGGTAGAACGGAATCTTTTGACTAGCACCCAGGCCAGCCAGCACCTCGCAAACTTCAAGAAAAACCTTGAAAACAGCATCAAAAATGGCGTTCAGGACGGCACTAGTGCGGCTGAAATCACCTACACCCGATTCATCGAACGGCTTGATGATGCGGGTTCAGACTTCTTCCGAGGTCTTCTTGATGACGGCCTGGACTCATTTGGAGACTTCACTGACTCAGTCGAAAACTTGTTCAAAGATCTGTTTGCAGAACTGGCGTATCAGTGGGCGAAATCTGCCATTTTTTCAGACAAAACTGTAAACTTAAACGTTAACTCGTCTGGCGGAGGCGTGACGGCAGGCGGCGGTGTAGGCGGCCTGGATGTTGGCTCAATCGTAAAAATGGGCAAGGGCGCATACGATTATTTTTTTGGCGGGTCTGCTGCGGCGACGTCATATACAAACAGTGCGCTGGGACAGGGAATTAACAGCTATCTGGCCTCTGGCGGGCAATCAGTAACCGGCGGGGTTTTGGCGACTGGTTCGTCTGCTCCAGGGTATGGCGTACTGATGAGCGCTGGGAACGGGCCAGTTGCCGGGCAAGCGGGGTATGGTGTCTTAGCGAGTAGTGGAAATGGGCCCGTCGCAGGCGCCGGAGGGACTGGCGGAGCGACGGGAGGGGCAGGAGCCACGGCCGCTGGGATGTTGGGCACGGCTGTTTCGGGGTATGCGGGCGGCTATGTCGGCGGACAACTCGGCCAGGGCATCACGGGCAAACATGCGAACTCGAACGTGGGCGCCACTGTCGGAACTGCTGCAGGTGCGTATATAGGTAGCATCGTTCCAGTCATCGGGACATATCTGGGAGCGTTTCTGGGTGGTGCCATTGGTAGTTTTGCTGATGTCCTTGGCGGCTCTGGACGAGAGGCCGGAGTTCGATTTCATCAGCTGCCAGACGACCCGGCAGAGACAGGTTATCGCATGGGGTATGACACTGACCCTGAAACCGGGTACGCGTGGTACAGCTCTGGGGGGTGGGACGACAACAATCTCGGACGTGGGAGAACATCGGCGTTTGGCACGTATGGCTATCTATCAAAAGAGATTTTTGAGCCAGAGGATATGGCCAATTTTCTTGATGGACTCAAGCTACTTGATGACTCTGTCTCTCAGTTTCTAGATGAGTCAGAGATCGCGAACATTAAAGATGATCTCACGGGCTACTATTATCGCGGAGATGACCTTCCGGACATTATTGATGATCGACTCACGATCATGTTTAAAAACATCGATACAGCGTTTGATCATGAGCTGAAAAATCTGGCGCTATCAAGCGGCAAAACTATCACTGATAGCATGCAGAATGCCTATGATTTAATCAGCAAGGAAAAGCTGGCATCAGGTAATTTCAATATTGATGAGGGGCTTTTTGCGACAGCATTGATCGATGCATTGCAAATTGAGTCGCTCGGCGAACGCATGGGTGATGCGGTCGCGGATGATATGTTCTCTAGATTTTCTGAGACATTAAAAAAATCGAAAAACGAAGAGCAGCTCGACGCATCAGCTAACGCTATCACTGCAGTAGTCAATACGATTCTGTCTCTAAACGAGTCAGTTAAAACGCTCAACTTTACTTTCGACGACACCTCTGAAAATGCCTATGAGGCTGCTGAAGCGATTAATATCGCCATGGGTGGCCTAGAGAATCTGCAGGCGGCCCAAACAGCGTATTATCAAAACTATTTCTCAGATCAAGAACGTCAGGAAAATACGTTCACATCGTTGAAAGATACCCTCATTGAATACTTTGATGCCCTTGATATGGCAATGCCTCAGTCAAGTGCAGCGTTCCGTAATCTCGTTGAGTCGCTTGATGTGACAACCGATAGCGGCTCTGACGCCTACGTAGCATTGATGCAAGTGCAGGGTCAGGCAGCGCAGTATTACAAGCTGCTAGAGCAGCGCCAAGCGCAAGTCACTGAGACTGAAAGGGTGTTGTCTGCGACAGATCCATTAACACTCTATCTTCAGCAAGTTGCTGACTGGGCCTCCGATGAGCTTGAACGCGTTCGGGCGGATTACCAGGAGCGTATCAAGCTGGCTGAGCAGCAAATGCGGATCGGTCGAGAGCTGCGCCAGTATGTGGAGCAGCTCAAGATCAGCGAGCTGTCCCCGTATGATCCCGGCGAAAAACTGCAGCTTGCCAGTGAAAGCTTTGCAAAGCTGCTGGTGAGGGCTGAAAACGGTGATTTGGATGCGGCTGGCCAGCTGCAAAACAGTGCTCAGTCGTATTTGCAGAATGCCGACAGTTATTACGGCCGAAGCAATGCGTACGTGGCCATCTTTAACGATGTGACGCGATCGTTAGATCAGCTGGGCATTGAGCTGCTTGATGGCTTGTCCGGTGACACTGTGGAAAAACTGAATCAGCAGATGCTGAGTGAGCAAAGGCGCATCAGGGAGTATGCCGCTCGCGAAGCGGCATGGGCTGCTGAACAAGTTGATGGGCTTGAGACGATTGCGGATTTACTCGAAGTACTCCCCGAAAGTCTGTCGGGCGCGTTAGAGCGCTTAATTAACGGCGGATCTAGCAGTGGCGCCAAGGGGTCGACAGGCGGCTCTCCGAGCCGTCCTGGCACGGGATCAGAAGTGCCAAGCCGCCCGGAAACAGATGCCGCATGGGCTGATCAACAGGTTCGTGCTATCGCTGCGGGGATGGTGGATGAGCAAGAGCTGCAGCGGGTTATTGGTAATTATCAGCAAGCGTTAACAGGTGGGGCGACGCGTAACGAGGCCTACAAGAACATGGTGGATGCGTTGATTGAGGCTCGCGGCGTTGAGTCTCCATGGCAGTCCGTCTATGAGTATTGGTCTGCACGTGACTTTGCCTTGCCCGCCCTGGGTGGGGTTGATGCGTCAGCAACTGAAAATCGACCCAGTAGCCAGATTGAGGCGTTTATTCACACTTTGGCGGCTGGAAAAGTGCCACAGCAGTCGCTAGACCGTGTCAGCGAGTTTTTTGTCGGGCTGGTGCAGGAAGGCGCTTCGTTTGATGCCGCCGCAGAGTTGGCGTTGCAGAAAATTGAGGAAACCACTGAAGCGGGCTGGGTTGAAGCGAGAGCGCATTGGTTGAAAAGCGGTGGGTATCCGTCAATCCACGGCAGTCATGAGGACGGTTTGGTCTCTGTACCTTTCGATGGCTATCGGGCGGAACTACACAAGAACGAGCGAGTGCTGACGTCGGCAGAAGCAGCAGATTATAACCGATTCGATCTGGAGCCTGTCATTAATGAGTTTAGGGCGCTGAGAGCGGAGAACGCCAAGCTTAGGAGCGATGTCGTCGCGCTTGGGAAAATAGTGGCGGCAGCTTCAGAGACTGCCGAACGTCAGCGGGATGCGCAAATCAGAGGCTCGCGAACTGCCATGAGGACGCCCGCATGATGAGTGACGCGCAATTTGACGCCTGGCTATCACGGCCCAACGCGAAGCGTGTTGTGCTTGCAGAATTGTCTCACAGCCAGGGCGTTGAGTATGTGGCGAATCGGCCGTACATCAGTCACGCCGACGATGAAGCACCCCATCGCGTCTATGACGATGTGCTGCAGGGGGCGATTGAGATCAATCAGCGCATCGACTCAAAGTTGGAATTGGGCGCATTAGAACTTGTTGATGACGGGTCTATTGCTCACTGGGTTGATTACCGGTGGCGGGGTTATGACGTTTTAATCAAGTTGGGGGCGCCCGAATGGCGGCTGGATGATTTTCGAGTTGTTGCACGGCAAATCAACGACGGCGTGATCAATGCTCGCCAGGGCAAAATCCAACTAGGGCTTTACGATGTCACGGCATCGCTGGCTCACGAAATACAGCGCCCCGAGTTGCCTAGCGGCCAGCTTGTGCCGTTGATTTTGGGGCAAGTAGTGTGTGCCCCAGCAACCCGTGTGAGCACTGCAGAGCTTCGGTATCGCGTGTCGTGGCTGCCTGTGACGCATATGGTAGTGCGGGATGGTAATGGGCCTGAGCTGTCTCATGCTGAGCAGTATGATGAAGGTTCGTTTGTTGCCGATGCATACAGCCCGCGATCACTCATGTGCGATGTTATTGAGCCTCACGATACGCCTGGCAAGATCGTTCACTGGGTGGCAGCACATTATGGGCTTTCCGTGGCGCCTCATGACCTCCCCGATTATATATGTGGTCTTCGTTACGATGGCCCGGTGACCGGGGCGCAAATTTTAGATGATGTCTGTCAGGCCATTGGCGGGCATTGGCAAATCGATATCATGGGGCGGCTGCGGGTGACTGTGTTTGAGCTGCCTGATGCGGCTAATGCGACACAGTTTGATGATGATGATGTTGAGCAAGGTCAGATTGCGTTAGTCGAGACACAAGAGCCGCTGCGATCACTGACACTTCAGTATGCTCGCAATTACAACCCTATCACCGAAATCGCAGGCAGTGTTGATGCGGTCACCGCGTCACGTTTGCGCGATGAGTTTCGCTCTCTCGCGGATTCGCGAACGCTTCCAGAATATCCGTTAGCGCCTGACGACACCATTGAAACGGCATTGCAAATTGAGCAAGACGTAGCGTCTGAGCTGGGTCGTCGTATGGCCTTGCGTGCTCAGCGCCATGATGTCTGGGAATTGAAATTAGTGACGGCCGGTTTGTCCGACATCTTAGGTCAATCCATCAGTGTTCAATGCCGAGGCATCAACGGCCAATGTGGGCGTGTGATCAGCATGAGATCGTCGCTGCTGAGAGAGCGCACGACATTAGAGGTCTGGATATGAGCAATATGCGCATCGTATCCAGGAACGTGCATGACGAAGCTGAGTTGACGGTGACCAGTGAATTGCTACCGGTTATTAACACTCAGCGATCGCGACGGTCGCGCATATGGCGCAGCAAGGATGCTGGCACGCAAGTGATTGAGGGAGTGCTGACTCAAGCTGAAAACATTGATTGCGTGGCGCTGGCGCGGCACAACCTGGGCTCTGGCGGCGCTGTTCAAATCGAGATGTTTTATGGCGATGACAGGGTGTATGACTCTGGCGCGATCGCCCTGGCGCTGCTGATTCCTGCAGGAGTTTGGCGTGCGGGCATTGATCCTTGGGGTGGCTCGTTTAATGAACAGCTGCCTAGTGACAGCGATTTGGTGGTGCACTGGACGCGCCGCGTTGTTGTGGCTGACAGGTATCGGCTGACGCTGACAAGGATGGGTAACGCTGAGCTCCCTTCTATGGAAGTAGGCAGGATACTGGTCGGCTTGAGCTATGAAGTCGATGTGAATTTTGACTGGGGGGTCCGCGTCGAGTGGCAGGAGTCTAGCGAACACTTGAAGACTGAGGGTGGCTCGCTCGTGACAGTTGGCCAAGGGGATTTGCGTCGTCGGTTTGCGCTCGATCTGAGCTTCATAGATATGCGTGACAGACAAATGCTGTTGTCGAATTTAGTCAGCGTCGGTATGCATGCCGACGTGCTGGTTGCGCTGTATCCCGATGCTGAAGGCTTGCTCAATCTTGAGCATACGATGATATGCCGTCGGCAGGGCACTTGGGGGCATACATACGACTACTACCACAATTGGTCGTCAAGCCTGGAATTTCTGGAGGTGTAGCCGTGGCAAATCAAATTCATGCGCCGGGGGCGTTAGACATCTCGCTGGAAAGAGATGCGGTCAATCAAGGAGACACGCTTGAGTTCGTAAGAAAGTTCAACTTGTTTCAGTCCGAGCTACTGCGTTTTAGCGAAGAATCGAATGCGATGGCGACAGGATTGAATGAGCTGCTGGCTGAGTTTCAAGCCGCTTTCGAGGCTCATTCTGGCGCACTAGAAGACGCGAAGAATGCGGCGGTAGCGCGAGTGAGTTCCGTGGCTGATGATCGCACGCATGAGCTATCAGAGCAGCATGCCGCAGCGATTCAGCATCTAAAGCAAGAGTACGAAGCGTTGTCATCAGAAATGTCGGAGGCTGCGACTGCGGCCATAAATGACATGCAGGCTCAAGTCGAAAGGGCTCAGCAATTGACGTCACAGGTGATGTCATACAGGGATGAAACGGGCCGTATTTTGGCTGTTGCTCAGCGTGAGTTTGTAAAGCTGGATCGACTAAGAGCGGAGGTGATTGAGGCGCAGAAAGCAGCGTTAATTGTTGCAACTGAACAATTGCCCGACGGCGTGCTGGGACAGTTAGAAGCCGAATTGCGCAGGAGCCGTATGAGCCGATTATTTGGCATTGATATTTAACAGGAGAAGATTATGACACCCGAATTAACCTCACTTGTGCATGCTGTCAGTTCGCGCATGTCGTCAGTGGCGAGTGACGCATCGGCTGAGCAGCTGGCCTACCTGGGCTCGGCATTAGAGAAAACCGCCGGATTGATGAGCGTGATTGATGTGATGTCAGCAGCCAAGAGTGCTCTAAGTGATATCGATCAAGCGAAGTCTGATGCTCTGGCGAATTTGTCTGAGCAAGTCAAGATTGTTGATGGGGAGTCGTCGTATCGGCCCGTCGTTGTTGCTGGCTGTTATGCGATTGAGCATGTGGAGACTGAGTCATGATGAATATGCCTGGGGTGCTTCAAACAAGAGCCGATTTTGAGCGGATGCACTCAGCCGCCCTTAACGGGCTTGTGAGTCGAGCTCAAATGGTGAGCCAGTGGCAAGGACTGTTGAGCTCGTCGATGGGCTGGGTGCTGGATTCTGACGCTGATGCTGAAGCGGTCAGTGATAATCCCAGCTTTCGGGTTTTTGCGCCTAGTGAAGAAGGTGGCGAGCCAGAAGTTTATAGGCAGAAGCGAATATACGGGCGGATGGATGCGCTCGGCTATTCACCATCCGATATTGAAACCGCTATCGCGGCACTGGAGGACAGCAATGGCTAAGGTGATGATTGCGGCAGCACAGGCCGCTGGGTTCTTTTCTCTGCAGGGTCGCATTGAGAAAGCGGGCAGCTATTCGCTGTCGCTCCCTGAGGGCGCGGTGAATATTGGCGGCAATGGTCAGGGGTATTTGTTGGCGTCACAACAAAACTGGAATCCGCTGGATCAAGCCAACCGCGATGACTCTTTTGTTTCATTTTCCCTCGGCGATGATTGTTATGTGTATGCCGTTCAGGGTGATGATGGCTATGCGAAATGGCTGGCATCGAAGAATGCGACATACCCAAACGGCTACGATGAAAACAATAGCCGCAAGCTTGGGGGGTTCCATTACGGTCGAATCCGCCCTGCATCTCAGCGCTATAACGCTAACTTTGTCTGTCAGATAGAGATTGTGGGTAATAGTGCGTGGGACCTGGCTCATCGTCCGTCGTGCGACCCCACGGGTATGGTCGAAATTGTACCGGGCCGTTTATGGTGCGATATCTATTTGTCGTCGGCCGGGCCTGGGGCATGGCCTGATATCTCATCACAAAGCCGTCTGGGATTGCCTGCCATTACTGGGGTTTCTGGATACAGCTACTTCGATTACAGCAGGATTGCGAGCAATAGTGGTAAGCGCTTGCCCGCATACACCGAATGGCTGGTTGCGGCATATGGTGTTCCACAGGGTGCTGCAGGGTCTCGGGCGGACACGGGCGACATGTCAGGTTATGGGTTTGATTGTGTGAGTTGTGTCAATGTCGATCAGCCCTCTGGCAATATTTTCCAGGTGTGTAGTGACATGTATAACGCCGACGGCACCTACGCATATCATGATGATCTGGATAAGGGTGCAGACGCTGAATATAGTCATGGCCAGTATTACGGTTCGGGATGGCGTCAGTTTGTTGCAGGCGGCCATTGGAACTACTCGTCCCAGGCCGGTTCGCGCTTTGTGACTTTGCACTATTCGCCGTGGGCGGTGCTCACGTCGGGCGGTTTTCGTTGCGTCTGTGATTCTCTGTAATCTGATTTCTGGGTTCTGTTTTATTGGGTGGAGCGTCGATCTATGGGTGGCAGTCAGTTCATATTAAGGCAGAAGCTTGAAGATTTTAGCTTTTACTTTTTCCCAATTATCGATCGCTTCCCGACGCGCGAAAAGTGGGCGTTATGCTCTCAGATCAAGAACTGTGTGTACCGCTTGATGAGGCGTTGCATACAGGTTGAAAAAAGTCGCGATAAAAGGCGTTTTGCATTTGAAATGGATGTAGATATGGAGCTGTTGCGTTATCTAATTCGGCTTGCACATAAAAGCCGATATCTCAACAGTAAGCGGCTCCAGACAGTGTCTCAAAAAGTTGGAGAGTTGGGCAGAATCCTAGGCGGAATGCTTAGGAGTTTTGGGGTGCAGCCATAGGCGGCAATTGGAACAACTCGTCCCAGGCCGGTTCGCGCTTTGTGAATTTGAACAATTCGCCGTGGACGGTGAACACGTCGGGCGGTTTTCGTTGCGTCTGCGACCCCTTGGGGTTTGAACAGACACCATGTTACCAAGGAGCATGGTGCAGCGATCCATAGGAATCGGGGCTGCAATCCACTCAGGAAGAGAAATAACCACTAGCAGGCGCGGCTGGTAGGCCTTTATGGCTGAAGGTGGCGCCTTCTCTCTGGAGAGTGTTGTGAAAAGAGCGGGAGAGCTTTGGGAGCGCGTTGTTGATTTCGATAATCTGCTTAAGGCTTGGGAGTCAGCACGCAAAGGCAAGCGGTATCGTTATGAGGCGCTCATGTTCGCAAATCGTTATGAAGAGCGCCTGGTCGAGCTGCAGAACCGCCTTATCTGGGGTGAATGGCAACCTAAAGGCTTTACTTCATTCCCCGTTTATAAGCCTAAGTATCGTTTAATAGAAGCCCCTTATTTTTCTGATCGAATCGTTCACCACGCACTCCACAGAGTGGTCGAACCAGTTTTAGATAAAAGGTTCGTCTATGATTCGTTCGCGTGCCGGAAAGGGAAAGGAATACATGCAGCATCGCTGCGTGTGCAACATCACTTGCGCTCGTCTGAGCGTCTTGGGTGTCCCGGCTGGGTGCTGCAGGCGGATATTCGCGGGTACTTCAATCATATCCGGCATCCTGAGTTAAAGACACTCATATCAAGGCGCATCAAAGATGCGCGCATACTGGATCTGTGGTGGAAGATTATTGACTCAGGGGGTGCCTATGGCGTTGGGCAGCCGATCGGCGCACTGACTAGCCAGCTGTCGGCTAACATCTACCTAGATGCTCTTGATCACTACTGTAAGGACGACCTAGGGATTAAGCGCTACGCCAGGTACATGGATGACTGGCTGATCATTGGTGAAAGCAAGGAAACACTGGAGAGGTTGAAGAGTCATTTAGAGAAATGGCTGCTAGTCGAACTGGGGTTGGAATTGAGCAAGTGGTCGATTTATCCAGCATCCAGAGGTATTGATTGGGCTGGCTACCGCATCTGGAGCACTCATATAAGACCGCGCAAACGTAACATCAAGAACGCCAGGCAGCGTATCAAAGCACAGGCCCGCCGAGGGGATGAACTCTCAGTAAAAACATCGCTTGCATCATTCGAGGGATACACTCGGAATTGCAGCGCGCACAAAACAACACAAGCGATCAGAACAGAAGCCAGCAAAATCTTAAACCCTCTTGCTGACAGCGAAACAATTTAGAACCACCATTTATCGCACAACGCCATGCAATTTATCGCGCGGCGCTACAGGATCTCAAGGTTTTGGCTGAAACTCAAGCGGAATTGGAGCGGCTGGCATCAACAGACCCCTTGACGGGGTGTATTAATCGGCGAGCGATGGAGGCGCTGCTCCGTAATGAGTATGAGCGATTCCAGCGTTATCAAGCGCCATTTACGGTGGCCATTTTAGATTATGATCATTTTAAATTGATTAATGATCATTATGGCCATGAAGCTGGGGATGAAGCGTTGAGAACGTTCGCTCGTTTATCTCAGCAGGTGTTCAGAGTGACAGATTGTGTGGCGCGTTGGGGTGGAGAAGAGTTTTTAGTCTTAATGCCGAATACGCAAAGAGGGGAGGCTGAGCCCGCATTGCAGCGCTTAAGGCAAGTGCTTAATCAAACAGGTGTCCACTATCGGGGTCATGATCTGTCGGTTACAGTGAGCATTGGGGCACGTCAATGTGACGAACTGTTGGCTTGGGATCGGTTAGTGAATCAGGCTGATCAAGCCTTGTATTATGCGAAAGAAACCGGGCGAGATCGTTTAGTCTTTTTCCAAGATATCCCGTGAGTAGAATGCCCGGCCTTGGCCGGGCTTCAGTGGCTCAGGTGAGGCTTTGGATTAAAGTTTCTTCACCTGTGCCACGGGCGTGCTTTCAACTCGGCTCCAGCGGTTGCGTAGAGGCTGACCGAATACTGACGCACTGATTTCAAAGCAATCGCCGGGTTCTGTCCGCATATCGGCAAAGCTTAATGTGGCCGTTCCGAAGTAATGTAGGTGGACATCGCCTGGGCGGCGGAATAAGCCATATTTGAAATGGTGATGCTCCAAATTGGCGATGGTATGAGACATGTTGGCTTCGCCGCTGGCAAAAGGCTTCTCCCAAATGACCTCACCTTGACGGTGAATCCGGCTGGTGCCTTGAATATCATCTGGCAGCTCACCGATCAGAAGCTCCGGCCCGAATGAACAGACCCGTAGTTTTGAATGGGCGAGGTAAAGGTAGTTCTCACGCTCGGTGATGTGATCAGAGAGTTCATTACCGAGTGCAAAACCAATACGATAGGGCGTGCCATCTGGGCCGTTGATATAGCAGCCGACCAGTTCGGGCTCTTCGCTGGCATCCAGACTGAAACTAGGGATCGGTAATGTTTGTTCTGGCGCCATGACAATGCTGCCATCGCCTTTATAAAACCATTCGGGCTGCACACCTGCTTCACCTGGCTGAGGTTTGCCACCTTCTAATCCCATACGAAACATTTTCATTGAATCCGTTTCGTCATCACTGGCTTGGCTGTGCATGCTATTGCGGGTGTCAGCACTACCGGTATGAGTGAGCCCTGTGCCCGTGACATAGAGGTGAGCCGGGTCGGGGTGATCGACTGGCGAGATGACGCGCCGATCTTCGAGTAATTCGCTGAGTGTATAATCTTCAAGGATGCTGTCGAATTGGTTGAGCATCGTTTCGAGCGGTATTGCTTGTGCGATGGCGTTTTGGGCAAGCTGATAAACGCTATGAGCATTGAGCAGTCGATGGACTTGCTCGCCCTGGTCGGGGTCAATGCGGCCGACCTGACGCTGACCATGAGTGTCGATGTATTGAATCAGGCGAATCATAGTGAAGCTCCTAATCACTTGTCAGTGATTGAACATGATGAATGATCAATATCTCAATGATCCTGGGTCTAATGAGAATCAGGTTCTAATGAGGTCCTGGGATTCATGAGGTCCTGGGATTCATAAGATCTAGGGCTCAATGAGAATGACGGGGCACTTCGGCGCCACGACAACCGACTAAAAAGTCAAAATCACACCCTTCATCGGCTTGCAATACATGTGCGAGGTAAAGGCTTTGATAGCCGCCTTTGGCAATTAAATTATCGTGCGGTTGGGGTTGCTGAGCGCGTGCGTCTAAGCGGCGTTGAATCTCTTCATCACTAAGATCAAGGTGCAGACGTCCGTTGGCGCAGTCCAATTCGATCCAATCCCCGTTTTCAATAATACCGATGGGACCACCTGCAGCGGTCTCTGGCGCGGTATGGAGAACGACGGTGCCATAGGCAGTACCACTCATGCGGGCATCTGAGATGCGCACCATGTCGGTGATGCCTTTTTCAAGCAGTTTCGGGGGTAGCCCCATATTGCCGACTTCGGCCATCCCTGGATAACCCCGTGGGCCGCAATTCTTGAGGACCAGCACGGAATTTTCATCGACCTCTAGATCAGGATCGGCAATACGGGCCTTATAGTCATCAAAATCTTCGAAAACAACGGCTTGACCACGATGTTGCATCAAGTGGGGGGTCGCGGCAGAGGGTTTCAGAACGGCGCCACCGGGTGCCAGGTTGCCGCGTAGGATACAAAGGCCCCCATCATTGACTAGCGGATCCTCTAAAGTACGAATGACCTCTTGGTTATGATTCTCCGCGTCTTTGACGTTGTCCCAGAGCGTTTTGCCATTGGCGGTTAATGCCTCTTTATGTGGCAGTAGATCGGCATCGCCCAAGGTTCTGAGTACGGCAGGTAAGCCGCCGGCATAACAGAAGTCTTCCATCAAGAAGCGACCGGAAGGCATGAGGTCAACCAATGTCGGCGTGCCTCGGCCGATGTGGGTCCAATCATCCAAGTTGAGATCAACACCAATACGCCCGGCGATCGCTTTTAAATGAATCGCTGCATTGGTTGAACCGCCAATGGCCGCATTGGTTCGAATGGCATTTTCAAAGGCCTGACGGGTTAGAATTTTGGAGAGTTTCAATTCCTCCCAAACCATATCCACAATCCGCATGCCTGATAGATGGGCAATCAGATAACGAGAGGCATCAACCGCCGGAAAGGCGGCGTTATAGGGTAAGGTGACCCCTAACGCTTCTGCCATGCAGGCCATGGTGGAGGCGGTACCCATGGTGTTACAGGTCCCTTCAGAGCGTGACATACCTCGTTCGGCGCTAATGAATTCATCAATCGTAATTTTGCCCGCTTTGACTTCTTCGTGGAGCTGCCATACCGCTGTACCTGAGCCAATGGTTTTACCCTTGTGCTTACCATTGAGCATAGGCCCACCGGAGACAAGAATAGCCGGAACATCACAGCTGGCCGCACCCATCAAGAGAGCCGGTGTCGTTTTATCACAACCGGCCAGCAGGACGACTGCATCGACCGGATTGCCGCGGATGGCTTCTTCCACATCCATGCTGGCGAGGTTTCGGGTCAACATGGCGGTTGGACGTAGATTGGATTCCCCATTGGAGAACACCGGGAACTCAACCGGGTAGCCACCCGCTTCTAATATGCCCTGTTTGACGCGTTCGGCAATGCGGCGAAAGTGTGCATTACAAGGCGTTAATTCCGACCAAGTATTACAGATACCGATAATCGGTTTGCCCTGAAACTCATGATCCGCAATACCTCGGTTTTTCATCCATGAGCGATACATGAAGCCGTTTTTGTCGATGGTGCCGAACCATTCTGCTGAGCGTAGGGCCGTTTTTTTCTGGCTCATCACGATTCACCTTTTTGTTCTGATCTTATGTGCTGATTGGGCCTGTAAGCAGGCTTTCGTTTTCTGATCCATGGCTTTCTGATCAGACTGCTTTCTGATCGATTAAAGCGCCCAAGTGGATATCTCTGGGAAGGCCAGCATCAGCCCCAATACCGCAAGTTGGATCGCGATAAAGGGCAACATGGCACCGAAAATATCTTTGAGTGTGATCCCTTCTGGCGCGACGCTCTTCAGATAGAAGGCGGCTGGGCCAAAGGGCGGGCTGATATAAGACACCTGCATGTTGATGGCAAAGAGAATCCCAAACCAGACGGGGTCTAAGCCGAGCTGTTTCACAATGGGAATAAAAATGGGCAGGCACAGCATGGCAATGCCGATCCAGTCCAGGAACATGCCGAGAATCAGGAAGATCGCCATCATGACGAGAATGATCACAATGGGGGCGACATCCAGCCCTAAAATGGCATTGGAGACAAAGCGGTTGCCTCCCATTAAGTTGTAAACACCGACCAAGCAGGCGGCCCCTATCCCAATCCAAACGATCATGCCGCAAGTTTCTAATGTCTGGACCAGGCTCTCTTTGAGTAACTTAAGGGAGTATTCGCCGCGCAGTTTGACTGCAAGGAGTACGCCTGCGGCCCCCATTGCGGCTGCCTCTGTCACCGATGCAATGCCCCCATAGATACTGCCGAGTACCAGCAGCGCAATTGTGGCTGGGGCAGCAATACCTTTAAGCGCTTCTTTGGCTGTTAAGTTCGGTGCATCGGCCCAGGGCTTGTGTGCACCACTCATGTTGGGGTTTCGTGCGCAGGTGATGATGACGTAGAGCATATAGGCTGCCATCAATATAAAAGCCGGAATAAACGCAGCTTTAAACAGGTCAGCAATCGAGACCCCTGAGATCAAGCCATAGATAATCAAGACAATCGATGGCGGTACCATGGTGCCAAGAGAACCGCCAGCACAGACCACGCCGATAGCGATTTTTTTGTCATAACCTAGGCGTAGCATCTGGGGCAGTGCTAAGACGCCAAGCAGCACGATTTCGCCGCCGATAATGCCGGAGATCGCCGCCAGGAAGAAGGCCACGATCAATGTTTGGACGGCAACGCCACCAGGCAAACGCCCGGAGAAAACACGCATCGAGTTAAATAGATCACGGGCCATCCCGGATCGATCAAGTAGCCCGGCCATGAACACGAACATGGGTACGGCGACTAGAGAATACTCAGTGATAAAGCCGTATATTCGGCTCCCGACCAGCGGAATAGCGGATGGGCCGAACCAGCCCAGCGTGAAAATGACAGCGACCAGACCGGTGACGAAGGCCAGGGGTAAGCCAATCAGTAAGAGGCCGAAAATTGAGCCCACTAGCAAATAAGTGGCAATTTCAATGGTCATGCGTTACCTCCAGATCGGCGACGCAATAACCCTGGGCCACGGGCTAGCATTTGGACTGACATCACCACAACGGCCAATAGCAGCATGATTTTGGTATAAGCGGGGAGTGGTGAGTTCCAGGATGAGCCTGACGTTTGCAGGCGCCAGTCTCCCATCGGTGTATGTGTGGCTTTCCAGGCCAGCACCCAGCAGGCATAGCCAATGGCCACGCAAAATCCAATACCGAGCAGCCACTGCAGGACTTTCATGATGTGGCGGCTGCGTGGCCCCACGGCATCTTGTAGTAAGGTAATCTGAATATGGCGATTGCGAGCCAGCGTATAAGGCCCACCTAGCGCAAAGATGCTGGCGACCAGGAAGGTCGTCGTTTCATGAACCCATGTGGTGGGTGAGTCAAAGGCATAACGCATGATGACTTCATAAACACTGATTAACATGGCAATCAATACCAACCAGGCACAGATTTGCCCGCCTTTTTCGACCCAGCGGTCTACCCATGTGGTATCACTCAAGTCAGTTTTTTCAGGCGTATGTTCAAACTCCGGACTATAGGAGAGCTCATCGCTGGGCGCGATGTGTTGGTGTGATGTCGCACTGTGTTGCGACTTTGGGGAATGAGGGTCTGTCATGATGTCTCCTCTGACTGGCGCCCGTTAAAGCTGGGCGCCTTATCGCAGAGCGGGTCGTATGATCGGGAGTTATGTCCAGGCGAGTTGAGATCGCGGGACGCAAGCGCTACAGCAAATCTTGGTCTTTCAGGTACTGGATCATGCTGTCGACGGCCTCTTTAGCCTGAGGGCTCTTATCGCGCCAGTTTTCCCATTCAGATTGCGCCGTGGCGCGGAACTTTTTCAGCTCATCAGGTGATAGCGTGCTGAATTTGACGCCGTCCTGTTTGGCAATCTCGACTTGTTCTTGGTCAGCTTCGGTCAGCTGTTGGTAGAGGTGATCGACAAAGTCATCGATTGAGTCTCTGAGCATCTGCTGATCATCTGGGGAGAGTTCGTCCCAAATATCCTTATTCAAAGACACCGCCATCATGGGCATGGAGTGGAACCCAGGATAAATGGCGTAAGGGGCAAAACGGTGGTAGCCCTGAGTGTAGTTGGTCGCAAATACGGTGTAATCCGCCGCATCAATGACCCCTTTTTCGAGCGCGGTATACACTTCAGAGGTCGGTAGGTTGACGGGTGCAGCCCCGGCTAGCTGGAAAATGTTAGACACCATGCCTTCCGGTGCGCGAATTTTCAGCCCTTTAAAATCTTCCATGGTTTCGATTTTACGCTTACTCACCAACGCTTCAGGAATCATGGCGCCAGCTCGAATCAGGTGCACATTATAAGGCTCAACCAGCGCGTTATAACGATCCTCACCCCCTGCGTTACGCATATAGCCCAGGAATTGATAAGGGTCTGACCAGGCACCCACCATGTTGCCATAGACGGCAAAGGCGGGATTCTTGCCGGCAAAGTAACTTGGGTCTGTGATGTGTCCCTGTAAAATGCCAGCGCCAACGGCATCTAGTGTTTCGTTGTTGCCCACAATGGCACTGCTGGGCAGCAGTTCGATGGTGATCTCACCATTGCTGCGTTGGGCTACATCTTCAGCCCATTGTTGAGCAATTTTGTATTGGTCATCACCGGCGTTAACGTTGATTTGAAACTTCCACTCTTGTTGCGCATGGGCCCAGCTTGAGATGGAAAGTGCCAATGTTGTCATTGCCCCGATGACGCCTGACTTCAGAAGGGTTGAAGCTTGCATATAGATCTCCAGGTGTTGTTGTTATCTTCGATCAAGCACCCATTAGATGTTGATCTGAGTCGTTATCAGTGACGCAGAAGCGCCCGTTATGATTGGTTTTGATGTCTTAATCTTGTTCTGGACTTTGTAAGTGGTGACTGGGTCCTGTTGTTCGTTTTGATTTGTTTGTATTGATGCGTCCGCATTGATGGTGTGCATTGATTGCGTGCACTTTCGCTCGCCTAGTGTGACGGCTGATGTCAGCAGGCTAACCAATGGTTGTATCGTTGAACAAATATCAATTTTGGTATGATTGATATTCAAATGAATATGGCATGGGCGCATCATGGAATCGTTGAACAGTAACTGGTTTATTCGAGCACGTTTAAAACACCGCCATCTTCTAGTGCTCAGTGCTCTGGGAGAGTATGCCAATCTGAATCATGCCGCTGAGGTGTTAGGGATTTCTCAACCGGCAATTTCTAAGCTATTGCGGGAGTTGGAAAGTGGGCTTGACGTACAGCTATTTGAACGTCAGCCCAGAGGGGTTGTACCGACCGTCTATGGTGAAACCATGATTCGGCATGCCCGGCATTTGTTGAAAACGTTGGATAATGCATTCGATGAAGTGAATGCGATACGCCAGGGATTAAAAGGCCATGTTCGGCTGGGCTCCATTTTAACGCCCTGTACTGACCTCATCCCCGAAACCATTAGTCGAATCCGGTCGGCTTATCCTGGGTTGACCGTGAGTATCCGTACAGGCGCCAGTACTGAACTGTCGGAGTTACTGAAGAATGGTGAAGTGGACATCATCGTGGCGCGCCATCAGCATGCCTATACACCGCTTAATTTTTGTTACGAACCGATGTACCGGCGCCGTACTTTTGCTCACCCTGAGTATCCGGCTCCAGCATATCCCGCTCGGCAGGGCACGGATCAGGCTGGTTTTTTTATGGAACCTGTTTACCCCGAACCCGCCTATCCCGATCCGATGTATCCTGAGCCTGTGATTATTTGTGCTTCACCAGAGCATGATTTGATCAGAGAAGGGCGCCGGCTCTCGTTAGCTGATTTGATGGATCAAGAGTGGGTGATGCCGCCTGGAGATAGCATTATGAGGGCCGAGTTTGAGTCCATGTTTCAACGTAATGGCATGCGTTTGCCCCATCATATTGTGACGGCTGAAAATCTGCTGATGATCACCAATTTAATGGAGCAAAATGCCATGCTGACGTTGCTACCTGAAGCAGTGATGCGCCACTATGCTCGTTATCAAATGATGGTCCAAATTTCCGTCGAGTCGCATTTACAGCGTGAACTCACCCATATTCTGGCCCCTTATGGATTAATTCATAAGGGGGAGAACTTATTGACACCGGCTGCTCAAGCAGTGTTGACCATGTTGCGTAATGCGCGTGATTACAGTTGTGAAAATGAATCGATTGTGAAAACGACCTCTTTGTAAAAAAGCTTCTTTATAAAAATTATAAAAAGTCTTTTTATTAAAAGTCTCTTATATTAAAGAAGATTCTTTATGAAAAGACCCTTCTGTTAAAAAGTCGTTGATGACTTGATATCCCTCCCGCTTAGGCATCCAGTAATGCGAAGGCTTGGCCAATAAGCCCTCGCATTAGTGCGATGTTACCGATGGTTTATATTGCTGCTTGCACTTCAAGCTCTAGTTTCATGCGGTAACGCATCACCGCCAAACTCGTGATCACGCCTACGGCACACACGGCTGCAACGTAATAGGCCGGTGCGCTGGCATGTTGTGTCATCCAAAGGCTCACCACCATCGGTGTGGCGCCTCCGAAGATGGCGTAAGCGACATTGTAAGAAAAAGACAGGCCGGTAAAGCGAATGGGCGCTGGAAAGCTCTTCACTGCGACTGCGGGGACAACCCCAGTTAAACCGACAAAAAAACCGACCAGACAATACAGCGGGTAAAGCAGCGTGGTATCGACCAGCATGGTGTTGTAAAACACCCAGTAACTGACACCAAGACCGATACTGAACAAAGCTAGAATCGGGCCATTACCAAATCGGTCGGCCAATAGACCCGCAACCAAGCATCCGATAATGACGCCCACAATGGCGAGACTGTTCGCCATTAAGCTAGTTTGAGGGTCTAGCCCTGCCAACTTTTGCAATAAGGTGGGTGTCATCAGAAGGGTGACCACGACGGCAGCAGTGAGCAGCCAAGTGACCGCCATCGAGACTAAGATTGAACCCCAATGTGACTTCAGCAGTGTTTTAAGCGGCAGTTCTTCAGCTAAGGCTTCCCGTTCCTGCATCTCGGTGAAAACTGGTGTTTCATGAAGCCAGCGACGCAAGTACATGGTGATAAAGCCGAAAATACCACCAATGATGAAGGGAATGCGCCACGCATAATCATGGATTTCACTGGATGTGAAGATGGCGTTAATTGCCGTGGCGATTAAAGAGCCAATCAAAATACCGGAGACCAAGCCTGCCGATAGTGTCCCACAAGCAAAACTGATGCGGCTTTTGGGCACATGTTCTGTTACAAAGACCCAGGCACCAGGGGCTTCGCCACCAATCGCTGCGCCCTGCAGCATTCTCAAAAATAGCAACACAATAGGCGCCGCAATGCCAATCGTTTCATAGGTTGGCATTAACCCCATGGCGAGGGTCGGCACGGCCATTAATAAAATGCTCATCATGAACATTTTTTTCCGCCCGAGCAGGTCGCCAAAGTGGGCCATCACAATGCCGCCGAGGGGGCGTGCGATATAGCCGGCGGCAAAAATGCCGAAGGTTTGAACCTGCCTGAGCCAGTCGGGCATATCCGCTGGAAAGAAGAGGGTACCGACTACGGTGGCGAAAAAGACAAAAATGACGAAGTCGTAAAACTCTAGCGCACCACCAAGGGCTGAAAGTCCGAGTGTCTTGGCATCCTGTCGGCTGAGTCGATGATGATCGGGTCGCTTTTGATTAGCACCAGGCATGGATGCCTGAGCTGCTGAACGCTCTTTGGGGGTCGTGTCCGCGTTGATTGTCATAATAATTAAGGGTGTTCGTTGTGATGAATCGTGATTAAAGCCGCGAGTCCGGTTCGCAGATGTTGTGATGGCGCTGGGGTCTGTGAGGGCTTGATCTCTCTGCCCTTACAGACCCCGTACATTAAGCTGGTGCTTGCACTTCAAGCTCTAGTTTCACGCGATAACGCATCACGGCTAAGCTTGTGATGACGCCAAAAATACACACGGCCGCGACGTAGTAGGTCGGGGCGCTGGCATGTTGTGTCATCCAAAGGCTCACCACCATCGGTGTGGCGCCTCCGAAGATGGCGTAGGCGACATTGTAAGAAAAAGACAGGCCGGTAAAGCGAATGGGCGCTGGAAAGCTCTTCACTGCGACTGCGGGGACTACGCCAATTAAACCGACAAAAAAACCGACTAGGCCATAGAGCGGGTAAAGCAGCGTGGTATCGACCAGCATGGTGTTGTAAAACACCCAGTAACTGACACCAAGACCGGCACTGAACAAGGCCAGAATCGGACCATTACCGAATCGGTCAGCCAGCAGACCGGCGATCAAGCTCCCGATAATGACACAGACAATGGCAAGACTGTTCGCCATTAAGCTGGTTTGAGGGTCTAGCCCTGCCAGCTTTTGCAGTAAAGTGGGCGTCATCAAGATGGTCACCACGACCGCAGCAGTGAGTAGCCAGGTAACCGCCATCGACACTAACACTGAACCCCAGTGTGACTTCAGCAGTGTTTTAAGCGGCAGTTCTTCAGCTAAGGCTTCCCGTTCCTGCATCTCGGTGAAAACTGGTGTTTCATGAAGCCAGCGACGCAAGTACATGGTGATAAAGCCGAAAATACCGCCAATGATGAAGGGGATGCGCCACGCATAATCATGGATTTCACTGGATGTGAAGATGGCGTTAATTGCCGTGGCGATTAAAGAGCCAATCAAAATGCCGGAGACCAAGCCTGCCGATAGTGTCCCACAGGCAAAACTGATGCGGCTTTTGGGCACATGTTCTGTTACAAAGACCCAGGCACCAGGGGCTTCGCCACCAATCGCTGCGCCCTGCAGCACTCTCAAAAATAGCAACACAATAGGCGCTGCAATGCCAATCGTTTCATAGGTTGGCATTAACCCCATGGCGAGGGTCGGCACGGCCATTAATAAAATGCTCATCATGAACATTTTTTTCCGCCCGAGCAGGTCGCCAAAATGGGCCATCACAATGCCGCCGAGGGGGCGTGCGATATAACCGGCGGCAAAAATGCCGAAGGTTTGAACCTGCCTGAGCCAATCGGGCATATCCGCTGGAAAGAAGAGGGCACCGACTACAGTGGCGAAAAAAACAAAAATGACGAAGTCGTAAAACTCTAGCGCACCACCAAGGGCTGAAAGTCCGAGTGTCTTGGCATCCTGTCGGCTGAGTCGATGATTGTTGGGTCGCTTTTGATCAGCACCAGGCATGGATGCCTGGGCTGCTGAGCGCTCTTTGGGTGTGGTGTCCGCGTTGATTGTCATAATAATTAAGTGCGTTCGTTGTGATGAATCTTAATGATATGGCTTTGAGGGCTTTCATCTTGGGGGCATTGAGTGGCCGTCCGCTTGAAGTTGCCTTCGCCTATCCCTGGAATTGCCTCAGTGGCTTGCTCAATTCGGTAGTGAGCTTCTGGCATTGTAATTAAGTCACCGTTGATCGGATAGTAATGGCTTGTGTTTCTGATGCTTATTCAAGACATTGGGGCTATCGCAGCGGGCAAGTTACAATGATGACATCAGCCCTGAATGTGGGCCTTATATGCCTGCAACGTTGAGATCAAGGAGTCTGCATGGGCGTTAAGCGTAAGCTTAAACAGTGGGTCAAGCAGCAGTCTGCTGAGCAATGGCGCGAGCACTTGGAATTGCTGACAGATGAAGTGGTGACAGCGGCTCGTGAGCGACATGTACGCTTAGCCATTACGGGATTGAGCCAGAGTGGGAAAACCGTTCTGACCACGGCATTGGTTCATCACTTGTTACAGTCCCATAAAGGGCGCTCATTGCCTTTCTTTGAACCGGCTGCTCAAGGTCGCATTTTAAGTGTTAAGCCAATCCCCGAGCAGTGTTCCTTCACTTTTGAACAGGCGTTGGCCGGGTTAACTCAGAATCCACCGCAATGGCCGGCGTCGACTGCTGATTTGTCGCAAATGTCACTGGCCATTCATTACCGCCGTGCACCGGGTTTGGGGCGACTCTTAGGCGAAACGGCGACTGTTTACTTGGATTTAATTGATTATCCTGGAGAGTGGCTCCTGGATTTGCCCTTGATGCACTTGGATTATGCGCAATGGTGTCAGGCACAAGCTCTACTTTGGCAGCAGTCGCCCCGGGCGGAGCTTTCCGCTGCATGGCGTCAACGCCTAGCTCAAGTGGATTGGTTCGCCCCAGCGGATGATGCCTTGTTGGCCGATTTGGGCCACCAGTATCGGGCTTTGTTGCAAACGCTGCGTGGCCCAGACTATGGCATGAGCCTATTACAGCCGGGGCGCACTTTACTGCCGGGCCATGATGATCCAGAGCCGCTGACACTGTTGTTTCCCGTGATTGTCGGTGTCGATGATTTTTCTCAGCAGGTACCGAAAAATAGTGCGCTGGCGGAAATGAAACGGCGCTTCGAGCGTTATCGTGATGAACTGGTCAAGCCCTTTTACCGTCATCATTTCGCCCGCTTTGATCGTCAGCTTGTTCTGGTTGATTGTTTGAAAACACTGAATCGGGGAGAAGCTTGCTTTAAAGATATGCAGCAGGCTTTGGGTGAAATTTTACAAAGCTTTCACTATGGCCAGCATAGTTTTTTAAGGCGTTTGTTCAAACCGCGTATTGATAAAGTCGTGTTTGCCTCAAGCAAGGCCGATCATGTGACAGCCAATCAACATCATAATCTGGATCAGTTTTTAGGATTGATGATTGAGGATGCCCAACGGCAGCTCCGCTTTGATGATATTGAGACCCAGTGTATGGCGCTAGCGTCTGTACGTTCGACGCAGGCGGCAACGGCCGACATGGATGGTCAGGTGTTGTCTTGTCTGAAAGGGTACCGAAAGTCAGATGGTCAGTTGGTGGCACTTTTCCCAGGCGAGGTGCCGACACAGTTGCCTGAGCCCAACGATTGGACCGATGAGCGCTTTCGCTTTGTCGATTTTGCGCCCGTTCAACTGCCTACTCACGATTTGCAACCGCAGCAGCATATTCGTCTGGATCAAATGTTGGATGCGGTCATAGGAGATTATTTTTGATGTCAGGTGAAGATCGTCAGTCCGATACCTCTCAGTCCAATGCCTCTCAGTCCGATACCTCGCAGTCCAATGACAAGGCGACCGCAGGTGAATCGGCGGCTAGAGAATGGCGCTCTGCCCGTTACTTTGATCCTGCCGCTGCGGACCATGTGGACCCGGCAGGATCGGATTCACCCTATCAGCAAGCACGTGATTTTGATCCTGATAGTGTGACGGCATCGCCCGAAGAGGCTGAGGAAGTGGTTGTGCCTCAGCGGCCACGCAGGCGCTGGGCTCGGCTATTGGGCTTCTCGACAGCGGCAGTACTCACTCTGGTCGTTTTGCTGGAGTTTTATCGTTTGATTGCTTGGGCCTTAACGCTGCATTGGCTGCTGGGTGCGATCGTTTTGGGATTGGTGGCGTTGTTACTGATGTCATTAGGCGTACAGTGCTGGCGTAGCCTGAAAGGTATTCGTCAGTTGGGCCAGATGCAGGCATTACAAACGCAAGCCCATCAACTGTTGCAGTCTCAGGGGCATGGACAAGCCGCTTCGTGGTTGAAGGCGCTTAAACTGCATGCGCGATCACACGGCACGGCTAACGAGTTGCAAGCGTGCCTAGACCAGTTGGACTCGGCGTATAGTGACCAGGAAATCGTGCGTTATGTCGAGCAGCACGGGTTTACCGCTCAAGATGCACAAGCGCGACGTTGTGTGCAACGTTACAGCATTGAATCTGGTGTCATGGTGGCATTCAGCCCTTGGGCCAGTTTTGATATGGTTTTGGTCGGTTGGCGGAACCTGAGGATGTTGAAAGATGTCGCCCAGATTTATGGTATTTCACCAGGGCTGGTCGCACAGGCGACACTGTTGAAGCAGGTCTTACAGACACTGGCATTTTCGGGTTTATCCGAGCTGGCAATTGATGCGGGGACATCAGCACTGAGCAGTTCTCTGACGACTTTTTCAGCCCGTGCTGGGCAAGGCTTGGGGGCGGGTGTCTTTACTGCACGGACAGGGCTACAAGCGATTCGTGCTTGTCGTCCGGTGCCCGCTGCTGGGCGGGATAAACGATTGTTGGATAATGTCGCTTCAGGGGTGATGGAGCGGCTTAAAAAACAGCTTAAATCGACTCGCTGATGGGGTGTGCTTCTCCCTGTAGGCGTGCTTTCTTTCTGTAAAGGGATCTTTCTCTCTGTAAAGGGATAAATAAACGCCGGGCTGATGGGTGTTTGATGGGAATGTTAGCCCGGCGTTATCTCGTTGCTTAATCCTGCCTAACGGGTCACTTAACGGCCTCTTATCACTTGATTGTCTCTCGTACCACTTGACTGTCTCTGAGCACTTAATCGCGTCCAGCTTATAAGAAGCGTGTCACGCTATATGGGGTCATATCAATGGGCGGCGTTTCGCCTGCCATCATCATGGCTAATAGTTCGCCAGTGGCTGGACCCAGCGTAAATCCTTGGTGTGCGTGTCCAAAAGCCAGCCATAGCCCCGGATGCTTAGGTGTCGGGCCAATAATGGGCTTCATATCGGGTGTGCAAGGGCGGGCACCTTTCCAGGGTTGAGCGTCCACTCTCTCGCCAATATTAAACAGAGATCTGGCTTCGGTTTCAGCGGCGGTGAGCTGATCATAATGAGGTTGATCATCCCGGTCGGCTAATTCCGCGCCTGTGGTTAGGCGGATACCACTTGTCATGGGTTCAAGCAGATAACCGATCTCACTGTCCATAATCCAATACTGGAGCGGCTGATCACTCGGTTGTTGATAGTGCATATGGTAGCCGCGTTTAACAAACAGCGGTAAGTGATAACCCAAGGGTTTGAGATAGTCGCCTGCCCAAGGGCCTAATGCGATGACGACATCATCGGCGTTGATGGTGTCGGTTGATGTGGTGGCTGACCAACCCTGGGTTGTTTTATGGAGCGCTTTGAGCTCGGTTTGCTGATACTGCCCGCCCATTTGTTCGAAAGCATGTGCATAGGCTTTGACTAAGTCACCGGGGAACTTGACCGTCCAGCTGTTTTGCCAATGAATCGCCCCCATGACGGCCGAGCTTAAACCGGGTTGCATTCGATCCAGCTCACTGCGATCGATTCGGGCATATTCAACACCATAATCCTTCGCATAAGACTGTGCATCAGCAAGGGCTTGATCCCAAGCTTTGTGAGTCCGAAACAGTTGCAGCCATCCCTTCTTTTCGACTAAATGTTCGGCACCAGAAGCTTTGATCATTCTATCGTGAGCTTCGGTACTGCGCATAATTAAAGCAGCGTAAGCCGGTACGATTTTACGGTAACGATCGGGGAAGGCATTGCGCCAGTAGTGGTATAACGGGCTGGCTGAATGCCACATACCGCTGGGCCGGTAGCGAATATCAACGCTCCGGTTGGGCAGTACTCGCAGTAATGTACCGATATCATGGGGGAAGGCATAAGGTGCAACGGCTTCTCGTTGAATAATGCCTGCATTGCCAAATGAAGTTTCATCGCCTGGTGAGCGGCGGTCTATTAAAGTGACCTTGTGTCCTCGTTGTTGCAAGTGCCAAGCAATACTGACACCGACCATGCCTGCACCTACGACCAGTGTGTGCCGTTGCATAAAGATCTCCTAAGCTCACTTTTTAATCATTTCACTATATGCTTTAACGATAGTGTTTTGTGCTTGACGTTACCTTATTCTCAAGTACTTGACCTAGGGTATGTTTTTGGTCTGCTTTATCAGAGTGTTCAACTGGTTTTTAGGCCAGTTCAAGCTAGGATTGTCAAATAACAGGTTATTTTTCTCTGTGTTGATATGGTGTAATGTTTTTGCCCTCTAATGTGTTAGTTTGTGAGGGTGGTGTCGTTAAGTCGGTTACGACGCCTGTTATTGTGATGGGTCACGCTGTTGTGAAGGTGCTTGTTAGGGCATTGGTTATTGCGATGATTGTTGCACTTGTCTAATGCCTAAAGCGCTCTGATGCTGCCTTCATCATTGCGGGGAGATCGAATGTCACGAACAAAGCATCAGTCTGCCGATGACGGTGATATCCCCCCCACACAATCTTTAGCTCGTCATGCTCGTGACCGACGTTCGAAAAACCGGTTTTGGCAAAAAGTGAAACGACATGGGGTGCGTGCGGGTCGGGCGCTTTTGTTGAACGCTTTGACACTTTATTGCGCCGCTTTGGATAAGGAGACCTCTCGTCGAGCACGCTGGACCATTTACCTAGCGCTCGGCTACTTTATTTGGCCGATTGATCTCCTGCCTGATTTTTTACCTGGCTTGGGTTATACCGATGATATGGGCGTTTTGGCTTGGGCTATGACTCAAGTCGCCTTACATATCAAGCCTGAACATCGTAATAAAGCGAAACAATGGATTGAGCGCTGGAGGCGCAATCGTCGTGATCAAGGGGCGGGGGATGATTAGGGTGAGAAGTGATGACGTCGGTAGGCTTTAACGGCAGAGATATCAACGGATTGTGGCAGGCTTTAGCGCAAGGGGCTGAGCGTGCCATGACAGCCTCTTCATGGACGGAGAGTATCCAGACGTTATTAGCTTCTCTAGGGCAGGCTGGCGGTGCCTCTCGGGTGTGGATCTTCCAATTAATCGAACTCTCACAAGATACGATTTTACAAGATTACATTTTTGAATGGGCCAGTGATGCTGCGGTATCGCAATTAGTTCGCCCTAATTTTCGTTTTTTTGAAACCGCGCTGGATGATCCTGTTTTTCGCCAAATTGTCGAAGCGCGCCAGCTTGGGCAAGGACATACCTTAATCGTTGATGAACTCCCTGATGGGGCTCTTAAGCGCAATTTACAAACTCAGCGCATCCTCTCGATGGCGACGGTACCTATTATGCTGCATGGCCGGTGCTGGGGGACCTTGGGCATTGATGACTGTCAACATGGCGATGATTGGGGCGAGCATGGCCTTGCTGTGTTACGGGTGACCGCTGAGTTGATTGCAGGCTATATTTATCGCTCTATGCTGGATAGCCGATCCCGCCAGTTAGAACTGTTCCAACGAGTAGCCGATTGTGCTGTGTGGGAGCTTAGCTTGCAGACAGGCGAATTTTGGTGCTCAAGAGCAATGCGTTTATTGTTGGGTTATCCGGCCAGTTATCCTCATGTTCCTTGGCGTCGTTTGTTAAAAAGTTTGCCCGATGATGATCGACGTGAGCTATTGCGAAAGCTCCGTGAGCCTCGTTCAAGAGAATCGGCTCAATGGCGTATGGATGTGCGCGTTCGAAGCATTAAAGGGACCTCAAAGTGGTATGAGCTGGTGGGTGAATTCGAGTTTTCGGAAGAGGGAAGCGCTACTCATTTAGTGGGGTTAGCGTTGGATATTACTGAGCGTAAGGTTCATGAGCAGGAGACACAGGAAGCGGCATTCCACGACCCTTTGACGCAAGTATTAAATCGCCGTGGCTTTGAGCAACGAGCGGTGGAATCTTTGGCCCAGCAGTCGAAACAAGCATTGCTTGTGTTGGATCTTGATTACTTCAAACGAGTGAATGATGCCCATGGCCATCCGGTTGGCGATCAAGTGCTTGTCCTGGTGACGCAACGGCTGCGTCAACAGCTGCGAGGGCAGGATATCCTGGCTCGAATGGGGGGCGAAGAGTTCGTTATTCTATTAGGCTTAGGGGCGCCCAAAGAGGTTTTAGCAGTTGCAGAGCGCCTTCGCCTTTCTATCGCGGATTGGCCTTTTACGATTGAGTCGGAGACGAGCACGTCTTTAGCATTATCGCTCACGGTGAGTGTGGGGGTGGCCATGCTGGATACAACTTTAGCCCCGAGTCTTGCTCTGTCTCGGGGCATTGCTCGGGCTGATAAAGCCCTCTATCAGTCTAAGCATACGGGGCGTAATCAAGTCTATGTCAGTCAATTGATGCCTGAGAAAGAGTCCTCATAAGTTGTTTTGAGTCGATCATTGAGCGTCAACAACTGGGGGCCATTGTGAATATTCTGGTACAATCCCCCTTCGATTTGCTTTAATCCTTTTTTTGTTCACAGAAAAACGGCAGACACCCATGGGCAGAGCCTACCAAAACCGCAAGGAATCCATGGCCAAAACGGCCGCCGCAAAAACCAAAGTATATTCAAAGTACGGGCGTGAAATTTACGTCTCGGCTAAGAATGGTGGACCGGACCCAACGGCTAATTTGTCGCTGCGCAGCTTGATTGAGCGTGCTAAGAAAGATCAGGTGCCCGGTCACGTGATTGAGAAAGCCATTGATAAGGCTAAAGGGGGGTCTGGTGAGGACTTTCAGCCTGCTTTATACGAGGGGATTGCGCCGGGCGGGGCAATGGTCTTGATCAGTGCTTTGACGGATAACCCTAATCGTACTTTTGGTGAGATTCGAGGTGTTTTCTCGAAGTGCAAGGCGAAGTTGGGCAGTCAGGGCTCTGTCTCTCACATGTTCGATCATCGAGCGATGTTTGTCTTCGCTGGTGAGGATGAAGAGGCTGCATTGGAAGCCTTGATGGAAGCGGATGTTGATGTTTCGGATATTGATTGTGAAGACGGTATGATTACCGTTTTAGTGCCGCCGACCGAGTTTGCTAAGACGCGTAATGCGCTCTTTGCAATGGATGAGCAGCTTAATTTAGAAGTTGAAGAAATTACTTACCTGCCGCAGATGCCTCACCCGATTGAGGGTGAAGATATTGCGCAGTTTGAGCGCTTTGTCGGTTTGATGAATGACTTGGAAGATATCCAAGAAATCTATCACAATGCTGAATACAGCAGTGATGAATAGCCATGATGAATAAACCCCGCATGATATGATCGGATGCATGATGGCTTCCGCTGCGGTGGTTGCACGAGCCCCTTTTGGGGCTCGTTGTCGTTTAACGCTATCTGATGTGGTCTGTTAAGCGTTAATGGCTGGCTTCTAGCTTCAGTAATGATGCCTTTCGCGCTAAACCGCCCGCATAACCCGTCAGTTGGCCATTCTTGCCGACCACGCGATGACAAGGAATCAATATCGATAACGGGTTACGGCCAATGGCGGCAGCGATCGCGCGTGTTGCGGTTGGACGCCCCATTGCCAAGGCAAGCTTTCCATACTCGGTGGTGCTGCCATAAGGGAGTGTTTGCAGTTGATGCCACACCGTTTTTTGAAAGGGTGTGCCGCGGGGCGCAAGCGGTAACTCAAATGACTGTCTCTGTCCTTGAAAATAATCTGTGAGCTGCTCAGCTGCTTGCATCAGCAGCGCTGTCTGAGCCTTTCGCCAACCTTGAGTGTCTGGAAAATAACGCTGCTGATCAAACCAACTGCCGATCAGTTGATCGTTTTCTGCCGCAATCCATAAAGGCCCCAGCGAGGTGGTGAGGATCATATATTCGATGGTCACCGCAGGATCGGCATTGTATGAGTTCATCGTTGACTCCAAAGGTGCTGGGTTGCATAAGCCTGCCAGGGAGCATATTGATTCATGAATGCTTTGAGCTTCGCGCCTGATAACCCTGTTGCTTTCTTTAAACCGTGATCATTATCGGGCCAGACATCCGGTCGATGAAGTGCTCTCATGGCAATATATTGCGCTGTCCAGGGCCCGATGCCAGGCAAGCTATTGAGCCAAGACGTGGTGGTGTCATAGTCACTGCCAGGGTGGAGCGTTAATCCTTCTTTGCTCGCTTGGGCGAGTGCGATGATGGCATGAGCGCGTGAGGGCATGACACCTAACTGGATCAGTGTTTGAGCGCCACATTCATCCAGCTGGTCAGCATTAGGAAAGTAGTAGGTGAGGGCTTGGTCAGAAGTCGTTTTCTGATGATCAAAGGTTATGCTCTGATCTTCATGAAACGTGCAGTGCGTACCCAGTGATGCGATTCGGCCAGCCAGTGTCCGTGCGGCTGCGACCGAGACCTGTTGACCCAGTATGGCACGTACCGCCAGCTCAAAGCCGGAAAAAGCACCGGGAGCGCGAAGGCCGGGGTTGTGATTTGCCAATAAGCCCAGTGTGGTGTTGATTTCGGCGGGGTTGGCATCTAAATCCAGCAGATGGGACAGTGCTTCGAGGATCTGGGGCGTGACTGGCGCAAGGCTCGCACTCAAGGTGATTTGGACCTTAGAGTGAGGCTCTGGCAGCCAATCGACAGCTAAGCAGCCTTGGTGATATTGGTTGTGATGAAATAGGCTGACGCTGCGGCAATATTGATGTTGATGGACGATTTCAACGCCTGGAATCGCTCTTGCTCCCAGAAATGAGAGTAGTGCGGTGTGATCGTAAGGGGGGCGGTAAGTTTGTTCAAAGTGGAGATTTTGGCTGACTTGATGCGCTGCAGAGCTTCTGAGTTGTCGAGGAGTTAGTTGATAGTGCTGTTTGAAAAGAGCATTCATGCGTCTTAGGCTGCCAAAACCGGCAATCATGGCGATCTCAGTAATAGAGAGCGAACGCTCAGCCAGTAGCCGCTTAGCATTGAGTAATCGCTGCGTCTGTGTGTAGGCGTGTGGGGAGACGCCAAAATGTTGCCGAAAGGTGCGCCTTAAATGGCGGCTCGTTACCCCTAGCGCTTTGGCTAAATCTTCTTGGCAGTAGGCGGGGCCGCTGCGGTGTGAGCCCGTACTGGAAACCGGCTGTTCGCTTGTGATGAGCCCGGTACGAATATAATACTCAGCCCTGTACGCCAAGGTCCCTTTTTGCGGACGTTGGGGGTGGCCTGGGGCCAATTCTGGGCGGCACTTTAGACAAGGCCTAAAGCCTGCGGCTTCTGCTGTTGCCGGGTGAGCAAAAAAACGACAGTGTTCGGCCTTAGGCTTACGTGCCGGACAAACGGGGCGGCAGTAAATCCCCGTGGTGATGACGCCAGTATAGAAGCAGCCATCGAAACGGGCATCTCGACTGATTAGCGCTTGATAGCAGTTTGTGGGATCGAGCATTATGACTTCTCGCATCATCATTGAGAGCGTCATGATAGCGAGCCGAGGGTGAGTCGGCTCGCCATTTTCGGACATTCTGTTTGAGATGGATCCGTTAAGGTTAAGTGCTCATGGGATAATACTGAGTGATTGTTATTCTTGACTGTTGTTGCTTGGTTGCTTGGTTGTTATTGCTTGATTGCGACTTAATGATTGTCGCTAGACCTCTGATCCAGACGCTAAGTGCAGTTCTTCAACACTGATATCTCGCATTTTGAATTTTTGTACTTTACCCGTGATCGTCATGGGAAAGCTGTCAGTGAAACGGAAGTAGGCCGGTACCTTGTAATAAGCGACACCTGCCTCACAGTATTGACGTAGTGCTTCCTCATCTAAGGTGCTACCGGGACGACACTGCACCCAAGCCATGACAACCTCGCCATAGTGACGATCAGGCACACCTATGACCTGAGCATCTATGATCTCTGGATGCGCATGTAAAAATTCTTCGACTTCTCGCGGATAAATATTCTCGCCGCCGCGAATAATCATGTCTTTCTTGCGACCGGTGATCGTGACATAGCCTTCTTCATCCATTTCTGCCAGATCGCCCGTATGCATCCAGCCACTGGTGATGGCTTCATCCGTCGCTTCCGCGTTATTCCAGTAACCCAGCATGACACTATACCCGCGAGTACAAAGCTCACCTTTCTTCCCACGAGGTAAAATCTGACCGCTCTCGGTGTCGATGATTTTAGCTTCTAAGTGAGGATGGATGACGCCTACGGTTGAAACTCGTTTTTCTAACGGCGTATCGCTCAGTGTTTGGAAACTGACTGGACTGGTTTCTGTCATGCCGTAGCAGATTGTGATGTCACGCATGTGCATCCTTTCCATTACCTGACGCATGACCTCGATGGGGCAGGTTGTGCCCGCCATGATGCCTGTCCTAAGGCTGCTCAAGTCGTACTGATCGAAGCGGGGTTCTTCTAACTCGGCAATAAACATGGTCGGGACCCCAAACAGCGCGACGGCTTTTTCAGCTTCGACGGCTTTTAAGGTGGCCTGGGCATCAAAGCTTTCACTGGGATACACCATGGTGGCTGCGTGGGTGATACAGCCCAGGTTACCCATGACCATGCCAAAGCAATGATAGAGCGGCACTGGAAGTGCTACGGCCTCGCCAGGTTTTAGGGCGAGTTGTTCAGCAACGAAATAGCCATTATTCAGGATATTGTGATGCGATAGGGTTGCCCCCTTTGGCATACCCGTTGTCCCTGAGGTGTATTGGATGTTAATGGGGTCGTCGAATTGGAGGCTCTGTTGGCGCTGTAAAAGCGCCTCATAAGGGATGTGGGTATGATATTGTATCAGTTGTTGCCAACTGAGCATGGCTGATGTCGCCGCTTCTTCATTCAAACAGATCACGCTATGAAGTTGAGGGAACTCTTGGCTGTGAAAATGGGCGGGATCTTGGGTTTTGAGTTCTGGGATCAGATCACTAATGATCGCTATGTAATCAAGTTCTTTGACTGCAAGCTGATCATTGATAATTAATGCGGTCAGCCCCGAGTGTTGGATCACGTAAGCCAATTCATGGCGTCGGTAGAATGGATTGATATTGACGAGGATGGCACCGATTTTGGCCGTGGCAAATTGAGTAATGCACCATTGCGCGTTGTTGGGAGACCAGATTCCAACGCGATCTCCACGTTGAATCCCCAGGTACATTAGGCTTCGGGCGCATTTTTCGACAATTTCGTGAAAAGTGCGGTAGTCATAGCGTATTGATTGATGGCAGGCAATTAAAGCGGGAAGTTCCGGATACTGGGCGACGGTGTCATCTAGCTGCTCACCGATGGTCTTACCTAACAAAGGGAAGTCGCAGGTCCCGCTGACATAACTGACCTGCGGCTTGTGGTTTTGATCCTTCATAACGCCACCTCTGATATTGAGATCACATGAATGACGATGAGCCATTCACGGGTGGGCTATGACGACGGTGTGCTTCTAGTCAGGCATCATGCCGACGCTTTTAGAAGAAGGGAACCGTTCCATCCGTGGGGGCTCAATCGTACTCCAGCTCTGCCAGTGCTTCCCGGCAGCGCGTTTCTGCAGCATCGAGTTCACTTTGCAAACGGCGAATGTCGCTCATTTGCTGTTCTAGGTCGTGCCGCTTACGCTCTAGAATTTTTAGCATGCGTTGAAGCTGCTGACTATCTCCGCGTCTTGTCGTGTCATAAAGCTCAAAAAGCTCACGGGTCTCAGCCAAGCTAAAACCGAGTCTTTTGCCTCTTAACGTCAGCATTAGGCGAACACGATCTTTTTCATTATAGATTCGAGTTTGTCCTTGCCGGGTCGGCGACAAAAGCCCTTGTTGTTCATAAAAACGGATGGTTCGAGTGGTAATGTCGAACTCTTTTGCCAGTTCACTAATGGAATAAGTGCGGTGATGAGGCATGTTTTTGGTCTTCATGGCCTTCGGTATGCATTTAACCTAGTTGTATTTTACGTTGACGTAAAGGTCCGGTTGAGGGGTTTACGGCAAGTCATGGGATGTATTGATTGGGATGAGCTTGTATAGGGCTTATAGATCCAGAGAATGCATCATTGTAACGCAATCCGGATTTTCTGTGGGCCTTTGAGGTCTGTGAACAAGAATTAAAGCAAGGATTATGCCAAATATGGTGTTTGAACGTTAGCGTTAAGGCTGATGTTGGCGTGTTAGTTAAAGGAAACCACTCAAACGTTTTAGATCAGTCTCTTTGAATAAACGCCTGATGAGCGAACTGGATATAAAGCAGAAGGCGGGCGCATCTGCGCCCGCCTTCTGTGAAGTACTGTTGTGAAGTACTGTTGTGAAGTGCTTGTTATGACATGCCTGTTGTCAGTGGCTCGATGGCCGAAAGCGTTAAGGCGCTGTCTGAGCCAGCAGCCGTTCTGGCGTTTGACGGAACATGAAAAGGGTGTAGAAGACACCGCCAAGCGCTGCGCCAATCAACCAAGCATAGCCATTAAGTGCAGCCAGTGAAGGCACCCAGATGGCACTTAATGAGAAGCAGGCAGCTAGACCAAAGGCCATTAAGGCACGGCGGTTCCAGCCGTTAACATAGTGGTAAGCGCTGTCGGGGTCTGCCGAAAATAACGCCTGAATGTTCAGCTTTTGTCGACGAACACGATAAAAGTCAGCCACGATAATGCCGAAGAAGGGGGCAATCACTGCGCCAATTGCGTTCACAAATCCAGGAATGCCGATTTTGCTGATTAAAGAGACCCACAAACCGCCAATCACAAAGGCGATGATCGCGGTGATCAGACCCCCTGTTTTAAAGTTGATTTTGTTGGGCATCAGGTTGGCCAAGTCATAAGCAGGTGGGATGAAGTTGGCGACTAGGTTGATCCCGACGGTTGCGGCAAAGAAGGTGACGGCAGCGAGCAGAGTGAGGGGTAATGAATCGACATGGGCGACAATATCTGTCGGATTGGTCATGGTTTTGCCGAAAACGGCCAGCGTACCGGCGGTGATCATTAGCGTGATGAATGAGAAAAAGGCAAGATTCAGTGGAAGCCCAATCAGGTTACCTTTTTTCATTTCGCCTTCACTGCGCACAAAACGGCTAAAATCCCCGAAGTTGATGACAACGGCCGCGAAGTAGGCAATCATTGTTCCGGTAATAGCAAAGAAAGCCCCGATGCTGTTGGTGGTTGCATCTGTTTCGCTGGCGCCACTGAAAATATGAGCAATCGCAGGGAAAATATCATCGCCAGCTTGGTACCAAATGACGACCATAAGCAGCACCATCACGATATAAACCAACGGGCCGGCCCAGTTGAGGAAAGTTTTGATCCATTCAATGCCGCGCCAGAACATCAACAGTTGGAAGCACCAAACGGCGATAAAGGCGACCCAGCCTAATGGCGTCATCCCTAACCAAGGTGTCCCTGAGTCTCCGAATAATGCGGCCAGAAGCAAGTGAAGGGCTGTTGAAGCGAAGTAGGTTTGTACCCCATACCAAAAGATACCCACGATCGCACGTAGCATGGCAGGCAAGTTGGCACCTTTTGTGCCCATACTGGCGCGAATCATGACTGGAAACGGGATGCCGTATTGAACACTGGGTCGACCGCTTAGATTGACCAGGAACATGACGATAACCCCCGCCAGAATAATGGCGGCCATAACAGCCCAGCCGTTTAGGCCATAGCTGATGAACAACGAAGCGGCTAGCGAATAGCCAAATAGACTTTGAATATCGTTAGACCAGACATTGAAAATCTCGAACCAGCCCCATTTGCGTTCTTTGTGCGGGATTGGGGCAAGATCTTCGTTGTAGAGCGAAGGATCGGGGTGATGAATCGTTAGCTCATGCTCTGGATTCATCGTCTGTGTATGTTGTTGTGACGGCTCATGGCTCATGGTCTGGCACCTTGTCGTCTGTTGTTTTTATTGATCGGTTGGGTTCAACGTTGGAAGCGCTGGCAACTTGGCCAGTAGCGCATTAGTAAGTAATACACTAGCCCGGCGGGTATTAAACTGGCATACCAAGAAATGGTCGACATATTGAAGGCGACGATGACCCCTGCGATAGTTGCCACCAGGGCCGCATAGTTAGTGCCTTGATAAGGGCCATTAGGGTCATAAAGATGTTCAATATTGACTGAGCGGCCTCGAATCAAATAGTAATCAACGGCCATAATGGCGAAGATGGGGCCCAAAAATGCGGAATAAATCTGGACGAAAAGCTGTAGACCGGCTGCAGAATCCTCTTGCACTAATAGCCATGGACAGGACGCAAAAGCCAAGAGCCCGACAATGATGGCCGCAGGGCGGTACTTCAGCTTGAAAATATCCATCAGTACATAGGTGGGGGGCACCACGTTATTCAGCACATTTGTGGTCACCTGAGCAAAAGCGATGAACAGTAGGGTCACCACCAGCAGCGGTGTGTTATCAACCGCATTGGCAAAGACCTGGATCGGATCGGCGACACCGGTTGCGCCGGAGACAATCAGTCCAATCAAGCCCATAAACAATGTGCAGGGCAGAATTGACATGGCATAGAGTGTGGTTAAAACGGTGGGGCCGGTGCCTTGCTTCAGCTCTCGCGAGTAGTCGCTGGCATTGAGAATCATGGTGCTATAAATGCCCAAAAACAGCATGGTGGCATTCCAAAAGGGTAAGCCCCAAGTGCCCTCAATATTCACCAGTTGAGACATGATGACATCGCCGTACTTGTCCAATACGCTGATGAACATATAGACAAGTGCGAGCAGAATGAAACCGCTGCCGAAATTTTCTAGCCACTTAATGCCCTGAAAGCCGAGAATCGAAAGGGCGATTTGGGCCAGCTGAAAGACAATAAAATAGAAGACAAGATTATCGAAGCCGAGCAGAGTAACGGAGACTGCATTCAGCGCGCCGGCACCAATCCAACTTTGAAAACCGTACCAGACAATGGCTGGGACCGCTCGAATGAGCCCAGGAATCCGGGTGCCGCTCATGCCAAATGCGCTACGGGCTTGAACCATGAAAGGGATACCGTATCGATATCCGGCTGCCCCGTTGATCATCAGGGCTAGACCAATGACGAAACAACCGACCGCAATGGCAATACTTGCCTGGAGTAAGTTAAGCGTGCCGACGATGCTGGAGCCCATCGCGAAAGTGCCAATCGAAACACAACCACCGAACCAGGCCAGTAGGTAAGACCAAGGCCCCATAATCCGGGTTTGTTGTGGTGCAAGGGATTCTTCACCCAGGCTTTTACTCCCTGAGTGAGCGGCTTCAGGCGCTGCTGGAGCATACGCGCTGGTTGAGCTCGGCGCCTCTCCAGTCGCTGATGTCACTGTTTTTGATGTCATGCTACCTAGCCTCTACTTATGATTGTTTTTGGTTGCCGATTGAGGGTCGTAGTACGGTACTCAGTGTTAGGCGCTTAAGCTCTAGTGCTTAAGTACTCAAAGCGTCCGATAAATGGTTTAGCCGGAGGCGGTGCTAGATCACCAAAGCGGCTGGTGTAGCAGTTGAGTCCGACCAAGGCTTCTGCAAACTTCACTGCGGCCGTTACCCCATCAATGACCGGCATGCCAAGTGCTTCGGTTAGGCGTTCAGCCATGTCAGCCATCCCCCCGCAACCGAGTACGATGGCGCCAATCTGGTCTTCTTTTTGTGCTAGCAGGCATTCCTGATAGAGGTGTTCATAGGCACTGTCGTTATCTTCCTCTAACGCAAGAACAGGTAAGTCCGTAGCCCTTACTTTCCGGCAATGTGAAGCAAACCCGTATTGGTCTAAGAGATGTTCAGCAATGATGCCGGTGCGAGCCAGTGTGGTGACGACAGAGAAGCGTGTACTGATCATGCTGGCCACATGAAAAGCGGCTTCGGCAATGCCAAGAACAGGGGCGGCCGTTAATTCACGTGCAGCCAGTAAACCAGGATCTCCAAAGCATGCAATAACGTAAGCATCGGCTTGATGCTCGCGGATGGTGTCGAGAACGCCAATGGCGCTGATCGCTTCATCGAAATGACTCTCAATCGATACTGGGCCATCTGCAGGCTGGGTAGCGATCAACTCAGTGCCTGGAGCCGCAACTTTACGTGCAGCTTGGGCCATTTTCTCTGTCATTGACGCGGTTGTATTTGGGTTGATGATCATGATCTTCATGCAGTGACTCCATCCTGGCACTAGGTCTTCGCTTAATGGGCTTGATTTTCTTTTCATCACGGCCTTTTCAGTTTTTGGCCGTCTAAACACAAAAATCTGCAGGCTAATGTCTACTTTCTTTTTTTGTCGGTGAAAATAAAATGCCTAATTGGTCGATATAGAAACTTTTGTTTCGTTGATATGCAGTTTTCGTGCCTCTCTTATAAAAGTTTTTGATATCAATGAGTTAGTTTGTTTTTGGTGTGGTTTTTGATGCTGAGGGTGAACAATTAGGTGCACTAAAGTTTAAATTTAATTGAAATGAACTCATTTGGTGCAGGGCTTTCAGTGGGCTTGAGACTGTGCTTTATTGAGCGAAACTTGCGAAGAGAAGCCGGGCCGGTCGATCGACGTTATTGTCTTCGATGATTGAGGGTTGGCTTTGACATTGAAGTGAATGTTCCGCTTTTGGGGTGTTCAATCGTTTTTTATCAATACCTTAGAAAGCTTTAATGACTCATTTAGGAGTATCGATTCATGACTGACAGCGCATCTTATCCTCGTGATCTTATTGGCTATGGTCGAGATTTGCCTGAAGTGACATGGCCGGGTAATGCGCGAGTGGCTGTGCAATTTGTACTGAACTACGAAGAAGGTGGAGAGCGTTGCGTACTGCATGGTGATGAAGGTTCAGAGCAATTTCTGTCTGAAATCATTGGTGCTGAGAGTTATCCAGAGCGCCATATGAGTATGGAGTCTATTTATGAATACGGCTCGCGAGCGGGTGTCTGGCGGATTTTGGATGAGTTCGAACGGCGCAATTTACCCTTGACTGTCTTCGGTGTTGCGATGGCTTTAGAGCGCAACCCCGAAGTGGCACAAGCTTTTAAAACATTAGGTCATGAAGTCGCCTGCCATGGCTGGCGCTGGCTGCATTATCAGGGGGTCGATAAAGAGGTTGAGCGTGAGCATATGGCCAAGGCATTGGCGATTTTTCAACAACTTTATGGAGAGCTACCTGCAGGCTGGTACACCGGTCGGGATAGCGTTCATACGCGTCAGTTGGTGCTAGATCAGGGCACTTTCTTATATGATAGCGATTATTATGGTGACGATTTACCCTTTTGGACGACAGAAACCGATAGCCAAGGGAAGTCCCATTCACACTTGGTTGTGCCTTATACACTTGATACGAATGATATGCGTTTTGCAGCACCTCAAGGATTCAACACGGCGGATCATTTCTTCACCTACCTGCGCGATGCTTTTGATGTCCTTTATGCGGAAGGTGAGACCCACCCTAAGATGATGTCAGTCGGCCTGCATTGCCGTTTAATCGGTCGCCCGGGGCGCTTTAGGGCTTTACAACGCTTTTTAGACCATATTGAATCGCATGATCGGGTTTGGGTCGCTCGCCGGGTGGATATTGCGCGTCATTGGCAGGCTCATCACCCAGCGCTTTGACTGTATCATTGATGTTATAACGCCTTATCCTGGCTCGGTACGAGCTTGGATGATTTTATTGATAATCACGTTGATGGATAAGGGTGAACATGACGCCCCAGCCGCATATTGGCCAAAGAATTAGTGCGCAGTTTGAACAGTTGAGCCAGCAAGAACGGCGAGTGGCTGCGTTTATTCTAGATCATTTTGAAGATTTGGCTGTGTATACCGCGACAGATCTAGCCAGGTTGACGCGCGTGTCTAAGTCAACGGTGACTCGACTGTTCCAACGGCTGGGGTTTGAGAACTATCAAGCGGTTCGACGTCATGCTCGTGAACTCAGAGCACTGGGGATCCCCTTGGCAACTGAAGGCGGTAGCTCGGCAACGCCGCTGGAACTTTTTCGGCGGCATCAGCAGCGTGAGCAGGATAATCTTGAGCGTTGTCTTGCAGAGATTTCGCCAGAAACTTTTGCTGAAATTGTGACTGCGCTTGATCGTTCACGCCATATTGTGGTGATCGGGTTTCGCAATAGTTATCCGATTGCGCTGCACTGTCGACAACAGCTGATCCAGATTCGCAGTGGTGTGCAGTTAGCGCCATTACCGAACCAGTCATTATCCGATGAGTTGGTGGGTCTTAATGAAGATGACTTGGTTATTGTGTTGGGGTTTCGGCGCCGTCCCCGTGTCTTTGATGGTTTGATGACCTGGCTTGCAGAAAGGCCAATGAAAGTTCTACTTATGGCTGATAGTGCTTTTCCTGGGATGGAGGCCGCGGATTGGCAGTTAAGTTGTGGTTTGGATAGCACTTCAGCGTTTGACAGTTACGCGGTTCCAATGAGTTTGGTATGCCTATTGGCGAATAGCGTGTTGCACCAGCGGATGGCAGAAGGGCGCCAACGTATTGATGTGCTGGCCGACACCTATGAGGCGCTAGATGAGTTATCGATTTGAGTGGGCATATCAATTGGCATGAGCATGTCGATTGGAATAGATCTGTTGATTGGAATGGATCTGCCGATTGGAATAGTAGGCTCGTGTCGTGTGTGATGGCGGCACCTATGAAATCTATGAGCAACTTTCCATGACATCCTCAGGGCTTTTGAGGCGTTAGTGTTTTCCACTGAGGGGCATTAGACGCTGTCACGCCGTGGGGCCAGTGAGCCGGAAGTGAACCTAGTTTGGCATAGACTTTGCTTTCTCTTTAGTGTTTATTGGATGATTTTAATCTTGCTTGAAACAAATGTTTCTTTTTTGCTTATAAAGATCATTTCGTTTCTTGGACAATGGGATTATGTCACTGGATCAAGCAAGGCGAAGGCGTTTAAGCCAAGGTTAAGCGCTCGTATCGGGTGATGATGATGCGAGTTTGTACGTTGATTTGAAGTGACTGTTTTTATATACAGTTTTCTGTGGCAGATATCTTTTAATTCAGCATCTTTCAATAAGAAAAGTTGGAGTCATGATGAGTCAATCCCTTTACTACGCCCCTCAGGGTGGCCTACCTTCACAGCGGGCGATGTTGTCGGACCGTGCGGTCTTCACAGAGGCCTATGCCATTATTCCCAAAGGTGTCATGCGCGATATTGTGACCAGCCGTTTGCCTTTTTGGGATGATACGCGCGTTTGGGTTTTGTCACGCCCGATGTCAGGGTTCAGTGAAACCTTCGCCCAGTACATTATGGAGGTCTCTCCGGGAGGCGGGAGTGAGCAGCCTGAGCCTGATGCTCAAGCGCAAGGTGTATTGTTTGTCGTTGAAGGTGAGATGACTCTGACGATTGAGGGTGAGCGTCATGCGATGCCTACAGGAGGGTATGCCTACTTGCCTGCGGGCTGTCGTTGGCAAGTACGTAACGAGCATGAGGCGCCCGTCAGATTCCATTGGATTCGTAAGCGTTATGAGGCGGTTGAAGGGCTTGATAGGCCAGAACCGTTTGTTACCCATGATCAGGCCGTTGAGCCAACGCCTATGCCGGATACGGATGGCGCCTGGGCTACGAGCCGTTTTGTTGATCCGACTGACCTTCGGCATGACATGCATGTCAATATTGTGACCTTTCAGCCCGGCGGTTTGATTCCCTTCGATGAAACCCATGTGATGGAGCATGGCTTATATGTCTTGCAGGGTAAGGCTGTTTATCACTTGAATCAGGATTGGGTGGAAGTCGAGGCGGGGGATTATATGTGGTTAAGGGCTTTCTGCCCGCAAGCATGTTATGCCGGTGGACCGGAGCCTTTCCGCTATTTGCTGTATAAAGATGTGAATCGTCATATGTCTTTGACATTGCGCTAAGCGAATCGGGCGTTTTCACCTTGTGTTGATGACGCCCTTATTCGGCCTGTTGGTTTTGTGTGTCATGCAGGTTTGTGATGACGGCTCTCAGGTTTCTGAGTGGCTTGACTAGAGCCTAGAACATAGGAATCTCCATGCTTGAGTTGATTGCACAGCCTTTGACGGCTGAAGCGTTTAAGCCTTTCGGCGATGTGATTGATGGGCGCACTTCTGATTATTTTATGATCAATGCGGGGCGTACTCAGCGTCATCATGATTTGGCTGAAGTTCAGCTTTTAGGTGATGATGCTCGCACATTAATCAATATTTTTGTCAGCCAACCGGTAACGGTCCCTTTAGATGTCGAAGGGTTGGAAAGGCACCCTCTAGGGAGTCAAGCTTTTATACCGCTACATGAAGAGCGTTTCATTATTGTGGTGGCGCCTCCTGCCGAATCTCCAGATCCTGAAAAAATTTGTGCTTTTGTGACCGATGGCCGTCAGGGCGTGAATTATCATGTGGGAACCTGGCATGCCATTCACTCTGTATTGGATGTTCAGGGAGAGTTTCTGGTCGTTGATCGAGGAGGACCGGGCCACAATTGTGATGAGGTGGCTTACCCGTTAAGAGTTGTCCTACCGTGATGATCTGATGACAGGGTATTGAAGCTGTTATCGGATCTTGGGATCGAGTAACGCTGGCGCTAGACTCAGCCGGTGTTGCTCGTCCATCCTGCGCACACCGCACACCGCACACCGCACACCGCACACCGCACACCGCACACCGCACACCGCACACCGCACACCGCACACCGCACACCGCACACCTCTATTAACGAAATTGCGTTCGACTAATGTCTTAAGACTTAAGAAGACCAAGCAAATGCTTGGTTGGGTATTGCTTTGCCTTTATCGTTGACGTTAACGTTAGGTGATATTGGTGCATCATCTTCATACAACAAAAACGCGAGGCATGAACCATGCAAGGTGTTTCCCTTTTTATCGACGGTGAATTTATCCAAAGCCAGACGGATCAGTGGATTGAGGTCACTAACCCCGCGACCCAAGCCGTATTGGCAAAAGCGCCCTGTGCAACCGAGAGTGAAATGAAGCGCGCCTATGAGAGCGCTCGCCAAGCATTCGAAATTTGGAAGGAAACGCCGGTATCTGAACGTGCACGGTTGATGATGCGTTATCAAGCGTTACTTAAAGAGCACCATGATGAGTTGGCTGAGATTCTCTCTCAAGAAACAGGAAAAACCTTTGAGGATGCCAAAGGAGATGTTTGGCGAGGAATTGAAGTTGTTGAGCATGCGGCCAATATCCCCTCACTAATGATGGGGGAAACGGTCGAGAATGTAGCCCGAGAAATCGACAGTTATTCTTACATTCAGCCCTTGGGTGTGTGTGCTGGGATTACACCGTTCAACTTCCCTGCGATGATTCCTTTATGGATGTTCCCGCTGGCGATTGCCTGTGGCAACACCTTTATTTTGAAACCGTCAGAGCAAGATCCTTTAACGCCGATGCGACTGGCTGAGCTGTTTGTGGAAGCGGGCGCTCCAAAAGGGGTGTTACAGGTTCTTCACGGGGCAAAACAGCAAGTCGATTTCTTGTTAGACCACCCCGACATTCGCGCCATTTCCTTTGTCGGCTCTGTGCCGGTAGGTCAGTATATTTATGAAACAGGGACTCGAAATATGAAACGAGTCCAGAGCTTTGCTGGGGCCAAAAACCATATGGTGATTATGCCTGATGCCGATAAGCAGCAGGTGATTAATAACTTGGTCGGTGCTTCTGTTGGAGCTGCGGGCCAGCGCTGTATGGCGATTTCGGTGGCCGTCTTTGTGGGACAGGCTCGTGAATGGATTCCTGAGCTGAAAGAGGCCATGAGTCAGGTGCGTCCCGGGGCTTGGAATGATGCCGGTGCCAGTTATGGTCCTGTGATCAGTGCTAAAGCCAAAACTCGGATTGAGCATTTGATCCAGCAAGGGGTCGATGAAGGGGCCTCACTTGACCTCGATGGTCGTGGCTGTGTTGTTGAGGGCTATCCTGATGGACACTGGATCGGGCCGACCCTGTTCAGTGGCGTGACAACCGACATGGCCATTTATCGTGAAGAAATTTTTGGTCCAGTGCTGGCATGTATGGAAGTAGAATCACTTCAAGACGCGGTTGAGTTAATTAACCAAAGTCCATATGGCAACGGGACTTCTATCTTTACCAGTTCCGGGGGCGCTGCTCGACGTTTCCAGCATGCGATTCAAGTGGGACAAGTCGGGATTAACATTCCGATTCCCGTGCCGTTGCCGTTCTTCTCTTTCACTGGTTGGAAAGGTTCTTTCTACGGCGATCAACATGCTTACGGCAAGCAAGCGGTGCGTTTTTATACCGAAACGAAAACAGTAACTGCACGTTGGTTTACCTCTGAACCTGTTTCAGGCCCGAACTTCTCGATCCAGATGCGTTGAGTCTCAATCGCTTGAGTCTCAAAAGGAGGCCTTGATGGATTTTAATTTTAGTGAAGATCAAATCGCATTTCGCGATGCGGCACGAGCCTTTGCTGAAAAAGCCATGGCACCGAATGCAGCGCGCTGGGATGCGGAGCACATTTTCCCAGAGGAGGTCATTCACGAGGCTGGGCAAATGGGGTTTTGTGGTCTTTATACCCCTGAAACGTATGGTGGGATGGGCTTGTCGCGGTTAGATACGGCGTTGATTGTTGAAGAGCTGGCCGCTGCGTGTCCTTCGACGACTGCCTACATCACAATTCACAATATGGTCACCTGGATGGTGGCCTCATTTGCCCAAGAGACTGTCGCGGCGGAACTCGTTCCTCGTTTGGCTGCAGGTGAATGGTTAGGTTCATACTGTTTGACTGAACCGGGTGCGGGGTCCGATGCGGCCAGCTTGAGAACCCGTGCTGATCGAGAGGGCACTGATTATGTGCTTAATGGCGCCAAAATGTTTATTTCAGGTGCCGGTCGTACGCAACTTCTGGTTGTGATGGCGCGGACTGGAGCGGCAGACTCCGGAGCCAGTGGGATATCCGCGTTTATTGTGCCCGCTGATTCAGCGGGTATTGAATATGGCAAAGCTGAGGATAAATTGGGTTGGCATAGTCAGCCCACGAGACTGGTGACATTGGATAATGTGCGCATTCCGGAGCGTTATCGTTTGGGCGAAGAAGGTGAAGGATTCAAGTTCGCCATGAAAGGCTTGGATGGTGGACGCATCAATATTGCCACCTGCTCATTAGGCGGCGCACGAGCGGCATTATTGCGTAGTCGTGATTATTTGCACGAACGTCAGCAATTTGGTCGCGAACTAGCGAGCTTTCAGGCGCTACAGTTCAAAGTGGCCGATATGATGACAGATTGGACGGCGGCACGACAAATGGTTCACTTAGCGGCCTTTAAGTTAGACCAACAAGATGCCGAAGCCACATTGTTTTGTGCCATGGCGAAACGCCAAGCGACCGATGCGTGTTTCGAGGTGGCCAATCAAGCGCTGCAGTTACATGGTGGATACGGTTATATCCGAGAGTATCCATTAGAACGCTATGTTCGAGATTTGCGGGTGCACCAAATTCTCGAAGGAACGAATGAAATCATGCGCCTGATTATTGCACGTCGGGTGTTGGAAGAAGGGGTTATCGAGGGGCTGATATGACAGATACTGCTGGTTTAAAACTCGATATTCAGGGGCATACGGCGATTTTGACCATTCATAATCCACCTGCCAATACGTGGAATGAAACCACCTTATATGAATTGAAGACCACGGTAGAATCACTCAATCAGAATCGAGATGTCTATGCGCTGGTTGTGGTGGGGTCGGGTGATAAATTCTTTTCAGCAGGGGCTGATCTTAATCGCTTTGCTGAAGGTGATCACGCAGTGGCACGCAAGATGGCCCGTTGTTTTGGTGAGGCCTTTGAGGCGCTGACGGCGTTTCGTGGTGTTTCTATTGCGGCTATCAATGGTTATGCCATGGGCGGTGGGCTTGAGTGCGCCTTATCGTGTGATTTGCGTATTGCTGAACGACAAGCGCAGATGGCGTTACCTGAGGCTAAAGTCGGATTATTGCCCTGTGCGGGGGGGACTCAAAATCTGCCTTGGTTAGTGGGCGAAGGCTGGGCCAAGCGAATGATTTTATGCGGTGAGCGTATTTCAGCAGAGAAAGCGCTGGCGATCGGTTTAGTTGAAGAGGTGGTTGAGACAGGGGAGGCCTTGTCACGAGCTTTGACCATGGCTGAGATGGCTTGTCAGCAGAGCCCGACTTCAGTTGCGGCCTGTAAATCTCTCATCATGAGCGCGCGTGAACAGCGCTCGCATGCTGACGGTTGGCGTCTAGAGCGAGAGCGCTTTGTGGATTTATTTGATAGCGAAGATCAGCGCGAAGGGGTGCAAGCCTTTTTACAGAAGCGTACGCCTGAATGGAAAAATCGCTGATCGTTCTAGTTTGTGGGTCGTTCTAATGATCGACCCAGCACTACCCTGTGAAGATCATTGAGGAGCCAATTATGGATCAGGCTGTTCTGCTTGAAACGCGCCAGACCTCTGCTGGGCAAACAATAGGGATTATTCGTCTGAATGCCCCAAAATCACTCAATGCCTTATCTATGGCCATGATTGAGCCCATGTACGCTCAGCTTAAGCACTGGGCTGAGTATGATGATGTGGTGGCCGTTTGGATGGAAGCAGAGGGCGATAAAGCATTTTGCGCTGGTGGTGATGTGGTGCAACTTTATCATGGCATGACAGCCTCTGCTGATGCCGCCACAACATTGGCAACAAGCTATTTTGGTGCAGAGTATCGTCTAGACTATCTGATTCATACTTATCCTAAGCCGTTGATTGTATGGGGGCACGGTATTGTCATGGGAGGAGGCTTAGGACTCATGTCTGGGGCTTCTCACCGTGTGGTCACGGAATCGTCGCGCATCGCGATGCCTGAAATCACGATCGGTCTTTATCCCGATGTGGGGGCAAGTTGGTTCCTGAATCGTATGCCGGGTCGGTGTGGCTATTTCTTGGGGCTCACGGGGGCCCAGATCAATGCAGCGGATGCGTGCTTTGTGGGCTTGGCTGATCGGTGTATCGCCAATGACCAACGTCAAGCAGTATTTGAGGCGCTCTGTGAAGCGGTGACTGCCGTAGATCTTGCGGATCAGCAGGTGCATCAAGTGCTCAAGGATTTTGAAGCTCAAGATACCTCCCAATGGCCTGAAGCTCAGGTTCAGTCCCACTTTGATGTCATTCAGTCACTTACTGATGCTGCGAATGATGAGCGACTCATTGAGCAGTTATTGAGCTATGACGGCGATGACCCGTGGCTGTCTCGTGCGGCCCAAACATTGGCCGCAGGCTCGCCGAGCTCCATGCGTCTCATCATTGACCAATTGCGCCGTAGTCGTCATTTGTCGTTAGCACAAGTCTTCCAAGAAGAGCTTGTGGTGTCAGTGCAATCCTGTTTGAAAGGTGAGTTCGCCGAAGGTGTAAGAGCATTACTGGTGGATAAAGATAAAAAGCCTCAGTGGCAATATCCCACGGCGGAGTCAGTGCCTTCGGCTTGGATTGATGACTTTCATCGATTGCCCTGGGGAGATCAGCGCCATCCCTTATCGGATCTGCAGACTTGCTAATCTACAGACTTGCTAATCTTCAGGCTTGCTAATCTTCAGGCTTGCTAATTTACAGGCCTGTTGATCAGAACCCTTATTTCATCTTGGTTTGAGGCCACCATTTTGGGTTTGAGGCCAAAGTCGCAAGGCAAAAAGTGTCCAAGACCACTACAACAAATACAAGAAGGAGTGAGCAATATGGCAAAGATTGCATTCATCGGTTTAGGCAACATGGGCCAACCTATGGCGACATGTTTGGTCAAGGCCGGGCATGACGTTGTTGTCTTTGATCTGGTTGAGTCAGCGATGCAAGCGTTAGAAGCAGCAGGGGCCAAGGCCGCCCCTTCTGCCGCTGCTGCCGCGGAAGGGGCTGAGTATGTCATCTCGATGTTGCCTGCAGGGCAGCATGTTGAGCGACTCTATCTTGGGCCTGACGGTTTATTGGCGAGATTGCCTACTGGCAGTGTCGTGGTCGATTCATCAACCATTGACGCCATGACCGCACGTAAAGTGGGGGCTGAGGCACAAGCGCAAGGAATCACCTTTGTGGATGCGCCCGTTTCTGGCGGTATTGGCGGTGCCAAAGCCGGGACGTTGACCTTCATTGTTGGGGGGGCGGAATCAGCTTTTGAGCAAGTGAAAAGTGTATTAGAGCCAATGGCACGCCATGTATTCCATGCTGGAGATTTGGGGGCAGGTCAAGTCGCCAAAGCTTGTAACAATATGCTGTTGGCGGTTTTGATGGCGGGCACCACCGAGGCGTTAGCGTTAGGCGTTAAAAATGGGCTAGACCCGGCAGTGCTCTCCAATATTATGCAGCAAAGTTCCGGCGGAAACTGGGTATTGAATGGCTACAACCCTTGGCCTGGTGTGATGCCCGGTGCACCCGCTTCAAATGATTATCAGGGCGGCTTTCAAGTCGATCTGATGTTGAAGGATTTAGGTCTAGCCACGGATATGGCGACGGCCAGTCATGCGGCGATGCCTATGGGGGCTTTGGCTCGTAATTTATATGCATTACACGCACAACGGGGCCACGGCAAACAAGATTTTTCGAGTCTTCAGTTTTTCTTTACTTCGGCTGAGTAAACGCTGGCTTCATTGGGTCTGGGCATGCCCCTGGCCTTGGCTAAGCTTCAAACGACTCACTCATCACGTAGAGGTAAGGCTGACTGACTCACTATTAATGGGGTGTGAGTCGCATCATGGAGAGGTCTAGGCCATGGATCATTCCTGCTTGGCTACAGCAATAATCCCATGACTCACACACCACACCACTTTAAATGAGCAGACCACAATAATAAGAGGCAGTCATTATGGTGATGTATCAAGACGCCAAGACACAGGCGCAAGAAGATCCAAAGCGTTTCTGGGCGGAGCAGGCGGCTCAGATCAGTTGGTATAGACCCCCTCAGCAAATCCTTCAAGAGAATAGTGACGGTACTCATCAATGGTTTGCTGATGGCACCCTGAATAGCTGTCATCTAGCTGTTGATATTCATATTGAACAAGGACGGGGGGATCAGCTGGCTCTTATTTATGATTCTCCTGTGAGTGAAACTAAAGCAACGTTTACTTATCTGGAGTTACGTGATGCCGTGGCTCGATTCGCTGGGGTATTGAGCCAAATGGGCGTCGTCAAGGGAGACCGAGTGGTTATTTATATGCCGATGGTGCCTGAGGCGGCGATAGCCATGTTGGCTTGTGCGCGTATTGGCGCCATCCATTCTGTGGTCTTTGGTGGTTTTGCTCCGCATGAGCTGGCAGTCCGCATTGATGACGCAAAGCCCAAAATTCTACTGACGGCCTCTTGCGGCATTGAGGTCACTAAGGTAATTCCTTATAAGCCTTTGGTGGATCAAGCATTAGAGGAGGCGACTCACCAACCTGACCAAGTCGTTGTGCTCCAGCGCCCTCAAATGTCGGCAGAGTTAAAGTCAGGGCGTGATCTGGATTGGTACCAAGTGCAAGAGGGTGTCGAGCCTGCTGACTGTGTGGCTGTGGGGGCACTGGATCCTCTCTATATTCTCTATACTTCAGGCACAACCGGTCAGCCTAAAGGGATTGTACGAGAAAGTGGTGGGCATGCCGTTGCCATGCATTATGCATTGCGTGAAATTTATAATATGCAAGCGGGGGATGTGTGGTGGGGGATTTCCGATATTGGTTGGGTTGTCGGGCACTCTTTCATTGTCTATGCACCGTTAATGGGTGGATGTACGACTATATTTTATGAAGGTAAGCCCGTTAAAACCCCTGATGCGGGTGCCTTATGGCGAGTGATACAAGAATATCAAGTTCAGGGCATTTTCTGTGCGCCAACAGCCTTTAGAGCCATTCGCTGCGAAGATCCAGAAGGTGACTTGTTTAACCAATATGATGTCTCTTCGTTGAAGCATATCTTTGTCGCGGGCGAAAAGTTGGATTCGCCTACATATCACTGGCTGCATGAGCTGGCCCAAAAGCCCGTTTATGATCATTGGTGGCAAACTGAAATTGGTTGGCCTGTGACTGCACCGATGACGGCATGGGGTGAAACGTCGATTCGCCAAGGCTCAACGAATCGTGCAGTTCCTGGATATGACGTTCAGGTCTTGGGGGCTGATGGCCAAGTTTTAGAGGCCAATGAAATGGGCGCGATTGCGATTCGCCTTCCCTTGCCCCCCGGCGTGGCGCAGACGCTGTGGCAAAATCACGAGCGCTATTTAAATGCTTATCTCGGTGCTTTCCAAGGGTGGTATTTCTCTGGGGATGGTGGATACCTGGATGATGAGGGGTTTGTCTACATCATGGGGCGGACCGATGATGTCATCAATGTTGCTGGCCATCGCCTGTCAACGGGCGAGATGGAAGAAATTGTCGCGACTCATTCGGCTGTCGCAGAGTGTGCCGTGATCGGGGTGAATGATGATTTAAAAGGGCAGGTGCCGGTTGGATTAGTATTACTGAAGGCTGGTGCTCAGTATGAGCATGAAACAGTAGAGGCCGAATTGATTGCGCTAGTTCGGGAGAAGATCGGTCCCGTTGCTTGTTTTCAAAGGGCTATCGTGGTTGAACGTTTACCCAAAACGCGTTCAGGAAAGATTTTACGTGCGGTCTTGCGCAAAGTCGCCAATGGCGAAACCTACACCGTGCCTTCTACGATCGATGATGAGTCTATATTGCCTGAAATCGAAGATAATATGAGGCGAGAGGGTCTTGTTCGTTAAAGCCTGATTGCCTAATACGATATACACAGCGTTATCTATTACAGCATCGCCTTTTCCATTATATGGGGAAGGCGATTTTTTTATACCGTTATCTTATGTGGGGTCAATATAGAGTAAGGATATTCTCATTCGGTATATAAAGCTTTCTTGTCATATCAAATGCTTTTAATTAGCCTTGTTACTTATAAAAGGCTAAATTCTTATTCTTTTTTTGGATATCGGATCTCATGCTTAACAAGTCGCGTTTTTTTAGGCCTCTATTCGGTGCGTTACTGGTGAGCGCCTCACTTCAGGCTTCAGCCGCTGATCAGTCGTTGCTCAACACCTCTTATGACATCGCGCGTGAGCTCTTTGCGTCATATAACCCTATGTTTGCTGAGCATTGGAAAGAGGAAACAGGTCATACGGTTGAAATTCGACAATCGCATGCGGGTTCTTCCAAGCAAGCACTGGCGATTTTGCAGGGGTTACCGGCAGATGTGGTAACGTTCAATCAAGTGACGGATGTTCAGGTGTTGCATGATCGCGGGAACTTGGTGTCGGCCGATTGGAAAAGCCAATTCCCTAACGGCAGCTCTCCTTATTATTCCACGACGGCATTTCTGGTGCGTCAAGGAAACCCCAAAGGTATCGATAGTTGGGCCGATCTAGTGCGTGATGATGTCCGCATTGTCTTCCCCAATCCGAAAACATCGGGTAATGGCCGCTATACCTACTTGGCAGCATTAGGTTATGCCCAGAAGACCTTCGGTGATGATCAAGCCAAAATTGATGAGTTCATGAAAACTTTCCTGTCGCACGTTGCCGTTTTTGACACTGGCGGCCGTGGTGCGACGACCACTTTTGTTGAGCGAAAGATTGGGGATGTATTGATCACTTTTGAGTCAGAGGTCAATAACATTCGTGATCAGTATAGTGATGACCAATATGAAGTGGTTGTGCCAAAGACCTCTATTCTTGCTGAATTCCCTGTCGCCGTTGTTGAACGTAATGCCGAACGTAATGGCACCACTGAAGTGGCGCACGAATACTTGAACTATCTCTATAGCGAGCCTGCACAAAGGCTTTTGGCCGGTTTTAACTACCGCGTGCACAACGAAACGGTCAAGGCAGAAGTGGCAGATCGTTTTCCCGAGGTCGATTTGTTGACAGTCGAAGACATTGCGGGTGGTTGGCCGGAAGCCATGAAAAATATATTCAGCAGTGGCGCCAAGCTTGATCAGTTGCAGCGACGCTAATCGCGCAGTGGCTGAGATTCTTTAGGTCGCGCGCCTTACACCCATTTTTCATGTTTAGTCGTCGTTGCGATGGCGGCTAAACATCCTGTTTTAGAGTGTAACTCTTTAGTTCGGTCCTATATTCGGTTCTATAGTTCGACGCTACAACTCGATGCTATAGCTCGACTTTATAGTCAGGCTGTCGTGTCTTTTGAACCCTTTATTCAGACAGCCCGTGTGTTAACGAGAGAATCGATGAGATGAGTTCGAGTGTAGTGAATTCCAATGATATGAGGCGACCTCGGCATAAGAGAGTATTGCCAGGGCTTGGCCTCACGTTGGGAACCTCGGTGTTGTTTATTAGCCTTATTCTTCTATTGCCCTTGTCCGGGTTGGTGATGCAAACGGCTGAGATGGGGTGGGAACGTTATTGGTTTGTGATTACGGATCCTCAGGTCGTGGCGAGTTATCGTCTTACTCTGGTCTCGGCCTTATGGGCCTCACTCTTTAATGGAGTGTTTGGGTTGCTACTCGCTTGGGTGCTGGTGCGTTATGAGTTTCCCGGACGTCGTTTACTGGATGCACTGGTTGATCTTCCCTTCGCATTGCCCACGGCGGTTGCTGGTATCACCTTAGCCACGCTCTATAGCGATGAAGGCTGGTACGGTGGGTGGTTATCCGGCGAGCTGGGAATTCAGGTGGCTTATACCCCTTTAGGGGTCGTCATTGCGATGGCCTTCACCAGTATTCCTTTTGTGGTGCGCACGGTTCAGCCCGTCTTAGAGGAGATGGCGGTTGAGGAGGAGGAGGCCGGTATGACGCTTGGTGCCTCAGATTGGACGGTATTTCGACGGATCCTGTTGCCTTCTTTATGGCCTGCGTTGGTTACCGGTGCGGCCCTCTCATTTACTCGAAGTTTAGGTGAGTTTGGTGCCGTCATCTTTATTGCGGGCAATATGCCTTATGTAAGTGAAGTCACCTCGTTAATGATTTTTATGCGCTTGCAAGAGTTTGATTTTGCGGCGGCTAGCGCGATTGCGTCGGTTGTTTTGGGGGTATCGCTGTTGCTGCTATTGCTGATCAATATTTGGCAAGCACGCTTCTTACGGCGTTTTCAGGGGCGTTGATATGGAGGTGCATAGTGGCCGCTAAACAGTCTCATCGAGTCGGTGATCATCCGCTGGTCAAATGGACATTGATCATTGTGACGTTGTTACTGACGTCAATTTTGTTAGTCGTACCGTTAGTGGGGATCTTTCATCAAGCATTTGCACTTGGTGCGGCCCATTACTGGGCTAGCATTGCTGATAGCTACACGTTACACGCTATTTTATTAACGCTATTTGTCGCGGCATTAACCGTACCCTTGAACTTGGTTTTTGGCATCATGTTGGCTTGGGCCGTTACTCGGTTTCAATTTCCTGGCCGTAAGTTATTGATGACGTTAATGGATATTCCGTTTGCGGTTTCTCCTGTTGTGGCCGGTTTGCTGTACTTGCTGCTTTATGGACGCAATGGCTGGATCGGCAGCTGGTTGGATGAGCATAGCATTCAACTGATGTTCGCTTGGCCGGGGATTGTCATGGTCACGGTCTTTGTCACCTGCCCTTTTGTTGCGCGTGAGCTGATTCCATTGATGCAGCAACACGGGCGGGAAGAAGAGGAAGCCGCGGTGATTTTAGGGGCTTCGGGGTGGCAGGTTTTCCGTCGGGTCACTTTTCCCAATATTAAGTGGGCGTTGCTTTATGGTGTGATTCTAACGAATGCCCGGGCAGTGGGTGAGTTTGGCGCGGTTTCCGTCGTGTCAGGGAGTATTCGTGGTGAAACCAATACATTACCGCTTCACGTTCAACTCTTATATCAGGACGAAAGTGTGGCGGCTTTTGCCAGTGCTTCGTTACTGGCGGGTATAGCGCTATTGACTTTGATCATCAAGGCGTTGGTGGAGTGGCGACAGTCACGCCAGGATAAACTCGCCAATGCTGAGCCGCTCGTTGTTGCTGATAAGGTGGGGTCATGAGTATTCGAATTGAGAATGTCGCTAAACGTTTTGGTGCTTTTCAGGCGCTGGCCCCCTTATCTCTGGATATTGGCGAAGGTGAAATGGTCGGTCTTTTAGGTCCTTCTGGATCAGGTAAGACCACATTGCTTCGTATTATTGCAGGGCTTGAAGGTGCCGATACGGGGCGTATCTGGTTTGGTTCGCGCGATGTGAGTGAGCTTCATGTCCGTGATCGTCGTGTCGGGTTCGTTTTTCAGCATTATGCTTTATTCAAGCATATGACGGTGGCTGACAATGTGGCCTTCGGGTTGGAGGTTTTGCCGCGACATGAACGGCCCTCGTCTGCACAGATTAAGCAGCGAGTGGGTGATCTCCTAGACATGGTGCAGTTAAATCATTTAGCCCAACGCTTTCCTGCTCAGCTATCTGGGGGGCAAAAGCAGCGTGTTGCGCTTGCGCGAGCCTTAGCGACACAGCCCGAAGTGTTGCTGATGGATGAACCATTCGGTGCTCTGGATGCTAAAGTGCGTAAAGAATTGCGGCAGTGGCTTCGTCAGCTTCATGAAGAGCTTAAGTTTACTAGCGTATTTGTCACTCACGATCAGGATGAGGCCTTGGAGCTTTCTGATCAGGTGGTTGTGATGAGTCATGGGCGCATTGAACAAGTTGATGAGCCAGCGAAGCTTTATGCTTCACCCCAGAGCCGCTTTGTCTTTGATTTTCTGGGGCATGTGAATGTGTTTGAAGGCCAGTCATATCGCGGCCGCTTGAATCAAGGCCAAGCCTGGATTCAGCTCCCTGAACAGCACCTCGATAGTGGGGAGCTCTATATGCGTCCACATGAGATGCGGGTGACAGCGAACCCGACTACCATCGCACATTTACCTTTGAAAGTGATGGCGGTGAATCCGGTTGGGGCAGAGGTTCGCCTTGAGTTGGTTCCATTGGGCTGGGAGACCTCTTCTCCCTGGGAGCTCGGACTATCTCATCATGAATATCAACGCTGGTCACTTAAACGGGGTGATCAGGTCTATGTTGAACCCTCTAAAGCTCACTTCTTTAGTCAGCATACTGCTGCACCTAGCGAGATCTCTTGGCCTTGTACCTCTACTGCGGGTGTTGTTGAGGTATGAGCATGTATTGAGGCGCCATTGCATGTGACGATCAATAAAAAACCGCAGCCTTGTGCTGCGGTTTTTTTTTGGAGGGCGGAGATTCACGACTGTGATGAAGTGAATACTCTTCTGATCTCGCCTCACTTTTCTTGTGTAACCGCCTTAGCGCTCATCAGCTTATAGCGTTCTCTCTTTTGCCCACTAAAACCTTGACGATATGTGGGTTTAAAGTTGATGTTTGGTCTCTTTTTACCCTAAGAATTATGGCTTTTTCAAAAATATTTTATGTTCTGAATTAAAAATAGCGTGTTGTTTGGCAATGTTGGAGATGAGTGACTACATTCATGACAGCAAAGCCAAAATTCAAGATTCTGTCATCCTTTAATCAGATGTTTTGAAGGTTACATCATGGATCAATAGGTTTGAGATCAAGGAGGCTCATGGAAACGTTATCCTTAAGAAAAGCCAAATGGATGGTGATTGGACTATGGATGGCGATTGTGGCTACCGGTGGACTTGTTATGGTTTTTGATCGTGAAAACCTGACCAGTACGTCGCTTATGTTATTGGGTATATTGATTTTTTGTAGTGCTATTTTAGCACGTATGGCTTGGCCAAAGCGCTCATCAGAGATAGCCGGAAGTCATGATGATGACGTGATTGAGACACTCGGTGATGAGGCTAACTTCTCTACTGATGAGGTCTTGAAAAGCGCCTTCGAAGATTTCCTCCCGGTTTGGCGTCAGACGCTTGAGGGGAGTCGGATCCAAATGGAAGATGCCATCAGTATTTTGACGCAAAATTTTGATCAAATGCACCAGCAAATTCAGCATGTGCTTAAAAGTGCTGACTCGGCTGACGTTCATGATGACACTATTGGGCAAATGACCGATCAGGCGCGTAACACCTTCCTTGAGTTATTAGCCTCTCAGGAAGAAAGTGCTCGTCGTGAGAAAACAAATTTCCAGATGATTGAAGCGCTCTCTGAACATAATGCTGAGCTGGTGAAATTTTCCGATGATGTCCAGATGATCGCTGAACGTATCAATTTATTGGCTCTAAATGCTGCTATTGAGGCTGCTCGAGCAGGAGAGGCGGGTCGTGGTTTTGCAGTGGTTGCAGATGAGGTGAGGTCATTGGCTTCTCGCTCGTCAGATACGGGCGAACGTATCGAGAACGTTGTTATGAAAGTCAATGAAACCATCAAAAATGTCGTGAGTCATGCCCAAGAAAGTTTAGACCATGCGCGTGAAGGGCGTGAGCATGATCAGGAACGTATTGATGCCGTATTACACCAGCTTGATACCAGTATCGAAGTCATGTCAGAAGATAATCGCGCACTGAAAAAGTTACGTGATGACATGGCTTTAGAAGTGAGTGAAGTGATTGTTCGATTACAGTTTCAAGATGAAATGAGCCAAGTCATTACGCATGTAGTGGAAGGAATGACAGATGCCGAACAATTGATGGGTCAATCGAACGACTTTTCTTCGGACCAAATTAAATTACATGCGGATAAGCTTACTCAAAATATGCATCGACGGGCCTCAACCGATTTTGAGCGACGTATTTTATCTGGAGAGTCTCCAGAGCAGGCAGCTCAGGGAAATGATGAGGTGACTTTTTTCTAAGTCATATACGCCCATTAATTGCGATCGTATAAGTGATCGGTATTGATGAAAATTATCAGTAAAAGTATGCGTTGATTTCTAGGAGCTGATTATGGCTAAGCAGATTTTAGTCGTGGATGATTCTGCATCGGTTAGACAAGTGGTGAGTATGACCTTGAAAAATGCTGGCCATCAGGTGGTTGAAGCAGTGGATGGTCGTGATGCACTTAATAAACTTGATTCGCATCGATTTAATCTTGTGATCAGTGATGTCAATATGCCCAATATGGATGGCATTTCATTTATTAAAGAAATGAAGAAGAAATCTGATTATCGTTTTACACCTGTTCTGATGTTGACCACTGAATCTGAAGCATCAAAAAAAGCGGAAGGTAAGGCCGCAGGTGCTAAAGCCTGGCTGGTGAAACCTTTTAAACCTGATGTTTTGTTATCCGCCGTTTCAAAACTAGCCTGATATTATCGCCATTATTCGAATGCTTCGATTTTGATTCGTGGCAAAGGAGATGGTTAATGGATGATCATCCTACTTGGGTTATTCCAGGTAATCTTACGATTTATGATGTGAAATCGTACGAGCAGCAATGCCCATTACTTGAACAGCCAAACTCGATTTGGCGATTAAGCATGCAAGCAACTCAGGAAATCGACAGTGCGGGTATTCAATGGTTGTTGTCATTGTTGAGGCGGTTGGAGGCTTCAGGCGGTGGGCTTAGACTTATTGATGTTAGTGAGAACATTTTGCCTGTTTTTGCGTTAATGGGATTGAATCGAACATTGTCACTGAATGATGCCTATCCTGATATCAGTTGATATCAATGGTTGTTGATGCAAGTGATCGTTGATGTAAGTGGCCGTTGATGTGAATGGATCAATGACAAATGAAGTATTGATTCATCCGTTAAATAGCGACCAGTGATAGAGATAAGGAGCTCTCTTGACTATGACTGATCCGGTTCAGGTTTTTCGTGAAGAGGCCGAAGAGCATCTGTCTACGCTCGAACTGGCTTTGTTGGAGCTTGAAGAAACGCCGGATGATCATGATCAGATTGCGGCGGCCTTTCGTGCCATGCATACCATTAAAGGGGCTGCAGGCATGGTTGGATTTGATCATTTATCTGAGTTTACTCACCATCTTGAGAGTTTTTTTGATCAAGTTCGTAACGGGAAAATTCATTTGAGTGCTGAATATATCAGCATTTTGCTTGAAGCTCGTGACCATATTTTTACATTGCTAGATAATCCTGATCCAAATGAAGACGCTCGTCGTATAAGTGGGCAATTGGCTGCACGCTTTTCGCAACAAGTGGACCAAGCATCATCGGAGCCTGAAGTCGTCAGTCCTTCTTCTCAACAGGCCCATGAGCACATCGAGACCGAAGTTGAGCCCTTTTCTGCGTTGATCTGCTACCAGATTACGATTATCCCTGATTCTGAAGCTTTTCGTGACGGTTTCGATTTGTTGCCATTGCTTCGAGAGTTAAATGAGCTGGGGGATTACCAAGCGACCACTTATTTGAGCGTTGCCGGTTTTAGCGCTGTTGGACACGCCGATAGTCGTGGTGCTGAACAAGGCCACTCTGAATTACTTGGCTCTGAGCCACTTGATCCCTCGGCATTCGATCCTGAGCAATGTGTTTTAACCGTCGTTGTTGAATTGACGACAGCATTACCGAAAGAACGTATTGATGACGTTTTCTTTTTTGTTATCGATGATTGGTCGATCGATATTCAAGCAACCCCCCTGTCAACACCAGAAGCGACTACCCTTGATGCAACACACTCGATGACAGTAGAAGATGAAGATGGGGTTGTTGCTCATGCAACCGCTGAATTGACGGTGCCTCCTTCCGCTCTTTCTTCGGAGTCTTCTGTCGCGCAACCCCGCAATCCTCATCAGCGCTCAGTAAGGTCTGAAACAGTTTCTCAGAAGGCGCCCGCTCGGGCAGCTGCAACTAAGGGGGGGAGCAAAAGTGGCACCAGCGATCAGAGCATACGGGTTCCTCAGAGCAAGCTGGATGCCTTAATGGATCAAGTGGGCGAACTCGTAATTTTGCAGGCGAGTTTAGATCAAGTGGCCAGTGAAGGAGCGGATGAACGCTTGGCGGGACTCGCTGAAGAGCTGGATCGGTTGGTGGGCAATTTGAGAGAGACCACCTTTGATGTCCGCATGTTGCCGATTGGCTCAACTTTTTCGCGCTTTCGTCGCCTGGTTCGAGATCTATCTAAAGATCTCGGCAAGGACGTTGCCTTTGAAACCGCCGGTGCTGAAACGGAACTGGATAAGGTGGTAATTGATCGCTTGGCCGATCCACTGGTTCATCTATTACGTAATAGCTTAGACCATGGCATTGAATCCCCCGATGTACGAGAAGCACAGGGTAAGCCTAGAAGGGGCTTGTTGCGCTTAGAAGCGTCTCAACATCAAGGGCAAATTCACTTGAATTTGAGTGATGACGGGGCCGGCCTTAATCGTGAAGCGATTCTCTCTCGTGCTTTGGACCGTGGCGTTGTGCGTCCCGGCCACGATCTGACGGACCAAGAAATCAATCAGCTTATTTTTGAACCTGGCTTTTCTACTGCGAAAGTGGTCTCTGACGTTTCTGGGCGTGGCGTGGGAATGGATGTCGTCAAGCGTTCTATTGAGGGGCTACAAGGGCGTGTTTATCTTGAAAGTGAAACGGGTATTGGCACTACGGTAAAAATTACATTACCGATGACTTTAGCCATTATTGATGGCTTGATGGTTGGCGTCTCTTCAGAACGTTATGTCTTACCGTTGAGTATCGTTGAGGAGTGTATGGAAACGTCTTCAAAGGATATTAGTCGAGAAAATGGTATCCGGCTGGTTCGTCATCGCGATGGATTAGTTCCTTGTTTAAGATTAAGAGATAGCTTTTCTGTTGCAGGCACCCAGCCCAACATTGAGCAAACCATTTTGGTTCGTGTTGGGGAAGAACGATTCGGCATTACTGTTGATCAGGTTATTGGGAATTTTCAGACCGTGATTAAAAGCCTTGGTCACCTTTATCAGGGGATAAAAGGTGTGATGGGGGCTACGATTATGGGGAATGGCAGTATCGCAATGATTTTGGATGTTGCCGAGTTGATGGATGAAACCAACGTCTAAAGGATGAAGGGGGCGTTCCAATGAAACGTATCACCATAAAAGCCCTGCTCTATATCGGTTTTACAGTACTGGTTGTGCTGTTAGCCGTAAACAGCTGGATCAGTTTGAAGTCGCTTGACCGTGCTCAGGAACGAATGGATAACATGGTCAATGTCGCTGCAGAGAAAGTCAAAGTAAGTGGCCGGATGCGAGCGAATCTACTTGAGCTAGATTTGCTTGAGAAAAATGAGTTGTTAGTGAAGTCCAACTCGAAAAGAGATGAGATCGAGCGGGAACGGGAATCAACTTATAATGATATTATCGAACAGTATGAATACATTAATTCACTCATATCTACTGATTATGGTAATGAGGTAATGGGTGATTTCTATGCTGCCTTAGAGAACTATATGTCGGTCACGCGTCGTGTGCAGTCAATGCTGAATATAGCAGAAGAAAGAAATTTATCTGAAGAAGAAATGTTTGCCGTTAGTCATCAAGCTTATTTAATTCTTGAACGTGAAGGGGATGAAAAGCTGATGAAGGCAGAAGCCTCACTCAAGGAAGTTATCTCTTTTAATGATAATGAGATGATCGACGCTGTCACAAAATCGGCAGCCCTTTATACCAGTTCGCGTAATCAGCTATTGGTGTTGTTAAGCATCTCCTTTGTGATCGCCATTGCGGTCGCTACTGTCATTATTATGCGGCTGAATCAGGTCATCCGTTTAGCGACGCAAATTGGCGAAGGTAACTTGAATCAGCATTTTGATCCCAGTACCAGTGATAATGACCTTTATGGTGTGTTGAGGGCAATGAATCACCGGTTACGCGAAACCGTCGCTGAAATCCAGGAAGCATCAAGAAATGTCGCTTCTGGCAGTGTTGAAATGAGCAGTACAGGCCAACAAATTGCGCAAGGTGCAACTGAGCAGGCTGCATCATTAGAAGAAGTGTCTTCATCGATGGAAGAGATGACAGCCAACATCTCTCAAACGGCAGATAATGCCAGGCAGACCGAACAGATAGCACACCAAGCCGCTCAGGATGCGCAATCCACCGGAGATGCTGTGCGCGAATCGGTATCCGCGATGCAAGAAATTGCGGAAAAAATCGGCATTATTGAAGATATTGCCCGTCAGACTAACTTGCTGGCTTTAAATGCAGCGATTGAGGCTGCTCGAGCCGGAGAACATGGTAAAGGTTTTACTGTCGTAGCGGCAGAAGTCAGGAAGTTAGCCGAAAGGAGCCAACGAGCCGCTGGTGAAATTGTTGAGCGTTCTCGTAATACTCTGACTGTTTCTGAGAAAGCCGGAGAAATGCTCATTCAGCTAGTGCCCAATATCCAGCGGACTTCTGGTCTGGTCCAAGAGATCAGTGCGGCATGTGTTGAACAGGATAAAGGCGCTTCTGAAATCAATAAAGCGCTCCAGCAGTTGGATCAAGTGGTACAACAATCAGCCGCTTCAGCGGAGGAGATGGCTGCGACATCAGAAGAGTTGTCTGCTCAAGCGGAGCAAATGACGACCACTGTTGAGTTCTTCAAAATTGATCAACATCATACCCATTCCGCAGCCTCTTCCGGTGTGCCTCGTTATAACCGGAATGCAAGAACGCGTCAGTCTGAATCTCAGCCTTCAAAAGGTACGTCAGGCGGTACTCATCATTCTGGCCAATCGTCGCAGCAACACTTCTCTCAGTCGGCATCTGCAAAAAGCAATCGTTCAGCGGCGGGACACGGTGTTGATATTGATCTGGATGATGAAGACTTTGTCCGCTATTGATTGAGGAGGTGTCCCATGGATGAAGCGCTTGATATTCAGGTGGAATCTTTTGCGGATGGCCTGCAAATTCTGACTTTTGTGCTTGATGGTGACTGGTTTGGGGTGGAAATCGAGTGTATTCAAGAAGTGCTCGAATACCGTGATGTCACGCCTGTTCCTCGAACGCCAAACTTTATGCTGGGCGTCATCAACTTGCGTGGCAAGGTCATCCCTGTGGTTGATCTCCGGCGCCAGTTTGATATGGAGGTCATTGAGCCGACCATTGATACCTGCATTGTGATTCTTTATGTCGACATTGATGGTGAGTCAACGCCTCTTGGGATCTTGGCCGATAAGGTTCAGGAAGTGCTCGAACTGAGGCCCGATGATATTGCACCCCCTCCGCGCCTGGGGAACCGAATTCGCAGTGACTTTATTGCGGGGATGGCGCGACAGAATGATCATTTTATTATCATTCTCTATCTGGCCCGGGTTTTCTCTATGGATGAGTTGCAGAAAGTCATTGAGGGGTCTGACCAACAGCCGACTCAACACTGGTCTCAGGATGAGCAGGAATAAGGGATGATTCGACAGGATAGTTTATCAGCTCAGGATCATATTCGAGTCGCTGAATTTGTTGAGGCCGTTGCGGGTATTCAACTCCCTGAGCATAAACGGAGCTTAATTGAGACACGTCTGCGTAAGCGCTTGAAGCCTACCGGGCATGCTTCGTTGGCGGATTATTTAGATTTTGCGCTATCGCCAGCGGGGGCTGCTACTGAGCAGCCATTATTAATTGATGCCATCACAACGAATAAAACGGATTTTTTTAGAGAGCCCGCACACTTCGATTTTTTAGGCCGGCTTGTCAGAGATCGTTTGGCCCCATTACAAAAGGTGGGTTGGTCACGCCCGCTATCAGTTTGGAGTGCGGGTTGCTCAACAGGAGAAGAGCCTTACACCTTGGCGATGGTTTTGATGGAGCTTCAGCAGGGGTTACCGGGATTTACGTTTACGATTGAAGCTTCAGATATTGCGCCCTCTGTGCTGGAAACGGCTGCAAAAGGGATTTATCCCGTTGCGAATATTGAGCCGATTCCCATGCCACTGAGGCGGCGCTATTTATTGCGCAGTAAAAAAAAGGAATTAGAGTTGATTAGAATGGGGCCGGAACTTCGTGAGGCCGTGCATTTCTTTCCTTTTAATCTACGGTTGGATGAATACCCGAGAACCCCTCAATATGACATCGTTTTTTGTCGCAATGTCATGATCTATTTCAGTAATGAAGATCGAGAGATGATTGTCCGCCAGTTTCATCGCGCATTACGTCCAGGTGGACTTTTATTCATCGGTCACTCTGAAAGTGTTGCCCATCAGAAGCTCGGGTTTGAGTCTGTTGCGCCCACCATCTATCGGCGGATTGAAGTGGAGGGGGCATGATTAAAGTCTTGATTGTCGATGATTCTGCGTTGGTTCGTCAGGCGCTGACAGACATTCTATCGACGGACCCTAACATTGAAGTGATCGGAGTCGCTGCAGACCCTTATTACGCCGTGGATAAACTACGTCAATTGAAACCTGATGTGATTACACTGGATGTTGAAATGCCGCGTATGGATGGAGTCACCTTCTTACGCAAAATTATGTCTCAGCATCCGATTCCGGTTGTGATTTGTTCGTCATTGGTGGGTGAAGGCACTGAAACACAAATAAAAGCACTTGAGTATGGTGCGGTTTCGATTATCGCCAAACCTACGTTCGGGACGCGCCAATTTCTTGAAGAAAGCCGATTACAGATTATTGAGGCGGTTAAGGGCGCAGCCTGTGCTCGACTGAAAAAGCTCCCAGCCATGAGAGCTCATCATCCCAGCCCAAAATTATCCGCGGATGCCATTTTGCCTCGGAGTGAGACCCAGGCCCACAGACCCAGTTCGGCCATGTCAGAGACCACCGAAAAAGTGGTTGCCATCGGTGCTTCTACTGGGGGGACAGAGGCTATTCGTGAAGTCCTTGAAGCCATGCCATTGGACTGTCCTGGGATTGCCATTGTGCAGCATATGCCCGTTGGGTTTACTCGCTCTTTTGCCCAAAGACTGAATCAGCTGTGTGCCATTAAAGTCAAGGAGGCTGAAGATGGTGATACCTTATTACGGGGCCATGCACTAATCGCACCGGGCAATCAACATATGTTAATTCGGCGTAGTGGGGCAAGATATTACGTGGAATTACGCGATGGCCCTTTAGTGACGCGCCATCGCCCTTCTATTGACGTCTTGTTTCGATCGTCTGCTCGCTATGTTGGTCGTAATGCCGTCGGCGTGATCCTGACGGGTATGGGAGATGATGGCGCGGCTGGTTTATTGGAAATGCGAGAGGCGGGTGCCAATACGATAGGGCAGGATGAAGCGACGAGTGTAGTCTATGGTATGCCTAAGGAAGCGTTTCTGCGTGGCGCTGTTGAGCGTCAGTTACCCCTTGAACATATTGTGTCCGCAGTTTTGAAAGCTTGCCGTTAGGGTCTTCGTTTAGTCGGTTTAGATCGTTTAGAAAGTCATGATCGTTCAGAAAGTCATCGGCTTTTTTATGTGCTGTTTCGATTAAGGTGATCAAGGATGCTTAAATACCACGATCAGCATGTGATTCATATCGGTGAGCTATTATTCGGCCGTATTCGTAAGCCCATTACGACGCTGTTAGGATCATGTGTTGCGATTACCTTATGGCATCCTCGACAGCTGATTGGTGGCATGTGCCATTTTGCCTTGCCCTGCCGTCCTGATTTTCTTGCTCAAGAGCGAGAGGATGCTCGTTATGCTACCGACTGCATTAAAATTTTTATGCGTCATGCCCATGATTGGAAAGTTGAATTAACTGAGTTTGAGGTTCGGCTTTTCGGTGGTGGTGATATGTTTACGCATATGTTACCTGAAGAAAATATTGATACTGAAACGGTGCAAACTCGTCCGGTTGGGGAAGCGAACGTTGCCCATGCTTTCGGTATGTTGATGGAGTTGGGCATCTCCGTACTGGAAGCGGATGTCGGTGAAAAAGGTTATCGTAAATTGTGGTTTGACCCTCGTACTGGGTATACACGGGTAACTTTTGTGCCCGTTCACCGTGTTTCTCAGCTGGATCCTCGTTATATGAGGGCCCAGGCATGACATAAGTCATCGGTATCAGGCACAGTGTTCGTCATGATCCGCTATGATGTAATGATTTTTAGCTTTCATTAGGGTTGATCATGAGCTTTTCCAATATCTTGCCGTTAGGTTTTTGGCCCGAAGCGGCAGGGGCATTGTATTTCTGTATATTGGCGATTGCGCTCTGGCAAGTGCCTTGGCGAATCGTGTATCGCGAGCCAGGCTTACAACACTTATTTCTGGGTATGACAGTGTTGGTCAGTTTTTTATGGCAGCTTCGAGCGGGTATTACACCTTGGGTTGATATCCAGTTGTTGCTGGCAACGGTGATGACATTGATGTTCTACTGGCCCATGGCGCTGATCGGTACCAGCTTAGCCCTTCTCGGTACGGCATTAACAGGTAAGACCCCTTGGGACATGTGGTTTGTTAATGCCCTGTTGACCTGCGTGGTGCCGGTATTAGTCAGCCACCTTGTGTGGCGCTTTGTGGATCGTCGCTTACCGGATAACTTTTTTGTCTATGTGTTTGTGGCTGCTTTTGGCGGCAGTGCGTTAGCCGCCTTGTGCTCTGGCTTGTTGTTGATGTTGACTCTGACGCTATTTTCGCAGGGCATACAATGGGGGCATTTTTCTTCAGAGTATTTCCTTTTTCTTCCTTTAACGTTACCCCCTGAAGCGGTGATTAACGGCATGATCGTGAGTGGGCTCGCTGTTTACATGCCACAATGGATGCGCTCTTTTGATACCCAGCGTTATTTTGACCATCAATGACAGTCATTCAGCCTATTGATCTGAACCTAAGGTGTGTGTGAATGTTTTAATAAGTGTTCGGTTGTGGGCTGGACATGCTAGGCAGGACTCGCTAGGATTAGCCGCCTATTCAGGGGAGTAGTCGCTTTCATCTTGACCCGGGTGAAAGACAGTTATCAACATATTTGGCCCTCAATGGCCATGGTACCTGTAAGTCGCTAGTCGACTGTGACGAGACCTGGATACGACCACCGGCAGGGGCCGGGTGGTGGTATCCATGGTTGAGTCGGCCCCTGGAGTATCTAGTTTGATGGAAGCATTAGTGTTTTCCACCACTTCAGTGGCTATTGCAGAAATTGGCGATAAGACTCAATTACTCGCTTTTCTTCTGATTGCCCGTTATCGGCGTCCGTGGCCGATCATCGTGGGTATCCTCATTTCGACCTTATTAAATCACGCTTTGGCTGCTTGGCTAGGGGCTTTTGCGGCTGACTGGCTGTCGTCTGGCTGGTTACCGTGGTTAGTGGGCGGTGCTTTTATTGCCGTGGGTGTTTGGATTTTGATTCCAGATAAGCTGGATGATGAGTCTGAATCCCGATGGCTGAAGCATGGTGCTTTTCTTGCCACACTGATGTTGTTTTTTATTGCGGAAATGGGTGATAAAACCCAAATTGCGACCGTACTGTTAGGGGCACAGTTTAATAATCTGCCCATGGTCGTGTTAGGAACGACACTCGGAATGCTTTTAGCCAATGTGCCTGTTGTGTTGGCTGGGCATCTTGCTATTGACCGCTTGCCTCTGAACTGGATTCACCGCATTGCCAGCGCCTTATTCATCGCATTAGGGCTTTGGATTATATTGGGTGATGCCATGAGCCTACTTTAGTGCTCATTTTGACACCTTTTATGCTCCCGCTTGAGTCCGTATGCATGCAGACTCAAGCGGGTTGTGATTGAGTGATTAAGCGAGTTGTTATGGAGTGGCTAGTGTTTAACAGGCCTTTTTTGCAATTTGCGCTGAAGTGTTCGTCTGTGCATGCCCAGTGCGCGAGCAGTTGCTGAAATGTTGCCTTCATGCTCCTGTAGCACCTTTTGGATATGTTCCCAAGTGAGCCGGTTGACTGAAATTGGATTATCAGAAATTTCAACATCTGGATCACCTTCTGATTTTGAGAAGGCCGCTAGAATCTCATCAGCATCGGCGGGTTTGCAGATGTAATTAACGGCCCCCAGCTTGATGGCTTCAACCGCTGTAGCAATACTGGAATAGCCGGTAAGGATGATTATTCTTGCCTCTGGGGCGCAGTCCAGTAAGTCTGGGAGTAGCACTAGCCCAGAAGGTCCCTCCATCTTGAGGTCGAGGGTTATGTAGTCCGGTTGAAAGGATTTGGCGGTTGATAAAGCCTCATCTGCTGTTTGGCTGACAAGCACCTCATGGCCGCGTTTACGCATAGCTCGTGCCAGGATCAGACCAAATGTTTCATCGTCATCAATGATCTGCATTTTACCCAGCGGTAGGCTCATGATGTTCCTCCTGATCAGCCAAAGGCGCCCCTTGGCGCTTTGTTACGGGCAGCCTGACTTCGGTCAGCGTGCCGCCTTCATCGTGATTGAAAAGTCTGACACTGCCACCGATCCGGTTAATGGTGGCATGTGTTAAAAACAGCCCTAAACCTAATCCCTTGCTTTTTGTCGAAACAAAAGTTTCGCCCAGGCGTTCAGCAATTTCCATTGGGATGCCTGGGCCATGATCATGAATCTCAAGCTTGGCCTGTTGTGGTTTCCAACGAACTTTGATGTCAACCGGTTTGTCCTGACTGGCATCGGCCGCGTTGTTGAGTAGGTTCAATAACGATTGTTGCAATGTGATATCTGCATTCAAGTCGGGCATTTCTGATACTTCGCCCGACCAGGTCAGTGAATAATGGATATCTGGGCGGAGCACATTCCAACGCTCAATAACCACTTCAATAAATTCGTCTAACGGTAAACGGACATTCTTACCCAGTCGGCTACGATCAGTATTGTGTACCAGCGACTTCAAGGTTTGTTTGCAGGTGGCAATTTGTTGCTGTAACAAGGCCAAATCATCCTGAATCGGATCTTGTTCATCATGTTCGTTGCGCATTTCACTGAGCATGACGGCCATGGTTGAGAGCGGTGTCCCTAATTCATGTGCTGTCCCAGCGGCTTGAGTGGCAATTGCCATAATTTGGTCGTCACGCAGCGCCTGTTCCCGAGTCTGTGCTAAAGCCGCATCACGTTGGCGGAGTGCATGAGCCATCTTAAAAAGAAATACAGTGATCAAGCCTGCACTGAGCAGGAAATTAGCCCACATCCCAAAAATGTGAAGTGAGAGACCCGCGCCACGGACATGCTCAAGTTGCGGCACTGGATGGTTAAAGAACATTAAGATGGTGTAGCTGGCGAGTGCGGTTGCGGCGATGATCCAAGTATGCAACCAAGGTAAGGTCGCAGCGGAGATGGTTATCGGAATCAGAAAGTAGGAAATAAATGGATTACTCGCACCGCCAGTAAAGAAGAACAGTAAACATAAACCGCAGACATCGAACAGCAGATGCAATAAGTACTCGGTATCGCTGACCGGGCGGGGAATGCCCAGGCGCCACCAAGTCAGTATATTGCCACCGGCCATGGTCAGTATGACGGAAAAAACGGCCAGTACGTTCAGTTGAAAATGGAGAATTTCTAAGCCGAAAATAATGCCCGCTAAAAAACCTGTCCAGGTGATGCCGCGCACAATCGTTAAACGCACTAAATTGCGCCCGGGTGTGGATAGAGGAAGCGGTTGTGTTGCCATCATTGCGGCATAGGCTCCTGATGTGAATCAAAACAGATGATGAATGATGTGATTTTACTCTTCGTTACGCCGATATTGTACGGGGTCTGTGTTGCCTTGTCCCTTGAGCGATAGGTGCTTGTTGAATTCATCGACGATTCATCGGCCGGTGAGGGCTGGAGGAGGGGCTCGGGTTCGTCATCTTGTGTTTAAGGTTCATTGTGTCTCGGACGTATATCAGCGAAAATGTCTTCATTAAATTTAAAAATTACGGCGTTAGCTCAGGCTAACGACCGCCTACAAGCTGATTGCTTCGAGCTGAACCAAGAGACGAAACCGACCCATGTCTAATTCTTTACTCGCGTCAGAAGTGGCGCGCCGCAGAACTTTTGCCATTATTTCCCACCCTGATGCCGGTAAAACTACGATCACAGAGAAACTACTACTGTTAGGCAAGTTAATTCAGGTGGCTGGATCGGTAAAAGGTAAGAAGGGGGACCGTCACGCGACCTCCGATTGGATGAGCATGGAGCAAGAACGTGGGATCTCAATCACTTCTTCTGTGATGCAGTTTCCCTATCATGATCGCGTCGTCAATCTTTTGGATACCCCAGGGCACGAAGACTTCTCAGAAGATACTTATCGCACGTTAACCGCTGTGGACTCGGCGTTGATGGTCGTCGATGGCGCGAAAGGGGTTGAGGATCGCACGATCAAGCTGATGGAAGTCTGTCGATTACGAGATACCCCCATTTTTTCTTTTGTGAATAAGCTCGATCGCGACATTCGAGATCCGATTGAACTGCTTGATGAAATTGAAGAAGTGCTCAAAATCGAAGCCGCCCCCATTAATTGGCCAATTGGGTCCGGTCAATGGTTCAAAGGCGTATACAACCTCTATCATGATGAAATTCATGTGTTTACGCCAGGGCAAGGTCATACCTTGCCGGAAGATCAACGGATCAAAGGGCTTGATTCAGACCAGGCGCGTGAGCTGTTAGGCGATGAATATGATGATTTTGTTGATGAAATCGAGTTAGTGCGTGGTGCGACACATCAATGGAATCGTGAAGACTTCCTTGCGGGCCGTCAGACGCCTGTCTATTTCGGTACCGCCCTGGCCAATTTTGGCGTGCGCGAAATGCTGAACGATTTTGTCGAATGGGCGCCTGCCCCTGAAATGCGGCATGCCGAACCCCGTGATGTTAAGGCTGATGAAGACAAATTCAGTGGTTTTGTGTTTAAAATCCAAGCGAATATGGATCCGAAACACCGTGATCGGATTGCCTTTATGCGCGTGTGCTCTGGTCGTTACAGCAAAGGCATGAAGATGCGTCATTGTCGAATTAATAAAGATATTCGAATTGCGGATGCGGTTGGCTTTGTTGCCGGAGATCGAGAGCTGGTCGAAGAGGCTTTTCCAGGCGATATTATCGGCTTGCATAACCATGGCACGATTCAGATTGGTGATGCTTTCACTGAAGGTGAGCCGCTAAAATTTACGGGCATCCCGCACTTTGCCCCAGAGCTATTCAAGCGGGTGCGGCCCAGGGATCCGCTCAAAGTCAAACAGTTGCAAAAAGGATTGCAGCAGTTGTCGGAAGAAGGTGCCGTTCAATTATTCCAACCCTTGAATAATAACGATCTGATTCTAGGCGCTGTGGGGCAGTTGCAGTTTGATGTGGTGATGTTCCGCTTGAAAGATGAATATAAAGTAGATTGCTTGTATGAAGGGGTTACTGTACAGACGGCACGCTGGGTAGAATCCAATGATCCTCGTAAGATCGAAGAAATTCGTAACAAACAGAGTGATCATTTAGCACTTGATGGGGCCGGGTTATTAACCTATCTGGCGCCAACGCGTGTTAACTTAAGTTTGGCTGAAGAGCGCTTTCCTGATATTGACTTCCGGGCAACGCGGGAGCATTAAGAGCGCTCTTGTCAGCAAGAATACATAGTGAAATCTGAACACCTAAGCCACTTGAGTCGTGGCTTAGGTGTTTTTTTGTCTCAAATGTTCAATTGGCGTTGAGTGTTGGAGGCCTCTACTGCTTTTGTGCATTTATTGGCACTCTTTCTTCCAATTGCTACGCTTTGAAGCAGATGTGCTGTGAATTGCTCCATGTTCAGGAGGTGCCATGGCGAATCGTTCGCGTGGATCATTTCAGCCAGGAAGTCAAACAGACGATGCCGGCCGTGCTTATCTGGATGCCATCCGATTGATGCAAATTTTGACTCAGTGGCAGCTACCTTACCCGGTTCAACTAGTGGTTGTCGGGCAAGAAAACGATGAAGAATGTGGAGCGCTTGCCGGTTTTGTTGAACGGCTTTGCTTTAATCAAGAGGCTCGCTCGGGGCTCAATGAAAAAGTGAATACTGATCAGCGCTGTGACGGACTGATCATCAAAACTTATCTTGCCGCTCATTCCGTTCGATTACTGGATGCCGCACAGCAAGTGTCATTAATATTTAAATGGAAAGATCAGCGTTATCGAACGGCCCCGGTGCGGTTAAGATCCTCGGCGCATCAAGTAAGTGACGGGCGTTTATGGCATGTCAAAATGCCTCAGCGTGCCGAAAGCCTCTATATTAGGAATTACTTTCGGGCCCATTTGCATGAGACTTTGAAAGTAGACGGTGTCCTTCATCGCGGTGACCGGCAGGTTAAAGTTCGGCTACTCGATATATCTGCCGGGGGGTGTCGTTTACTCGTTCCAGTGAGAGAAGGGGTTGCTTGGTGGCAACAGCTCTCAAACAGGAGTTCAGAGGATGATACTGCCGATGGGGAAAAACTGACTTGTGATGTTCAGCTTGCTTTTCCCAGTGGCGAATGGCTTGAAGGGCGGGGGAGTATTCGTTCCGTTTATGCCACTCGACGCGGTCTATTTGCGACGGTTGGGATTTGCTTTGACCCTGATCAGGAAGCGCTTGAAGAGCAAGCGATGAGAATTGCTCTGGAGACGGAAAGAGAGTCCGCTCGGCTAGGGGAGGAGTCGCACCATGACTTGTTACCGGCTCCTCTCTATCAAGGACGGGCGCCAGCGGTTGATATCGCTCAGCCGGTGATCACTCATCCTGATGCTTCTGGCTTGCAGTCGGTTTTGGAGGGTGTCGCGGCGATATTATGCATTCAGGCCCTCAGGCTAGCCCACGATGAACCTTTTGACAGTGACCTAATCAAGCAGGCGTCTCAATCTTTATTGAAACGATTGGACCAACAGCCGGATGAGCTTATGTATGCCTTGGTTCGGTTACATGGTTGGCCTTCGATTATTCGCCACTGCATGTTAGTGGCTGCCCGCTTGTATCTACTGGCCACGTCAGAAAAGCTCATTGACGGGGCTCCAGAGGCGCTATTGGCGAGTGCTTTGCTTCATGATTTAGGCAAACTCGTCGTTCATTTGCCCGTGCGTTTAAGTGATGAGCCTGACATTAGAGCACGGCAGTCTGAGCAGTTACGCCAGGTACTCCTTCGCGTTTTGCAAGGGTTACATGCGGTGAACTGGATTGCTCGGCGGTTTCTTGAGGCGGCGTTGGTCAACCCCCATGAACGGCTGGATGGTTCGGGTGTGCCACGTGGTTTGAACGCTGGCGAGCTGGATGCATTAAGCCGAATGGCGGCGGTCGTTGATAAAATCGATCTGCTGACTTATGCCAATGATCAGCATGATGGTGTTCGCCTCCATGATATTGTGCCTCTGGTCTTTGCCGATAAGTCGTTGGACCAGGGAATGGTGACATGCTATGTGGAGTATTTTGGCTTGTTTCCTGTGGGCAGTCTGGTTCGCTTTAGCGGTGGTGCTTTGGCTTGGGTTCTTTGCCTGGATGAAACCGGCTTACCCGCAGAAGTTTCGGTAGCGGTTGATGATAAGTCGCTTGACCTCGTCGGTGGAGAGGTCATCTGTGCTAGACAATTCGCATCTCGTTTAGGCAAGTTGAAAGGCCATGCTGCGCCTCGTTATTTAGAGGCATTGCGTTAGTGATTGAGTCCCAAGCGATCGGTGGATGATCTTACATGTATAACGGCTGCGTCTATCTATACATACATATGTATGCCCGCGAACTGTTGACCCTATGATTGATGCTCACTGCCATTTAGATTTTCCTGTCTTTGATGCTGATCGAAGTGCCATGCTTGAACGCGCGCGGCAAGCCGGTGTAAAGGGGTTTGTGGTGCCAGGTGTCACGCAATCAACTTGGGCAAGAACTTTGTCCGTCTGCCAGTCATACCCTGATTTGTTCCCTTGCCTTGGGTTGCATCCTTATTTTTTGGAAGAGCACTCTGTGGCACAGTTGGCATTGCTCGAGAATATGCTGAAGGCTCATCCTGAAGTGGTGGCGATTGGCGAAATTGGTGTCGATTTTTGGGCGTCCAACGCCAACTCAGATCTTCAATGGCACTTATTGGACGCGCAGTTATTGCTGGCGCAACAATACCGTTTGCCTGTGGTTCTGCATGTGCGTAAAGGGCATGATCAAGTCTTAAAGCGTTTGCGGCAGCGATCACTGCCTTGTGGTGGACTCATTCACGCCTTTTCAGGGAGCTTACAGCAGGCTCAGGCCTACTGGTCATTGGGTTTTCATCTTGGCATTGGGGGCGCCGTGACTTATGACCGTGCTCAAAAGCTTAGGCGGGTTGTTCAGCAGCTACCTTTGGAGTCGATTCTATTAGAGACTGATAGCCCCGACATGCCGCTTTCAGGATATCAAGGGCAACGTAATGAACCGGCCCGATTAGCCTTGGTGCTCAGTGTTGTGGCGCAGTTGCGAGGGATGCAGCCCCATGATCTTGCCTTATCTTCAGAAGCCATGACGCGTCAGCTATTCCAGCTACCCTGAGTCAATAATCTGAGCTGAAATTGTTCTCTAAATCTTTATCCGTCACGGGTTTATTTAGCGATATTGATCTGGGCTGTTTATGATAGGTCTTTTGATCCGGATATCGAGTTTGTTTATGTCTCAGCCTTCGTCTTATCGGCCAACGTTTACTTCTTCTGGGTCCGCATTGCGGGTTTTACGTGCGGGCAAGCATAATCCTAATTGGGAGGCCGCTGCGGAGTATCTTCTGGAAAGGGCTGCGCCTGATGTGAAACTGTTAATTGAAGCTGCACTACAGTTAGAGCATGGGTCTACTGCGGAAGTGAAGCCTCAATCTGCACGTCAACTTTCTTGGCGGTGGTGGCACTTCCTAGTGTTGGCCCTGATGGGGTCGGGTCTAACGGCACTGCTGGTTTGGATTGTGAATAATGCGGTGTTTAGGCAATGCTAAGATTGTGAAAATCTTGAGCCGCAAAATGCTAACCCTTAACGCTAAGCCATCATCCTCGTGTCCAGAAAAAAGCCCGCTTTCGTGAGAAAGCGGGCTGGCCAATAAGGCTCAATCAATCTGGAGTCAGTCACTCACTCCCGTCGGAGTGCAATTATTTAAATGCATGGCTTGTGCCGTTTTTTGTTTTTTAATTTAAAAACAATGAGTTAAGTTGTTCTATCTCGTGTGTGGCTCGGTGTTTAAAGCGGCCGACTATTTTTTCGGGTTTATCGTGTAACGTTATGGTGCATGGTTGGCGTTTCCTGGTGCTCGCTGGTGCATATTCGCTGTGGTGATGAAGTGTTCCCATTATTTGGCTTGATCGGCCCGTGAATAGGGGTCGTAAGGCAGTTTTAATAGATTGAGCTTATTTTGTGGGTTTGCCGCCAATGCCAGTTCATCTTCTTCGGCAGCGGTGTTTAACACCAACAACGCTTGAATTTGGCCATGGGCATCAGGCGCAGCTCTGACAATTTGACCCACTTTCTTCTCATGCTGATTGATGACTTCTGCTAGGCGGTCGGGCTGTTCTTGCCCGCTGAGCTGGGCCCGATAGAGCCGTTTTTTGACTTGTCCACGAAATTGCGCTCGAGCCACCACTTCTTGTCCCGAGTAACAGCCTTTCTTGAAATTAACGGCACCTAATGCCTGATAATTCAACATCTGTGGTAAAAATTGATCAGACAAAGAATCTGTTACATGGACGATGCCGGACTGAATTTCCAGTAAGGTCCAGACAGGTTCGCCGACTGGGCGTATCGCGGTGGCTAACTGTTGCCAGATTTCTTGTGCTTGTGTCACGGGTATCATCACCAAAGCCCTAGGCTTTTGTCCAGGCAGCCTCATGATCATCCCGGTTTCATTCAGGGAGTGCCATTCATAGCTGTTCTCTGGCCAGCCTCCCAGCCGAGCTTTGATTAAAGCAGGCGTTTCTTTGCCCGTAATACCTAAAGCGACCCAATGATCACTTTCATCTTGCATTTGTGTTCGAAAGAACGGCACAAATTTGCTCAGCTGCGCTTCAGTGTGTTGGATGCAAGACCTTGCCATTAACAACTGAATACATTCAGATGACTGCCGTACCGCCTCGAAGCTCGATTGCATTCGTCCTTTAATGGAACAATAACTGCCAAAAAGGGCTCGGCTCTCCGTGAGCTCTCGGATGTCGCAGGTCACTTGTCCTTGTAGCAGCTTATCAGGTTGACCCCCAGTGAATGTCAGCATGCCCAGGCCTGTCAGTGGAATAATGACGCCTTCTTGCAACGCATGATTGGCTTGCCCTTCCAGGTCTCCAAAGTGATTTACCCGACCATTGTCGTCAAATACTGCGCCTTCAGTTTGTAGAAACTGGCGCCATTGCTCAAAATTTTCCAGCGAATTGCTCATGTAGCGCCTCTTTGTTTAATCAGCGTGTTAATACCAGTGGAAACGTCTTCGAGCCTTTTGAGAGGCTTTATACTGGCGAAAGTATGATTTTATAAATTGAATGACATAGTTGGGATAATGAGCGATTAAATCAAGCCGGTCTTTCCGCTTAAGCTTGACTCTAAAGTCGACTCTAAGGTTTATGCTCTTGCACGTTCTAAAGGGCATCATGATCGCTGGCCGTCCAATAAGGCATAAATCAATCTTAGTGGCTTTGGGCGCCTAAGTGATTTTGAGCAAAAATGTGATCGATGTTTCATCGAATCCTATTCAACCATTAAGGAGCGTTAACATGGCAAAGGTTCATCTCCAACTCTCTGGCCTGACTTGCGGGGGTTGCGTCAATAAAGTGACACAAGCATTGATGGAAGTAGAGGGTGTTGAAAGTGTCGAAGTCTCGCAAACTGCAGCTGATATTGAAGGTTCGGCATCTCTCGAAGACTTAATTGATGCTGTTGAAGACGCGGGTTATGAAGCCGAGAAGGCCTAAATACGCTTAGCACTGCAAAGTAGTATCACCGAGTGGTTTTCCTAGCCTGTATTCAATTGTACCAGGGGAGGTCGATATGGCGGCTCAGCATACACGCCTAGCATTGCGTGGAATGCACTGTGCTAGTTGTGTTCAAAGTGTCGAAAAAGCGCTTTCCAGCGTTCAGGGTGTTGAAGATTATACCGTTAACTTGCCTGATCGTAGCGCCGACATAGAAGGTACTGCGGATGCTGAATCTCTAGTTCATGCCATTGAAGCGGCTGGGTATGAAGCGACCCCTATGGACGAAGATTATGGTGAAGCCGAGCGAGAGGCCGATGAAGCCCAAGCATTAAAAAGAGCTTGGATTAAAACTTCTGGGGCCTTGTTAGTGGGTGTCCTGCTGATGGGGGGCATGCTACTGGGATTGCTCCCCGAGCTTGAAAGCCACTCGGGGCAACTTTTTTGGGGCGTCATCTCAATGGTGACGCTGTTGGTGATGTGGGGAACGGGAGGCCATTTCTTTTCGGGGGCCTGGAAAGCACTTCGCCACCACCACGCCAGTATGGATACGTTGATCGCCTTAGGGACGGGAACCGCTTGGCTTTATTCAACATTGCTTGTGATCTGGCCTGATCTGGCTCCTGTTGGCAATCGTCATGTTTATTTTGAAGCTGCCGTTTTTGTTATTGGGCTGGTTAACTTGGGGCAAGCGCTAGAGGCCAGGGCTCGGGGGCAGGCGTCAAGGGCCATAAAAGCATTGATGGCCTTACAGCCTGATACCGCTATGTTGATAAAAGACGATGGCGAAACCGTTGAAATGCGTTTGGCGTCTATTCAGCGTGGCGATAAATTACGCGTTCGTCCTGGTGAGCGTATCCCTGTCGATGGTGTGATTGCCGAGGGTGAAACATGGGTTGATGAATCCATGTTGACCGGTGAGCCTGACCCTATCCATAAAGTTAAACGAGATGAGCTGAGCGCCGGGACTATTAACCAGTCTGGCAGTATTATTTTACGTGCACGTAAAGTTGGAGGCGATACGGCTTTAGCGGGCATTATTCAGCAAGTTCGCCAGGCTCAAAATGCAAAACCATCGATTGGGCGTTTGGCTGATCGGGTCAGTGCTGTTTTTGTGCCAAGTGTGATGATCATCGCTATCGTGACGGGATGGTTGTGGTGGCATTGGGGGCCTGAGCCCAAGAGCGCCTATATGTTGGTCACTGCCATGACCGTGCTCGTAATTGCCTGTCCTTGTGCACTGGGGTTGGCGACGCCCATGTCATTGATGGTGGGTGTCGGTAAAGCTGCAGAGCAAGGCATCATTATTCGGCGGGGAGAAGCGCTACAAACTGCTGCAAGCCTTGATACGATTGTGTTGGATAAAACGGGCACTATCACTGAAGGCATGCCGACAGTGAACCACATTGAATGTCTGGGAGCTGAATGGGACGCCGATACATTATTGGGCATTGTGGCGGCCCTGGAACAAGGATCAGAACACTCATTAGCAAAAGCCGTCATACAAGCGGCTCAGACAAAACATATCGTATTGCCTGATGCCGAAGTACCCACGATTGTTCCGGGTCAAGGGCTTTTAGGTCGTGCAAGCAGCCATCATTGGGCGATTGGCAATAATGGCTTAATGAAAGCCCAGCAAGTTGACATGCCAGAAACGGTTGAGAAGACAATGACGTCAATGGCGAGCGAGGGAATGACGGTGGTGATGGTGGCCTGTGACCGTCAATTAGTTGGGTTGATGGGCATCGCTGATCCAATTAAGGCTGATAGTGCTGCAGCGATTTCACGGCTTCAGTCGATGGGTCTGAATGTGGTAATGCTGACAGGAGATAATAGGCGAACCGCAGAGGCTGTTGCTAAAAGTGTCGGCATTCAACAGGTCTTGGCGGAAGTTATGCCGGATGAAAAAGGTGGCCAAATTCGTGAGCTCCAAGCGCAAGGACACCGTGTCGGCATGGTCGGAGATGGCATTAATGATGCCCCTGCTTTAGCCGGAGCCGAAGTGGGGTTCGCGATTGGGACCGGGACCGATGTCGCAATCGAAAGTGCGGATATGACCTTAATGCGAGGCTCATTGCACGGAGTGCCTGATGCCATTACGGTCGCCAAGGCTACACTAAGAAATATTTATCAAAATTTAGCCGGCGCTTTCATTTATAACGCTTTGGGGATTCCGCTTGCGGCGGGGATCTTATTTCCTGTTACTGGGTGGTTGCTTAATCCTGCTTTTGCCGGTGCCGCAATGGCAATGAGTTCTGTCACCGTTGTCACCAATGCTAATCGTCTCAGGTTACTTTCATTCCCTCGTCATGCACGCCCTGATACTGAGATGGATATCACACAAAGCGAACATTCCTAAGCATAAGGTGTCGGGCATAGACGCTAATGTATGAATGGATCAATTGTATGAATCGATCAATTGGATGAATGGATCAATTGGATGAATGGATCAATTGGATGAATGGATCAACCTTGGGAGTTCACTATGAATGTCGGCTGGGTCGATTTAGGTGCTATCGTCATGATTGTGACCATTGTGTGGTGGTTCTGGGGAGGGCGGAAATCGTAAAGCTCAGGAATGGGTCATCATTGATCTAAAACTCATCTATACTGATGATTGACTGTCATGAGTTTAGCTGGAGCTTTCCTGAGTGAGTCATATCACGCCCAGCCCCTCACAAATAAAGTCTCTACTGATTGCTTTAGTGGTGACATTGATCTTGGGCGTTGTTTTTCATCTGGTGATCCAGGTTGAAAGGCAACGCCTTGAGCAGCTATTACGCCTACAGGTGAACCAAGAAACGGCGGCACTTTTATCTTCGCTGGAAGCTGAACTTAACGCGAATATCTTTTTGGCCTCTGGCTTGGCGGCTCATGTTGAGGCCCTCCAGCATATTGAACAGGATACGATTCCTAATACATTGGCAGTACTTTATCGGTTAGGACGCCATGTGAGGAATCTGGAGGTGGCGCCGAACAATCGGGTCGATTATGTCTATCCCTCGGCGGGTAATGAAAAGGTGATCGGGGTGTATTACCCCGATACCCCCTCTCAGTGGCCTTCCGTTAAACGGGCTATTGATGAGCGTCGGACGTTAGTCACTGGACCCCTGGAGTTGCAGCAGGGTGGACAGGGGATCATCAGTCGTACGCCTGTATTTTTAGATGATAAACACTATTGGGGCATGTTGAGCTTGGTGCTCGATAGTGATGATTTATTTTCAGCGGTAGGGTTGAATCCAGAAGTAGAAGGTATCCGCTATACCTTAAGGAATATTTCTTCAGGCTCTGGTCAGCGTGTGATCATGGGTCATCCCCAGCTTTTTGAAGAAGACTCTATCCGTTTGATACTCAACCTTCCTGGCACTCGATGGGAGCTGGCCGCTGTTCCGGTTTCGGGGTGGTCATCAGCGTCTAGCCATTTGCGTATTATGCTGTGGGTGAACTGGGCTTTGGCTGGACTGATCGGGTTTGGGGTATGGCGCTACATGCGATACAGGGATATTTCTGAGCTTAAGTTGAAACACTTAGCTGAAACTGATGCGTTAACGGAGCTATATAACCGCAGAGCTTTTGTCCAGGTTGCTGATCAGCTGGCCCGACAATTCCCTTCATCTCATTGGTCAATGTTATTGATCGACATCGATCATTTTAAACATGTCAATGACACCTATGGCCATCAAGTTGGAGATCAGGCTTTGCAGTCATTGGCATTGAAATTAAAGGCTGAGTTGACAGAAAAAGGCTGTGTCGCGCGTTTTGGTGGTGAAGAGTTTGCGGTGCTGTTACCTCATCAATCTTTAGCGGAAGCTGAGCAGTTGGCTAGCCAGTTATTGGCGTGCATTCGAAATATGGCCATTGCAATCCAGTCGGATGATATTTCACTGTTGAGACTGACCATCAGTATTGGTATTGCTTCTGGCAAGATCGAGTGGGTCGGTTTGGATCATTTGATTAAGGCTGCGGATGATGCACTTTATCGGGCCAAAGATGCGGGGCGAGACCGTTATGCCTGTGAGGTGGCGCTCTCGAAGGCGCCTGAAGGGCCTAGCACGATCGTTGGTTAATCACTAATCAAGCAGTCTATCGCCTTTTTTCAAGAGCACGTAAACCGCACCGGTATCGCCATCGGCAGGTGTCGCGGAGGTGAAGGCCAGGACTTCAGGCATTTGTCTCAGCCACGCATTGACATGAGCTTTGAGTACTGGGTAGCGAGCCTCATCGCTCCAAGATTTACCATGTACGACTAGGAGACAACGAAAGCGCTGGTTGTGGGCATCTTGTACGAAGCTTGCGAGCTCATGACGTGCTTTTTCAATGCTGTAGCCGTGTAAATCAAGGCCTTCCTCCCAAGGAATTTGACCTTTTTTCAGCTGTTGGCGCGTTTTCCAAGGCAGGTCTGGAATCGCGTAATCGAGCACCTGAGAAGGGGTGACCGGGGGAATATACCCTTCGCTTAACGCATTTTGTATTTGTTGCTCATCAACCGCTATGGCTGCTTTGCGGCGAGCGGCTGCATTGGTTAGAGATTTTTTAGGCTGATCTAAATCTGCTCTATCATGCGTTATCGGGCGCACATTGCCCATGAGCTGGCGAAACAGGGCCATGTCATCTGGCGGCTGTCGTTGGCTCATGTTGATAATCCCCTTATGGCTATTGGATGGCGCGGTGGAAGAAGGTGGTCGTCATTATAAGAAAAAAACGCCATTTGGGCAGGCGCATTTGTACCTTGATTGTAGGAAGGCTATCCATTGCGATGTGTTTAATCGCTAAGGCTTGTCACCTCCGGCTTCGGTTTGATTGGTGTCTTTGAGCTGCCTAGTCTATTCATAAGCGTCTCGGTGCTGTTTAGGGTGTCGGCAGGTGCAGTGAAGCAGTGGCTGGGGTAAACTTTAGGGCGGTTAAGATTAAGTTCTCACGTTTCATTCATACTCAAGGCTGGGTTATCTAATATGAGCCAATCGCTGACGGCTGTTGCACAAGAACTTCATTCAGTCCGAGACTATATTCGCTGGGCTTTGACGCGTTTCAATCGGCATCAGCTGTTTTATGGCCATGGTACTGATAATGCCTGGGATGAAGCGGTTCAACTTGTCTTAGGCGCTTTGCATCTGCCCTGGGATACAGACCATTCGATCTTGGATGCGCGCCTGGTTCAAAGTGAGCGTGAAACGGTATTGAATATGATTGAACGCCGTTGCTCTGAGCGAGTGCCGTTACCCTATTTGTTGGGTGAGGCGTGGTTTGCGGGGATGCTATTTAAGGTCGATCCGCGAGTGTTGATCCCTCGCTCACCGATTGGCGAGTTAATTCAGCACGCTTTCCAACCTTGGATCGGTGAAGAAAATACGCCTGAGCGTTTACTTGATATGTGTACGGGGAGTGGATGTATTGGAATTGCTTGCGCTCAGGCGTTTCCAACGGCCGAGATTGTCTTGTCTGACCTCTCAGCTGATGCACTTGATGTGGCCCAAGAGAATATCCAGTTGCACCACATGGAAGACCGGGTAACAACGGTGCAGTCTGATTTGTTTGAACATATCGAAGGTCGCTTCGATATGATTGTCTCCAATCCCCCTTATGTTGATATCCATGATCTAAGCTTAATGCCCGAAGAATTTTGCCAAGAGCCTGAGCTTGCATTGGCAGCAGGGGATGATGGGTTAGATTTGGTTCGTCTGATTTTAAGAGATGCTCGCCAATACCTGACTGATGATGGCCTGTTAATCGTTGAGGTAGGCAACAGTGATCACCATTTGGAACATCTATACCCGGAAGTCTCTTTTTTATGGCTAGAGTTTTCAGAAGGGGGCCATGGTGTCTTTTTATTAACGGCAGCTCAGCTTGACGCCCATCAGACCTTGTTTAATGAACGTGCCTTGCGCACGGCATAACTCATGATGTTCACAAAGTAGAAGTACGCAAGGTAGAAGTGATCAGCATATCTGCTGTAAGAATAATGTAGGGGGTGAAGCATCTCCCCTTAATGCTGGCTGGAGCCAAAAAGTTATGTCAGGAAATACCCTGGGGAAATTGTTCACTGTAACGACATTTGGAGAAAGTCACGGGCTGGCGTTGGGCGCTATCGTCGATGGTTGTCCTCCTGGACTTGAGTTGACTGAAGACGACCTGCAACGAGATTTGGATCGTCGAAAACCAGGAACGAGCCAACATACGACTCAACGGCGCGAAGCCGATCAGGTCAAGATTTTATCAGGCGTTTTTGAAGGGCGGACAACTGGGACCCCGATTGGATTACTGATTGAAAACACTGATCAACGCTCTAAAGATTACGGCAAAATTAAAGATCAGTTTCGACCGGCTCATGCGGATTACACTTACCAACAGAAATACGGTGTACGAGATTATCGCGGTGGCGGTCGAAGCTCTGCCCGTGAAACAGCCATGCGAGTGGCTGCGGGTGCGATTGCTAAAAAGTATCTGCGTGAAGTACACGGTGTTGAAATTAGGGGCTACCTTTCACAGCTGGGCCCGATTAAAGCTGAACGGATAGAGTGGGATATTGTTGAGCAGAACCCTTTCTTTTGCCCTGATCCTGATAAAGTTGCCGAGATGGAAGATTACATGCAGGCTCTGCGCAAGGAAGGGAACTCCATTGGCGCTCGCATTAATGTTGTCGCTTCTCAAGTGCCTGTGGGGCTAGGTGAGCCTGTTTTTGACCGCCTGGATGCAGATATCGCGCATGCGATGATGTCGATTAATGCGGTTAAAGGGGTAGAAATCGGTGCGGGCTTTGACTCGGTTACACAAAAAGGAACCGAGCACCGAGATGAAATGACACCATCAGGCTTTCTATCGAATCAAGCCGGAGGTATTTTAGGGGGAATTTCAACCGGGCAGGATCTGTTGGTCAGCATGGCGTTGAAACCGACTTCTAGTTTACGTCTACCGGGGCAGGGTATTGATGTACACGGGGAATCATGTGAGGTGATTACAACGGGGCGACATGATCCTTGTGTTGGCATTCGAGCCACGCCTATCGCAGAAGCTATGCTGGCTATCGTGTTGATGGACCATTTATTGAGACACCGAGGCCAGAATGCAGGTGTTGAATCTTTGACACCGGTATTACCAGGCTAGCGGTCTATTTCATGGCTTGAGGCTTGGTTATTACAGCCTTGACAGTCACAATCATTGTTATGCCATGCTTGTTCGTTGGGATGATCAACGCTTTAAGCATGGCATTTTCGTATTTGGCATTTTGTATCTTGATCTTTTAAGGGCTTGCCATTAGCTTGTGTTAGGCTTAGAGTTTCTAATATTGCAGCGCAGCAAGACATGGAGTCCTCTATGAAAGTCAATATTGAGTTTGACATGACGCCGGAAGAATTTCGTAAGGCAATGGGATTGCCGGATGTAGAAGGCTTCCAAGATGAGCTGATGCAAAAGATTCGTCAACAGATGGAAGCGGGGGTCGAAGGCTATGATCCACTTTCGCTATTCAAACCTTTTATCACCCAAGGGTTTGACTCTCTGTCAAACTACCAGAAGTTGATGATGCAAGTGATGGCCAACTATGGTCAGCATTCCAGTTCAGATCTCTGACTGAGCGATTTCACGTGATCTTGGTCAGTAATGAAATGGATTTCTTCGTAGATGAGCTAGAAAAATTTTCAAACTCGTCTACGCTTAGGGTGTTGTTGCAGTGCAGCACGAGCTGTACCGTGGCACTGTCAGGTTATCGAACAAGGTCAATAACGGTCACTTCGTAAGTATCATTCGTAGGTGTTGATGACACGATTGACTTACTAATGAACCTATATTTTCACTGTTGATAACCCGCGCAGTGGACTGATGATGCCATAAACGGGGTAGTGATAGACGCAATTAAGCGCTGAATCTGCCCAAATGTCTTGAGTCCTTTTGACGGTAAACACGAGTAAGGAGACTGTCATGCAAGAGAAAGTGATGAACGCCTTTGCAGAGCAAACGAAAAATCTATACGCCCCGCTGCGCAAGATGAACGCACTGCTGGTTGAAAATATGGAGAAAATGACAGAATTTCAGCTGGATGCGCTGAAGTCTTACAGTCAAGCAGGTATCAACCAGATTAAACAGGCCAATGAAGTGCGTGATACGGAATCCATGCGTGATTTCAGCACCTCACAAGCTGAGTTGATGAGCTCTATCAGCAAAAAGCTGCTTGAAGATGCGAAAACAATGGCTGATATGAGCATGGAATTTAAATCAGAAGTTGAAAAACTCATGGAAGAAAGCCGTTCTCAGGTTTTTGCAGCGAAAGCAGCAGAAGAAAAAGCAGCGGCGCGTTCAACAAGCTCCAGCAATAAGTCTTCCAGCAATACTGCAAAAGCATAATGTGCTTCCTCGCTGGTAAAGTTTATTGAATTACGGGGCCCAAGGGCCCCGTTTTGTTGCGTTGACGGAGAGGTGGCAATGGCTGAGGAACGGAAAAACGATCAGTTTGATTTTGACTATGATCCTCAGGAGGTATTTGACTGGATCGGCAAAGCCAGTGAGCGCTATCAGCAACTGATCGAACAATTGATGCAACGTCAGCAGGGCAGTATGAGTGATCCGTCACTGTCTGTACTGTTCGATATGAATGATAATTTTCAAAAAATGACGGAGCATCTGGCCATTAATCCAATGGTCTTGTTTGATGAGCAAATGCGATTGATGCAGGCTCAAATGCAGCTTTGGCAGAATGCGGCTCGGCAGCTTCTGGGGGAAGAGGTTGATCCGGTGGTTGAGCCTGCCCATGATGATCGACGCTTTAAAGATGCCGAGTGGGCGGACAATCTACTGTTTGACTTTATTAAGCAGTCCTACCTCTTGTTTGCCCGTTGCGTACTTAATGTGGTTCATGGGGTTGAAGGGCTCAGTGATCATACTCGCCAGCAAGTTGATTTTTACGCCCGCCAATATGTCAATGCCTTGTCCCCGTCGAATTTTATTGCGACTAACCCCGAAGTGCTTCGGACAACGATTGCTTCACGGGGTCAGAACCTACTGCGTGGTATGGAACAGCTGGTAGAGGATCTTAAGCGCAGCTCCGAAGGGCTGAATGTGTCGATGACAGACCTCAGTGCTTTCAAACTGGGGGAGAATGTCGCCACAACACCCGGTGAAGTCGTATTTCAAAATGATTTGATGCAATTGATTCAATATCATCCTGCAACAGATCAACAGTACCGAACGCCTTTGCTGATTGTTCCTCCCTGGATTAATAAGTATTACATTCTGGACCTGCGCGAAAGTAACTCATTCGTTCGCTGGCTGACGGCTCAAGGACATTCAGTTTTTATCATTTCCTGGGTGAATCCAGGTCCTTCACTTCGTGATAAGGGCTGGGTTGAGTACATGGAAGAGGGCCCCATTACAGCGATGGATGTGGTTAAAGAGATTACTGGAGAAAAACAAGTTAATCTCTTGTCCTACTGTATCGGCGGCACTTTAACCGCTTCCATGCTGGCCTACCTGAGTGCTAAGCGACAAGCGGCCCGAGTTCAATCGGTGACCTACATGGCGACACTGCAGGATTTCTCTGAACCTGGAGAAATCGGCGTGTTTATTAATGAAGCCAGTCTCAGTGGTCTTGAGCGCCAGATGGAACGTAATGGTTATTTGGATGGCCGTGCTATGGCCTTTAGTTTCAACCTATTGAGAGAAAATGACCTGTTCTGGTCATTCTTTATCAATAACTATCTTAAAGGTGAGCGGCCGCAAGCATTTGACCTGCTGTATTGGAATAGTGATGGCACCAATATGCCGGCTAAAATGCATAGCTTCTACTTGCGCAATATGTATCAGTATAATCGCCTGATAGAACCGGGTGGTATTGAACTTGAAGGCGTCAAAATTGATTTGCGCAAAATCAAAACGCCGGCTTATTTTGTCTCAACCATTCAGGACCATATCGCGCGCTGGACCAGTACCTATAAAGGGGCTTTGTTACATTCCGGTCCTGTGAAGTTTGTGCTGTCGGGATCAGGCCATATTGCGGGCATTGTGAATCCGCCCAGCAAACAAAAGTATGGTTATTGGACGAACCCCTCGTTGGCTGAAACGCCTCAGGCGTGGTTTGCCGGTGCTGAAAAACATGAGGGCTCTTGGTGGCCTGATTGGCAAGCTTGGATGCTAGAAAATCAGTATGTTGTCGAGGACGATAAAGTCCCTGCGCGTGAGCCTGGAAAAGCAGTGACTAATGCTGAGAAGTATCAAGTGATTGAGGCCGCACCAGGAAGTTATGTCAAACGGAAAATCAGTGAGGTACTGCAAGCCGAGCATACGCCGACCTGATGCTTGATCACATTTCTGGTCAGTCAAAGCCAGCGCAAAAGCGCTGGCTTTTTTATGCAAGAGAATCATACGACACAAGGATGTGGTGTATCTCTAAGCTAAATATTTCTACGCTAAATACCTCTGAACTCAGCCATATTGCATGCTTTGGAGTGTCAGCGTCTCACCTCTCGGGCGCTATCAAGCAGTTGAATCATCTGGCGAGCGGCATTGGAAAGGGTGCGATCCCGGTGATATAGGTAGCCAAGAGGGCGTGTGATCGGTTGATGCTGCAGGTTTAGTGTTGCTAGATGTTCATCAATCATTGACTCCGGCAGCAGGCTCCAGCCCAAGCCAATGGAGACCATCATCTTGAGCGTTTCCATATAGTTAGTCGATAGGGCTACATTCAGATCTAAATCCTGTTCGGCAAAGGCTTTCTCAACAATGCCACGGGTAAACGTCAGGTGGCCGGGCAGTACCGCATCATGATGGGTTAGGTCTTGCATCTGGAGTTGGCCGAGGCGGGTGAGTGGATGATTATGGGCGACAACGAATTTTAATTCGTCGACCCAAACAGGTACCACAACCAGTGAAGGATCTGGCACTGGGGCCAGTGTCACGATGGCCAGCTCCAATTCACCACTGACAACACCAGAATAAGCCTGCTCCGAATCGAGAAAACGCATGTCCAACTTGACATGGGGGAACTGCTGCGTGAACCGTTGTAATAGCGGCGGTAAGCGATGTAAGCCGATGTGGTGGCTGGTGGCCAGCACAAGCGGGCCTTGAATATCACCGCTTAGATTATCGAGTAATCGTCGGGTATCTTCTAAATCAACCAAGATCTTACGGGCCCGCGGCAAGAGGGCTTGTCCTGCTTGAGTCAATGTAATGCGCCGCCCGATGCGATCAAAAAGGCGTTGATTCAGTTGTTGCTCAAGATTGGCAATACGCTTGCTGACAGCCGGTTGCGTAATATAGAGCTGTTCGGCTGCCAAAGAAAAAGAAGCCAGTTCAGCAACGGCAATAAAAGCATTGAGAGACTGAGTGTCCATAATCGATATCCAAGCGATGCCTTTGTATCGTCTTTCTATAGCGCCCGAACTCAATGCCTTAATCAATTGTTGTACCTCTTATGAAGGGCGAGCCGGTCGAATGATCTGGCGATACTTGGCGTTAATCACAAGCCGCACCTGGCAATGGCAGGGAAGCTTCTATTCCAAAGTTTTATTTTTAAAATAATTAATATGAATTAGATTTATTTGAGCATAGCTTTTAGGATCAGACAATACCGTTGAATGCTGAAAGCGCTAAGATTGATGATTTTATGCATGAAGCTGATTTCAAGGCTTGGTAAAAGTACTCGAATGGCCGCATCGGCGTCTAATAATGATGAGTGACCGTGAAAGGCACACAGACCGAGAAATGATGGCTTGGTTTGACCCTGAGGAGAGAAACAATGGGCGCAAAGACCCTCTATGACAAGTTGTGGGATTCGCACTTGGTTAAGCAGCGTGAAGATGGCACTGCTTTGATTTATATCGATCGTCATCTGCTGCATGAAGTGACTTCACCCCAAGCATTTGAAGGGCTCCGGCTAGCAAACCGTCAGCCCTGGCGGCTGGTCACCAATCTGGCGACGCCGGATCACAACGTGCCGACCACTTTGACCGAGCGTGCCGCCGGTGTTAAAGGCATCGATGATGATATTGCGCGCATTCAGGTGATGACGTTGGATGAAAATTGCGACTCATTCAATATCACTGAATTTGAAATTAATGATGCTCGTCAGGGGATTGTTCATGTTGTTGGGCCCGAGCAGGGGGCGACATTGCCTGGGATGACCGTCGTCTGTGGTGATTCTCATACGGCCACTCATGGTGCTTTTGCTGCATTAGCTCATGGCATCGGGACTTCCGAAGTTGAGCATGTACTGGCGACTCAGTGTTTGATTCAACGCAAAATGAAAAACATGTTAGTCCGCGTTGATGGTGAGTTAGGGCCTGGGGTAACCGCCAAAGATGTTGTACTGGCGATTATCGGCAAAATTGGTACGGCTGGAGGTACCGGTCATGCCATTGAGTTTGGGGGCTCTGCAATTGAGAGCCTCTCCATGGAAGGACGTATGACCATCTGTAATATGGCGATTGAAGCGGGAGCCCGTGTGGGGCTGGTGGCATGCGATCAAACCACAATTGATTATATCAAGGGGCGTCCGTTTGCTCCCCAAGGCGAGCATTGGGATCTGGCAGTTAACGCTTGGCAGGATCTTAAATCTGACGATGATGCTCAATTTGATACGGTTGTTGAACTCAGAGCCGAAGACATCGAGCCACAAGTCAGTTGGGGGACATCACCGGAAATGGTGACGAGTGTGAATGGGCAAGTGCCTGATCCCGAAAAAGCAGCAGATGAAACGCAGAGTAAAAGCTGGCTTCGTGCGCTCGAATATATGGGGCTTGCTGCGAATCAACAGATCACTGATATCCGCTTGGATAAAGTATTTATCGGTTCTTGCACAAACTCTCGTATTGAAGACTTACGTGCCGCAGCGGAAGTCATCAAAGGCCGAAAAGTCGCGGATACGGTTAAAGAGGCCATTGTGGTACCGGGGTCAGGGTTGGTTAAACGCCAGGCTGAAGCCGAAGGGTTAGATAAACTCTTTACTGAAGCGGGTTTTCAGTGGCGTGAGCCCGGTTGCTCCATGTGCTTAGCGATGAATGCCGATAAGCTGGGGGCGGGTGAACATTGTGCTTCTACTTCAAATCGGAACTTTGAAGGTCGTCAAGGCTGGGGCGGTCGAACGCATTTGGTGAGCCCTGCTATGGCGGCAGCCGCAGCGATTGCGGGTCATTTTGTCGACGTTCGCCATTTCTGATTTAGGGGTAAGAAAATGCAAAAGTTTACTGTTGTTGATGGCATTGTTGCGCCAATGGACCGAGCCAACGTTGATACTGACCTGATCATTCCCAAGCAATTCTTGAAGTCCATCAAGCGCACTGGGTTTGGCCCAAATTTATTTGATGAATTGCGCTATGAGGATGAAGGGTATCCAGGAAAAGATCCTGAAAGCCGGACTCTGAATCCCGATTTTGTGCTGAATCAGTCGCGCTTTAAAGGGGCTGAAGTTTTGCTGGCCCGACAGAATTTTGGATGTGGCTCTTCTCGAGAGCATGCCCCTTGGGCTTTGGTTGATTTTGGCTTTCGTGTGGTGATTGCGCCTAGTTTTGCCGACATTTTTTATAACAATAGTTTCAAAAATGGTCTGCTTTTGATCACGTTGGATGATGCTATTGTTGATCGCCTGTTCCAAGCTGTAGAGCAACAACCTGGTTATCAGCTCCATGTTGATCTTGAGTCACAGCAGGTGCGTACTCCCGAGGGAGAAAGTTATGCCTTTGATGTCGATCCATTCCGGAAACATTGCTTATTGAATGGCTTGGATGACATCGGTCTAACACTACAGGATGCTGATGCGATTCGGGCTTATGAAACCAAACAAGCCTCGCAAGCGCCCTGGTTGTTTGCTGATCAGCAATGACCAGTCGCCCTGATTTTTAATATGACAGCGTTAGCGCTGGACACGAAACAGGATTGTAAGCGCACATGGAAGTGCTCATTATTCGATTGAAGTGAAAGGTTATTGAAGTGGAATATTGATGGCAGTCGTTTTCCCTCAAGCCTGAATGCACATTGTGTATTCAGGTTTCTCTCATTGGAGAACTGTGATGAGTGATTACGGCTGAGTTTGATTATTGTGGAGATTATTCGTCATGAGCCAGCAGGTTTTAGTACTCCCCGGTGATGGTATTGGGCCAGAAATTACAGCGGAAGCCGTTAAAGTATTAGAAGCTTGCCGCGATCAGCTGGGGTTGGACATCACCCTGGATGAAGGATTAGTGGGCGGTGCTGGGTATGACGCTCATGGTGAGCCTCTGCCCGCCCAAACGTTGGATAAGGCTCGAGCCGCTGATGCGATTCTTTTGGGCGCCGTTGGTGGACCTCAATGGGACAAATTACCTGATCTATCTAAGCGTCCTGAAAAAGGCTTGCTGGGGTTACGCTCGAATTTAAAACTATTTGGCAATCTCCGTCCGGCTATGCTTTATCCTCAATTGGCCAGTGCATCGACGCTCAAACCTGAAGTTGTTTCAGGGCTGGATATCATGATTGTGCGTGAGCTGACTGGCGGTATTTATTTCGGCCAGCCTAGAGGTATTCGTACTCTGGAGAATGGTGAAAGAGAAGGATTCAATACATACGTTTATACTGAGAGTGAAATTCGACGGATTGCTAAAGTGGCCTTTGAAATGGCGCGCAAACGTGACAAACGTGTGTGCTCAGTGGATAAAGCCAATGTGCTTGAAGTGACCATTTTATGGCGTGAAATCATGGAAGAGGTCGCCAAAGACTACCCGGACGTTGAATTAACTCATATGTATGTTGATAACGCTGCGATGCAGTTGGTACGAGCGCCGAAGCAGTTTGATGTCATGGTCACAGGTAATATGTTCGGTGACATCTTATCTGATGCTGCGGCTATGCTGACCGGCTCAATTGGCATGTTGCCGTCAGCATCACTGGATGAGCAGGGTAAAGGGATGTATGAACCTTGCCATGGCTCTGCTCCAGATATTGCAGGGCTGGGTATGGCGAATCCTTTAGCGACGATTTTGTCTGCTGCCATGATGCTTCGTTATTCTCTTGACCAAGGCGACACCGCTAAGCGCATTGAGCAGGCTGTCAGCGAAGTCTTGGATGAAGGGTTACGGACCGCTGATATCATGTCTGAGGGAATGACCAAAGTCTCGACTTCCCAGATGGGGGATGCGGTCGTCCAAGCGTTGCTTAAGGCCTAGAGCTTCTGTGCGTTGTTGTTGATACGGTTCACATTTGCCGAGATCTGAGCACTGCTGTCGGGGCTCGCTGTGAGCCCTGGCAATAGTTATATTCCTGATTGGAATCGATTTTATGCTTTAAGGTATGTAGAGTTATTGGAAATGCCCGGTTGAGCTTAATGCCCAGCTTGATGATTGATTTGGATCGCTTAACTATTGATGATCAATTTCGTGGTTATTGACTGCGGCTGTATACAATACTAATGCCTTAGAGCAGGGAGTTTTCATTACTATGAGTAAGATGACGGTTGGCCTAGTCGGTTGGCGAGGTATGGTGGGTTCTGTTCTGATGCAACGCATGCAGGAAGAGCAGGATTTTGATCGCTTTGAAGCGGTTTACTTTACAACCTCTCAAGCGGGGCAGGCAGGCCCTGACGGTCAGCCTCTTCAGAGTGCTCATGATATTGAGACACTCAAGAAGCTGGATGCAGTGATCACCTGTCAAGGCGGTGATTATACTCAAGATGTTTATCCCAAACTGCGTCAAGCCGGTTGGCAAGGCTATTGGATTGATGCTGCGTCTACATTACGCATGGAAGATGACAGCATTATTGTGCTTGATCCAGTGAACCGAGCGGTGATCGATAAAGGCTTAAGCAGTGGTGTCAAAACCTTTGTTGGCGGAAACTGTACGGTCAGCTTGATGCTAATGGGGTTAGGTGGCTTGTTTGAGCATAAAATGGTTGAGTGGCTCAGCTCCATGACCTATCAAGCCGCTTCGGGCTCAGGCGCTAAACACATGCGCGAGCTGTTGAATCAAATGGGCGATTTACGCGACTCAGTTGCCAATGAGTTGGCTGATCCGGCCAGTGCTATTCTGGACATTGATCGTCAGGTTGCCGCGCGCATGCGCAGCGCAGAATTTCCAACGGACCAGTTCGGCGTACCTTTGGCAGGCAGTTTGATTCCGTATATTGATAAGCAGCTGGATAATCGCCAGAGCAAAGAAGAATGGAAAGGGTTTGTCGAAACTAACAAGATCTTGGGGCGAGGCGCCAATCCCATTCCGGTTGATGGTTTATGTGTACGCATCGGTTCCATGCGTTGCCATAGTCAAGCCTTCACCATTAAGTTGCGCGAAGATGTGCCTCTGGATGAAATCGAAGGTGCAATTGCCGCTCATAATCAGTGGGTAAGCGTGGTGCCGAATGAGCGTGAAGCTTCCATGACGGAGCTCAGCCCGACAGCGGTAACGGGAACAATGAATGTACCTGTGGGGCGACTGCGCAAAATGAATATGGGGCCTCAGTATCTGTCAGCATTTTCGGTCGGTGATCAGTTGTTGTGGGGAGCTGCCGAACCGTTACGTAGAATGTTGAACGTTTTATTAGAGCGCTAATGAGACCTGGTGTGACAATAAAACCCCAGTCAATTCAATTGGCTGGGGTTTTTTATATCGGCAAGATGGGCTACCGGAAATCATTCGTGCCGCATGGAAGGATTATGGTGCACTAGTCTTACCTTCGGACGTTAAAATAATTGTCTTGAGGCATCAATAACTCCTTGATCAATGACAATTTTTCAAGAACCTGTTAAAACCCTCTTGGATGGGCGTTGACTGCCGATGATAAGTATTAGAATAAACACACGATAGACAGTGGCGTGAAATCATACTGAGTGTTGTAGCCAGGATGGGCCCATAAACATCATATGAGGCTGACAGCCAAGTATAAGCGTGTAGGCGGATACTAAAAGCAGGGGCATAAGATGCGAAGGAATTCCCGGTTTCCAGGTAAGCTGAAAATGGTGGCGCTGTTGGCGGGGTGTAGTTTGACACCGCTGGCACAAGCAGTTGCGGCAACACCGCCTTCTTTGTTTTCTTCTGAAGGCGCGGCCTTCACTGTGGTTGATTCTCCCTGGAAAAGTCAGCAAAGCCTCTGGCTGGCTGCTAATGGCGTGCCTGCTACGACTCAATTCACAACGGTTAAGCAAGTGCGAGTGGGTGAAACGGATACGCTTTGGAGCTTGGCGCGTGACCAGCGTCCCCAAGGGGTGACCATCAAACAGGCGATGTTAGGTATTTTGGAAGCCAATCCTAGCGCTTTTACCCACCACAATATCAATGCTTTGGGTGCTGGCAACTCAATCAAGATTCCTAATGCTGCTTTTATGCAGCAGTACACAGCCGCTGAAGCGTCGCAGGAAGTCAGTCGCCAAAACCAAGTTTGGCCACAAGTCCGTCGAACGCCCCCACGCAAAACTGCCGCAGAATTAGCTCAGAGTCGTGCGGCGCCAGCGCAACCGGCTGTCGCAGAACAGCCCGTTGCGACGCCCCAAAAGCCGCCACTGGCTAAAACTGAGGCCGCCGCTGAAACGCCAGCTAAAAGCTCATCATCTGTTTCTGCGGAGCCTTCATCAGGCGCTCAGCCTGCTGCCGATAGTCGGCTGAATGTTTTACAGTCGGAAGTGGCCTCTTTGCGCCAGGAACGTGATCAGTTGCAGCGTCAGTTGAAAAGCCTACAAGATCAGCTGAAAACTGCTCAACAGTTGATGACAATCAAAGATCAACAGCTCAGTGAGTTAAAAGATCGACAGAACTCTTTGTCATCTCAAGTTCGAGCAAGGCCTGAGACGCCTGGGGCAGAACCGGCCCCTTCTAATGATAATGCGTCAACATCGGAGACACCTCACGCAACGAACGATCCGACCACTGCATTACTGGATAGCATCAAGCAGCAACCTATGCTTTACGGTGGTGGGGGAGCCGCTATTCTTGGTTTACTGGCTTTAGTGATGGGAATGCGACGTGCCCGCAAGCAACCATCGAGTCAGAAGAGCGTGCGTCAAGAGGTCTCAAGGTCTAAAGCCAAGACTGAAGAAGCCTCAGAGCAGGCTGCTAAGAGCCCGTTTCAAGACTTGCCCGCACTAGATGATTTGGATATGAGCAATGATGACTTTGAAGCATTGCTCATGAAAGAAACGGTTTCTTTATCCGAAGACTCCCCGGTAAACCCAGGCGCTGTTCCACCCCCTTTAGGCGAGAGCTCAAAAGATCAACGTGAATCTATCCAAAAAGATGTCGATGCTTTGGTTGCGGATGGTCGCTTGGAGCAAGCTGCAGGTTTATTACAGCGTCATTTGAGTGATCAGCCGGATGATGATAAGGGTCGACTTAGATTGATGGCACTATTGGTGCAGTTAATCGATCGTGACACCTTTGATCACCACTATCATGCCCTGATGGCGCGAATCCCGACGCCAGAGGCACGCTATGAAGCGGATCTTTTGGCGGCAGAGTTCAATAGTGATCTTGGGGGTCAAAGTGATCTTGGTGAGAAGGCCATAGCGCCTAGTGAAACAGAAACACCCTCTCAAGATGAACCGGCCGCGATAGTCGAGCCAGTGGCCTCCATCAATGAGGAGCCCTTCTCGCATGAAAGCAGTGGCTCAAGTGAGGATCTTTCGTTAAATGAGCGTCGCCCATTAACTGAAAGTCACCCATTAGATGAGGAGATCTCCTCGGATGAGGCTGGTTCTCATGTGGAAGGGGAGTATGAGTTACCGGCTCCCACAGCGCTTTCGGATACGATACCGGCACCAGATGATGTCGCATCGATAGATGATTCCGATGACATGGATGAGTTAGATGAGCTTGATTTGAGCGAATTCGACGAAGATCTTTTGTCTGAAGAGGATTCGTCTATGTTAGCCGAGTCTCCGACTATGGCTGATGATGATCTGAGCATTAGCCCTGAACATGATCCTGCTGTGTCAATGGACGATAAGGTATTAGGTGATGAGGCTGACCAGCCTTCGGCGAATATGATGGCGTCGGAAGACAACCAGGCCTATGGACAAGCTCCAGAGGCTGGTGAAGTGGCCTCTTGGCTTGATATGGATACCGATGTTGCACCAGACACCGAATCGTCACCGGCGGTAGTTTTGAATGACCCGCTGGCACACACTCTTGACGCTGACACCGAAACGGCTCCGGATCATGAATCCGCGGAAGAGGCAGCGAGCAGTGCACTGTCAGATGATTTGGCTGAGCTCGATGCTTTAGAAGAACGCGACTTGGGCCTTGATGATCCGTTAGCTGCCGATGAGTTAAATGAGCAAGAAGAGGCCTCTGATCTAGAGCCTCTAGAAACGAATACCGATACTGATGAGTTTATGGCGGCATTGGACGGTCTTTCTCTAGATGAGTCCTTGACTGAAGAGGTCCAGGATGAAGACGCGCCCTTGATGGATGACGCGCTCTCTGAAGATGATCTAGACGATCTGGAAGCGCTTTTCGGACTTAACGACGAGACCGACTCTGGCGGTGCAGCGAATCCCCCTGAGTCGGCAACGTCTCTCTCAAGTGAGGCGACGAATGACGAACCGGTCCAAGAGGATGGCTTATCTGAAGTGGGGGAGGCTATCGATGACCTCAGTGAGCTAGGCGAGCTAGATCTTGATATGGCTGATGTTGAAGAGAACGAGTGGCCTGAGAATGAACGGTCGGGTACATCGACGATGGATGATGCCCAAAAAGAACTGGATGATTTATCTCTAGACGATGCTGATTTTGATGATTTGGCTGATCTTGATTTGCCTGAGTTATCTGGGAGCGCGCAGGCTGAGCCCTCAACTGAAACCGAAGCCTCTTCTCAAGCAATAGAGCCTCTGGCCTCTGAAGGCGATCAATCTTTAGCTGAGGCTCGTGATGATGACTCTGGTGTCGAAGCACGTCAGATGCATTCCTGGGAAGATGAGTTGGCTGAGTTAGAAGGGCTTGAAGACTTGGATTATGATGCTGAGTTTCCTGTCGATGATATTGAAAGTAATATGGCCACTCAGTTGGACTTGGCGAATGCCTATGTCGAAATGGGCGATGCTGCTGGTGCACGAGAGATTCTGAACCATGTATTATCAGGTGGGAATGAAACCCAGCGCAAAGCGGCGCAAGCATTATTGGAACGTTTAAACGCAAAATGATGGTTTATCAAGATCCCTTCGCCCTGCTTGAGGAGCATCATGCCCAAGCAGGGCGTATTATTCTGGGCGTAGAATATAACGGTGCGGTATTTCATGGTTGGCAACGCCAAGAAGCCGGTGTTCCCAGTATCCAGGAGCATCTCGAGCAGGCTTTAAGCCATATTGCACGTGAAGGTATTACGGTGACTTGCTCAGGCCGAACGGATACGGGGGTCCATGCAACGGGGCAAGTGGTGCACTTTGACACGACGGCTGCTCGTCCTGCCAAGGCATGGGTGATGGGCGCTAATACCCATTTGCCGCAAGACATTCGGGTGCGCTGGGCCATGCCGGCACAAAGTGAAGACTTTCATGCACGTTACACGGCTGTGGCCCGTCGCTATCGGTATATTATCTATAATCACCGGATTGCTCCAGCGCTACTGCACGATCAAATGACTCATTGTCGTGAGCCATTGGATGTCGACCGTATGCATCAAGCGGCTCAATGCTTGGTGGGAGAGCACGACTTTTCTGCTTTTCGGGCATCCGGTTGCCAATCCAGTACACCTTGGCGAGAAATCCATTTTGTTCGGGTGGTGCGACAGGGGCTTATGGTCGTCATTGATATCCAAGGCAATGCTTTCTTACACCATATGGTGCGCAATATTGCGGGGAGCTTGATTGCTGTTGGCAATGGCAATCAAACTGAAGCTTGGTTTTCACAGGTGCTGGCATCACGCGATCGTACACAAGCTGGGGTGACCGCCCCAGCCAATGGTTTGCATTTTGTTGCAGCTTTGTATCCAACGCGTTTTGAATTACCTTTACCGCCTCTAGGGCCGCATTATCTTGCTTTAAACGAGGCGTTAGATGCCCCCTATCCCCAATTAGATCCTGGATGGCGGCGTCATACGCTTTCTCCTCAAATGGAGGAAGGATAAAATGAGCCATTTCAATATGATAAGGCCTCGGATTAAAATATGCGGGTTGACTTGCATTGAAGATGCATTAGCGGCTGTCGAGGTCGGTGCCGATGCCATTGGGCTGGTTTTTTATGAACCGAGTTCCCGCTCAGTCTCGCCAGATGAAGCACGCGAGATGATTCAAGCATTACCGCCTTTTGTGACGACAGTCGGCCTATTTGTGAATCCAGAGGCTACAGAAGTCGAGGCATGCTTGAATCAAGTGCCGTTAGATCTATTGCAGTTTCATGGCAATGAATCGAACTCGTTTTGCGAGCAGTTTCAGCGTCCATGGATTAAGGCGGTCCGGATGAAAGATGATGTCCGACTTGATCAACTGAATGATCTGTGGCCCGGCGCGCGCGGTTTTCTGTTGGATGCCTATCGTCCGGGGGTTCCTGGGGGGACTGGGGATACGTTTGATTGGACTCGAATACCTCATCAGCGAGATTACCCTTTGATTTTGGCCGGTGGCTTGACCCCCGATAATGTGGGTGCGGCAGTCTCCCAGACAAATCCTTTTGCGGTGGATGTGTCCGGAGGCGTTGAGTCGTCTCCCGGTCGTAAGTCAACTGTAACGATGCGTGCCTTTATTAAAGCGGTTTACAAGGCCAGTCGTTGTAACGACTGGTCAGGTTATGGCTCGGACAGCTAGAATAAGGCTTTGATTTTGCCGGAACCCGGTTCGGCATACCGAATGAAGTGGCTAGAGGTTGTGGTTTTACCTTTAGTTGATGCCAATTGCTAGGTTGACATCATTGGTCGCGTACAAACAGATCTTGAACCAATGCATTAGGTGCTTGTCGTTTGTACCCACTTAACTCATACACAGTGGTGGCTGTTTTTAGCCCCATGATTTAGACGGATTATACTGACACCATGAGCTGGCTGAATAAGATTGTTCCTTCTATCATTCGCTCCGAGCAGAAAGACCGCAAATCCAGTGTCCCTGAAGGACTCTGGAAGAAATGTCCAAAATGCGAGTCGGTGCTGTATCGTCCTGAGCTGGATAGAAATCATAGTGTCTGCCCGAAATGTGAGCACCACATGCGCATTTCTGCGCGTAAGCGTTTGGGCATTTTCCTTGATGAAGACCATCGTGAAGAGATCGCGGCTGATCTTGAACCTGTTGACAAACTGAAATTTCGTGACTCAAAAAAATATCGTGATCGTTTAGCCTCTGCTCAGAAGCTAACCGGCGAGAAGGATGCGTTAGTGGCCATGAAAGGCCAGGTAGATGGCTTATCGTTAGTCGCTTGTGCATTTGAATTTAACTTCATGGGCGGCTCAATGGGGTCGGTCGTGGGGGAGAAGTTTGTACAAGCCGCAGAGCTGGCTCTTCGTGATCGAGTGCCTTTTATCTGTTTTTCTGCTTCAGGTGGCGCTCGCATGCAAGAAGCACTCTTTTCTCTGATGCAAATGGCGAAAACTTCTGCGGCGCTAGAGCGGTTAAAACGTGCAGGTGTGCCTTTTGTCTCTGTCATTACGGATCCCGTCTATGGGGGAGTCTCGGCCTCTCTTGCGATGCTCGGTGATATCAATGTGTCTGAGCCTTCAGCGCGTTGCGGTTTTGCTGGGCCTTTGGTTATTGAGCAGACCGTCCGTGAAAAGCTCCCTGAAGGTTTTCAGCGGGCTGAGTTTTTACTTGAGCATGGGGCGATTGATATGATCATCCACCGCCATGAACTGCGTGAACGACTTGGCAGTATTTTACGTAAAATGACCCATCAGCCGGCTGCTTAAGCATCATGTCTGAACCTGGCCTTAATACGCCGCTGAATGAGTGGCTTCATCTACTAGAGCAACGCCACCCAAATGCTATTGATTTAGGGTTGGAGCGTTTGGCCCAAGTCGCTGAGCGCTTGAATCTACCTAAGCCTAGCGCTCGTCTTGTCACAGTTGCAGGCACAAATGGTAAAGGCTCAACTGTGGCGATGATTAGCGCTATGGCGCAAGCTGCAGGGATTAAAGTGGGGTGCTACACCTCGCCTCACTTTATTCGTTATAACGAGCGCGTTACCTTGCAGGGTGAAGTGGTTTCTGATGAAGCATTGGTTCGTGCTTTTTCGGCCATTGAAGCCGCGCGTGGTGATATCTCCCTGACTTACTTTGAATTTGGCACTCTCGCTGCCTTTATGATTTTAGAGGCAGCGGATCTAGATCTTTGGGTGCTTGAGGTCGGTCTTGGAGGGCGGCTCGATGCGGTCAACTTATTCGATCCCGATGTTGCGGTGCTGACCACCGTGGCCATGGACCATGAAGCCTATTTGGGGCATTCGTTAGAGGCTATTGGTCGAGAAAAAGCCGGGATTTTTCGTACCGGTCGGCCTGCGGTGTTAGGCAGTCGCGATTTGCCTGCCTCAGTAGTCACTCATGCGGACGGAGTAGGGGCTGAGATTTACCGCCTAGGAAACGCTCATGATTATCACATGGACGATCAGGTTTGGCACTGGCGGGGGTTGAGTCATGGCGGTGACGCGGTGACATTAAGGCATCTGCCTGTTCCCCATCTGCACCACGATAACGCTTCAACTGCGATTCAAGCTTTATTGTTAACGGGTTTACCTGTTTCTCCTGAAGCCATTGCCTCAGGGCTTGAGCAAGTCGCTATCACTGGTCGAATGCAACGTATTGGACGTTGGTGCTTGGATGTTGCCCATAATCCTCATGCGGCTCATCACTTGTTGAATGTCGTCAAGCGCTCGGATCAGCAACATGGTCAGCGGAAACGGGGGCTCGTGATCGGCATGATGGCAGATAAGGATATTGAGCATACGGTCGCGTTTTTATCCGAGGTGGCCCTTTTTGCTTGGGCAATTCCGCTACCGCTGGAACGCGCGATAGATCCTCAGAGTCTATCTGATATCATGTCATCCTATTTACCAGTTCGTCAGTTGACTAATCCGCTTGACGCAGCAGAGGCATTCGGTGCTGCGGCTCAAGCGCTAACCGACGGGGAAATTGATGAGGTCTTGGTGTGCGGCTCTTTCTTTACTGTCGCCGCAGCACTGACATGGCTTGATCAACATCCTGAGGCTTGTCTATGAAGTATGGGTTGCGTGAACGCTTGATTGGGGCTTTGGTGCTCATTTTCTGTGCCATTGTTTTCATGCCTATGGTATTTCAAGGGCCTGCACCCAAGCCGCCTATTTCAGAGAAAGTTGACGCGCCTCCCCAACCGGCCCCCGTCGAGGTCGAAGTTCCTGATACGGTGGAGCCCAAGCTTGATCCCGTCCCCAAACCGGAACCCAGTCGCGCTGAACGTTTGGAACTGGCCGCGCAAGGGGGGGCTGAACTTTGGACGATTCAAGTGGCCAGTTTTAGTCAGCCAAATAATGCAAGACAACTCATGAAGCGCCTGCAGGCCGCCGGTCTACACCCTTATTGGCGTCAGAGCAATGACATGGCAGTGGTGTTTGCCGGCCCCTATTTAGATCAAGATGTGGCACGTCGTGATCAAGATAAATTATTGCAAGATCAAGGACTCAAAACCTTGCTCAGCCAATATGTGAATGAGCGAGATGCTGCTGCTGAGGGGTCTTTGCCGCCGAAAGGTCAACGACAGCCTTAATGGTATCGTTTGATTTAAAATGATGTCGCTTGATTGGGTAGCCCCATAGGTTATATAGCCCTATACCAATATCCCTATACCAGATGAGGAGCGTGTTTGTGGATTTTAATGGACTCGATATTGCCATCTTGGTACTGCTGGGACTGTCACTATTGATGGGGGTCTTAAAAGGTTTTATTTATGAAGCGATGTCTTTACTCACCTGGGGGATTGCGCTGATTGCGGCGCGAGCGCTCGGCCCTCAGGTCGCGCCTATATTTGAAGGCCTGTTAGCCGGGGCCGATGTACGCATGGCGGCCGCTTATGTGGTGATTGTGTTGGTGGTTTGGTTAGCGGGAAAAGTTATTACCCGGGCGTGCTCGACTCTGATAGAGAAGGTGGGGCTGGGCAGTTTAGATAAATTATTAGGTGGCTTATTTGGTGGTTTGAGAGGTGTCTTGGTCGTGGTTTTGCTGGTTGCAGTAGCTAGCTTGACTGACTTGCGCCTGCAAGCTCAATGGCAGAATTCAACGCTGATGCCCTGGTTTGAAGGTATGAGAGACTGGGGTGCTGAGCAGTTGGAGCAATATCGGAGCCGTCCGCAATCGTGACGGCTATTTTTCTCTTGCAGCATCAAGGTGAAGACTGAATGTGCGGAATCGTGGGGGTTCTGGCCCGTGGACAGGTGAATCAAGTCCTGTTCGACTCTTTGACTGTATTGCAACACCGTGGACAGGACGCCGCGGGAATCATGACCTGCCATGAAGGTCGCTTTTTCCTGCGCAAGAGTAATGGATTAGTTCGGGATGTTTTTCGTACTCGCCATATGAAACGGTTGGTCGGTACGATGGGCATTGGCCATGTGCGCTATCCCACTGCGGGCTCTGCCAGTGAAGCGGAATCTCAGCCTTTTTATGTGAACTCGCCTTATGGTATTGCATTAGCCCATAACGGTAATTTAACCAATGCCGATCAACTCGCTGAAGATTTGTTCAAGACCGACTTACGGCATATTAATACCAACTCAGATTCTGAAGTATTGCTGAATATCTTTGCTCATGAGTTAGGTAAGCAAGGGCTATCGCTGACACCTGAAGACGTATTCGATGCCGTTCGTCGCGTTCATCGACGCTGCCGTGGCGGCTATGCCGCTGTTGCGATGATCAGTGGCCATGGGTTAGTCGCTTTTCGTGACCCCAATGGTATCCGGCCTGTGGTTTTTGGCCGTAAAGCTGATGGACAGGGTGGGTATGACTGGATGGTCGCCTCTGAGAGCGTAGCTCTCGATGTGGCTGAATATGAGCGCGTAAGGGACTTAGCGCCCGGTGAAGCGCTCATCATTACACCTGATGGTGAGTTGTTTACCAGCCAATGTGCCGACAATGCTCGGTTGACACCTTGTATCTTTGAGCATGTCTATCTGGCCCGCCCAGATTCGATCATGGATAACATCAATATTTATCATGCTCGGATGAGAATGGGGCAAAAGCTTGCTGAGCGTATTGCTGCATTAAAGTCTGAGCATGATATTGATGTGGTCATGCCAATCCCGGATACCAGCCGCACCTCGGCGCTGGAGTTAGCTCAGCACTTAGGCGTCACTTATCGCGAAGGGTTCATGAAAAACCGCTATATTGGGCGGACATTTATCATGCCGGGCCAAACTCAACGGAAGAAGTCAGTTCGCCAGAAACTTAATGCTATTGAACTTGAGTTCCGCGATAAAGTCGTTTTGTTGGTCGATGACTCAATTGTTCGCGGTACCACCTGTAAACAGATTATTCAAATGGCGCGAGATGCCGGTGCTAAGAAGGTGTATTTTGCTTCAGCGGCTCCAGCGGTGCGTTACCCTAATGTCTATGGCATCGATATGCCAGCGGCTTCAGAGTTAATTGCGCATGATCGAACTGATGAGCAGGTGGCAGAACTGATTGGTGCTGACTGGCTGGTTTATCAAGATCTGGGAGACTTGATACAGGCTTGTCAGGAAGTTAATCCTGAGATTGATGCCTTTGATTGTTCTGTTTTTAATGGTGAATATGTCACGGGTGATATTGATGCCGCTTACTTGGCTGCACTAGAAGCTTCGCGTAACGATGCGGCCAAGTTAGATGATAGCCCCGACGATAACGAAGCTATTGATATGCATAATGATGATTAAAGTTGCCCGTTTGGGGTATGCTTTTAATTAGACTTTATTGATAAAGAATGGATGCGTGCATCCCGAAGTTGCCGGGCCTAGTCATTGTGCAATGACTTGGCCCGGTTGTGTTTGTCTTGCCCGTATCGCTCAGAATGGACACTTGCTATGACTGATTTAGATCCTTTGGCTCAGGCTGCATCTTCTAATGAACATGCTGCTTTTGATACTCGAGCGATTCGCACTGGCCATCGAAGAACGGCCGAGCGTGAACACGGAGAGCCTATTTTTACAACGTCCAGCTTTGTTTTTGAAAGTGCTGCTCATGCCGCTGAGTGCTTCCAGAATGAAAATGGCGAATTTAATATTTATGCGCGTTTTACAAACCCGACAGTGCGTAATTTTGAAGAACGTTTAGCGGCGTTGGAAGACGGTGAGCGCGCTGTGGGGACGAGCTCAGGCATGGCGGCCATCCTCAGTACTTTTCTTGCTTTTTTAGAAGCTGGCGATGAAATCGTTTGTTCTCAGAGTGTTTTTGGTTCAACGGTCGGCTTGCTCAATCGTTATATGAGTAAGTTTGGCGTCAAGACAACCTTTGTCGATCTGCATGATTTAGAGGCATGGGAAAATGCGTGTAATGAAAAAACACGTATTCTCTTCATGGAAACACCCTCCAATCCTATGTGTGATGTGGGCGATATTCCTGCCATCGCTGAGATTGCCCATCGTCATAATGCCCGACTGGTCGTCGATAATTGCTTTTGCACGCCAGCGCTCCAACAGCCACTTAAACTAGGGGCTGATATTGTTGTTCATTCCGCAACGAAGTACTTGGATGGTCAAGGACGTGCCCTAGGAGGGGCGGTTGTTGGTAATGAAGACGATATTAAGCAAGTCTTCGGTGTCGTACGTACCGCAGGGCCTTGTATGAGTCCATTTAATGCCTGGATCTTCCTCAAAGGATTGGAGACTCTAAGATTACGTATGGAGGCTCATTGTGCTAATGCAATGGCGTTGGCGCAATGGTTGAAAGCCCATCCGGCTGTTGAGCGTGTGCATTACTCAGGTTTACCTGAGCACCCTCAGCACCAATTGGCGAGCCAACAAATGCGCCGCTTTGGCGGCATGCTTTCCTTTGAAGTTAAAGGTGGGCGAGAAGGGGCTTGGGCTGTTATTGATCATACCCAGATGATTTCAATCACGGCAAATTTGGGTGATGCCAAAACAATGATTACCCATCCCGCCACGACGACGCACGCCCGTGTCGCACCAGAAGCTCGTGCAGCGGCGGGCATCACCGATGGATTGTTGCGGGTTGCCGTAGGTCTAGAAGACTTTGATGATATCAAAGCTGATTTAGCCCGAGGGCTAGAAACTTTGGCATCATAATCAATACCCTTTGTTTGTCCTGGGGGCTTTTGAGCCCTCTGTTGTTTTTTTTGATATCACTAGGATGTAACTTAATGCTCAGCTATCGTCATGGCTTTCATGCAGGTAATCATGCTGATGTGCTTAAGCACATGTTGCTTATTCGCCTGTTACGCTGCATGACTGCTAAGCCCAAACCGATGGTGTATTTAGATACACATGCCGGTGGTGGGCGTTATGACCTTCAACATGCCTGGGCTGATAAAACAGGTGAAGCTAAAGCGGGCGTGCGACGGTTATTGGAAGAAGCCAAATCTCTACCTTCTCTTTCGCCCATGCTGGATGATTATTACCAGCACTTAATGGCCGATTCCTCGGGGCCAAGAGGGCTTCGCTACTATCCCGGCTCGCCTATGATCGCCAGTCAGCTGCTGCGTGAAGAGGATCGACTTCTGCTGTGTGAGTTGCATAGTGATGAAGTGCAGCGCTTGCGACAAGGCGTCAGTCAGTGGGGTCATGCGAATACAGCAGTCCATTGTCGAGACGCCTGGGAAGCGATGAAGGCATTACTGCCGACTCAACCTAGACGAGCGCTGGTTATGATTGATCCCGCTTATGAAGTGAAGCAGGATTATCAATCAGCGGTCAAGTCGCTGCTGTTGGCTACTGAGCGTTTTGCCGAGGGCGTCTATGCATTATGGTATCCCATGTTGCCTGCGGGGTTACACCGACAGATGCTGCGTCAGCTAGAACGTTTGGATGTTAAAGGTGGGCTATTAGATGTTCGCTTACAGGTGCGTGGAGAAAGTGAAGGCATGCATGGCAGTGGCGTCTTTTTAATTAACCCTCCTTGGCAATTTGAGGCTGGTTTAAAAGAAGCGCTTCAACAGGTCAGTGATTTACTGGCTGAGGATAGTGCTGCCGAAGGGCGTATCCGCTGGGTTAAACCAAGACCTTAAGCGGCTAAAATACTGAGCTATCAATAACAAGGCCGATATGACACGCCAGTGCGCTATATCGGCCTTTGTCTTTTTAACGTATTTGTAAATTTACAGCGCAGCTTTAATCAAGCTCGAAGACCACTTCGATTTGAGCGTTAAGGGTTTGCTGGCCGGGATTCAGCTCTGGGGCTGCTGCACGAGCGCTATCGGCTTTCATCATCATGACGCTTTCATTTCTTGGCGCCCCCATATGAGGTGTGCTGATTTCCTGAATGCTCAGGACATCACCAATGCGCTCATTCAAAGTAGAAGCCATTAATTCTGCACGTTGTTTTGCATCTAATAACGCGGCAGTAATGACCTCATCGCGCTGAGACTTGATATCACTGGCTTGGTAGCTAGGTTGATTGAGTCGCTCTGGATTTGCTGCGACCAGTGTTTTTAGCAATTCCCCTGCGTTGGCTAAAGGTACATGCTCTAATCGAATTGTTCGCTCGGCACGCATACCGATTCTTTCACTTTTACCCTCTTCCCAGTGAATTTCAGGGCGTACCATCACTGAGCCTGCAACGAGTCGAGCTTGCTTGGGAAGGTCACGCTGCAGCTGGCGTTGAAGAGGTGAAAACTTATCTTCCAGTGCCTCAAGCGCTTCATCTGCTGTATCGGCGACTTCACCAAATGTTGCTGATAGTGAGGCTTCATCGGGGGATACCTCGAGCTGTGCTTGCCCCGTGACTCGAACTTCACGAGGTTGACTCCCTGCCTGTGCTTGAGATGTCGTTGCCAGTGCACTGGCCGCAAGTGCTGTTGTCGCAATCAACACCATTAAGCGGCGTGAAAGGTGGGTGTGAAGGCCACGTTTGCTAAGCGTCGAACTGGACTGAAAATATTGCATTACAATCTCCTTATCGGCTTCTTTCAATCTCGTCCTCACGGTACGATTGCACCGCTCATCAAGATCAGTATGAGTATTCTTGATCATTAAAGTTCAGTATCCAACTGTCGCTTATAGCTGATCGCAACATTTGTCATCAGGCCGCTCAAGTGGACGCCAGATAAGTGAGCGCCACACAAGTGAATGAATGATTTAGGCACCGATATCTTCTTGTAACGCCACCTTCTGTGACATCTCCCGGGTTGTCCATCGTAAACGAAATAGCAACGCGATGGCGGCGCAGGTGAGGCCTGCAATTAGGCCGTACCAGTAACCTTGTACCCCTTGAGGAGCAATGCCCAGCCCTCCGGTTGCCAGTATGTGACCAACGCCTAAGCCAATAATCCAATAACAGGGAACTGTCAGCAGCATCACTACGCGCGTGTCTTTGTAACCTCTTAACGCTCCGGCGGCGCTCACCTGGAGAGCGTCGGAGAGTTGATAAATTACCGCGAGATACAAGAGGCTAGAGGCCAGAGTCTGGACTTCTGTATTCAAGGTGTATAACTGGACAACATAAGGTGCGCCGATGCCTATAATCAAAGCGGACAAAGTCGCCACTAACAGGGACAGTTGTACACCATGCCAAGCCACGGCCTGTGCTTCTCGAGGCTGTTTTGCCCCCAGGGGTTGGCCTACTAAAACGGTCAACGCCATGCTTAAACTCAAGGGCAGCATAAACAGAATAGTGGTGAAATTGAGCGCAATTTGGTGTCCGGCAACGACTCGATCTCCCAGGCCTCCGACAAAAAGTGCAATCGTGGTAAATAGCGAGGCCTCAACAAAGATCGCGGCGCCGATGGGCAGGCCTATCCAGGCCAGCTCACCGATTTCATGTAAACGCGGTGTTTGCCAGCGCTGAAAAATACCAAAGGCGTTAAAGCTTTTGGCTCGATGCACATACATGGCTGCCAGTAAAGCCATGCTCCAGAAGCTGAGCGAGGTGGCAAAACCACATCCTTGAGCGCCGAGCTGGGGAAAGCCGAATTGGCCATAAATCAAAACGTAGTTGGCCGGGATATTTACGAGAAGTCCAAACAAACTGATCAGCAAGACTGGACGAGTACGGTTGAGCCCCTCACATAAACAACGAAGAATTTGAAAAAAGGCCAGTGCGGGTAATCCCGGAATTAAGGCCCATAGATAGCTTTGAGCACGCTCAGAGACCAGTTGGCTCACCCCCATCATTTTAAAAACGGGCATCGCATTGGCCATCAAGAATCCACCTAGGATGACCATGACCAATCCTAACCAGCTGGCCTGCTGAACAACGCTTGCCAACGCGTGGTAACGCTTCCCTCCAACATGGTGAGCTACGCTAGGGGTGGTGGCCAACAGAGTGCCGGCAATCAGCAGCATTAATGGTGCAAAGATACTAGTACCGACTGAGACTGCAGCTAGGTCCGTGGCGCTGAGACGACCCGCCATGATGGTGTCTACCACGCCCATTCCGGTTTGTGCTAACTGCGCACCGAGTAACGGCAGTGCTAACCCGAGTAAACGTTGGCTATGTTGGCGAAAATTGCCAACCAGTGCCGGTGGGGTTTGAGAAGACAGCGATGACATATCCATGGCTCATTTGCAGTCAAAAGAGCCGTATTGTACGCGTTTACGTTGTGATCTACAGCCGCTTCTCATTAAATAAAAAGCCGTAGCGAGTGACTACGGCTTTTCTGCATCATACGGATGAATTAAAGCAGATTCTTGTATAGGCGACCGCCTTTCATGATCACCTTAAGTTCATTTTGTGGATCGGTCAGTACATCGATATTGTCCAGTGGGTTGTGATCATAAGCGACTAAATCAGCACGCGCACCGATCATGATTTCACCAAAATCGCCTGTGTATCCATAGGCGTCGGCTGCATTACAGGTGGCGGCTCGGATCAAATCCGCATGACTAATCACTGACTTTCGAATCGTAAATTCGCCGAGTTGATGGACTTGCATACGCCCCAAAAGGTCCGAACCGTAGAGCATCTTAACGCCTGCTTGATAAGCCATTTTAAGTGCTGCATGGCCCGCTTCCAGCACATCATAAACTTTTTGCTGCAGGTGTGGTGCCATGCCGGCTTCCACGCCTTCTCGGGCTAATGACTCATAGGTGACGAGGGTGGGCGTGAGGTAGGTGCCATATTCCACCATCAGTCGGCAGCTTTCTTCATCTAGCAAATTGCCATGCTCAATTGACGTGATCCCGCGGGGGACTAAACGATTGATGGCACGTGCGGTATAAGCGTGAGCCATGGTATGAATATTGGCCGCCGTTGCTTCTTCAACAATGGCATCTAACTCTTCGATTGAGAACTGGGTGCTATCAACACGATCTGTGGGTGATGACACGCCCCCCGATGCCATGATTTTAATCTGAGTCGCGCCCTTACGAATTTCATCCCGGGCTGCACGCCGGACTTCACTGACACCGTCACATACTCGACCTAAACCCGCGCAGCAAAAACAGCCTTCAAAGTTTTGCTGACCTTGAGCGCGCATATCGCCATGTCCACCTGTTTGTGACAAGGCGCGTCCACAATACATGATACGCGGGCCAATAATACTGTCTTCGTCAACGGCTTGAGCTAAACCATAGTCAGCACCTCCGGCATCACGCACCGTGGTGAAGCCGCGCATCAGCATGTCGGTAAGTAGCTCATTGGACTTGGCGCCAACGTAAAAAGGCGACAGGGTTTCTAATAAAGCAAAATTAGGGGTGATCGCCGTGACATGGACATGGGAATCGACGAGCCCAGGCATGAGATAAGCCCCTCGCATATCCAGTGTTTGGACATCTTGAGGGAGTTCGCAATCGCCAATGCGTTGGATTCTGCCATCCTGAATCAATAGGCTCTCAGCATCCATTAATTTGCCCTGACGGACATCGATTAACTTGGCATTCACTAAGTGTATTGACTTCATGTGTAATCCTTTATTTTGTTCTTAAAGCATGCTCTGGGGGAGATATAGCGATAGTTCGGGTATCAATATGATTAAAAGTAATGCAATCAGGTCCATTAAAATGAACCAGGCAACACCTTTAAAAACCTGTTGTAGGGTTACGCTGTTTCCTAACGCCCCTTTGATCACGTAGACATTGAGCCCTATTGGTGGTGTTACTAGACCCACTTCCAGCAATTTAACGACAATAATGCCAAACCAGATGAGGTTAAGGTCTGCCCCTTCAATGAGTGGCAGAATCAACGGTAAGGTCAGCAACAGGAGTCCGATAGAGTCAATAAACATACCCAGCACCAGATAAATCACTGTTGTGGCTAGAAGAATCCACCAGGTATCAGTGCTGACGCTCAAGATCATATTGGAGAAAGCAGAGGGAACGCCGCTGAGCGCAAGGAATCGCGTGAAAAAGAGCGAACCAATCAAGATAATAAAGATACTGCAGGTGCTGATAGCCGTACTGATGACGGCCGATTTTACGGCCTCTTGTGTTAATGTTTTACGCGTAAAAGCAATCAGGGCAGCAATGGATGTGCCGATAGCGCCCGCTTCTGTTGGCGAGAATATGCCCAGGAAAATACCGCCAAGTACAGAGCCGATCAGAAGGGGGAGTGGCCAAATGTGTCGAAAGGCATCCCATTTTTCTTGCCAGCTGGAAGTGACTGCTGTTGGGCCGGCCAAGCTAGGTTTTAACTTGACTCTGATGATGATCATCGCAATATAGAGTAAAGCTGAAGCAATGCCCGGTAAGAAACCTGCCATAAAGAGTTGGCCGACGGACACTTGTGCATAGACACCATATAGCACCAGTAATACGCTGGGCGGAATCAATGAGCCTAACGTTCCCGAGGCAGCCACAGTGCCTGTCGCTAGCCCCCGGTCATAGCCATGCTTGAACATTTCGGGGACGGCAATACGTGACATGGCGGCAGATGTGGCCACACTAGAGCCAGAAGCCGCTGCAAAGAAGGCTGAAGCGACAACGCTCGACACCGCTAGGCCACCGGGCAATCGTGCCAAATATAGCCGCATGGCTTTGAAGAGCCCTTGTGTCATATGCGTCGTTGTACATAAATACCCCATAAACAGAAACATTGGCGCTGCGGTTAGCTCCCAGGTTCCGGCAAAATCAAAAGGTGTCGCCGAAATCATGCCCCAGGCGATATGCATGTTAGTTAACTGGCTGATTCCTATAATGGAAACTAAGCCTAAGGCAACGCCAATCGGGACTCGTATAGCGATCAGTACTAATGCACATACAATCCCCGTTATACCTATCTCAAGGTGCGTCATAGAGGTGTCCTACATAGCCGAATGATTTTGAGTCATTCTATTTATGTTGTTGTGATTTAAGGTGTGGCTCATGGTGATGGTGAATTAGTGCTATAAGAGAAGGCACTAAAGCGCAGACCTTAAACGAATGGCTTTCATTGCATTGGCCAAAATAGCGAGGTCCATGGCAAAAAAACCGACAGGGAGTGCCCAACGGCTAGGCCATAAATAAAATGTAAAGTTGGCCATGGCGGTTTCTTGGCTTTGAGTCGCTTTAATGGCATCCAATAAACTTTGATAGCCCAGCATCGAAAAATATATAACACCGAGTAAGCAGGATGTTAGATATAAAGCTAAGCGTATATTGGGTGGAAAATGATTGACTAATACATCGACGCTAATATGTTCTTGCTTCAATTCAACAAAAGCCAAAGGGAGAAAAACGATACACACCATGTAATAAAATGAGACGACTTCAAGCGTGCCATGCAGTGCAATATTGAAGAAAAAACGCAATACAACATCTATGGTGATGTGCGTGATCATCAATATTAAGAATAAACCTGAGAAGCCCAGTGCTATTTGGCTAAAAAAAGCACTTACATGCTCTAGTTTTGTTATTGTCTTTGAGGGGGGCATCATCTTGTCCTCGTAATGTGAAAAGGGTCTGTTGAGTCAAGCGAAACCGGCATCAATCAACATTTTTTTCCAGAGCAATAGCATATTTCGATAAAGCTCCGGATCATCTCTCCATATACTTTGAGCTGCGATGCCGCGCATCATGCACAAGGTGATGTGTAATGCAGTGCGTTTATCATCTGCGAGCGCGGCTGAGCTTGATATGAGCTGCTCCCATATAGATTCGAGCGACTCATTAAAGCTTTTAGCTAAAGGAATAAGCGCCTCTCGCATATGAGGATCTGTGCGCGCGGCTGTCAGGTACTCGAGCGTGACCATAAAAAGATCACCTTGGAAATGCTCCAAGAGTGTCTGTAATAAAGCATCAAGATCAAGCGTTCCGGTTTTAACGGCTTGAGCCATATTACGGACACTTTCAATTTCTCCTAAGAGTAAGTCTTCAAGTGCCGCTTGCATCAGTATTTCTTTGGAGGGGTAGTGATGCATTAACGCTCCGCGTGAAATGCCCGCTTGGCGTGCAACATCATTGGTTGATGTTGCTTTAATACCCTTGGATAAAATACATTCACGCATTGCCTTCATTATTCTGGCTTGCGTATTGCGTGAGCGCTCCTCCTGAGTCTGACGTTGTAGCATGATGTTATTCCTTATGACATGTGCGCATCCTTGCGCAAATTTCACTCGCTTTAAATTATGATGTCTATTTAAATTGAAGTGAATATTCCATCTCAATATGCCGTCAAAATCATCTGTAGATTAAATAGCCCCTTTGTTATAGGTTGGAGCATATTGGGCTTAATTTAATCCGTAATCTTGAGGCAGCTTGTTGTAGATTTGTTTCATGGCGAGTTCGGCCAGGGCTTCTTCATCGGTTCGATCAACATCTTTAAGCAGATGCTGCCATTTTTCATATGTCATCATGAAGGCATTAACGGTTTGATCTGCATTGTCTAGACCATATTTGTCATGGGCTTTGACCGAAATCATATTGATCGCTTTGTTACGGAAGTCTTCCACTGAAGCCATTAAATCTGCCGATGGTTGATAAACGTGAGTACCTTTGGCTTCAGCTTCTTTGAGCGCATCATGAGCACGCTTCATATACTGAACTTCCATTCTGGTCATGGCTTTGGCAGCAGCTTCTTTGAAGACCTCTCGCTGCTGATTAGTCAGCCCTTGCCAGAAATCGATGTTGAATCCCCACTCTGGGCCTGACCAGTACATACCGGTAGGTAGCAAGGTGGTATAAGGTGCAACTTCCCACAGAGAGCGATCGATCAAATCATTAGTGGCATTCGTTGCACAATCTAAAGAACCGCGGTCCAGCCCACTATACATTTCACTGGATGGGACATTGACGGGGACACCACCTGCACTTTCAACCCAGGCGGAAACCGTAGATCCTGCGGTACGAATTCTTTTGCCCTTGAACTCTTCTAAGTTTCTCACCGGTTCACGGCAAAACATCATGTAGGGGGGGGTAGTGTAAGCGCCGAGGTAGACAATTCCATTGTCTTTCCATTCTTTCAATTGCGTCGGGTTGTTCATACTGAAGTCGGCAACGGCTAAAGCCGCCACTAACGGATCATCGTAATTGAAGCCAAGTTCTTGGAGAGCATTAGCGACAGGAAGGTCTGAGGGGGTATACACGGCAGCATGATGTGCGACTTGGACCACGTTATCCCGAATACCTTGAAGAGAGGCTCTGGGGGCGAGTAGCACCGTACCTGTATAGACTTGAGGATCCAAATCCCCATTTGAAAGTTTTCTGACAGTATCAGCCCACTCAACATAACCGTATTGAGATAGTGGATGCTGCTGATCATAGAAGGAGTTTGCGATAAACGAAGTCTCTGCATGCGCTGTAACGGACAATGCAGGCATGAGGAGAAGGGCTGCGCCCGTCACTAACTTATTTGTTTTATAGGTCATGCTTGTTGTCGCCATGAGGCCCTTTCGGGCTGATTCTTATTGTCAAATCCATCCGGTTGGGTTTGGTGCAATCGTTCATTCCTGATGACACTTTTGCAGTTTAGTGCCTTTTATCAAAAAAACAAGCAAGATTGTTTGTTTTTTTACTCCGGTAAAAAGCAATGAAATGGTGCAAAAAAGTATCGAAATGGTGTGATTTTTCAGTTGACGGGATTTGACAGGTGAGCTGCATAACGCAGTAAGCGGGGTGTGATTTGACATGAGTCGACAATTCCTTTGTCTCGCTATCATATAATGCTGGCTTCTCGTTCCTTGAAGCATCATCTAACACGATATTGACAACTTTATGAAAGCGTTTGAGGTTACCGTATGAGTCAGTCTTTGTCAGTAGATCGAGTGATTTCGACTGCCCCTGCTGACTACACTGTTTTAATCGATGTATTTGGCGCCCTGTTTGCCAAGACAGAAAATACATTATTGGTGGCAGGTAGTGATGAGCCGTTTTATCAGGCCGCTCGCTCATCTGATGATTGTCATCAGGTCATTTTTGCCCATGGCTTCTTCAATAGCGCTTTGCATGAAGTTGCTCATTGGTGCATTGCAGGGCTAAAACGGCGTCAAAAGGATGATTACGGCTACTGGTATGCCCCCGATGGTCGAAACACTGAACAGCAGCGTCAGTTCGAACGGGTAGAAATACGGCCGCAAGCACTAGAGCAGTGTTTTACTTGGGCTTGTGGTCGGTCTTTTATGGTCAGCGCTGATAACTTAAGTGGTGAACCAGGGAGTACGGCGAGCTTCGAGCGGGCAGTGCATGAACTGACATTGCGGATGCTGGATGATGTCACTTTGATGCCTCCAAGGGGGCGCCAATTCTTTGATGCCTTATGTGAGCAATATCACCGGCCTTTGGCCGCTTGGCATGATCAAATTAAGCAAACGATTCGAACCCGGCTTCAGTTCTTGCAACAGGCTTTTCCTGATTATTCAGTTTCAGAAGAAATCGAAGAGCTTTGAGACGTCAGGCGTGGAGCACTCGGGCGTGTCCATATAAACGTCAGTACACAGCACATTGTGATCACAATCATACCTCGCAGCCACCAAGGCATGGGACGAAAAAACAGCGGATAACTCATCATAATCACGATCATCGCTGTTGCCAGCCGTTTGGCTCTTGGGCGAATCACTCCATGATCTTCCCAGGAGGTGAGATGAGGCCCCAAGTATTTTTGCTCTCGAAGCCAATGATGTAAGCGAGGTGAGCTCTTTGAAAAGCAAAAAGCGGCTAAAATCAAAAAAGGCGTAGTGGGCAAAAGGGGTAACACCACGCCCAATATGCCTAATCCCACACAGCCCCATCCGGTAATCAATAGTAACCAACGTAACATATTTACTCCCATGATCAGCCGGACAGCAGTGCTGCCAAAAAGACCTCAAAAATGACTGTCTAAATAGCCCTTATTGGGATTATTCAGGAGCAGCAAAAGCGCGATCTGACTATCTTAGCGGGTGATACGTCAGAGTCTAGTGTGATTGTGGGTCTAATCTGTTGAGTGGTGGGCGTTACCTTTCTGATGAGATCGTCTTATGAGTAATGCAATTGTGCTGATCAGTAGACCAACGCAAATCAATAGCCCGATGATGGCATTGGATGTCATCGCAAAACCTACATAGCCTAATGCAGCCGTCGAGGCCCCAATGAGTGCATAAGGTAATTGGGTATTGACATGATCAATATGGTGGCAACCTGCCCCTGTTGAAGACAAGATAGTCGTATCCGAGATCGGCGAACAATGATCACCAAAAACAGCCCCCGCAAGAACTGCACCGAACATTGGTAATAGCATTGAAGGATCACTCGCTAATGCCATATCTCCTGCAATGGGTAGCATGATACCAAAGGTCCCCCAGCTGGTGCCTGTGGCAAAAGCCATGGCGCCGGCTAAAACAAAAAGTATTAAAGGGAGCCAGTTGAATGCCTCGTTTTGACTGACCCAATCAGCTAGGTAGAGCCCAGTCTGAAGATCTTCAATAAGTGCTGTCAGCATCCAGGCCAATACTAAAATACGGACTGCAGGCATCATGCTCAGCATGCCTTGATACATTGCAAGCACAACGGCTTTATAGCCTCCGTCAAAAGCGGGCTGAGTTGTGCGGTGATGTAAGTTTTTAATGATAATCCATAAAGCAGCCAGTACCCCCGCAATACCGCCGAACATCAGTGAGCGCCCAGGATCAGTGTTCTCCATTGCACCCATGATGCTGAAAGGAGTGTCTCCCAGAGCTTGAGCACCTGTCCAGATAAGAAAGATAACGGTGGCCGCGACCATCGAAAGAATAGGGATCAATAAATCGCGGGCATGACCGCTACTTCTTTGTATATCACCTTCGGGTCTGGGGTTTGATGGTGAGGCTTTCTGTATCTCGTCTTGATAGCGGTTCATTGCCCCTAGATTGATATCCCACGCGGCTGCGGCGATCACCAAAATTAAAGCAGAGATAGCATAATAGTTGAGCGGAATGAGCCATAGAAATGCTTCCATCGGGCCCATCTGTAAGGCTGGGGTCGAGGCAATAATTCCGGCCAATAAACTGATAATATAAGCGCCCCAGCTTGAAATCGGTGTTAATACACACACCGGTGCTGCGGTTGAATCGATGAGGTAAGCCAGCTTGGGACGACTGACCCCGGTTCGGTCTGCGATAGGTCGTGAAATACTGCCAACGGCCAGACTATTGAAGTAATCATCGATAAACACAGCTAAACCCAGCATGACGGTGAGTAGCTGTGATTGTCGACGATTTCGTATTCGTTTTTCCGCCCAATATCCAAAAGCAGCAACGCCACCTGATAGGGTTGCTAAAGAGACCACCATGCCCAGAAGCAGCAAAAAGATTAAAATATTCAGCTTGCCCCAGTTGAAATGCCAATGCTCTGGAGTGGTCTCCAAAAAGACATCCAAAAAGCGATCCAGCAAGTAAGATAAGGCCGAAAGCGGGGCAAAGTCTGTGAGTTGTAATGCTCCGACAAGTAGACCGATGCCAAGAGAGAGCAAAACTTGGCGGGTCACAATGGCTAAGCCAATGGCTAGAATCGGCACTAATAGTGCCTGAGTTGCAGTCATCGTGTCTTGGAGTGGCATGAGAACTTTGGCAAACCTGTAAATTAAGTTTACTGCTCAAGGCCAATAGGCTAACTATTCTAGGTTAGCTGGAGGCACTAAGAGTCGTTATTAGGGGCTGACATGACAATAAAACGGCATGGGCTGAATGTCTCACCGCGATAATATAACGTCAGATAGACCTCATATGGGTCCTTGCGCCCAACGGGCGAGATGGGCCTTAATCAGTGACGCCACCCTATCGAGTGACACGACTAAGACCTCAATTTGGCGTGGATTTTTTCAGAAAGTCGATGTTTTGGAAAGTCTTTTCTAGCCTGGCCGGATTTAGCTTAAGTCAACGGCCACATACAAACCTGATTACGACCACTGTGCTTAGCCTGATAGAGAGCCTCGTCGGCCCTTTTAAAGGTTACTTCCAGTGGCTCATTGGCCTGATAGCTTGTTAAGCCGGCGGAGAACGTCATGCGAAGATCTTGATCGAGCGCTGGACAAGGATGAGCTTCGAAAGCGATACGCAACCGTTCCAGCTTTTCATATGCGTGAGTCAGCGCTTCTTGTTCTAAGGTTTTTTGTTCTAAAAACTTGTAGGGGAATAAGATGACAAATTCTTTAGCACCGTAACGCTCGATCATATCGTCTGATGCCCAACAAGCTCTTTTTGCGCCATTTTTATCGATTTTGACACTTTATCCAAAACCTATAGAGCCATTTAGGCCATTTGGACGAATTTTAGCATTGTTGTATTTATGAACGCCTCTTTTGGAACGTCTGCTCAGAGAAAGCCAAGTCCATAGGTTATCCCCGCACTCAATCTCTCCATGATGGTATACTAGAACCACCTGACAGCTCATAACCATTGACCCACTGGATGACACTCTTGTGAGCCAGTGGTTTTGAACAATTAAAATGACTTGATGAAAGAGGAGTCGCCAGATGACGGTGATTCGACAAGAAGACCTGATCCAAAGTGTTGCTGATGCGCTTCAATTCATTTCTTATTATCACCCTAAAGACTTCATCAGTGCTTTAAATGAGGCCTACGAGAAAGAAGCTTCTCCTGCGGCTAAAGATGCCATGGCACAGATACTGATTAACTCTCGTATGTGCGCGCAGGGACATCGTCCGATTTGTCAGGATACTGGCATTGTGACCGTTTTTGTCGAAGTGGGTATGAACGTCCGTTGGGATGATGCGACCATGGGCGTTGAAGACATGGTGAATGAAGGGGTGCGCCGAGCTTACACTCATCCCGATAACGTGTTACGTGCTTCTGTTCTTACTGATCCTGATGGTAAGCGTCAAAATACGAAAGACAATACGCCTGCGGTTATCCACTTTAAGTTGGTACCAGGCGACAAAGTCGATGTTCACGTTGCAGCGAAAGGCGGGGGATCTGAAGCAAAATCTAAATTTGCGATGTTGAACCCTTCTGATGATGTGGTGACTTGGGTGCTTGAGCAAATCCCCAAAATGGGGGCTGGATGGTGTCCCCCCGGGATGCTAGGTATTGGGATTGGAGGAACAGCAGAGAAAGCCATGCAGCTGGCAAAAGAATCTCTCCTTGATCCTATTGATATCCACGATCTGCAGCAACGTGGTGCTGAAAGTCGGGCTGAAGAACTTCGCCTTGAGTTATTTGACAAAGTCAATCAACTCGGTGTTGGAGCCCAGGGGCTGGGTGGTTTAACAACGGTGCTGGATGTCAAAGTGAAGGATTATCCGACGCACGCGGCTAATAAACCGATCGCCATTATTCCAAATTGTGCGGCAACGCGTCACACACACTTTGTCCTTGATGGAACAGGTCCTGCTCAGTTAGAAGCCCCAAAACTTGAAGACTGGCCAGAGATCACTCAAGAAGTGGGGGATAGCGTTAAACGGGTGAACCTGAATAACGTTACCGAAGAAGAAACGCATAGTTGGCAACCCGGTGACGTATTACTGTTATCTGGCAAAATGCTTACTGGGCGTGATGCCGCTCATAAACGCATTGTCGATATGCTGAATAAAGGCGAAGAGCTGCCGGTAGATCTTAAAGGGCGTTTTATTTATTACGTTGGCCCAGTGGATCCTGTTCGCGATGAAGTTGTTGGACCTGCGGGCCCGACCACGTCAACACGTATGGATAAATTTACTCGGCAGGTACTTGAGCAGACAGGCCTGAGGGGCATGATCGGTAAAGCTGAGCGAGGTCCAGTAGCGATTGAAGCGATCCGTGATAATGGAGCTGTTTATTTAATGGCCGTTGGCGGTGCAGCTTATCTCGTTTCTCAAGCTATTCGTGACGCTAAAGTTGTTGCGTTTGATGACTTAGGTATGGAAGCCATCTACGAGTTTGACGTTGAAGATATGCCAGTCACTGTCGCAGTTGATAGTAAGGGCGAGTCTGTTCACCAGACAGGTCCAGCTAAGTGGAAAGAGATTATTGCCAAGGATTACACGCCGGCCTAGAACGGTAGAAGATAAGCAACATCAGTTAAAAGCCACGCTAATGCGTGGCTTTTTCATATCGCACATTAGCCATTTACGGCGGTTGATGGCTAACATAAGTTTATACCGTTATCTTTTTAAGTGTCACGCAATGAAATGAAGAAGCACCTACTAAACATTATGTAGGCCAGGATTGTCGTTATGCATGCAATTAAAGCCATTGCGATTAACTGCGGCATAATGGTATCGATACCTGCACCCTTTAAATAGATGATTTTAGTGATTTCAGTAAAGTGTCGAACAGGGTTAATCCAGGTGAGGGTTTGCAGCCAGTTCGGCATATTGTCAATTGGTGCTACATAGCCTGATAGCAGTATCGCAGGCATCATAAAAACAAAAACACCAATAAATGCTTGCTGTTGAGTATTACACAACGCTGAAATTAGCAAACCAAAGCCAATTAATGAGATGCCATAAAGTGTCATGCTCCCATAAAAGAGGAGCAAGGAGCCTGCAAAAGGAATTTGATAGCCCCAAAGTGCTGCGAGCAATACAATCGTCGCTTGCCCTGTTGCAATAATAATGGCGGGGACGGCTTTGCCTAGAAAAATCTCAAAAGTGGATAGAGGGGAGACCAGCAGTTGCTCTAAAGTCCCTTGCTCTCTTTCTCTCGCAACTGATAACGCAGTCACAATAAGGACGCCAATCGTCGTGATTAATGCAATCAATGATGGCACCACAAACCATTGATAGTTTAGGTTAGGGTTATACCAGTGTCGCGTAATGAGCTGACTTTTGGGTGGGTGCTTTTGCTCTGATAGCGCAAATTTTTGTATCAACTTCTCGATGTTTTGTGCTGCAATCTGTGCACTGTTAGAGTTTCTCCCATCTAATAAAAGCTGAACATGTGCGGTATCACCCTTAGCTAAATGTCGAGAAAATGATGGCTCAAAGCGAACAATAACCAGAGCAGACTGGCGGTCAAGCGCTTCTATCATTGAGGGCTCATCATGTAATAATATTACTTTGTTGAAAGTGCTTGCTTGAGCAATACGCTGTGTCAACTCAATACTGGCATGGCCATTATCTTGATTCAAGATCGCAACCGTTGCCCTTGTCACATCCAGTGTTGCAGCAAAAGGGAAAACCAACACTTGAATGATGACCGGAACAATTAAAATAATCCGAGTCTGACGCTCGCGAAGCAAGGATTGGAGCTCTTTGATGATTAGAGTCAAAAGACGATGAATCATAATGAAAAGCTCCCAGCTTATGCTAATTGACGCGATGTTTTAAAAGCGGTTAAGCCAATAAAAATAAAAGCCGTAATTAACAAATAAAGGCTATTGATCAAAATGATAGGGGTAAGATTTCCAGCTAAAAAAAGCGTTTTCAAAATACTGACAAAATAACGTGCAGGTACCAATTGGCTGACCCATTGCACCAGGTGAGGCATACTACCAATCTCGAATACGAAGCCCGATAACATGACCGCAGGTAAGAAAGCCGCATTGAGTGCCATCATAGCCGCATTAAATTGATTACGGGTGATCGTTGAAATTAATAGCCCCATCCCCATAGAGCTGGTTAAAAATAGCAGGCTTACGACGATCAGAAGCAGAAAGCTTCCTCTTAGTGGTACGCCCATAATGCCAGTACTCAATGCGACGCATAGCAGCATGGCAAACATACCCAGAACATAGTACGGCAACAGCTTGGACAGTAATAACTCCGTTCGAGTCACACGTGTGGCCAAAATGGCTTCCATCGTGCCTCTTTCCCATTCTCGAGCGATGACAAGTGAGGTTAAAATCGCACCAATCACAGTCATAATGATGCTGATCGCTCCTGGGATAATAAAGTACTGGCTGATCGCAGCAGGGTTATACCAAACTCGCATTTCTACTTCGATAGGGCGAGCCTCTTTGACTCCCAAACGATATTGTTTTTGAGTGAGCCAAACTTCCCATGCGCCTTGCACATATTGCTGTAAGAATTGAGCAGTATTCGGTTCACTACCATCAGTGATCACCTGTAATGGGGCGATTTCGTCTCGATTTAATCGATCCGAAAAATCAGTTGGAATAATCACTAATCCTCGAATCTGGTTCGCTTCTAGCTGCTGAACTAAAGGGGCTCGGTGGTCAGCAACAATAGGCTCAATATAAGGAGAGTCATCAAAAGCCTGGATCAACGCATGTGTATCAGCATTGTGTGATTCAGCCACAATGCCAAGACGAATCACCCCTGAATCGAGGTTGATGCCATAACCAAAAATAAAAAGTAATAATAATGGAATCACAACCGCAATCATGGCGCTGCTGGGGTCACGCAGAATCTGATAAGACTCTTTTCGACACATGGCAATAAGGCGTCGCCAAGCAATAGGGGATTGCATTATGAATGCACCTCATCATATTTCGCGATGAGGCGGATAAAAGCTTCTTCCATGGTTAAATTTGATTCAGATGCTTTGGTGACTTGCTGTTTCAATTGATCCGGTGTATCTAAAGCAATTAATTTGCCGTGATAAACTAAGCCTATCCGATCACAAAACTCTGCTTCATCCATGAAGTGCGTAGTCACCATCACCGTGACCCCTTTTTCAACCATACCATTAATGTGGACCCAAAACTCACGCCGGGTCAGAGGGTCAACACCTGACGTCGGCTCATCCAAGAATAAAATCTCAGGCTGATGCATGAGCGCACATGCCAATGCAAGGCGTTGTTTAAAGCCAAGAGGTAGCGATTCAGGCGTTTGGGCAAGAAGAGGTTCGAGTTGAAAGGCATGGATCATTTCTTCAATTCGCTGCCGTCGCTCTTTTCCTTTCAGACCATATGTGCCAGAAAAAAAGCGTAAGTTCTGAAGAACGCTCAAATGGCCATAAAGGGAGAATTTTTGCGCCATGTAACCTAATCGACGACGCACTTTACCTGAACGAGCTTTCAGGTTGATGCCCAACACATTGGCTTGACCTGACGAGACGGGGAGAAGGCCACACATCATCCTAAATGTCGTCGATTTCCCCGCACCATTAGGGCCAAGAAGCCCAAAAATTTCACCACGTTTTACTTTAAAATTGACGTGATCCGTTGCGGTAAAATCACCAAAAGTGCGCGTAAGTTCGATGGCTTCAATCGCTGGGGTTGACTCATGATTTGAACGTTGCGGTAAAATTTCCGCCAACGCCGAATGACGAACACTCGCACCACCTAAGCGATCAATAAAAGCATCCTCAAAACGAGGCTCGACTGATTTTTCATTGCCATTTAGAGATAGTGCTTTGCTTAAATTTTCAATATCACTTGCATCATGCAAAATCGCTCGAACTTGACGTCCTTGTAGAACAGCATCCGATACGCTTGGGTGCTGTAATATTTGTGTTAAGTAATGGCGCGGGTGGGCCCCTCCAGGCAGTAGCCAGCAGCGCCCTTCCATGTGAGCAGTCATCATGTCTGGCACGCCTTGATAAAGCACTTCACCCTCATTCATCAGAACCAGTTGATCACATTGCTCAGCTTCATCAAGGTAAGACGTACTCCACAAGATCAGCATACCGTCATTGGCCAATTCATGGACCATACGCCATAGCTCTCGGCGTGAGATAGGATCAACACCAACGCCAGGCTCATCCAACAAAAGAACTTTAGGGCTTCCTACCAATGTGCAGGCTAATCCCAACTTTTGCTTCATTCCACCCGATAGCTTTCCTGCGGGACGGTGTGTGAAGGCATGCAAATCAGTAAAGGTCAATAATTGGTGGTAGGTCTCTGGCCATAGAGAGGGCTCAACACCTCTCAAATCGGCGTAGAGATTGAGGTTTTCTCGAACAGTAAGGTCTTCATATAGGCCAAACTTTTGTGGCATATAGCCTAATTGAGCATGCAGTTGATCTAGTGATTGATCGGGGACCAACCCCGCAACTTCTAACGTACCTGACGTGGGGGAAAGTAGGCCGGCCATCATCCGTAGCAAAGTGGTTTTGCCAGCACCATCTGGCCCGACCAGCCCGGTTACTTTTCCAGCCTCTATGGTCAGTGACATTGGAGCCACAGCGGGCTTATCCTGCCCCTCAAAGGACTTGGATACGGCTGTCAGCTCAATTCGATTCATGATGGTCTTTAAAACGAAGCGTGACCGGCATACCCTGTCTAAGCAATGTGGCTTCTTCGTCTAAGATGATGCGTAATCGATAAACTAAGCTGGTTCGAAGTTCCTCTGTTTGCACAGTTTTCGGGGTGAATTCAGCCGTAGGTGATACAAAGCCGATGTGACCTTGGTAAGTCTTATTCGGTGCACTATCACTCGAAATCAACATACGACGCCCTGGACGTGCTTCGCCTAATTGAGGCTCATCAATATAAGCCTTGATCCACATGGGTTTGGCAAGTGCAAGTGTTAGGACTGTGGCGCCTTGGTTCAACATCGCCCCTGGCTCTCTTGCACGGACTAAAATAGTGCCATCTGTAGGTGCGAACAAATGCGTATCTTCAGCATCCAATTGGGCCGCAGCCAGTGCCGATTGGGCTTGGCTTACCTGTGCCCGCCCTTGAGCAATTTGCTCTGGTCGATTGCCTTTTAAATATTGATCAAGCTGCTGTTGGGCTGAGGCTAGATCTGCTCTCGCTTGATCTCTCCGATCTTGTGCCGCATCGACCGCATCTTGAGCAATCGCATTCTGTTGGCGTAAACGGATTAAGCGGTCATAGTTGCGTTTAGCGTATAGGAAAGCCGATTCAGCCTGAGACATGCGCTCCCGAGCCTGAGCAATCACCTGTTCTCGATAACCCGCTTCTAAAAGGTCTAAGCTGGCTTGGGCGGCTTGGAGATTAGCTTGCGCTTGTTGAATACGCACTTGGTAAGGCGCATCGTCTAATTCACCTAATTGCATTCCTTTGGCCACTTGATCGCCTTCATCGACATTGAGTTTGGCTAGCCTACCACCAACTCGAAAGGCTAAATCGACTGTGCGAATGTCCACATTGCCATAAAGGGTTAGAGGCTTAGTTTCCTCAGTGTTGAGCTGTAAGTAGCCATAAAAAGCAGTAGCAATGATAATCATCAATACCAGTACACTGATGGTCCGTCTCATGGTTATCCCTGGCCTTATCTCAGACAGCTACTGTTTTAGATAATACTGATATTGCACTATAACGAATTTAAGTTTGAATTTGAATTTAAGGGTGTTAAAAGTCATCGAACATCGCTTGAATCGTGCAGCAGTAAACGATTTTTTGTGGATTTTTGTGTGAGTGGCTTGGGGGGCAATATCTGAAATGGGTCGCTTGAAAAAAGTATCATCGCGGTAATGTTAAGTGAAAAGAAGCACGCCACGTCTAAGCTTTCAATTAAAACGGAGACCCCAATGACATCTGTCAAAATTCGCTATTGTCCAAAATGCAGGTGGTTGTTACGTGCAGGTTGGACTGCCCAAGAGCTGCTAACCACTTTTGAGGATGAATTGACTGAGGTTTCAATCGGTCCAGGGGAGGGGGGACAGTTTGATATTTGGCTGGATGAAGAGTTAATTTGGTGTCGTCGAGACGAAGGCGGATTTCCAGAACTCAAAATACTCAAGCAGCGCTTGAGAGACAAGCTCGACCCAGAGCGAGATTTAGGTCATAGCGATCGAAAATAATATAACTTTTTATTCTACCGAATGGGGTTGAGGTTAGGAGCAAGCTCAGGCTTACTGACTAAGCAGCCAAATCAACATATTGATATACCTGCATTAAAACTTCCAATGCTTACGAACAAAGCGCCAAAGGCGAACTTGAGGTTGATTGATGGTTGAGCGCTATGGGGAGTAAGCAAGGAAGTCGTTATGATTTCAATCTAACCTTAAGTGACGCTCCCATGACACTGCAGACAGTCTGGACAAACATTCATCTTGAGAACCTTAACCGAGGTTCTCGAGTGATTGTTTGTCCGCGTGTATGGGATTGAAACTTCCCTGGCCGCGGATCTTGCCGCGGCCTTGCTCCTGAATTGACTTCACTGCCCGACAAGATCCCGGTCTCTTTTGGAGACTCGATCATGTCAATTTTAAACATATCAATTTTAAAGTGGATCAAAGTTTTTTGTCGAGCAGGCGATAACACCACAACACATCATTTCGACTATCAGACACTGGCTCATTTAGATAACCATTTGCTACGCGATATTGGGCTTTATATCGAGCATGGTGAAGTTCGTCCTCTAACCGGGCAGCCTAGCCATGGCATTGAGCGAGTTGCACATGAGTACTGTTGTTATTGTGGGAGACCCATGACATAGGCTATCCCGGCCACGATCTTGCGATGGTGGCCGGGATACGTATGAGTAACATCATGGGATTAAAGTGTTTGAGATGACAAAGTCAATGCCCACTTAAAACCGATAAAACAAATGAAGCCTAGTGTCGTCGTTAAAAGGATGCGTTTTGTCAGCATAATTAAGATCACGGTGCAAAGACCTGCCCATAAGTAAGGGTTTTGTACACTGAGGTTCACTCCATGAGTGTGTACAAAAATAATCGGGCCAATGACAGCCGCTAATAAGGCTGGAGCCGCGTAACTTAATAGACGCTGCATATAAGGGCTTAAGTTGACGGGCAATTTAGGTTCTAAAAAAAGATAGCGACTTAAAAAAACCAAAACTGCCATCAGAATGATGGTAAGTACATTCATTGATTAGACTCCCGCCAGCGATCAAGGGCATAACCTAGCACCATGCCTGATATGGTCGCGATCATAAGCCCCAATTTCATTTCATTGGCCGCACAATAGACGGCAATGATCATAGAAAGTAAAACACAAAACCCAGTTCCCCAGGTTTGAATATTGGGAAATAAAATCGCAATAAAGATCGCGGCAACGGTGAAGTCTAGCCCCCAATGAGCCAGGTCGGGTAGCCAGTGACCAGCCACAATCCCGATGGCTGTTGATATATTCCACACCAAATAGAAGCTTAATCCGGCCCCTAACATATACCAACGGTCAGCCTGTGTTCCTGCGCGGCTGTCTTGAGCCTTGGTGCAATGAACAAAAAACTCATCTGTCAGTAAAAAGCCCAACCCATATCGCCACGGCCAAGGGAGTGGAGCAATTCGTTCACGCAATGCCATGCTATAAAGTAAGTGACGCGAGGTAATCAGTGCCGTTGTCATGAGTATACTGATAAGACCTAAACCGCTGGCCATCATGCCAATCACGACGAGCTGGGCCGTGCCAGCAAAGACAATCAATGACAGCAACTGTGTATTAAAAGCCCCGAGTCCAGAAGCCACGCCATAAGCACCGACCATAACGCCCCAAGGAACGACAGCAACCGATAATGGCATCATGTCGATCGCCGCGCGTCTCACTGTATCCTTATAATTTTCTTCGTCTTTGATTTCTTGTCCCTCGATCAAAGGGGCTTTACTCACCGATGAATTTTGATTCATAGCAGTACCCAATGCATCTTAATAATGAGCTGGAGCGGTGCACTATACGTTATCGCTTCACACGGATCTTGTATGGTTTTGCTTTAATGCAGAGCGGTGTGGGGCTTATAGGGTTAGATATGAGGAAAGCCTCTACATTAAGAGGCTTTTATTCGCATGATACTTTATTGGTTATAGAGCCCTATTGGTTATAGAGCCCTTTTCTGAATTGCCCAGGGGTTACACCGAACACGCGTTTAAAGTAGCGGTGCATATGACTTTGGTCGTGGAAACCTGCCGCAAGTGCTGCATCCAAGAGTGGAACGCCTTGACGGAGGTACTGTTTAGCCAAGCGTAGTCGTTGTTGAATCTGATAGGCGTGGGGCGGGAGCCCAACATAGTGGCTAAATTGTTTGACTAAGTGCCATGCACTCATTTCTGCCATTTCAGAGAGCGCTTCCAGTGAAATACTTTGTTGAGAGTAATCGGTGAGAAATGCGCGGATACGTTCAACCTTTTGCTTAGCTTCTGGGGCCTCTTTAGGCGATGGAAGGGGTTGTGCGTGACGCTGAATGAGTAAGAGCAGGGCATTATATAATAGCGTCTCTTTCAACAAGCGATTATCGCTACGATACAACTGTATAAAAGTATGGCGTAAAACGCCGGCTAATTCGGGGTCATACACAACAGGATCGGGAAAATAGATTGATCCATGCCAAGCATATCCGGCTTGGCCTAAGACCTGTTGGAGCTGTTCAAGCGTGGGATAACACGCATCATAAGACCAATGACTGGCGGTTGCGGAATGGCCATCATGGACTTGGTCATGATTAACAAGAATGATGCTGTCGCTTGGTGCGATATACTTATCGTGGCCTCGTAGAAAGCGTTGAGCCCCTTCATGAATAACGCCAATCGTGTAGCCTTCATGTGTGTGTCGAGAGAAATGTTGGCGGAAATAAGTGGCTTTAAGGCACTCAAGCCCACCCAGTTCATGAAGGGTACGGTATTCTGCTTTGTCGGTTGGCGTTTTCATATGGCGAGTATAAAACAAAGGCCACCAGTTTGTTTTGTACAAAATTGTGCAGATCGTTGCTCGATAGCGGGTAGGGTACGGCATCCCCTGTCAGCAATTTTGCTATCCATACCAAAAAGAGCGATGGGTGAATTTGCCCCACTAATGAAGACCCCCCTTTGAGCATTATTCTGGGTCAGCATGATGCCACCCGTATCGATACCTCAAGATGATTCTAAAATCACTCTGTAAAATACAAAGACCGTAGCAAACTCAGCTAAAACAGGGGGTTGCTACGGTCATATGTTCGCTCAATATGAAGCGGAATTAGCTCAGAGGAAATACTAGGGCGCCCATCAAACAGGGAAGAGAGCCGAGAGCTTCGTTGCCAACATCATATCGCCTTCAGCACGCAGCTTACCGGCCATAAAAGCTTGCATGCCATCTGTTTCACCTGACATCACATCTTTCAGCGTTTGTGAAGACATGATCAAAGTGACAGAAGGGTCATCATGTTCGCCTTGTTCGATAGTACAGGTTCCATCTGATACCTGAATGTAGTAATGATCTCCATCTTCGATATCAAACTGAAAGACTTCATTCATACCAGCCGCAGCATCGGAGTTGAATTTATTTTTCATCTGCTCAATGACTGCATTCACATCTGCCATGGTTAGACCCTCTATAAAAATGCTGTTCGGATATTCTCTGAATGGTGGTCCGAGTGGAGTCACGTTAATTCAAACAATCGTTTTAATCAAGTGATCATTTAGGCGTGTCAGTGTTGATATAAGAGGTTGGTAGATGTGCCTAAGTCTAAGGACTGGCATAATGTTTCAAAGCGTTGATGAGTCAATCGCGTATATCACCAATGAAAGGGAGGCCCATGTGGAGCACTTTTTGACCGAGTATCTAAGCTTCGTGCTTAAAACAGTCACAATATTAGCGGCATTGATTGTTATGCTGGCAGTTTTAGCTAGTCTGAAGCGTCAGCAGAAGCCGCACGATGAGCATTTATCCATTGAACACCTTAATGGACAACTTGATGAGCATAAAGAACAGCTCACAGAGCAGTGGCTTGAGGGAGCGGAGCTCAAGCAATGGCGCAAGCAACGTAAGCAAGACAAAAAAGCACAGCAGAAAGAAAGAAGTGAGCGCCCCCGAATATTTGTCTTGGATTTTGACGGTGATTTAGCTGCTTCAGACGCTGACCGTTTTGGTCGAGAAATCAACGTATTACAAACAGTGTTAAGAAGTAATGACGAAGTTGTGGTGAGGCTCGAAAGCGCAGGGGGGTACGTTCACGCATACGGCTATGCTGCAGCACAGATGTTACGTTTAAGGGAGTCTATTGCCGCGCTGACCGTTTGTGTCGATAAAGTAGCGGCCTCTGGTGGCTATATGATGGCTTGCACAGGACACCGTATTCTTGCTGCGCCTTTTGCCGTCATCGGCTCTATTGGGGTGGTGGCTGAACTGCCAAACTTCAATAAATTACTTAAGAAGCATGATATTGATTATGAAGTCCTCACTGCGGGTGAATATAAAAGGACATTGACACTTTTTGGTGAGAATACAGACCAAGGCCGACAAAAATTTCTTTCTGAACTCGAACAGACTCATGGGCTATTTAAGCAATTTGTAATAGAAAATCGACCCGCAGTCGATATCGAGCAAGTAGCCAAAGGGGAAGTCTGGTATGGTCGAAAAGCAGTTGAACAACAATTGGTTGATGAACTCTCAACCAGTGATGCTTACCTATTAAAGCGGTCTTCAGAGGCCGAAATATATGAGGTCAGTTTAGAGCAGCGTCAGTCCTTGGTCGATCGTGTCTCTCAGCGCGTTACAACACAACTTGAACGTCGCGTACTTCATTGGCTACCGCGCTTGCGGCGCCCTATGAGTTAACCTTATAAAGCTCTATGGCGGCTGAACTTGGCCGCCACATGGCACCAATAGATGACTCAAGATTAGGAATAGAGACGATGCAAAGTCGAAATCAAGTGCATCGCCTTTTCACCATGCAAGGAATAGTAGATTGTTTGGGACTCTCGTCGCGTTTGAACAAGACGGTCTCGGCGCAACACAGCAAGATGTTGAGAAAGCGCCGACTGGCTTAAATCAAGCCGCTCGTTCAATTCTGACACGGACATTTCTTGCCCGATGAGATGACAAAGAATCATCAACCTATTTTCATTGGCAATAGCCTTAAGCAATGAAGTCACCGCCTTTGACTTTTCCCGCAGCTGGGCCACATTAATAGAAGGAATACGATGTTGGCTATCTTTAGACATAGGGCGCTAATCTGAAAATGGATGAAAACGAGCTGGGTTGAATATTTCAGGTGAAACGAAACGAGAAAGATTATACGAGGTTAAAGTGAATTAAAAAACTACTCCGCTATATAAATTTCACCCTTACATTTTAGTAAGTATTTAAATTAAGGCGAGAGTTACTTTATCTTCATTTTATCTAATTTAGTACGAATTGATAATAAGGCAAGATTTAACAAGGAAGCACATTGATTGTCTAATCTCTCGAAATCGCTTAGCTCTTGATATTGTTGACAATCGAGACTTGAAGTTTTCATCTCCAGGGCTGAAAATATACGACTTTCAGGGTTCCCTCACCCCTGCCACTAAAAAGGTGCATACCCATGAGTGTCGAGCTTTATCGCCAGCATCGCATAGCGCTATTAGCCCTTTCCCTGTTGCACGTTGTCATCATTGCGGCCAGTAATTATCTAGTACAGTTTCCCTTCACGTTACTTGGAATACATACGACTTGGGGCGCATTCAGCTTCCCCTTCATTTTTCTTGCGACCGACTTGACGGTACGTGTCTTTGGTAAGCAATTGGCTAGACAGATTATTCTGCGCGTTATGCTGCCCGCATTATTAATTTCTTATGTCATATCCGTTATATTCGCGGAGGGCCGGTACATAGGGGCTGAAGGCATGGTGACCTTTAATCTTGCGGTCGCTCGCATTGCTCTAGCCAGCTTTATTGCTTATTTGATTGGTCAATTACTCGATATTCAAGTATTTGATCGCTTACGACAGTATGCGGCGTGGTGGATTGCTCCTGTGATATCCACAATCCTAGGCAATTTAGCGGACACCCTGGCTTTTTTTAGTGTCGCGTTCTACCAAGGGCCCAATGAATTTATGGCTCAACATTGGTTTGAAATAGCGCTTGTTGACTATGGTTTCAAACTTTTTATTAGTCTGGCTTTTTTTATTCCAGCTTATGGTGCCTTGCTTTCGCTGTTACAAGAACGGTTAATCGCCCAAAAGCAGACGTCTCTCCTCGGGAACGAGCAGCAGCCATCAATTCAGCATGACGCTTAAGATTCCACTGATGATCAGCTCTGGTACCCTAACCTTATGTGAGCTGAGATGCAGGCCAATGTAACTGCGCATGATTCATCGCTTATGATGAGCATCATTTCTGATGAGATAGAGGTGCCTGAGTTCACAACCCTGAGTTCACAACCCTGAGTTCACAACCCTGAGTTTAAAACCCTGACTTTAAAACCAAAGGAGGCTAGCGTGTCTGTACTGCACCATCAGTGTATTGGCGAAGGCGAGGACTTAGTGGTCGTTCACGGCCTCTTTGGCAGTGGTGACAATTGGCGAGGGCTTGCAAAGCGTTGGTCTCAACATTATCGGGTATGGAGTCTTGACTTAAGAAACCATGGACGCAGTTTTCATGCACCGGGAATGAGTTATATCGAACTTGCTGATGACCTCCACCAGTGGATGATTAATCTCGGTCTGCAGAAGGCTCATTGGCTCGGTCACTCAATGGGGGGGAAAGCTGTCATGGAACTGGCCTTGAGTCATCCTCAATGTGTCGATCACTTATTCATCGCCGATATCGCACCGACAGCCTATGCACACGAACATGATGCGATTATTGCAGGTTTACAGCTACTGGAAAGGCAAGGCCCTTGGTCTTCACGCCAAGAAGCTGACCAAGTCTTATCTGCTAAGGTTAATAATGTATCAATACGCCAGTTTTTATTAACCAACCTCACTCGGTCAAGTGAAGGGTTAGTGCTGAGATTAGGCCTTCAGTACATTATTGACGGTTACGACGATATTGTCGCAGCGCCACCTGCCCTCAGCCGTCAACCCGCATTTGAAGGGCCTACCTTAGTCCTCAGAGGGGAAAATTCCGACTATATCCAGCCTCAGCACTATACGCTGTTTGAGACCCACTTCCCGCAATGTCAATGGGTCACACTAAAAGCAGGCCATTGGCTTCATGCCGAACAGCCGGATGCGTTTGCTCAAGCCGTAGAACATGCTTTATCGGAAAATGCTGCGTGAACCATCATTGGTGGAAAGTAGGACGTAAACCCTATGTCGTCAACAAAGCACGTTCACTCTTTAAATAAAATATGGTCACAGTTTGCAACAAGTGTGGCCGCTTTTAACGACAGATGACAGGTATAATGATGCCTATTAAGTTCGCCGCATATCCCGATAGGAGAGTTGCATGAGCGATTCTGTCGCTGAACGAAGTAATGAAGCGTTCAAAGAACGTCGTATCAGAGCCGTAAAGAATGACCTTGATAGTGGCGCTAGCCTATTAGCCCGTAAGGCGCTTGCTGACTTAATTGACTATGCGGAAGAATGCCAAACTGACACAGCGCAGGGGCTTTATCATGAGCTCATGAATCTCAGTGAGTCCCTACGCTTGGCACGTCCGAGTATGGCTGCTTTAGAGAGCGCGATGCTCAGATGGCAGGAGAAGATGCCTGAAGATGTATCTCATTGGTCGCTCGGTGCTACTCGTGAGACTGCAGTGGAAGTGTCTGAACAGCTTGAAAGGGCCATGGAAGATGCACAACGCAATGCCGTACAAGCATTGGTTGATGTACTCAAGCCAGGCGTGACGCTGATGACCCACAGCTGTAGCTCTTCGGTTATGGCGTTATTTAAGCGTTTACACGATGAAGGAAAGGCATTCCGCGCGATTATCACAGAGTCACAACCGGGAATGGAGGGCCGAAAACTTGCTCGACATCTGGACAAACTAGGCGTTGAAACCCTCTATATCACTGATGCTCAAATGGGTAACTTTGTGATGCAGGCAGATCGCGTTATTGTCGGTGCAGACTCCTTGCTGCGCGATGGGACCCTCGTGAACAAAGCGGGCACAAAGTTACTGGCATTAACTGCTCAAGATGCAGGGGTGCCTTTCGTTGTATTGGCTGATAGCTTCAAGCATTCAGCCTCCTTACCGGAAGATGTCATTTTAGAAGCAATGCCGGAAGATGAGCTCGACTTGCCGGGCTTGCATCATGTCGAAGCCCATAATATCTACTTTGATTTAACCCCTGGTCGGCTAATTGATGTCTGGGTGGACGAATACGGCCCATCAACTCAGTTCAAGTCACGCCGTTAAATCGATCATTCGATGTGTTGCTCTCTACAATACGACGGAAAGTGAGATTTATCCGGGGGAGGGCAACACGTCGACGCTGGGGAAGAGAATGCTCCCAATGATGCTGAAGATCGCCTGCCATTAATAGCAAACTCCCTGCCGGCAAGGCCATGGTGATAGGCGCTCCATGGGCTGAGTTTTTAGGCCGAAATCGAAAGTCTCGTTGAGCTCCCAAGCTAATTGAAGCGATAACAGGGTTTCGTCCTAGTTCAGGTTCATTATCGCTGTGCCATCCCATCTGCTCGTGGCCATGGGCATAGTGGTTCAAGAGTACGGCATTAAACGGGGTGCCGAACATATAAAACAGATGAGTGCTCAACTGTCTCAACTCTGTCGTCCAGGGTTGAGCCTTTAGTCTCTGGCCTGAGTATTGATATTGAATATTGGGATCAGCAATCCAAGCTTCGCGCCGAGAAGGAGAGACCTTGCGCCCGAACACATGCAAGAGAGGTTGATGCCAATCAATGTGTGTTCCCGTTAAGTGACGCCATAAGTCGTGCTGTTCGGTAGGGGATAGCCATTGATCGTAACGTCGAATCTCACCTGACGGCGGAAGTCGCCATATTTCAGTCGGTTCTATCAATGGTGCCATTTCCATAGCAGACCTTATAAACACAGCGTCATGAGAAGGGCAATGTAACACCTGTTACCGTGTTATAGTCCGATAACTTTTACCCCATCAGCCTTCTATCAATAACCATCCCTCTTCCGCCTATAAGATAGAGACTATTTAAAGACGGGCAACGCTATAAATAACCATAAACTGGCAGAGCCGAGCCCAACACCAATAGCTGCCCCAGCAATTACATCTGAAGGGTAATGCAACCCTAAAATCATTCTAGATAAAGCAACTAGCACGGTGAAAGGCAAAATAGCCCAACCCCATAGAGGGGCCCATTCGAACAAAAGAACCGTAAAAGCACAAGCATGCAGTGTATGCCCCGAGGGAAAGCTAAAATAATCCAAAGGCGGCATGCGGCATTGAATATCTGAATGGCGAGTAAAAGGTCGCCCTCTGAGGGTCCGGTGTTTCAATGATTTATAAATCAAAGTGCATATGGCGCCAGTCAACACCATATGTAGTCCCGCCACAAAACCTTTCTGGCCGTACGCCAAAGGCAAAGCAATCATCACCAAATACCACAGTAGACCATCACCAAGACGACTGATCAGTCGAAAACTCCAGATCCCTAAAGGCCGATATCCACAACGGTAAATAATACGACAAAGTGCTAGATCTATAGATTCAGCTTTTTGTCGCCACAAAATCCGAGCGTTGACGTCCATGGCGTTTTACCTCATGAATGGCTTGAACAAGATGGCGTCGAAAACTGGCATTCACTGTGGGCCAACCTAAATGATGAATACTTTTAGCTGATGCAGTTCGCCAACGTTGGGGCGATTGCTGATAATCATGAGCCAAATGAATCAGTCTAGCGGTATAGTCCTCCGCTTCATTAACACCAATACAGTCACCATTTTTGCCCGGCTGTAACAACTCATGGGCGGCGGCACAATCGAATGCGATGACGGGGGTCCCTGATGCCAAAGCTTCAGGGACAACATTGCCATAAGTCTCAGTCATACTCGGGAAGCTAAAAATATCCATAGCACTATAAGCTATGGCTAGAGCCTCTCCAGTCAGCTCGCCCAACCACAGCGCGTCAGGTAATGCACTCAGCACATGATCTCGCCAAGGACCATCCCCGACAATCAGGGCTTTAACAGGCGAGGGGTGCTGGGATTTTAATATTTGGTAACTTTCGATCCACTGGGAAAGGTTTTTTTCAGCTGCGAGTCGGCCGGTATAGCCCAGGAGCAACGTATCATCCGAAATACCGTGCTGTTGTCGCCAAAGTGAACGTTCTTGAGTTGTTCTTGGGTAAAACTGACTTAGATCGACACCACGCCCAACACGGTGGATGCGATGATACTTTTGCCTTAACAACTGGTTTTTTTTAGCCTGAGTTGGCGTCAGGGTACGCGTACAGGCATTGTGAAAACGCCTTAAATACGCTCGCATAAGAGGCGTCAACCACTGTAGATGGTAATGGTGCAGATAATATTGAAAGTTCGTATGGAACCCCCCTACGACGGGAATACCATTTTGGCGTCCATAACGTAGCGCATCTAATCCCAACAATCCTTCTGTTGCAATGTAGAGCACATCAGGCGGTGATTTGCGCCATAGTCGCTTGGCGGCCTTGGGGAGCATCAGTCCAAGCTTGACCCCTCGATATCCCGGTAATGGCACCCTAGAGGCTGATATATGCCTGAAAGGCTTCGCGTCTTGCCAAGGTATCCCCTCAAGCCCTACGGTATCCGCGTGAGCATGAGGTGTAATTAAGTCAAGCTGGTCTCCTGCATCCAGAAGTCCTTGGGACCATTGTGCTAGCGTCATACTAACGCCATTAATATCCGGCCAAAACGTTTCGCTGATTAACCCAATATGCATAACTTGCGCCCCTAGCTGGGATTGAACGCATACGCTCTCATTGAGCGCTAGGTTTAGCCTCCAGCATAGAGATGACGGTCATGCAACGACTGAGTGTCACTTTGTTGACAACGTATTCTTCAAGACGGCGCTCTCACCAGAGCAATAAGCTTTAAGAGGCACCATAGAATGCTCAAGCACGCCCAATACTTACTTGAGCATTCTATGGTTGAATACATAAAGCTCACTAAGGGAGTGCAGGCAAATAATTCAGAGGAGGGATCGGGGAGCCTTTTTCTCGAAGTTCAAAATAGATACCGTTGGTGTCGATACGCCTTTGATGGCCGGCACTGCAAATAGGGGCCCTTGTAGAGACGTTATTATCACGTGCCACAAACAGCGTTTCGCAGTAGGCATAAATAGACTGTCGTCCATCACGATGATCAATGATCACTACGTGACCGAGACCGCGCATTTCGCCAGCAAAAAGCACTTTACCAGGGGCTATCGCGGTGATTTTAGTATGTGCAGCAGTTTTCAATGCAAGTCCCTGATGAACCCCCCAACGTTGCTCAGAATAACTCAACACCACATTGGGCTTTTGTACAGGCCATTGATAACCATTCAATCCACGATCTCCCACAGGGATGGTCACGATTTGTCCCACCCATAACCGTTTGGGATTCAAGTCTGCATTGGCCTGCTTTAAGCTGAGTAAAGAAATATTAAAATGAGCCGCCAGCTTACTCAGCGTATCTCCACGACGAATATGGTACAGATAAGGGCCCTTAGCAGGCACATCAGTAGACTTTTTAGGGATAAGCAGCCAGTCACCAGGTTCAAGAGCACGGGGACGGACTCTAGGGTTGAAACGCATCAAAGCCCCAACCTGGAGACGATATCGGGCAGCGATCTGGCTCATGGTATCCCCTGACTGTACTTGGTAGCGCCCAGCTCGACGAGTCGAGCTTTGGGCTGCAGCCATGCGGTGCTTTCCCTCGGCAGAGGCGACGTGGGAGCTTATAGGCGCACTGCTGCAGGCAACCAGAAGCGCACTCAGCACCAATATCATTGGACTTAAAAGCAGGCGTTGTTTTTTGGGCATGACACCAATTATTCGTGGAATCGATTGTAAAGTTATGTTGATCATGGTGTGCTGACAAGAACAGTGCAAGCGTCGCTTTCTGCATTCGGGCCTAAAATCACCATCCAAACATGATCTAGAAAGCTTTAGTATGCGAAACATGTTTGAGTGTGATCCTTATAACTGCCACAATTATGGTTCAACTCATCAAGACAGGATTTTCTCATGCAAGTTGCCGCTAACAAGGTCGTCGCGATCAATTACACTTTGACCAACAACGACGGCCAGGTGCTGGACTCGTCACAAGGTCGCGAGCCGCTCCTGTATCTGCATGGGCATAGCAACATCATTCCCGGCCTGGAAAAAGCACTGGAAGAGCGTGCCGTAGGTGATCAAGTAGAGGTCACTGTGCAGCCGGAAGAGGCTTACGGTGAGCGTGATGATGCCATGATTCAGCAAGTAAGTCGCGAAGCATTCCAAGGCGTTGATGATATTCAGCCTGGCATGCAGTTCCAAACTCAAGGTCCTGGCGGTGCATTGCTGGTGACGGTTATCGAAGCGGGTGATGAAGAAGTCACGATTGATGCGAACCACCCGCTGGCAGGGCAAACACTGAATTTTTCGGTCACGATCGAATCCGTTCGTGAAGCCTCTGAAGACGAAGTTCAACATGGGCATCCTCACGAAGGTGAGCATGCTCACGATTGATCTAAGCCAGTATTCCTGACGTCTATTTTTGACAGGGGTCAGGAAAGAAACCTGTGGCAACTGCTACCTTAAATACATCTCAAGAGACTTGGACCGGGAGCTTGTTATGTACCTAGATGATGCAGTAGTCGCAGGTATACTCGTTGTGGTAGGGGCCTGTGTTTTTTTTGGTGGGTTTATTTATTACGCAGTAAAAGATGCCCACAAAAAGAAAAAGTAGTGATGTTCGATCCTGTCAGGTGTCCGCTAGGACACAAGCAGCATCGAGAAACCCGCTACCCAAAAACAGAGTGCAGCTAGAGGGTTAAGCTACGCTGCACTCTGTAATACATATTCATGCCTGAATGTGTAATTTGTTATTTGATGACTTAAGATTGGTTTATGGCTCAATTCAATAAAGATGTATGAGTTGATGCATAGGGATACACTGAATAAGTTCACACCAAGAGAGTCTTTCACGAACCTAGCACCAATCATTGCAGTTTTGCTCAAACCCGACTAATTTTAGTGCAAACCTCAACTTATTGTACTTCTTGCCGACTTAATCCATAAGGGCCTCTGGCACAGTCTGTTTTGATCATTAAGTTGTTGATCATTACATTAAGGCAACGTATTAAATGGAACTTCATGCATAGCAGGCCGTCCAAGTTTTATCATCACGATTGCAGGAGGGGATCATGTTGGAGTCATCCGTTAATCAGGTTGCGCTAGCTCAGCGCCAGTCTCAAGGTGCAGACAATCAGGCTCGTCAGCAAGAAGCCCGGCGCGCAGAATCGACTGTTGAAGAACAGGCCAGTGCAGCTCCTGTCGCAGCAAGTGGCGTCTCATCACGTGATGTCCAGGAAACTTCCGTAGCTTCCCAGCCTGCTGATGTTGTGACTCGACTCGGTGAGACGCAGGAAAATGTGTCCCTTTATGAGCCGACAAAGCAAACCGGCGCTGTTATCCGCCCCAATATTTCTGTTGAGGATACTGCCACCTACACTCAGCAGCGACAAACTGAAGCTGTAGAAGAGAATAAAGGCGAGGATAGGGCAGCGGCATTGCGTGATCAGGATCAAGTGCAAATTGAAGAAGAAACCAATCAAGCCGCGGCCACATCTTCAGCGCCTCAGCGTGATTGGACCAATGATATTGATCAGCTGGTTTAGCTCTGATAACGCGTTTCTAGCTTAGAAACACAACCAGCAGTTACTTCACTTGAATAAAAAGGCTTCACGCCATTGAGCGTGAAGCCTTTTTTATAATATTGCTCATTGTGTCATGAATGATGCTAAAAGAGGTCCGCTAGACAGCCCCTATAGATCCTACCGATGGCCAATGATCAAGAATTCCAACAATGCTTTTTGGGCATGTAAACGATTGCCCGCTTCTTCCCAGACAACGGCTCGCTCATCCTCCAGCATATCTTCACTGATTTCTTCGCCTCGATGTGCCGGAAGGCAGTGCAGGAAGAGGGCATCGCGGTCAGCAATATTCATCAGGGCAGGAGAGACCTGGTAATCAGCAAAATCCTTTTCACGTTTAGCCTGTTCTTCTTCTTGACCCATTGAAGCCCAAACATCAGTCACAACCATGTGGGCTCCTTCAACTGCAGCCTTGGGGTCGCGAATAATATTGACTCGGTCTCGATTATTCTCCAGTAACGCATGGTCTGGCTCATAACCTTCTGGGCACGCAATATTCAGCTGAAAGTCAAACTGGCGAGCAGCATTAATATAGGAGTTACACATGTTGTTGCCATCACCGACCCAAGTCACGCGCTTTCCTTGCAAGCTCCCACGCGCCTCAACATAGGTCTGAACATCAGCAAGCAGCTGGCAAGGGTGATTATAATCGGTTAATGCATTAATCACCGGCACCGTTGAATGAGCGGCAAACGTTTCAACCGCGTCATGAGAAAAAGTTCTAATCATGACGGCATCCACCATTTGAGAGAGCACTCGGGCAGTATCCGGAATCGGTTCACCACGGCCGAGTTGTGTATCACGAGGGGATAAGAACATCGCCGCCCCGCCAAGCTGGGCCATACCCGCCTCAAAGGATACTCGTGTTCTTGTAGAGGACTTTTCAAAAATCATCGACAAGACTTTTCCCTTTAGCGGCTCATCAATCAAACCTGCTTTATGGCGTCGCTTTAACTCAATGGCACGCTGAATCAGCCGCTCGAGCTCTTGAGGTGAAAGATCAAGAAGGGAAAGAAAATGTCGAACGCTCATGAATCAAATCTCCTGCATTGACAGCGCTCAGGCCAGTGTTGAAACTAGCTAATACCTTGTTCTGCGAGCGTTATCAGTCGGTTGAAAACCAAAAGAGTAATGTTAAGCACTCATATGCCTTGTGGCAATGTCAAAGTCAGATTCTCTACAAGAATAGGGCAAAGTTAGTGCTGTTCAAGGCGTTGCCATAACGATAAAATTGACTATTAAGGTAGGAAATTTCGTAGTAGCCATGTCTCATCATGGCTCAACAAAGGTGCAAACTCATGTCTGATACTCTCACGAACATTAAAGAACAAATTGCCAGCAACCCGATTCTGATTTATATGAAAGGTACGCCACAACTTCCCCAGTGCGGCTTTTCTGCTCAATCGGTTCAGGCATTAATGGCCTGCGGCGAAAAGTTTGCTTATGTGAATATTTTAGAGCATCCAGATATTCGTGCTGAGCTTCCCGTATATGCCGAGTGGCCCACCTTTCCTCAATTATGGGTCAATGGCGAGCTGATTGGCGGTAACGACATTATCACTGACCTTTATCAGCAAGGTGAGCTTCAAAAAATCATTCAGGAAGCTGCCCAGGGCACCGCTCAAGCCTAAAACGATTTAGCTGTCCTGTTATTTAAAAAGAGGCCCGGGCGTTAGCCCGGGCTTCTTTTGTATCAAGGTTGGTTTTGATTTAGGGCCATGAGACAAGACTTAGTCATCTTCTAAGGCTTGCTCGGTCAGGGCCCATCCACCCAGCTCTTTCCACCGGTTTATAATGGAGCAAAAGAGCTCTGCTGTTCGCTCAGTATCATAGCGTGCAGAGTGCGCTTGATCATTATCGAAAGGAATGCCCGCCAGCTTACATGCTCGAGCCAAAACCGTTTGACCAAATGCCATACCGCCTAATGTCGCGGTATCAAAGCTTGAGAACGGATGGAACGGGTTACGCTTAATGCCACAACGACTGACGGCAGCATTTAAAAAGCCCTGATCAAAACTCGAATTGTGCCCAACTAAAATGGCACGAGTACAATCATGAGATTTCACCGACTTACGCACCGATTTGAAAACTTGGCTCAAGGCTTCGTTTTCCGGTACTGACATACTTTTTCGAAGGGGGTTATCCAGGTCGATACGGGTAAACTCTAGTGCAGATTGCTCGATATTGGCACCTTCAAATGGCTCGACATGGCAAGCCACGGTATGCTCAGGAATCAACATACCACTTTCATCCATCGTAATTGTGGTTGCAGCAATTTCAAGCAAAGCATCTGTCTGAGCATTAAATCCTGCGGTTTCCACGTCGACCACCACGGGCAAGTATCCACGGAATCGTCCTGACATGGGGTGTTTGACGTGTGATGTGGAGGCCATCGAGTCCTCTCCAGCTGCAATTTGACAATATAAACAGTGCGCAAGCTTAACATAGTCCATCGTCTCAAGGTGATGTCGTCACAAGGAGAATTACGATAAACCTGAATGCAATGAAGCCGATACGATTCCCATCATCATGATTTCAGTTAACAAAATTAAGACCAATGGCTAAAGCTATAGGGATCACTGCCGTTATACTAGGTAATAATGTTATTGGCAGTACAGCGTCTTTATTGTCAAATACAAGTGTTGTCGATTGCCGTCAAAGCTTAGGAGCAGTGCCCCAATGCAACGATTCATTGTCCGACGAGGTGTCCCTTTAATCTTGGCATTGTGCGCTGTTGGTGGGGCAGCACAAGCAGCGGTTTACCAAGCTGATTATGATGAGGGACAGTGGCAAGCGACAACCCCATCGCCACTACAGTGCGAACTCACACACTATATTCCGCGCTTCGGCCAAGCTCGTTTTATTCATCGTGCAGGTGAAGACACCAAGTTTCAAATTAGGCCTTTTCGGAGCGCATTAAAGCAGGGGAGTGTTCAACTGGTGGCAATGGCCCCAGGATGGCGCCCAGGTTCAGGGACTCATCAAATTGGGCGAGTTCAATTCAAAACCAATGACGAGTGGATTAAAGTGGGCCCTGGACAAACCGCTTTAATGATTGAATCCCTTCGTCAAGGGCTGATGCCCTCCATGCTTCAGGAAGATCGCGATCATCGTATTGAAGCACGCGTTGCCAGTATTTCACCGCTCAGGTTCGATGAAGCCTATGGCCGTTTTCAACTCTGTGAAGCTCAGCTGCTGCCTGTCAACTATGACCAAATCAGCAATACGGTACTGAACTATGCGAGCGGCGCCGACACGCTGACGGTTCAAGATAAAGCCATGCTAGACCTGATTGTTCGCTACATTAAAGCGGATCCCGATGTCTCTTATGTCTTTATCGACTCCCATACAGACTCTCGTGGGACTCGGCGTAACAACCGACAATTATCTAAAAACCGAGCGGATATGGTACTTAACTACCTGATTGCACGTGGTTTGGACCAGGAAATGATCACATCACGTTATCACGGTGAGCGTTATCCGGTGGCCAGTAATGCGACAGCCAGTGGACGCGCCAAGAACCGACGAGTGACCGTTCGCCTAGAAAAAGAGAATGAAGTAAACCCCCTCTGACGTATACCTTTTCATCAGGTATACTTCCTAACTACTTGTTTCTTAACCGGCTGCCTTTTGGCAGCCGGTTGTGCTGTATTCACTAATACAGAGACTCAACGACTGGAACAGTGCGTATTGAAGCGCCATTTATTGGGAGTGCATCATGTCAGACATTAAAAAGGTCGTCCTAGCCTATTCTGGCGGGCTGGATACCTCGATCATATTGCGTTGGTTACAAGAAACCTATCAATGTGAAGTTGTTACTTTCACCGCTGACCTAGGCCAGGGCGAAGAATTAGAGCCTGCACGCGCCAAGGCACAGCAGATGGGTATCAAAGAGATTTACATTGAAGACCTGCGCGAAGAGTTTGTCCGTGATTATGTCTTCCCCATGTTCCGCGCCAATACCGTTTATGAAGGCGAATATCTGCTGGGCACGTCTATTGCCCGCCCATTGATTGCCAAACGATTAGTTGAAATCGCCAACGAAACTGGGGCCGATGCTATTTCTCATGGTGCGACTGGCAAGGGTAATGACCAGGTTCGCTTTGAGCTTGGCGCTTATGCCCTTAAGCCGGGTATCCAAGTGATCGCCCCTTGGCGTGAGTGGGATCTGTTGTCACGCGAAAAGTTGATGACTTATGCCAAAAATAATGACATCCCGGTCGACTTTGCTAAGCAAGGGACCAAGTCGCCTTATTCAATGGATGCCAACCTGCTTCATATTTCCTATGAGGGCGGGATTCTGGAAAATCCATGGACAGAAGCTGAAGAAGAAATGTGGCGCTGGAGTGTCAGCCCTGAGCAAGCGCCAGAGCAGCCCACTTACATTGAGCTGACTTATGAGAAAGGGGATATCGTTGCCATTGATGGTGAACGTCTCAAGCCTCATGAAGTGTTGAGCAAGCTGAATAAATTGGGCGGGGAGAACGGTATCGGCCGCCTGGATTTAGTTGAAAACCGTTATGTCGGCATGAAATCACGGGGATGCTACGAAACCCCCGGAGGTACCATCATGCTGAAAGCACACCGTGCGATCGAATCTATTACGCTGGACCGTGAAGTAGCCCACTTGAAAGATGAACTCATGCCTAAATATGCTGAGATCATCTATAACGGCTACTGGTGGAGCCCTGAGCGTCAAATGATGCAGCAAATGATTGATGAATCACAAAAGGTCGTCAATGGTGTTGTAAGGCTCAAACTCTATAAAGGGAATGTGATTGTGGCTGGTCGCCAATCACCTGACTCTCTGTTTGATGAATCTATTGCAACGTTCGAAGACGATGCCGGTGCCTACGATCAGAAAGATGCTGCAGGCTTTATCAAACTGAATGCCTTGCGTTTACGGATCGCTGCCAACAAAGGCCGCGGCCAACTTTAAGCGTATGTAAAACCCCGGGGTTGCTTGGCGTAACCCCGGGCCTAGAATACTTTGTCAATGAACATGATAAAGTACGACGCTAAATTGAATGATTTTGATGTTGTTATACCGTTAAGTTTGATTGTGGAATAATGGCGACACGTTAACTCTATTGCGAGCTCGGATTACTTCTTATGGGATTTTTTGATTGGCTCACGGGAAAACACAAAGACCGTAATGCACCGGAAACAGTCGTTGAAGGCATTGCATATAACGGCTATATGATCTATCCGATCCCGGCACAGCAAGGGAATAGCTACCGTGTATCGGGGCGTATTTGTCAGGAAGTTGAAGGGGAGGAGCCCCGTACTTATCACTTTGAACGCTCAGACCTCCTTCCCAGCAAGGCTCAGGCCCATGAGTTAATGCTAATGAAGGCAAAGCGCTTTATTGATGAGCGCGGCGATCAAATGTTTAATGACCCGTCATAACATCCGTCGTTGTTGAGTCACCGATACGGAGTAGAAACGCTTCTGTAGCGATCTACTCACGTATATCATCGCATCAATCTCTTTCGATTAACTCGATCTTATAGCCATCAGGGTCGGTGACGAAAGCAATCATCGTGGTCCCACCTTTGACTGGACCAGGTTCACGAGTCACTTGACCACCGGCATCACGGATACGCTCACAGGCACTTTTGACATCGTCAACAGCGAGGGCGATATGACCAAAAGCATTACCCATATCGTAACTTGATTGCCCCCAGTTGTAGGTCAACTCAAGCACTGCCGTATCACTTTCTTCTCCGTAACCGACAAAGGCCAACGTATATTCATAAGCCTTGTTTTCTTCCTGGCGCAATAGTTTCATACCCAAAACGCGAGTATAGAAATCAATCGCGCGATTGAGGTCACCGACACGTAGCATAGTGTGCAATATTCTCATGATGGGATTGTCCTCATCCGGTCGTCAGGTGTATACATCAAAACGTAGACTAGCAAGCGATTTGTTTCATGACATGATATGCATAATACAAGACACTCCAGCTCAGCCTAAAGTTCAATAAAATCATAACACTAGGAGTTAGTGTGCCGTTAAAAGATACGCTCTTGGCCTTGTTGGTCATAGGAATTTGGGGGCTGAATGTGATCGCCATCAAATTTGCAGTGGCTGAAATGCCTCCCTTATTACTCATGACGCTCAGGTTTATACTGGTGGCACTTATCCTAGTTCCATTTTATCGAGTACCACGCCAGCAGTGGCCTTTCTTGATAGTGCTATCCATGACATTCGGTAGCCTGCATTTTGCATTACTTTTCATTGGACTGCAGCAAGCTGAAGCGGGTACTGGTGCATTGCTTGTCCAAATGGGAACGCCCTTTGCGACTTTACTTGCGGTCATTTTTCTCAAGGAAAAGCTGAATACTCGCAAGCTTCTCGGCCTAATCGCCGCCTTCTTAGGCGTCATCGTCCTTGCAGGCGGGCCCAATCTGCCTCACTTAATGCCGATGATAATATTGCTTTTCAGTGCCCTGGGGTGGGCGATATCTCAGCTGTTAATCAAGCAAGGTCCACCCATCAAGCCTTTAGCGCTAGCCGGTTGGGTGGCCCTGTTTTCAATACCTCAACTTGCCTTGGCCAGTGCGCTTTTTGAATCAGGGCAGTGGCAGGCAATGAAAGAAGCCAGCTTCATCAGTTGGGGCGGGCTACTCTATACGGTGTTTTTATCATCAATTGTGGCGTATGGGCTTTGGTACGGACTGTTGAGGCGTCACCCGGTCAACCTGGTTGTTCCCTTTACATTACTCATGCCAGTGATAGCGGTCTTATTGGGTATTTGGCTCATGGGAGATGTGATGAATCTTTACAAAGGGATAGGGGGATTATTGGTGATTGCAGGCCTCGGTTTTATCGTCATGCCCTGGCCTTTAACTCGGCGCTTAATCTCTTAGCTCGATCCGACGATGCGCCCGACGGGCGCATCGTCACTAGGCTCCTCGACTACACCGAGACGCTTAAGATCAAAGTTCAACCTTATCCCTGTACTCGCACAGATCTTCAATCACACAGCTCCCACAGCGGGGCTTACGCGCGATACAGGTATAACGACCGTGTAAGATCAACCAATGATGAGCATCTTGCTTAAACTCTGACGGTACATAACGAAGCAGTTTCTTTTCGACTTCTAACACGTCTTTTCCTGGTGCCAAACCGGTCCGATTAGATACACGAAAGATATGCGTATCCACAGCAATGGTTGGCTGCCCAAAAGCAGTATTTAAAATCACATTCGCCGTTTTTCTGCCAACACCCGGCAATGCTTCCAAGGCTGCCCGGGTTTTAGGCACCTCACTTTGATGTTTCTCTACCAGCAAGTGGCAGGTTTTCATGAGGTTTTCAGCTTTGGTGTTATAGAGCCCTATTGTCTTGATATACGTTTTTAAACCCTCAAGCCCTAGGTCGATAATCGCCTGGGGCGTATTCGCCACAGGAAAGAGTTTGGCCGTCGCTTTATTGACGCCCACATCGGTTGCTTGGGCTGAAAGTAAAACAGCGGTTAACAACTCAAATGGCGTTGCCCAGTTTAATTCCGTCGTCGGTTCTGGAATATGGACTTTTAGTCGCTCAAAAATTTCTCTACGCTTGGCCGCGTTCATGCAGTCACGGTCTCCTCATATTCAAATCAAATCACGCTTGAATCAATTCGCGCTTCGATTTAATGGCACTCAAACGACCTAATCAGTCACTCGTACGCGTCTTGAAGGTTGAGCATGCACAGTGTTCGATACGGCCGCTTGGCGCTTTTTCAGTTGTTGGTCGATGATATTTTTTAGCGCAATCAATACGCTCATGGTAAAGAAGGCGCCAGGCGGTAAAATCATAATTAACAAGTGCCAATCGGCGAACACATTGATCTGCCAATGCTTGGCATATTCACCAAATAAAAGTGCCATGCCAGAAAATAAAGTACCTTGTCCCAGAACCTCTCGAATAGCCCCCAACACCAATAACACAGCCAAAAAACCGAGCCCCATCATGATACCGTCTACAGCCGCTGCGCTAACGGGTTGTCGTGAAGCGAAAGCATCGGCACGTCCCAAAATCGCGCAGTTCGTGACAATCAAGGGAATAAAAATGCCCAGTATCTGATAAAGCGAATAAGTGTAGGCTTGCATCAATAATTCAGCGCAGGTCACAAAAGAAGCAATAATCATGACAAAAGCGGGGAGACGGACACTCGTTGGGACATGGTGACGAATCAGAGAGACCGCCACATTAGCACCGACCAGCACACTTAACGTCGCCAACCCGAGCCCGAGAGCATTGACAACACTGCCCGTCACGGCCAAGAGTGGGCATAACCCAAGCAGTTGAACCAGTGCCGGATTATTATGCCAGAGGCCGTTGATCGCCAGTTCACGGACACTTGTTTGACTCACAAAGACCTCCTAACGGCTTGAATATCGTCCATCCATAAGGTGTCGTGGTGTTCCTGAACCCAATGAAGTGCCTGGTAGACGGCCCCCACGACGGCACGCGGCGTAATCGTGGCTCCCGTTAACTGATCAAAATGCCCGCCATCTTTTTTGACTCGCCATTGTGAGTCAGGTAATTGCTGTAATGATTGGCCGGTAAACTGCTCCAACCAGTTTGATTTACGCTGCTCAATACGATCCCCCAGTCCAGGGGTTTCCTGATGCATCAAAACTCGAATGCCTTGTACTTGCCCTTTAATATCAACCGCCACGAGGAGTTTAATATCACCGCTGTAGCCTTGATGACTGATGACGGGCAGCAATAAGAGCCCAAGCTCATCATGAGTGGTGCGGGCACGATAGATTTTAAACTCAGCAGTCTGACCTAGCGCGGGTACCGGCCCGAGCCTGATGACTTCTTGCTTGAGGTCCAATTGATAATCCGGCTCAGGGGCTAATGATCGTAAAGCCTGTGATGCCGCATAGGCCCGGTTGTCTTGGATATCAGACCAAGTCAGCGCATGCGTGATACTTACCACCCCACCGGTGACTAAGGCAAACAAAGCCAGCCCTATTGCACCTTTTAACCAAGGAGACTGGATTGTCATGGTGCAGAATCCTTTTGTTTCAGCCCGCGTTGAGCTTTGCGATGTCCGTGCACACGTGGCCGTGTGTAGTAATCGATGGTGGGCGCGGCAAAATTCATCAATAAAACAGCAAAAGCGACGGCATCGGGATAGTTACCCCAAGTGCGAATGACATAGACAAGAATCCCGACCCCAATACCAAAGAAGCACTGTCCTAAACGACTGGTGGCACCGCTGACGGGATCCGTCACAATAAAAAAAGCACTTAAGAGTGTTGCACCTGAAACCCAATGAAACCAGGGTGATGCATAGTGGCTGGGGTCAACCCCATAGAAAAAAGCAGCCAATAGACTTAATGCACTGAGCATGCCAACCGGTGCCTGCCAATGAATCACACGCTGCCAAAGCAACCAAACGCCTCCCAGCGCCCACCCCAGTGCCACCCATTCCCAGGCAAGCACCATATCAGGAGAGAGCAGTTGAGGTTGTTGCCAGAATTCTTCGGCGGTTAACATGCCCTTGTGGCGGAAAGCATCGAGAGGGGTGGCACCGGTCACAGCATCAGCCGTTTCATACCAAGAGAAGCCGGCTATATGCCATTCAAAAGGTTGTGGCCATAAGCTCATTTCTAATGGAAAGCTGATCAATAAAAACGCATAGGCGGCCATTGCCGGATTAAACGGATTTTGCCCCAAGCCGCCAAAAAGTTGTTTCGTCACGGCAACGGCAAAAAACGTCCCCAGCACAGGAATCCACCAAGGGGCAATAGCAGGCAATGCCACGGCCAGTAGCATCCCAGTAACCACTGCACTGCCGTCAGTTAATGTCTTGCCCACAGGTCGATGACGTAAGCGTAATATCCAAGCCTCGGTCAATAAAGCTGTCACCATTGAGAGCAACAGATTGACCAAAATGCCAGGCCCAAAAGCAATAGTGAGTCCAATGATGCCAGGCAGCATGGCGAACATGACCTGACGCATCACTTGCGGCATTCGCCTTGGTACATGGCTATGGGGTGCAGCAAACAAAGAAAGCATGACTAGGAATTTGACTCCTGCGTAGGTTCGGTGGCCAACTGTGCTTTCTGCAATGCCTTTTCCGCAGCCTCGAACTGTTCTTGAGCCCCTGCTAGACGCGCCTTTTGCGCATCCAGCTGCTCAGCAGTCGCATCGGTGGCTCGTTGCAAATTTAACAATCCTTTTTCGGCTTTTTTAACCGCAGACAAAGCGGCTGCCCGTGTGATTTTCAGTTGTTTGAGCGAGGCAGACACTGCCGGAGTGGAGGAACCGCTGGCTTTAGCCGTCACAGGTGTCGCTGGAGTTACGGAAGCGCTCACTGTGTCACTGAGCGTATCAGAAACATTCTGCAGGGCTTTTAACTTCTCTCTAGCCTGTTCGACCTTGGCCTCTAGAGCCGTCACATCTTCTTCCCGGCGCGCCTTAGCCGCCGCCAATTGCTTATCAGCACGCTTTAGTGCCACTTGAGCGGCGGCTAATGCAATTTTATGCTGCTGACTGGAGCGTAAAGAGGGAGAAATGGAAGAAGTGGAAGCCGACTCAGAGAGGGGAGGCGTTGCATTCGAAGAGAGAGAATCGTCTGACGTTGCCTTTGGCTGTGATGCTGCTGTGGCTTTACTGGCGGATTGAATTTGTTGAGCTTTGGCCGCTCGGGCAGCACGTTTAGCCGCTTTTTCTTCTGCTTGGCGGGTCAATCGCGCCTGACGGGCTTCGAAACGCTGTCGAGCCTGCTCCGCTTTTTGGGCTTCATCGGTCAAGACTCTCAGCTCATCTTTGGCATGCCGATAATATTGTACCAGGGGAATATCACTGGGGCAGACATAGGCACAAGCCCCACATTCGATACAATCCCACAAATCGAAAGAGGCCGCTTTTTGATATTGCTGGTGAGCACTGAACCAATACAGTTGTTGAGGTAATAATTGTGCCGGGCATACCGCTTCACATTCGCCACACCGAATACAGGGCATTTCCTCACCGGGCGCCCCTAAGGCTTCGTTTGATCCTGCCAGTAGGCAATTGGTGGTTTTAACCACGGGTAATGATAGATCGGTCAGGGCAAACCCCATCATCGGCCCGCCCATGATTAAACGTTGCAATTGCTGAGGCCGTAAGCCCGCCTGAGTTAATACATGTTCAATCGAGGTGCCTAATCGCACATAAAAATTGCGCGGCTGTGCCAATGCATCTCCCGTCACCGTCACAACACGTTCAATCAGAGGCTGATGCCGAATAACGGCATCGGCAACCGCGACGACAGTGCCGACGTTCTGACAGACAACACCAATGTCTATCGGTCTTTTTCCTGACGGAACCTCCAGACCACTGACTAGCTGAATCAACTGCTTCTCACCACCCGAAGGATAGCGAGTGGGCACCACGACTAACTGAATACAGGAATCGTCATCAATAGCGGCTCGAAGACAAGCAATGGCTTCAGATTTATTATCTTCAATTCCGATCACAACATGTTCAGGTTCAAGTAAATGAACTAAGACCTGAATCCCCTCGATCAACGCCGCGCTGCGTTGGCGTAATAGCATGTCATCCGCAGTAATATAAGGCTCGCACTCGGCCGCATTGATCAGCAACAGCCGTGTATCTTGAGCAAAGCCCCCCGCCAGTTTGGTATGAGTAGGAAAACCGGCGCCACCCAAACCAACAATGCCAGCAGCCCCAATAGTGGCCAGCAATTGCTCAGCTTCAAGGTCTTGCCAATCGTCTTGGCGCTGAACATGATCAGGCACAGGTAAATCCAATCCGTCACTTTCAATGACAATACAAGGCGACTGTAATCCTCCAGGGTGCGGCACCGGTAATGTCGCAAGCTCAGAGACATGGCCTGAAATGCTGGCATGAACGGCAGCTCCTAATGCACTAGATTGACCCTCCAGGGTTTTCACTTGCGCAATGCACTGGCCGCGATAGACATAATCACCCACCGAAACAACCGCTTGGGCCATCAAGCCTGAAGATTGTTGCAGCGGCAATACCACTCGATCTGGCAATGCCGCAGCCTGTAGTGGCATCGTGGTAGATATCTGCTTGTGCTCAGGCGGTTGAATACCGCCATGAAACCGATGGACACGGGAAAAATCAGGCGTCATGGGCACCCACCTGTGATGATAGTCCGCTACGATCCGTGGCAATCAAGGGTAAATGTCCAGGCCCTGAAGGCTGAGGCCAATGCCAGTGAGCTTCTGGCCGTGGATGCATTTCGATACAGTCGACAGGGCAAGGCGCTACACATAAATCGCAGCCCGTGCACTCATCCACAATGACGGTATGCATCAGCTTAGCTGCCCCCACAATGGCATCGACCGGGCAAGCCTGGATGCACTTGGTGCAGCCAATACACTCCGCTTCCCGAATAAAGGCAACGCGTTTCTCACTATTGGCGTTAGCATCCGCATCAAGAGGGAGAGGGTCACGCCCGAGCAAATTGGCCAATGCTTCTATCGTACTTTCACCACCAGGAGGACAGCGATTAATCGCTTCACCTTGAGCGATCGCATCTGCATAGGGTCGGCAACCTGGATGACCACATTGACCACATTGCGTTTGTGGCAGCAAAGCATCGATTTGATCGACAATCGGGTCTTCATCGACTTTAAAACGTGTCTCAGCAAACCCCAGCAAGGCACCAAAACACAAAGCCAAACCGGTTAATGCTAAAACCGCAGCCACTACAGAGGCATCCATGAGGGCACTCATGTCAAACTCCGATTAATCATTAGCCGCCATAAAACACAATATGAAACGCAATATTGTGCGCTTAAGCGGTGTGTCATCACCTGTACCATTAGCAGTCGTACTATTCGATACAATGGCATTAGAAACGGACCAGTCCGGAAAATCCCATAAACGCCAATGACATCAGCCCCGCAGCCATCATCGCAATAGAGGCTCCTTTAAAGGGAGCAGGAACATCGGCGAGCGTAATCCGTTCACGCATTGCCGCAAAGAGCACCAGCACGAGAGAAAATCCTAAGCCTGCGCCCAAGCCATAGAGTGTTGCTTGGGTAAAACTTTGTTGTTTATTCAATGACAGCAGCGCCACCCCCAGAACAGCGCAATTGGTGGTGATCAGTGGTAGGAAGATACCTAATACTTGATAGAGCAGGGGACTGGTTTTTCGTACCACCATCTCAGTGAATTGAACAACAACCGCGATCACCACAATAAAGCTGATGGTCTTTAAGTAGGCCAATCCCAAAGGGGCCAGCAGCGCATGGTAAACCCAATAACTCGTGGCCGAGGAAAGCGTTAGCACAAACGTCGTTGCTAACGACATCCCCATGGCAGACTCTAATTTATTAGAGACCCCCATAAAGGGACACAGCCCCAAAAACTGAACCAACACAAAATTGTTGACCAGAATGGTGCTGACCAGAAGTAGTAGATAATCCGTCATAAATGATGAGTCATAGCGTATCGAAAATCATGGTGTATATAAAATCATGCTGCCCCCAAAGGCAGGGATCTCAAAAACGGGCTATTTTATCCCCGACCTTGACATGAAAACCGTTTGATCAAATACAGGCATTGCCTGCTGGCATTATAAACCTCAAACGACACCGGGGCCCCTGAGAGCCCCGGTGTACGATGTTAAGCATTGACTTGGCTCAGGTGACGCGTTGCCCAGGTTTGGCGCCGGAGTGAGGTTCGAGCAGATAAATGCCTTCATCATCACCAGCCGCAAGCACCATGCCTTCTGATAAGCCAAACTTCATCTTGCGCGGGGCTAAGTTTGCGACCATGACGGTTAAGCGACCTTCAAGATCTTCTGGCTGGTAAGCACTTTTAATACCAGAGAAAACAGTCCGTGTTTCACCCCCTAGATCCAGGGTGAGTTTGAGCAATTTTTTAGCTTTTTCTACGTGCTCAGCCTTGGCAATACGGGCAATACGCAAATCAACTTTCATAAAATCATCAAAATTGATTTCATCCGCAATAGGATCTTCAACTAGCGGTCCCGTCGGCTGAGATGCCCCTTCTTTCAAAGCTTGTTCGGCTGCCGCATCATCACGACTATCGGCTAACATGGCATCGATCCGGTCACTTTCAACGCGGGTCATCAGCGGTTTGAATTTTTCAATGGTATGACCATGCATACGCTGCGTACGACTATCCCAATCCAAATTGTCCAGTTTTAAGAACTGGCGTGCTTGTTCAGCCATATCCGGTACGACCGGTGCCAGATAGACCATGAGTACGCGGAATAAGTGAATGCCCGTGGTGCAAATGGCTTGAACCTGCGCTTCTTGGCCCGCCTCTTTGGCTAACACCCAAGGTGCCGCATCATTAATCCAAGTATTAGCCTCATCAGCCAATTCCATCACCTTGCGCATCGCCCGACCAAACTCCCGGGCTTCAAAGTCTTCAGCGATGGCTTCACCGGCCGCTTCAAAATGAGCCAACAGGTCTTCGTTCGCTTGCGTCGAACCCAGTTGGCCACCGGCTTTTTTGATAAAACCTGCACAGCGGCTGGCAATATTCACGACTTTGCCCACCAGGTCAGAATTTACCCGTTGCACGAAGTCTTCCAGGTTAAGGTCCAAGTCATCCACTCGCGATGTTAGCTTGGCCGCGAAGTAATAACGCAGGTATTCGGGGTTCAAGTGTTTAAGATAAGTCGCGGCCTTGATAAAAGTGCCGCGAGACTTAGACATCTTTTCCCCATTGACGGTCACGAACCCATGGCAGTTCACTGCGGTCGGGGTGCGCATTCCAGCCCCAGACAACATGGCAGGCCAGAAGAGGGCGTGAAAGTAAACAATATCTTTACCGATAAAGTGGTACACCTCAGCCTCAGAATCCACTTTCCAATAAGTATCAAAATCTAGCTCGGCGGTACGATCACAGAGGTTCTTAAAGCTCGCTAAATAGCCAATCGGGGCATCCAGCCAAACATAGAAATATTTACCCGGCGCATCCGGAATTTCAAAGCCAAAATAAGGCGCATCACGGGAGATGTCCCATTCCTGCAAGCCGGTTTCAAACCATTCTTTGAGTTTGTTGGCAATTTGTGGCTGTAAACGGCCATCCTGCGTCCATTTGGACAACATGTCGGCAAAATCAGGCAGCTTGAAGAAGAAGTGTTGCGAAGTGCGCATTTCAGGCGTGGCACCGGAAATCGCTGAACGAGGATTGATCAGTTCTGCCGGCGTATAAGTGGCTGAGCACTTCTCACAGTTATCGCCATACTGGTCTTCCGCGCCACACTTAGGGCAGGTGCCTTTGATAAAACGGTCAGCAAGGAAAAGTCCCTTCTCCGGATCATACATTTGCTGAATTTCGCGCGTGGCGATATGGCCGGCATCTCTTAAGCGGGTATAAATCAGTTCAGACAGCTCACGGTTTTCTGTCGAGTGTGTCGAGTAAAAGTTATCAAAATGGACGTTAAACCCTTTAAAGTCACTGTGATGCTCTTCTCGAACCCGATCAATCAGCTGTTGAGCCGTCACGCCTTCCTGCTCTGCACGTAACATAATCGCCGTGCCATGAGCATCATCTGCACAGACATAAGTGCATTGATGACCACGGCTGTTCTGGAAGCGGACCCAAATATCGGTCTGGATGTACTCAAGCAAATGGCCGAGATGAATAGGCCCATTGGCATAGGGAAGTGCGCTAGTAACGAGAATCTGACGTGTGCTGGACATGTTGGCTCTTCATCATAATGGCGATGCCTGCCCAAGGTGGCGTCACGGTATGCGACAAGATCGACAGTTTTACACTGATCGACTGCGAAATAGCGTCACTGATGAGATCGCTTGTAGATCTCAGCGATTGGGCAGACACTGGAATTAAATAATCGCCCGACAATATAGCGATTTTATGCTTGCACTGCATCCCATACGCAGTGCTTGATGTGATCTAAACTGTTTATTTCTCTGCCTATGACGCCCATTGATGTTATTCAGGAGCGACAATGTTGGATAAAACCGTGTTGAACAAAACCGTGTCGGACGGAGTTAATCGGTTGAATACTGCTCATGACCGCGCTCAGCAGGTCCTTGATGAATTACGTCGTCAAAACGGCGCTCTCAGTGCCGATGACCGACGGATGAAGTATCAAAAAATGGCGGCGTCTCCTTTTGCCTTCTATCGCGGCAGTAACCCCTTGTATTGGCATGACATGTTCAGAGATTGGCATTTCTCTCTCTATGGTGGCCAGCTCACGACCCAAACGTGGTTACAGGGTGATGCACATCTGCATAATTTTGGCGCTTATGGAAGCCATGATCACAAAATACGTTTCGGCCTCGATGATTTCGATGACGCGATTATTGGTGATTATCAGTATGACCTATGGCGCTTAGCCATCTCCATCGTGTTGGATATGCGCCAAAATAGCCAAGTGAATGATGACGATATTGACAGCGCATTAACCTCACTGGCGACACACTATCTAGAGACATTAGAAAAAAGTCAGGGCGAAAACGCGGACTGGGTGGCCATGTGCGGTACAACCAAGGGGCCTCTGAAGCAGTTTCTTGATCGTATCGCTGAGAAGAAAGATCGCCAGCAGATGTTAGATAAGTGGACCCACCTGAATGACCAGGGCGAACGTTGTTTTATGCCCAACCACCCGAAGATGGCAGCCCCCAGTATTCGCGTGCGTAAAGCGTTCACAAAAGCGCTGGAGGATTACCAACATACCTTGGCGGATCAAGTGCCAGGACATAGCCAGCAGCATTTCAAGGTCAAAGATGTTGCCCTTCGTATCGGGGCCGGTACCGGTTCGCTAGGCACGCAACGTTATTATGCGTTGATTGAAGGCATGGGGGAGGGGGATCATGATGATGTCATCTTGGACATCAAGGCCCAGCAAAAACCTGCCGCATGGCAAGCGATGTCGCGAGATGAGCGCCAGCGTTACCGTCAGGCATTTACCCATGAAGGCGGGCGCCATGCCATTGCATTTCAAGCCATGGCACAACACCCCGATGTGTACCTAGGCTGGATGAGTTTACAAGGAGAGATCTATTCAGTCCGGGAAAGATCGCCCTTTAAGGCCGACTTCCCGACTCATAAACTCAAAAAAGGTAAGCAGTTTACCAAAATGGCACGCGACTGGGGCTGCATTCTCGCTTACTCACACTTGCGAGGTGCTCGATCGCTTACGCCTGAGCGACCCGATCAATTTGCTGAATCAGTACTCGCCCGTGCAGGCCAGGATCGTCAAGCCTTTACTCAACTATTGATACTACAGGCACGTGCCTATGCCGATTGTGTTCACCATGATCACCAAGTGCTACTACATGGTCTCGCTTCGGGTGGGCTGAAGTAAGGGGATGGCTCCAAGCATGAAAGGGCCCGATAGGGCCCTTTCATATGACATGACGATGGCATCATTCTTTATTCTTTGGCCTCATGCTCATCCAGCGCCTGCAGCGCTAGCTTATGCCGCTCGGCTAAAACTTGCGCATAAAAGTCACGAACATGGCTGGCAAAAGGCGCAATATCATATTGCTCGGCAAAGGCTTGAGCCTGCTGTGATAATCGTTGTCGTGTTTGGTCATCATCCAATAAGGTGGCGACTCTTTGTGTCCACTCATGGGCCTTTTCGCGTGTTTTATAACCATTTTGATCATCATTAACGACATCATCGATGCCGCTTGAGCGTACAGCAACAACCGGGCAAGCCGCTGCCATCGCTTCTAGAATCACCATGCCCTGAGTTTCCGATTTAGAGGTGAACACGAATAAGTCGGCCAACTGGTAATAGCGCGCCATATCTTCAGGCGGCACCGCACCGACAAACTGGCAACAGTCTTCGATATCCAAGGTACGACGGGTTTCTTCAAGCGCCTCTCGCTGAGGCCCATCGCCCACGATCAATAAACAAAAATGGGCGCCATGCTGATGCTTCAAACGTGCAATGCATTCCAGCATGAAGTTCAAATTCTTTTCCAAGCTCAAACGAGCCGCTGTGACCAACACCTTACGATCGGCTAATTGATGCTGTTCAGCTAATGCCTTTAATGCCGCCTCATCGCGATCCGAAAATCGCTGATATTCAATGCCTGTCGGCTGTACACACGTTGGCACTTTCACCCCAACTAGCCGCAAATACTCTTCTGCTGACCAGGTCGGCACAATCACGCCATCACACTTATTGGCGAATCGTCGAATCAACCAATGGGAAATTAAATGGCGGAATAAGCGCCCAGGAATCGGTACAAAATGGGCATAGTGCTCTAAACGGGTGTGATAGGTGTAGATCGCCGGGATATTTAAACGCCGTGCCATCCATAAGCCAATGCTGCCAAGCCAGAAAGGATGGTGTAGGTGAATAATATCGGGCTTAAATGCGGCAAGATGGCGTCGAATACGTGGGGTAAAAATATTGGCAATACGAAAATCGCCTGATTTATCGAGTGCCAATAATGTGGGCACTCTCAAGATTGAGAGCTGGTGATCTTGGCCGCGCTCGCTGCCATGACGATAACGCGGCGCCACTAACGTGACCGCATCACCTAGCTTCTCTAAACCGCGACGTAACCGCTCAATCGCTATCGGCACACCGCCAATAAAGGGGAGGTAGTTGTTGGTAAACATCGCCACGCGTAATTGACGTTGACGCCAAGGCTCAATATCCAAGTCATAATCGGGATAATACTCGGCACTGTCCAAAATTTTTCGGTACAAATGAAGCGCCAGTAGCAATAGCGCACCAATCACCAAAAGAAAGTTGGTGTAGCCAACATAGAACAGCGAGTGTACAAACAACCAGAAGCTCTCTAACCAGCGCGCCACCCCACGCTGGCCAATGTCGACGCCTTTGAGTGAGACCTGTAGCTTACCCTGCTCATCAATATCCACTAAGGCATAGTGGTAGGTACCCACTTTCTTGCTTAACACAAAACCACCGGCACTCCCGGTATTGACGAAACGCGTACCCTGCCAATCGCGAATCGACGGTTGGGTCATGCCGGCACTAAATACCGCATCAACGGGATGCGCTTTAAGGATGGTTAATAATTGGCGACGCCATTGATGATCCATGGGTCCATCAGTCACCGTCTCATCGGGATCACCGGTCAAAAATAAACTCTGTTGCAGAAAGATAAAGCGATGCTGGGCCTTTTCCTGCAGTTGGCGCTGCAGCCACATCATTTGCCAACCCCAATTGGTCCGCCCAGTACTATCCAGCACAATGAACTGATAACCATGGCTTTCAACACTGTAATGGAAAGGCCCAAAGTGTTGTTGGAAGCGTAAGCTACCAAAACCACCATCTTCCTGTTCGCCGTAAGTCAACAGCCAAGGCATCTTGAGATGGGCCAGGGAGCGCTTCAAGGCGCGGTATTTATCTTCACCACCATCGCTCACCGCATTGCCAGCAGAGACCAATAGATTCGGTGCGGCCTGGTTAATTTTCGGCACCATGCGCTCTTCAAAAACACCAATAGAGTTATTGATATTCCCGACTACCGCCATTCTGAAGTGGGAATGATCGGTCAGTTGTTGATCGAGCCGGTCAACTTGGTGAGGCAGTTCTGCAGTCAGGTCTTCATCGACAAACTCAAGGTAAAGTCGGTAGCCCACCAGTCCAAGACTGAGCCATAACACCGCATGAAATAACAATCTGACTTGATAGGCTTTCACGAAAAGCGCATTCCTGTAATCAATCACATGGATAAAGGAGCCCTATAAAGAGCTGAAAAAGGGTTGTAACAGAAAATATGTCTAAAACGAAACTGTTCTATTGTGTGCGTGCACTGCACAGTTACATTTTAATACGCCGTTTGATTTGTCAATCAATGCGTTAGGTATGATTGACCCGCCCTTCCACGCTATTTGTTAGGCCTTTACCTCTCGTTCATCCGATGGTTTAACCCGAGAAATCTTAAGCCTCTTAAGATTCCGTTAATTTTGATCGCCGATGCTGCTCGCTATACACCAGGAGGGCAGCTTGATGCGATCACGTTCCTTACCCCACCAGATCACCTGCGACAAAAACGACTTTTCAGCTCGGGCCATCAGTTCTGTTCAGACAATCAATGATGAGCATCCATCATATTGCTGGACGCTGATGCAAAGCCCAGTGCAACGATGTGCTGCAGAACAGTTCATACAGCACATGTATGCCGATCAACATCATGCCCGGATCCAATCCTTTATGCCGCAATTGTTCGGATTGATGGACGAGCACAGTATTCAAGCCGTTGTCGGTATCCGGCATGCCCAAGCTCAAACGCTCTTTTTAGAACGCTATCTCGATAGTCCCGCAGAGCAGTGCTTGAGCCAGGCATTAGGGGAAGAGGTCAATCGCCACAGCCTCGTTGAAATTGGCCAGCTTTCAACCAATCGGCCCGGCATCATGGCGTTATTACTGCCTCGTCTTTTCCATCAACTTCACCAGCAAGGGGCACGCTGGTTGGTATTCACGGCAACACAAAGGGTACGTAATAGCTTCCGACGTTTAGGTCTAGACGCTGAGGTGTTAGGGGAAGCATCGATCGGTGTATTAAGTGCCCAAGAGCAAGCCGCTTGGGGCCATTACTATCAGCATCAACCTTTAGTCATGGGCGGGCGTTTGCCTCAGGTCACCCCACTAAAGCGTACACCTAGCTTATCGTTACAGGAGGCGATTGCATGAGTCCCTTATTGCAGACGCTAGATCTCAAAACCTGCTTGGACCATTGGCAACAGCAATGTCCCGAAGCGATTGCCCTTGCAGACCCTTTACAGTGTATCAGCTACGCTGAACTTCCCAGAGCAATCGAGCAACGTATTCAATATTTAAGCCAACATCAGAGCCAAAGAGTCGCATTGGCATTAGATAACAGTGTCGAGTGGGTGCTCTGGGATTTGGCATTACTGTTCTCGCAACGCGTCAATATCCCTGTGCCGCCGTTCTTTACGCCGACACAGTGCCAACACCTGATTCATACCGCGGGTATTGACACCTGGATAGGCGCCCATGGCGAAGCGTTTGGCTTTCAGGCTCAGCCGCTTGAGACAGGAGCCACGCCGCTATTCACTGCTGAGCCTGAGTCACGTCCGATGTTACCAAGCGGCACCGTTAAAGTGACGTTCACATCGGGCTCCAGCGGTACGCCAAAGGGGGTTTGTTTAAACCTACAATCGATGCTGAAAGTCGCCAGAAGCCTGGCTGACATCGTGCATCCTACCGGCGTCAAACGTCATCTCTGTGGGCTACCGCTCGCCACCTTGTTGGAAAATATTGCTGGGGTCTACACCCCCTTATTGATGGGCGTACAAGTCGACTTACCTGGGCTGGAAGCGTTTGGCTGGCAGGGCGCCAGTGGGTTCAATGTCCAGGTCGCTGCACAATGTCTCTCTCAGTATCAGCCCGACAGCTTGATTTTAGTGCCCCAATTACTGGCTCAGATGCTGCATACGCCAGAGTTTCCAGGTCTACATGAGACACGCTTTGTGGCCGTTGGCGGTGCCAAAGTATCGCCGTCTTTATTAACCAAAGCTTGGGATAAAGGCTGGCCTGTTCATGAAGGGTATGGGCTCTCAGAGGCGGCTTCAGTGGTCGCCCTGAATCGACCAGGCGCCGACTGTGCCGGCAGTGTCGGACAGTTGCTGCCTCATGTGGAAGCCCGGATCAACGAAAGTGGCGAGCTTGAAGTAAACGGTAGCCTGATGCTCGGTTATCTCGGTGCGGATTCAGATACCGACCTAAGCGAAAGTTTAAGTCACAAAAGCAGTACAGCGACCCCTATGCCTGAATACTGGCCAACTGGAGATCGAGCCCACTTCGAAGGAGATCACCTCATCATTGACGGCCGGCAAGGCGATATTTTCATCACGGCTTATGGCCGTAATGTTGACCCAGGATGGGTGGAATCAGAACTGACCGCCGAACCCGAAATTGCGCAAGCTTGGGTCTATGGGGAAGCCTGTTCTAGTAATACAGCGATTGTTGTACCCAATATAACTGTACCCAATATGACGGCACCCAATGTCCACCCGTCGCCAGACCAAGCCGCCATATCGGCTCAATCTTCAACCCTCGGTCCACTCAAAGAGGATATCGCGTCTGCGATCAAGCGAGTGAACCTTAGATTGCCTGATTACGCACACATCCATGATTGGCGTATTGCACCGCCATTCACACCAGAAAATGGGCTATTAACTGCCAATGGGCGGCTTCGACGCCAACCTTTAACGCGCCATTTTGCCGACTGGCTGAAGGCGCATGATCAAACGATTTGTGATCAAGCAACCTGTGATCAAACCGATTTCGATCAGGAGTCTCATGATGACACCCTTTGAATACTTAAAAGAGGCCACCGCTGCCAGCCAGCAACGCTTTCTGTCAACGCCCATTTTGCAGCGGGCGCTGCAAGGTCATGTTGATCGTGCAGAATACATTGCCTTTTTGGGGCAGGCTTATCATCACGTCAAGCATACCGTCCCTTTATTGATGGCTTGCGGGGCCCGCTTACCCAGCGATAAAGAGTGGCTGCGAGAAGCAATGGCGGAATATATCGAAGAAGAGATCGGCCACCAGCGCTGGATTCTGGATGATATCCGCGCGTTGGGAGGTGATACTGCGGCGGTTATCGCAGCCCCTCCCATGGCGCCGACAGACCTGATGGTCCGTTATGTCCGCGACGTCATCACTTATGATAATCCGGTCGGCTTTTTAGGCATGGTGCATGTATTAGAAGGTACGAGCACGGCGATGGCGACACACGCCGCTCAAGCCATCCGGGAAACACAAGGACTCCCTAAAGGCGCCTTCCGCTACCTAGAGTCACACGGCAGCCTTGACCTAGAGCATGTCGCCTTTTTTGAGACCCTAGTTAACCGATTAGAAGCCCCCGAGGATATGTCTTGGATGATACAAGTGGCCGATCGTGTCTACGACTTGTACGGGCAAATGTTTAATGCGGTTGAAGCCTGCGTGGGCTCAACCCAGGCCTAAATGATCAATGACACGAGGAGTCAGAATAATGCGCCAGTCTGCAATCCAGTGGTCAGAAAGAGTCATTCTATTAACCGGAGCAACCGGGGGAATTGGTCGCGCGTTGGTGGATGCACTCTTACCGTTAAAGGCACAGCTGCTGGTCGTGGGCCGTAATGGAGAGCAACTCCAGCGGCTAAGCCAGTTATGCCCCAAATACATCATGCCAGTTCAGCTCGATCTGAGTGATTCTGACAGTTATACCACGCTGGCTGAAATCGCCGAACATCATCAGGTGGATATGCTGATCAATGCGGCAGGGCTCAATTCACTGGTTGATTTTGAGCAACAATCCGCCGATGACATCCAGCAAATGCTCCAGACCAATGTGCTGGCCCCCATGCTGCTGACTCAACAGCTATTACCCACACTGAAGCGGCAATCCCGGGCCTGGGTGATCAACCTAGGCTCAACATTAGGGGCGATAGGCCACCCAGGTTATGTCAGTTACTGCAGTACAAAATTTGCGCTACGAGGGTTTTCACAATCATTACGACGTGAACTGGCGGATACTTCGGTCCGGGTGCTCTACATTGCGCCGCGTGCCGTTCAAACTCGTATGAACAGTGGTGCCGCAAAAGACATGAATCAGCGACTGGGCAACACGATGGATACCCCCGAGCAAGTCGCTCAGCACATCATCAAAGCCATCGCCAGCGAACAAGATGACACCGTTATAGGTTGGCCCGAACGCTTATTTGTTCGGCTCAATGGTTTATTTCCGGCGCTTGTCGATAAAGCTTTACGTCGCCAACTTCCGGTCATACGACAGTTTGTTCGATAACGACACCTCTAGTTCGATAACGACACTTCTTTTGTCCTCTTTAACCTGGTCTGCTGTAACCGGTTCACTGTCACAAGGGTGATTAAAATGATGAGATTGAAATCTTTAGATGCATGGGCGCTCGCTTTACCATTACGTCGCTCAATACTCCGCGGGGCTGTCTGCCTACTAGGGTTATCGGTTTTCCCAGTTTACGCACAGGTTGACCCAGACCAGCTACTCAAGGTTCAGCAACAGTGGGCACATGCCCATTATCAAATTAAAGATGAAGATCAACAAATTGCTGCGCTCAATCAGCTCCACCAGCGCATAAAAACCTATGAAGAAGCACAGCCCGAAGCGCCAGAATGGGCCATATGGTCAGCCATTACGCTCAGTACCGAGGCAGGCATTAAAGGCGGGCTAGGGGCCTTGTCACTGGTTAAAGATGCACGGGCAGCGTTAGAAAAAGCGATCCAATTAGATGGTCATGCTTTACAGGGATCGGCTTACACCTCATTGGGGGCCCTTTACTACCAAGTCCCTGGTTGGCCCATAGGGTTTGGCGATGACGATCAAGCTAAAACGTTATTACAGAAGGGCCTTGCACTTAATCCCAATGGGATTGATGCACTCTACTTTTGGGGGGACTACCTCTATGATCAAGGTGAGAACGAACAAGCCAAACAAGTCTTTCAGCATGCATTAGAAGCCCCCGAGAGACCTAACCGCCCGATCGCTGATGCGGGTAGACGCCGTGAAATTCAACAAAAGCTTGCGGATATCGAAGACGATTCCTGAATGAACTCATAAAGGCACTCAGTTAAAAATAGTGACGCATAAGAGACGCATAAGAATAGACACAATCTCAATCCATCTTGCATTTGCCCTCTTGCACCTGATCAAAGTTGACTATAACACTTGGTCTTTTCATCTAATGAGTCGTTATAATAGGGAAATTAAAAGCAGTCATAGGGCTGCTTTTCCTGCTGAAATCTAAGGTCTTGCTAAAACCTAAGGAGTTCCACTGTGATTGACGGGGTCAAGTATTTAGTGGCAGTCGCTTCAGGCAAAGGCGGCGTCGGCAAGTCAACCGTCACCGCAAATCTGGCATTAGCCCTGGCAGCTCAAGGGCACCGGGTTGGTATACTGGATGCGGACATTTACGGCCCCAGCCAGGCCCAGATGTTTGGCTTTGAGGCCGACGTTAAACCTCAGACTCAAGATGGCAAAAGCTTTGATCCTCTTGAGCAATATGGCATCCAATTAATGTCGATGGCATTTCTAACCACAGATAAAACCCCAATGGTATGGCGTGGCCCAATGGCCTCAGGGGCGTTCCAGCAACTGCTGACACAAACGCGCTGGCAAGGGCTCGATATTCTGCTCATTGATATGCCTCCCGGAACGGGCGACATCCAGCTTACCCTGGCACAAAAGAGCCAGGTCGATGGTGCCGTTATCGTGACCACACCACAAAATATTGCATTACTGGATGCCCAAAGAGGCATCGAAATGTTCCGCAAAGTCAATGTCCCTGTACTGGGCGTGGTCGAAAATATGAGCCTGCATGAATGTTCGGCTTGTGGCCACCATGAGCCTATTTTTGGTGAGGGTGGAGGAGCGCGTATTGCGCAAAGTTATGACACTCAGTTGTTAGGTCAACTCCCATTAGCCAGCCATATTCGCGCTGAAGGTGATGAGGGTCGTCCCAGCGTGCTCGCCTCACCCGAGAGCACAACAGCCAATGTGATGCGGCAGATTGCGGCCAATGTTTGGCAACAGCTTATTGAAGGGGCAGGGGAGCAGGATTCAGGGCCCGTCGTCACCTTTAGTCCTTGAGGTCTTGAGTTTACTGAGATCCTCGTTTGACAACGCCATTAACCTTTAATTGCCTGTTGCAATCAAGAACCCTTTGGTTCGGGCCTCAGACACGATAAGATAGCGCTTAATTTGAGGCCCGGTACCCACCGGGCAAAGGTGATTGACCTGAGGGCACTATGAGTATCAAGTCAGATAATTGGATTCGCCGGATGGCGATGGAAAAAGGCATGATTGAGCCGTTCGAAGCTGATCAAGTCCGGGCCGATGCCGAAGGGCATAAGTTGATTTCTTACGGCACATCCAGCTATGGCTATGATGTTCGATGCGCAGACGAGTTTAAGGTTTTCACCAATATTAATACCTCGATTGTTGACCCTAAGAACTTCGATGCCGGTAGCTTCGTCGAAGTGAAGGGGGATCGCTGCATTATTCCACCCAACTCCTTTGCCTTAGCCCGCACCATTGAATACTTCCGTATTCCTAGAGATGTTTTGGTCATTTGTCTAGGGAAGAGCACTTATGCGCGTTGCGGGATTATTGTCAATGTCACCCCCCTTGAACCCGAGTGGGAAGGCCATGTCACGCTAGAATTCTCGAATACAACCCCGTTGCCTGCCGTCATTCATGCGAATGAGGGCGTGGCTCAAATGTTATTTATCGGCGGTGATGAGATTTGCGATGTCTCTTACGCCGATCGGGGTGGTAAATATCAGGGGCAAAGAGGGGTGACATTGCCCAGAACTTAAGACTAAAACGTCAGATAACACATTAATGAGCGGGTCTCTCAGTGAGAGACCCGCTTTTGATCCGGCATGAGATAGCGGGTGACATGGCTTACTTATCAATCAGAAAACGGGCGACCAGTCGCTCCTGATCTTGCACAGCTTTCCGAAGCGCTTGACTGATATGCTGACTACTATCTGCCGCTTGACTCGCATGATCGGCACTGCTTGCCAAACCGTTAATCCGCTGCGAGATCTCATCACTGACTTGAGTTTGCTCTTCAGCGGCACTGGCCACTTGCTGTGTCATGGCGGTGATGTCATTGACCGCTGAGGCAATCCCTTCAAGGGCATTCTGGGCTTCATGCACACTGCTCATGGAGCTTTCCAATCGCTCATTACTGGCATCTATGACATTAACCGTCTCTGTGGCCGCTTCCTGAAGGCTATCGATTAATGTATGGATACGTTGAGTCGATTCCTGTGAACGTGTCGCTAAATTGCGCACTTCGTCTGCCACCACCGAAAATCCTCGACCATGCTCACCCGCACGAGCCGCTTCTATGGCTGCATTAAGTGCCAATAAGTTGGTTTGTTCTGCAATCTCGCTGATCATATCCAGAACAGTGCCAATTTCGTCAATATGGCCTGTCAGCTTGGTCACTGTTGCTTTCACTTGCACCATGGCTTGACCAAAGGCTTCCATCTCCTGCTGTGCTTTCGTCGAGAGTGTCCGACCATGACGCGATAAGTTATCCGCTTCTTCAGTCGCCTCAGCGGCTTGCTGAATATTCTGTGCGATTTCATGAGTGGCTTGAGTGAGCTGATGCGTAGAGGCGCTCAACTGCTGAGTTTCTTCGTACTGTTCATTGGCCAATGCTCGATTGCTTTCAGCGACTTGATCAGATTCTTCAGATTGCTGTTGTAAATTCGCCGTACCGTCATGGACACGATTCATGGCTGTTCGAATACGTGCCTCCAAGCTAATTTGAGCCATTTCAATGCGACTATGAATTCCCCTTGAGTCGGTATACATCGCTGCAATTACAGGGTTGCTGATAGCGCGTTTAGCCCGTTTCATTGCCGGGCCCATTTTATGATAGTGCCACAGGCTACCGGCTAAACCCGCAAGCAGAGTAAAAACAATCGTTGCCGCAATCCCTATAGGCCCATCCCAAATACCGTGAAGTATGGCACCAATAAAAGCGGGAACACTGATCACCGCAACATCAATCGCTTTATGCACCCACTCCGGCGCTAATCCCGCACTTTTGCGTTTCCAGAAATTTTGATAAACCCGAGTCGCGCGCTTCACCTCATCAGCCGTCGGCACGGTACGAACAGATTCATAGCCCACCAGCTGTTCATGCTCAAAAATGGGGCTCACGTAAGCATTAACCCAGTAGAAATCTCCATTTTTACAACGATTTTTAACGATCCCCATCCACGGCTCACCCTTTTTCAAGCAAGACCACATATGCTCATAAACTTGGGGCGGGACATCGGGATGGCGCACAATATTATGCTGCTGTCCGATCAACTCTTCGCGTGTGAAGCCGCTAATATCGACAAAGTCATTATTGCAATAGGTGATATGGCCAGCCGTATCCGTGGCTGAAATCAATCGCTGTTGTGCTTGAAAGGTACGTTCCTTGTCTGTGATTGGCATGTTTTTACGCATGGAGAATTAATCCTGTCCAGAGCATTAAACGGTAATCAACAAGGTGTTATCGATAGGAGAATCAGACTACTCAGTTTTTTGAGCATAGCTGAGTGCAATCAAAGTGTGACTAATTTATTTGTAACACTTAATTACAAATAATCACATTAAGAGATGCGAAGATGGCGGCCACACAATGGATAGGGGCAAGTAAGGCCCCAGAAAAGTGGCTAAATCAGGACGTTATAATGCGGAAGCTACATCTTCTTATCGCCCTAGTGTTATTTATCGTTGGATACCTCTGGCTCATTCCTACACTCGGTGAAGCCGGTGCAGGTTTAACGCTGCTCATCACCATTGCCTGGTTGTGGCTCACTGAGGCATTACACGTCAGCATTACCGCGCTTTTGGTGCCATTACTCGGCACTGGGCTAGGGGTTTTTACTGATTACGAAGAAGCGCTAGTTCACTTTGCTGATCCCATTATCTTTCTATTTCTTGGTGGATTTGCGCTGGCGGCAGGGTTGCATGCGCAAGGGCTGGATGAGCAAATGGCTTCTTGGGTGATTCGACGCGCGGGCGGTCGGTTATCGCGGGCTTCCCGTTGGCTCTTCTGGTTAACGGCCATTCTTTCAATGTGGATCAGCAATACCGCGACGGCAGCCATGATGCTACCACTGGCCATGGGGCTTTTGGCCCCGATTGACATCAAAGCTCATCGCTCTACTTGGGTGTATGTTCTTTTAGGGGTGGCCTTTTCCGCCAATATTGGGGGTATCGGTACCTTAGTTGGAAGCCCGCCTAACGCTATCGCAGCATCCAATGCGAATTTAAGCTTCTCTGATTGGATGCTCTGGGGCCTGCCTATTGTGCTTATTTTGATGCCATTGATGGAGCTGGCCTTACGCTTTGCTCTAAAGCCTACGCTGGATATCGAGGTGACCTTACCTGAAGGCCAAGCGCAGTGGGGAAAAGGGCAAGTCGGTGTCGCATTAGTCTTTTGCCTGACGGTGGTACTCTGGATTTTTGGTCACCCCATTGCCAAAGCCATTGGCTTTAGTCACGATGCTGATGCCGCAATTGCCATTCTCGCATTGCTGTTGCTGCAGATTTTTGGGTTAACCCGGTGGCAAGATTTGAATGAAAGCACTGATTGGGGGGTTCTCTTATTATTCGGTGGCGGTATTACGTTGAGTGCCGCGCTATCAAGCAGTGGCGCAGGGGAGTGGTTGGCTCAATCGATGGGCAATCAACTCATGGCCTTGTCGCCGGTTATATTTCTTGGGCTGATGATTCTGTTTGCCATGTTATTAACCGAAGTCGCCAGTAACACCGCCACAGCGGCCTTATTAATTCCACTATTTATGGGGATGGCGCCTCACATTGAAAGCACCCCAATGGCCGTATTGGTGGCCATCGCAACCTCTTGTGCCTTCTTACTGCCAGTAGCGACGCCACCTAATGCCATAATTTTTGGTAGTGGCCAGGTGCCTCAGAAATCCATGATCAAAGCCGGCAGCATCCTCACGTTATTGAGCCTCCCGGCATTATGGCTCATTACTTGGATCGTACTTTAATTCTTAAATCCTTGGGCGGCCCTGACATTGTCAGACTGATGCAGGGCCATTCATACTTCTCGCCACTGTCGCAAAGCCGTGGCGATTGAAGGAATGAGGTCGATCGCGTTGGAAGGATGCAGCACACTATTACTGGTGACCACTGAGTGCGTATGGGCTTGCTTGAGCTTAGGCCAAGCCTCAGCACTGAAAAGGCCATGAACCCCAATACAAATGGCTGGAGGAAGGCCTGCATTGGCTAAATGCCCGAGCGTCTCTAACATGGTTTGGCCGCTTGAGATGATGTCATCAATTAGCACTGGAGTGTGATGACGGTAGGTCTCAACATCCGGTATCGAGATGCTGACATCAAAATCACCATGTCGCGTTTTCTCCAAAATCTGATAGGGTACGCCCATATCCACCGCCACCTGCTGAACCCATTGCTCACTCTCGCTATCAGGCCCTACGAGTACGGGATTAACGTCTTGTGTATTCAGCCAGTTGGCAATAGCACTCGCAGCCGAGAGGGTGTGGCTCGGTATGCCATAAAGCTCATCGAGATGTTGATATCGATGAAGGTGCGGATCAACCGTCACGAGATAATCAAAACTGCGCGAGAGCAAGCTGGCGAAATGACGTGATGTCACACACTCACCACTGACAAAACGCTTATCCTGTCGCATATAGGCGAGATATGGCGCAACCAGTACCACCCGGTGCGCTCCCATTTCGCGGAGCACTTCCGCCAGAAAAATTAATGGTAAAAGTTTAGGGTCAGGATCATTCAATGTGCAGTAGACTAAACAGTCATATCCCTGAACATTCTCCTTCAGACGTAAATAAGTTTCCCCATCTGGAAAAGCCCGTTGCTCATGATGGCTCAAAGGAATATTCAAAGCCTGGGCCAAAGCATTGGCCTGTGCGTGATGTTCCGGTAATACATTGAATAAGCAGGCTGGGCGCATGAAGATTCCTGATCACAGCAGAGAAATAGGCCACATGGTACGGCGCTGCCCGAAACTCGGCAAGCGTCGCTATTCAGATTAAGATAAGCCGTCAAAGTGGACTGCAATGAATAATGCCTCTGTGCGCTAATACCGCTCTTCGTTATAATGCGGCTTTTATGGTCATCAGCGGCTGAGTGCCACGTATTCGGTAACAGCTAGGGTTAACAATGGAACACACATATACACTGGTTATTTCTTGCCCTGATCGCGTGGGCATTGTCGCTAAAGTCAGTAATTTTTTGGCGATGTACGGCGGCTGGATCACTGAAGCCAGCCATCATTCGGATTTAGACGCTAACCAATTTTTTATGCGTCACGAAATTCGTGCTGACTCATTACCTTTCGGCTTAGAGGAGTTTCGTACTGCTTTTGGCCCGATTGCTCGTGAATTTGAGATGAACTGGCGCATTACAGATTCGAATACGCGCAAGCGTGTTGTCCTGATGTGCTCCAAGGATTCTCATTGCATGGTTGACCTGCTTTATCGCTGGCAGAGCGGTGAGCTCAATTGTGATATTCCTTGCGTTATCTCTAACCACGATGACATGCGATCGCTAGTGGAGTGGCATGGAATTCCTTATCATCACGTACCGGTGATGAAAGATAATAAGGAAGCCGCTTATGCCGAGGTCGAGCGTCTAATTGAAGAAGCTCAAGCGGACACTTTGGTTTTAGCTCGCTATATGCAGATCATTCCGCCAGCACTATGTGATAAATATCGCCATCAAATCATCAACATCCACCATAGCTTCTTGCCTTCTTTTGTCGGCGCTAAGCCCTATCACCAGGCTTGGGAGCGCGGGGTTAAGTTGATTGGTGCCACTTGCCACTATGTCACTGAAGAGCTCGATGCAGGCCCGATCATTGATCAGGATATTGTGCGCGTGAATCACCGTCATGCGGCTCAGGATATGGTCCGATTAGGCCGCGATGTTGAAAAAAGCGTGCTGGCTCGAGGGTTAGCGTGGCACATTCAAGATCGAGTGCTGGTTCATGGTAATAAAACCGTTGTTTTCTCCTAAAATCAATGTCTTGAAACCCCTAGCCATATCCTGAATTTATAGGGATTTACAGACACCATACCGTGCCACCCGTGATTCATACCATAAGCCCACACCTTGTGTGGGCTCTTTGCGTTTGGACCTGCAATTAGGTTCGACCGACGACATACCGCTTAAGTCGTTCTTGCCAAAATGATCACTTAGGCGTAGTTTTTTTTGTTTCAAATCAACCAGGTTGCAGCTCTTTTCGTTCTTATTATGAGACATAAACTTACTTTGTACTCAAAATGGCGGCTCTCCTAGCAGAAAACCTAGGTTGATTTTTGAAGCGTATAACTCTGATAACAAGCTGATATGAGGCATATTTTAAGATGGATGTTTTAACCACTTGGGTAAAGGCAATTAACTCGGTCGTGTGGGGCCCCCTCATGCTGATGCTGATCTTAGGGGTTGGCTTATACCTGATGCTAGGGCTCAAAGGGATGCCAATCCGCAAGCTAGGAGCAGGCTTCGCGCTCATGTGGCGCGGGCGATCTTCCAGCCAGGAAGATGAAAAAGAAGGTGAACTCTCTCCTTTTAATGCGCTTATGACGGCACTCTCAGCGACGGTGGGCACAGGTAATATCGCAGGGGTTGCCACGGCTGTCGCTCTCGGTGGCCCAGGTGCCATTTTCTGGATGTGGTGTACGGCATTGGTCGGCATGGCGACTAAATATGCTGAAGCCGTCCTTGCGGTTCGTTTTCGTGAGGTTGATGAAAACGGCCAGCATGTAGGTGGCCCTATGTACTATATCCGCAATGGCTTGGGCCAACGCTGGGCCTGGATGGGGATTTTGTTTGCCATCTTTGGTGCCTGTGCAGGCTTTGGCATTGGCAACACGGTGCAATCCAATTCAGTGGCCGATGTACTGCAAACCAACTTTGCGATCCCTCATTGGGCAACAGGTGTTGTTCTGATGGTGCTGGTAGGGCTCGTATTGTTGGGAGGCGTTCGGCGCATTGGCCAAGTGGCCGGCGCATTAGTCCCGTTTATGGCCGTATTCTATATCCTTGCAGGCCTGCTGGTCATGGTGCTTAACGCTTCACAGCTGCCTAGTGCTTTTACTTTGATCATTACACACGCCTTTACTCCAATTGCAGCAGGCGGCGGGTTTGCCGGTGCAGCTGTCGCCAGTGCCATTCGCTTTGGCGTCGCGCGTGGTGTTTTCTCTAATGAAGCCGGGTTGGGGAGTGCACCAATTGCTCACGCAACCGCACAAACGCGTAACCCTGTTCGTCAGGGCCTTGTTGCCATGCTAGGTACCTTCATCGATACCATTATTGTGTGCTCCATTACCGGCTTGGTTATCGTGTCATCAGGGGCTTGGCAGTCCGGCGAGTCTGGTGCTGCGTTGACGTCGATGGCGTTTGATCAAGTACTTCCCGGTTTTGGTGGGTATGTAGTGGCTTTCGCATTGGCCATTTTCGGTTTTACAACGATTCTAGGCTGGAGTCTTTACGGCGAGCGCTGTGTTGAGTTTCTTTTCGGAATTAAAGCCATTACGCCCTATCGAGTGCTTTGGATCATCGCGTTACCAGTGGGCTCAACGCTGAGCCTAGACTTTATCTGGCTCGTTGCAGATACCCTGAATGCATTGATGGCCATCCCCAACCTCGTGGCCTTATTACTGCTCAGCCCGGTTGTGTTTAGCTTAACCAAAGAACGCCTAAAAGATGCGATCTAGTGCCTTCTAACGCACTTTTAGCAAGAAAAGCGTATAGTACTGACTTAACTGATTTTTAGATATGAAAAAGCCCGATACCGCCAACAACGGTATCGGGCTTTTCAATTTCAGCGTTAAACGGACAACATTAGGGGTGACGGAAACGGATCATATCAAGCAGGCAAAGTGCCTGCTTCAGTTTGAAGTTGTCGGCAAAGCCACTCAGTTAAAGCCTGAGGTGTTGAAATGACATGATTGGGCTTCCAGTGTTCCGGGTCGTCACGCGGGCCAAGATAGCCATAGCTAACGGCAATAGTCTGCATGCCTGCACGCCGACCCGCTTGAATATCGCGCTCATGATCACCGATATAAATACATTGCTCAGGAGGGATCGCCATTTGCCGAGCGGCATAGAGTAGGGGAGCAGGATCGGGTTTTTTAACTTGCAAGTCTTCAGGGCAGACGATGACATCACAGTGAAGGCCGAGGCTACTGACTAATGCCTCAGTAAAAGGCCTTGGTTTATTGGTCACGATCCCCCAAGAAACAGCGGCACGGTCTAAGTAGTCTAGAAGATCCTCAAGCCCTTGGAATAGGTGGCTATATTCCGCAACAGACTCACCGTAAAGCGCTAGAAGACGCGTAAGCAATTGTTCATGCAACGCAGTATTGTTTGCCGTATCAAAGCCCAAACGAACCAAAGCGCTACCGCCGTTAGAGACTTCATTGCGAATTTTTTCGTACGGTAAGGGCTCCAGCCCATGCTCTTGACAAAGACGGTTCAATGCATGAGCCAAGTCTGGCGCAGTATCGACTAATGTACCATCAAGATCGAAAAGTACCGCTTGTAGCGGCGGTGGTTCGTCCAAAGTCACGAGATAACTATCCTTCATAAAAAGCAATGAGATGATAAGACTGACCTCAACGAATGAGAATTGAGTTCGAGAGGCCAATCGATATCAAGCACGGCGTCCAATAGCCATGTATTCAACTAGTAGCACATCCTGAACCAAATTGAGAAGTCTTAAATATGACCTCATATGCTTTTACTAGGTTCACGGACGCAATATGACCCGGTGACCCGTGAACCTAGGCGCAAGTCTTAAGCGACGGAGTCTCCCCCTTTCAGGATTCGGGCTTCAGGCAACGCATCATATAATTGACCTGCACATCTTTAGGCGTTAAACGGTAGTGCTTTGTCAACGGGTTATAAGTCAAACCAATCAATTCCCGCACTTCAAGCCCCGCATGACGCGCCCATTCCCCTAATTCAGAGGGCTTAATAAATTTGCTGTACTCATGAGTCCCTCGTGGCAGCATTTTAAGTACATATTCTGCCCCCACAACCGCAAACAAATAAGCTTTTGGGTTCCGGTTAATTGTCGAAAAGAACGCCTGGCCGCCAGGCTTTAGTAAGCGTTGGCAGGCATCAATCACAGAAGCCGGATCAGGTACATGTTCAAGCATTTCGAGACACGTCACGACATCAAATTGCTCAGGCATCTCTTCGGCCAGCGCCTCTGCAGGAATCTGCCGATAATTGACCGAAACACCCGATTCCAATTGATGTAGACGCGCGACAGCCAGAGGCGCCTCACCCATATCGATACCGGTCACTTGGGCGCCTCGATGAGCCATAGCTTCACTTAAAATACCACCACCACACCCCACATCAAGCAACACCTTGCCTGCAACGTTAGCATGCTGATCAATCCAGTTCGCACGCAGGGGGTTGATCTCATGTAGCGGGCGGAAGTCACTTTCGGGATCCCACCAGCGTGAAGCCAATGCCTCAAACTTGGCAATTTCACCATGATCAACATTGGCACCCTCATAAGGTGATGAGTATTGAGCAGTCGACGCGGCTTCTTCTGGCATTGTGATCTCTCTCTATGAAGTTCATTCACATATGCATTCATTCAGGCTTATGGGCCAATATGGCTCCTAGTTCAATCAAGCCCGACTTATGATGTGGCTTGACATCATATCATATTGAATCATCAGGGGATGATGGCTGACTCATATCAGGATCATAAGACAGCATAGCTGGACCATCAAAAAAGGCTTGCGTTTCAGACTGCTATCTCTATAATGCCCTCCCGTAACGACATGATAGGACTATAGCTCAGTTGGTTAGAGCGCTACCTTGACATGGTAGAGGTCTCCGGTTCGAGTCCGGATAGTCCTACCACAATCGTGTCAGTATTGAAGTGGCTGAATATGCAGGACTATAGCTCAGTTGGTTAGAGCGCTACCTTGACATGGTAGAGGTCTCCGGTTCGAGTCCGGATAGTCCTACCAAGCCCTTCAAGCTTCATCAAGATGGCTCCCGCCTCAAATAGGACTATAGCTCAGTTGGTTAGAGCGCTACCTTGACATGGTAGAGGTCTCCGGTTCGAGTCCGGATAGTCCTACCAATGCTGAAATACAATTCAGCATTTCTCAGTAATCCTCCAGTTTAAGCGCCTATTCCATTAATAGAATACTCATTAATAGACAGTGTCATTTTATATCATGGCCTGTTGTGGCCCAGGCTTTATGGGCACCAATACGCAAAAACCGGCGATATTCGCCGGTTTTTGCTTAGAAACACCCAGTTTTGGGAATATCAAAGAAGATTAAGCACCAATCCAACCTTCATTTTTGGCATGCTGCTCAAATTCAGTGAAGCCACCAATATGCGTTTGGTCGACAAAAATCTGAGGCACTGTCTCAACTGGCTTACCAATGGTCTTTTCCATGTCGGCTTTAGTAATACCTTCTTCATGGATGTCGATATAGCGAAAACTAAAGTCATCACGCTCTTCAGATAAGCGCTCTGCGAGTTCTTTGGCACGAGTACAAAAAGGGCAGCCTGCACGACCAAAAATAACAGTAAACATAATAATAATTCCTCTCTTCTTAAGTCGGTTGGAATTGAAGAAGCCTCATCACTTCATCAAAAAATATACGATCGAGCATCAGCAGCGAGCTGACCCACTCCCAACAAATGACGGACAATGAACCTTTCCTTCTCAAGCCACTCAACTCGTCGAAGGCTGAGCCGATGAGTTTGTCTCTATCGATGGGACTAGTGTCTTGCAAAATAAGGTGGGGGTCTAATTGCAATTCTTCAAGATCATAATTAAGAAATGCTATTAAAAAACAAGCATGATTAACTTTTGATGATCAATATATCGGGATTTTGCGAATATCATAGCCGAAAAACAGGACACCACTCAAAAGCTTCAGTCACGAGAACTAGAGGTATGGGGAGGAGGGGCAGGAGGCTTGCAGAAAGACCATAAAATAAAACGGCCCACGAGGGGCCGTTTTGATATTTGCTTGAACGAGCGCCTAGAAGTTCCTTTCCTAACGCTGAATATAGAATAAAGAAAACTCCTTCAGCTCCCTAGAGGTCAATGTCATGGAAGAGTGTACGCATTTGCATACACCGCAGGTGAATCGATACCTGACGAGACAACCCAGCACACCGCAATGATCTCCTTTGATGAGCAAGGGTGCCCCAAATACACTCAGGGTTAGCGGTATCGTCGCGGCACTCGTGGCAGTAGACCTGTCATCAGCGTATAGCTAATCGTGTCACAAGCAGCCGCCACTTCATTAATATCAAGCCCTTCTCCCCATAACACGACGTCATCACCAGGCTGGGCATTAGGTTGATCACTTAAATCAACGGTTAACATATCCATTGATACGCGACCCGCTAAAGGCACTCGCTGACCATTAACTAATACCGGCGTACCATCAACGGCATGCCTAGGGTAGCCATCCCCATAACCTGCTGCAACGACGCCAATACGCGTGGGGGTTTGAGGCGTAACAAATCGCCCGCCGTAACCTATGGGCTCACCTGCGGGTAACTCACGCACACTAATTAACTTTGAACGCAGTGTCATCACGGTCTGCAATTGATCACCCACTGGGTGACCTGTCGGCAGGGGAGAAGCGCCATAAAGCATAATCCCAGGGCGGACCCAGTCGCCTTGAGCCTCAGGAAACTGCATCGTCGCTGGAGAATTGGCAATGCAAAGCGGTAATTGATACTGAGCCGCGAGCGCTTTCATCAACTCTATCTGCCGCGAGGTGTAAGGGTTATCTGCCTCATCGGCACGCGCAAAATGTGTCATTAAACCGAGCTGGCCTACTGCCTTTAACCCCTTAAGGCGCTCAATCACTTGAGCTAAAGCATCGTCAGGACAGAACCCGAGTCGGTGCATACCTGAATCGACTTTTAGCCATAGCGTTAGATTGCCCTCCTGATCACAGGCTTCCAACATCTGTAACTGCCATTCACTATGTAGGCTACACCACAGCTGATGCTCATGGAGTAATTCAATTTCCGATGACTCGAAAAAACCTTCCAGAAGTAGAATAGGGGTCTGGATAGAAGCCTCTCTGAGTGTCAATGCCTCTTCGATCGTCGCGACCCCGAATGCGGGCGCATCATTGACTAAAGCCTGAGCAACCTGAACGGCGCCATGACCATAAGCATCAGCTTTCACAATCGCAATGGCCTTGGCATTAGGCGCGCATTGCTGCGCCAAGTGATAATTATGCTGCAATGCCTGTAAATTAATATCGGCGTAGAGAGGTCGACTCATGACAGAATCCAAAACAGAAATAAAAACAAGGAATAAGGCAGTTACTTTACTCTTATTCAGGCTTGTTTTTTGGTAAATTTCAAGCTGATCCCAGTGCTAAGCTCTGATTTAAACTCTCAAAGCAGTTTCTTTTTCTAAGGTAAGCATCATGCTGATGTCAGGTTTGATTGGCCACAGAGGCGCGCGACAACTGGCGCCAGAAAATACCCTCTCCGGGATGAGTGCTGCTATTGATCACCAGATCGAATGGATAGAAGCCGATGTCATGCTGACATCAGATCATGTACCGATTATCTTTCATGACGATCACCTTCAACGCGTGACACGCCATAAGGGCACCACAGACCAACAGACATGGGCTCAGCTACAGGCGATACAAGTACAACCGCCTTATGGCAGTCATTGGCCAGCGGATACCATTCCTTCATTGGTCCAATGGTTAAGCACTGCACGAACTCTTGGTGTCGGGCTCAACCTCGAAATCAAGCCAAGCCAGCCTAAGCTTGCCAAGCTTACCGCTCGCTTGATGCTAGAAGTGCTTAAGGACTTTCCCGATCTTCCCATTGTGATCTCTAGTTTTAATGGCGCAGCGTTAGACACTTGTCTCAATATAGCCCCAACCTACCCCAGAGCACGTTTATGGGACCAGCTGCCCACTCACTGGGCGGACGATGCTAGACGCCTAGGCGTCAGCGCGATTAATCTCAATAACTTCAAACTACGCCGCCACCAGGTTGAGCAACTCAAATCACAAGGGCTTGAGTGCTATGTCTATACTGTCAACCGCCCGGCAAGGGCGCAAAAACTTTATCACTGGGGAGTAAGTGGAATTTTCACCGACCGCCCGGATCTAATGCGGGAAACGGCGTTTAGCCGTAGCAGCCATATTCGGCAGGCATTGGATGTGAACGACTCAATCGAATGACCTCCGTACATATTGACCAGTGAGGGGAGAGTTCCATGACAACATTTGAAGAACAGTCTTTGTTTCATGAAGCCATGGCCGACGTTCAACCTATAACCTATAAAGGCCATCGGCACCTCGACCAATCAATAAACCGACAGCCCGATGAGAAAACATTAGAAGCGAGACGTCAGGCCGCTGCGCTTGAGGATGAGCAGCAATTATTGCGCTGGTTAAGCACTGAAAATATTGAGTTAATTGACCCGCTAACACCGCTCAACTTCCACCTAGAAGGCATTCAACAGGGCGTCATGCAAAAGCTTCGTCAAGGCCGTTACCCGCCTGATGCTCAACTTGTTCTTCTGCGCAAAAGGCTGGACCAAGTCCGCCGTGAATTAAGCCAGTTTATGCAGGATTCAGTTCAGGCAGGACTGCGTAATTTATTGATCATCCATGGCAAGAGCAAAGAAAAAGACGTTGCAGGCCATACCAATGTTGTGCGCAGCATGGTGGCCACCTGGCTTCAAGAATACCCAGAAGTACTGGCTTATCACCAAGCATCGGAACGGCACGGGGGGCGAGGCGCGCTCTATATACTGCTCAGAAAAAGCCCTGAGGCACGCTTGGCCAATCGAGAATATTTTGCCAAGCGCCGCAATCGTTAAGTGTTTCTTATCAATAACACGGTTAGCCTCGTCACCTAACCTTCAACATCATACTGCGACTGACGTCACGATATCATTCAACGCCTGATGAATCTCAGGCGTTGAAACTAACCAGTGATCACCGGTGAGATAGCGTGTCTCAGTGACGGGTTGAAAATGGCTGGCTTCTGCACCTGCCTCTTCTGCGATCAGGATGCCAGCAGCGAAGTCCCACAAACTGACCGTTTCGTAATAGCCATCCAGGCGGCCACATGCAACATGACACAAGTCCAAAGCCGCTGAGCCACAACGCCGAATATCCTGACAGTGAGTCAACACCTGGGTTAGCGTTGGGATGAGCGCATGCCGTTGTGCCCGCTCATAGGGGAAGCCAGTACCAATCAGAGCCGTTTTCAAGGCCTTGTGATGACTGACTTGAATGGCTTGATTATTCAAAGTTGCTCCCTTCCCGAGTTGGGCAGCAAACATTTCATCGAGAAAAGGGGCATATACCACACCAAGATAAGGGCGCCCTTGGTGATACCACGCAATAGAAACCGCAACGTGGGGCAGGCCATGCGCAAAGTTCACCGTACCGTCGATAGGGTCAATCACCCACATATCATGAGATAAAGCTGTATTAGAACGGTGAGGGAAGCTTTCCTCACTCACAATCTGATCTTCAGGAAAAGTCGCACGAATCGCATCACACAGCATTTGGTCAATGTGCCGATCAACATTCGTAACGAGTTCTTGCTGCTCACCTTTGTATGTCCATTGAATCGCCTTATCTTTATGATCAGCAAAACGGGCCTGCTTCATGATCTCGCCCGCCTCACGCGCCCATTTTTGGGCCCATTCCATTCTCTTTGCAACTTCGACCTGAGATGACATTTCTGACGCTCCGCAATTCAATATCGAGTTTAAATGGCCCTGAGCACGCACCGCAGCATTCTGGCAGTCATTACCGTGACATCTCGACCTCACCGTATCATTCCAGGGGTAATCCCATGAGTTGATCTACATTATCAATCATACTAAAGCGCTTTCATATCATCGTCGTAGTGATGCTATCTAATGATAAAATTTTAACTTCACTCTAATGATTCCAATCTCGATACAGTACACATAGTGTGTGTAGTGTGTGACATCGAGTGGTGGCATGTGATAGACCGCTTGAACCGAAAGGGCAGCGCAAAGTGTGTCCCATTCTTTCAGACTGAAACTTAGATTCAGAGGTTACGTACACAGGTATGATCAAGTTCATTAGCTGGCTCATGACCAGCGTATTGTTACTGGCAGGCTTATGGTTCAGTCAGTTCTATCTACTCTCAGGTTTAATGTTGATCCTGGTCGGCCTGATTTGGTGGCCACCGACACGGCATTATGCGCTGCATCGTTGGCAACTGCCGCATATGCCATTGCTACATGTTGGGGTCAGCTTATGTTTATTGGTTGTGGCCCTGTTCGCATTCATTGGGCAGTATCAACAAACGTTACTCACACAAGCCCAGCAAGCCGGATTCTCGACTGTTGAGCAATGGCGCCAGGCACAAGAAGAGGCCGAATCAGCAGCGTCAATGACATCAAAAACAGAGCACTCAACAAAGCAACCTAGTGAGTGATATCGATATGCCTCAACGCCTTGGCGCATCCTTATATTACCTAGCTGTAAGTCTTTGTAATACTCGACTTTTCCATCATGCATTCGAAGAGAGGGTCGGTTAGGATGTGCATGGTTTACACTGACTAAAGCCTCAAACGCGGTGCTATCGGATCTGATTAGAACCTATCAGCCTATGTGGGCTAGCCCATAACGCTGATAACACACAGGACTGTCCATGTTGATCGACGATAATCAGGGACTTTACCCCCTTGAAGATGATGAAATTGCCCTTGGGGATACTTTGCCGTGGACGGTTTTTAGTGCGGATGGCAAGCTACTTATGCGAGAAGGTGCGCAAGTCGATAGCCAACGAAAACTCGACATGCTACTCGGCAGTGGCCACCGAGAAAGAGCCAAGCCGCAAACCCCTGAAGAAGAGCAAGCGGAAGAAGATGCTCATCTGCCTCAACCCGTGCGTTATGCTCATGACACTAACCCTTTTACGGAACTCGACGAGTTCTGTTATGCCCTCGCCGATATATTTGTCACACTGGATCACGAAGAGCAGCCCAAGCCCGGCAGTATCGAGCGACGCTGTTACGAACTGGTTTCGCAAATTCAAGGACTTTGTAAGCTCAATGGCGATGCATTACTAGGCGCAGTGCATTTAAACAGTCGGCAGCCTTATATTGTTCAGCATCCGCTACATGTGGCGATTATCTCAGCCCTCATTGCGAAAAAGCTGAATATCCCACAACGCTATCAATTGCCCATGTTGGCTGCAGCACTCACACAAAACGTGGGTATGAATGCTTATCAGCTGCAATTGAACCGTCAGCGCAAGCCTTTAACGCCTAAACAGCGCGAACTGGTTAATAGACACCCGATCCAAAGTGTCAAACTCCTGGAAAAAGCAGGCGTAACCGATCCATTATGGTTAGAAGTTGTTCTTCAGCACCATGAAAAAATTGATGGCAGTGGTTATCCGAAGGGATTAAAAGGACGTCAGATACGCGCAGAAGCGAGGGTCATTGCGCTGGGTGATGTATACTCGGCCCTGGTCTCTAGTCGTCCCTATCGGCCTGGGTTGAGTGCACAGCAAAGTCTCCGTGCTTTATTCAAACAGCGCGGAGCCCAATTTGACCCCAAGTTGACCATGATTTTTTTAAATGAACTCGGGATCTATCCACCCGGGGCTTGTGTCAAACTGAAAAGTAAAGAGACAGCAGTCGTGACTCAACGTACCCAGGACACTCGTGCTCCGGTTGTTGTCAGTGTCAAAGACCCCAAGGGGGAGCTTTATATGCGACCTCGTGAACGGGATACCAGCCTTGAACGTTACGCTGTTGTAGAATCTTTACCACGAGACGCCATTCCTCATTTGAACCCCACTATTTTATGGGATATCAAGCTAAAACGAGTCAACTAACACATGGCAAACATCTGCATGGCAAGCATTAATGCTATTTCGAAGGTACTGCGCTCATCAATGCAACCACTATGCCAAACACTCAAGTCAAGCCTTGTGGCCTTACTGCTCATGGCCGCTGTATTCCTGTTGGCGGGGCCTGTACAAGCCCAAACATTGGCAGAATTAAGTCCCAGTGAAATTGTTGCCAAGCGGCAGCAGGTGTTTGAAGCCATCGAAAAAACGTTTAAGCAATTGCGCTTTAACGTCGTCAATCAGCGCACCACTGATCTTCAACAAGCCCAATCAGATGCTCAACGCTTAGTCCAGCTCTCCAACTTCCTTCCTGTCTTATTCACGCAGCCGGCAACCGCTGCTGGGCGCGTTCAAGAAAGCCATGCAGCTCCTGAAGTATGGACCGAATCAACACACTTCAAACGTGAGCTCAATGAATTCTTGGATCGAATGGGGCGTATTGATGAGGAACTGCGCTTCGGAAGTTTGAATCAAGCTGCTGATATGATCGATGTCACGGCGAAAAGTTGCCGTCAATGTCACCGGCTATTTAAAACCCGCTAAAGGCCGTAGACCAGTAGCGGGCTCGATACAGCATCATTCTAATCCTATGGCAGCACTTAATCCTCAGTGGGGGAGGCCTGGCTAAGTACCGGATCAAAACGATAAACAGCGGGCACTTCTTCTACGCTGGAAACGGATACATCCAGATTTTTCAACAGCCCATCTTTTAGGCCATAGCAAAACCCGTGAATGCTCAACTTCTGATCTCTTGCCCAAGCACGTTGAACAATCTTGTTACGGCAAACATTCGCCACTTGAGCCATCACGTTCAACTCACACATTCGGTCGACCTGATCATCAAAGTCCATCTTTTCCAATGACTTCTGATGAAGAAGATAGAGGTCGCGGATGGAATTTATCCAATAATCGACTAAACCATACTGACTGTTAGATAAAGCCGAACGGACACCTCCGCAATCGTAATGGCCTACAATCATGACATGCTCGACCTTCAATACATCGACGGCAAACTGTAAAGATGACAGCACATTCATATCATTATGGTGAACGATATTCGCCACATTACGATGAACAAATACCTCGCCGGGTTCTAGGCCAGTAATCTGGTTCGCGGGAACACGGCTATCAGAGCAACCGATCCAGAAGAAATCTGGATTTTGCTGTTGAGAGAGGCGATGAAAGAAGTCCGGATCCTGGGCTGAGATCTGCGCGGCCCACTCCCGGTTTTGTTTAAATAGCTGGTCAATATCGCACATGGGTCGTCATTAAAATCCTGAAGCAGTCAAAGACATCATGATGTTTTTAGTGGCATCATGAACACTAGTGTAGCGTTTGCGCGCAATGACATACAGACACATTTTGCAGGATCGCTGAATAGACACTGTCCTGCCAATCAATAGCTTGAGATATACGATATTTTTAATCCGAAGGAGTTCCGATGCAAACTTATGATTACGACTTACTGGTCGTCGGCGCAGGCTCAGGGGGCGTTAGAGCGGCACGAATGGCGGCTTCACATGAAGGGGTACGCGTCGGGATTATTGAAGATCGTTACTGGGGCGGCACTTGCGTCAATGTTGGCTGCGTGCCCAAAAAACTCTACGCCTATGGTGCACACTTTGCTGAAGACCTGCATGATGCGGCAGGTTATGGCTGGAAAATCGGCGATGTCAGCTTTCATTGGCCCACATTGCGAGACAATCGTGCAGCAGAAATTAAGCGGCTCAATGGCATCTACAACAACTTGCTGACTAACAGCGGGGTTGAGCGTATAGAGGGACGGGGTCGCTTAACCGGCCCCAATCAAGTGACCGTTGGCGATCACACCTACACGGCAGAACGTATTTTAATCGCCACAGGGGGCTGGCCTTTCATTCCTGAGTTTGAAGGTGCAGAACATTGCCTAACCTCGAACGAAGTCTTTGATCTCGAGACTTTTCCAAAGCGCTTCCTTGTCTATGGCGGTGGCTATATCGCCGTCGAGTTTGCTTCCATTTTTGCCGGTCTTGGCGCCGAAAGTCACCTAGTGTATCGAGGCGACCTTTTCCTGAGGGGGTTTGATCAAGAAGTTCGTGAATTTGTCCATGAACAACTTGATCAAAAAGGGATGAAACTCCATTTTAACGACACTATTGAGCGCATTACCCCCAAAGGGGAAAGTTACCAAGTCACGCTATCCAGCGGTCATACACTGGAAGTCGATGCGGTGCTATGCGCAACAGGTCGACGACCTAACACACAGAACCTGGGGCTGGAAGAGGTCGGCGTTGAGTACGATGCGGAAGGCAATATTCGGGTCGACGCTACTTTCTGCACCAACATTCCCAGTATTTATGCCTTAGGGGATGTCACAGGCGGTCCTCAGCTGACCCCTGTGGCCCTTGAAGAGGCCATGGTGCTCACTCACAATCTCTTTAGCGGCGAAACGCTTAAGGTCATGGATTATGACAACATTGCCACAGCCGTGTTCTGCCAGCCAAATATTGCCACTGTCGGTCTTTCTGAAGAAGAGGCCCGAGCCCGCTACGATAATATTCGTGTTTATGTCAGTCGTTTCCGCCCCATGCGCAACACTCTGGCCAATAACCCAGAGAAAAGCTTGATGAAACTCATCGTTGATGAGGCGTCAGACCAAGTCATTGGCGCTCATATGGTAGGCCCTGATGCTGGAGAAATCATTCAGGGCTTAGCCATCGCGGTAAAAGCCAAGCTAACCAAAGCAGACTTTGATGCCACAGTAGGCATCCATCCAACTGCGGCGGAAGAATTTGTGACTTTGCGTTCACTGACTCGACGCTAGTCTGAAAACTTCACTTTGAAACCTTAAAGACCGGCGTAAAACGCCGGTTTTTTTACGCCCCCATACTCCCCTGAAAGCTACATATTCACGAAACATTCACGAAAAAGCTTACCTTAATGATATTTTTCAATGCATTTTCCCAGACGTTATGAAAACGTCATAACCCTTTCATTTTCTCGTCAACTTATACACATAATAAAAAATTATGCTTTTAATGTTGATGAATAATTTGGGGTTTGCAGAATCATAATTTTAAGTTATCATTATTTGCGAATTCGATAACGAAGAAAGAGTTTATGGAAACCAAGATGCCAGTTTTGCGTCACCCGACAGTCGATGACGGTGCTCAAATTCACCAACTCATCGAACAGTGTCCACCACTGGACTTGAACTCGACCTATCTTTATTTGCTGCAATGCACACATTTCGCAGACACCTGCCTCGTTGCAGAAATCGACGGCGAAGTTGCAGGTTTTGTCTCGGGTTACATTAAGCCGGGAGCGTCGGACACTTATTTCTTGTGGCAGGTTGCAGTAGGTCAGGCACTGAGAGGTCAGGGAATGGCTCGAAAAATGATTGATGCCGTACTGGATCGTCGTGCATGCCAAGGTATCAAGCACTTAGAGACGACGATCACCCCAGATAACGAAGCGTCTTGGGCATTATTTAAAGCCTTTGCTCGGGATCGCAAAGCAGGATTAGAAGGGGAAACGTTCTTTACAACAGACCAACTAGGTGGCGAGCACTCCCCGGAACAATTAGTCCGCATTGGTCCTTTTGAAGCCTTTGCCTAGTTAAGAGTCTTTAATCGACTCCTTTTTGTTCCTTTAACTTTTGTTTGAGCTGATACGTCAACTCTTTACTTATTAAGCAGCCGAGGTGAAATCAATGAACACCCATACGCTGGAACGTCTTGAATCAGAAGTTCGCACATATTCTCGCTCCTTTCCTGTTGTCTTTAACCGAGCCAAAGGCGCCAAGCTCTATACCGAATCAGGCACTGAGTACATTGACTTTCTGGCCGGTGCTGGCACGCTCAACTATGGTCACAACAATCCTCGTCTGAAAAAGGCCCTCGTCGACTATATTATGGATGACGGGATCACCCATGGTTTGGATTTCTTCACTAAGGCTAAGCGTGAATTTTTAGAGACGTTTGAAAGCATTATTCTGCAGCCACGTGGCCTTGAATACAAAGTTCAGTTCCCTGGGCCAACAGGCACAAATGCTGTCGAAGCCGCTCTACGTCTTGCGCGTAAGGCAACCGGACGAACCAATATCATTACCTTCACGAATGGTTTCCATGGCGTCACCATGGGGGCACTGGCCACAACAGGGAATAGTAAGTTCCGCGAAGCTGCTGGCCTGCCGACTCAGGGGTCAAGCTTCCTGCCTTATGATGGGTATATGGGAGAAGACGTCGATACCCTGGACTACATGGAAAAGGTCCTCAACGATGCTTCAAGCGGTATTGATTTTCCGGCAGCCGTCATTGTTGAAACGGTGCAAGGAGAAGGGGGGATTACTGCTTCTTCCATTAAATGGTTACAACGCCTTGAGAAGATTTGCCGCGCCCATGAAATCTTATTAATTGTCGATGATATCCAAGCAGGCTGTGGTCGTACCGGTAAGTTTTTCAGCTTCGAACATGCGGGGATCAAACCTGATATCGTCACTTGTTCCAAGTCGCTATCAGGATATGGTTTACCGTTTGCCATGGTATTGATGCGTCCTGAGCTGGACCAGTGGAAGCCCGGCCAATATAACGGTACTTTCCGTGGCCACAACTTGGCCTTTGTCACAGCGGCTGCGGCTATTCGTGAATACTGGCAGGATGATGCCCTAGCCAATGAGATTACGCGTAAAGGAATGCTGGTTGAGCAACGGTTTAAGAAACTGTCTCATCTGCTGGCGGAGGTTGGTATCAAAACCTCAACACGGGGACGTGGTTTGATGCGCGGTCTTGCCTTCCCTAATGGTGAGATGGCCGACAGCATTACCTCAGAGTGCTTTGAAAATGGTCTAGTGATTGAAACCTCTGGCCCAGAGGGCGAGGTCGTGAAGTGCTTGTGCCCATTGACGATTACTGAAGAAGAACTGACCCAAGGCCTGGACATTGTTTCTCGGGCAGTTGAAAAGCTGATTGCACAGCATTCAACAGAACACAAAATGGCGGCAAATGCCTGATATTTTACTAAGTTGTAGAATGTAAAGTATGTTGTGTTGTAGGGCATGAAGCATAAAGGCTGTAAGGTGTGAGGCATCAGGGTGATCCACTCATGATCACCCTGATACAAATGAATAGAAGGCTATTGATTAGCATAAGGAGTAGCCTGTGTTTGTTCGAAACCTGGAAGAGTGTCGTAAAACAGATCGTTTGGTCACGGCCGAAAATGGCAACTGGGATAGCACACGCCTGGTACTTGCTGAAGACGGAATGAATCACTCATTCCATATCACACGCATCTTTGCCGGCACTGAAACGCCCATTCATTACAAACACCACTTAGAAACGGTGTACTGTATTGAAGGAGAAGGCGAGGTCGAGACTGTTGCAGATGGCAAAGTCTGGCCGATCAAACCAGGCGATGTTTATGTCTTGGATAAGCACGACCAACATTTATTACGTGCCAGTAAAGACAAGACAATGACTGTGGCTTGTGTTTTCTATCCAGCCTTAACGGGTAAAGAAATTCACCGAGAAGATGGCTCTTATGCTCCTGCTGATGAGCAGTCATAACGCCAAGGCGAATAGGGCCTAAGCCAATAAGCAGGCCGGGATAGATTATGGATGCAACCCAAATGGTCTAAGGACGATTTGGGTTGCATTTGGTTATAGGCAGCATTGCGTTATTCGCTGCCAGCGGTGCGAGGTGCCTGCTTGCTAAAACTAATCGTAATAGAGCCGACTGAAAATCCCCACTTGCGCATAGTCGACCGGTTCAAGACAGTGCCATCAGGCTGCAAGTACAACCAATCTTCGATCGCAAAAGTCCAATAATCACCCTTGTCTAGCTCCACACTCAAGTCATAATTCATATGAACCGCATGACCGTACTGGCAAGCATAGGCGGTGCCGATCACATCGGCAGCAGACCCTTCAAAGCAATGCTCATCGACAGGTTTAAAAGTCCATACTCGTTGGCTCGTTTCACCATTGGCATATTGAAAATGCTCATCCATGATGAAGTGGCCCTTGGCATCTGTATGCCCTTCAATAGAGACAGTAAAGCGCCGAGTCACTTCTCCAGAAAAATCCTGTACCATCCCTGATGCCCAGGTTTGACCTGCAAAATAGGATTGAATATCAAACTGGGGAGTGGTGTTCTCATAATCACGAACCTCAGGACTGGAGCACCCCACAAGGCCAACGAATAAGAGCCCACACGCGATATGCCAACTTTTCACTTTTAATATCCCCATCGGTTGTCTATCTAATGACACACCAGATGAACTTATACACCACAACGACATATCACAAGCGCTATATCAAAAATCACGCTGACACTGTTAACCCCCCATAAGCTACCCCAAAAGACCGATAATTCATATTATGTTAAATGCAGACTCAGTAGAACATCCTGTATAATTGTTTTATTGTTCTTGCACCTCTTTTCCCTCCTTCCTTTCAGTGCCTTTAGAGCCCTCGCTTTTCAGCGGTTTTTAAGATGTATTAAATTGTCTTTTTCAAGAGACACTCTCATAAATACACTGATGCCGTTAGAATACACCGCATCCATGTCTAACGGAGGTTCTTGTCTATGCGATCGGTCCAACGCAACGCTTTGCGCTGGTGCTTAATGGCCACTCTGGCTCCAGCATTACTGAGTGGCTGCCTGAATCAAACGCGCCCATCCGTATCAGCTGAAGAACTGTCTCAACAGCTCGATCAACGTGACAAGCACCTTGTCTCCAAATTGAGTGAAGAGCTGAAATCAAGGCAGATGACAAAAGATGCCGAAGAACGCTTGACTCAAATTGAACATCAACTCGAGAACCTACCTGAAGCGCTGGATGAGCGTATCAGACGCCAGCTCAATATGGCGATGCGCTCATTAAAAACACAGCAGCAACTCGCCGCGGCAGGAGAAGACCCATCAGCGACGAGCCAACTCGTCCAAAGTGCAACCGATGATATGCCCCAAGGCAAATTACTGTTAGGCCGCGCGGAGTGGATTGCGTTACCACAGCAAAGCGTTGTGCTCCGTGCACGCATTGACTCTGGTGCCAATACCGCATCATTACATGCCATCGACATTACAACGTTTGAGCGTGATGGCGATACCTGGATACAGTTTGATCTGCCCTTACCTAATGATGCTGACGAAGAAGCGGTTGCGCGTGGCGATGAAGCCACCTCAGATGACGCTGAAGACGATGATAAATCTCCTCGGCAGACAGTGAAAATTGAAGCACCTCTGGATCACTATATTCGTATTCGACAAGCCAGCGGTGTTGAAAAACGTCCGGTCGTCAAATTACCGATACAGCTGGGGACGTTAAGTCAAAATGTAGCGTTTACGCTGACAGACCGTGGCGATATGACCTATCCAGTATTATTAGGACGCCGTTTTATGCTGGATCTTGCCTTAATCGATGTCTCTCAAGAATACATACAGCCACGCCCTCAGATTGACACCGCTCAAGCGGCCAAGAAAAACGCTTCTGAGACTCAAAATAATGACTAATCGGGGAACTCGGCATGAAGCCTGAACAAATCCATGCCAAGCGACCCAAGTCGCTCTTAAAATGGATTATCGTATTTCTATTGGTTGCGGGTACGGCGTACACCCTATATCGACACTATATTCACGGCATTGCTTGGTGGCCGGATACCCGTCAGGAGCTTTGGGATGTCGAAGCTCGTGTCGAGTTTGACGCTACCGGTGGGCCTGTTCATGTCAAGCTGGCACTCCCCGCCTCTCAACCTGGATTCATTCTGCAGTCGGAACATACGGCATCGCCAGGGTATGGTCTTGGATTTGATGAAGGACGCCAACGCTATGCCGACTGGACATTGCGTAATGGCCAAGGGAGTCAACTGCTCTATTATCGGGCCCAGTTTCGTGTCGACCCCCAGCGGCGTATTCCTCAGCTAGGTGAGCCGCCAGAGATTCGACCTGTGGTCTGGAGCACACCGCTCAAAACAGCCGCCGCTCAACTATTGGCTTCTGCTTATCAGGTTTCATCTGACCCCTTCAGTTTCGCAAGAGCATTGGCTCAGCGATTACAGAATCCAGACAATCAGAATGCCCGTCTATTACTGAGCGAGCTCTCGCCTGTCGAAGCCATGCTTCGCTTACTGAATCAGGCCGACTTCCACGCCCGCGAAGTTCATGGCCTGCGCTTAGAAGATGGCCGTCGACGTCAACCAGTACAGTCTCTGGTGCAAGTATTTTCCGGCAATGAGTGGCGCTTATTTGATCCATCGAGCTCTCAGCCCTCTGCAACGACATCAGGTAGTGATGCCAAAGTACCTTTGTTGCTTTGGGAACAGCTAGGTGGCCCTGTTTTAGAAGTGGTCGGAGGCAAGAATTCTTCAGTCACCTTCTCAATGCTGAAAACTAGCGAGCCTGCGACGGCCAGTAGCAATACGCGCATGGCGTCTGATGCATTGCTAAGCCTCTCGATTCACAGCTTACCCATCGCAGAGCAATCAGTGTTTAAGACACTATTATTGCTTCCCCTAGGAGCCTTGATTGTTGTCGCCTTAAGGGTGCTCGTTGGCCTCAAAACATCGGGCACTTTCATGCCGGTGTTGATTGCCCTCGCCTTCTTACAAATGAGCATTTTGACGGGCCTTATCACTTTTCTGCTGGTGGTTGGCGCGGGCTTGCTGTTGCGTCAGACGCTCGCCAACTTGAATTTGCTGCTTGTCGCACGCGTCTCTGCTGTCATCGTCTGCGTGGTGGGGCTGGTGTCGCTCTTCTCGGTACTGAGCTTTCATCTCGACATCGAAAGCGGTCTGAAAATGACCTTTTTCCCCATGATCATCCTCGCCTGGACGATTGAGCGTATGTCCATTTTGTGGGAAGAAGAAGGGCCTCATGAAGTGTTGGTACAAGGGTTTGGCAGTCTGATGACCGCCACCTTGGCCTGGGCCGCAATGGATTTGTCAGTGATGCGTTACTGGATGTTTAACTTCCTGGGATTACAGCTGATTGTCCTCGCTTTAATCTTAATGCTAGGCAGTTACACCGGTTACCGTTTAAGTGAACTCCGCCGTTTCGCGCCCTTAAGGAACAATGATTGATGAAATTCGTTGATATCCTGCAACAATGGAGTCGCCCTCTGCGTGACAAAGGCGTCATGGGGCTTAATGAGCGCAATATTAGTTATATCAATCGATATAACTCGCGCCACTTATATCCCCGTGTTGATGACAAACTCAAAACTAAGCTTTTAGCTGAACGCTATCGGATCAATACGCCCGAGCTTTTGGGCGTCATCCGAAGCCACGGTGAAATCAAACGATTAGCTGAAGTGCAACCCGCCCAAGGCGGGTTTGCCATCAAACCGTCCAAAGGCAGCGGTGGCAAAGGGATCTTAGTGATTCAGCAGCATGATGGTGAACGCTATCAAAAAGCGAGCGGCGAATGGATTGACCGCTCACGCGTTGAACGTCACCTTTCGAATCTGATCTCAGGGCTTTACAGTCTTGGCGGCAGTCCTGACGTCGCCATCATAGAGCGCTTGATTAACTTTGATCCCGCTTATAGCGATTTCACCTTTGAGGGAGTGCCTGACATTCGCGTGATTGTCTTCAAAGGTTACCCTGTCATGGCCATGATGCGTCTTTCGACAAAATCATCCGACGGTAAAGCCAACTTGCATCAGGGCGCTATTGGGGTGGGCCTGGATCTTGCGAGCGGCAAGGCAACGCGGGCCGTACAGCACGACCGCCCGGTGATGGAACACCCAGACACAGGTCAGGCATTAAGCGAACTGATCATTCCTGACTGGCAACATCTGCTGACCTTGGCCGCTAGCTGTTACGACATGGCGGGCCTAGGCTATCTGGGCGCTGATTTAGTGCTTGATAAAGATTATGGCCCACAACTGTTAGAACTCAATGCTCGACCCGGCCTTGCCATTCAACTGGCTAACGGGTGTGGTTTAAAACCACGGCTGGCCTTGGTTGAATCATTGGACGAAGAAACACCTGATCGTCCCGATGCGGCGGATCGAGTAGCTTGGGCTCAAAAACAATTCAGCACGCCAGAGGTGGCTTTTGAGCTTCCTGTCGCGACAGTATAAGATGGCGCCATATGAGAGATTGCCTCTATCTTACAGCGGGACATAAGCTGAATGACTGACCACGTGACAACGTTGATTCAACAAGCCGAGCAACTCTGCCAGACTTCCGGCCTCAGACTCACCCCTACACGCAAACGCGTGTTGGAGCTTATTGCGGATATGCCTGGTGGCGCGAAAGCTTATGACATACTGGATCTTCTAACACGGGAGAACCCTTCAGCACGCCCACCCACCATTTATCGTGCGCTTGATTTTTTGATGGCACATGGATTGATTCATCGAATTGAATCACTTAATGCATATGTGAGCTGTAGCTGCCCTCATCACGTTCAAGCTTTCCAGTTATTGATCTGTGATGAGTGCGGCGATGTTCAAGAGGTTCATGACCACTCAATCAACATCCACCTTGATCGTGTGGCTGAAGATTTTGGTTTTGCCACACGCAGAAAAACGATCGAGCTTCATGGCTTGTGTCATGTTTGTCAGCAGTCAGAGCAAGAGCAGCAAGAGCAGCCAGAACAAGATCACTGATCAGAAGTACTGACAGTATATATCCGCTACCAGCCCCCGCTTTCATCGCCGAGTCATCATCGCTCGGCGATCATGACGAATGACCTTTCAGCAGTTCAAATCTTTCACCGATACAAACAGTGATATAAAACACAACGGTATAAAACGCCCAATCGCTTGCACCGGATTAAGCATGCGCAATAACGAGACGATTCGCAGATGCAGCTCAGGCTTGGCACACCAAGTGTTACGTTATAACATATGAGTTCAAAATTACGTTTTCGTTTTACTATTGATCGCTTTATCACGGTGAGGAAGCCCTAATGCAAAAACAAGCAACACACTGGATCGAAAGACTTAAAACGGGAGCAATGCACATTGCGATCGCCAGTACTTTGACGCTGGGCCTTCCGCAACTTAGCTGGGCTCACGACCCTCTTGAGGTTTTTGTCAGTATTGCCCCTCACCAATATATGGCCGAACAGATCGCTGGCGATCTCGCTCATGTCACCGCGCTGGTGCCCCCCGGACAAGACCCTCACCTATTCGAACCGACACCCCGTCAAATGGCCTCATTAGAGAAGGCGAATGTCTACTTTCGCGCAGGTATGGAGTTTGAAGATGGCTGGCTAAGCCGTATCAAAGCCATTAACGAAGACATGCAAATAGATGATTTGCGCAAAGGCATTCAAGTCCGCAACATTGAGGGTGCCGTTGCGGATTGGGATGAAGATAGCGACCACGACCACGACCACGACCACGACCACGACCACGACCACGACCACGACCACGACCACGATCATCATCACCACCATCATGCGGGATTACCAGACCCTCATATCTGGATGAACCCACGTTTTGCTATTCAGCAAGCCATCGATATCCACGATGGATTGGTACAGCTAGACCCCGCACACCGCGAGGCGTATGATCGCGGACTAGCTCAATTAAAACAGCAATTTGAGCACGCGGATCAAATGCTTACTCAGCAATTGACCCCGTTGGCAGGGAGTCCCGTGTTAGTATTCCACCCTTCCTGGGGTTACCTCACTGACCGCTACAATCTGAAGCAATGGCCTATTGAGCTGGGTGGGCACGAGCCGACACCTCGACAACTTGCAGAATTAACCGATAAAGCAAAACAAGCCAAAGTGAAACTCATTTTAGTGCAACCCCAGATGAGCAAAGCGACAGCTCAACGCGTGGCGGAACAGCTGAACGCCAAGATTATTCAGGTTGACCCCCTCGCCTATGATCTCCCCAAAACCTGGGCACAGATTGGCGAAGTATTGAGTCATGAGTCACAGGGTCAGTAATATAAAACGCAACTGGCGATTGATTCAGTTCATCATAGTGAATAAGCCCGACTAGGCCTCAGTGATAAAGCGACAGAGTGATAAAAAGAGACTGTATGCAAACCCCGGTGATTAATATTCAGAACCTTGACTTTGATTATCAAGGTCAAACGGTTCTCCATGACGTCAATTTGAACGTTCACCAGGGTGAGTTTCTGGGTATGGTGGGGCCAAATGGCGGAGGCAAGACAACCTTATTCCGCCTTATTTTGGGCCTCATCCAACCCCGACGAGGAAAAATCACTGTACTGAATCAATCGCCCCATCAAGCCAGGCGTGCTATTGGTTATGTCCCCCAGGCTTTAAAGTTTCCAGTCGACTTTCCCATGACGGTCGAAGAAGCCGTTTTAATGGGCCGCCTCGGCCCAGGCAATCGGCTTGGGTTCTGGAAAAAAAACGATCGCACCGCAATCGAACCTATTCTTGAAGAGACAGGGTTAATCCCGCTTCGCAAACGTCGGCTTGAAGACTTATCAGGTGGACAGCGGCAGCGTGTTTTTATCGCTCGCGCTCTGGCAGGCAATCCTCAACTATTACTGCTTGATGAACCTACTGCCAACATTGATGTACAGATGGAAGAAGATCTGTTTCAGCTTTTCAGGCAATTAAACCAGAGAATGACAATTGTCGTCGTTTCACATGACTTAGGCTTTGTCAGTCATTATGTTTCCCGAATCGCTTGTGTTAACCGAAGCCTGCATTGCCATAACAGTACTCAAATCACCCCCGAACTCATTGAACATATGTACGGCCACCCGGTTCGAGTGAGCCGCTTTGCTCAAGAGACAGCCTGATGCCGGAGTTTATGAGTAGCTTTATCACGGCCTTAGGCCAACACAGTTTTTTACAAATGGCCTTGGCCGCTGGATTATTAGCCAGTGTCGCTTGCGGTTTAGTTGGCAGCCTTGTTGTCGTCAAGCGAATAGCTTACCTCGCTGGCGGATTAGCTCACATGGTGCTGGGTGGAATGGGGGTTGCCGTCTACTTCCATTCAGATCCCATGGTCGGTGCAGTTATCTCAGCACTCGTTTGCGCCTTGTTGATTGCTTGGGTTAGCTTACACTGGCAATCACGTCAGGATACGGTCATCTCAGCCATGTGGGCCATTGGCATGGCCACAGGGATTCTTTGCATTAGCCAAACGCAAGGCTATCAAGTCAACTTAATGAGCTACTTGTTTGGCAATATCCTATTAGTCGGAAGCACTCAGCTTTGGTTAATGGCGCTGATCGACGGCATTTTAATTGCCGCGGTACTGGCGTTTTACAAGAGCCTGGAGGCGGTTGCCTTTGACGAAGAGTATGCGCGCTTACGCGGTATCCCCGTCACACTCTTCTATATCTTATTATTATGCATGGTCGCTTTAACCGTCGTGCTACTGCTTCAAGTTGTCGGATTGATTATGGTGATCGCCCTTTTAACCTTGCCTGCGGCTATCGCCAGCCATTTTTGCAGCAGCTTAATTAAGATGATGGGGTTGGCGACGCTGTTGGGTGCCGGCTTTACAACAGGCGGACTGATGCTCTCGTGGGAACCCGACCTGCCCGCTGGAGCCAGTATTGTGGTCTTAGCGGGTGCCGGTTACTTATTCGCTTTGATGATCCGCTGGCTATGGCAAAAGAGGCAGCATCTACGTTTACACCAAAACACTCGCCAAGACGCTCATCAAAACACTCACCATCAAGACCGTGAGTTGTAATGATATTCAGCTTGAATGCTCAGAAGCTTAGCATCGATACCTTGAAACTTGGTTCATAACGCACTTGATCAAACGGGAGAAATAATGGGCAGCTCCACGCCATTTTGGCAGGCACTCGAAAGCGCTGAGACAGGTACCCAGCGACCACTCGAAGAAGCGCTTGATGCTCTCGCATTTAATGAAGCCGGTCTTATCCCTGCGATTGCACAGCAGCATGATACCGGTGAGGTCTTGATGATGGCCTGGATGAACCGAGAAGCACTTGAAACGAGCATTCAAGAGCGCCGCGCTTGTTATTGGTCACGTTCTCGCAACCGACTCTGGCGCAAGGGCGAGAGCTCAGGCCAAGTTCAGCAACTATACTCAATTCACACCGATTGTGATGGCGATACTTTATTACTCAAAGTCGATCAACAAGGTGCCGCTTGTCACACGGGGCGACGAGACTGTTTCTATGTCGCACTCACTGAAACCCATGCAGAAGTCGATCAATCACCTTTAGTTGATCCAAACACCTTGTATGGCAACCCGTGATGAAACGCGTCAATCCAGCGCAAAAAATGACACTTTGGCTGATCCGCCAATATCAAAAATGGATCAGCCCAATGCTTGCACCCAGGTGCCGCTTCCACCCCAGCTGCTCTCAATATGCGGTTGAGGCCATTCGTTATAAAGGTTTCTGGCGTGGCACTGGGCTTGCAATTTGGCGTTTGCTGCGTTGCCATCCTTGGCATCCTGGAGGCTATGATCCGGTCCCTGGAACCGATGCATCAGGACGTCCTCTAAACACTTCAACGCCACCCGTTCATCAGGTCTCGGACAGGGCTCACGCAAAAAAGGCCCACGCAAACAAAACTCAGCCATAACAAGTTCGCCTGAATACTCACGACAGAGTAAAGCCAGAGTAAAAGGTCAGAGTACGCTTAAGCCTACTGCTCAAGCTGAGCAATGGTGAAAATTCGCTTAATCATGGCATGCAACCCATTACTGCGAGTCGGGCTTAAGTGCTTATCCAAACCCAGCGCCTGCATAAAGCTATCCGGAGGCGTCTCTAGAATATCTTGCGGCGTGCGATCATTGTAAATTTTCATCAGAATGGCAATTAATCCTGAGACAATCGCGGCATCACTAATGGCATCAAAGTGTAAATAGTCGCCTTGTCGCTGCGGCCGAATCCAAACCTGGCTTTGACAACCTTCAATTTTAAACGCCTCTGTCTTCCACTCATCCGGATACTCTGGAAGCTGTTTTCCAAGGTCAATAATGTATTGATAACGATCCATCCAGTTATCAAAAAACTCAAATTCATCAAGCAGTTCTTGCTGTGCGTCTTGCGCGCTCATGCCCGCTCCCGTGGTTTAATTGATCGGTAGTTTAATTGATCAACAGTCATTCGGTTTATCTTGTGGGTATTCTATCACTCTCCAGCCTCATCATGCTGCCATGGCATCTGCCAGATCATACGATCCTGCTGATCCGCCCAATCCTGATCATCTTCATGCAAATAAAGGCGTGTCGTCGCCAAACTGGCATGACGAGCCTGCCGAGCTAAAAAGCGTAACTCCATCCCGGCATCAGCATAATGGGTAATCGAAGTATGCCGAAACCAATGAGAAGAGGCTCGCGATAGCCGCTTAGCAACATCGGGCTGCTCATCCTCGATCGCAACTGAAGCCTCATCTGTCAGCCGCTTCAAAGACCGATAAATCATATTAGGTGTTACCCCAGAAATACCGCTCAGTCGGCGAATCATTGGGGAACGATCATCAGCATCAGGAAAGTCCGACAACCCCAGATAACGCCGATAGGCGACTAAAGCCGTTAGCACGGCATTGGGCACCGGAACTTCTGCATATTTCTGCCCTTTACCCAATACACGCCACCACCAACGCCCTCGCCATTCAAAAAGATCATTCATCTTGGCCGCGGCTACTTCATGCACTCGGGGCGCTAAACCGTACCAAAAAGCAAGCATAAATCGCCAACGCTGGATCTCAGCTTCGCGCCGACGCCCCTCCCCCACATTCAGCCCACTCAGAAAGGCAATCAACGCTTGCCAGCTTTGTTGATCTAAATGTCGTTCACGTAGGGCATGAGGCTCGGTTGACTGGCGCTTAGACTTGACCAAAGCAAATGGGTTACCTGAGAGATAAGCCGCATCCTGCAAGTACTGGAATAGGCTTTTCAATATTCGACACGCTTGTTGAATACTGCGATCACTCAAGGGGCCTTGAAAAGGGCGCCACTGCCCACTCCGTTTCGACGCTCGCGGTCCACACCACTGTGCATACGGCTGAGGATTCGCCATAAACGCCATATATTGACGTATATCGTCACGATTCAGACTGGAAAGTGCTTTACCACACGACAACCAGCACCAAAGCAAGAGCCTCTCAGCTTCCTTACGGTAAGCCCGCCAAGTCTGTGGACGGGATTCATATTCAGACAACCAAGACTCGACCGCCTCGACATCATCTCGCGCAGGAATCTGGCAAGGCCCATCCCAAAAACGATTAATCCCCCGCCGCCCACTCAAGGGCTCAGGCAGCTGTCGAGCCAGCTCCTCAAGAGGCGCTATCCCCGTTTTTAGTGTGACGTTGTTGGCCATAAGGATCTCGTCATTTAAGTATCCGATGGATTCTAACAGCTGTAATGAAAGAATTCATGATAATAAAAGTTATCATGAATAAAGTACAAATATCGTAATGTATTTTACGTAATACACTTATTACACTATGATATCTCTACATCACCACCGAGATAGGTCGTAACCGCACGGTGCAGCATGATTCACCGGCTCATACGTCACTTAATCAACACTGACACTTAACCCGTAGCGGCGCCGACCAATACAGACACCCCAGCGATAACAGGAGCATCACGATGGCAAGACGAGGCATCCAATATGAAGACGTCACCAACAGCATCGAAGCATTACGTGCCCGCGGCCTCGCTCCCACCGTGCAGAACATCCGCGATCAACTGGGCACAGGCAGCTTCTCGACAATCAATGAGCACTTGAAACAATGGCGAGCCCTATCGCAGCCGTCATCAGGTCACGCTGAACAGGATTTACCGGCAGGGTTGGCACAGCTCACAGGCCAACTATGGAAAGCAGCTCAAGAAGAAGCTTACGCAGCACTGGAGAGTCAACGAGAGGCAGCAAATGCAGAGATCGAAGCCGCGCAGATAGAAAAGCAAGAAGCCCAAGCACAAGCGCTGCATATGGAAGAACGCAACATCATGCTGGACCAGAAAAACAATGAGCTCCTGGCAGAACTCAAAACACTCACTGACCAACGCGCAACGTTGCGAACAGAGCGTGATCAAGCGTTAAAAGAGACCAACGTAAAGCAGCAACGAATAACCACACTGGAAAACTTGCTCGATGAGCAAAAAACGCAGGTTGAACAACTCAAAATAGCGCACCAAGCGGCATTAGAGGCCGTTCAACAGCGCATGGATGAAGCTCTGGAGCAAGAGCGTCAACGCCAAGCTGAGCAAGAGGCCTACTGGCTCAAAGAGATCGACCAAGCACGACAGCAGCTTGCGCATCTGGAGACTGAGCACAAGCAGACAATGGCCACATATGCTGATGAAAAGGCGCAATGGCAAGCCTCAAGGCAGCAGTGGCAACAGCAACAACAACATTGGGAAGAGTCACACCAGTATCTAGAACAGACGCTGGTACAATTGAAACAGCAGAACGAGGAGTTGAAACAAACAGAAGCCGCCTGGTGGTCGCGCTGGGAGGGACAAGAAAAACGCCTGCACGACTTACAAGCCGAACAGGCGCAATTGATCAAAGAGAAAGAGTCATTGCGTAGCGCTCTGGAGCAATCTATCAGTCATCGGCATATGGGCACTTTCCCCCCATTTATTGGATAACAGATATTAGATGACAGCTCATCGTTTAATCTATTAAGGGCGAATCACCATCACTGAAACATGGGCCCTTTCTACGACACGGGCAGCTACGGACCCAAGGAAGAAGCGCTCAACGGCCTTTTGATCATGACTTGGCATCACAATCAGATCGGCATGAACGCGTTCAGCCTCAATCAAAATCTCTTTGTGTGGCGTGCCATCAACAACTCGGGTACGGGTTTTAATACCTTCAGGCACACTCGCTTTCGCAAACTGCTCAAGCTCACGATAGATCTCGTTCAATAATGCTTGCACATCATGCTTAGGGAAATGCCCCGCCACCATCGGCGAGCCAAACCCCGGAATCACTGAGAACAAATGCAACTCAGCCTGATGCCGCTGCGCTAGATCAACGGCGGCTTCCAGCGCCTTGCCTGCATTTTGTGTGTCCGTAATATCAACAGGTAACAAAATATGCTTAAACATCGTCTTCATCCTGATAACTTTTAATCCCATTCGGAGCCGCTAAGAGCGGCCCCGAGAATAAGGATCAAGCAGCGGTGGGCTCAGCAGACTCGTTTCGACGGGCACGTTGCAACCATCCGATCAATACGAGCAATAGCAATGCAGGAATCATCATCCATTCTTTAGCCGGCCGATCGGCTTCTTGTTCAATACCGAGGACTTTCCAGCCAAAATCAATACCTAATTCCTGAGCAGGAGAGCCAAAATCAACATAATCGACCTCAACATCATTCCCTTCAATGATCAAGTTCAATCCCGCTGACTTCAACCTCGCCATACCCTCGCCTGGCTGACCCAAAGGCAGCATCACAATTTTACGTTCCAGATCACCATCAATGTTTTCGCCTTCTACGCTCAACCGTAATGTGGCATCTTTCGGCGCTTCTTCTGCTAACTGAACGATCTGACCCGCTTCAACTTCCTGTAAAGGCGGATAGAGTTCATCCCACCAGAAGCCAGGTCGGAACAAAGTGAAGGCGATCAATAATAAAGCCGCCGTCTCCCAGAGCCGATTTTTCGTTAGCCACCAGCCTTGCGTTGCCGCTGCAAAAATCAACATGGCGGCCACAGCCCCAAAAATCACCGTAATCAGATGAAAGACACTATCAATATCAATCAGCAATAGATTGGTATTGAAGATAAACATAAAAGGCAGTACCGCGGTACGAATATCATAGGTGAAACCTTGAACCCCTGTTTTAATGGGGTCAGATCGGGAAATCGCAGCCGCTGCATAGGCCGCAAGCCCCACCGGAGGTGTATCGTCTGCCAAAATGCCGAAATAAAACACAAAAAGGTGAACGGCAATTAAAGGTACAATCAACCCCTGAGCGGCCCCGAGATTCACAATTACGGGGGCCATCAGCGTCGACACCACAATATAGTTGGCCGTGGTCGGCAGCCCCATACCCAGCACCAAGCTGATGACGGCAGTAAAAAACAACATCAGCAACAAATTACCGCCAGAGATGAACTCCACAAACTCGGTCATCACCAGGCCGATCCCCGTTAGGGTCACGGTACCGACAACAATACCCGCCGCCGCTGTCGCGACCCCGATCCCGATCATGTTCCGCGCACCGGACACCAAGCCATCAGCGAGATCAAGAACAGACTCCCGAATACCTGACTGCCAACGGCCTTCTCGACGGAACATACGAATCAGAGGACGCTGGGTCACTACAATAAAGATCATGAACATGGTGGCATAAAAAGCCGCCAGTCCAGGCGACATGCGGTCAACCGTCAAACACCAAACCAGTACGACAACAGGCAGCAGAAAATACAGGCCCGACTTAACGGTTTGCCCCACAGGGGGGAGTTCGAGGATTTCTTGCTCAGGATCATCCATACCCAAAGGAGGGAACTGGCAGCCATACCAAAGCAAGCCTAAATAAGCGACCACCAGCATCAGGAAAATCACCGGTGTAGCCATCACACCTAAGGGTTCACGTATCCAGCCCAGGCCGTAATACACCGCTAATGATAGTACGGCCAAACTGATGAAGGCTGTCATCATCACTAACAGCTTCTGTAGTAATGTCGCCCCTTCTTCGCGGCGCGGTAATCCTTTCATCCCCAGCTTACAGGCTTCGAGGTGCACGATATAAATCAAGGCCACATAAGAAATCAAGGCCGGCAGAATGGCATGCTTAATGACTTCCAAATAGGAAATCCCAACATATTCCACCATTAAGAAAGCAGCCGCCCCCATAATCGGCGGTGTCAACTGCCCGTTAGTCGACGCCGCCACTTCAACGGCACCGGCCTTCGTACCAGGAAAGCCCACTCGCTTCATCAATGGAATGGTGAAGGTTCCCGTCGTCACCACATTGGCAATGGAAGAACCTGAAATCAATCCAGAAAGCCCCGAGGCAACAACAGCGGCCTTAGCGGGCCCGCCGCGCATATGGCCCAAGAGTGAAAACGCCACTTGAATAAAATAATTTCCTGCACCGGCTTTTTCGAGCAGAGAACCGAACAAAACAAATAGGAAGACAAAGCTTGCCGAAACTCCGATGGCAACCCCAAACACCCCTTCAGAGGTTAGCCACTGGTGAGTCAATAGTTTCTGAACACTGGCCCCCTGATGGGCAATGACATCGGGGAAATAAGGGCCGAATAAGGTATAAGTCAAAAAGACTAAGGCCACCACCATCAAAGGCGGGCCTAAAGCACGACGGGTGGCTTCAAGCAACAGGATCATGCCGATCCCGCCCATAATCAAATCCTGTAGAATCGGATTACCAGGCCGTGAAGCCAAATCATCGTAAAAGACAACCAAATAAAGCGCCGCACAAGCGCCCGCTACCGCAAACACCCAATCCAGTAGTGGGATATACCGTTGTGGAGAGCGTTTAAGCGCAGGATAAGCTAAGAACGCCAGAAAAATCGCAAATGCTAGGTGGATCGGGCGGGCCGTGCTGGAAGCCATCAGAGAGAAAGGAGAAGCATACCACAGCTGAAATAATGACCACGCAAGCGGCACCGCCCATAACACCCAGGCTGAGACCCCTGTAGGGGTTCGCGCACCACTGTCCGACTGCAGCATTTGCTGAAGCTGGTCATCAGTCGCGATATCTTTTTTATCGGTATCGGTATCGGTCATCAATCTTGCCGTCCATATTCTTGATTAGTCTGAAAAAGTACAAACTAATTCGACACGGTTATGATTTTATTGGGGCCAAAAAAAAGGGCTTACGCCCTTTGAGAGCCAAAGAAGGAGCACTGAGGCTCCTTCTTTGGACAAAGTGATCAGTCCTCCAAGAGGCCTGCCTCACGATAGTAACGCTTAGCTCCGTCATGTAGCGGAGCACTCAAACCAGCACTGACCATTTCTTCTTTTTTCAGTACAGCAAATGCCGGGTGTAGTTTTTTGAAGGTATCAAATTCATCAAAAACGGATTTAACCACTTCATAAACAACACGGTCGGAAGTCCCTGTGGAGCTTACAATCGTTGCCGCCACACCGAAAGTTTTGACATCATCGGGATTACCGGCGTACATGCCCCCAGGAATAGTGGATGTCCGATAATAAGGCAACTCAGAGACCAACTTTTGAACCGCATCATTATCAACATTCACTAAGGTGCTGTCACAAGTCGTTGTCGCTTCTTTAATTGCACCGGATGGGTGGCCGACCACATACACAAAAGCATCGATTTTATTGTCACACAGCGCACTGGCCATCTCTGAAGCTTTCAGCTCAGAAGCCAGTGAGAACATAGACTTGTCTTTACCCATCGCTTCCAATAAGGCATCCATGGTATTACGCTGACCAGAGCCAGGGTTACCAATATTCATGCGCTTACCGGCCAGGTCTTCAAAGTTGGTGACGTTGGCATCTTTGCGGGCCACAACTGTGAAAGATTCTGGATGCATAGAGAAAACGGAACGCAGATCAGTATAAGGACCTTGATCAGCAAACTCGCCTTCCCCTTTGTAAGCTCGATACTGGACATCTGACTGAGCAACACCCAGATCCAGCTCACCTGCACGAATCGTATTGATGTTATAGGCGGACCCACCCGTTGACTCAACTGAACAACGAATGCCGTGTTCTTTTCGCCCCTTATTCACCAGGCGACAAATAGCCCCCCCAGTCGGGTAATAAACACCGGTCACACCACCTGTACCAATTGTGATGAATTCCTGCGCACTGGCCGCTGGCGTTAACGTCATTGCCGCTAAACCAACGCTTGCAGCTGCAACAGCAGAAGCCAATGATTTTTTCATCATGGACATGGGTAGTCTCCATCCCGTGAATGTATTGTTATTCGGATGTATTAACGCTCATAGCGCGTTATCACGACTTTCCTAGTATCGTGATGAGCAAGAATAACACATCCCTTTTAAGGGTCACGCTTTAACATTATGAGTAATCAACAAGATAGTTAACAAAACGTCAAACCACCAGCATCAAGATGGGTATTTCATCCTGATAAAAGCTGCTCGTTCTCGATATTTCATCTAAAAATGCCACAAAAAAAGCCCAACCATTAAGGTCGGGCTTTTTATCGCTGTGATACTGCGCTAAACCATGGGGCTCAATTACTGATAATAGGCATTCTCAGTAATGGTATGGTCGGTGACGTCCCGAATGCCTTTGAGTTCGGGTAAACGCTCTAATAGTGTCTTTTCGACGCCATCCTTTAAGGTCAGATCAACGGCCGAACACCCTTGGCAGCCACCGCCAAATTGTAATACCGCGACATTGTCTTCAGTCAGTTCGATCAACTTGATCTCCCCGCCGTGAGCGGCAAGCCCCGGATTAATATCACTGTAGAGGATATAATTAATTTGATCCGAGAGCGGGCTATCTTTATTGACTTTAGGCATCTTGGCATTGGGCGCCTTGATGGTCAGCTGTCCGCCCATACGGTCTGGATTAAAATCCACGACAGCTTCCTCTAAGAAGGGCAAACTGTTGTGATCCAAGTAAGCAGGAAAGTACTCAAGGTCTAAACGCTCATCGCCACCTTCTTCCTCACCTGGACGACAATAAGCCAAGCAAGTTTCAGCATAAGGCGTACCTGGCTGGGTGACAAAAACCCGAACACCAATCCCGTCAGCGTCTTGCTTACTGAGCAGCTCATGCAGGTAGACCTGGGCGCTCTCAGTAAATTCAATCATATTGCTCATGGCAACAACCATCTCCAGCAAGCTAAGTCATTTGCGCCTTATATTAAGGAATGGTGTGCCAAAGAACAATACCCAAGTATTTTAGTCGGAATTTAATTGCCGTTTTCAACTGAAGATTTCTGTTAAACTTTCGTCCCCGATGATCACGTATCCCAACGATGGATAGCGCGACGTTTAGTTTTAATAACATCTGATTATAAAGCCTGACGCTGGAGACTTATTGCATGACACCCACCGCCACCTTCCAAACGATTGAAGCGATTCTGGCTCAACGTATCATGATCCTCGATGGTGGGATGGGCACGATGATCCAGCGACAGAAACTAAGCGAACAAGATTTTCGCGGTGAGCGTTTTGCTGACTGGGCCAGTGACTTGCAAGGTAACAACGATCTTCTGGTCTTAACACAGCCCGAAATCATCAAACAACTCCACTGTGATTATCTTGCGGCTGGGGCGGATATCATTGAATCCAATACGTTTAACGCAACCCAGCTGTCACAATCCGATTATGGCATGGAAGCGCTCGTCAGTGAGATTAATGAGACAGCCGCTCGCCTCGCTCGAGAAGCCGCTGATGCCTATAGCACACCAGACAAGCCCCGTTATGTTGCTGGCGTACTCGGGCCAACGAGTCGAACAGCATCTATATCGCCTGATGTCAACGATCCCAGTGCGCGAAATGTCACGTTTGACGCCTTAGTTGAGAACTATATCGAAGCCACTGAAGCCCTGATTCGGGGTGGTGCCGATATCATCATGATCGAAACAATCTTCGATACCTTAAATGCTAAAGCCGCCATTTTTGCGGTCGAAACCGTATTTGAACAACGGGACGAACGACTCCCGGTAATGATCTCCGGCACAATTACAGATGCCTCAGGCAGAACGCTATCAGGCCAAACGACAGAAGCCTTCTGGAACTCAATACGTCACGCTCAGCCTATTTCTGTGGGTCTCAACTGTGCTTTAGGTGCGGACGAATTGCGCCCTTATCTAGAAGAGCTATCCCACAAGGCCGATACGTTTGTTTCCGTACACCCCAATGCCGGGTTACCGAACGCATTTGGTGAGTACGATCAAACGCCTGATGAAATGGCGGCCATCGTCGAAGAATTCGCTGAATCAGGTTTCATCAATATTCTGGGGGGCTGCTGCGGCACAACGCCTGAACATATCGCAGCATTGGCTCAAGCTGTCGCCCCAATCACACCTCGCCAAGTGCCCGACATTACACCTCAATGCCGTCTATCCGGTCTGGAACCCTTCAACATCGGGATGGACTCGCTGTTTGTTAATGTCGGTGAACGCACCAATGTGACGGGATCAGCTCGATTTAAGCGTCTAATTAAAGAAGAAGATTATACCACCGCCCTTGAGGTCGCTTTAGATCAGGTAGAAAACGGCGCACAAATCATTGATATCAATATGGATGAGGGCATGCTGGACTCCCAGTATGCGATGGTTCGCTTTTTAAACCTGATCGCAGGTGAACCAGATATTGCCCGCGTCCCGATCATGATTGACTCATCCAAATGGGACATTCTCGAGGCTGGCCTGAAATGCGTGCAGGGCAAACCCATTGTCAACTCTATTTCCATGAAGGAAGGAGAAGACTTATTCCGACAGCAGGCACACCTTTGTCGACGTTATGGTGCCGCCATTATCGTCATGGCCTTTGATGAAAAAGGGCAAGCCGATACATTTGAGCGACGCCAACAAATCTGTGGTCGTGCGTACGACATTCTCGTCAACGAAATCGGTTATCCGGCTGAAGATATTATTTTTGACCCCAACATCTTTGCTATCGCAACCGGTATCGAAGAGCATAATAACTATGCCGTTGATTTCATCCAATCCTGCCGCTGGATTCGTGACAACCTGCCTCATGCTCAAATTTCCGGGGGCGTCTCGAACGTTTCTTTCTCATTCAGGGGAAATAACCCGGTACGCGAGGCGATTCACTCCGTCTTTCTTTACCATGCGATCAAAGCAGGCCTCACCATGGGGATCGTTAATGCAGGGCAATTGGCCGTCTATGACGACCTGCCCGAAGCATTACGTGAACGTGTCGAGGATGTGGTGCTCAATCGTCGCGACGATGCCACAGAGCGTTTGCTCGAAATTGCCGATCAATATCGCGGCGATGGCAGCAGCCAAGCCCAGAAAGAAGATGATGCCTGGCGCAGTTTGCCGGTTTCAGAACGGATTAGTCATGCGCTCGTAAAAGGGATTACCGCCCATATCGAAGCCGATGTTGAAGAAGCTCGACATACCTTTGAACGACCCATACAGGTCATAGAAGGGCCACTCATGGACGGCATGAATGTGGTTGGCGACCTGTTCGGGGCAGGAAAAATGTTCCTTCCCCAGGTGGTCAAATCAGCGCGAGTCATGAAACAAGCCGTGGCTTATCTGATTCCCTATATTGAAGCCGAGAAAGATTCGGCCTCTCAGAGTAAGGGACGCATCATCATGGCGACCGTCAAAGGTGATGTTCACGACATTGGTAAAAATATTGTCGGCGTTGTCCTCCAGTGTAATAACTATGAAGTGATTGACCTCGGCGTCATGGTGCCTTGTGAAAAAATTCTCCAAGCGGCCCGAGACCATAATGCGGACATTATTGGTTTGTCTGGATTGATAACGCCATCACTAGATGAAATGGTTCATGTCGGTAAGGAAATGCAACGCCAAGGGTTTAACCTCCCCCTATTGATTGGCGGCGCGACCACCTCGAAAGCCCATACGGCGGTCAAGATTGACCCCACTTACGAACATCCTGTTGTTTATATTCCTGATGCTTCCAGAACCGTAGGTGTTGTCTCTCACCTCCTCTCTGACGCACAACGCCCAGCTTTTCTGTCACAACTCAAAGATGAGTATGACACCGTGCGTGAACGCCATGCCAAGCGCAGGACGAAAGCAGCGGAAATGAACTACGCTCAAGCTCGGGCCCATAAACCGAGTTTTGATTGGAACAATTATCAGCCCCCAGAGCCCAGCATTAAAGGTGTTCAAGCCTTTGATGACTTTCCGCTCGAAAAGCTGATCGACAGAATCGATTGGACCCCTTTCTTTATTAGCTGGGATCTGGCAGGCAAGTACCCCAGAATCCTCGAAGATGAAATCGTGGGTGAGGTTGCCCAACAATTATTTGCCGATGCTCAGACTATGCTGCGCCAAATTGTGGATGAGCAATGGCTTAAGGCTCGCGCAGTGATTGGCTTCTGGCCTGCCAATAGTGTCGATGACGACGTCATTGAGGTTTATCACGATGAGTCTCGAGAGACGATAAAGGCCCAGCTTCATCACATCAGGCAACAAACCCCCAAAGGAAATACACAGACGTGCTTCTCGCTGGCAGATTTCATAGCCCCTAAAGGAAGCCAGCCAGATTGGGTTGGAGGCTTCGCAGTGACGGCCGGTATCGGTTGCGAAGAGAAAGCGAAGGCATTTGAAGCCGCTGGTGATGACTACCAAGCCATTATGATCAAAGCTCTGGCTGACCGCCTTGCAGAAGCCTTTGCTGAGCTGATGCATGAATATGTGCGTAAAAGCTACTGGGGCTATGCTCCAGATGAAGCACTGAACAATGACGAGCTCATCAGAGAACGTTATCGCGGTATTCGACCGGCACCGGGATACCCTGCCTGTCCGGATCATACCGAAAAAAGTGTGCTATTTGATCTGCTGGATGCAACCACACACACCTCGCTCGAATTAACTGATAGTTACGCCATGTATCCTACCGCCGCGGTGTCAGGTTGGTATTTTTCACATCCAGAATCCAAGTATTTCAGCACGGGCAAAATCACCCGAGATCAAGTCGAGGCCATTTCATTACGTAAAGGCATGGACATGACGACGATGGAACGCTGGTTAGCGCCAATTCTCGGATATGACCCGGATTAATCGATGTTCGATGCTCAACAACTCATGGCCAGACCAGTGATGGCATAATGAAATATGGGTTACTTCCCCGGCGCGTTCGCACGCGCCGGATTCTTAAACTGGCCCTGCCCATTATGGGCGGTATGCTCAGCCAAAGCCTGCTCAACCTCGTCGATGCGGCGCTGGTCGGGACTCTAGGTGAAATTGCACTGGCCGGTGTAGGCGTTGGCGGCTATGCCATGTTTATGGCAACCGCACTCGTCATGGGGTTGTCATCAGGCGTCCAATCTCAAGTTGCACGACGTTATGGGGCTCGCCATTTCAGAACAGTGCTCGCGCCACTCACTGCCGGTCTAATAATCGCGGTTATCATTGCCTTACCGTTGATGTTCATTGGCCACCAACAGGCCATGCTCATCACCGGCTGGATTAGCCAAAATCCTGCGGTACAACAGGTCTCAGCGGACTATTTTGCTATTCGCATTCTCACCTTGTTGCCCATTGCACTGAACTTATGCTTTAGAGGCTATTGGAACGGAATTCATCAGTCCGGTACTTATTTCAAGATCATCCTGATGATGCACGCCCTAAACATTCCATTATCCATCTGGCTCATTTATGGCGGGGCGGGTATGCCAGCTCTAGGGACAGAGGGAGCGGCTTTAGGAACAACCCTCTCGGTATGGATCGGAGCTCTCTCCTGGAGCATCACCACATGGCGGCATGCACGACAAGTAGACGCCATTCAATGGGTTCCTGAAAAACGATTGCTCTGGCGCGTCATCAGCCTAGCGACCCCTAATTCGTTCCAGCAGCTGATGTTTGCCATGGGTTATGCCGTTCTGTTTTGGATTCTGGGTCATATCAACGCCGCCAGTGTGGCAGTCGGCCATGTCTTGGTTAATTTATCACTTTTACTGATATTGCCTGGTGTTGGGCTAGGTATGGCGGCAACAACCTTGGTGGGGCATGCACTCGGCGCACAACAGCTGAACGAAGCACACCGATGGGGTTGGGATGTCGTGCGTGTAGCATTTTTCACCCTAACATTACTCGCACTGCCCATGCTGCTAGCACCGGACATAATGCTCAGCCTATTCCTACATCAACAACCCCTGATTGATCTTGGACGCCTTCCGTTACAGCTCACCGGCGCCATGATTGCACTTGATGCTGCCGCTATCGTACTCAATCAGGCATTGCTTGGCGCGGGTGCTCACCGAAGCGTCATGCAATTACAACTGATCACACAGTGGTTATGCTTTCTGCCCGCAGCTTGGTGGGTCGGTTTACACTTGGGCTATGGGCTCGAGGGGGTATGGTGGACACAACTCGGCTACCGGCTGTTAAATTCAGCATTATTTGCCTTGATTTGGCAGCAAAAACGCTGGCTAAGACCTGCATAAGCCGCCATCACACCACTTATTCCTAAAGATTATTAAAATGATTTTTTTATTTCTTTTTAAGTTGGTGCATCAGGCGTTAGAGTGTGCCGATAAGAGGAGGACCCTGACCCCATGTACCAATATGATGATTATGACCAGCGCCTAGTCGAAGAACGTGTCGCTCAATTTCGAGATCAGACAAATCGCTATCTGGCGGGTCGCTTGAGTGAAGAAGAGTTTCGCCCATTACGTCTACAGAATGGTCTTTATATCCAGCGCCATGCACCGATGCTACGGGTAGCAATCCCTTATGGAATGCTCTCTTCAACACAATTGCGTGCACTGGCCAGCATTGGGCGCGACTATGATCGTGATTATGGTCATTTCACAACACGTCAGAATATTCAGTTCAACTGGCCAGCTCTGGAAAAAATTCCAGACATTCTCGCTGAACTGGCTCAAGTACAGATGCACGCGATCCAAACCAGTGGCAACTGCATTCGTAACACCACCACAGATCACTTTGCCGGCATTGCCGCTGATGAAGTTGCTGATCCCCGCCCCTGGTGCGAGCTGATCCGCCAATGGTCAACACTGCATCCTGAATTCGCATTTCTACCGCGCAAATTCAAAATCGCAGTCAGTGGAGGTCCCCATGACCGTGCAGCGATCCGTGTCCATGATATTGGCCTTGAATTACGCCGTAATGAGGCAAATGAACTAGGGTTTCGCGTCTTTGTCGGTGGTGGCTTAGGGCGCACACCGATGATCGGTGAAATGATCAAAGACTTCCTCCCCTGGCCACACCTCATCACCTATCTTGAGTCAATACTGCGCGTCTATAACCAATATGGACGTCGAGACAACAAGTTCAAAGCAAGAATCAAAATTCTGGTCAAGGCACTGGGTATAGATGAGTTCCGCGAGCGCACAGAAAAGGAATGGGCGCACTTACGCAATGGCGAAAGCACGTTAACGGAAGAAGCGCTACAACAAGCGCATCGCTTTTTCAAAGAACCGGAACGCATAACAGACATTGATACGACAGATTACGAGTATCAACGTCAGCATGACAAAGCATTTGCTCGCTTCATCACCAACAACGTCATGGCTCACAAAGCACCGGGCTACTGCGCGGTCACCCTGTCGTTGAAACATCCAAGCCGCGCGCCCGGCGATATTACATCCGATCAAATGGATCAGGTTGCGAATTTAGCTGACCAGTATAGCCTGGGTGAGCTGCGTGTGTCTCATGAACAAAACCTGGTGCTGTCCGATGTGCGACAGGACCAGCTTTATCAACTCTGGCAAAAACTGGACGAACTCAAGCTGGCATCGCCCACGATTGGGACCTTGCAGGATATTATCTGCTGCCCTGGCGGCGACTTTTGCAGCCTCGCTAACGCCAAGTCAATTCCAATTGCTCAAGCTATTCAGGCCAAAATTGATGACCTGGACTACCTCTATGATCTGGGCGCCATTGATCTTAATATTTCCGGCTGCATGAATGCCTGTGGTCATCACCATGTCGGTCACATCGGTGTTCTGGGCGTCGATAAAAAAGGCCAGGAGTTTTATCAGGTCTCACTGGGTGGCAGCGCCACTGAAAATGCCAGTCTGGGCAAAATTCTTGGCCCCTCTTTCGCTCAAGATGATATGCCTCGTGTGATCAGTGACTTACTCGAGGTCTATGTCGAACAACGTCATGAAGATGAGCAGTTTATCGATACTTATCAACGTATCGGCCAGAAACCCTTTAAGGAGCGTGTTTATGCCCAAAATCATTCGTGATCGGCAACTGGTCGACGATAACTGGCAAATTCAACGAGATGCCGAAGCCGAGCCACTGACACCGAGTGAAACACAACCGGTATTGATTCAAGTCGATGAGTGGCAAGGAGCGCCTTATACTGCCCCTTGGCTGGCCAGTCATACCGAGCTGAATGAACAGCTGGCCGACCGTTTAAAATCCGCGACCTTGATTGCGATCGACTTCCCGGATTTTAATGACGGCCGGGGTTATACCCTCTGCCGACAGCTTAGGGAGCGCTATCAGTTCAAAGGAGAAATTCGAGCAATCGGCGACGTATTGCAGGATCAGCTCTATTATATGAGCCGTGTGGGTTTTACCAGCTTTGCGATCCGTGAAGATAAAGACCCAGAAGAAGCACTACAAGGATTGAACACCTTCTCTGTGCGTTACCAAGCCGCTCAAGATGAAGCGACACCACTCTTTCGTAAACGATGGGAAGCGAGCACTTAAGAGACAAGGCTTCATGAAGCGCTCTATTTTGATCTTATTAGGGCGCTCTTTGCATAAAGAATTGAAGATACCTTGCACATAGGTCCTCTGGGAAAACAAAAAAGAGCCGCACTAGACGGCTCTTTTTTGTGGAGGCTGCATGGAATCACGAATAACCGCTTCTTAGTCGTCACCTCATTCCATACAGCACAGTTTTAATCAGCAAACTACTGATAAGTGGGGATCTGCTGAATCCCTTGGAAGACCTGTCGTTTGCTACTGGTGTCACGTTCCATCAAAATAATTTCAACACGGCGGTTTTTAGAGCGCCCTTCAGGCGTCGCATTGGTCGCAATAGGACGTGCATCGCCATTGCCCACCACATAGAGATACTTCTCATTCAAATCTGACATCCATGTCAACTCATGCGCGACTGAAACTGCGCGAGCGGCTGACAAATCCCAGTTGGAACGAAAACGCTCAGTGTTAATAGGCTGGTTATCCGTACTGCCCCCCACAATGGTATACATATCATAATCTGATACGATATCAGCCACTTTTTGGATAATCGGTACCATTTGCGGCTCCAGCCAATCACTCCCCGACTTAAAGGCAGCATCATCAGGAAAACGAATGATAATGTGATCCTCATCTCGCTCGATGATGACCAAACCTTTCTCAACTTCGTCTACAAAGTTGGTTTCCAAACGGTTCCCTAATGTCTCTAACTGCTTGTTCTCTTGCTCCTCACCTTCTTCGGTATTGGGTTTGGGCTTAATCGGATCAACGAGATTATCCGTACGAGGCGGATTATCAGAAGGAATAATGTTAAGCGGATTCATCGCCTGCAGACCAAAAGAGCTTTGCAGTGCTTGTGCAATACTTTTATAGCGCTCAACATCCATCGTTGAAAAGGATAAGATCAACACAAAGAAAGTTAACAAGAGCGTCATGATATCGGCAAAAGTGGTCATCCACTCAGGCGCGCCATTTGCTCCTAACTTTTTCTTCTTGCGTCTACGTTCGCTCTGAGCCATACGGCTTCAACCTTCTTCAGTCGATTTCTTCTGTCATGGTAATCCCGCCTCGCTGATATTCAGGCAGGTAGGTTTCCAACAGCTCATCCAGAACCTGAGGGTTCATGCCGTTATATATACCCATTACAGAATCGATAATTAACGACATATTGTTTTCAAGTTCTTCAGTTTTCATTGCCAATTTCTCAGCCATTGGCAAGAAAAATAACTGAGCCATCAAAGCACCATAGAAGGTTGTCAGCAACGCAATCGCCATCCCGGGGCCTAACTTGCTTGGATCATCCAAGTTATTCAACATGGCAACCAAACCGACCAAAGTACCGATCATCCCGAAGGCTGGTGCGCTATCCCCCATGGCCCGGAAGACCTTCTCACCCACTTGTTTGCGATAAATAGACAGATACATTTCTTTCGTCAGCACTTCCTGGATAAATTCTGGAGCGCTGCCATCAACACACATCTGAACCCCTTTAGCAAAAAAAGGATTCGGAATAGGCTCATCTTCCAAGCCCAGCAAACCGTTACGTCTTGCAATACGAGACAAGCGGTTGGCTAATCCAATGATTTCGCGAGGGTTGTCATTTCGATCAAAGAATGCTGTGGCAAAACCTTCTTTAAGTCCGACAAAAAAACTTTGAATTCGAAACTTGATTAAGGCCGATGCGCCAGTCCCCCCGACGACCAGCAACAAACCGGGTAGATTAAGGTAGATATCAACGTTGGAACTGGTCACGATCGATAACGCAATGAGAACGGTACCAATCACCAGTCCAAGAAGTGTGGCAAGATCCATAGGTGGGTCCTTGTGGCTTGAACAGCATCAGGTCATGTGAGAAACACGATCATTATAGAAACATGATATCAGCCCCATCTATTTTGCCTAGTGGCATACCGCAGGGAATTGTGTTTGACCTTTGATGAAGCTTGCAGATATTTACATTTAGTCACGGGCAGATCACGTTTCGCTTTTGAGTATACCCTCACCTTAGCAAAGGGTATAAATTCCATAATTACGGTATAGTGTAAAAACCTAACAAAGCACTACCGTGACTTTAGATGACTCAGGAGGAGATATCATGTGGAAAAAAGCGGCTTTAATCGCTGCAGCTTGTATAACGACAAGTGGCACAGTATTTGCTGAAATGAAACCTGATGATGCGATCGAATATCGTCAATCAGTGTTTGAGGTCGGTCGTTTTCAGTTTGGTGGCATGGCCGCCATGCTCCGAGGGGAGCAAGACTGGAATACCCCAGCGTTTACAGAGCATGCCAAGGTGTTAGCCACAATTGCCCCTTTGCTTCGTACAGGCTTTTCAGTCGAAAGCCATGAGGGTGATACTGATGCATTACCTAAAATTTGGCGTGAAAAAGCTGAGTTTGATGAACTGTTAAATAGCTACATCAGTGATGCAGAAAAGCTTTATCAAATCGCTCAACAGGGCGATGAAAATGCCATGAAACAACAGTTCAAAGCCACGGCACGGCACTGTAAGGCCTGTCACGACGACTACAGGGCTGACTAACCCTCCCTCAACGCGTTGCCAATGCCGCATTGCCATCGGTATAAAGCCTCATTAAAACTGTGGCTCACCACCGCCAGCTTTGCGGCTTTTAAGTCATTAACATCGTTCATCATCAATATCGGCAACGATCAGGCAATGAATTGTGCCAGCCATTCCCTCATAACTGATTCAAAATAATCCAGGGTGATGCCGCCAAGCAGAGTGTGATCAAAAAACGGAGATAGAACGAAACAATACTCCCACCAGGGCTCTTAACCCGCGCTTCATCAGCAATCTTCTGATCGGCAGAAAAACGCTTCCGCCCAGTGATCATGGCAGGCACCAACGATTCTCCCTTGAACCTATGCCATATAATGGCCAGCACGTGCAAACCAATAAGGCCCAACAGCCAGTAAAATCCCTGCCGGTGAATTGAAGTTAGCTCAGAAGCCAAATCGCGATTAATCAGTGAATAAAGCGGCCCTTCGATAAAGATATCATCGGTGCTAAAAAGCCCTAAAACGGCTTGCCCTAGCATGGCTAATAGCAATACAGGCACCATTAAGCCACCTAAAGGGTTATGTCCAATGTAATGCTCGCCTTTCCCAGAGAGCTGACGCTTGGCATAATTAAAGATAACTCTCGGGCTATAAATAAAACGTGAAAACCGTGCCGAAGCACTCCCCCAAAAGCCCCAAAATAATCGAAAAATAACTAGGCATAGTAAAAGCTGGCCCAAGAGCACATGCTGATCCATATCGCCTTGATCATAGGTCCACCATAAGAGCCCTATCAGTACAACAAATGCCCAGTGCAGAACACGGACAGGCCAATCCCAGACTCGATAGGTTTGCTGCTCAGTCATGTTTTATTCGCCTCTTTCACGTTAATTTTCAGCCGTTAGAGGAAGTGTGCCGCATTTTGTCTAAGGATTCATTGCGCTATACGAGCTTTCACTGACTTGTGTCGTTTCCCATGACATGCCAAATCATTGTGATCGCAGTAAACTAAAGAGCATTGCTTTCATCCAAACCAAGGAGTTCTTCAATGAACCGGGATCTTGCCTCTATTCGACGCAACTATGAACATGACCCGCTACTGGAGCAGGATGTCCCCGACAATCCGAATGAACTGTTTCGAGAGTGGATCAACAATGCGATTGAGACGGGAGGGCTTGACCCGAATGCAATGACACTGGCCACAGTTGATCAGCGTCATAAGCCTCATGCACGTATCGTATTACTAAAGGGGCATGATGACAGCGGGTTTGTTTTTTTCACCAATTATCAAAGTGCCAAAGGTCAAGAGCTTGCATGTAATACTCAGGCCGCACTCGTTTTCTGGTGGGAAACAGTTGAGCGCCAAGTCAGAGTTGAAGGCCATATAGAACAACTTTCTGCTGAGGAATCAACCGATTATTACCAGAGCCGTCCGCGTGGCAGCCAACTGGGTGCATGGATATCGAAACAAAGCCAAGTCATTCCGGACCGAGAATGGCTATCAATGCGTTCAGAACAATTGGCACAAGACTTTGACGGACAAACGATCCTACCTAGGCCCGAGCACTGGGGAGGGTATCGTGTTGTTCCTGAGCTGATTGAGTTCTGGCAAGGACAACCTAGCCGTTTGCATGATCGCTTACGCTATCGGTTAAACGATGATCAATCTTGGACCCTAGAAAGGCTCTCTCCTTAAGCGAGTATTTGTACTGACTGTTTTTACTTTCTTTATAAACAACTCCATTAAAAAAGGCGCCAAGTGGGCGCCTTTTTATAGTCATTTTTTTATAGCCATCAAGAAAGTGGTTTACTCTGCCAGCCACTCTTTAACACGTTCAGGATGATCCGCCAGCCACTTTTGGGCATTTTCATAAGGGTCTGAACCATCGACCTGATTCATGACCATTACTTCAGCCATCTCCTCAGGTGTCCAGTAGAAATTATCTAAGATGCGATAAGCTTCAGGCATATCATCTTTTAACCCTTTACGGACAATCGTATGAATCTCTTCAGCATCGCCGTAGACATTTTTAGGGTCGTCCAGGTATTTCAGATCCCAACGTGCAAACATCCAGTGCGGCGTCCACCCAGTGACGACAATCGGCTCGTGCGCCTTGATTGCACTAGCCAAAGCAGCGGTCATCGTCGCCCCCGATCCTTCAATCAAACGCATACGACGCAGACCATATTCATCAACCGCTTTTTCGGTCAAACGCATCAAGCCTGCCCCCGGATCAATCCCGGTAATGCGTCGATTGAACTCACCGGCCACATCGCTATCTTTTAAATCCTCAATAGAATCAACATCAACATAGTCGGGCACAACTAAGCCCAATTTGGTGCCTTCCAGATTAGCCCCTAGATCAACGATATCATCCTTTGTTTTAGCGAGATAATCTTCGTGCGTCGAAGGCAACCACGCGGCGGTAAACCCATCGTAATCAGCGACAGCCACCGATTGCCACATGGCCGCAGCGCTGACAGGCGTAATCGTGACATCATACCCTTGCTCTTCGAGCAGCGCTTTGACTACGTTAGTGCTGGCAACCTCACTGGACCATTCAACATAGGCCAGTTTGATATCACCTTTATCATGATCTGCCGCCATAGCTGGGCCGGTCCCCGCGAGGACAGCGGTTGCACAGACAGCACTGAGTAGTTGCTTTGCGATTTTCATGAGCCTTATCTCCTTCTTATATTGGCTTGGTCGTCTTGGCTTTTGTTATCTTTACTTGTGATATATCAATGGCGTTCTATCAATAGACTTGTCTCAATAGATATATCAATGGATCTGTCACTTAGACTGCCGTTTAGCCTGGCCGAGCTTCTGAGTCATTCGATCTAGCACCATCGCCAAAATCACGACAGCGAGACCGGCCTCAAAACCTTTACCTGGCTGTAAACGTTGAATCGCTTTCCATACATCGCCCCCTAATCCGTCGGCACCGATCATGGCGGCAATGACCACCATGGATAACGCCAACATAATGGTTTGGTTAATCCCGGCCATCATCGTTGGCACCGCCATGGGTAATTGAAGCTTCAGCAACTTCTGTGCTTTTGTTGAACCAAACGCATCAGCCGCTTCAATTAATTGCGTTGGCACCTGTCGAATGCCCAACGTTGTAAAACGAATGGCCGGGGGCATAGAGAAAATAACGGTGGCAAAAATAGCCGCAACGGGGCCAATCCCGAAAAACGGAATCGCGGGAATCAAATAAACAAATGCGGGCATTGTCTGCATGAAGTCGAGTACGGGCATGATAATCCGGTACATCCCTTCATAAAGTGCAGCCAAAATCCCCAGCGGTACAGCTAGCGCTACCGCAACCACCGTCGCAAACAACACCAAGGTGAAGGATTCAAGCATTGAATCCCATAATCCTAAATTATAAATCAGTGCAAACCCGACTGCGGTGAACACACCCAGTCGCCAGTTACCGGCGAAAAGCCCTTTACGCCAATAACCCACTTTCCAGGCCAGTAAGGCAAATACGACAATCAATAACTCGGGGCGAATATCAAACAGCAGATCATTCAGGCCAAAAATCGCGTTTTCGGTCACATCACTGATAGTCCGAGTAACACTGGAATATTCCTCTGTCAAAAAATCTAGACCACTCTCAACCCAGTGCCCTAAAGGGATTTTATTATCTAAAAAGCTCATACGATGTGCTCCCCTTCAGGTTGTGCCTGCTTGTTATCTTTCTGACCGCTCTCAACGGTTGCAGCCTGAGCCAGTTCAGCAAGCAGTGAACCTCTAACAACCACCCCTTTTAAACGATCCTGCTCATCGACAACCGCAATGGGATAGCTACGCTCATCAAACAGAGGGAAAAGATTATTAAGCGGTTCATCTTCAGACACCTTATGTAAATCGGTGATCAACAAGTCTTGAATGCGCCGATCTCCACGTTTTACCGCTTCATTCAACACATCCGCTTCCACCAGACCACACAACTTACGCTCACGAGTGGTGATCAGCATCCGGTCCATGCCATTTTCTCGCATGCGATGCAGCACTGTTCGCGGACCATCGTTTAAATAACCAATCGCTCTGGCCGGTGTCATGGCCGCATTCGCGGTTAAGATCCGCGTCATGTCCACGCCTTCAATAAAGCGTTCAACATAGCGATTAGCAGGATGAGTCAAGATTTCTTCAGGCGACCCTTCTTGAACAATTTCGCCATCTTTCAACAGAATGATTCGATCCCCTAAATTCAACGCCTCATCTAAATCGTGAGTGATGAAAATGACGGTCTTTTTCATTCGAGTCTGTAAATCCAGCAACTCTTGCTGCATATCTCGACGAATTAACGGATCGAGCGCACTAAAAGCTTCATCCATCAATAAGATGTCAGGGTCGGCCGCTAGCGCTCGAGACAAACCTACACGCTGCTGCATCCCACCCGATAACTGATCCGGATAAGCATCAGCCCATTCCTCTAAACCGACGAGTTGTAATGCTTCCAAACCTTTTTTAGCACGTGATCCTTTGTCAACTCCCTGGATTTCCAAACCGTACTCAGTATTTTCCAGAACAGTGCGATGTGGAAATAAGGCGAAGTGCTGGAACACCATGCCGAAAGTTTCTCGTCGGAAACGCAATAGCCCTTTGTTATCTAACTTGACGATATCTTGCCCATTGATCTCAACACTCCCTTCGGTAGGCTCGATCAGTCGATTGAGGCAACGTATCAAGGTGGATTTTCCGCTTCCAGATAACCCCATGATCACTAACAACTCGCCTTCATTGACGTCAAACTCAATCTTCGAAAGCCCCAGAGTCATACCCGTTTTTTCCAGTATCTCTGGGCGTTTAAGTCCTTTGTCACGCAACTTGAGGGCCGGCGTAGGATTGTTGCCGAACACCTTGCTCAAACTGCGTACCCTTATCTTGGGCATCGATGTCTCCTGTCTGTGAAAAAGCTCAATACCATCTCCGACAGTGCTACAAACATGACATGCCAGAAGAATCCAGTGTTTTCATCGTACAACAATTACAAAATTTTATCTAATGATCAATCAATCAAAATAATTTGTGATGGAAACGCCTCCCCAAAATAACGACATCGGTTGCTCGCGGCTAACCGACAACAAAAAAGCCGGCTCACAAGAAGCCGGCTTTTTGATGGAGAAGATCACTTTAAGCAAATTTTAGCGACATTTTACATCCTAATTTTAGTCCAGAGCACTTGATAGGCGGTGTCGTTGCCATTCACTACTGGGTTCATTCAGTGGCAGTGTGGCGTCAATGACCTGCTCCTCCATGTTATACCGGCAGTTGAACCCTAAGTACTTCATCAAACCTCGCATGGGATGGTTCTCCACCATAATCTTGCCCATCATTTCTAAAGTACCTACGCTCTGGCAATAGCGTATTAGCTTTTGCATCAGCAGACGGCCTAACCCTAGCCCCTGCAGGTCATCACGAATCAGAATAGAAAACTCGGTGCGAATGTTATCGGGATCAGTCCACACACGAGACACCCCTAAAATATCTCGCTCACCAGTCGGTAATAGCGCTTCTGCGACAAAGGCCATTTGCCTGTCATAATTAATCTGTGTCAGCAGCGATAAATCGCGCTTAGACAAATCAGCTTTGTTGTGAAAATAACGAAAACGAATGCTATCTTCAGACAAACGGCTATGAAATTTCAGTAATGCCGGTGCATCTTCACCACGAATAGGGCGAAGTTCGACAGCCCGCCCATCTTTTAATGTCACTGTTTCTCGTAGATCTTCAGGATAAGGCATGATGGCATGATAGGCTGCCTCACCTAAATTACACTGTACATCTACCGCCATAATCCCATCACGATTAAGCAATAGTGGGTTAATTTCTAGCCCTTTGATCTTCGGCATGTCCGAACATAATTGAGATAATCGGACGAGAATTTCACACAGTTGATCAATATCTTGAGTTTCTTGCTGGCTATGCTCCTGAATCCATTGCCCCGCTTGGCTGCGCATAATGAGTTCACGCGCCAATGGCATATTCAATGGCGGCATTGCCACTTGTCGATCTTGCAGAATGTTGACTTTATAACCCCCAATCCCAAACAAAATCACAGGACCAAAGACAGGGTCGCGACTGATACCTAAATTGACTTGCATGGAATGTTTACCCCGTTGCATAGGTTGTAATACAAACCCATGAATTTGGCTTTCAGGGAATTTTTCCAGCACTTTATCTCGTAGTTTAATAGCACCTGCTGAGATCGATTCCGGAGAGTCTAAATCTTGCAGTAAACCTGCAGAAAGTTTATGCGGATGCTTGCGATAGTTAAAAGGCTGACAGTTCACGCTGTGGTTAATTTTAAGTGCTTTAAGCCCTTTCCAAGTCTTGGACATTTCTGCAGCTTCTTGCGGGCTAGTGGGGTATAAAGTCGGCGCAACCGTAATGCCATAAGCCGTAAGCACCTGGTGAGTTTCATGATGAGTGAGATACTGCCGCCCTTGAGCATCAACCTCATCAACCAACGCCATCGCGGCTTGTCGCTTTTCATGCTCTGTTTCAAAAATCAAACTAGGCGGCGTTTCCTGAAGCAACGCCTGATTGCGCTGATAATTAACCATATGCATAAAGGCTTGAACCGCCTTTTCAGGGGACAAATAGGTTGGAATAGCCGCCATGTTACACTCATGACGTGCGGATAAAGCCTGATCCAACCCCATCCAGCTGGTTAAAACGTTACGTCGAAACTGGCGCTTATTGGCAATTAGCGCTAGTGCCGTTGATTTACTGGGAGCCAAGCGAGTCGGTGCATGCACCACTAGAACAGCATCCACTTGAGGATCCTGCGAAACAGCCGTTACCACATCAACAAAACGTTGCGGTGTCGCATCTCCCCCAATATCAACTGGATTATTGCGTCGCCAAGCCGCTGGCAACAAATCATCCAACACCTCTAACGTTTCTTCCTCAAGCGTCGCCAATTGACCTCGTTGATAAATCAAACGGTCAACAGCCAGCATACTTGGCCCGAGCCCGTTACTCACAATGGCGAGCCGATCCCCTCTAACCGGCCTCATTCGGTTGAGTGTTTCCAGCGCATCGAACAACTCTTCACTATTATCAACCCGCACCATACCCGCACGAGAAAAAGCCATATCATAAACAGGGTCACGACTCATCAAACCAGGAGTGGCCTGAGGGGTAAGTTGTGCTTGCGGCGTTCGGCCAGACTTAATCGCCAAAACCAATTTATTACGTGAGGCTTCCCTGACCGCCGTCATAAAGTGGCGCGAGTCAGGGATATGTTCCAAGTGCAATAAGATCGATTGAGCACTCGAATAACGGTTAATGTAGTCCACCACATCGGCCAGCTGAACATCGACACTATCGCCCAATGTAACTAAGTGCGAGAACCCGATGCCACGGCCATTCGCCCAATCAATAATGGCATTACCTAACATGCCCGATTGGCCAATATAAGCGACCTTGCCAACCTTCACATTCTGAGAAGTATAACTGGCATTGAGTTTATGGCCTGGGACCAGTATGCCCATACCTTCGGGGCCCATCACACGTATAGAAGATTGTTGTGCAGCCTTCAAAATACGATCATGGTAGGCTTGGCGGGCCTGCCCCTGCCCGGCCGTCATCACCATGCAAGCACGAACCCCCATCCCCCCTAGCCGCTCGACGGCATCCGGAGTTGCCCGGGCAGGCGCACAAACAATCGCCAAATCAGGCACAAATTCAAGCTCCTCAATACGACGGCAACAAGGGACACCATAAACCTGGGCATATCCTTTAGGATTGACAGTGGCAATATCCCCGGCGAAGCCCCCTTCCAGTAAATTATTAACAACTTGGCCGCCCAGGCTCATCTCCCGCTCTGAGGCACCAACAACCACAATACTTTGGGGCTCAAAAAAATAGCGCAAAAAACGAGTGCTCACGCTCAACCTCCATCGCAATCCAGGGATAGGCTCTACCTTACGACACCTTAGTCATTAATGTCTGGTCATACATCAAGCCAGCACAGATTTATCTACTTTATCTACTATAGAGACCATACTTAATCTCGACTAAGGAAGACTATCTCGATATCAAGGTGCTGATTAAACTGCTTAAAAGTCTCAGGAGTTCAGCATGATCACATCATTTATTACACACCCCGATTGCGCACTTCATGATATGGGGCCCTGGCATCCTGAGAATCCGCATCGATTAACGGCCATTATTGATCGACTCAAGCTTACCGGTCTCATGCAAGAGCTCATGCAGTATAAGGCTCGCCCCATTACTGATGAGCAGTTATTTAGGGTTCATCCCAAAGCCCATATCCGCTCATTACAGCTCAGCCAACCGGAACAAGGCTTTACACCACTTGAAGACGAAACACTATTGGGGCCGCAAAGTCTTGATGCCGCAAGCGTTGCTGCAGGCGCTGCCATCAGAGCAATCGACCAAGTCATGAAAAACCAAACGGATAATGTCTTTTGCGCCGTCAGGCCACCAGGACATCATGCTGAACGCGTCGAAAGTATGGGGTTTTGCTTTTATAACAATGCAGCCATTGCCGCAGTACACGCGATTGAGACTTTCGGGCTGGAACGGGTTGCGATTCTAGATTTCGATGTTCACCAAGGAAACGGCACCATTGATATTTTCCGCAATGATCCCCGAGTCCTTGTATGCTCAACATTTCAACACCCGTTCTACCCTTGGCGCTATGCTGAAAGTCAGTGGGACAATATCATCAACTGCCCACTGGTCGCAGGAGATGGCAGTCAACAGTTTAGGGCGCTCGTTGAACAACGTTGGCTGACAGCTCTTGACAGTTTTAAGCCACAATTGATCATCGCGTCGGCGGGGTTTGATGCCCATAGAGAAGACCCCATGGGAGAACTTAATCTTGAAGACGATGATTATTACTGGGTGACTCAACTACTAATGGATGTCGCCAGAAGGCACTGTAATGGGCATTTAGTGTCAATATTGGAGGGCGGATACGAGTTGTCATCTTTGTCGCGATCAGTGCATCGTCATATTGAAGCCTTGGTTGGTTTGTAGTCACCATCTCTTATTCCACACTAAGTTTGTTACAATCCTAACTTGGGTCACTCGATTGGAATAATGAATGACAGTTTCAGCAACGCAAGCGCTAAACAAGTGCCAAGATCGCCGGGAGCAAGTCATCCAGGCTGCGGCACAAGTATTTCTGAAAAATGGTTATCAACATGCCAGTATGGAAGCTATTTCATGCGAGGCCGGAGTTGCGAAACAAACGCTCTATAATTACTTTGGCAATAAAGAAGCCTTATTTGCTGCCACGGTGACGCAGCTATGTCAACATAAGCAACAACAAATGTTGATTGCCAGTCAACGTGACGATATAGAGCATACATTGAGAGTTTATGCAGAGCGTTTGCTTGATGACTTGCGATGCCCAAAAACTCGGGCTTTATTTAAAATGATGGTCAGTGAAGCCATACACTTTCCTAGACTAGGGCGCCTGTTCTTCGAAGTCGGAATACAACGCGACATCGACATATTGAGAGAATTCATTGAACGTCAATGTCAGGCAGGCCGAATTACCGCATCGCACCCCGAGAGGGCTGCACTTTTTTTTCATGGTGCTTTAAACGCATACTTCAGGCCTAAAAGCATGATGCTAGGTGAGGCGCTGGATTCAGAGAATTTGAATCCGTATATCGACTACTGCATTGAACAGTTTATGCAGCTTCACGCCACTCAGTCAGGCGCCGCAAATACGAAGTAGTCATGAGGAAACATGATCATCAAGAACGTCTGGCGTGACCTTCGGTTGAAAATGTGCCCCACTTCATCACCTTGGTGGTGGCGCGCTTGTATCCTCACGGGCAGCGTGCTTCTGGGTCTGTTAGCCTATGAGCATCGTCAAAACACCCATTCAGCATCATCAAACGAACCTCAAACTGAGCTCAAGATAGCCACCATGTGGGTGGCCAACCCACAATTTTCAGGTTACTTGCAGGCCATCCATAACCAATTATATAGGCAGCAAGGATTGGACGTTTCACTGCTGCCTTATCAAGATGATATGGATGTTCGTCAGCAAGTTCTTGAGGGCAAGGCTCAATTTGGCGTCGAGACAGGCGAGCAGATTATGCTGGCGCAAAGTCAGGGAGATCCGTTAGTTGCCATTGCCGCCATTTTCCGGTTAAACCCCGTCGCGTTAGCCGTTAAAAAATCCAAAAATGTACACCATCCAGAAGCACTCAAAGGACTGAAGATTGGCACGCTTCCAGATGGCACAACCACGATGCTCAAAACACTATTGGCTCATTACGGAATGACCGAAGCCGATGTCTCGTTGGTTCCCGCCGGTGCCAATATGCTGCAACGCTTTATTAGAGGTGAATTAGACGCCATCCCAGTATATATATTCGATGAACCATGGTTGCTGGACCAAAAATCAGTTCCTTATAATCTTTTATTATATCAAGATTATGGTATTGATACTTATGGCGACACACTATTCACAACTCAGTCCATGATTCAACAACACCCAGACGTCGTGAAGCACTTCGTACAAGCCTCGATTGAAGGCTGGCGTCAAATCATTGCCAACCCGGCGGAGCTGCTACCCCAACTAACGCCTCAAATGTCGCCACAATATCAAAATCCCCAACAAAACATATATATGCTTCGCCAAGCGATCCCTCTTATTTATACCGGTGTAGGGCCAATGGGCTGGATGGAACGGCGACGATGGCAGGATATTTATGAAATCCTCCAAAGCCAGCACATTATCGAGCACTCCATAGACCCAAGAAATGGGTTCACTAATCGTTTTCTTATTTCAACAACGCCATGAACGCTCTGTCATGGAAAGATCCATTATGAAGGCCTTGTTACGTCTGCTCAGTACATTGAACCCTAGATACCACTTCCGGGTCAGGATGATCATTTGGATTGTATCTGCAGCACTGTTACCCACACTGCTGGTGATCGGGCTCGTACAACTCTATGGCCGTGAAGCTCTGATAACGCCTCAGCTAGAGCAATTACAGGCTTTAAGTCGCCATAAAGCTCAGTTGCTGGAACAATGGAATGAGCAGATGGAGGCCGACCTATTCAAAATCTCGATCACCCCAGAGTTACAACGATCATTTACTTTATCCCCGCCCTTGAACAAAGAGATAAAAAAGCAGCTTAGGCAGCAACTCACACCTTTTATTGCCCCCTATGGGGCTTTTCTTGAAGTCTTTGTCATGGACCTGAAGGGCGAAATTCAACTCTCTTCAGACCCAACACAGGAACGCAAGATTAAGCGCTCACGCCCCTATTTCCGATTTGGACAATATGGGCCCTTTCTACAAAGCAGCTACTACTCTCTCAGCCTAGGCCAAGCGGCATTAACACTAAGCCGTCCGTTACTGAGCCCAGATGGTCAAAGAAAGATTGGCGTCATCGCCGCACGAGCAAACCTAGCGCGCCTTAACGAACTCGTCCAAGGCCCTATCAGTAGCCACCAAAGTGTTATTAAAACTTATTTAATTAACCCGTATGGCTTTTTTATCCCACCGAACAATACATATGACATCAACAAACCACTCAGGCGTATACAAGCTGATTCACCTGTTTATGCATGTTTGTCCGGCCATATGGGCAATAGTCACTATTTGAACCCTCATGGCGAAGGCGTTTTAGGGAGTTACATTTGGCTAAATCGCTTATCTATGTGTGTATTGGTCGAAATGATGGAAAGCAGCACCCCTTCACCCGATGACATTTTTAAACACTATTTCCTGCCAACCTTTGCCTTGCTTATCCCACTATTGATATTACTGGGCTGGCATGCTTCTCGACGCTTAACCGCCTCAATCCACCAATTAGCGGCAACAGCTAAAGAACTTGGAGAAGGTCATCTTGAGGCACGCACGCCCCAAATGGGGCATGACGAAATTGGTATGCTCGGTCGCACGTTAAATAGCATGGCGGAACAGCTTCAGGTCAGTCATCGGCAACAGGCTTACCATCTGATCGCTTTAGAAAATGCTAAAAAAGAAGCCGAAGCAGCCAACATGGCCAAAGGTGAGTTTCTCGCCACAATGGGGCATGAAATACGCACACCTCTTAATGGCGTCATTGGTATGTTAGGCCTTCTACAAGAAGGTCAACTCAGTGAAGAGCAGCGCCAACAAGCAGAGGTGGCCGAAGAATCCGCCCAAGCATTGCTTAAACTATTAAACCAGTTATTAGAAATTTCTCGTTTAGATCGAGGGCATATCGAGCTAAATCAAAGCCCGACGGACTTGCACCGACTATTAAGTGGTGTCTTGGAAAGCTTTCGTCCCAGCGCTAGAGCCAAAGAACTCACACTCCAATCATCTTTTGCTTTAAATAGCTGTGGACACCAGCAGCCTTTACTCGATGCAACCCGGCTACGCCAAGTCTTAAGTAACTTATTGGACAATGCGTTAAAATTCACTGATCAAGGTAAGATCTCCTTGAATGCAAGTATTCAACCGCTATCAAATAACCGAGCTCGCTTACATATCAAGGTTCATGATACGGGGCCCGGTATATCCCCGACTCAACGCCACCATATTTTTAAGCCTTTCCATCAGGCCGATAACTCTTCCACTCGAAGGCACGCAGGTTTAGGCTTAGGGCTCGCGATTAGCCGACGTATCATGGAAGCGATGGGCGGCACGCTCGATGTTTCCTCCACATTCGGGCATGGCTCGACGTTTATTGTCGCACTCGATGTACCACTGACCCTTGAATGACTATCGTTCATTGCCCTTGACCGCTTAAAGATCCTCTCAGATCATGAGATCTGTTATGATGCTTTTAATCAATAGGAAAATAACGATATGACTGAAGGGGGTCCGGAATACCGTGATCAAGGTCCTGATTGTGGATGACCATCACCTCATTCGGACGGGGATTCAGCGTATGCTGGCCGACGTCGATGGATTGAGTGTTGTCGGGGAAGCTGAAGATGGAGAGCACAGCATCGCAAAAGTGCGAGAGCTGTCGCCTGACGTCGTGCTCATGGATGTCAAGATGCCAGGTATTGGAGGCATTGAGGCCACGCGTAAAATAACGCGCGCCTATCCCGACACCCGTGTCATTGGCCTCACGGCTTATGGCGAAGATACTTATGCCCAGCGCCTGCTACAAGCGGGAGCCAATGGCTATCTCACCAAAGGTGCCAGCTTGGACGAGATGGTTCGAGCCATTCGAGTCGTCAATAGTGGTCAGTCTTATATCGATCCGACCATTGCCAGTACACTTGTCACCAAACAACTGCAAGGGCAAGGACAAAACCCCTTTGATGTTCTCTCCGAACGAGAAATGCAAGTCGCGTTAATGATCGTCAACTGCCAGCGAGTGCAAGAGATTGCAGATCGCTTATTCGTCAGCCCTCGGACGATTAACACTTATCGCTATCGTATTTTTGAGAAGCTTGATATCCGCAACGATGTTGAGCTCACACATTTAGCCATGCGGCACGGTTTGATTGAAATCGATATGCCCAATACCTGACTCAGGCCCAACTCATGGCATTGCATACTAGATGCCAGTGCATACTAATTTGATTATCTAGTGACGTAGGCACAAGAGGTTGCTAATTTTCCATGCCAGATCTCACATTTGACGCTAAAGCCTTTCTCAAAACAGTAACCCGGGCCCCAGGCGTTTATCAAATGTATGATGCCGACAAACAGTTACTTTATGTCGGTAAAGCAAAACAACTTAAAAACCGGTTATCTAGTTACTTTAGGGACTCAGGCCTATCACCTAAAACAGCAGCACTCGTTGCCCGTATTGCGGATATCGAAGTGACTGTCACACGCAGTGAAACGGAAGCTTTACTACTAGAACAAAACCTGATCAAGCAATCACGTCCTCCCTTTAATATTTTGCTCAGGGACGATAAATCTTACCCTTATATACACTTCACAGCCCATACTTACCCAAAGATTGGCATGCGAAGAGTGCGCCATAAACGCGGCCCTGGGCGCTGGTTTGGCCCTTACCCAAACTCGGGTGCCGTGCGCGAAACCCTGAGCATGCTCTATCGAATTTTTCGGTTACGACAGTGTGATGATGCCGTTTTTAGCCATCGCAGTCGCCCCTGCTTGCAATATCAGATTAAACGCTGCTCTGCTCCTTGTGTTGGCTACATTACGCCAGAACATTACGCACAGGATATCGAGGATGCCGCGTTAGTTTTATCAGGGAAGAGTGAAACCGTTAGCGACATGATGGCTGACCGCATGGAGGCCGCCTCAGAGCAGCTTGATTTCGAACAAGCGGCCCTCTATCGAGATCGTATTATTCAGCTACGAGAGCTTCAAGTTCAGCAAGATGTCGATACCGGCTCCGGTGATGTTGATGTTTTTGCCATAAGTTCACAGCAAGGAGCTTACTGCATCAGCATGCTACAGATACGCCAAGGGCGGTTATTAGGGAGCCGTCATTTCCATCCAGATAACCGATTGGCACTCAGTGAAGAAGACACATTAACTGCAGCCATTGCACAGTATTATTTTACAGCAGAGGATCAAGATATCCCGAGCGAACTCCTAATCAATCACTCACTCAGTGAGCAGCCGTTAATTGAGCAAGCATTTCACACCCAGTTTGGACAGACCCCCCGAATCGCTCATAACGTCAGAAGTCAGCGAGCACGATGGGTTGAGCTGGCCACCACTAATGCGGAACAGCAACTCCAAACCCGTTTAGCACGTGACAACCAGATGCAAGTGCGATTTGAATCTTTAAAAGAAGCCTTGTCTCTTGACTCAGTCCCTGAACGGTTGGAGTGTTTCGATATCAGTCATAGTCATGGAGAGGCCACAGTCGCTTCGTGTGTTGTATTTGATCAAAATGGCCCTCGTAAATCAGACTATCGACGTTTTAACATCGAAGGCATCGAAGCTGGCGATGATTATGGCGCCATGCAGCAAGCATTAGAGCGACGTTACAGTCGGCTGCAAGGTGATGATGCCCCGATGCCGGATATATTAGTGATTGACGGTGGTAAGGGGCAGTTGAATATGGCGCGGAAAGTGTTAACTGATTTAGGTATCGTGAACGTTATTCTTTTGGGGGTCGCCAAGGGCACAACACGTAAGCCAGGGCTAGAAACACTCTTTCTTGAAACCGTCGACAATGCCATAACACTTCCGCCTCACTCCCCTGGCCTGCACCTCATTCAACATATTCGAGATGAGTCACATCGTTTTGCGATCACCGGGCACCGGCAACGGCGTGATAAAGCGAGAAGAAGCTCCGCACTGCAGGATATCCCCGGTGTAGGGCCTAAACGGCGACAGGCACTGTTACGCCATTTTGGCAGCCTGCAAGGCGTTGCGCAGGCCAGCATGGAAGCCTTACAAAAAGTCCCGGGTATTAATCGCCATCTCGCCGAAGATATCATTGCAGCATTACGCCCTAAAGACTAACGCCCATAAGATATACGCTGTCAAGCCGTTACAAGCTGCGCTGTCTGCGTTACATTAGCCGATGTAATTACAAGGCTGAAGGCTCATGAATTTTCCAACTTTTTTGACGTTACTCCGGATCGTCGTCATTCCACTTCTGGTTGTCATTTATTATTTACCCTTTGAGGGTCGACAATCAGTTGCCGCAATCTTGTTTGCGGGCGCCGCGTTTACCGATTGGCTCGATGGGTATCTTGCCAGGCGCTGGAACCAAACCACGCCCTTTGGCGCTTTTCTAGACCCAGTGGCAGACAAGTTGATTGTTGCCGTAGCACTTGGGGTCTTGATTGAAGTTCACAGCAGCTGGTTACTGACATTTCCTGCTTTGATTATTATTGGGCGCGAAATCGTTATCTCTGCACTACGTGAATGGATGGCAGAACTGGGACAAAGAGCCAATGTCGCCGTGTCTTATATTGGAAAACTCAAAACATCTGCCCAGATGCTCGCGATCGTTGTTCTTTTAGCTAACCCTCCGGGTAGCCTATACGCCGACATTGGTTTGGCACTACTTTATCTCTCAGCAGTGCTGACACTGTGGTCTATGATGCTCTATTTGCGAGCAGCATGGCCTTATATGATGCCGACCAAGCATTCAGACCAAAGTGAAAGCTAACGATATGAAAAAAATGAAAAAAATGGTTTGACATCAAATCACTTATCCCTATAATACGCCCTGTCTTCAGCGGGAATAGCTCAGTTGGTAGAGCACAACCTTGCCAAGGTTGGGGTCGCGAGTTCGAGTCTCGTTTCCCGCTCCAGAAAGACGAGGCTGGGTGGCAGAGTGGTCATGCAGCGGACTGCAACTCCGTGTACGCCGGTTCGATTCCGACCCCAGCCTCCATTAATTTAAGCATTATCTTCAGTTGTTATCTCGCCCGGGTGGTGAAATTGGTAGACACAGGAGACTTAAAATCTCCCGATCCTGAGGATCGTGCCGGTTCGAGTCCGGCCCCGGGCACCAAATACGAAGATAACGCTTAAACTAAATTCTGATAAATCCTCCCCTTTGGCTATTTTGACGCCATCCAGTAGTTTAAGTCTTCCCTAATATTAAAGATCGAATTAATCATCACATACACCCAATATAAAGCGGTGTTTTTATCATTGAGCAGTCACCCCCTGCCTTAAGATGCCTGCACTCAGATTTTGCACCTATCCCTTAAGAAGACGCTATTTCTTTGAGGCCTAGCACCTTGATATACGTAAAAATCTCCCCATTTCTTTAGGATATTATTTCTAGCTCAAAAGGATATCTGATGGGGGCTGCAAAAAAGTTCTATCATCTCGTTGCCAATGAAGAGGATGCCCGCACCTGCCAAGATATTCCGGATAGCGATTGTCACAAGATCCCCGGCAATTTCTTGCGTATCACGCTCAGTTTAATGCTGACAAAACTGGCCGATGAAATTTCAAGTGCAAAAACTGTATTACCCTGGCTGATGAGTTTAGTCGGTGCTCCTCATGCTCTTGTGGCTTGTCTTGTGCCCATCCGAGAGTCAGGCTCTTTATTACCTCAGCTTGCGATCGGCAGCTGGGTAAGAGAACACCCTATACGTAAATACTTTTGGTCTTTGGGAAGCGGAGCGCAGGGGTTATGCGTCATCGCAATGATCATCGTAGCGCTTGTTTTAAAAGGCGCCTTAGCTGGCTTCTTAATATTGGGACTGCTGATCATACTCAGCCTAGCTCGAGGCTTATGCTCTGTTTCGATAAAAGATGTTCAAGGCAAAACGATACCTAAAAATCGACGCGGACGACTGACAGGTTTAGCGACAACATGCTCAGGAATACTGGCCATCATTCTCTCTATTGGCCTCTTGGGCGGATCCCACCAACTCGATACTCTCTCTGGAATGTGGTTACTCGGCATCGCCGGTTGCTGTTGGTGTGTCGCAGCCCTAATCTTCAGCCGCGTCAATGAACAACCCGGCGCGACCGAAGGTGGCAATCACGGTTTAAAAACAGCCTTTTCACGCCTAAAATTGATTAAAGAAGCACCTGACTTTAGAGGCTTTGTCATCAGCCGAAGTCTATTACTGGCCTCTGCCTTAGCCGCCCCCTACTTAATGCTGCTCTCACAGCAAGATGGTCACTCAATCAGTCAGCTAGGTGGCTTTTTACTTGCCTCAAGCTTAGCCAGTGCGTTAAGTGCCAGCATTTGGGGCTGGCTTGCAGACAGGTCAAGCCGTCAGGTGATGCTCGTAGCCGGCATGTTAGCTGCAGTGTTATGCATAGGCATCGCCATCATCGCTATGATCGCTGACGGTTGGAGCAGCGGACTAACATCACTGATTTATCCCACGGCGTTTTTTATTCTATCGGTTGCACATGCGGGAATACGTATTGGCCGGAAGACCTATCTCACCAATATGGCAGAAGGTAATCGTCGGACAGATTATGTTGCCGTCAGCAATACACTCATCGGAGTTGTCTTGCTGCTGATGGGAGGGGTAACCGCCGCATTATCAAGCATCTCCATTGCCTTAACACTGATAGTGCTAGGGGCAATGGCCCTGACCGGCTGTATAATGACTTATCACTTGGCAGAAGTTGAGTAACTGAAAGCCAAACCAAAGCCCCGGCAGCCACTATCCTATGGGCTGCCGGGGCCAGCATGACTCAATTATTAGTCTTCAGGCATTTCAAGTGGCTCTGGTGACACAATAACGCCGTTATTATCAGCATAGATATAATCTCCAGGCGCAAAAACAACGCCACCAAAAGTCACCGGAATCTGGTATTCACCGATGCCTTTTTTAACCGATTTCATCGGATGACTCCCTAATGCCTGCACGCCAAGATCTAATTGAGCAATCACATCGACATCGCGGATACAGCCATACATCAAAATACCTTCCCAGCCATTTTTTTGCGCTTTTTCGGCCAGCATATCCCCTAGCATCGCACAGCGATGCGATCCTCCTGCATCCACGACCAGTACTTTACCTTGACCAGGTTTATCAACCTCCTCGCGAACCAAAGAATTATCTTCGAAGCATTTGATGGTCACAATCTCACCACCGAAAGATTCTTTCCCACCAAAGTTAACAAACATAGGTTCAACAACATCAATTAGGTCGGGATAAGCATCGCACAAGTCCGGCGTCACATAATTCATGGTGTATGCTCCTTTTCAGTCAAAATAAATTGATCTCAAGCTTACTATATTCAAAACGCATCGTGCTCAAAACGCACTATACCCAAAACGCGCTATTCCCAAATCAACTAATAAAAAGCCCCGCTTTCGCAGGGCTTTGGGTATACAGTCACGAGCGAGAGTATCTCATCTGCGGCTTAGGCGTCTGACTCGGACTGAGCCAGAGAGAACCAAGTCTCCATCACCGCATCAGGATTCAAGGACACTGAATCAATCCCTTGCTCCATCAACCAATGTGCCAGATCAGGATGGTCTGAAGGGCCTTGTCCGCAAATGCCGACATATTTACCGGATTGCTTACAGGCCTGTATCGCCATCGACAGCAAACGCTTAACCGCCGGATTCCGCTCATCAAACAAGTGGGCCACAATGCCCGAATCGCGGTCCAGGCCCAAGGTCAGCTGAGTGAGATCGTTAGAGCCAATCGAGAAGCCATCAAAGTACTCAAGGAACTCATCTGCAAGCAAGGCATTAGCAGGAAGCTCGCACATCATGATCAGTTTCAGATCATTATCGCCTCGTTTAAGGCCATTCGCCTCCAGCAGCTCAGACACACCTTTAGCTTCACCCACCGTGCGCACAAAGGGCACCATGATTTCGACATTCGTTAACCCCATTTCATCACGCACCTTCTTCAAAGCTCGACACTCAAGCTCAAAGCAATCACGGAATGATTCTGAGATATAGCGAGAGGCTCCACGGAAGCCCAGCATGGGGTTTTCTTCACCAGGCTCATATAATTTACCGCCAATCAGATTCTCATATTCATTGGATTTGAAATCTGAAAGTCGCACAATTACGCGCTTGGGCCAAAAAGCAGCGGCCAGAGTACTAATACCTTCAACTAACTTTTCAACATAGAAGTTGACGGGATCATCATAGCCCGCAATGCGCGTTTGAATACTCTTTTGAAGATCAGAGGGCAGAGTGTCAAACTCTAATAATGCCTTCGGGTGAACCCCAATCATACGATTGATAATAAACTCTAAACGGGCTAACCCGACGCCTTCATTAGGCAAGGTGGCAAAGCCAAAAGCACGATCAGGATTACCAATATTCATCATGATTTTGAAGGGTAAAGGAGGCATCGCGTCGACACTATTACTGTGCATCTCAAACTCAAGCCGACCTTTGTAAATATGCCCAGTATCCCCTTCTGCACAAGATACCGTGACGGTTTCACCATTTTGGAGTACATCTGTGGCATCGCCACATCCGACAACCGCCGGAATACCCAGCTCTCGCGCAATGATCGCGGCGTGACAGGTACGCCCACCCCGGTTGGTCACGATTGCTGAAGCACGCTTCATCACCGGCTCCCAATCAGGATCGGTCATGTCTGTGACCAACACATCACCGGCTTGTACTTGATCCATTTCCTCGGGCCCAGTCACAACCCGAACATCACCAGCCCCAATGCGCTGCCCAATGGCACGCCCCTGAGTCAGAATCTGGCCCGCTTCTTTGAGTAAGAAACGCTCCATAACATTTCCCGCATCACGGCTTTTGACTGTTTCAGGGCGCGCTTGAACAATGAATAACTTTTGTGAGTCACCATCCTTCGCCCACTCAATGTCCATCGGGCGTCCGTAGTGCTCTTCAATAATTAACGCCTGACGAGCAAGGGCTTGAACTTCTTCATCAGTAATGGAAAAGCGGTGGCGATCAATTTGTGCAACATCCACGGTACGCACTGACTTGCCTGCAGAGGCTTCTTCACCGTACACCATCTTGATTAATTTGCTACCAAGGTTACGACGCAAAACAGCATGACGACCTGATTTCAAAGTAGGCTTATGGACATAGAATTCATCAGGGTTAACCGCACCTTGTACAACCGTTTCACCTAAACCATAGGCACTGGTCACAAAGACAGCATCTCGAAAGCCTGACTCAGTATCCAAAGTGAACATCACACCGGAGGCGCCGGTCTCAGATCGGACCATTTTCTGCACACCTGCAGAAAGTGCAACCAGTGCATGATCAAACCCCTGATGGACGCGATATGAGATCGCCCGATCGTTAAACAAAGAAGCAAATACTTCGTGAACGGCTTGCTTGACGGCATCAAACCCTTCGATATTCAGGAAAGTTTCTTGCTGACCCGCAAATGAGGCATCTGGCAAATCTTCTGCTGTCGCGGATGACCTGACCGCCACTTTAAGGCTTGGTTCTTGAGCCAACATTTGCTCATAAGCATCACGTAAGGCCGCTTCAAGCGCAGGAGGAAACGGGGTTTCAATAACCCAGCGCCGAACTTGTTCACCCGTTCTCGCTAATGCCGCGACATCATCAACATCTAGTGAAGACAACGCCTGATTGATGCGCTCATTGAGGCCTTCATGCTGCAAAAACTCACGGTAAGCATCCGCGGTTGTCGCAAAACCATTGGGAACAGAAACCCCAGCTGCCGCCAAATTACTGATCATTTCCCCTAAAGAGGCATTCTTGCCGCCTACTTTCTCAACGTCATTCATGCCCAGCTGATCAAACCAGATCACATACTTGTTCAAAACGCGTCTCCCCTAAAGCAGCGTTGCAATCACGCACGGCATTGCGACAATAGTTAAGTTGTCAATAAAGCGTCACTAAACCTTCGCACTTGCCTAGGCCTAAGTCGCTCAATCATATCACGATTAATGGGGGCTACATGAAGCGCACCGCTTTTTTCATTTCAGATGGCACAGGCATTACCGCCGAAGCGCTAGGGCGAAGCTTGCTAGCCCAATTTGAGACCTCTCGCCTATACATGGTCACTAAGCCATATATCGACACACTCGACAAGGCGCATCAATTGCTTGATGTCATTAAAAAGACAGGCGAAGAAGATGGTCATCGGCCGATTGTAATCGACACCATTATTGACCAGAACATACGAGATATAATAAAAAGCGCTGATGCTTTAAATATTGATGTTTTTTCAACTTTTCTTGAGCCCATTGAAAATGAGCTAGGTGTCAAATCATCTTATACCGTTGGCAAAACCCATGCCCTAACAAAAGCTAAAGAAGATATCTATAAATCTAGAATAGACTCAGTACACTATGCACTCGATAATGATGATGGGGCACGTACTCACCATTACGACAAAGCCGATCTTATTTTAGTGGGTGTATCTCGCTGTGGTAAAACCCCGACCTGTATATATTTGGCCCTACAATTTGGCATTCGAGCCGCCAACTACCCCATTACTGAAGACGACATGTTAGATACTGAGCTACCGAAATCGCTTCGCCCATACCGGCATAAACTCTTTGGCCTTACAATAGACCCCGAACGCTTGTCCACTATACGCCATGAACGTCGCCCTAACAGTCACTATGCTGACTTACATCAGTGTCAACGGGAGGTCAGCGATGTCGAAGCACTCTATCAACGTCATCACATCAGCTATCTAGATTCAACGTATTATTCGATCGAAGAAATTGCTGCTCGAATTCTGGCTGCAGCAGGAATAGAAAGAAGAATGTCGCCTATTTAATAACTTAACATGCATGCTAGATGACTATTTAATGCATCAAATGCGCCGATTGATATGACAATCTTGATATGACAATCGATGACTCAGTAATAAGTCATCTATAAAGCCTAATACTGTCATCTCGATGTCACCGTTACAGACCAAACTCTCCAGGTATGTTCATTAGCATGCCTGGAGTCACTGTGTTCAGACTAAAATCATCATTAATCGCCGCCAGACATGAAGAAAATTTATGTGGTTTAGATATTCCAGAAGGTCACTGGCAATTTATTACCACCTCTCCCGAGAGTACGGGAATCGAATTGCCTTATTATCGAGTCACTCCGCATACACGCAATCAAAACAGATCAGATAGACAAACTTACGGATGTGATGGGCAGGTTAGCTGGATTGTACTGGACACCTGTAGCCATGATGGCAGCGGGGGCAGTTTTTGCGACGATCGGCGCCATTGGCTATCAAAAGCCTTAACACAAAGTCATAGTCCGATTATCTTATTTATGGCTTATCCTCCTTTTAGTATCGATTTAAATGAATATTATATTCAAGGTTTCGATGATGAAGGAGTATTTAGCACCTTATTGATGCGTAGCCGAGACCGTATCAGAGGCCTCATCTGGCACTATGGGGACCGGCCTGTTTCGGGAGTCTGGCAAGGGATCCCTCATTACAACTTACCCTATTTAGTTAAGCGCAGCATTTCTGTTAATGGCTTACCACCAAAAGATAACGGTATAAAACTAACCGCTATCTCATAAATAAAGGATCCGTTAGCAGACCAAAGAAGACATTGTCACATGTTGCTTTCAATACGCTAAGTGACAATCATTCATCACACCTTCCCAAAGCTATTAGCGCAAGGGGTTCACAAAGCCAAACGCATGTTCTCCAGCTGCTGCAAACGATCGCGTAGACGAGCCGCTTCCTCAAACTCTAGATTTTTAGCCGCTTCATACATTTTTTTCTGTAACGCTGAAATCTCTTTTTCCAGTACTTCAGGAGATTCAGGTAAGCCCGAAAGATCGTATTCCGCCGCGGCTTCGGCAACTTTTTTCTGATGCTTACGGCTTCTTGAGCCTGGGGCTTGGGCTCCTTCCAAAATATCAGCAACCGATTTATGAATTGTAACAGGTGAAATATTATGTTCAGCATTAAATCCCAGCTGCTTGTCACGACGACGCTGAGTCTCATCCATAGCTCTTTGCATCGATCCTGTCACTTTATCAGCATACAAAATTGCGCGACCTTCGGCGTTACGCGCTGCCCGTCCAATCGTTTGAATCAAAGAGCGTTCTGAACGGAGAAACCCCTCTTTATCCGCATCCAAAATAGCAACAAGAGAAACTTCTGGCATATCCAGCCCTTCACGCAGCAAATTGATCCCAACGAGGACATCAAAAACACCCAAACGTAAGTCCCTAATAATTTCGACACGCTCTACCGTATCAATATCAGAATGCAGATAGCGGACCTGAACACCGTGTTCAGCTAAATAATCTGTCAGATCTTCAGCCATGCGCTTGGTCAACGTTGTCACCAGCACGCGCTCTTCTCTGGCTGCAACCTGGTGGATCTCCCCTAATAAATCATCGACTTGATGTGTTGCTGGGCGAATCTCAATCAAAGGATCAACAAGGCCTGTAGGACGAACAACTTGCTCGACAACCTGGCCAGCATGCTCATCCTCATAAGCACCCGGGGTTGCAGAGACGAAGATCATTTGGGGCGCTAATTGCTCCCACTCCTCAAACTTTAATGGCCGATTATCTAGCGCAGAAGGAAGGCGGAAACCATACTCCACAAGCGTTTCTTTCCGAGATCGGTCTCCCCGGTACATGGCCCCAATTTGAGGAACAGTGACATGAGACTCATCGATAAATAGCAATGCATTATCAGGTAGATAATCAAAAAATGTCGGCGGGGCTTCCCCAGGAGAACGTCCAGATAGGTAACGAGAGTAGTTCTCTACGCCGTTACAATAACCTAACTCTAGCATCATCTCGATGTCATAGAGTGTGCGTTGCTCCAAGCGTTGAGCCTCTACTAAGCGATCATGCTTGCGTAACCATTCAAGCCGCTCTCGAAGCTCTTCTTTAATATGCTCGACGGCATTCAGCAAAGTATCACGTGGCGTTACATAGTGACTTTTCGGATAAACGGTATAACGAGGTACTTTGTTTAACACCTCGCCCGTCAATGGATCAAACAGAGAAAGCTGTTCAATCTCATCATCGAACATTTCAATACGCAGTGCTTCTTGCTCGGACTCTGCTGGGAAGATATCCACGACATCCCCTCGCACCCGAAAAGTCGCTCGCCGAAAGTCCATATCATTGCGGGTATATTGCAGCTCAGCTAGGCGGCGCAGCAATTGGCGTTGATCAATATGATCACCACGGTCGAGATGCAGCACCATTTTCAAATAAGAAGCAGGATCCCCAAGGCCATAAATAGATGAAACCGTCGCAACGATAATGGCATCATTACGCTCTAATAATGCTTTCGTTGCGGAAAGCCGCATTTGCTCAATGTGATCATTGATTGAGGCATCTTTCTCAATGAAAGTATCACTCGAAGGCACATAAGCTTCCGGCTGATAATAATCATAATATGAAACAAAATACTCAACCGCATTGGCCGGGAAGAACTGCTTGAATTCACCGTACAATTGCGCAGCCAGCGTTTTATTGTGTGCCAATACAAGCGTTGGCCGCTGTTGCGACTGAATCACATTGGCCATGGTGAACGTCTTACCTGACCCGGTCACACCCAACAACGTCTGATGCGCTAATCCACTCTGTAATCCATCCACCAACTGATTAATCGCTTTGGGCTGATCCCCAGCGGGGGAATAGGAAGAGCTCAGTTGGAAAGCATCAGTCATTATATTCTTCAACCTCGCATCATGCTGAACGAATCAAATAAGGCACCACCATACCCCACTCCGACATAACTGTATATAATCACAGCTCACGAACCTGTCGACCAACACCACAGTAAACAAACCCTTGATCGGCAACGAATGCGGGGTCGTAGATATTACGACCATCAAAAATAACGGCCTGTCGCATCGCCGTTTTAAGACGGGTAAAGTCTGGACTCCAATAAGCCTTCCATTCAGTCACAATCAATAAGGCATCAGCATCAATAGCAGCATTGTAGGGATCCTCATGGTAAGTCAGACCTTCCTGCACCCCGAACTCATCCTGCAATGCGGGCAAAGCTTCAGGATCATGAACCTGAACGTGGCAGCCTTGCGCAATTAAGGCCTCAATCAGCCGAATTGAAGGCGCATTATCAATGCGAGAACTCCCCGGTTTAAATGCTGCCCCCCACAAGGCGACGGTCCGTCCTTTGAGGTCCGCATTGTAAAACTGCCACAGCTTGCGAAAGAGTACTTCTTTCTGCTGTTCGTTGATATCAAGGACTTGGGCTAAAAGTGTCGACCCAACGCCTTTATCTTCAAGGGTTGATACCAGATTCATGACATCGCGAGAGAAATTACGTCCGCCAAAGCCGCAACCAGGATAGAGGTATTCATGACCAATACGCCGATCGCCCCCCATCCCTTGACGCACACTTTCGATATCGACATTGAGGCTATCAGCTAAATTGGCCATATCATTCATAAAGCTCAAACGCGTCGCCAACATGCCGGTGATGGCCAACTTAGTAAACTCAGCCTCGCGCGTCCCCATCACCCGAATACGGTCTTCACGCCGGTTAAAAGGACGGAGTAATTCTCGAATCAGTCGCTCAGCCCAAGGTGACTCGGCGCCTAATAAGACTTGATTCGGCCGAGTGAATCCTTTTAAAGCAGCCCCTTCTTGCAACAAATCAGGCAATGCCACCACTTCTCGCGGCCAATCATTGGAAGGATGCTGAATTAAGCCATGTAGCTGAGCAGTGGTACCCACAGGAAAAGTGCTCTGATTCACGACCAATAAAGCACCCACTGTTTGCTCTGCAATAGCCTGAACCAATGTCATCGCATCGTTTTGCTGGTCTGGCGGCAATGCCACGAAAATCACACGAGGAGAATGAGTATTCGCTGAAACAGACTCACCAGGCAAAACGAGTCGTCCCGAGCGCCGCTGCTCTTGGATCAGCAACGCCAAACCTGGTTCTCGATCGATGGCTTCTCCATCGTTCAAAGCGCGCTCTAACGCTTGGGAATTCAAGTGCAACGTGACATTGTGCCCGGTGGATGCCATACAAGCTGCGGTGACTAGCGCACATAAGCCTTGGCCATAAATATCCAGGTTCATGACAGAGCCTCAACCTGTTGACGCAGGAGCGCTTCGAACGCCTTCCCCATCATCGGATGCTTAACCGCATAGTTCAAAGTGGCCTGCAAATATCCCAACTTGTTACCGCAGTCATAAGTAACGCCCTGCATACGATACGCTTCCAACGTGTGGGTCCGTAAAAGCGCATCAAGTGCATCGGTTAATTGAATTTCGTTACCCGCACCGGGCTTGGTTTGAGCCAATAACTCAAAGATCTCAGGAGGTAAAATATAGCGTCCGACTACGGATAAATTTGAGGGGGCTTGATCCGGGGAGGGCTTTTCAACCAAACCAACCATTGGACAGCTCTGCCCTGGCTCGGGTGAATCTTTTAAATCCGCAATACCATACTGATCAACATTTTGATCCGGTACGGCTTCAACCATAATCTGTGCATGGCCTGTTGACTCATAACGCTCAAGCATACAACGTAAATCTTGAGCCGTATCGGCCGCTTGATCCACCAAAACATCAGGTAAAAGCACTGCGAAAGGACTCTCTCCAATGACCTCTCGAGCACATAAAACCGCATGCCCAAGCCCCAACGCTTGACCCTGTCGAACAGCAATCACACGCACATCATCAGGAATAATCTGGCGTACAGTATTCAATAGTTCTATTTTGCCGCGACGCTCGAGCTCACTCTCAAGCTCATAATTGACATCAAAATGATCTTCAATTGCGCGCTTCGCATTATGCGTAACCAACACAATCTCACGAATACCGGCCGCAACCGCTTCCTCAACAACGTACTGAATCACAGGCTTATCGACGACCGTCAACATCTCTTTTGGGATCGCCTTGCTGGCAGGTAAAAAACGGGTTCCAAGACCAGCAACAGGCAAAACGGCTTTCGTCAGCATGATTTCTCCATCAGATGTCATCAGGATATTGATGCAAAGCGCACCTTAATAGTTAAATTCAATTATGCGGGAGCGCAGTATGCCATGTTCCCAGCCCCTCAACACTACTCAATCAAACATTCAGCCAAACATTCAATTACAATGCTCAATTACAACACTCAATCACGACACAGCTCACCAGCATGAAGGACAGTATCTTACGGAAGACTGAATCGGATCACACGTTCAGGCGTTGAGAAAGCCCACTACACTCGAGATTAAAAGCAAAGATTGCATCTCGTTACGCCTTTATGCATTGGCGCAATTGATTTCAGTGCTCACTCAATGCTTAGAATAGCGTTTATGTAGCACTCACTCGCATGGCGCCATACTGCGACAATGCGTACACTAAGCTTTGACCCCTAACCCTTTTCGCTATCCACTCAGGGCGGAGCGGCAGATGAGTAAGTTACTGGAATCGATTAATCAGCACACCCAAATGGCGGGCGAAAACCGGCTTGAACTCTTGCTGTTCCGGCTGAATAGTCCTCAGCTCTATGGGATTAATGTCTTTAAGGTCAAGCGAATCATTCCGACACCCGCGATGGTTCAATTACCAGACCATCATCCTTGTATCGTCGGCATCGCCGACACCATGGATGGTACACTACCGATTATCAACCTTAATACCGCATTACGTCGCCCAGAGGCCCAGGCACACTTTAATACGGTGATTGTCACTGAGTTTAACCACCATTTACAGGGCTTTATGGTGGAAACAGTAGAGCACATCATTAATCTGGATTGGCCAGCGATTCAACGCCCGCCTCATAGTACTGGACGTCACCATTACTTAACGGCGATTACAGAGTATGAAAATAAGATCGTTGAAATCATCGACGTTGAAAAGATCATGGATGAGATTTCGCCTAAAACGTCTTCTGCGATCATTGAAGCATCGTTACCCGATAATGCTCAACACCCACAAAAGATTCTAGTCGTTGATGATTCACAGGTTGCCCGCCAACAAATCAAAAGAAGTCTCACAGCCATTGGCTTTGAAGCGGTCATGATGGAAGACGGTAAAGAAGCGCTTCAACACCTTAGAAAGCTTGTCGATGAAGGCCATTCACCTATAGAAGAATACCTTATGGTCATTTCAGATATTGAAATGCCACAAATGGATGGCTATGCCCTAACGCGGGCGATTAAAGAAACACCAGCACTTGCAGAGCTACATGTTTTACTACATACATCGCTAAGCGGTATTTTCAACAAGCCAATGGTACAAGCCGTTGGTGCCGATGATTTTATCGCAAAATTTGACCCGACAAGCCTAGCCCAAGCAATTCTTGAGCAGGCGGGACACTCTCCGCCCTATGTTGAAGCCGGTGCTGCCTCTTAAGAGGCAGCATCAAGCCGTTAGTTCAAGCTCATTGACACACGATAGCGATTACAGCTTAGGCGGCTGTGCGTTAAAAGCCTGACCTGTCACCCCTCGACTATCCGGCCCCATTAAATATAAATAAGTAGGCATAATCTCATCTGGGGTACGTAAACTATTAGGATCTTCTGCCGGAAACGCAGCCTTACGCATGGCTGTTCGCGTCGCCCCGGGGTTGAGCGTATTCACTCGAATTGTCGTGGTATTTTCCAGCTCGTCAGCCAATATCTGCATCAGGCCTTCGGTCGCAAATTTAGATGTTGCATAAGCGCCCCAAAAAGCACGCCCCTTCCTACCAACAGATGAAGAAGTAAAGATAATCGATGCATCGTCAGAGGCGCTCATCAACCCCAGCAAGGCTTGAGTCATCATCAAAGGCCCCTGAAAGTTGATTTTCATGACCTGCTCCCACAATTGTGGGTTATAGCCTTGCACTGGCGTAATGCGCCCTAAAATACCGGCATTATGCAAAAGCCCATCAAGTCGCCCAAACGTCTCTCTAAGACGATCCGCCATGGTCTCATAATCGGACCATGTCGCCCCTTCCAAGTCTAATGGGTAAATTGCAGGCTGGGGGCCACCAGATTGCTCAATTTCGTCGTAAACAGCTTCAAGCTTACTGATTGTCCGACCCAGTAGTATGACCGTGGCACCATGGGCCGCATAACTTAAAGCGGCCGCACGTCCAATACCGTCACCAGCGCCAGTTACGACCACAACACGGCCGCTAAGCAGGTCATCAGCCGCTTGATACTCCAATTGACAACTCATCGTACAATAATCCATTTATTCAGACTTGGATGATGCTGACGACTTACTTTCTAGCCAAGCTTTGGCTAATTTTGCAGCATTACTCTGTGCATATTGATCCACAATCGATTGCATGTTGGCCTCAGCCTTAGATTGATTACCAAAGCGGGCCTGGATCAACGCTAATTTATACATGGAGTCAGGCACTTTATAACTATCGGGATGCTCACTAATGACCGCTTCAAACATCTTTTGTGCTTCAGATGATCGATTCTGCGCCATATAAATTTCGCCAATCCAATAGTAGGCATTACCTAATAGGCGAGTATCGGGATGTTCGCGGATGAATGTCTGAAAGGCTTCTATCGCAGCATCAAACTGCTTCTTCTGAACTAAAGCATAAGCCGCGGTATAGTCAGCCTGGGCAGAGCCACTGTTATGAGTCGTGCTTGAAGCACTATCACTCTCTGTAGGGGCTGGCACTGATTGCGTATCAGCGGGTTCAGAGGCGTCAATATCCGCACGCGCCTCAGCGGAGGTAGCACCGCCTTCGGCCCCAGCTTTCAAGCTCGGCAAAAGTTCCTCAAAACGATCAACCTTCTGGCGAAGCGTCTGTAGACGTTGGTCTGTATCCACATAACGGTTACGCTGGTTGTCTTCTAAACGTTGGATCACTCGTTGTTGGCGCTCAACCATATCCCGCAAAGACTGAGTTTCAACTTTCAACTGCTCCAGCTGCATCATCAACTCTGCACTGGCAATCGCCTGGCTACGTGCAGGAGGATTACTGGATTCACTGGCCGCTTGCACGGGTAGAGCCATAAACATACTGGGGGCACTCAGTGCCCCCAGTAAGCTCAGCCCGACAGCCCACTTGCGCATGTCGTTCACGCTGATCATCTCCTACTTGTTATTCGGCACTCAATTAGTAGCGAATAACGACACGACGGTTTTTGGCGTAAGCGTCAAGAGAATGGCCCATTACAGCCGGACGCTCTTCACCATAACTCACAACTTCCATCTGGCTAGTTTCAACACCTTGCAGTGTCAGATAACGTTTCACTGCATCAGCACGACGCTCGCCCAGTGCCATGTTGTATTCACGGCTACCACGCTCATCAGTATGCCCTTCCAAGACGACATTAGCGTCTTTATTGGCCAGCAGATAGCGTGCATGTGCATTCAATGTCTGATAAGCATCCTGACGGATGGTTGATTTATCAAAGTCAAAATAAATACGGTTTTCATCAGGCATCATGACATTCGGCGTTTGTTTTTCGCCAGTCATATCATTAGCAGAAGCATTGCTGTCTTGATCAACGGCAGAGGCTTCGGCCCCCTCATCGCTGGTCTGAACCGGTGCAACTTCTTCTTGCATAGGCTCAGAAGTTTGATCCTGAGTACCGCCGGAGCTACCACAACCCGCGAGAAGCGCCATAGAAGTAGCCAGGGCCAGCGGTTTAGCATATTTCATCAAATCCATCATCTTTCTCCTGTCGGATGCTTCAATCGTGAGTCTACATACACCACTTTAAGTGGTTCATCTTTTCTTGCTTTTTTAGGGTTCTGGTCAATTTCAGTTAAGATAAGGCGACCAAGCAGGCTCTCGAACATCTCCTTCTATCGCCGGCAACTGATACTGCACTCGCCCATCAGTTGACACAACTCCGAGAACACCTTTTCCTCCCTTTTGCATGGCGTAAATTACCATACTTCCATTCGGTGCAACACTGGGCGACTCATCCAAAGGCATACTGGTTAATGAGCGTAATCGGCCAGAATCCAAATTCATGGCTGCGATATGAAAGTTAAGAAAACCTTCCTCGCGATGCACTATAAAAATTTCATCTCCTTTGGGTGAATAACTCGCCCGAGCATTGTAATTTCCATCATAAGTTAAACGACGGACATCACCTGAATTGACTTCCACTTCATAGATCTGAGGCCCGCCACTACGGCTTGAGGTAAATAAAAGCCGTTGACCATCAGGGGACCAAGACGGCTCAGTATCAATTGCGTAATGACGTGTCACTCTTCTTAAGCGGTTTTGATTCATATCATAAATATAAATTTCTGGATTACCATCTTTAGATAAAGTCATCGCAATTTTTTGTCCATCTGGCGACCAAGAAGGTGCACCATTTAAACCACGAAAATCAGTTAATTGATATCGTTTGCCTGTAGCGACATTTTGAACAAATATGGCGGCACGTCCGGTTTCAAATGACACATAAGCCAAGCGACGTCCATCAGGTGCCCAGTTCGGCGAAAGAATCGGGTGCCGAGAACTTAAAATCGCTTTGGCACGACGCCCATCCGCATCCGCCACATTCAATTGGAAATCATAGGCACCAGGGCCCCGCCGCTGAGCAGTCACATAAGCGATACGGGTCGAGAAAATACCCCGCTCGCCGGTTACCGCTTGATAGACGCGGTCACTAATAAAGTGGGCCCTTGAGCGTAATTCTTGAACCTTACCCCGAACCTGTTCTGCCAGCATCCGTTCCTGTTTCAACACATCATAGAGCTCATATTGAATCAAAAGCTCATTGTTTTCCTGCGCCTTCACACGACCGATTAAGACATAGTTCGCTTTCACCATGCGCCAGTCACGATAAATGACATCCTCCTGACGACTGGGCAAACTAATCAAGTTTTCCCTTGGCATAGGATCAAAATAAGGGGTTCTGGCAAGATCATTCCCAACCACTTTGGCGATATCCTCAGGCAACATACCGCTGCCTTGCCAATCAAATGGCACCACAGCAATCGGAGCTGCACGGTCATTGCCTTGGGTAATCTCTAGTCTGAGGTCCGCAAAGGCAGGCGTCGCCCATGCGATATAAATCAGACATAGGAGCACCCAGTATGGCCACTTCAGGGCTTGTAAATACATGCGATCAATCACTGCGCCAAGTCCTCTGCCTTAAATGAGATAGTGATATGCCTTGCTTCGTTACGTACCGCAACAGAATAGTCGAGAAACTCATTGAACGGTGCTGCCGCAAAGGCCGCTTGTACAGCAGAGCGATCAAAGGCAGCATTACCACTGGACTGCGAAATTTTGGCATCCAACAACTCCCCTGAAGGGAGCAGCGTCAGTGCCACTTCGACTTCCATCTGCGGCGTTGTCCCAGGGGGTCTTGACCACTGATCCGCAATGACCGCTTTGAGCCTATCCCCCAATGCAGATTTACCCGCCTGAATCCGCGCCCTCTCGGCCGCTTCTTCCGCCCGTCGACGAGCCTCAGCCGCTTTTAAACGTGCCTCTCGCTCAGCGGCTTCACGGGCTTTACGTGCCTGTTCAGCTTCAGCCTGTTTACGCGCGGCTTCTTCACGTTGACGCTGGGCCCGAGCTTCTGCCTCTTGACGTTCACGTTCCGCTTTGGCTTGGGCCTCACGGCGCGCCTGCTCCTGCCGGGCACGTTCTTCTGCTTCCTGCTTACGCTTAAGTGCTAGTTCTCGCTCACGCGCCGCTTTTTCAGCTTGGCGCTTCTCTTCTGCGGCCTTAGCCTCGGCCTCTCGGCGCGCTTGAGCCTCCCTTTCAGCAGCAGCTTTAGCCTCAGCCTCACGCTTGGCCTTAGCTTGCGCTTCAGCACGTTGACGTGCTTCTTCCTCGGCGGCTTCTTTTCTGCGCGCTTGCGCCTCACGCTCAGCCTCTAAACGTTGGCGAGCAGCCTCTCGTGCCTTTTCTGCACGCACTTTTGCCGGATCTTCACTGACTAAAGAGGCTTGCACAATAACAGGGGCAGATTGTCGACTTTGCTTTGGCCATGATTCCCATTGCCAAATCAATGGAACCGCAACAGCCACGTGCACTAAGATGGCTAAACATGTGGAGAGGCTCCACTGGCCTGATTTACGCATAAGCGACTCAACGCTCCGGCGGTTCAGAGATCAAACCGACGTTACCTACATTGGCGGCCTGAAGGTGGCTCATTAATTGAATCACATCACCATAGGGCACCGCAGTATCACCTCGAACCAGCACTTTAATGCCAGGATTACTTCTCACCAGAGCCGCAACTTTATCCGCCACCGTATCTAAACTGACAGACTGTTTGGGATCAGACCCCATTTCTAAGTAATAATGACCTTTAGCATCTAAAGTAACCACAATCGGCTCATTATCTTCAGGGCTTTCAATGGGCTTAGAAGCCACCTTAGGAAGATCCACTTCAACGCCTTGGGTCAGAATCGGAGCGGTGACCATAAAGATCACCAGCAAGACCAGCATGACATCGATATAGGGCACAACATTCATTTCAGCAATCGGCTTACGCCCATTACGACGCTTGAGCCCACCGGACCTTAAACTCATGCCTGCTCCTGTTGCCGATTCAACAGATTACGCTGGAGTATACCGGCGAACTCTTCAGCAAAATTCTCATATTGCCCAGCAAGACCTTCACTAGCCGCCACAAAACGGTTGTAGGCAATAAAGGCTGGAATCGCGGCAAACAGTCCCATTGCGGTGGCGATCAAGGCTTCAGCAATCCCAGGGGCCACAACGGCCAATGTCGCCTGTTGCACATTGGCTAAACCTCGGAAAGATTCCATAATGCCCCAAACCGTCCCGAACAAGCCGACATAGGGGCTGGTCGAACCGATGGTTGCCAGTAGCGGGAGGCCAAACTGTAGGCGCTCTTCTTCTTCCGCTAGCGCCACCCGCATAGAGCGCTCAACGCACTCCATCAAAGGCGCCGGCTGTTGGGAGAGTTGACGTACTTTGTTAAAGGTTTTATAGCCGGAAAAGATGACACGTTCAGCGCCTTCAGTTTGTTCTGACTGGGTATCACGAAAAAGCTCAGCCAAATCAATACCCGACCAGAATTTTTTGCGAAAAGCGGCCAGTGTTTTTCGTGCCTTGGTCATCAACATCCAGCGTTGAAATAGCGTTACCCAGGAGATCACTGAAGCCACTAATAAAGCCAGCATCACCAGCTGCACCAACACGCTGGCATTAGCGACTAACGACCAAAAAGAAAGAGGTTCGGACACTTTAACTCCTCATCTGCCCATCAGGTATTCAATAACCTGGTCATTACAACTTGATTGATACACAACTGCCAGTCGCAGCTCAAATAAAGCGCAATCACACCAGACTGCCATGTTACGCTCAAATTGTCTCTATATGACTACGGGATCAACAAAATATTCAACTTATAGATTGCTATGATAATTGCATCAAAGCGTCTGCAATAGGTGCAGGTAACGCACAGGGATGCATCGCTCGAGCATCGATACACGCCACTTGAACCTGAGCCTCACATAAAAGTTCCGTATCCCTGAGCACCTGTTGAACAAAGGTCAAACTGGCCCGGCCACATTGTTGAACTCGAGTCATGACCGTTAAGGCATCATCCAAGTGTGCAGGTTTGCGATAACGGGCCTGAACATCCCGAACAACAAAGAGCACAGGCAGAGCCTTCTGCTCAAACCCTAAGCTTCGTAACCACTCAGTTCGACCACGCTCCATAAATTTCAGGTAGTTCACGTAATACACGATGCCTCCGGCATCTGTGTCCTCGTAATAAACGCGAACAGGGAACTGATGTTGTTGCTCAAACGATGCCATAATTCATCTCTTCAACCTTGTCAGGACTCAGTGCTCGGTAGAGGTAATCCAAAGTGATGCCAAGCTTGATCGGTCACCATTCGGCCTCTCGCGGTACGCATCATGAACCCTTGCTGTATCAAATAAGGCTCCAGGACCTCTTCAATCGTATCGCTTGCCTCAGAAATAGCCGCAGCTAAGCTTTCAACGCCTACCGGCCCGCCAGAAAACTTCTCCAGCATCGTCATCAGCAACCGCCGATCCATATGGTCCAATCCATGAGTATCCACATTCAACATGTTGAGCGCCCGGTCAGCCATTGTCGCACAAATGCGACCATCACCTTTCACCTGAGCATAATCGCGTACACGCCGCAGTAGACGATTCGCGATTCGCGGTGTGCCCCGAGAGCGCCTTGCAATTTCGGTAGCCCCTTCAGTCTCAATCGATAGGCCCAATAAATGAGCTGAACGAGCCACAATATGAGCCAGATCTTCAACAGAATAGAACTCAAGACGCTGAACAATTCCAAAGCGATCACGTAACGGACCTGTCAACAAACCTGCTCTTGTCGTCGCCCCCACCAGTGTAAAGGGAGGCAAATCAAGCTTTATCGAGCGTGCAGCGGGACCTTCACCGATCATGATATCGAGTTGAAAATCCTCCATTGCCGGATATAACACCTCCTCAACCGCAGGATTCAGCCGATGGATCTCATCGATAAACAGCACATCACCTTCTTCAAGGTTGGTCAGCATGGCGGCCAAATCCCCCGCCTTCTCTAATACGGGCCCTGAAGTGCTCCGCATATTGACCGACATCTCTTCAGCAATAATATTGGCCAAAGTCGTCTTACCCAGACCAGGAGGACCAAAGACCAGCGTATGATCTAATGCCTCACGACGACTCCTGGCGGCCTCAATGAAAATCTCCATTTGTTCGCAAACACGCGGCTGCCCCACATAATCGGCCAACCTCTTAGGACGAATAGCATGATCAGGGGCATCATCTAGCGGTTTTTCTGTCGCTGAAACTAAGCGATCTGTCTCAATCATGATTTATCCCCATGCTTATCGTTGTAGCCTACACTCATCATACTAATGCTGAGTAAACAGCCCTCATCTACGGCTAATAGCGCTTTAATTAACGCTGGACATACAAATAGGTTGCCGGTCGAACCTGGAGACCAAGTCCCCGTCATCAAGCCAGCACATGAACAATCCTGTTACCGTGTTGCCATTTGTTTTAGCGCAGCTCGAATTAAGGCCTGTGTATCCATGCCAGATTCTTCCACTTGACTAATGGCACGACTGGCTTCAGTCGGCTTATAGCCTAACGCAATCAGCGCCGCTTCAGCCTCGCCATGAGGGTCATGAGCAGGGAGCAGCTCTGTCGACTGCCCCGGCTCGGCCGCCAATTGGGCCACCTGTTGAGGTTGCCAATCCGCCAACCGGTCACGCAATTCGACTAACAAGCGCTCAGCAGTTTTCTTACCCACCCCCGGAATGCGCGTTAGAGACTTCACATCTCCATCTTGCAAAACCTGCAACAGTTGTGACGACACCATCCCGGATAAAATAGCCAATGCCATTTTTGGCCCAACGCCACTCACTCGAATCAATTCGCGAAATAAGCGACGATCCGAGAGTTTAAAAAAGCCATATAAAAGCTGAGCATCCTCACGAACAACGTGATGGGTCCAGAGCGTCAAGGGCTCTCCAGTACTCGGCAGGGATGCGAACACAGAAAGTGGCAACTCAACTTCATAGCCTACGCCATGAACATCGAGGATCACCCAAGCGGGTTGCTTTTCAACTAATATCCCATCTAAACGGCCAATCATTTGGCGCTCCTTACTTGGTTCTGTCGACACATTCTGTGATATGAAAACATTGGTGACATGCAAACATTCTGTGATGTAAACATATTTTGCGATATCAGCTGATGATTGAACTCAGGCGGATCACCCCTGCCCGATCACAGCATTCATTGAGGTCCGTTATGATCACGATATTGCTCAATCGTCAGAAAGACAGGTAAATGCAAGTGCCAGCGAATCGCCGACAACCTCATGGCCAAAACGACTAGCATGGCCGTCACATTGTTAAATGTTGTCCAACTACCGGGTAGGAACCAGCTCAGATTGACAAAAACGACAGCACCTAACATGGCCGCCGTCGCGTATATCTCTTTTTGGAAGATCAAAGGCTTCTCAGCCGTCAGCACATCTCTCACGATACCGCCGAATACGCCCGTCATGACACCAGTCACCACCGAAATGATGGGGGGATGCCCTAAATTCATGGCCACCTGGGCGCCAATCACGGTAAAAACAGCCAACCCCAACGCATCGGCAATCAACAATATTCGATGCGGCAAGCGTGACCACCTGGCATAGACAAAAGTCAAGACGGACGCCCCAATAGTAAGCCAAATATATAGCGTGTCATGTACCCAAAAGACAGGGGTTCGTCCTAAGATTAAGTCTCGTATCGTGCCGCCACCAATGGCCGTAACAGTCCCGACCACAATGACACCAAACAGGTCCAAACGCCGCTCGGCGGCAGCGAGTACACCCGTAATGGCAAACACCACGGTGCCGAATAGATCGAGATAGAAAATCACTTGAGGTAAATCAAATAACACGCTCAATATCCTTCTGGCTTAAAGTCCCGCCAGCGACTGCCACGCTTACGGGCTAATTGACCTGACATCGCAACCAATCCCCCATGGGTATGGGCATGGCACAGCGCAATAGCCAATGCATCTGCGGCATCCGCTTGCGGACGCCCAGAAAGGCTTAGCAGCGCCGTTACCATATGCTGAACCTGCGTCTTATCGGCGCTGCCTTTACCGACGACGGCTTGCTTGACCTCTGTCGCGGCATACTCTGCCACGGCAAGCCCGTGATTCACGACACAGACCATCGCGGCCCCCCGAGCCTGACCTAGCTTCAATGCCGAATCAGCATTACGCGCCATAAAGACTTGTTCAATCGCCACTTCATCGGGCTGGTGCACCGCGATCAAATCCGTCAATCCGGCATAAAGCTGTGCGAGCTTTTGTCCAAGAGTGTCAGCCTCCAAGCGAATACAACCACTGGCGACATAACATGGCTTACGCGCCTGGACTAGCTCAACTACGCCCCAACCTGTAATACGAGACCCAGGGTCGATCCCCAGAATCTTTGTCATCAGATCAACACCTTATGTAGGAAACCTGTCTATAATAACAGTCTTCATCATGATCGGTCGTCATTTAATGCGCTCCCCCTCGCGCACCAAAGGCGATAAAAAAGCAGGCTTGCAGCCTGCTTTTCACGCGAAGACGGATGAGGGGGCATTGAAGCTGTGAATTTATTCGATTTCAGCTAAAACCTCATCTGAAAAATCAGCATTTGAATAAACTTCCTGCACATCATCCAAATCTTCTAACGCGTCAATTAAACGCCAGACTTTTTGGGCTGTCTCAACGTCAGTGATCTCTGAATAACTTTCAGGTAACTGTGTCACCTCAGCACGTTCAATCAACATCCCAGCCTGATCCAGCGCATCTTTGACATCACCCAGCTCTTGAGGGCTTGTCAGCACTTCTACACGACCATCCGGATGCACCTGCAAATCATCAGCCCCGGCATCCAAAGCCACATCCATCACATCCTCTTCTGTCACACCCTCAGCTAACGAAACCACACCGCGCGGATTAAATAAGTAGGCAACAGAACCTGAAGTTCCCAGATTCCCACCGCTACGAGAAAAGGCATGACGGACATCTGAAACGGTACGGTTACGATTATCAGACAAGCATTTGACCAAAACAGCCACACCTGCAGGGCCATAGCCTTCATAGACAATCTCTTCAACATTATCGCCATCAGCATCACCCACGCCGCGAGCAATAGCACGCTCAACCGTGTCTTTGGTCATGTTATTTGATAACGCTTTGTCGATAGCCGCTCGCAGCCGTGGATTATCTGACGGCTCAGGGCCACCAGCCCGAGCCGCTACGGTAAGCTCACGAATCAGCTTAGTGAAGATTTTTCCACGCTTAGCATCTTGGGCGGCTTTACGGTGCTTGATATTCGCCCATTTGCTATGGCCAGCCATAATATTCGCCTCCTTAAACTAAACGAGGCGCTCCTAAGAGCGCCTCGCAATCACTTCATAATGCGACTTAGCTTTCTGCTTGCGGTTTCTGACGCAAGCGAATGTGTAAGTCTTTAAGCTGTTGTGTACTGACTTCTCCAGGCGCATCAGTCAGCACGCAGCTTGCGCTTTGTGTTTTCGGGAACGCAATCACATCACGAATCGACTTAGCTCCCGTCATTAACATGATCAAGCGGTCCAAACCAAAGGCTAAACCACCATGGGGCGGCGCACCAAATTTGAGCGCATCCAGCAGGAAGCCAAACTTCTCTTGCTGCTCCTCAGCCTCAATGCCCAATACGCGGAAAACAGCCTGCTGCATCTCCTGGTGATGAATACGGATGGAACCACCCCCTAGCTCAGTGCCATTAAGCACCATGTCATAAGCACGTGAAAGCTGAGGTGCCGGATCAGCTTCTAACGCTTCGGCTGAACAGGAAGGCGCAGTGAAGGGGTGGTGCAGCGCACTCAAACGCCCTTCGCCATCTTCTTCGAACATCGGGAAGTCAACCACCCACAAAGGCGCCCACTCTTGGGTATACAGATTCAGGTCTTCACCCAATTTACAGCGCAGCGCGCCCAACGCTTCGTTGACGACTTTGGCCTGATCAGCACCGAAGAAGATGATATCGCCATTTTGGGCATCGACGCGATCCAATACTTGCTCAATCACGTTTTCCATAAACTTGACAATAGGCGACTGCAGCCCTTCAAGACCTGCGGAACGGTCATTGACTTTAATCCACGCCAGACCTTTCGCGCCATAAATGCCAACGAATTTCGTGTACTCATCAATCTGTTTACGCGAAATTTCAGCACCACCAGGTACTTTAAGTGCAGCCACCCGCCCTTTAGGATCGGCTGCCGGACCAGAGAACACTTTGAAGTCGACCTGACTCATCAGATCGCCCATATCGACTAATTCTAGCGGAATACGCAGATCAGGCTTATCAGAGCCAAAGCGATCCATTGCTTCGCTGAACTGCATCCGCGGGAAGGTCCCCAGATCAACATCCTTCACTTCTTTGAAGATGCGACGAATCATGCCTTCAGCCACACCCATGATGTCTTCTTCATCAACGAAAGAGGCTTCAAGGTCAATCTGAGTAAATTCGGGCTGACGATCTGCTCGCAGATCTTCATCACGGAAACATTTGGCAATCTGATAATAACGATCAAAGCCAGACACCATCAGCAGTTGTTTGAACAGCTGAGGAGACTGAGGTAACGCAAAGAAATGACCATCATGAACGCGGCTGGGCACCAGATAATCGCGTGCACCTTCAGGTGTGGCACGAGTCAGAATAGGGGTCTCAATATCAAGAAAGCCCTGCTCTTCGAGATAATTACGCAGCTGATGAGTAATGCGCGAACGCAGACGCAAGCGATCAGCCATTTCCGGGCGACGCAGATCGACATAGCGATACTTGAGACGAACCTCTTCACCGACCCGGCCATATTCATCTAATTGAAACGGGGGTGTTTCCGCAGTATTCAGAACTTCAACATCTTTGGCTAAAACTTCAATCGCACCCGTCGGCATATTATCATTCACCGTCCCTTCCGGGCGACGACGAACCAGCCCTTGAATACGTAGAACATATTCATTACGAGCACGATCTGCCGTGGCAAAAGCAGCCTCAGTATCGGGGTCGACCACGACTTGCGCAATGCCGTTGCGATCACGCAAATCCAGGAAAATAACACCGCCGTGGTCGCGTCGGCGATGTACCCAGCCACATAGCGTGACTTCCTGATCCAGATGGCGCTCATTCAAATCGCCGCAATAATGGCTGCGCATATTCAAAATATCCTGTTGCTGTCTAATGGGGGCATCGCACACTGCATGCCCTTAATCTCTAAATGTAAATTAATCAGTACAAATGAATCAGTACGGGTTGGCAAGTGTCGGTGAAGGGGCTTCCCCCTTCACCTCAAGATTCAGCACAAGCAGACAATTAATCCGCTTTCGCTGAGCCTGAACCACCCTCACTTCCGCCAGAAAGATTCCGCTTATTGCCGGTTTTAAAGTCGGTTTCATACCAACCATCACCCGATAAACGAAAACCTGCGGCAGAAATCAAACGCTGCAAACTGGCCGCATGACAGGCAGGACAATCAGTTAAGGCCGGATCACTCATCTTTTGCATCGCTTCAAGATGATGGCCACAGGATTGACATTCATATTCATAGATCGGCATGACGTGTGCCTCATGATTCCATTAATATCAATACATGCCGGACTCGACCGGCTGCAATAACATAAGGTCGGCCGAGACAGAATCAAGCCCTAGTGGACCTATCAGGGGCCGGCACAGACCCGCAAAGGGGCAATATTATAGCGCATGCCCGCGTGCATGGAACCGTATTAATAAGAATCTCTGTGATGAATGCCCAAATTCCAACATCAACGGCCCCTGGCTTGCATCAGGCGGACTTTATTCCAGCCCCAGGTTGCCAATCCCCTCATTTACAAACCCTACTCCCCCGTATCATGTCGCGACCAAAACTCAAGACGACACTGGAATGGTTAGCCACCCCAGATCATGATTGGGTCGAACTTAACTGGTACGGCTTACCGATGCCCTACAGCCCCATCCTTGTGCTCTTTCATGGCCTTGAAGGCAACCAGAGATCGCCTTACATCATCAGCATGATGCAAGCAGCAAGGCAACAGGGCATCAGTTGCGTCATCATGCATTTCAGGGGATGTGGTCAGTACGATAATACTCAAGCACAGAGCTACCATAGCGGTGCAACGGCCGATGCTCGACACTGCCTTAACATACTGTCAGCACGATATCCCACAAGCCCATTATGGGCTTGTGGCTACTCACTAGGCGCTAACATGTTGCTTAAACTGGCTGGCGAAGGGCCTCATCCGCTTATGCGCCTAGCCGCTGTATGCCCACCCTTTGAGTTAGGCGCATGCGCTGACCGCTTGAACCAGGGCCTCTCCAAAGGTTATCAACGCTACTTGCTAAGCCCATTGAAACAGAAAACACTGCACAAATACCGCCAGGGCTTATTACCTGAAACAATCACACCCGACATCATCCATCAGAGTCAGCACTTTAGGGCCTTTGACGGCCAGATCACAGGCCCGTTACACGGCTTTCAAGATGCTAACGACTACTACAGTCACGCCAGCTGTCGCGCTTTTCTGCCCGACATCACAACGCCAACGTTGATTCTGTTTGCAGAAGATGATCCCTTTATGGATCCCGCTTGCATTCCAAGCGCTGAAGAGCTCAGTGTGACCACACGCCTAGAAGTGAGCCGTCATGGCGGTCATGTGGGGTTCATTCACTACGCCCAAGGTTTGAGACATTGGCTACCTAAACGAATTCTATCTTTCCTGGCAGCCACGTAAGTGACCAGCGTCACCACAAACTATTTTCAAACACGTTTTCAGCCACGGCTTTTTCAACCACAACTTCTCAACCAAGAGCGCATCAGCATGACATTTACATTACACCCTCGCCTCGCTGCAGACAGCCATTGGGTTGGCGAACTGAGCCTATGCCAAGTTCGTCTCATCAATGATCAACGCTTCCCCTGGCTGCTCCTCATTCCACAACGAGCGCACATGACTGAATTGCACCAACTCGATTCAGATGACTACATTCAGCTCTTTACAGAAATCCGTCAGCTGGCCGCCCCCTTTCAGCAACTCACTCAGGCCGACAAGCTGAATATTGCCACACTGGGCAATATGGTACCGCAGCTCCATTTACACCTCGTGGCCCGGCACCCACAAGACGCAGCCTGGCCTGGCCCGGTATGGGGGCATGGCCAGGCAGAGCCCTATTCAGACGAAGATCTAACCGCGCAAATCAACCTCATTCGCCGCCAGCTCCCAGGGCTGTCATAACGCAGTGCTTCACTGGTCCATTCAGGTTAAATCGCCAACCTCGGACGGTCGATCACGCTGAAACCAGTTCAAACTGAAAACAGTTCAACACTAAAGCTCTTTCAACGTTGAAAGAGCGCCATGGTTTCAACATGTGCCGTTCGGGGAAACATATCCATAATGCCCCAGCGAACCAGTGAGTACCCTTGCGCAGCCAAAAGCCCAGCATCACGGGCTAAGGTCGCTGCATCACAGGAAATATATAAAATTTGACGAGGATTAAGCTGGGTCACCTGCTGCACTTGAACCTCAGCGCCAGCACGAGGGGGGTCCAGTAACACGCAATCAACGCCGTCTTCCAGACCCAACTTACCCCAATTAACCGGTTGATTAAGGTCAGCCGCCATAAAGGTCACTTCCCCTTTCAAAGTCGTCAGGTTGGCGGCATTGGCCCGAGCTCTCTCGACTTGCACGACAATACCTTCCACCCCAATGACACGCCCGGCAACATGAGCCAGGGGCAAGGTGAAGTTCCCAAAGCCACAGAACAAATCCAACACAGTGTCGTCAGCCGATAAACTTAACCAGTCAAGCGCCTGACGAATCATGCGCTGATTAATCCCGGCGTTCACTTGCAGAAAATCTTCTGGACCAAAAGATAATGACACCACCTGCGACTCATCTTGATGCGCCGCATCTACCGTATGGCTTGAAATCGTGACATCGTATTGAAGTGACTGATCTTCAGAGGAAGATAACGGTATAAATCCCTGGTCATCTTGAAGCCAAACCGCGACATTGTGATCCTCCCCCCAAGCGATCCAACGCTGCTGATCACGAGCAGGGAGCCGCTTACGGTCTCTCAGCCAACGCATTGACAAGGCGACAGAGTGATCTCCTGCGATCAGTTCCAAGTGCCCGATATGACGACTTTCAAGCGTTTCTAAGAGACGCCGTAAAGACGGAAGCAACACATTCAAGCGCGATTCCATAATGGGGCATTGCTCAATATCAACCAATTGAGCACTTTGCGCAGCACGAAACCCCAAAATCAAACGCCCATCACGCCGCCACTTAACCCCTAAACGTACTTTACGGCGGTAGCCTTCAGGCGCTTCACAAAGCGCAGCATCAGGCTCAGGTAAATGCGACAAGTGCCCAATATGATGCAGTTGCTCCTGAACCCGAGACTGCTTAAAAAGCACTTCGGCGTGATGATCTAAATGCTGTAAGCGGCACCCGCCACAACGGCCAAAATGCTCGCACACCGGGGCCACTCGATCTTGGGAAGCCGAAACCACCTCTGTGACAGAAGCCTCGTTATAACGCTTACGTGTCTTTTGCGTGGTGGCGATCACCCATTCACCGCTTAAAGCGCCTTCGATAAAGCACGTTTTGCCTTGTTCGTCACGAGCCACACCACGGCCTTCATGACTCAAGCGCTCAATATAAAGTGCGCCAGGAACAGGCGGTAAGGCTTCATTCGCGTGCGCCGTTTTCGAACCTGTCGAAGACGTACTCTTCAAAGAAGTGCTCTCCGAAGAAGTACCCTCTGATAGAGCACCATTGTCAGGAGTATCACTGGAGCGGCGGCGCGGGGTCTTACGCGGTTTCTTTAACAACAAAGACATAACGTTTGGATCTGCCTGAGAGAGTCACGAAAAGTAGAGCCACAAGAAATATAGCCACAAGTTATAGAGCTAAGAGAAATAGAGCCAGAAAAAAGGGGCGCTATTATAACGCCCCCTTTATGAACAGCCAGACTAATGCCGATAAAACATGTCAACAAAATACGTCAGGTTTTAACAGGTAAATTCATTAACATGCTGACGCAACTGCCTCACTTGCTGGCCGAGGTGACGCGTTCCCGAACTGGCCTGATCCACCATCGCGGCAGCATTACCGCCTTGGTCCGATAAATGCTGAAGGCCTTGATGCACATCGCTGATAGACGCTTGCTGCTCGTGAGTACTTTCTGCGATCAGGGCATTCATATCAAACATATTGCTCAGGGACTGACTCATTTCATGGAGCTGATCCCGCGTCATTTTTAAACTCAAAAGCCCTTGATGGGTACTTTCAGTACTGGACTGCATCTGGGCGGCAACACGCTGACTCGAATTGCGTAGGCTATCGATCATAGTCCGGATCTCAGACGTTGAATCCGAAGTACGCTGAGCCAACTGACGTACTTCATCGGCAACAACAGCAAACCCGCGTCCATGGTCACCTGCCCTAGCCGCTTCTATTGCGGCATTTAGAGCCAACAAGTTCGTTTGATCAGAAACCCCTCGAATCACATCCAGCACATGCATAATGTCATCACTATGCTTCTGTAATAGATTCATTTCATTGCAGTTTTCATTCATTTCATCCTGAAGTTGAGAAATCGTATCGAAACTCTGATCCAAGCGTTCAATAGAGTCGGCTAAAGTCTGGCGCCCCTGATCAGACTGATCGCCCACACTTTGTGCCGATTGCGCAATAGTGGAGACTTGTTCAGTAATCCCATTCATGGTCTGTGTGATATTTTCCAAAGCCAGTTGCTGTTGATGGAAAGAAGCAGTGGCATGCTGAGAGCTAGACTCGACCTGCGCAGAAAGGGTTTCAGTCTCATCAGTCACTTGATGAACCTCAATGAGCGTTTGCCGAAGACGCTGCATGAGGCTGTTCATCTGCGCACATAGATCGCCAATCTCAGCCTGATCATGGGTTTCAAAAGCTAACGTTAGATTGAGTGTTTCAGCGACATGTCTGACTTGTTGGCGCAGACCGACAACAGGCTTGATTAGGGCCCCTGTGACGGGAAATAGCACAACCACACCAATCACTAATACCACACTGGCAACGCCCAATGTCACCCACTGATTGTTTTGAATCTGAGCATCAATCGCTTTAGTGGGGACAACGGCGACCAAAAAGCGCTTTAGACCAGGCATCCACATGGTTGCAATAAAGGCATCTTCATTTTTCCAAGACGTTTTCAAAATATGTGGAGTCTGCTCACGCTTTTCGAATAATCTGGCCATGTCAGGGTCAGTGGAGAAATCAGGAATACCCTCAGAGAGATGCTTAGGCGCAATATCGACGCGACCATCGGCTTGCACCAACATGACCACCCCATTAGCCCCGATGCGGTAAGATTGCACCAAATCAACAATACTCTGAATGCTCAACACACCGCCTGCGACAACAAACGGGACACCAGAACGATTCTCTGCTTGACTGCTATAGTTAATAAACATGCGCGGCTCATCACCGCTAAAAGAATTACTATCGAGATTCAATTCATATTGAGGGCGGCGCGACAGGTATTCAAAATACCATCGATCATCCTGACCATTTTCAATAATAGGACGCCGATGCAACTCGCCATCCTGATAATGGAAGTAAAATTTCTGCTGGCCATTATTCCCTGCCAGAAAGACGCCCACGGCACCCATCGCATCTTGAGTCTGCAAAATGGTTTGCTTGACTAGAGGAAAGTCATCATTGGACATTCCTGAACGTACCCAATGAATGATCATTGGATTATTAGCCAAGGCCTGAGATCCCGCGATGACAGTATTCAAATGTGCTTGAATTCCGTGACCAACGCCCTCAATTAATAAAGGAAGTTCTTCTGATTCAAGACGATCCAGACGATCACGACTCGAAAGCACTGACTGTACCGTCACCACTGCCACAATTAAAACCGCTAGAATTAGTGCTGCCACGATAAAAAATCGTGATCGAAGTGAAATTCGGTACCAATGCACCATGTGTTATCTCCCTTTCGTCGCCTGGACCTTCACCATCCCAAATGAGCAATAAAAACTCAGGTATAAAAGCATCATATCGTGAGAAAGAGTGGCCGACTACTCGAACAAAAAAATTAGAATTTACTAATTATTAGACTTTCAATAACCGATCTCCCTGACGATTCAAAACCCCATTGATTTCGGAGCCAATATGTCAACTGCAGATTTACATCTGAATTTACGCAACCTGCAAATAGAGGATTATCCTCAGCTCAAGACGCTAATGGACCGCGTTTATAACGATATCGGGGGGGCATGGCCCGAGCACACGATTCAAAAACTCGTGCAAGAATTCCCTGAAGGTCAGATTGTGATCGAAGATGACCAAACGATCATCGGTGTCGCCTTAAGTGTACAAGTTGATTACGACACCTTTTCCAACCCACATCAATATGATGACTTGATTGGCGCACGTGAAGTCATCCTCAACGATGACCAAGGGGATGCCATCTATGGACTGGATGTTTTAATTGACCCGGAATATCGAGGCCACCGACTAGGACGCCGCCTTTACGAAGCACGCAAAGAACTCTGTCGTTCGCTGAATCTGCGCGCCATCCTTGCAGGGGGTCGAATTCCGTATTATCACCAACATGCCGATGTGCTCAAACCGGCAGAATATATTGATCTAGTGTCAAGAAAAGAGCTTTACGATCCCATTTTATCTTTTCAGCTCGCGAATGACTTTCAGGTCAAACGCTTAATGAGCAAATATTTGCCTGAAGATGAAAAATCCCAAGGCTACGCCACATTATTAGAATGGAATAATATCCTTTATGAACCCGCTGAGTGCATTCTAGAAACGGCGAAAACTCAAGCTCGGGTAGGCGCAGTACAATGGCAAATGCGTGAATTTGACTCTGTTGAGTCAGTGCTTCAACAAGTCGAATATTTTGTTGACGCATTATCCGACTATCAAAGTGATTTTGCTGTCTTTCCAGAACTATTCAATGCTCCTTTAATGGGGCTTACAGACCAATCGGATCAAGTTGAGGCGATTAAATTCCTCGGCACCTTCACTGAACGCTTCATCTCGGAATTGACTAGAATGGCAGTCAATTACAACATTAATATTATTGCAGGCTCACTCATCGAAGAAGGCGAGGATGGCCGTCTTTACAATGTGGCTTATCTCTGCCGACGAGATGGCACCTTGGAACGCCAACCCAAATTGCATATTACACCTCAGGAAAAACGCGACTGGGTCATTGAAGGCGGTGATGAACTCGCCGTGTTTGAAACTGATGCCGGTCGCGTGGGAATGCTGATTTGTTATGATGTTGAATTTCCAGAATTGGCCCGACTCCTTTCTGACGAAGAGGTGGATATTTTATTTGTACCTTTTTGGACGGATACCAAAAATGGTTATTTGAGAGTACGTCATTGTGCCCAAGCAAGAGCAATCGAAAATGAATGTTATGTTGTGATCTGTGGCAGCGTGGGGAACTTACCCTCCATTGAGAATCTGGACATTCAATATGCCCAATCTGCTGTCTTTTCCCCTTCTGATTTCGCATTTCCTCATGATGCAGTACTCAACGAAACCACACCTAACACCGAAATGATCTTCTTCTCCGATCTAGACTTGAATCGTTTGAAGATCGTCCGTAATGAAGGTTCAGTCACCAACTTGAAAGATCGAAGAACTGACCTTTTCAACCTGAAGTGGCATAAACGCTAAACATCTAGCCAGTCAGCTAAGTGGCTTTTTATGCTCAGCAACACCTGACGGGTTATTCAATAATCCCTGAGCCACGGCCGTGGCTCAGGACCTCCCCCATACCTGACAGGCATTCGAGTTGTTAAGAGCGCATCCGTCAAAAGCGCTAAAAAAGTGCATCAGCAATCATTATCGGGCATGCTCTCGACTCAACGGCTTGTCTAGGCGACAAGAAAGTGATTGAGAGCAAGGCGATTTAAAACGCCAGCATTAACTATAAAAATATCAAACAACATAATCAGAACAATTCGTAAGATCACAACAACTCAAGAGAACACACGCAATGACATCGACTAAAACACCTCTTGGTTTATGGCGCCGCCTACCTTTGTGGCAAAGAATTATCTTAGGCTTAACCCTCGGCGTCCTCACTGGCGCTTTATTTGGAGAAGACGCAAGCATCTTCAAACCATTAGGCGACATTTTCATTAATGCCATTCGCATGCTGATTGTACCTCTGGTATTCACCACCCTCATTGTGGGGATTACCGCGATGCGAGACCCACAAAAAATGGGCCGTATCGGAGGTAAAACCATTTTGCTCTATTTATTGACGACGGCTTTTGCGATTGCCATTGGGCTATTAGCTTCAACGATTTTTCAGCCTGGTGCCGGTGTTCACGTCGACTTGGAAGGCGATATGGTCAGCCAAGATGCGCCCTCATTGGTGCAAATCTTGGTGAACCTTGTACCACGCAATCCCATTGATGCACTCGCCAATGGGAATATCATGCAAATTATTGTATTTGCCGTCGGGATTGGTATCGCACTGATCATGATTGGCGAAAAAGGCAAGCCTGTCATGGCCTTGTTCGATAGTTTTGCTGAGGTCATGTACAAACTGACTGAGTTTGTCATGGCTTTTGCGCCATTTGGTGTCTTTGGGCTTATGGCTCATGTCGCAGGTCACTATGGGCTGGATGTGCTTATTCCCCTCGCCAAAGTGATTCTGGTCGCCTATATCGCCAGTATTGCCCATGTACTGATTATTTATTCCGGACTCTTAACGCTACTCGCACGCCTGAACCCGATACGCTATCTCACTGGGATTGTCGACGCCTTGGTGGTCGCATTCTCTTCCGCTTCAAGCTCAGGCACATTACCGGTATCTATGCGTTGCGCCCAACGTAACCTTGGCGTCTCCCCAGCCGTATCAGGCTTTGTACTCCCCGTAGGGGCGACGATCAATATGGATGGCACCGCAATTTATCAAGGGGTTGTCGCACTCTTTATTGCACAAATGGTCGGCGTCGATTTGAGCCTGATGGATTATGGCATGATCATTGTCACCGGCACCTTGGCCTCAATAGGCACAGCAGGGGTCCCTGGAGCGGGCTTAATTATGCTGTCAATTGTGTTGAGTCAAGTGGGCCTACCGCTGGAAGCCGTCGCAGTTATCGGAGGGATTGACCGTATCCTGGATATGGCCCGAACCAGTGTCAACGTGGCAGGTGACCTGATGGTGACAGTGCTGGTCGGACGCTCAGAAGGTGAGCTAGACCAAGCGGTCTACGACGAAAAACAGACCCGTGCTTAAACTTCACGCGCTTCGCTAAGCCACTTGAGACCATTTGCTCAATAGACAGGCGCCCACGATAACCTCATGGGCGCCCTTGTCTCAGTCAGTCCTAACACTCAGCATTAACAAGGGCTAAATTTCTTGAGTGATTAGACGACTTGAACCATTAAGCTTGTTGATCGCCGCTCGGCGTTTCTCGTGTCTGCTGACCTTTGGGCAAAAAAGCCTGACGAACTTCAATTAAGCGCTCTTCTCGTGCCGAATCTAGTGTCGAGCTAGCCTCCACCACATGTTCAATACGCGCCAACCATTGCTGACGACTTTTAGTGTTCGCCCCCTTCAGCAATTGAGGAAGCGCCGCCATGGCACTTTCGTGATCCGTTCTTAAAATCAAAAACTGTTCTCGGACATGCGCTTTGTATTCACTTAAAGATAACCCCGGCTCCAACTCGGTATGCACCATTTCCAAACGTTCAAAATTACGTTCATCAGTTGAAGTGCCACCACCCAAAATATGAATAATCGCCCGCATGACCGCGGCTTTGACGCCGCCTTGATCCACTCGCTCACGTAACTGCTTTTGACGCTGTGCGACAAACCGACGATGCTCCGGCTCAACACCTGGACGAAAACGTACCTGACGATCCTGAGCACCGAGACCGGCCAAAAGCTGCAGACCTTCTCGCCCATAAACGGTCATAAAGGTTTGCTCAACCCACTCATCCCGGAGATCACGCACCTTATCCAAGGTGTTTTCAATCATCTCGGAGCCCATCTTTTCCAGCTGGCGCCATCGATTATGATCATTCACTGGGTGACGTTCAGCCGTCACCGCAGCAGCCATTTCAGCCACACCCGACATTACGGGGTTATCGTCAGAAAACAGCCGATAGCGCAACCGTAAAGGGTGAAATCGGCGACTCAGACGAGCCGTTTCGGGAGTCACAACTGCTCTAATCAATGGTTGCAGCCAAGTGCGGTAAATCCCTAAGTTTACTCGTGATAAATGCTCAACAGCAGCAAACCGGCGGTCATCGGCTTCAATCGGGTTCACCACCTCATCCAACGATTCGATATCCTGCCGTGTGAATGTGAGCAGATAGTTATCATCCGACGGACCGGCCTGATCTAAAGATTCAATATCATTCACATCGGTGCGATATAAGCCCGGCGGAAGGACATCGATATAATCCATATTATCGGTAAACTCGGTATGCTCTTTGCGAGAAACACTGCTGGACACAAAGATGCCGAGGTGGCCGGTCGTATCATGAATGCAATAGACAATCGTCTGATCGTTCGCGACCAAGTCGTCTTCATTAGCATATAAGTCTCGCACCCAGCCAAGTGCTTGAGGCGGCGGCGTGATGTCATCCCCTTTTGAGCAAAAGACCACAATGGGCGAACGTACATTGCGCAAGTCAATACGGCGCCCATCGCGAGTAATCAACTGAGCCGAACTGAGCCGATTTCCGATAAATAACTGATCAACGATATATTGAATTTCATCGGCCGCCAGGACAACATGCCCACCCCACCAGCGTTCAAAATCAAGATAGCGTTTGGCTTCAGTATCGATTTGGCTGAATAACCGGTATTGCTTGCTCCAGAGCGTATTGGCCGGGTTCATATTCTCAAAGTTTTGAACCAACCAAGCACCATCAAACAACCCATCCCCAAGATCACTCGCAAAAGCCGTGGACCAGCTCCCCCCGACCATGCCACCGGTATAACGCATAGGGGCTTTACCACGCTCACCGGCCCAATAAGACAGCGGCGCTCCAGCAATCAGAATGGGACCAAAACAATCAGGCTCTAAAGCCGCTGCCATCATGATTTGCCAACCCGCCTGACAATTCCCCACCACCATGGGTTTTTCACTGATGTCTGGATGACGCTCAATCACCGCCTTCAGAAATTCAATTTCAGCTTCAACAACATCTTCAACCTGCTGACCACGCACGGGGTGAGGTAAAAAACCCACAAAGTAGCAAGGATGTCCCGCTTTGAGCGCGACACCAATTTCACTGTCGGGTTTAAAACCGCCAATCCCCGGCCCATGCCCGGCCCGGGGATCGACCACGACAAAGGGTCGCTTACCCGGTTGAACATCAACGCCATCAGGCGGAATCACACGCATCAACTCGTAATTCACTGGATGAGGGAGATCGCGTCCATCCATGATCAATTCAGTTTCAAAGCCCAATACATGAGGCCTTGTTTTAGCAATATGCTCTAAATACTGATTCCCTCGACGGCGCATGACATCTAAATACAGCCACTGCCGCTCAGCAGTATCACGCCAATAGTCGCACCACTCTCGGCCAAGCCCGGTCGGATCGACCAAGGGCCACCAGGGTGCGCTTGGCGTCATAAATGCCAAGGGATTACGCCATGCTGCAGTCATGCCTCACCTCCTGCCTACTCATCATTGTGCTCTCAAGGCCACCTTATCCCTTTGCAGCCTAGCTTGTCAGGTATAATTTTGCAGCGCATCAAAACATAAAACTGATCTTATGACGCCCTCAGCAGCTCACAAAGATAAAAAAGCCGGCCCTTTTCAGGGCCGGCAAGTCCGCATGATTCAATGCACTCACACGGAACAGCGACTGGAGAGTGCCGCAGTCATCGACACGGTTTGTCTTATTCAATCAGCAACTTGCTGAAGAAGAATGTTGATAAGCTAGCTTAAGCCGTAATTTCGAGTAGAACTTCTCCTGGGGTCACGCGATCGCCCTTCTGGACATAAACAGCGGTCACCCGTCCGCCCACAGAGGCCTGGACTTCAGTCTCCATTTTCATGGCTTCAGTGATCAAAACCGCTTGCCCCGCCTGGATTTCATCCCCTTCGGCCACCAAAACGTCCACAATATTGCCTGGCATGCTGGTGGTGACATGACCCGGTTCAGAAGCCTGAGGACGACCACTCGGGCCCCCAACAAAACTATTTTGCGACTGTAAAACCACCTCTTCGGGCATACCATCCAAAGTCAGATAAATCTGGCGGCGACCATCTGATTTACCGCCCACACCGGTAATCGCGACCTGATAAGACTCGCCATGCACATCAATCGTAAACTCGGTTGGCGCGCCTTCCATCACCGGTTTACCGGCATCTTGTGGGGGCAGCAGCGGCTCTGGCTCAAGGGTATTGTCTCGACACCCCTGCAAGAAATCTCGACCAATATCGGGGAACATCGCAAAAGTCAGCACATCTTCAGGCGATTCGGCTAAATCGCCGATCTCAGCGGTCAAGCGTGACATTTCAGCACCAAGCTGATCGGCCGGACGCCCTTCCAATACCGGCTCATTGCCTATCGCTTGGCGTCGAAGCACTTCATCGACATCAGCCGGTGGCTGACCATAGCCCCCTTGGAGATAGCGCTTCACTTCATTGGTAATGGTTTTATAGCGCTCACCGGTCAGAATATTCAGTACTGCTTGAGTCCCGACGATCTGAGAGGTCGGCGTCACCAACGGGGGGTAACCAAGATCACGCCTAACGCGAGGAATCTCATCAAACACTTCACGAATCCGGTCGAGGGCATTTTGCTCTTTCAGCTGATTCGCCAAATTCGACATCATGCCGCCGGGCACTTGGTTGATCTGAACAGAAACATCCTCACGGGTAAATTCACTTTCGAATTGATGATACTTTTTACGGACTTCACGGAAGTAATCAGCCACATGTTGCAGCTTTTCAAGATCTAACCCCGTGTCGTAAGGCGTGTCTTTTAAAGCCGCAACCAGCGTCTCTGTCGCAGGATGGCTGGTCCCACTAGCAAAACTGGAGATGGCGGTATCAATGTGATCACAACCCGCTTCAATGGCCTTCAATTGACACAGTGGCGCCAACCCAGACGTCGCATGAGAGTGTAAAAACAGAGGTAAATCTACCGCAGCCTTAAGCGCGGTCACCAGCTCATGCGTGGCCGATGGCGTCAACAGGCCCGCCATGTCTTTAATCGCAATGGAGTCGCACCCCATCGCCACTAAGTCTTTCGCCTGCTGCACATAAAGATCCGGCGTATGAACAGGGCTGGTGGTATAGCAAATCGTCCCTTGAGCGTGACGTCCGACTTTCTTGACGGCCCGAATGGCTGTTTCAAGGTTTCTCAGATCATTCAATGCATCAAAAACACGGAAAACATCAATACCATTCTCCGCTGCTTTCGCGACAAACGCTTCCACGACATCATCGGCATAATGCCGGTAACCTAAGAGGTTTTGCCCCCTCAGCAACATTTGTAGCGGCGTATTCGGCAACGCCTCTCGCAGTTGTCGTAAGCGCGCCCAGGGGTCTTCTTTCAAGAATCGGACACACGCATCAAAGGTCGCGCCACCCCAGACCTCCAATGACCAGTAGCCAATTTGATCCAACTCAGCACAAATCGGCAGCATATCCTCAGTGCGCATACGCGTGGCAATCAACGACTGATGGGCATCACGCAAGATGACATCAGTGACATGAACCTGACTCATGAGCTTTTCTCCTGTTATTCGGTCATCAGTGCATTGGCGTGTCGGCATCACAACACAGGTCAATCAGCCGTACTGCTCAGCCATACTGCTGAGCCGGACTTAATAACCTGCGTGGGCGGCCAATGCAGCCGATACCGCCAGGGCCACCTCACTGGGATGGCGTTTCACGGAATAATGCAGTAACTCTGGATGGTTAGGTACAAAACTGGTATCAAAACGACCCGAACGAAACTCAGGGCAATTTAAGATTTCTAGATAATAAGGCGACGTCGTCGTCACACCTTGTAAGCGCATATCATTCAATGCCCGAGTGCCTCGATCTAAAACTTCTTCCCAAGTTAGCGCCCACACAATCAGCTTCAGACACATCGAATCATAATAAGGCGGGATGGTATAACCGGTATAAATAGCGGTATCTGTTCTGACACCAGGCCCACCCGGTGCGTAATAGCGCGTGATGCGTCCGAAACTGGGCAAGAAGTTATTCTTAGGGTCTTCCGCATTAATCCGGAACTGCATGGCATAACCACGAAAGTGAATATCTTCTTGCCGGTAAGCCAGCTTCAAACCTGCAGCGATCCGAATCTGTTCTCGAACGATATCAACCCCGGTGATTTGCTCAGTGATCGTGTGCTCGACCTGCACACGCGTATTCATTTCCATGAACCACACTTCATGACCCACAACGAGAAATTCAACCGTACCTGCATTTTCATAGCCCACGGCTTTCGCAGCACGAACCGCTAACTCTCCGACATAATCGCGTTGCTCAGGTGTCAACTGGGGGCTTGGCGCAATTTCAATCAACTTCTGATTACGACGCTGAATAGAACAGTCACGCTCAAACAAGTGCACCACATTGCCGTGAGCATCCGCCAACACCTGAACTTCAATATGTCGCGGATCAATGATGCACTTTTCAAGAAACACCTCGGCACTGCCAAAGGCCTTAGTCGCTTCAGAAACAACTCGGGGATATTGCTGACGTAACTCATCAGCAGAATCACATCGGCGAATGCCACGCCCACCGCCGCCCGATGTCGCTTTGAGCATCACGGGATAGCCAATCTCATCGGCCAACGCCAAGCCTTCATCAAGGCTAGTTAAATTACCCTCAGAACCTGGCGTCACCGGTACGCCCGCCGCAATCATGCTTTGCCGCGCCTGGGTCTTATCTCCCATACGATGAATGACATCTGCAGCCGGGCCTATAAAAGTGACTCCACGCTCAGCGCAGATGCGTGCGAACTCCGCATTTTCTGACAAAAAGCCATAACCGGGATGAATGGCATCGCAACCGCTCTCAACGGCCAGGTTCACCAGGCGCCGCGGATCTAGATATCCGGCCAGAGGGTCATCACCGACAAAGTGAGCCTCATCAGCCCGTTTAACATGTAACGCAAAACGATCGGCTTCAGTAAATACCGCCACAGAGCGGATGCCCATTTCGGCGCAAGCCCTTACAATACGCACAGCAATTTCGCCGCGGTTCGCGATCAGAATTTTCTTAAACAAAGGTTGGTGGGACATGAGACTCGGCTCCGTTAGTTCGGTCACGCAATCAATGCATCCCAAGACGTTGCTCAGCCTATATCGACTTCACTGACAATAAAAACTAATATTTTTTTGATCAGCTATAACCAATAGCTTATGATTAAGCCAAAAGAATAATAGACAACTTCATTTTATACTGCAGAGCAGCATTTTATTTTCTCAGCCCGGACATCCCTTATGGCACAAAAAACCACCAACCTTCTAAACCGGCTCACCTTTAGGCAGCTCCAGGTTTTTGAAGCCGTACACCGCATGCGCAGCTACAGCCGGGCTGCCGAATTTCTAGGTCTCACCCAACCCGCCGTTAGCGCTCAGATCAGACAGCTCGAACAAGCCCTTGACCAACCCCTCTTTGAGTATGCCGGTAAGACGCTACACATCACCCAAGCCGGACAAAGCTTGGCGGCCTCAGTCAAAGCCGTGTTTGGTGAAATCAATAGACTCCAAATGTCACTTTCAGAAATGAGTGGCAGCTTAAAAGGCGAACTCAAACTCAGCTCGGTCACCAGCGCCCAATACATCATGCCCTGGCTAATCAGGCGATTCAGCGACCTTCACCCTGAGATCCATATTCAGTTATGTGTCGCGAACCGCGCACAAGCCCTACAGCGTTTGGAACAACAGCGTGATGACTTAACCATTTTAGGCATGGCACCGCGGCATAAGCACATGGAGTTTCTCCCCTTTTTGGAAAACCACCTGATCCCCGTACTGCCATCCGCGCACCCGCTGGCCAGCAGAAAGCGGCTGACACCCGAAGAGTTTTTAAGCAATCCATTACTGGTGAGAGAAAGCGGCTCAGGTACACGCGATATTGTGGACGAATACTGCACACACATCCGAGTGACACCCGAGCAGACAATAGAACTAGGGAGCATTGAAGCGATCAAGGCAGGCCTAGCCCAAGAAATGGGGGTTGCGATCTTGCCTTGGGTCTCCGTGCGCAGGGCACTCAAACAAGGTGATTTAGTCCGCCCGTCCGTCAGAGGGCTGCCTTTAAGACGCTCATGGTCACTGGTTCACAGCCAGCAACGCCCCCTCAGCCCGGCCGCCCAGGCATTTCATGAGTTTGTGTCATCACAACTGGCCGCTATGGAGCAAGCCTTTCAGCCACCAGGGCCAGATAATCGATTGGTCTGATGACGGGTATGAGCCATACAAAATAATCTCATTAAAACAACAAAAGGGGGCCGAGGCCCCCTTTTGTTTCTGTTCAGACCTGGCTGAACAGACTTGCCTGAACAATCGATTTATATCCGCACTGCATCAACACCTAACTGATGATTAATACGCTGCTGACGTTCCAGATCCCGTGCAAGGCGCTTCCACAAGCGCTCGACCGGCGGCTTATGCACAAGCGTGCAACGATACAACCGAATTTCTAACGGAATGCTCCATTGATCGCTACCACACTGGACCAGCGTCCCCTCCCTCAACTCGCGATCAATGCACAACTCAGGAATCCAGGCCACCCCCTGACCGTGCAACGCCATGCCTTTGAGCCCCTCAGCCATGGCCGTTTCATACACCGTTTTCAAACGTAAGCTTAGCGGCTTTTGCCGCAGCAATAAGCGCAAAGCACGTCCGAGATACGCCCCCGAGGTATACGCCAATAACGGTAACTCAGTCTCTCCAGAAGCATCCAGATCATATAAGGGCGCCCCTTTTGCATTAGGCGCACAAACCGGCACCATACGCGTACTTTCTAAGTGCAAAGAAGGAAACAAATCGGCATCAAGTTGCAGCGTCCCCAACGGATCGTGATAAGACAGCATCAAATCGCACTTGCCTTCCCTCAAGGCGTGCATGGCCTCACCGACATTCATCGCCACTAAACGGGAAGACTGCTTACCCATCAGTGGCTCCAATGCATGCAACCATTGCGGAAAGAACGTAAACGCCAGCGAATGGGCAACCGCAAACTCCAGAACCTGCCCGGCTGAAGGATCCAACCCCCTTAAGTGTCTCAAGGCTTCAGAAAGCTGCTCAACCACATTCCGCGCCGTCACTAAAAACAACTGGCCATCCGCAGTCAACTCAACAGGTGTTTTACCTCGATCCACCAACTTGGCTCCTACTGAGCGCTCTAACGCTTGAATACGCCGACTAAAGGCAGGCTGAGTGACAAATCGGCGCTGTGCGGCCTGAGAGAAACTCTGAGTGGTTGCTAATGCGACGAAATCTTCGAGCCATTTGACTTCTAGGTTCACGCCAATGTCCTGTTATTTTTTATCCTGTAGGCGCAGCCATTCCCTGAGGTGATCAACTTGCGCCAGCTTGGTCGTTCAGTTTACCGAAAGGTTAGGGCTATGCCTATCCATCCAGAGGCCAAAAATATGCCCAAAAACATCTCACCCAAGCCCGCTAAGTACTGAAAATCACATTACTTTCTCAGCAACCGTTCTTGTGGCGCGCCCTTAACGATATCGCCAACATCGAACACGTAAGATAACGGTATAACCCAAATACCCATTTGAATTAAATGAGGCTGACCACAATCGGTAATAAAATGGCCGTCACCCCCCCCGTAAGCCCCATCGCTAATGATGAAAATGCGCCCGCCACCGGGCTGATTTCGAACGCTCTCGCCGTTCCAATACCATGGCCATTAAGCCCCATCGCAAACCCGATCACGCGATCGTCTCGAATTCTCATCATACGCGCCACATCGGCGCCGATTAAACTGGAAAAAACCCCCGTAATCATCACGACGCCAACGGTCAAGGATACCAGCCCACCCAGCCCTTCAGTGATTCCCATCGCGATAGGCGCGGTGACTGATTTAGGCGCCAAAGACAACAACACTTGCCATTTCACGCCCAGCAAGTAGGCAATCCCGACGGTATAAACCACCGCTAAAGAAGCCCCGACAAGCAAAGTAGTCACAATCGGCACCAGCAAAGCCCGAATATGAGGAAACTGCTGATAAAGAGGCACTCCCAGCGCGACAGTCGCCGGTCCCAGCAAGAACGAAACCCAGAAAGCCCCATCGGCATACTGGGCATAACTGATCGGCAAGATGGCAATCATCGGCACCAGAAAAATCACCATTGCCATAATTGGCGGGCACCAAGTGGGGCGTTTCAGGCGCTCCAGAAGCATATTGCCTAACACAAACGCCAGTAGCGTCATGGCGATGGCCAGCAGCGGAGACTCCAGCAAATGCTCAGGCAATGCCAGCAATCGCTCCACTGGCGTACTTTGGCTCAAGGGGGTGGACATATCTCAGGACTCCTGCTGCAATTCAGGGGGTTGAGGTTCAGACGGTCGTCGCACAAGCCGTTGCATCAGCCACAAAGTGCTGATAAAACTCAGCAGAGTGCCGACTAACACCGACACCAGTACGCCCACCCACTGCCCATCCATCACATCGCCAAGAAAAAAGAGCCCTGCGCCGCCAGGCAATAACAATAAGGACAGTAAACTGATCAACTTATCACTGGCCAATCTCAGCCCTTCTCCCACCTGCTGACGCAACAACAGAAAAAGGCATAACAGCAGCATACCGATCACATTACCGGTCACAGGCAAAGCAAACACAAAACTGATACCTTCACCTAAAATTAAAAACAGTAAAATCTGCAAAAACCCTTTAATCAGAGACATAATGAATATCGAACTCCTTTGCCCGAAAAAATATTCAACCCACTGATCATACAGAATTTTTCGCCGTAAACTGCGGCAAAAAACAAGAGGCATTCTCAACAACTGCAATGATCGGTGCTAGTGTCATGCTGACGACATTTAAATTAATCGCGAAGACATAATAGGTGTAGCGTCAAACCTCACCTCTCCATAGAATATCAAGTCATTGAGAGAGTCTGACTAAGACTTTAAGACGATAACGATTTTATAGACATTCATTCATACGGATACGAGAGCATTCATGCGTGCCACACAATTGCTGATCGCCACCTTGAAAGAGACCCCTAACGACGCCCAAGTTGTCAGCCACCAATTGATGCTGCGAGCGGGGCTGATTCGCAGCTTAGGATCTGGGCTTTATACCTGGCTCCCCTTGGGCCTTAAGGTATTGCGTAAGGTCGAGCGAATTGTTCGTGAAGAAATGGATAAGGCGGGCGCGCAAGAAGTGCTTATGCCGGGTGTTCAGCCGGGTGAGCTGTGGCAAGAATCTGGACGCTGGGATCAATACGGCCGGGAGTTACTACGCCTTAAAGATCGCCATGATCGTGATTTCTGCCTCGGTCCCACGCATGAAGAGGTAATCACAGACCTGGTTCGCCGTGAGCTGAAATCCTACAAGCAACTCCCGGCGAATTTCTATCAAGTTCAGACCAAGTTCCGTGATGAAATCCGTCCGCGCTTCGGTATTATGCGAGCCCGCGAATTCATTATGAAAGATGCCTACTCCTTCCACTTGGACCAGGCCTCATTACAAAGCACGTATGACATCATGTATCAGGCCTACAGCAATATCTTTACTCGCCTAGGCCTGGAGTTCCGAGCAGTGGTTGCCGACAACGGCTCCATCGGCGGTACTGGATCACATGAATTTCATGTCCTGGCGCAATCTGGTGAAGATGATATTGTCTTTTCCAATGAATCAAGCTATGCGGCCAACATCGAAAAAGCCGAAGCAATGGCGCCTGAAGGCCATTATGCGGCCCCCCAAGAAGCACTACGCCAAGTTGACACTCCCAATGCGAAAACCATTGCAGCACTGGTTGAGCAGTTCGATCTCCCCATTGAGAAAACCATCAAGACACTGATTGTCAAAGGTGAAGCGAACGAACAAGGCCAACAATCTTTGATTGCGCTGTTGGTGCGCGGCGATCACGAACTCAATGAAATTAAAGCCACCCATATTGAGGGCATCGCTGATCCGCTGGAAATGGCCGAAGATGAAGAAATTCGTGCCGCGATCGGTGCTGGACCGGGCTCCCTCGGCCCAGTTAACCTCAACTTGAGAATCATTGCCGACCGCTCCGTCGCCATGATGAGCGACTTTGCCGCAGGCGCCAACATTGAGGGGCAGCATTACTTCGGCATCAACTGGGAGCGGGATCTACCCATGCCAGAAGTGGCCGATCTGCGCAATGTCGTTGAAGGCGATCCCAGTCCGGACGGTCAGGGCACGCTGCATATCAAGCGCGGGATTGAAGTGGGCCACATCTTCCAGCTGGGCACCAAATACTCCAACGCCATGAATGCCACGGTACTGGATGAAGACGGTAAAGCCACCCCGCTGATCATGGGCTGTTACGGCATTGGCGTCAGCCGCATTGTCGCTGCCGCTATTGAGCAGAACCACGATGAGAACGGAATTACCTGGCCGCAACATTTAGCCCCTTATCAAGTCGCGATAGTGCCCATGAACGCGCATAAATCAGAAGCCGTCAGGGACGCCTCAGAACAGCTGTATCAGGCGCTCCAACAGGCGGGTATTGATGTCCTGTTCGACGACCGCGATGAGCGTCCAGGTTCGAAGTTTGCTGATCTTGAACTGATTGGTATTCCGCACCGTATTGTGGTCGGGGATCGCGGTCTGAAGAATCAGGAGCTTGAATATAAAGGTCGACAAGATACCGAAGCTCAGATGATCCCTCAGCAAGACATCGTCAGCTTTATCTGTGATCGTTTGCACCATTAACCTGCAACCTTTTTCACGCATCATTGGCAGGATACATTCATAGGCCAGCATATCGTCTTCAAGACGATCACGGTTTGGCCCAAAGAAATATCACCTGAATCGGGCAGTCCGCTGCCCGAATTTCAGCCGTAATGGATGTTGCAATGAAAAAACCCAGTTTAAAGCTCGCCATAACCCTGCCCTATGTGCTGAGCCTGCTCATTATTCTGGGGTCTTTTGCCTTGCTGTGGCGGCTCGACCAAGATGACATGATTGAACGCCAGAGCAATAAATTGCTCAATGCAATGCAAGCCACATTGCATGAACGCCTTAATAACGTTTTAGATGCACCGATGCAGCTTGCGCGCTTCCAAGCCTCGGAAATTATCAGTAATAAACTCTACCAGTTCGACACCCTCAGCCAACTCGAGATTTTTAACCGCCGGCTGTACCAAGCGACAGCTCCCGGCATACCTCAAGTCTCAGCATTGGCTTATGCCGACCTTGAGCGCCGAATCGTCGGGCAAAGACGTAATGGTCAAGATGAAGCCGCCAGCCTCATCCTCCAAGATCAAAGAACGAATAATCAATTGACGATCTATGCCGGCCCAACGCAACAGAACCCCATTATCAAGCGCTCAAAAGACTATGATGTTCGCCAACGCCCTTTTCTTAAGCCGCTTATAGACAATCCAGTCCCTCAGTGGACCCAGCTGTATGTCAATGAAGATGAAAAACACGCCGCCACCGTGTCGGCCATCTATCCGATCAGCGTCAACGACCGTTTAATCGGCACGAGCATTGTTGATGTCGGTCTAAAAGGGATTAGTGACTTCTTACAGCAAGAAAGTGCTCAAACGGGCGGTATTTTCATTATTCTTGACTCAATGGGTCAGCTGATCGCGTCGGTATCCCCAGAGGATGTCATACTCTCCACACCCGCGATTGAACGCATAATTAAGGCTGCTGAAGCCAACACAGAAAAGACCAATTTCAAGCTAAAGAATATTGAGACCACCCCCGCCCAATGGCGAGGACACGTCACCCATTATCATCACGCCTATAACCTGGATTGGACCTTAATCACCGCATTACCCGAAAAGCTATTGCGGGGTGATTCACGACGCAATCAGAATTTATCACTCATTGCCCTAGTGGGCATCGGCCTTGCCACACTGCTGATCGGTTTGTTTTTTATCCGTCGCCTGATTCAACCGATTATGGAAACAGCCAACGCGGCACGACAGATCTCAAGTCGCAACTGGGAACACCACGTTCACTCATCACGAGGGCTCACTCAAGAAACCACGACGCTCGTCGAAGCATTCAGCGAAATGTCAGGTCAGTTGCGTACCGCTTTTGATGACATGCGCTACACCTTGCAGTATGACCAACTGACAGGGCTGTTGAGTATGCAAGGGTTGAAAGAAGAAGCGCTAGAACATGCCGAGCATGACCCCGGCACTTGGAGTCTTGCCTTACTCTCCCTAGAGCATTTCCGCATTATTAATGACAGTATGGGGCGTGGCATAGGCGACCGTCTGCTCTGCGCCGTCGCCGAACGGCTCCAACAGCATGCGGGCATTGACTGCCTGGTCGCTCGCTTAGATGGCGCAGATTTTGCCATACTGTATCCACCCTCACTGTCGGGCCAGATGGATGAACATGTCGAAACATTGATGCATTTAGTCGCGGGCACACCTTACGACATCCAGCAAGAAGAAGTGATACTCAAGGCCAACCTGGGCTGGACGCAACGCGATCTCCCTCGCTGCAATCTCGATGACTTACTCCGCTTTGCCAGTATCGCCCTCAATCGTACCAAGGCAATTCCCGACTTACATATCATGCGTTTTCGCTCGGAAATGGTCGAAAGCCTAGTAGAAGAAACCCGTTTAGCTGCCGAGCTCAGCCGTGCTGCGGCCGATGACGAACTACTGACCTGGTATCAACCCATTGTCGATCTGCATACATTTAAAATGGTCGGCGCAGAGGCCCTGATGCGCTGGCATAGTCAAGTTCGTGGCATGGTCTCCCCCGCTCAGTTCATCCCGGTCGCAGAACAAAGCAGCCTCATCCTGACACTGGGTGAATGGATATTGAACGATGCTTGCCAAAAGCTGACACAGACACCATTGACCCATCAGCAGGACTTCAGGTTACACGTCAATTTATCTGCACGTCAGGTACTCCAATCAGACCTTGTCGATACGATTGAGGACACCATCGCCCGAACAGGCCTATCACCGACCAAGCTCACACTTGAGGTCACCGAATCAGTCTTACTGGATCAGAACCGAGAGACACTCAGAAAGCTTGAAACACTGCGCCGACAAGGCATGCACATTTCACTGGATGATTTTGGCACAGGCTACTCTTCCTTGGCTTATCTCCACCGATTACCGGTCGACAGCCTGAAAATCGATCAAAGCTTCATTCGAGAAATGCGCGACAGCGCCAGCAGTCAAGCGATCGTCCGAGCCATTATTGCCATGGCAGAAGGCGTCGGCGTCGAAGTCGTCGCAGAAGGCGTCGAAACGCTGGAGCAAGCAGAGTGGTTGCGTAAGATGGGCTGCCAAATGGCTCAAGGCTTCTTCTTCGCCAAGCCGGGAGATATTCAGCAATTAAAGCAAATGGCAAATACCCCGCTACCGCTCAAGACACACGCGATCAAGCCATAAGTTTCAAAAGGCATGAGCTTCAAAAGGCATGAACCCCCGGAATACAAGCGCGTGACGCGCTTGTGGGGCGTCATCTCATACCCTCGATTATTCATACCCCGATATAAATTGCACTGATATCCATTGCACCGAAGCAATGACACCACAACAATGACACCAAAACAATTACTTCGCCGAACAAGATAAACGGCGCAAGTTGTCACACAGAATGCCCGTGGCCATCGCCACGTTTAAAGACTCAGCCCCACCACCATAACTCGGTATTGTGACAGGCCGATCAATCAAGGCGGCAACAGCCGAGCTGATACCATGAGATTCATTCCCCATCACCAGCACGCCGCCCTGCAAAACAGGTAAATCATGCACCGACTCACCATCCAACACCGCCCCCAAAATCGGCAACTGGCCTTGCCACTGGGACAATAGCTCGGGCAAATCCCGCACATGGGGCATCACGCGCAACAGAGATCCTTTCGCCGCTGCGACAACTTTTGGGTTAAACACATCAACCGTGTTGGCCGAGCACACCACTTGTTCAATACCAAACCAGTCCGCCACTCGTAAAATCGTGCCCAGATTGCCGGGATCATTAATACAATCAAGCACCAGCGTCCAATTATCCGGCTGACAAATCAGAGGGTCAGGCTTTGGCATAGCCACAACAGCCAAAGCACCGCGATTACTTTGCAACTGCCCCATTTGAGCCAATTGTTCTGCCGTCGCCAGCCATACCGATTCACAACGCGACCAAAGGTTTTCATGGGCTTGCGCAAAATCTTCAGTCATGACCAGTTTAAGGCATTGGACGCCCCGCCCACCATGTAATGACAAAAGCTCCAGGACAAGCTTTTCTCCCTCAACCACAAAGCAACCCTGTTCATACCGGTGCTTTTTTTGCTGTAAAGCCCGTATCGATTTAATTTGAGCCTTACTGATCACTGAAAGCGGCATGGCAACATCCTGAACAAACGCTACACGAGTCAACACTCGCTGAATTAAACAATACCCAACTGAGCGGCCCATGATACTGATTTGATTGGCATTGCTCGACCATAAAATACCCGCTCATTCGCCACAAAGCCCAATCGCCAAGCCATTGAGCTGAAGTCAGTCTAAACCCAACACGATGCCAACTAGAATCTAGTTCACCAACTAAAACCTATTTCAATAGTCTAAACCCTTAAATTCACATCATCATGATGACACGCATCTGGTATCTCACCACCAGGCAGTGTATAAAAACACAATGATCAAGAATCATTCTCAAACTAAGGAGTGCATATGTATATCGCGATGAATCGGTTCAAAATCGCACTGGGTCGTGAAGAGGATTTTATTCAGATTTGGCGTGAGCGGGACAGCCACCTACACGAAGTACCGGGATTCAAGAGCTTTAACCTGCTTCAAGGCGCCACCCATGAAGATCACACCCTGTTCACTTCGCACAGCACCTGGGACTCAGAAGCCGACTTTATCGCCTGGACGAAATCTGAAGCCTTTAGAAAAGCGCATGCCAGCGCCTCACCTGATCGCACGATTTACCTAGGCCCGCCCCAATTCGAAGGATTCAAAGCTGTACTGTAAAACCGTGTTTGTAAAGCGGCCTTTTATAAAGCAACTTTTATAAAGCAGTGCTGGTAGAGCCCGCTTGCAAAACATGCTGAACAATCCCAAGGGGCCTTTCACTGAGGCCCCTCTCACCATCAGCCTCATCAGCCGAGAGTCGCCCCCTCATGACGCCGCAACTCATCAGACATCAAGTAACCCCCGGATGAGATGCTGAATGTAATAAACGCCTGAACACATTTAGCATGCTACGGAGTGGCGCTCATCATCCATAGCGTTAAGCCAAATGAGTATTATACCAAGGGCGTCGGGGCTCAACGGTCGACACCACACCGCGTAAATCATGCGACAAAATATTGGACCATCGACCCAACCCTAAACCTCGAATTACCTCAAGCGGGGATTGCTGCGGTGGTGGCGGTGTTTTCTTGAATAAACGCGCCCAAAAGCCCGGCCTTTGACCCAATGCCGCATGAACAGCGGCCAACACCTCAGGTACCTGATCCGGTGCTTTTTGCAAAGACTCAAGCAAACACTGAGTTTGAACGTCCAATGAGTCCCCTTCCCGGTCAAAAAGCTCCGCCGCCTCAAGAATGAAATACGGCTTACTTTTGATCGAAATACCTAGAAAATCGATCGCCTCTCTCACAAGAGGCTGGGCTGTAGGCCCGGTTAACTGCATTAAAAAAGACTTAAGCGCCTGCATCCCCAGTGTCACATCCGCAGCAATCGCAACCTTGCCTGCCTCAGGCCAAATGGAAGAAGTACAGATGACAGGATTGCCAGACATCATGAGTTTAAAAGTAAAGGGCACCTGTTCTTGCCACTCACACAAACCAATCATTGATGAACGTTCTGCATTGGGCATGGGCATTCGGTGAGCTGCATATAGATAACTACGATTAGCCACATTACATCCTTACGTTAACTTATAAAGTCATACGGTGATGGGGCTATCACAACAAACCTTTTGAAGATTCACAATCGTCTAAAAATCACAACATCAATTTGTCGCCGAAAAATTAACCAACGCGGAAAGTATTAACAGTGGAAAGCCCTGAATGAAAAGCCCTGAATGAAAAGCTCTGAATGAAAAACCCGAGTGGCAAGCAACAAAGCCGCTATCACCAACGTCGGCTAGTCAAATCAATCAATAAAGTGATAGCGTGTTGATCGCAGCATCTCTCGGTTTTTTTATTTACACTCGCGTATTTTTGCCCATCAACATAGGAGATCGCAAAATGGCGAAACTATTATTGTTGGCCGGCGATTTTGTTGAAGATTATGAAATCATGGTGCCCTTTCAGGCACTTCAAGCCATGGGGCATACGGTTGATGCCATCTGTCCAGAAAAAGCCAAAGGCGAAACGATCAAGACCGCAATCCATGATTTTGAAGGTGATCAAACCTATAGCGAAAAACCGGGCCACTTATTCACACTGAATGCCAGTTTTAATGACATCAAACCTGAAGATTACGACGGCTTAGTGATTCCCGGAGGGCGGGCACCCGAATACCTGAGAATGAATGACAGCGTGTTAACCCTAGTGAGACACTTTATCGAAAGCGACAAACCCGTAGCCGCCATCTGTCATGGGGCGCAGCTCTTGGCCGCCGCAGTCTCATTATCAGGCCGCCAGGTCTCCGCTTACCCAGCCTGTGCCGCCGAAGTCCGGCTTGCAGGGGGTGATTACGCCGATATTCCCGTTGAGCAAGCCATTACCTGCGGCCACTTGGTCACCGCGCCTGCCTGGCCAGCTCACCCCGAATGGTTGAAACAGTTCCAGACATTGCTTTCAAGCCTTGAGAGCTGATTGTATGGCCTCATGACCAATCCATAACAACCCAGGGGTGGAACATGGCTCGCAGCCCACCCCTGCATGACGCTTGTTGATTGAAGACCCCACCTTCACTTTTCATCCCCATTTTTATCCTTATTTTTATCACTACACATAAACAAATCCTGATACAGTCAATTCGTGCGCTCTCACAACAAGGCGATATTGACGATGGACACGCTTACACGGAAACCCTTTGTATTTCTACGACATGGCCAGAGCACCCACAACCAGTTACAGCGGATAGCCGGCCATTTGGATGTTCAGCTAACCGACCAGGGGCGGCAAGAAGCCTATCATGCCTCACAGCTTCTCAATCAAAAGGTGTGGCCCCTCGTGATCAGCAGTCCGCTCATTCGCGCGCTAGAAACCGCCCAAATTGCGTCGGGGCGAGATCCCGACCACCAAGATGCACGGCTGGCTGAACGCCACTGGGGTGAGCTAGAAGACAACCCCGTGCCTAGGGCCATGCATTACAGAATGACACCCCCTGGGGGCGAACCCTGGGAAGATTTTGTCACACGCACCATTGCTGGCTTGAATGACGCCTTAACCCATGATCAGATCCCACTTATTGTCGGTCACTCAGGGCTCATCCGCGTCATCCGTCATCTCTCAAATGGCGAACCTTCTGGCCCCCGAACGCCCAATGCGCGCCCCTTATTGATCCAACCGGTGAATCAGCATCAGTGGGATATCAGCCTCTGGCACCCCAACACCTAAAAGCACTTGAAGGGCTTTATCAGCGCACACTGGTCGCCTCTCACGCCCTCATAAGCCAGCAAAGCAAGCTAAAAAACAACCTAGACAAAACAAACGAGAGAAAACACGCTAGATAAAAAACTGGCTGGGGGAGCGGCCCAACTGGGCTTTAAAAGCCTCACCAAAGGCAGAAATTGAATCATAGCCGCAGGCTAGAGCCACATCCGTCACTGGGTGGTGCTGCTGCAAGAGTGCCAGCGCATGAATAATTCTCAAACGTTGGCGCCATTGCTGAAAGGTCATACCAGTTTGAAGTCTAAACAAGCGACTGACACTACGACCACTTAGCCCCACCGCTGCGCCCAACTGATCAATCCCCCAACGACACCCCGGCTGATCCTGTAAATGCTGGCAAACCATTGATAACCGCTTATCAGAAGGCATCGGCAACTCTAGCTCCACCAACGTCTGCTGTTGCAGTTCATCTAAAAGCACTTGGGCCAAGCGGCCATGAGCGGAGTCTTCATCATAATCCAACGGCAGCTGACAAAACCGAATCAGCAGCTCACGACAAAGCGGTGAAATCTCACACACCAAAGGGCGCTGCCAACTCGGGAGATCCAGCAAAGCCGCTTGAACATAGAGGCCCCGCATTTTGGCCGCCCCATCTGACACTACTTGATGCCGAACCCCGACAGGAATCCAGATGCCATAATGAGGAGGCGCCACAAACTCAACCTCCGGCGTTTTAACCTTAAGAATGCCCTCAGCCGCGTATGAAAACTGCCCCCAGGCATGTTGATGCCAAGCCGTAATACTGCCCTCGTCGCCCCAACTCTCAGGACGCGCCCAAATGGGACGCGGTAACGTCTCTAACGGCGGAACCGCCCTTGCTTGTCTGGTAAGCGACATATTTTGTCCTGATAACGATTGCAGGAAAAACTGTACCCCTTAATCTGAGCATCCAGTCCAATCAAAGCAAGCTCAATGTTTATGCTCAATTTATTGAATATCATTAAAAAAGAGTGGTTTCTGGTCGGCATGTTAGGAGCCATTGTTGTTGCCATACTCGCCCCAGCCTTAGGACAGAACCAAGGTGCCCTACACCTTGAAACCGTCACCCATATTGGCATTGCCATTATCTTCTTTTTACACGGCATTGGGTTATCACCAGAAAAAATTCGCTCGGGTCTGAGTAACTGGCGCCTGCACCTTGCCATTCAAATCACGACCTTTGGGATTTACCCCCTGATTTGGATCATCAGCCATCAAGGTTTTTACGCCCTATTCCCCACCTCACTGGCCATTGGCTTTTGCTACCTGCTCGTATTGCCCAGCACCATTTCATCATCCGTTGCGATGACAGCCATTGGCAAAGGGAACGTACCCGGCGCAATTTTTAACGCCTCACTCTCCAGTGTCTTAGGCGTGATACTGACCCCATTATTGATGGGGCTGCTCACCACTCAATCCCACATCAGCGGTGCTCAGGAACTCTCAAACACCATCACCACCGTAGCCCAAACACTGCTTCTCCCCATGCTCATTGGCCAACTCTGTCGCCCCTTTCTCGCCGCGCCACTCCAACGCTATCGGGCCATTACCGGCAAAATCGATAAATGGGTCATTATTTTGATCGTACTGAATGCATTCAGTAACTCAGTCGCTGACCATATTTGGCAAGATTTCTCCTTAAGCTCACTGATCAGCTCAATCCTGATTTGCTGTGTCATTTTAATCATCATCTGCACACTGCTACAGCATGGCTCGCGATGGTTAAAGTTCAATCATGAAGATGAAGTCGCCACTGTCTTTTGCGGCACAAAGAAAACCCTTGCCGCGGGCATTCCCATGGCCCAAGTGATTTTTGGTGGCTCCCCCGACCTCGGCATGATCCTACTCCCCATCATGCTTTACCACCCGATACAGCTGTTCTACTGCGCCTTCCTCGCCAACCGTTACGCGGCACAAGCCCCCGACACCCCCCTTGAAAGCAACACAACCCCCTGACCGCCAAACGGCAGACGCTCCCAACGTCTGCCCATTAGCATTTCCCTCAAGGCTAGAACCGTATATGTTGGTGTTATGGCAACGTTTCGGCATTAAATAATGAAGAATAATCACGGATGGAGAAATAAATGAAAGGCCTACGTGTTCAAGACACACTTAATTTCAACGGCAATGGCCATAAAGCAGGCATTATCGTAGACGATGTATTAATTGGTTTAGACCAACATAAGCTCGACTCAGTAGATGGGCTTATCAAACTCATGCAGATGCTCGACGGCGCTGAATGCATAATCACATTAGTACGAAAAGGCGAGCTAAAAAAAGTAACGGTTACGTCTGGGTCTTTGGGGCTATCACTCGTACCCGTCGACATCGAAAATACTTTCTATAACGTTAACCCAGATGATGAAGCCTTTAAGAATCACTTTGACACAGTAGATGATCAATTCAACCTGCAAAAAAATCTTGAAAAGATCATCGTCACAACCACACCAGAGGTAGACGGCCACAAGGTCGTCAAAAATTTAGGTGTCATCGGTGCGGAGTGTGCTTTTGGCATGAACATCCTCAAAGATCTTTTTGCTTCAGTCAGAGATGTGACTGGTGGGCGCAGTGGCGCCATTCAAAGCACTCTGCGTGATGCTCGTGAAGCCAGCCTTGCAGACCTCAAAAAAGAAGCCAACCAAAAAGGCGCGAATGCCGTGATCGGCGTCAACCTTGATTACAGTGAGTTCTCAGGCGGCGGGAAATCAATGCTGTTCGTTGCAGTAACAGGTACAGCCGTATTGATTGAACCGACTGAATCATAAGACGGCCCCAGACGAATCAACACCCGGCCTATCGCCTCATGGAGGGCATGTCTCTCATGGTGATGGCCGGTTGCTATATGCTTTGAGGCCTGAATACTGAGGTGTAATGATCGATCATGCGCTGAAAGATCCTAGTGACGCTGAGTTTTGCTGGAAGTGCTTGACGGCGTTTAGACAATGGCCTGAACTGGATGCCGAAGGAAGGCGCAAGGGAAAACCCAAGTAGGGATAGGAAGAGGACATAGAGTGGCAGAACAAGATCAGCAGCAGGAGCATCATGCTGGAAGTTGCGAACAACCGGAAAATAAAAAAATTCCATCGATGACTTGGTGGTTGGCTAGCCCTGGCCTTTTGCTGACCATCGCGGGTGTCATCGGTTCAGCATCTCACATTGGGGATAACGCCTATTGCGCAGGAGCCATATTATTAGGAGGCCTAATGCTTACCGTTGCATTATGTCTTCATAAGAAAGCTTCCTGGTCCATTGATGCTGAACTCAAATCGAGTGCGACTTTTATCCTTATCATAGGTAGTGTCTTATCCTTAGCCCTATTTATGGCTGCTATAGTCTTATTCCCGCTACCATTTGTAATCACTCAACAGGGTATTGAGACATTCTTTAATAATGGTACATCTATCGCTAAAGTCCTTGCTGGTGGCGCTGCATTAGCTGCCTTTTACGCGACAATGCATCGGTCGAGCCAAACACAAAAACAACTTGATCATCATCGAGTCATAGAACTAAAAGCGCTAGAAGATGAGATAGAGAATTCAAAACACATATTGATATACTTACATCGGCATTTAGAATCAATACTTCACAAAACCACCAGTATAAACTTTGAAGACATCAATATAATAGAGAGCTTCATCAATAAATACAATAAAATAACTGATTTTGAAAAAAAAGCCCCCAGCTTATCAGTCAAAATTTTCAATATCGAAGCATCAATACAACGGGCAAAAAAACACCAAAAAGACAACAACACACAAAAATTAAACCTAGAACTACAAGGAATAGAAAATACATTAACGGCAATGAAATCAGAAATTATTATATCTTATAATAACTGGGCAAAAGTCACTTCATTAACTTTCCAAAAAAAATCAATATATAGATAGAAAGCCCCTACAAAAAATAAACTCAAAGCTATCTGCCTACTTCTGAGGCTAAAATACCTTAGAGAATCTACCGCGACCAAAGTCAACGATCACAACGAAAAAAGGGGCATCAGTTTTACTGATGCCCCTTTTAGGAATATTGGCGGAGGGACAGGGATTCGAACCCTGGAAGGGCTATTAACCCTTGCCGGTTTTCAAGACCGGTGCATTCAACCGCTCTGCCATCCCTCCGACGGATGTGAATATTACTGATATGCCCTTTTGGGGTCAACCCTTTTTTTGAGATTTTTTTAAAATTCTTTCAGTAGTATCAGCAAGTTGCGATTACGGGCTTGTCAAGCCCCTAGTTATCAGTAGGTCAATCTGGCTCATGACTCTTCCGCTGAGGTGTCGCGTTTAATCCCCAGCAGCTGTTCGACGGCAGCCAGTTGGGCTCGTGAGGTATCAGAGAGTTTGAGGCGGGCTCGGTTGGTCAGTCCACCTGGGGCAAGTTTTTCAAACGCAGGGACTTGATCCATCCGAGGGAGGTCAACCTGGCGGTCAGTACCGATGGCGGCATGCAGTTGCGCCACAATCAGGATGTCCTGGTAAAGCGGTTTGTGGCCGGGGGTACGAATAAACCAGTCATGGCAATGTTTGACGGTTTGTACGATGCCTTCATCAAAACGCCAGTACTGCAGCAGAATGACCGATAAGGGCAGCCCGAGTAAAGTTAACCAGCGCTGTACTTGCACTTCGTTAGCTGGGTCGCGGGTTTCCAAGAAGCTGAGCAGCATGAGTTCACCAATATTGTGCACCAGCCCGGTCAGTAAGGCACGCTCAGGATCAAGCTCGGTACAACTCTGCGCCAACAGTTGCGATAAGCTGCCCACGGCAATGGCACGCCGCCAAGCGGCTTCGATATCTCGTTTCACCCAGCGCTTGTGACCATGGAAGAGTTGCTGCAATGCAAAGCTCAAGACCAGTTCTCGGGTGACATTGATCCCCAGACGGGTGACCGCTTCAATACAGCTACGGGTGCGCGTTTTACCTCGGTATAAGGGGGAGTTAGCCGCAGAGATCAAGCGACTGACAATGAAAGGGTCAGCCTCGATCACTGGGGCCAAGTCTTCCGGCGCCAAATCAGGCTCGCGATCCGCCATTTGGCGCACTTTATGTGCAACCTCCGGCATGATGGGCACTTGGAACTGACCAGAGCTCAATGCCTTGCGAATATCAATGAGTAATTGCTGGGCTTCAGCATCTTGTAACTGGAAATCATTGGCTTGAGCCGCGGCTTTCTCAACCAGTGAAGCCAACAAATCAGGATGCACCACCAATAAACGGCAAGGCCCTTCAGCCAAGACTTCGTAACGTGTAGGGCGTAACCGCGCCAGGCTCAAGCGTGCTCTTTCGGAGCCTGCTTCAATGATTTCAACATGATCCTGGTCGTCATGCAGCGCCACTTTGCCTTTCATTAGAAAGAATTCTTGGGGGGTAAAAGAGCCTAACGGCAGAATCAGCTCACCTTTTTCATGGCATTCGTAAACCCGAAGATGCGGCTTTACCAGAATCAGCTGCTCATCAGTCAAGCGGCGAAACTGTTCGAAGTGACGCAGATCGGCAAGCTTCATGAAAACTCCTGTCTAAAAGGCTCTAGCGTAAACAATGCTAGATAAGTTATTCATTGGGGATCAGGTCAACCAGGATCAAGGGACGCTTGCCCCATTGCTGCCAACACCAACGTTCCAGTTGGACTTTTAGCCGAGACGGATTGGCTGGTGTACCAGATTGTAATTGGGTCTGCAGCCACTGGTGTAATGTCGCTAGATCCAGACTGAGCCCAGGTGCTTGGATCTTGACCGTGTCCCCAGGGCCAATACGCACTTGCAATAGACCTTGCTCTGCCAGCTGTCGACGCTGGTCAAGCAGGGCACTATCCGGCGCTAGCAGGCGATGCCCATCCACAAGCCAGCGCCCGTGCGGTACCTCGCCCAGCCGCTGTAAAGTCGGCGCGAGTTGCATCAGCTCGCCATCGCTCACAATTTGGCACTCAATCCCTTTTCGCATGGCCAGTTGCGCATGGGCCTGCTGATGCCGAAACTCGCCATGAACGGGTACCAGGCGTTTCGGTTTGAGCCAGTCATACAGTAACGCAAGCTCTTCTTGGCAAGGATGACCAGACGCATGGATAAGCGCATTTCTCGACGTGATCAAATCCACTTTGAGGCGCAGTAGCGCGTTGATCAACCGTTCGACAGCCAACTCGTTACCAGGAATGGTTTTGGCCGAAAGCAACACATGATCACCCGCTTCCAGCTCAAGGCTCGGGTGCAGGCCTGTCGCCAAACGCGATAAGGCGGCTTCAGGCTCCCCCTGACTACCAGTGCAGATCCAGAGCTGTTCGTGCCGAGGCAAAAAGCCTGCATCACGAGGGCTGATGGGATTAGGGAAGTCATTCAAGTAGCCGCAGGCTTTACCCGCATGATAGAGGCGCCACATGCTGCGCCCTAACAAGGTGACAAAACGTTGGGATTGTTGAGCAACTTTGCCCAACGCAGCCAGGCGCGCAATATTACTGGCAAAACAACTGACAACCACCCGGTGTTCCAGCGGTTGAATAGTCTTAGCTAATCCCTGAGCGACTTGTTGTTCCGAAACGCTGTGACCCGCAACCGGTGCATTAGTGGAATCCCCCACCACCACATCGACCCCTTCTCGCCCCAATGCTTGCAAACGAGATGTGGCCAACCCGTGACCCACCCCAGGTGATGGGTCAATTTTCCAGTCACCCGTATGGTAGATCAGTCGATCTCCAGCCTTAATGGCTAAGCCAAAAGCTTCAGGAATCGAATGGGTGACAGGGATCCACTCAACCTCAAACATACCGATCCGATAAGATTGACCGGCGACCACTTGATGCATCGCAGGCCAAGTCTGGCGGTTGTCCAGCCGATCACGAATCAGATGCTGAGCGAAAGGGGTGGCGTACAGCGGGCAATTCAGGCGTGACCACAAATGAGGCAGCGCCCCAATGTGGTCTTCATGGGCATGGGTGATCACCAAAGCATCCAGCTGAATACCTAAATCGATCAAGGCATCAAGACTGGGTACGGTCGTACCTGTCCCCCCAGGGGCATCATTTAAGAAACCTTGACCACAATCGACCGCGATCCAACTGCCCTGATAAGTGTATAGATAAAAATTGGCTCCAATTTCACCTGCACCACCTAAAGGCAGCAGACAAGGTTCTTTGGCATGGTGTAGCCACTCATCGGGTGGTTGTTTCACATTGATCCCCTTTCCTGTTCTTTTGGATCATATCGTATGCCAGCTGTTCAGCTCAGTCACGCCGCAACCCATCAACATGAACACAACACTCGATGAACACAACAATCGATGAACACAGCACTCGAAAAAGCCTCTACCAAAAGTGAAGCGGATCTTGCCGGTAAAAATTTCCTAAAATTTTGTTCAAAAAGGGGTTTTCAAATCCAAACAGTCTCCATATAATACGCCTCGCTCTCACAGGAAAGGTGTTCAAAACACCATTCACTATGATGATAAATCCCCAATGATCATAGGCCTAATTAGCAGTATAGGATGTGAAGCATCGATGACGGAGCGTGGCGCAGTTTGGTAGCGCACTTGCATGGGGTGCAAGGGGTCGCAGGTTCGAATCCTGTCGCTCCGACCATTAAAAAAAGCCAGCCTACGGGTTGGCTTTTTTTTGTCTGCTTTTCAAGATCACTGGCGCACCTGAGTCTAATTCTCCCCGACCAAAAAGCACTTGCATACCAAGAATCTTTAACAGAATCTCTTCATATCGCCTCTTAACATCACTTTTAGACAATCGCTTCTGGGCGTGTTTGCACTGAACTCTGTCATTAAAACTGATCGCATGATCACCTATGATCAATGTAGCGTTCATCAACACCAGACTCAGCAGAAGGCCATTGCTATGCCGACCCCCTCTCAGATGTCGCAAGACCCCGCATCATCACAAGCACAATCAACACAAACACGATCATCACAAACACGATCATCACAAACACAATCGTCATCAGCACTGTCATCACCATATCAAGCATCACTACAGCAACACTATGCCCCCGCACAACTCATTGAGCATTTGCGAGAAACGCTGATCGCGGAAGGCCTGAATCCGGAGCAACTCACGCCTGATGACACTGCCGCAATTGACCAGCTTCACCTCGGTGGTCGGCATGCAAGTCGCCAGTTGGCACAGTGGGGTGATATTCAACAAGAACAGCAAGTACTGGATATTGGGTGTGGCCCTGGCGGTGCCAGTCGACTGCTCGCTGCGGAGCTGGGTTGCCAAGTCATCGGCGTCGATTTAACGCCCCGCTTTATTGAAATGGCGCAATGGCTCAATAAAGCCACAGGGTTAGATGACAAAGTGAGCTGTTTAACCGCCGATGCCTGCCAGCTTCCCCTTGCAGATCAAAGTGTTGATGTGATTTGGAGTCAACATACCTTAATGAATATTGAGAATCAGCCCCGGCTGATGCATGAGATCCGTCGTGTCTGCAAACCCCAAGGCCGTTTATTGCTACATGAAATTGTTCAAGGTGATAACCCTGAGCCCTTACTCTTGCCCGTTCCTTGGGCAAGAGAACCCGCCCATAGCCATTTGATGACACTGGATACATTGAGCACTCAACTTGAGGCCCATCACTGGCAAATTAACGCCATTGAAGATATTTCCGAAAACGCCCTGCAATGGCGGCAAAAACACTTAGAACGCGAATCACGTGGGCAACCGACAATCCTCACGCCACAGCTGATCTTTGGCCCCGACTTCACAAGCATGACCCATAACTTGATTCACAACTTGCAAAGCGATCGTATTCGTATCATTGCACTGCATGCGCAGCTCGGCGAAGCATAACCTTTCGGGCCATGTGTATCATGCGGCCACTTTCATCTAGGCATTAAGTCTAACCCCCACGATCAATAACCCCATCGCCTCAGACGGACGTTTTCTCCGCTGAGGCGATAGAGGATATTCGAAGATCGCGCTTGCTGGCCTGTTAAAGCGGCCTTTTGTCATCAGTGCGCCAACAAAGCGCAATCATCGGTCATTTAGCATCATAAAGAGTCATTCATGATCTGAATTAAGACCAGTTGTAAATTCGATTGCCTAATCACACACCATGTCGGTAGCGTGTCAACTGTTGCGTAAAAGTCGACAGTGATGGATGACAAGGTCATTCATTTAACGAGACCGCATGATGAGCAGTCGATCGTGATGTGCAAATATAGCAAGGATCACGCTGAAGGATTGAGACTCACCTCCACTGCGCGATTCGAAATTCAAACATTCGGCTGTTTTAAACGGACAACAGGCGAGACACAAGGCGTCTATAGAACAACAACAAACCACAAACCCGAATAGGGACCCAAATCACGCATGGCTTAGATCTCATGCTGCGACCGAGCACATCAGCATCCAAGCCTTAATCACACTTTAAAAACTGATAACAATCTAAAGCTAACAATAACCAAAACACTTGACGACTTAATAGACGGATCGACCCATGAAAAAAACTTTAACCGCTCTAGCCGCCGGTGCGGCCCTGACCTTGGGAAGCTTAACGGCACAGGCCACAACGCTTCGAATGGCTTATGATTCAGACCCCGTCACACTGGACATTCAAGAGCAGTTATCCGGTGCGACACTGCAACTCTCCCATATGACGTTTGATCCATTGGTACGCTGGACGAAGGATCTCCAGTTTGAGCCCCGTTTGGCTGAATCCTGGGAGCGCATTGATGAAAACACCATGCGTTTTAAACTGCGCCAAGGGGTTCACTTCCACAGCGGCAATACCTTGACGGCGACAGATGTGGCCTGGACGTTTGAGCGCTTGAAAAACAGCCCGGATTTTAAGGCCATTTTTGCGCCCTTCTCCGGCATCAAAGTAATTGATGATTACACCTTTGAATTGATCACGGCTGAGCCTTATCCACTGGTGCTTAACGCGGCGACTTATCTATTCCCGATGGATCACGCTTTTTACAGCGGTAAAGATGAGAGCGGGCACCCGAAAAGCGAAATCGTGAAGCATGGTAACTCTTACGCTTCAACACACTTATCCGGAACAGGTCCTTACACCGTCACTGAACGCCAGCAAGGCGTACGTGTTGAGTTCCAGCGCTTTGATGATTACTGGGACAAAAGCTCGCCTGGCAATGTCGATAAAATCATCCTCACGCCGATTAAAGAAAATGCCACTCGCGTTTCAGCCTTGTTGTCTGGCGGCGTCGATTATATTGCCCCGGTGCCGCCGACTGACCTAGAGCGTATCCGTCGCGATGATAATTCCGAGCTGGTGACCATGAGTGGCACTCGCATCATTATGATGCAGATGAATCAACAACGCGTTGAGGCCTTTAAAGATCGCCGCGTGCGTCAGGCCATCGCTTATGCGGTCAATCAGGAAGGGATTGCCGCCAAGATCATGAAGGGGTTTGCAACACCCGCAGCGCAGCTCTCACCTGAAGGCTACCTGGGCCATAACCCCGATCTCAAACCACGCTATGATCTAGAGAAAGCTAAAGCCCTGATGGCAGAGGCCGGTTACGCCGATGGTTTCACTATTACCATGATGGCGCCCAATAACCGTTATGTGAATGATGCCAAAATTGCCCAGGCTGTTGCAGCCATGCTGGCGCGGATTAACATCAAAGTCGATCTCAAAACCCTGCCTAAAGCCCAATATTGGCCAGAATTTGACAACCGCTCGGCAGATATCATGATGATTGGTTGGCACTCCGATACTGAGGATTCCACCAACTTCTACGAGTTCCTGACCATGTGCCCAGATACAGCCACCGGCAGCGGCCAGTACAACTCCGGCCAATACTGTAACCCTGACATTGATCGTGAAGTTCGTGCAACCAACACCGAGACCGATGTCGACAAGCGGGCAGCGATGCTGAAAGACATTGAGCAAAAACTTTACGATGATGCCGCCTTTATCCCACTCCATTGGCAAGATCTGGCTTGGGCATCTCGAAAAGGTGTTGAGATTGAGCCCGTCATCAATGTCATGAACTTCCCCTACCTCGGCGACTTGGTGATCAAGGAATAACCAAGCCATCAAGGAATCAACCAAGTCCATTCCTTAGCCGCATCTCAGTGCCACCTATAGCGGTGGTACTGAGATCCCAAGTTTCATTCAGGGTTATTTTACATGATTGCATTTCTGGTCCAGCGTATCTCCCATGCGCTGCTGGTGATGTTCGTGATCAGTTTGATCAGCTTCGCCATCCAAGACAGCCTGGGCGACCCGTTACGTGAGATGGTCGGTCAATCCGTCTCGCAAGAAGAACGAGACGCCTTACGTGAAGAACTGGGCTTGAATGATCCCTTTCTGGTGCAGTATTGGCGCTTTGCCACCCATGCTTTGCAAGGTGATCTAGGCGACTCTTATTTCTACAAAGAGCCTGCGCTGAGTGTGATCTCGCAACACCTACCAGCCACCTTAGAACTGGTCATTTGCGCCGCGTTGATCATCATTCTGCTGTCGATTCCTATCGGAGTTTATGCGGCAATCAAACCCCGAAGTCCGCTCTCCAAAGCCTTTATGGGGGTGTCCATTGTCGGTATTTCAATCCCGGTGTTCTTAACGGCGATTGTATTGATTCAATTGTTTTCTATCGGCGTCACTGTCCATTGGTTTCCGCAGGAAACTGGCTGGGGGGCTTGGTTGAATGACTTTTTTTCAACGGATGGCGGCATGCCTTCTTATGGGCGTGGCGAGAGTCTAGTCCACTTATTCGGCAGCTGGGATACGAATTTTCTGACCCTTAATGGTCTCAACCACTTGATTCTCCCCGCCATTTCACTGGCTTCGATCATGCTACCGCTGTTTATTCGGCTGATTCGGGCTGAAATGCTAGAAGTGCTGCAAAGCGACTATATCCGATTTGCTCGTGCCAAAGGCTTGCCCATGGGCCGCGTTTATTTCTTACATGCGTTGAAAAATACCATGCTCCCGGTGATTACGGTGGGCGGTGTTCAAATTGGCACCATGGTGGCCTACACCATTTTGACTGAAACCGTTTTCCAGTGGCCCGGTATGGGGTTGATGTTTTTAGAAGCGATTACCCGCAGTGATATCCCCCTGATTGTGGCTTACCTGATGGTCGTTGGGGTGATTTTTGTGGTGACGAATACGCTGGTTGATCTGATCTATGGTCTGGTCAATCCCACGGTTAAACTGACAGGTAAGAAGTGATGACGCCTTCAACAACGACAACTCAAGTGGTGCCTACGCGTTGGCAACGCTTTCGAGCCTCCTATTTATTTTATAGCTTTAAGCGCGACCGGGTGGCGCAGATCAGCTTACTGATCTTTGTGGCGTTAGTGCTGGCCGCCTTCAGTGCCCCACTGATTGCCCCAACCGACCCTTACGATCTGGCCCAGATTGATATCTTGAACTCTGAACTGCCGCCGGTCTGGATGGAAGGCAGTGATCCCGCCTTTTTACTCGGCACTGATGCCCAAGGGCGTGACTTGTTGTCCACCATTCTTTATGGCGCGCGTGTCTCGCTATTGATTGGCTTTGGTGCCGTCATGCTACAAGGCCTGCTGGGTATCCTATTTGGCCTTTTAGCGGGTTATTACGGGGGACGCATTGATGCCGTGTTAATGCGAATAGCCGATATTCAGCTGTCGTTTTCAACCCTGATGGTGGCCATCGTCGTGGGTGCGATCTTCAAAGCCACCTTCGGTAATTTAATGTTCGGCGAGGTGGCCGTACTGATCTTGATACTGATTATCGGGATCGCTGAATGGCCTCAGATCGCACGCACGGTACGCGCTTCGGTGTTGGCCGAGAAGAGCAAAGAATATGTCGATGCCTCACGAGTGATGGGCTTCGGTTCGGCTCGCATCATGTTCCGCCATATTTTGCCCAACACCCTCTCCCCGATTTTTGTCATCGCGACGGTGCAAATTGCTAACGCCATTATTTCCGAAGCGGCACTCTCCTTTCTGGGCCTAGGGATGCCGGAGACGCAACCCTCTCTGGGCTCATTGATTAAATCAGGTTTTGATTATATTCAAAGTGGCTCCTGGTGGATCACCCTCGTACCGGGTCTGGTGCTGGTCGTGCTCGTATTGGTCGTCAACTTATTAGGTGACTGGTTACGAGATGTGATGAATCCGCGGCTGTACAAAGGTTAATTCAGCCCAGGCGAACCGAACTAGGCCCAATGAAACAAAGGGGATCATAAATGGCGCTTTTAGAAGTCAATCATTTGGATGTGCGCTTCGCCCTGCGTGGCGGTGATATCCAAGCACTGCGCGATGTCAGCTTTAGCTTGGATCGTGGTGAACGGCTGGGCATTGTCGGCGAATCCGGCGCGGGTAAATCAGTGGCGGCCTTTTCAATACTGAATCTGATCGCCCAACCTGGCTATATTGCCGGGGGTGATATTCATTTTGATGGCCAGACCCTATCCGCCATGAGCGAGCATCAATTACGTCAGATCAGGGGCCATCGGATCTCAATGATTTTTCAAGATCCGATGATGACACTCAATCCGGTACTCTCGATTGGTGAGCAGATGGTGGAATGCTTACGCGCTCACCGACGCATCAGCCATCGTGAAGCTCGAGAGATTGCGCTAGACCGGCTCAAGCAAGTCCAGATTCCATCACCGCAAAAACGGTTGGATCAATACCCGCATGAACTGTCAGGGGGGATGCGCCAGCGTATTATCATTGCGATTGCGCTGCTGTTAGACCCCGACATTATCATTGCTGATGAGCCCACCACCGCGCTGGACGTCACTATTCAAGCCGAAATCATGGCCTTGCTACTGGAGCTGTGTGAACAACATAACGTCGCGCTAATGCTCATTACCCACGATCTTGGGGTGGTCTCACAAGTCACCCAGCGCACGCTGGTGATGTATGCCGGTCGTATCATTGAACAGGGCCCCACCAAAGAAATTATTAATGATGCCCAACACCCTTATACCCAAGGGTTGATCAATGCCCTGCCCCAGATGGCAGACCCAGGCCAACGCTTAAATCAGATTCGTGGCGCGATGCCTTCACTGAACGCGATTCCTAGCGGCTGTGCGTTTAATCCTCGCTGCGATTTTGCCACGGAACATTGCCGTCACGTCATGCCTGAATTTGTCACCTCAGGGGGCTGTCAGGTGGCGTGCCATATGGTGAGAGAAATGATTGAGGAGGCACAGCACCATGCCTGATGTCACGACCCACAAGACGACAAACGCTGAGGCCTCAATGCAACCATCGACTGAGACCCAAACGCTGGTGCGCATACAGGATCTGGAAAAACGTTTCGACCTTTCCGGCAGCTGGCTCGAACAGTTGCAATTCAAAGAGGGTAAGCTGCAACGCCACCAAGAGTTTGTCCACGCGATCAATGGCGTCACCCTTGAGGTACAAAAAGGAGAAGCCTTGTGCGTGGTGGGCGAATCCGGCTGTGGTAAATCCACCGTAGCGCGCACGGTGATGGGCTTGATCAGCCCCTCAGGTGGAGAAATTCACTATGATGGCCAGCGTATTGATCATTTACCCGCCAAAGCCATGCTGCCCTACCGTCGGCGTATGCAAATGATCTTCCAGAATCCTTATGCCTCACTCAACCCGAGGATGACGATTCAACAAACCCTAGAAGAGCCCTTGAGGTTTCATCAGCCAGGTCTTAATCCCAGTGAAGTCGGTGATAAAGTCCACGAAGTGATGCATGCGGTCGGGATTAATCCGGATTGGGGAAAGCGTTACGCCCATGAATTTTCTGGCGGGCAGCGTCAGCGTATATCCATTGCTCGCGCACTGGCGGTAGATCCAGAGTTTATCGTCGCAGATGAGCCCATTTCAGCGTTAGATGTCTCCATTCAAGCGCAAGTACTCAATCTCATGATGGATGCTCAGGAAGCTCGCGGCCTGACCTACTTATTCATCACTCACGACCTCTCAGTAGTCGAACACTTTGGCACACGTGTCGCGGTCATGTATTTAGGCACTGTCTGTGAGCTGGCTACCACCCGTGAACTGTTTGCCAACCCTCGCCACCCTTATACGCAAGCCTTATTATCAGCCATTCCTAGGCTCGAAGATGATCGCCCCACCCACATTCGGTTGCAAGGCGAAGTCCCCACCCCAGTCAATCTACCTAGCGGCTGTGTTTTTCATGGTCGCTGCCCTTACGCCGACCAACGTTGCCGTACTGAAAAGCCACAACTTATTCCGACGGCAGGCGGTCAAGTCGCCTGCCATGCCGTACAGGAAGGCAGGCTATAACAATCCGGAATAGATTATATTAAGATTTAATGATTGACCCTTGGGTGAACTCAAGGGTCGACATTGAAGTAATCGATATTCAAGCAATCGACATGACAACAATACGGTCACCAGGCCAATGCGCTATTGCGATTGACCAATACTACTGGGGCAAGCATGGAAATACGCTGGCTTGAGGATTTCATGGCGTTGGCTGAGACTCGTCATTTCTCACGAGCAGCCGAACAACAGTATGTCAGCCAGCCGACATTTAGTCGGCGTATAAAGCTACTTGAAGAAGCGATGGGCACCACGCTGATCAATCGTCAGACGCTGCCTTTATCGCTCACTCGAGAGGGTGAGCTGTTTCTGGGGATGTGCGAAAGAGTCAGCACTGAAGTCAGGGAAACACGAGAGCGAATTGCCACACTGCAAGCCGAGGCAGAATCTAAAATTCCGTTTGCAGCGACACAAAGCCTATTTTCTCATTTCTTTCAGGAGTGGGCGCACCAACATCAACTTAAAGACCGTCTCGCCCTCAACCTGAAAGCCACCAGCTGGATTGGAGAAGACTACCTGGATGCACTGGACCAAGGGGAATGCGAACTCATTCTGATTTATTGGCATGCTGATCTGCCTTGGGCACAACGGCTTGCCAGCCCGCGCTTTCGTTCACTGACGCTGGATCATGAGACACTCGTCCCTTATAGCATCGTTCAAAATAAATCGACTCAAAATGATTCGGGACGCAATCATCCAGAAAACAATGATCCAGAACAGCATGTTCCAGTGCATCACGCTGGCGATGGAAGCCCTCGCTTTCAGCTGCCAGGCACCAGTGAGCGACCAACGCCTTTTATTGGCTACCATCCACGAAGCTTTATGGCTCCCGCCATTGCGGCACATTTGGCGCGGACAGCCACTCAAACTCATCTGCTTCCTTTAAACGACAATATACAGTCAGCTAATGTCAAATCACTGATTAAACAAGGCTATGGCATGGGTTGGTTGCCCACCCGAATCGCCGGGCCGAGTGCACAATATGGCCCACTGACCCGAGCCGGTCAGCAAGATTTTGATATCCCCTTGGAAGTTCGTTTAGTGAGCTTGACGCATCCACGCCACCCTGGCGTCGAAAGCCTTTGGGACTACCTCACATCGCCATCAAGCTGCACCATGGATACTGAGATAAGTGGTTGACGCCATACTGAATAATATCGAGAGATTAATGATGACATCGTGGCAAAATCAGGATTTGCAACAGTTACAAATCACCCATCTAGAACAGCTGTTGACTCGAACGCGCACATTGCTTGCGGAGCAGGGCTGGAACCGATTGGTTATTTACAGTGGCCATGCTCACCCGCATTTTGCCGATGATCAAAGCGCCCCTCACCCTGGATACGGCCATTTTCTGCATTGGACAGGGTTAACAGGGCTTTCGGATAGCTGGTTGGAGATCACCCAGGATCATCCCCCACGGCTATTTTGCTATGCGCCGGAGGACTATTGGCATGCCACGCCCACTCTACCAGAGGGGGCACTGGCCCAGATCATGCGCATTGAGCCCATCAAAGCCCGAGGCTGGCCATTGGAACAAGTGGCCGAAGTGGGTTCAACCGTCGTTGTGGGTGATATCGAGTCTTTATCGATTCCAGTTGAAAAGTCACATTGCAATCCGCGTTCGTTCGTCAGCGCACTGAATGCACTGCGTATCCACAAAACAGCTTATGAAGCCCGCTGTACATTGGAAGCCTCACGCCTTGCCCTCATGGGCCATCGAGCAGCCCGAGATGCCTTTTATCAAGGCGGCAGTGAATTTGATATTCATCTGGCTTGGCAAAAAGGTACGCAACAAAGTGAAAGTGATGCGCCTTATCACAGTATTATTGGCCTGAATGAACATGCCGGGGTTTTACATTATCAACACTATCAGAATCAGACGCCGCAAACGCTCAACAGCCTGTTAATTGATGCTGGCGTTCGTTATCGCGGTTATTGCTCCGACATTACCCGAACCTGGGCCGCGCTGGATCAGCCGCGTTTTGCGGCGCTGATTAATGGGCTCGATCAACTCCAACAAAAACTAACCCAAGAGGTCAAACCAGGCGTTGATTTTGTCGAACTTCATGACAAAACTCACCAAGGGGTTGCCCTGCTGTTACAGGCTTCCGGCTTAATCAAAGGCCAAATCACCACTGAAGCCATCGTCGAAACGGGCATGACGCGAGCGTTCTTCCCCCACGGACTAGGCCATTTCCTAGGCACTCAAGTACACGATGTGGGGGGGCTTGAGACGGCTAGCGGACAACCGGTACCGCCGCCCCAGGCACACCCTGCACTTCGGCTGACGCATACATTAGAAGCGGGCATGCTGTTGACCATCGAGCCCGGGCTCTACTTTATCGATAGCCTATTAGCCAGCCTGCGCAACGGCCCAATGAGCCAACATTTGGATTGGTCTTTGATTGAAGCCCTGGCGCCTTGCGGTGGCATCCGCATCGAAGACAACCTTTGGGTAACCGCTGACGGCGCTGAAAATCTGACCCGAGCCTCAGACCACGGACTCGGTGTCGGTCAGCCCGAAGTTTAATTCAACCGGTTAGGCTTGATCGTCTTAATCTAGATCGTCTTAATCTAGATCGTCTTAATCTTGGTCGCCTTAATAATGAGCCTGCGCCGGATCCAAAAAAGTCGCGATTTGTTCATAGGTATGCCGACAAGCATTAGGCACCAGATTTTCAAGATTCAAATAAGCATGAATCAAGTCCCCGAAGTGGTGATGCTCAACAGATACGCCTGCTGCCTTGAGACGTTGATAGTAGGCCTGCCCTTCACCACTGAGGGGGCAAAAACCAGCCGTAATCAGCAGAGTCACCGGCAACTCAGGCGACACCGGCATAAATAAAGGAGAAGCCTCATAACGTAGCGACGCATCGGATCCCATATACTGCTCAAAATACCAAGCAATACGATCACGCTCTAATAGATACCCCTTCCCCAGTGCTTCAATAGCGGGCTGCTGTAAGGTGTAATCCAAACTGGGGTAAATCAGCACCTGGCGATCAACTTGCAACGACTCATCGGCTTGAGATTCGGCGGCTAAAGTAGCCACCAGTGCACCACCACCGGAATCGCCAATTAAATGGCGCTTGTCGCTGAACAGATAACCTTTGCGCTTAAGGTGGTCGGCTAAATAACGCACAACATGACGCGCATCATCCAATCCAGCCGGGTACATAAACTCAGGGCTCAGCCGATACTCGACAGAAGCCACAATCTGTTTAAGGTTTTTTGCCAAGCGTCTAGCAATAGGGTCATAAACCTCCACACTGCCGGCCATATGACCGCCACCATGAAAGAAAATGTTCAAAGGCGCTACCCGCTCCGGGCAAGGATTATAAATACGCACTTGGATCTCGTGCCCCTCGGGTGCACGCAGGGACATCTCTTCGACAGAGGCAATAGTAACGGTTTGAGTCACATAATTGGCCGTCATCGCCGCCAAGGCTTGGCGCACCTCAGCCACATTAAATGAGCGCGTATCGGCATTTTTATTCAACTCATTCACTTTCTCTAACCAACGGAACAGTGTCGGATCAAGCTGGGGCATCAGTACACTCCTTATATTCGGCGCCTTAATATCAATGCCTCAAGTTCAATTCTTTAGCGACTAGGCTTTAAGTACCCGCAGGCTTGAAGTACGAGGCTTTAACACTGCAACGATTATTCTGCATCACAGATGATGATGGGATATCCAATCGTTTATACCACGCAGACCAAGCCCTATATGAAGCCTTAGTTGAATTGACCTCGTCAGGCCCACGGGCAACACTTTACGCCAACATTTATTGCACCGCACAAAAAAAACACCACAAATTTAGTGCATCCAATTCAAGGAGAGAGGCAAAACGATGGCGTTAACAAGTGGGTTACCGGCAACAGGATTGCTGACTTATGGCCTCATAGGATTAGCCATTCTCGCATTTATTTTGATTGTGCTTGAGGATGTGATTCACCTCAACAAAGCCAAGAGTACGCTATTTCTAGGGACGCTCAGCTGGCTACTCCTGTTTATGTTTGGGGATCAGCTGCACTTGCATAACATACCGGAGCGGCTGAACGAGAATATCCTTGAAATTGCCACTTTATGGCTCTTCCTGATGGCTGCAATGACGTTTGTTGCTTATCTCAATAGTAAGGGGCTTATCCGTGTGGTGATCTATCGCGTACTGCCACGAAAAATAAGTGAACGGAAGCTCTTGTTGCTCACTGGCGGCTTTGCTTTTATCTTTTCGTCCCTCGCCGATAACATTACTGCCACATTAGTATCAATCGCGCTACTCATGTCGTTGGATTTACCGCCCAAAAAACTCGTCCGCATGGCCGTACTCGTGGTCTTCTCGGTAAACTCTGGGGGCGTATCTTTGATCACCGGCGATGTCACAACGCTGATGATTTTCATGGCCGACAAAGTTGAGATTCAGCATCTGCTGTTGCTGGTTGTACCCGCCATGCTCTCCGTATTGGGGTTGGCCTTACTACTCTCCATTGGCATGAATGGTACACTCGAAATCACAACAGACCCCACGCGAGTAAGGCCTCTTGACACATTAATTGCAGGGTTATTTCTGCTGACGATCCTGGGCACTATTTTAGGTAATATTTTATTCAGCATCCCCCCTTTGCTGACCTTCTTGTTTGGACTCTCCATTCTATTTTTAATCGGCCACTGGGGCACTCAATCAGAGTCTCAAGAGCGTTATATTCTCGATTATATCCGCATCATCGAGTATGACACCTTGCTATTCTTTCTCGGTATTCTGCTGATCGTCGGAATGCTCAAAGAAATTGGGGCGCTCTCAGCATTACCGCTTCTTTACGCAGAGGTGCCTATACTGGCCGCCAACTATCTCACCGGGCTTTTTTCAGCCCTGATTGACAATGTGCCATTAACCGCTGCGGTCTTAAAAGCGGATATTAATATGGCCCCAGGCGAATGGCTGGCGTTTACCTATGCTGCGGGAGTAGGAGGCTCACTACTGGTCATCGGTTCTGCAGCGGGTATCATTGCACTCAGTAAAGTCGCCGCTCTTAATTTCATAAGCTACCTAAAATATGCACCGCTACTCTTATTGGCCTACAGCGGTGGTTATTTGATGGCCTATCAGATGGGACACTGGTTTTTACATTAGAGTTTGGCGCCTTAATCGCCTTAAAAAAGGAAAAGCTAATTAAGATCAAAAAATGGACCTCGATCACACCCTCAAGAGTGATTGAAAATAGTTTAAACTGATGATCTGCTAAGCTGTAACATTCCAACAAAACATGACACTGGTCACTGACTGGCTGGACATTGAGAGACCGATTCAAATAAATGGAGCACGAATAATGGCCATATCTCTTAGGACTCGCATACTCAGTGTCAGTGTCCTCGCTATTGCACTGACGACAGGTTATCTCGTCATTGAGAATAGTCTGTCTATGACAAAGCAAATGCGCACAGCATTACTGAATAATGCACGCAATTTCGCCGGAGCTTACGGTGAGGATGTTGGACACTGGCTCAAAGTCAGACAAACGATCATGTCATCATTAGCCCGTTTTATTGAGGAGAATCCGGATACTTCCGCCTATCCCGCGATCCTTCAAGCACATCGCAGCGGCAGCTTCGGATTAACCTATTACGGTAATGAGCAAGGTGAAATGTTCCGCCAGGATCCATCACTGGATATCAACCGTGACGACAATTATGACCCGCGTGTCAGAGGCTGGTACAAACTGGCAAAAGCGGAGCAACAGCCTGCCATCACGCCGGCCTATGTCAGTGCTACATTACAAGAGCTGGTCGTCACCCTGGTGGACCCAGTAAAACGTAATGGAAAATTTGCCGGTTCCGTCGGTGCCAACCTGACATTAGGACAACTCTCTAAGCAAATTTCAGCCTTGACGGTGCCGGGTTCAGGACGCGCCATGATTATCGATAATGATAATAATGTGATTGCTTATGCCGATCAGGACTGGATCATGAAAAAAGCATCCGAGTTATCCTCGGACCTGGAACCTCAAGTACTCCATCGTTTGATTAGGGAAAATCGGCTTGATGAGTACAGCATTGATGAGAACACCTACTTTGCCTATGCCCAAGCCATACCCGACACCCCTGACTGGTCGCTTGTATTTCTGATGGATCGTGATGAATTAATGTCACCGGTTTACAAAACCATTACTCGGCAATTGATTGTCGCGGTCGTGATCCTACTCGTATTCACGGCATTACTGTATACACTGTTCCGGGTGATGTTCCGTGATCTGGAGCGCGTTGCCCATGCTTTGGATGGCATTTCGCGCGGTGAAGGCGACCTTACCTCCCGCATCGACATTAAGCATCACGATGAAATTGGTTTACTCGCCGATGGTTTTAATCGCTTTGTCGAGCATATGCATGGCGTTGTCACGCGTTTGAAAAGGACCTCAGAGCAATTAGCCCATGAAGCTCAGAACATGTCCTCATCTTCAGAGCAAAGGGCGCAAAGGGTGATAAAGCAACAAGACGAGATTGATATGGTCGCCTCAGCCGTCACCGAAATGGCAGCCGCGACCCAAGAGATCGCGGGGAATGCCGAATCAACAGCCACTGCAGCCGAGCACTCAGTCGATTTAGGACACAATGGTCGCCGTCAGGTTGAACAAAGTCGCGATTCAACGCGATCACTGGCCAACGAAGTGGGCAGTGCCGGTGAGAACATCTCAGCACTAGATGAGCATGCGCAGAAAATCAGCGGCATTCTCTCAACCATCAGCGATATTGCAGAGCAGACTAATCTATTGGCCCTAAACGCCGCCATCGAAGCCGCCCGCGCCGGAGAGCATGGCCGTGGATTTGCCGTCGTCGCCGATGAAGTCCGTAGCCTCTCTCAACGCACACACACTGCGACTGGAGAAATCCAGGACATGATCGAAGCCCTTCAAAAACGGACGGCTGAAGCCGTTGAAGTGATGCAGCGCAGTCAAACCATGGCAGATACCAGTGTGCATGATGCTAATGAAGCGACGGAAAGCCTAGTCCAAATCGCGGATGCCATTAATAGTATCTCTAGCATGGCGACACAAATTGCCGCAGCGGCCGAAGAGCAAACCTCTGTCACACAGGACATCAACAGCAATACAGAAACAATCCGACTAGTCTCGAGTGAATTGGCCGAAGAAATTCAAGAGGGCGTTCAACAAGCAGAACGATTAAACAACCTTGCCCGAAGCGTTGATGAAGAGGTTGGACGCTTTAAAACCTGACCTTCTCCTCCGATCCAAGCCTACGGTTTGACCCTCACATGCCCCCGTTTCACATGGGGGCATTGTTGATGCCCTCAAAGCAATTGAGTTCATAAGCAGGATTGAACGAGTGCAGATGAATTAACCGCATTGTATCCACCAATGGCCAATAACACTGATTAAGCCTGTCATGACATGCTCTCAACTGACCCAACCACTCTACCACCCAACGAGGGCCTTACCTACGTGCTGTTACGGGGGGTTAACAGCACGACGCATCTCCCATTAATCAAGAACGAAACTCTCATAGATTCAATCTTCGATTCCACTGAGAATACATAATAAGCCACTAATTTAACCCTACCCCATAAAGGTTCGCTCAAAGATAAAAAGTCTATATGCAGCACAATAATAAGAAGACTGATGATGACCAGTGTCGCTGGATCATAGGGACTCTGGCCGCACGTAAGAAAGGGCCGCCGGAGCGAGGAAGAGCCACCTCACAGTGATTAACATAACAATAAAAGTAAGGATCTGACCGAGAAACGCCCTGAAGCGGTCAATCACAATAAGCATGATGGAGTATGTTCAATGACAGTGTCCTTAAGAACCCGGATTCTCAGCGTCAGCCTGCTGGCTGTTGCTTTGACAACGGGCTACCTCATGACAGAAAACAGTTTATCAATGACGCAGCAAATGCGGACATCACTGTTCCAAAATGCGAGTAACTTTGCCAGTGCTTATGGTCAGGATGTGGGGCATTGGTTAAGTGCCCGGCAGTCGGTGTCGTCCGCTTTAGCCCGCGCTATCGAACGGCGTCCTGAAGCGTCCCCCTACCCCATGGTGAGACAGGCCCTTGAAAGCGGCGGTTTTGGTGTCGCTTTCTTTGGTAATGAGTCAGGGCAAATGTTTCGACAAGACCCCTCACTGGATACTGATAAAAGTTACGACCCAAGAATCCGGCCTTGGTATAAACTGGCGAAACAGCACAATGGCCCCAGCATCACCACGCCTTACACCAGTGCAACACTGAACTCCCTAGTCGTCACCTTAGTTGATGCAGTTAAAAAGAATGGCAATTTCATCGGCGCTGTTGGCACCACACTGACCTTAGGCCAACTCTCAGAACAAGTCCGTTCGTTGGACGTACCCGGCGACGGGCGAGCCATGATCATTAATGGCGACAACCTCATTATTGCGCATCCCGATAAAGATCGAGTCATGAAAAAAGCCGCCGAGATCTCACCTCAGTTGGCCCCGCAGGCATTAAACAACTTGATCCGTAATGACCGCTTGGATGAATACAATATTGACGACCATAACTATTTTGCTTACGCACAAGCGATCCCCAACACTCCGAATTGGTCGTTAGTGTTTCTGATGGATCGAGATTTACTCATGGCACCGGTCTACAAGACGCTGACCCGGCAAGTCATCGTTGCGTTGGTCATGCTGATCATCTTTGCAGCACTGTTATATGGCCTGTTCCGCGTCATGTTCCGTGACCTTGAACGTGTCGTGCTGGCACTGAGAGACATTGCACGCGGGGAAGGTGATTTGACGGCACGAATTGAAATCAAACGCCAAGATGAAATTGGTCAATTGGCCGATGGCTTTAACCGTTTCGTCGCCCACATGCATGGCGTTGTCTCACGCTTGAAAACCACCTCCGAACAGCTCGCCTCAGAAGCCCAGGGAATGTCGGCGTCATCCGAACAACGTGCTCGTCGAATCACACAACAACAGGATGAAATTGACATGGTGGCCTCAGCCGTCACCGAGATGGCTGCCGCCACACAGGAAATTGCAGGCAACGCCGAGTCCACGGCAGCAGCATCAGAGCACTCAGTTGAGCTGGGACGTAATGGCAGCCAACAGGTTGAACAAAGTCAAACTTCAACGCGTTCGCTGGCCGATGAAGTCAATAACGCGCGCCAGAATATTGCTTCACTTGATGAACAAGTCCAGCAAATCAGTGGGATTCTGTCCACTATCAGTGATATTGCCGAGCAGACTAATTTACTGGCATTGAATGCTGCAATCGAAGCAGCCCGTGCAGGAGAACATGGTCGCGGTTTTGCCGTCGTCGCCGATGAAGTCCGCACCCTGTCTCAACGCACCCATACCGCCACGGCGGAAATCCAGCAAATGATTGAAATACTGCAGAAACGAACGGCTGAAACGGTCGAAGTGATGCAGCGCAGTGGTGATATGGCAGAAAAGAGTGTGGCAGATGCGAATCAAGCGACGATAAGCCTGGAACAAATTGCAGACGCTATTCGTAATATTTCCGGTATGGCCACTCAAATTGCAACCGCTGCTGAAGAACAAACATCCGTCACGCAAGATATCAATAGCAATACCGAGGCTATCCGCCAAGTCTCGGGTGAACTGGCAGAAGAGATTCAAAACGGTGTACAGCAAGCTGAACGCCTGAATAATCTTGCGCATCAAGTCGACGAAGAAGTCGCCCGTTTTAAAGTTTAAGACAGTCTAAGAGATTGGACCGGTTGACAACCTGAGCCCTGCCTATGGCAGGGCTCATCACACCGACCATACCGGCTGTTAATCACTTATCGGCTGAGTCCATCATTTGCTATAAGCGCCTCGATTCGCAGAGACCTCGACTGCGATAGATCCCGTGTTTTACATAAATCGAACAAATTGAACACCAAAGATTCATGTAGTTGATTATATAATGAGATATATACATCATATAATGCGTATTCAGCCAATGGGCATCTCGTTAAGGGCTCGCTCATCCGCTCAGTCACACCATCCCCATTCGGCCTTCGGGCATTGCTTAGGCAAAAGGAGCTGATTTCATATGGCAATATCACTCAGAACACGCATCCTGAGTGTCAGTGTCGCTGCGATTACACTGGTCACCGGCTACCTTGTGTATGAAAGTACCAGCGCACTAACCCAACAGATGCAGAATTCACTGTTGCACAATGCCCGAAACTTCGCTGGCGCTTATGGTGAAGAAGTGGGCCATTGGCTCAGTAGCCGACAGCGCGTTGTGAGTGCTCTGGCCCGACACATGGAAAAGTATCCAAATGCTGCGCCCTACCCTGCCGTACAGCAAGCCTACGCCAGTGGCGGCTTCGCTTTAACTTATTTCGGTAATGCTGATGGCCAAATGTTTCGACAAGACCCCGCTATCGATCGAAGTCGGCCTAACTATGACCCTAGAACGCGCGGCTGGTATAAGAATGCGATCAGTGCAGGAGGCCCAAGCGTCTCGCTTCCATACATGAGCTCGACCTTGAAACAGCTGGGCGTGATTGTCACCGATGTGGTCTATCGTCACGGCAGCCCCTATGGTGCTATTGGCGCTAACCTGACCCTGGATCAGCTATCAAAGCAGGTAGCGACGCTTGATATTCCAGGCTCAGGGCTAGCGATGATTGTTGATAAAAACAATGACATCATTGCCCACCCAGATGCTGACATGGTGATGAAGAAAGCCTCGGAGATTGCACCGAGCTTGGATAACCAGCGGCTCACCATGCTGGCCGCCGATAACCGTCTATTGGAAGAACAGATCCAGGGTAAAACTGATTTTGCCTATGCCCAGGCAATTCCCGATACCCAGTGGACCCTGGTCTTCTTGATGGATAAAGCCGAATTGATGGCCCCGGTATACAAAGTGCTTACCCGGCAACTGATCATTGCCGCCTTAATGCTCATCGGCTTTATTGGCTTGCTCTATGCCTTATTTAAAGTGCTGTTTAAAGATCTCGACAGTGTCTCCAAGGCATTGAATGAAATTGCCGAAGGTGAAGGCGATCTCCGCACGCGCATTGAAGTCAAACGACAAGATGAAATTGGGCTTTTGGCGCAAGGTTTTAACAAATTCGTCGATCATATGCATGGCGTCGTCACCCGGCTGGTACAAACTTCCAAGGATTTAGCCGAAGAAGCACAGAATATGTCGGCCGCCTCATCACAAAGAGCGGAACGTGTCACCACGCAACAAAATGAAATCGACATGGTGGCTTCAGCGGTTACAGAGATGGCTTCAGCCACACAGGAAATCGCAGGCAATGCAGAGTCCACCGCCGCCGCCGCAAGTGAATCTGTCACCTTAGGCAATACAGGCCGCCAACAAGTTGAGCAAAGTCGAGATTCCACACGAGCCTTGGCAAATGAGGTCAACAAAGCCGGTGAAGGTATTGCCGCCTTAGATGATCATGCACAAAAAATCAGCACGATTTTATCGACTATCAGTGATATCGCTGAGCAAACCAATCTATTGGCCTTGAATGCCGCAATTGAAGCCGCACGAGCCGGTGATCAAGGTCGTGGCTTTGCCGTTGTCGCCGATGAAGTGCGGATGCTTTCACAGCGCACCCACAAGGCGACGGGCGAAATCCAGCATATGATTGAAGCCCTTCAAAAACGGACGTCTGAGACAGTGGAATCGATGCAGTCCAGCTATCAACGCGCTGATACCAGTGTGAAGGATGCGGATAAAGCGACTGAAAACCTTACTCAGATCGCAGAATCTATTCGCAGTATCTCGGAAATGGCGACACAGATTGCCACCGCAGCGGAAGAGCAGACGAGCGTGACACAGGATATCAGTAGCAATACAGAAAATATTCGCGTAGTTGCCAGTGAGTTAGCCGACGAAATTAATGCGGGCGTTGAACAAGCAGGTCGTTTGAGCCAGTTGGCTCATGACGTCAAGAATGAAGTCAGCCGGTTCAAAATTTAAAGCGACGGACTTCAGTCATTCAATAATCCAAGTCGACCGAGTCGAAACGCTTGAGCCCCATCATGGGGCTCTTTTTTTATGCGGTCTTATGAACACAACCGTCGATCACGTCAACAACCCCACATAATCCTATTGATGGCTGCCCTATTGATGATTGCCCTATTGATCATGACACCATTGATCATGACATCATCTCTTGAATCGCTTGACCAATACGTGCCAGCGCTTTCTGTTCTGCTTTACCCCAACGGGCATAACTGATCCTCAAGCAATGACGATATTTACCTGTAGGTGAAAACATGCTCCCTGGCGCAAAACGAACACCTTCTTGAGCGAGCTGCTGGCTTAAGCGAACGCAGTCAATTTCAGGAGCACACTCAAACCAAAGCAAAAATCCCCCTTGCGGATCGGACACATGGATCGACGCTGGAAAATCTCTTTGCACCTGATCGAGCACCCGATCGCGTTGCTGCTGATACAGGCTTCTCATCCGCCGTAAATGCGTCATATAGTGGCCATCATCGATAAACCGTGCGACCGCCAGTTGGCTATGTTGAGCCGTCGACCCCGTGCTCACATACTTCATATGTAACGCTCGTTCAAAATAGCGCCCAGGCGCAATCCAACCTAGCCTTAATCCCGGGGCAAGCACTTTAGAAAAACCACTGCATAGCAGGACACGCCCCTCTTCATCAAACGACTTGATTGTGGGTTCTCGCATCGCCGCATAGTGAAGGTCACCATAGGTATCATCTTCAATAATGGCGATATCAAAGCGTTGTGCTAGGCGATAAAGTGCTTGCTTATTCGCTGCTGAAACACTGTACCCCAGCGGATTATTACAAGTGGGCGTCACCTGGATCGCGCGAATCGGCCACTGCTCAAGCGCCAGCTCCAAAGCCTCCAGACTAATCCCATGCTCAGGATGCGTTGGAATTTCCATCGCTTTCATACCGAAAGCTCGAATCGATTGCAAAGCGCCATAAAAACCGGGCGACTCCACCGCAATAATGCCCCCCGGCTCACAGACGGCCCGCATCGCAATGGCAATCGCTTCATGACACCCCGTCGTCATTAGGATTTCATCAGGATGCAGCTGTGCACCATGGTGTAGCGACATACGCGCCACTTGCGTTCTTAACAACGCATTTCCCTGAAGTGCATCATAATCCAGCATCGCGATCCCACCCGGCTGACGGCTACTCTGCGATAAAGCCTTCAACAAGGGCTTAAGCGTGGGTGTCTCCATATTAGGCGTACCACTGACGAGGCTCACCTCTTGTTCAAGCGGGCCTGGCGTTAACGCTTCAAGCACCTGATCCCATTGAGAGACCTCCACAGGTCGCTGTGTGGTTCTCCCTATAGGTGGCAAGCTAGGCCGTCTGCGTAATGCACAGACAAAATATCCAGACTTGGGGCGTGCCTCAATCAAGAACTCGTCTTCCAACTGATGATAGGCCTGCTGAACGGTTGATAGGCTCACTTGATACTCATTGGCCAAAACCCGCACCGAGGGCAAACGATCCTCAGGCCGATAAAAACCGGTTTCGATACGTGTTCTCAGTTGATCAGCCAACTGCTGGTATAAATACATTCATCTCCCCTCAAGGCTCACCCGACCTCAAGCTCAATCAAATCAAGTATTTCATTATGCGCTAAATAAAAGGCATCCAGCCCGATACAGATCTCCTTAAAAATCACCATACACTTTCTCATCACTGTCATCTGTATGGCTTAAAAAACAGAATCCTGACTCTGTATGACCCCGCCCCAAGTTTTTATGCTGGGTTCACTGAAGAATGTCCGGGAGACCGGTCTCTAATCCAGCCAAATTCCACCTAGAGATGCCAGGAGCAACAGCATGATATTAACAGCACAAGGGATCACTGCTTTTTTCGAGCGATGTCGACGTAGGCTCACACTCAAGAAGGCCGCCGATACAAGATCGGGGAAAACGACGCAAAAGAGGCCGCTTACCGCATTAGAACGACACCATTCTCGCCAAATGCTTAGACATTTGGATGCACGCTTACTGCGCGATATTGGACTCACCGAAGCCGATGCACAAAGAGAGGTAAGCAAACCCATATGGAAATAAGACACTTTGAATACACACGTATGGCCATGAAACGAATGCCACCCGCTTTAAAAAAACAGGGCATGGGTGCTGAGAGAACTGGTCGGTTCAGTCTTAACTTACTGATATCTTCAACGCCCATGTGTGTTTAATCCACGCCTATCAAGATGGCATGATATGACTGCTATCCACTGGGTGATGATCTACCTGATGAAGACGCCTATTAAATAAGGAACCACGCGTTACGCCAGCAAAGGTCTTAGCCAGCGCCAGCACGCCAAGGTCGATCAAGGGCTCAAGGATAACAACACTCATATAAGCGATGCCGAAACTCGCAACCGATGCCAAGTTCTCAGCATTCACCCCCTGGCCATACAGCGCCCAGAAGGCCACCCAAACCACGATCCCGCCCTGATAGGCTGTTGACAGCGCCAAAGCCTGACGATAAGTCACACGAACATAAAGGGTATCAGGTGCAATAAGCCGTCGAGCCAAGTGGCTCAACAACCAAAGTGGTACCAGCAAAGTGGTGACATTCATGCCATATTGGGGCAAATCGAAGGGGGCGAAGAAGAGGCCTTGCATCAATAAGCCTAACGCCAACCCCACCGCTGTGGGGCCTGCACCAAACATCAAAAACAGCGTAGACCCCAGAATCAAATGCACTTCTGAGACCCCCACCGCATGATGAGGTAGCACTTCAAAAAAGCTGAACACCAACACTGTTGTGATCACACTGCGTGATATCAGGGCATACCCGCCCCCGTCTTGACGTAGAGTCTCCCAAGCCATCCCTGCCGTAAGAGTTAAAGCACTGGTGGCAGTCAAATAGCTCAGCGCCAGCTTGGCGCCAGTGACAATTCCCGGTTCAATATGCATATTCGCTCCTGATAACACCCACCGTATTATCATGAATGAGATGAATGGCAGTTTGGGCAGGTTTCCTGGCTCGGCATCATCGCTTATCCACCTTCCCGGCGACTCACGCCAGTGGTCATTGGACTTGCTCAGCACTTACAGTTGCGGGGGCAGCTATGGCTTTGCACCATATTCCCTTCATCGCATCATGTTCGAATATCGAGGAGACAATGCGATTCCCAATCTGATGACGGGCTTACACGACTCCCGAGAGCATATCGCTCAGTCATCGCCTAGCCGACTTATCGTACTTAACTCAATGGCCAATATGGCATTCAGCACCCCATCACCCATGAGCAAGCACTTGCCTTATAGCATAAAGAGGCTGATATGAGCCAAAACATATGAATAGGATTATCGTCTAGGTCATGTCGCTTAGAAAATAAGCCACAAAAAAACCGTGAACGCTTAGCGCCCACGGTTGAATGATTTCAAATCTGGGTTATTTCAAATTTAGATTATTTCAAACCTGAGTTATTGCAAATGTTTGAATCACTCCACCTAGCCATTGGCTGGCGGATCAAAGGCCGTCAAAGGCAAGTCAGGTCCTGTATATTTCTCAATACTCACCAAGGCTGAGTTACCTGCACACCCATTGGCCAGTCGAGAAGAAGGAATATCCAACGTCAGGACATTCGCCCCACCGTTTTTACAAATACCGGTTTTTTTATCCAGATCCGGCCATGCCCCTTCATGAATACACACCGAACCTTGCTTGATGCGATCGGTGACGAATGCTCCCACCAGAACTTGTCCGCGCGAGTTAAAGGCTCTGACTTGATCACCTGTTTGAATGCCTCGCTGTTGCGCATCCTCAGTGTTGATCCAAATCGGCTCTCGATTGGCAATGGCATATTCATCGCGCAAGTGCGAATAGTTAAACTGACTATGCAACCGATGGGCCGCATGGGCCGTCATTAACTGCAACTCGCCGGGTTTAGCAGACCCCGTATACTCAGTCGGTGCCAACCAAGCAGGATGGGGAGGACAATCCTCAAGCCCAAAGCCTTCGATAGTGCGCGAATAGATTTCGATCCGCCCGCTAGGTGTTCCCAAGGGGTTTAACACAGGGTCTTCACGGAAGCTGGCGTAACGAACAAATTTCTCGGCCTTTTCATTTTCATTCATTTCGATCAACTGGTTATTCACCCAGAAGGTATCGAAATTAGGCATCGGCACACGCGCCGCACGTCCACTTTGCTGAGCGGTTTTATAAAACTCATAAAGCCACTCCATTTCCGTTTTTCCTTCGGTGTAAACATCATGCCCCCCCGCCTTAAGGCGCTCAGCCATATCAGCAAACACATCAAAGTCATGGCGTGCTTCCCATTGCGGCGGCACTACTTGTTTCATCGGGACCAGATGCTGATTACTGTAATCACCGGTCATGGTCATATCATTACGTTCAAATGATGTCGTAATCGGCAAGACAATGTCAGCATGCTTGGCTGCAGCGGTCCAATAGGGCTCCGAAATGACCACCAGTTCAGGTTTCTGCCACGCCCGAATCAAGCGATTGGTATCCTGATGGTGAGTAAAGTTACCCCCACCCGCCCACCAGATCATGCGAATATCCGGGAATGTCCGTGTTTCGCCGTTATGGTGATACTCGCCGCCAGGGTTCTCAAGAGCCTCAACAATACGCGCAACAGGGAAACTCTGAACCGCCCCTGAAACCGCCCAATCGTTCCCCGCCGAAGAGCCGCCATTAATGGACGCAGAAATGGCGGGCAACACACCGGCATCACGAGTGGGATTACCGCCGTTGGAATAATGGTAAGACAGGCCAAAACCACCGCCTGGCAAACCGATTTGTCCCAGCATGGCCGCAAGCGTCACCAGCATCCAGTGACGTTGCTCACCATATTGCTGGCGTTGCATTCCCCAACCGGCCATCAGCATAGTGCGCTGTGCAGCAAACACTTCGGCCAGTGTTTCCAATTGTGCCGCAGGCACACCGCAAATCTTTTCAGCCCACTGCGGCGTTTTGGGAATACCATCGTCCTTGCCGAGCAAGTAATCCTCAAAACGGTCGTAACCTGTGGTATAGCGCGCTAGAAAAGCCTGGTCATGAAGATTTTTATCAACCAATGCATGCGCAATGCCCAGCATCATCGCCACATCCGTCATCGGGTGAGGCGCAACCCACTCAACTCGATCGCCAAAAAATTCCACAGTTTCTGAACGAATGGGATCAATCGCAATCACCCGTTTGCCAGATTTCTTCAAATCATGGAAAAACTCAAGCCCTGCACAATCGGTTGAGGTCCAAGCAATTTTCAGGGTATTAATGGGGTTCAACCCCCACAGCACCACAACATCGCTATGCGCCAACACAACAGGGTAAGTGGTCTGTTGCTCATACACTTCCACCGAGCCGACGACGTGCGGCATGATGACCTGCGCCGCCCCCGTTGAGTAATCACCTAAGTGGCCGGAGTAGCCCCCCGCCATGCTCATATAGCGCTGCAATAATGTCTGCGCCTTGTGCAAAATGCCACTGGAGCGCCAGCCATATGAACCTGCAAAAATCGATGCGGGGCCATACGTCTTACGAATCCGCATATGCTGCCGATGGATCAGGTTGTAGGCCTCATCCCAAGAGATACGGACAAACTCATCATCCCCACGCGTCCCTTCGGGGTTTTCCGGATTTGCCAGAAACCCTTTACGCACCATGGGATATTTAACCCGCGCCTGGGTATAGACCTGATCCGGCCCAGTGGTTTGCAAACTATTCGGGACGGTCTGCTTTAACGCATTGGTTGTCGCCACCAGCTTGCCATTGCGAAGCTCACATAGCATCGGCCCCATACGACCGGCAGTCAGTACGGCACGACCATCGGCCACAGGGTTGGCCCATGACACAGGTGCGAACGTGGAAAAAGCGAGTGCAGCGCCTGCCCCCTTGAGGAACCCGCGACGTGAAAGTTCAGTCTTCATCTTTGCTGTCCTTATTCCTGCTCGTGGGCCACATCTTTGGCGTGATGCTGGAAGTATTGAGTAAGAATCTCTAAATTCGCTTTAGAGATATCAGTACGAGCCCCCATGCTCTTAGCCACAGGTCCCCAAGCATTAACGGTGTAATGATCGGCCGGGATCTTGGCATGACAGGTTGAGCAATAGACGTTATCGAGTGTTTCGGCATAATCCCATACCGGCGCCAAAGTACTCAGAACAGGCTGATCAATCTTCGCTTTAAGCACAACAGAGCGCCACTCATTACCATACACATCCGCCTCATAAGCACTGGCTTCCAATGCTTTTTGTCCAGCATCGGTCAACATACCGATGACCGCACGCTGGCCCAGAGCACGATACAACACCTGCTCAGCGCCCTTCATTTGGTAGCCAGTCAAACGCACAGTGCGTTGTTGTTCGCCATCAGACTCGATCACCTGCAAAGCCGTGGTCGGCTGTACAGTCCCCAGTGATTGATCAGCATCCAATGCTGTTAACGCCATCGGCTGAACGGGATAAACCTGCGCCGCATCACGCGGTGTATGTTGAGCTTGAGCGACTAACTCATCAAAAGCGCTGGAATCCAGCTCAACCTCAGGCGCAAAGTGAGCAACGCCTTTATGGCAGTTAATACAGGTTTCACCATTTTCCTGCGCGTAACGGTGCATCTGAGCGGCATCACGAGATTGCGCGTACTGCTCCATCGCCTCATAAGTATGGCAACTACGACAAGTCGCGGAATCATTTTCACGAAAACGCGCCCAAACCGTCTCAGCCATCTCTTGGCGATGTGCTTCGTATTTCTCAGGGGTATCAATCCGCCCGGTCACGAATTCATGATAAACATCTTTGGAGGCGCCTATTTTACGCATGACATAATCCACCGGCGTGGGCGGAATATGGCAATCAGAACACTCGGCACGAATCCCTTTGGCATTACTGAAGTGAACAGAGCCTTGATACTCTTGATAGGGTTGTTCCATGGTGTGGCAGGAGACGCAAAACTCCGTGCTGGAAGTGTAGTGGAGTGCTGCAACCGTCCCCCCAAGCACAGCCCAGCCCAATACTGCTCCCAGCGCAAGCGTCACGATCAGCGCAAGATACCTTTTTTTTATCGACATAATTACAGCTAACTCTCAACAAGTTATAGAGACGAACACCGTTCGTCCTTCCAAGCTAAAGAGTTATAGCAGAATCACATTGATATATATCAATCGGCCATGAATCACCGCCTGACCTTTTTGTAACTTTTATAAGCAGTACAATTCATCACCACAGGATGCAACAGCTATATCTTTAAATCATTGAGTTTAAAGTGAATTCTTCACTGCACATGAGAATCATCCACACTCATCACATCTCCGCCACCTAACGCTTGATAAAGCGTGGCCTGAGCTTGCAAACGTTGAAAGTGATTTTCCAACAGCGACATCTGCGCTGACCGTCTTTGCTGCTGCGCATCCAACCAATTTTGCATACTGACAGCCCCTGCTTGATAACGGCTTTCATAGATCTTTTCTGCTGCCAATGCACTCTGATACTGCGCTTGAATAAAGCCATGCTGCTGCGCCAGCTGGCGGCGTGCCGATAACGCATTTTCAACATCGGCAAAGGCTTGGTAGAGCGTTTGCCGATAGCTCACCACCGCTTGCTGGTAACGATTCGCCGCCAGCTGTTTATTCAAATCCATCTGATGCCAATTCAAAAACGGCAGTACTAACCCTGCCCCTAAAGTGCCTACGGGGTTACGCAGCAGATTTTCCAACTGAGATGATGAGGTACCCACAGAACCGGTTAAGGTCAAAGTCGGCAGATACTGACTGGCGACGGCATCCTGCTCGGCTAATGCCGCACGCAACAGGCTCAGATGAGCGCGAACATCGGGCCGCCTAAGCAGCACCTCAGCAGGCAGCCCTGATTGGACTTGAGGAATAGGCTGATCGGGCAAACGCTGAATCTGTGCATTCAAGCGCTTGGATGGCGCCCCAAACAAAACAGCAAACGCATTCTGCGCTTCGACCAACTGCTGTTCTAATTGCCGTTGCGTGGCCTCTTGTGATGCTAAGCTACGGCGCGCCTCTAAGACATCCAGTTGCGAAACCGCCCCTGCCCGATACTGATCCTGAGCCAACTTGAGCGTTTGCTCAGCATATTGAATGCTGGATTGAGCCAACTGCAATCGTTGTTGTAAATAACCGATTTGCCAATAGAGCGTCGCCGTTGTTGCGACCAAACTTTGCGCTGTACTTTCGCGATCTTCCCAGCGCGCCTGGGCGGTCCAGTCGGCACTGTCTTTCAATGCGCCTAGACGATCCCATAAGTCGACTTCATAACTGATGGATGTGGTTGTGCCATACCGTCGAGTCGTCGAACCGCCGGATGTCAGCGGGCGTTGGCTGGAAGCATTGAGCGAGGCCGATAAATCCGGGTATTGATCGCGGTCCGCGATTCCGGCCTGAAGACGCGCCTGTGCTAAAGTCAGTGTCGCCAGGGCCAGATCATTATTAGTCGCCAGCACCTGTGTCACGATTTGATCTAATTGGGGGTCAGCAAATCGCTGCCACCAATGATCCATTTGCGGTGTTTGAGAGACGGTTGAGTCCGACCCGGCCTGAGCCCATTGCGCGGGCACTTCCACCGCAGGTGACGAAAACTCACTACGGGTCCAATGGCTGCATCCGGTCAAGGGCCCAACGCAGAGCCCAATCGCAAGACACAGTACCGTTTTTTTCATCATCGACTTAGATTCCCCTGCATCCTTAGACCCATGCCAGGCCTATGCCGTCTACTCCCCAGAGCGCACATCATTCCGGTCATTCACTCCCTGGCCAGCGCATCAACAGGATCAAGCCGCGCTGCATTGCGGGCAGGCAAGAACCCAAACAAGACGCCAATCAACGTCGAGCAGACAAATGCCGCCACAATCGAGGTTGTGGAATACACCATCATGATCGGGCCATCACTAGATCCAAACGGCAAGCCGATCAAAAAGGCTAAACCAATGCCCAAGATCCCCCCACCCAGACACACCAGCACCGCCTCAATCAAAAACTGACGCAAAATATCCGACTGTCGCGCCCCAACGGCCATGCGCACCCCGATTTCACGGGTCCGTTCAGTCACAGAGACCAGCATAATATTCATCACCCCAATCCCGCCTACGATGAGTGAAATCACCGCAATCATCGACACTAGCAAGGTCATGGTCAGTGTGGTTTTTTCCACCGTTTGACGAATCGTATCGGTATTAATAATGAAAAAGTCCTGAGTGCCATGACGCATCTTCAACAGGGCCACCACACTTTGCTCAGCCGCCTGAGTCGACACACCATCACGCACACGCACAGTAATCCCATTCAAATGATGCTGCCCGGTCATACGGCCTGCAACCGTGCTATAAGGCACCCAGACCTGCAACGCATCGTTATTCCCAAAAGCAGAATGATAAGGTGCCGTCACCCCGATAATGCGTACCGGTAACTGGCCTAGAAAAATGACCTGACCAATGGGCGAGCGGTCAGGAAAAAGCGATTGGCGCGTGTTGTCGTCAATCACGGCTTCCTGTGCCAGTTGAGTCACACCGTCTTGATCGAAAAACTGGCCTTGGGCGATCTGATAACCTCGAACCCGAAAGAACTCAGGTCCAACCCCTTGAATCGATGCGGAAACGGCTTGATTGCTATAACGAATCGTCGCACTGCCACTGATTGAAGGTGTCACACTGTCGGCATAGGCCAGCTGCCCCAGAGCCTTAGCATCATCCGCAGTGAGGGTACGAATTCGGCCTGCGCGGCGATCACCAAACCCTTTCCCCGGGCGAATATCCAGCGTATTAGTCCCGATCGAACTGATATTATTGAGGATTTGCTGACGCGAGCCAGTGCCCAAAGCCACCACAGAGACCACCGACGCAATCCCGATAATAATGCCCAACATGGTCAGAAAAGTGCGTAGGCGATGGGCCGACATCGCCAATAGTGCCATTTTGAAAGCTTCCGCCACCCGATCCCACTGAGCCAGCCAAGCATTGCGAGTTGGCTTGGCTGGAGATTCTGGCGGTAACCGCGGCGGCGTATCCGACTGTCGTCGGTCGTCAATGATTTCACCATCACGAATTTCAATGATTCGGTCGGCAAATTCCGCAACCTGCATATCATGCGTCACGATCACAATGGTGTGGCCAACCTCATGCAGCTCTCGCAGCAACCGCATCATCTCATCGCCACTGCGGCTATCTAGCGCCCCGGTGGGCTCATCGGCCAGAATCACATCACCGCCATTCATCAAGGCACGCGCGACACTGACCCGCTGCTGTTGACCACCACTGAGCTGACTGGGGCGATGATCCAAGCGGCTCTCTAACCCTAGGCGACTTAATAATTGCTTGGCGCGTTCACGCCGACTGGCGCGTCCCTCGCCTGCATAGACAGCGGGGACTTCCACATTGCCCACTGCATCCAGATCACCGAGCAGGTGATAACGTTGGAAGATGAATCCGAAATGCTCACGACGTAACTGGGCCAATTGATCGGCACTGAAGGTGGACACCTCACGCCCACCAATCCGGTAAGTGCCAGCACTGGGGCGATCCAGACAGCCGAGAATATTCATCAAGGTTGATTTGCCCGAACCGGACGAGCCGACGATGGCCACCATTTCGCCGCGTTCGATATCAAGATGAATATTCTTCAAAACCGCCAGCGACTGATCCCCGGCCGCAAAACGACGCTCAATACCGCGCAAAGATAACAGAGGTTCACTCATGGCTCAGAATCTTCCCCGACGACCTGAGCCTGACCCGGGTTGATCAAGTGCTTGCCCTACAATCACTTGATCGTCCGCTTCCAAGCCAGATAAAATTTGTGCATTCACCCGATTATCAATGCCAACCTCAACAGGCTTCATCTCTTTTTGCCCCTGCCCATTCAAGACAGGAACTTGAGTCCCCTCAGGCGAGCGTTGCAACACTTGAGAAGGCACTATCAACGCATCATCAGCTTGATCCAACACAATCGAGACTTGAGCCGTCATGCCAATGCGCAAGGTATGATCCGGGTTATCAACATCGAACAATCCATTGTAATAGACCGCCTCACTGTCACTGGTCGACATATCCGCATCATCGCCATTCATCGAGGTTGGTCCGGGTTCGACCGCACGTAACGTCGCCGGGTAACGATGTTCAGGCTGGCCCAAAATGGTGAAATACACCGGCAACCCGGCTTTCACCTTAACGACATCCGCTTCAGAGATCTTGGCCTTGACCGTCATCTTATCGAGCTGAGCCAGCTCGATAATGGTCGGCGTGGTCTGGTTGGCATTCACCGTCTGACCGGACTCCACCGCGGTATACACCACAGTGCCATCCATCGGGGCTCTAATCGTGGTATAGCCCAGATCCACCTTGGCATTATCCACGTTGATCTGGGCCTGCTCGCGTTGCGCAGCCAGCTCTTCCAGCTGGGCCTGATCAACCGCTAACTGAGCTTCAGCCGTTTCATAATCGGCGCGAGAGCTGGCGTTATCGGCCAACATTCGTTGCTGACGCTGAAATGCCAGTTGGGATTGATGAATTTGAGCTTGTTTCGCGGCATATTGCGCATCAACGCTTTTCAGACTGGCCTGAGCTTCCCGCAAACGGTTCTTTTGAGTACTGCTATCAATCTGAGCGACCAGATCGCCTTCATGCAACTCATCTCCCAAAGCCACCGGCAGCGATAAAATCTGCCCGGAAGCTTGAGCCCCGACATTCACCAACTTCACCGCCTGCAATACCCCATTGGCCAGAACGGTTGACTCAATCTGACCTCGCTTAACCGGCTGTGTCACATAACTGGGCGGCGTCGGCTCAGACCACTGCCAATAACCATAGCCTGACACCGCAATCAAACCACACAACACCAGCAGTCCAACCGCTAACCTACGTTTTTTCATGAATTTCAGTTCCGTCGCCTGCTTATATTACTTTTTTGAGTGCCTGCTTTTTTGACTTCAACACCATCCGGACACCTCTGACCACTCATCCGCCAAAATGTTTACGATGCCAAAAGACTGAACAGCCAACACTAAGATTCAATACACACCAAGACTCAATACACACCAAGACTCAAGACACACCAAGACTCAAGACACACCAAGGCCCAATACACACTACCGCACGAGAAGACGCTGCGCGGCAGTGTAATGGCGACGGGGTTAAAAAAGAGTTAAACACGCGAAAAAAAGAGTTAAAGATGGGGTTAAAGACAGTATTCAGAAAGGCTCAAAAACAAGTGACTCAAAAACAAGTAAGACACCTGAACCAAACCTCAACAAAAGGCCTCAGGACAAGAGGCCTCAGGACAAAAGACCTCAGGACAAAAGACCTCAAGTAATCGCATAATACCCGATCAAGTAAGTCACCGCCTGACCCGTAAGGTACACCCGATCCCCCACCCATTCAGTATCAAGATGGCCAATACGGTCAGAACATTGCACCGCATGGAGTTGATTGCGGCCCAGTCGCTCAGCCCAATAAGGCACCAATGAGCAATGCGCTGATCCCGTCACAGGGTCTTCAAAAATATGCGACTGGGGGGTGAAATAACGTGAAACAAAATCGACACGTCGATTCCCATCAACGCTTTCATCTCGAACGTTTTTACCACGCACGTTATTACCACGCACGTTATTACCAAAATAGTGAGTACCCGGCGCGGTAATCACAACACCACCAGGATCAAGGTTAATTTGATCCAGGCAGGCTCGATCGGGCCGCATCTGCTGCACAATCACCGCCTCGTCATACACCAGAATCCAATCACGGCTTTTGAAGATCGCCACAGGAGATTGAGGAAAAGCGTGCAGAATCGCCGCTGGAACCTCATCAACCCTCACCGCCACAGGCCGGCGAGCGGGAAAATCCAACTGCAATCCCAGAGGCTGCCGAGTCACCGTCAAGGGGCCACTGGCGGAACTAAACGTCACCTGATCGCCCGCGTATTGGAGATGCTCAAACACAACATGGGCCGCAGCCAGCGTCGCATGCCCACAGAGATCCATCTCTATATCAGGCGTAAACCAACGGATCGCATATTGCTCACCTTCGGGAATAATAAAAGCCGTTTCAGCTAACGCATTCTCCGCTGCCAGCTTTTGCATCACCTCATCAGGCCACCACTCATCCAGGGGGCATACCGCAGCGGGATTGCCCCCAAAGACATGATCTGTAAACGCATCCACTTGATACATGGGGTAGCGTTGGTGCCTTGAATCAACCTCGCTTTGATGGACGGCTATGATATCGCTCAATCAACACTCCTTTTCCACATTAAACCCACATCAAAAACAACGGCACATTAAACCCACATCAACAACAGCGGCGCATTAAACAGACTTCAAAGGCGGCGTATTCAGCCAATTCAAGGCTTCTTCAATCAGTTCAAAGTAACGCACTTGGCCGGTCATAAACCAATCACCAATTTTGGCCAACCGCTCCTGCCATTCGCGATTACCCACGATCGCAATACGCCGAAACTTACTGCCATGTTTCAAGCCCAGCTTGAAGTCATCCCACAAAGCACGGGCTTCCCACCCTTCAAACTGAGTGGCATCCATCAACACATCGACTTCCGGCGACCGCACGCTGCCGAGCGCCGAATCGAGCATCGGTGTCACTTGGTCAAAATCATCATGACTTAATGTGCCAATCGCCTTCATCGACACAAAAATACGGTCATCAATACGCTCAACGCCTACCGTTAAGCCATGCCGTTTGAGTATTGTCGGGGCCGACATAAGACAACTCCTTGGATCACTCGACTGAAAACCGTTCAATCACGACATCTGAAAACATTCATTCTCAAATGACACGAAGACAACAGAAACACTTTCCTTAGAGTCACATCTCAGTCCATCGTGCCCAAAGCTCAAGCGCAAAGATCATTAACCCCGAGCCAAATCAAAAAAAACCGATTAACACCATCGATTTAACACCTTGTCACCTTGTTGTAACCGACGCAGGTTGTCACAGACAGCAGCAAAGATGCCGTTGATGGACAACTGGGTCACCCCGCCGATATGTGGCGTTGCGACAATGTTTTCCTGAAATAGAGGATGCTCAGGATCAGGCGGCTCTTCCCAAAAGACATCCAACCCTGCCCCCGCCAAAGGCCCATGACGCAGTGCTTGTAACAAGGCTTCGGGCTCAACCAGCCCGCCACGCCCCACATTAATCAAATAACTACCCGGCTTCATTTTGGCGAGCGTCTGGGCATTCATCAGATGATGAGTTTCAGCCACATCAGGCAAACTCATGACGACAAAATCACTCACCGCCAACAGCTCATCCAAGCGGGACATCTCATCACACCATGCCATACCGAGCGTCTCGGCAAGCGCGGCATCCTGATGACGCTTCACACCCACCAAGGTGGCCTCAAAAGCGCGCAGCCTTCGCGCCAATGCCTGACCGATCCCGCCAACACCGATCAACCCGATCGTCGCCCCTTTCAAAGTGCCCCCAAGCGGCTGGCCCAATTGGCGTTGTTGCATCAATTGTGGAATGTGGCGAGCTTGCCGTATCAAGGCCAGCATCTGATAAATGGCCAGCTCAGCCACGGAATCGGCATTACCACTGATATCGGTTGGCACATTCGCCACAGCAACACCGCGAGCCTTGGCCGCATCAATATCAACGCCCTCAAGCCCGGCCCCCATTTGCTGAATCAGCTGCAACCGGTCAGCCGTTGTCAGCACCTCTGCAGGCACCGGGCTCATGGTTGGGATCAACACATCAACCCCGGTCAGCCGAGTCAGGTCATAGTGCCCGAGCGCTTGCCACTCAAATTCCGGCAGTGCCGCTTGATAACGTGCAAAAATACCGCCCCAGGCATCTTCAGGAGCCGCAAACAATACTTTCATCGTGTGTCCTTATGCTTAACATCAGCACCTTGTATCAGCTCAATGGCCTCGAAAAGGATCAAAGGGCCACCAGCGACGCGCCCCGACCGGCACATCATAGGTCACCACTTCAGAGGGTTTAAAAACAGGGCTTTTAAAAACAGGGGTATAACGCGCTTTCAGTGCCATCAACCGCTCAACACGATCGGCAGTCAACGGGTGGGTTCTCAACCAACGGGATTCAACCGGGCGCGTTCCGGGCCAGAACCAACGCCGTTGCTGTGCATTTTCGATTTTAACCAGCGCCTGGGCGAGGCTCTCAGGGTCGCCCGTCAACTCGACTGCGCCCAAATCAGCATCATATTCTCGCGAACGAGACAGTGCCAATTGCACCAAGGCACTCAAGGATGGCGCCATAATCAGCAACAAAATGGCCCATAAATTCACCGTCGCCATCCCCATCAGGACCATCGGCAGACTGATCAACAACAAGACCTGACCCAGACCACTGAGTAGGCGCGTCACAAAACTGAATAAATTGGCCAGCCCCATCACACGTAAATCATGATGCTGAATATGGCTAAGCTCATGGGCCAAAACCCCCAGCAGCTCATGAAACGTAAGCTGACGCAATGCCCCATCCGTCACGGCCACCGCTGAATCCTCAAGATCGCCCACTGCAAACGCATTCATCACCGGGCTTTGGACATAATACAATTGAGGCACGACCGGGAGCTGTGCTCGTTGCGCCAACACTTCAAGCGCCTGAGTGAGGATAGGGGAGCGATCAGCGGTTAAGGGCTGTGCGCCTTTGAGTCGCATCAACCACTGTGTCGATCCCTGGCCGCTGAACATAAAAAATATCAGCACTCCCGCCAGTAACCATAAAGCCCCTTGTAACCCCCAAAGAACACTGCCCAATAGCGCCATAAAACCGCCCATCAGCACCAGCAGTAACAAAGCTTGAATATAATGACGCCCAGCACGGTATCTCATAAAGCCAAGCTCTCCAGAATCACTCAACCGCCCCATTCGGCATAATCAAGGCCTGATCATGATCGGCCCATATCAAGTTAACAGTAGAGAGATGGCTACCATGACCGTTAAAATCAAGCCATTATGAGTTTTAATCACTCGACATAGACTTTAGTCACTCGACATAGACAATGAGGATTCAATGGATACACAGAAAACAGCCTCTATCGCCGAACAAGACATGACGTGGCTGAAGACCCGTTATCCCGACTTTGCTTCGCACCGCCCAGACAAACTGGAATCCATGCGTCAAGAAGCGCATCAATATACTCAAATCGTCCGACTACTCTTTTGCATGACCTTCGAGCTATTCGTCGCCATGATCGCCATCATGTTGATTTCAGCCTTTGCCCCCACCCTATCGCTTCTGGGCTCATTGATCATTGCGGTGCTGGCCTGCATGCTGGTCTGGCCATTACAGAAAGTCCTGAACCGACAAATCTACCGTTCCCAATGGGTCAGAAATTTGAAAGCGGCCTAATCCGCTCATGGCGAAGGCTAAAAGTCACGCAGGTGCTGTTCGACCGTTCCGTTTCGGCACATCATTAAATCAGCGGCTTGCCCAGGCTGCTTAACGAATAGCCCGGCATTCACAGCATGATGCTGCTTCTGCAAATTTTGGGAATAAAAAAGGGTAATCGCGGCACTCTTATAAGGTAGCGTCAGTGAATAAGCAGCTTCTTGCTGATCTTGACGCCATGGCTTGGTCGACACTTGCGATTTAGGCACCCGAAACTGGGCATCGGGTGCGGCAAGGTTCATCCCCATACGATATTCCAACTCACTTCCTTCGTCGGTGAGCAGCACATGAGTGCCCGTCGTCATCTGGCACTGAAATAACCGTGATGACTCAGCATGCACCAGAGGCGTCCAACACAGGCTGAGGCTCATGATTCCCGCGCCTAGGCTCATCACCGCACTTCGGCCCACCCCGGCCCCTCGACCCGCACGAGTTCCTAGACCCACGCTCGCCCCTAAATCATGACGACGCCCCAAGCCCGGCATGCAGCCCTTAATGATCATGCTGTACTCTCCTTCTTTACCGTAAATGTAGCGCCTGCCTTCAGTGGCCATTGACCGCATCACCTGCCAGCAATGCCTGATGCTGTTCACATAATGAAATCATAAAATCGGCAACCGTTCGGACCCGCCGAGAATGGGCCAGATCTTGGTGCATCACCAACCAAATGGTTTGTGATGCTTCGGGCACCGATTCGATGCACTGCAAACCATACTCAATACCGAGAAAATGCGGCAGCAACGCCATACCCAACCCCGCTTTAACCGCCACCACTTGTCCCAACAAGGTATTGGTCATCACTCGGGGCGCACTCGAATGCTCATGCTCTCGCCCGAGCTTAGCCGGTAAATGACCATACCCTTCTGGCCAAGCAATGAGCGGAGGTCTTTCGCCCTCCGCTCCAGATTGCGGCCCACCGTCAGCAGCAGCACGGGTGTAAAGGCCATACCCCATCAGACCGAGTCGTCGCACAATCAGTGACGTTTGCGTCGGTCGTACCATGCGAATGGCCAAATCGGCCTCACGACGCAACATATTGACACTATAAACCCCGGTCACCAATTCGACGTTCAAGCCAGGGTGCGCCGTCAACAATGATCCGAGATGAGGCAAAATCAAACTACTGGCCAGATTGTCGGCGGTCGCCATCCGCACCGTTCCGACCGTCTGCGCCTGAGCCTGGGCCTGACCTGATAAAGCTTCACCCGCACGCGCTAAAGCTTCCATACGTGGCAGCAGCGCTTGTCCATCATCGGTCAGACGATACCCTTGAGGGTGACGGCTGAATAACCGCAATGCCAATGACCGCTCCATTCGCTCCAAACGCCGCGACACCGTCGCCACACCGAGGCCTAGTTGCCGTGCTGCGGCGGTCAAAGTCCCGCTCTCCACCAGCGCCAGCACAACCTGAACATCATCCCATTGCCATTGCTGAGACATGTGACCTCACTTTGCGTTCAACCCATTTTTGCGCTTAACAGCTTTCCGATAATGAAAAACAGATTATCTTTAATGGCTATAGTTTTCAAAATCGAACCTCCTCAGAATAGCCACCATCACACTGGCAACGGATTCAAAGAGGAGACATCAGATGTCCACAAATCGCCAATCATTCGACCATTCACCGATGCCAAGACGTCACCTCGGGCGGCCGTCATCTCAAGCACCATCATCACATCAAGCACAAGCGTTAAACGTCTCCGCCATCGGGCTGGGCTGTATGGGGATGAGTGAATTCTACGGGGCACAAACACCAGAAGCCGATGCCCTAAAGTTGATGTCACGGGCCTACGCACTGGGTATCACCTTATTTGACACCGCGGATTGCTATGGCCCCCATCACAATGAACAACTGCTGGGGAAATGGATTGCCCAACAGCGCCCAACTCAACTTCAGATTGCCAGCAAATTCGGGATAGTGCGCGAACCCGGACAATATGAACGCACGTTGGATAACCGCCCGGCCTATATCAAAAGCGCCTGCGAAGCCTCGCTTCAGCGCCTGGGGGTCGAGCATATCGACCTGTATTACGTTCACCGCGTCAACCCTGAGCACCCGATCGAAGAGACCATGGACACACTGGCCGGATTGGTCCGTGAGGGCAAAATTGGCCACATCGGGCTTTGTGAAGTGAATGCTGAAACACTCCGACGCGCCCACGCAGTTCACCCGGTCACCGCGCTGCAAACCGAATACTCACTTTGGACACGGGATGTCGAAGACGAGATTTTACCCACCTGCCGTGAACTGGGGATTGGCTTTGTCCCCTACTCGCCGCTAGGGCGTGGATTCCTCGCCGGTCGGATTCAAAAACGTGAAGATTTTGAGCCTGGCGATTTTCGCGCCATGTTGCCGCGCTTTTCAGAAGCCAACTTTAATGCCAACCAAGCCCTAGCCGACTATCTGGCCCAGTTTGCCGCCCATAAACAATGCTCTCCGGCGCAACTGAGCCTGGCTTGGCTACTGGCCCAAGGTGACGACATTGTGCCGATTCCCGGCACCAAACACCTGCACTACCTGGAAGATAATGCAGGGGCACCGCAAGTCAAACTCACCGCAGAGGATCTTAAAACCATTAATGAGGCCACACAGACCTTCATCATTGCCGGTGAGCGCTACACCGAAGAGGGCATGAAAGGCGTGAACGTTTAAACGTCTAAATATTTAAATGTCTGAAAGGCATGGATATTTAAAATGCATGGATATTTAAAAGCCATGGGTATTTAAATAGCAGAACGATCACCCGCACCGCCCTCACTGAGGTGCGGGGGGTTCCGAGCCTTGCTCATCCTGCGCCATGGCTTGGGTAATGGCATCTTCCATTTGACGGAAGAGTTCAAGATACTCACGACTTTGATGTCGGGCGTCCTTGTCGTGCTGCCACGCTTTAAACAAAGCATCCGAGTGCTCCGCCTCCATTCGAGAAAAGGCCGCCATCATCCGTTCGGCCCGTTCCGGAGCGATATCCAGCGAGGTCAACACTTCACCGCCCATTTTTAGTGCAGAATGGAAGGTCTCACTCACCACCCAATCCGCCCCCGCATCACGCAGCGCATAGTTATGGCCGCGGTCAAAAGCGCGTGCCAGCACTTTAAGATGCGGATAACGACGTTTCAGATAAGCCACCAGATGTACCGCATCTTCTTTCTGGTCAATCGCCACAATAAAGACCCGTGCCTCAGCAATACCCGCCGCTTCCAGCATGGCATGACGGGTGGCATCACCAAAGAAGCTCTTGATCTGCACACGTCGCACCGTTTCCACTTGCGTTAACTGCTGATCCAATACCACCGTCTGATAGCCATTGGCTCGGAGTAACCGGCTGATAATCTGACCAAAACGACCAATCCCGGCAATCATCACCGGTGCCGACTCATTCACCTCATCTTCGGCGGTCTGCTCATTGGCCTGACCGACATAGCGCGGCTGAATCCATTTCTCGTACACAATGAACAGCCCTGGCGTCAAAAACATGGTCAAGGCGACAACGGCCGACAACATTTGCCCCAACGCTTGCGGTAAAACACTGTGTTGCACACTGTAAGACAGCAACACAAACCCAAATTCACCCGCTTGCGCCATACTCAGTAGAAACAACCACTGCTGATTCGCTTTCAGCCCAAACAGTCGTGCCAATATCGCCAAAATCAGGGCTTTCACCACAATCACCGCCACCATCAGCAGTGGAATAGTGGCCCAATGATCAAGCAGCACATCAAAGCGAACACCGGCCCCAACGGTGATAAAAAAGAGCCCCATCAGCAGGCCTTTGAACGGCTCAATATTACTTTTCAGCTCATGCCTGAACTCACTATTGGCCATCACAACACCGGCCAAAAAAGCGCCCAGCGCAGGTGATAAACCCACCAAGTTCATCAGTGCCGCAATCCCGATCACCAACATTAAAGCCGCCGCAGTAAACACTTCGCGCAACTCCGCTTTCACCACATAGCGAAATAACGGACGAGACCCATAATAACCGCCGCCAATCACCAGCACCAAGGCCCCGACCACCACCGCCGCATGAGACCATAACGGTAATGCTGACACCCATGAACGATCACTTTTGGGCACTGCGTTGGCCGCATCCATCAGCTCAGGTAACGCCAGAGCGGGGATCAGCGCCAGCATCGGAATCACCGCCATATCTTGAAACAGCAACACCGAAAACGCATTGCGCGCACCGTCCTGTTGGCTTAACCCCTTCTCAGCAAAGGTCTGCAACACAATCGCCGTCGATGACAAAGCCAGAATAAACCCGACCGTCAAAGCCGTCGGCCAGGGGGTCGACGTTAGCCAGAGGCCAAGCCCCATGAAGGCGAATGTCGTCAGCACCACCTGTAAGCCACCCAACCCCATTAAACGCGCCCGCATACGCCACAGCATCTTCGGCTCAAGTTCAAGGCCAATCAGAAACAACATCATGACCACACCAAACTCAGCGAAATGCCGAATGGTATCGGCTTCCTGCCCCACCAAACCGGCCACCGGGCCAATGATCACCCCGGCCATTAAATAGCCCAGGACAGCCCCCAGCCCCAAGCGCTTAGAAAGTGGCACCGCCACGACAGTCGCCAATAGATAAATAAAGGCCTGAATAAAATAATCCGTCATGGCACGCTTGAATAACCTCTTGATCAAAGGGGGTTAGAAACGGCGCTAAGAGCAGCCGTCGTATTAAAGGTTCAGGTTAAAAAATCGAGTCTGAATTATGGGTATCAAACATTGCCAACTCATCAATCAACTGAATCGCGGCAGGCGCGCACAGAGACTTATTGTGTTGGTCAACCCACACCAGTTCTGCAATTTCAGCATGGGCGCTGAAATCGACTGTTTCCGGCTCAGCCACAAAGCAATGCATCAATAATGTACAGTGGGGACGACCATAAGCGGGCCCCTGAATCACCGTCAGAGGCTGGATCGTCTCGGGCCGTAAACGCACGCCCAATTCTTCATGGACTTCGCGTACCAGCGCTTCAGGTAAGGACTCGCCTTGTTCAGGCTTTCCGCCCGGTATAAAAAAACGATCTTGGCCCTGAGTCCGCACGCACAAGATTTTATTCGACTGCTGATGCACCCAGGCGACACTAACCAGCACAGAGGTCTGATCAGTTGCATTTGATGAGTTAGTCATAGTCGGGGTCATACTCCTCGCTAACGTTTGATCACTGACTGACGATGGCCTCTTCGCGGGCCTGATAAAACAGCGGGTAGATGATCTACCCAATGAACGATTTTGCCTAGTCAAAATCATCCAATAACCCCAACGAATAGAGACTCACTCGCACCCCGTCACTCGATCGCCCCATGAATCCATTTACTTAGTATGATCAGTGGCTTAGGCTAGCCAAATTCAGAGAATACATAGCAGGCTATTCAGGTATGAGCAAGACGATCATGACCACGCACTGGGCCCATATCACACAGTGGCACGCTGAAGTGGTGATTGAAGAATGGATTCGGCTGGGATTACGTCATCTTTGTATTGCCCCAGGCAGCCGCTCTAGCCCGTTAGTTCTTGCTGCACAGTCGGTTCTTGCAGAACAAGCGGCTCCCGCATTACAGCTTCATGTTCATTTTGATGAGCGTGGCTTGGGCTTTTATGCACTGGGCTTGGCCAAGGCTTACAAAGCGCCCGTTGCCGTATTAACAACCTCAGGATCCGCCGTCGCGAACCTCGTCCCTGCTGCGGTTGAGGCTTGGCAAACACGCGAGCCTGTCCTTTGGGTCAGCGCTGATCGACCCACTGAATTACACCATTGCGGCGCGAATCAGACACTCGCTCAAGCCCCTTTGCTAGGGCCTTGGGTCGTGGCTCAGCACCTACAACAAGCCGCGGAACCCTCAACACACTGGCCGCAGGTATTACAACAACTGGATGATCTTTGGACGGCACTATCTGAAGGCCCAGCCCATTTGAATATTGCGTTTCGTGAGCCGCTTTATCCTACCCAAGGGGCAATAGAGGGCTCAGGCTTCACCCCTCCGCCGAATATGAACGAGTGGCTGCACGATGATCAGCCCTATCATGCTCTAACGACTCAAGCACGCCCCGACCCAAGCCACCCCGATCACGCCACCCCTACCGCAGCCGAATGGCAGGTATTCTGTCAGGGCCAGGGCGTCATCATCGCGGGCGCGCTTCAACCCCATGAGGCAAGGCAGCTTCAACGATTCCAAGCGATGCTCGGCTGGCCACTGTTGACCGAGATTCAAAGCCAGTGCCATGGTCATCCTGACACTTGGCCGGCCGATCGCAGCTTACGCGATGCCAACATTCGATCAGCGCTCAACTCGGCTGATCGTATTCTTTGGCTGGGCGACCACCTCACCAGCAAACCGTTGATGCAATGGCTTGCCTCTCGTACCGAGACCGATAAGCAAGTCGAGTGCTGGCAAGTCTGCTCTCGGCCGGGACGTCGAGATGCGGGCTTCCCAGTTAAGCGCGCCTTTACCGCCGATGTCGCCGAGTGGCTTAACACCCGCCCCCATCCAGTCGAAGCCAAAGCCTGGAACTTGCCACCACTGCCTGAGCTCACCATACCGGCCTCGACGACGGCCAACTCAACCAGCATCCGTGAAGTCGCCTTCTTTCACCTACTCGGTCATTGGCTGCCCGATCAGGCCTTATTGTTTCTGGGCAATAGCTTACCCATACGATTGATGGACAGCTTGGGCCATGCGCGATCCGTGGCGGAAGTCTTCACCAATCGCGGGGTTAGCGGTATCGATGGCATTCTGGCGACAGCCTGCGGCGTTGCGGCCGCTCGTCAACAGCCCTTGACGTTAGTCTTGGGTGATCAATCCCTGCTCCATGACCTCAACTCCATGGCTCTGGCAGGCTCGCTGACGCAACCCTTCGTGGTCATTGTGATCAATAATGGCGGCGGCAATATTTTCGACATCATGCCGATCGATTCTGCCGAGGTAAAATCTCGTTATTTCATGGCCGCCCATGAGAATGATTTCGCTCACGCTGCGGCCCAATTCGGCTGGCAGTATCAGGCGCCTCAAGACCTAGCAAGCGGTCAGGCCGCTTATCAAACAGCGCTGACACAACCCGGCCCGACCCTGCTAGAAGTGAAAACAACGCGAGGCCAAGCAGTCTCTGACTGGCGGGCTTGCTTCAGCCATACCGACACCCCCTCACAGAGCACAACCTAATGCCCATGCCCCCGGTCGTCATGTTGCATGGATTTTTGGGAGACCGCGCAGACTTTCCATTAAATTCGGCCCTGTCGTCTGCGGCTTACCCTTTGGATTTGCCCGGTCATGGGCAGCAGACTCAATATCGTCTATCCAAACACCAAGGCTTTGCAGATTTTGGCCACTACTTTGAAGCCTGTATCACCGCACTGGGCCTACAAGACTACTGGCTATATGGCTACTCACTCGGCGGACGGCTGGCATTATCCATCGCCGCACGTCAGCCCGAGGGGTTACGAGGCGTCATCCTGGAAAGTGTCCACCCCGGCCTCACCGATGCAGAGAGTCGAGTCGCACGCTGCCAACATGATCATGCTTGGGCCGAAGCCTTTCGCGAAGAACCCATGACTCAGGTCCTCGCCCGCTGGTATCAACAAGCCGTCTTTGCCAACTTATCCGAACCGCAACGCCAGCAATTGATCCAACGGCGCCAACACAATCAGGGCGCGGCAGTCGCCGATATGCTCGAAGCCACCAGCCTGGGGCGTCAGCCTGATTACAGGTCGTGGTTGAGCACACCGCACTGCCCAGTCCACTATCTAGCACCGGGGCAAGATCTCAAATTCAAGCAATTGGGTCAGGCCGTTCAATCCTGCCACCCTGATATTCAACTTCACCACTTTCATGATGCCGGACACAACCTCCATCAGGCGTGTCCTAGACAATGGCAACAAATCCTTCAGGAGATCCTACACGCATGAAATCATCCTACCCTGATATGCCGGTTCATTGGCACGACCACAGCGATGCCTTTACCGATATTCGCTACCAGAAAAGTGAAGATGGCATTGCCAAGCTGACCATTAACCGACCGGAAGTACGTAATGCCTTTCGCCCGAAAACCGTCATGGAGCTGGAACAAGCCCTGGCCGATGCCCGTCATGATCCCCACATTGGGGTGATTATCCTCACGGGAGAAGGCGAACTGGCTTTCTGTTCGGGCGGCGATCAGCGTATTCGTGGGGAAAGCGGTTACCAGGATGAACAAGGCAGCCAACACTTGAATGTGCTGGACTTCCAACGCCAGATCCGCACCTGCCCGAAACCGGTGGTGGCGATGGTGGCCGGTTACGCCATTGGCGGTGGCCATGTGCTCCACCTGATGTGCGATCTCACCATTGCCGCGGAGAACGCCCGTTTTGGACAAACCGGCCCCAAAGTCGGCTCATTTGATGGCGGCTATGGCGCCAGCTACATGGCCCGGATTGTGGGGCAAAAGAAAGCCCGTGAAATCTGGTTCTTGTGCCGCCAGTATGATGCCCAGGAAGCGCTCGACATGGGCCTAGTCAATGAAGTGGTGCCACTCGATGAACTAGAAAGCGAAACCATCAAGTGGTGTCGTGAAATGTTGCAGAACTCCCCCATTGCACTGCGCTGCCTCAAAGCGGGCTTGAATGCCGACTGTGATGGCCAAGCGGGCTTACAAGAACTGGCGGGCAATGCCACCATGCTGTTCTATATGACCGAAGAAGGCCAAGAAGGCCGTAACGCCTTCGTTGAAAAACGCGCACCCGACTTTAGCCGTTTTAAACGTCAGAGTTGATCCACATGAGCCCACTGGCCGAACCCTGGCACCCTCAGCGCATCAAGGTATGGCACTACCAAGCCCAGTTGTGCCAGCCATTGCTCATTCCCGCCTACCCCGACAGCGCGACCGATCAGCGTGAAGGGCTATTGCTGGAAGCAGAAGGACCGGAGGGCAAACGCTGGGCTGAAGCCTCACCGCTGCCAGGGTTTTCTTCCGAAACCCTGGCCGCACTGATCGACGCAACCCCCCAGGCCATTCATCATTGGCATGCCCATGGCCTAGCATCACCCGAAACACCAGCCAGCCTGGCTTTCGCCTTAAGCACCCTGAACGGGCCAGAGTGCCATGAATCAAGCCCCCGCCAGACACCGATGTGCTTGCCGATCAGCCGTTTACTGACCGCTCAAACGGCCCTGAAAACCCTCCCGCAAGGGGCCAACGTCAAGGTCAAAGTGGGGCCAGAAGATATCACGACTCATTTTGCTCGACTCACCACAATCACCCACCAACGGCCCGATTTAATACTCCGACTGGATGCCAACCGGCGCTGGTCTCAGGATGCAGTCTATGCGGCGATGCAACAGCCGTGGCGGGGCCAAATCGACTACTTTGAAGAACCCTGCCCCACCGCTGCCGATCAATATGCACTCGCCGAAGCAGGCATGCCCATTGCATTGGATGAAACGCTGCATGAGCCTAGCTTTGACCTCGCCAAGCTGGCTCACATACGCGCCCTGGTCATCAAACCCACTTTATGGGGCTCACTGGACCGGCTCAGACCTTTAATCGCTGCTGCTCAGCAACAACACTGCGCCGTTGTTTTTTCTTCCAGTTTCGAGGCCTGTGTCGCCGCGCAACAGCTACGTCAATTAGCCCACCACTACTCACCCAACACGCCCGCTGGGCTGGATACTGAGCACTGGTGGCCAGAACCGCTTTTGGCACGGGCCGGTGCCACAGAGGGCGGCTGGGCACTGCGCCCCTCGTCCCCATTACGTCAGGTGAAACCACTGTGTCAGATCACGTTTTAGCGTCACACCCCGTTTTAGAGACTCGTTTTCCACTCAGTGACTGGGTCACACATGATCCAGAGGCGCCGCTTTTGTATCTCGCCGAAAAGCATCAGTCACGAACACGGGCAGAAGTCTGGCAAACAGTCTGCCAGCATGCTCAAGTTTTAGCCGATGCGGGGTTATCGCCTGGGGACCATGTGGGGTTAATCGATCATACCAGTGAGACACTACTCTATTGGTTACTGGCCTGCTGGCACCAAGGGTTGGTGGCTTGCCCCTTATCACCCCGCTGGACACTCGACACCCGTCGGCAGCTGGTACAGCAACTGAACCTGAAAGCCGCCTGGTGGGCGGATGATGATACGATCGGCCTGCCCCAGGATAGCCCGCTGATCACGCTGACCCGCCCAGGCCAGCCCGCTTCGCCTCTCACCTCACTGAAGGCCGAAGACGGGCCTACAGATGATTTATCTTCAAACGCCTTATCCTCAAACTTTGAGGCCACCAATCCCTGCGTCATGGTATTAACATCAGGTTCTACCGGTCATCCGAAAGCGGTATGCCATTCTTTTGCCACCTTGAGTACCAATGCGCGAGGGTGTCGACTGCCCTACACAGCGGCAGACCGTTGGTTACTCTCCCTCCCCCTCTATCATATTGGGGGCATTGCCGTCGTCGTACGCACACTGCTCAAGGGCGCCGCCTGGGTACTCCCCGGTCAGCGGCAACAATTGCTCACCACACTTGAGCAACAACCCGTCACCCATATTTCCCTGGTCTCGACACAACTGTATCGACTGCTACAAGCCCCCACGTTCACGGCCTCAAAGCTTGCCCTCACGACTTTGATGCTGGGCGGTGGACCCTTTGCCCCCAGCCTACTGCAAGCCGCCCGTGCTCGCGGTTTCGATTGCTGGCTGAGTTACGGGCTCAGCGAGTTTGGGGCACAAGTGGTGACCGCACCGGCCCGCGATGATGGCAGTATTGAGAGTGATGGCAGCCATGCCGCACTTCAGATTCGTCAGGGCGAACTTCACTTACGCGGCCCGGCGGCGCTGCTGGGGTACTGGGATAACGGCCAATTAAACTCACCGCTGGATGCCGACGGCTGGTATGCCACCGGCGATCTGGCACGGCTTGAGCAAGGGCGCTTATACCTGGAGGGGCGGCGCGATAATCGCTTTATTTCTGGAGGGGAAAATATCCAGCCGGAACTGATCGAACAGGCCTTACTGCAACACCCGGACACACAACAAGCCATCGTGGTGGCCGTCACCGACGTTGAATATGGCCAAAGACCGGCAGTGTTTATTGACGCCGACTGGATGCACCGCCTTTCCCCCAACCAGCGTCTAGCCCACATTCGTCACTGGCTCAATGACCGCCTACCTCGATTTATGCACCCAGACCACTGCTGGCCCTGGCCTGCGGATCAAACCGGATTAAAACCTAATCGGCGTGCGTTATTAGCCACCGCAGAAGAGTACTTATCATCCGATACCGCAGATCCGCACGCCTAAAGGGGGCAAGCCACATCAAAAGAGCATCAAATCACATAAAAAAAAAGCTGCGCAGCGGGAGATCACCGACGCAGCCTGTAGAGCTAAAGTAAGGAGTTAATTTAGCGTAGACGATTCTACATGAAATGCGACAAAGTCGCGTAATCACTCCGTCTAAATTCAGCCACAGATCTTCTTCAACCACAGACCTTCTTCAAATACAGGCCTTCTTTAACTAACAGCGCGGATTAACGTGCTCCGTTGCTTTCACAAACCCCTTCTTTATAAAAAAGTGGCTTCGTGCGAAGCAGGTTCACATCATTATCCAACGAATAAATCCCTAAAGAATCACCGGAACCCAACGCATAAGTCCATCCCCAAGCCACGGTTGCTCGCATTCCCGCCACATGTTCCGCCGTTGAGCCAAAGAAAGGATCGCAATCGGGTGCAGCAGGGCCAGTCTTAACACTGACTTGGCTATGGCCACTTTGCCCCACCACATTTAAACGATAAAAGTAAGTCGTCTCAGCGTTCAGGCCACTATCAGCATAACTCCCACTAGAGATAGGCGCTGGCGTGACGGTATGGTAAGGCCCATCAGCCGCAAGCGCGCGCGTTAGCTGATAGTGCTGCTGAGGGTCATAGCGCCAATGGAATGAGGCTTCATCATCACTCGTATTGGCCGCCACCAGCTCAACCGAAGAGGTCGTAGCAGCGGGCGCCGCGCTCTGGGAGGTCGCCGTCACCACCGTGGTTGAATGAGCGGCATTCTCTTGAACCGGCGCCTCAGCCAAACGTTCCGCCATAGCCCAGAGGGCGGCCATCTGCAAACCCTGACGAGAAGCAAACTGATGCCCGGTATAACCCCACCAATCCCAACAGCCCTTGGGGTTCATCGGGCTGAGATCAGAGGCTTGAGTCTGCGGATACAAAACCACAATATGGTTAGTATCAGCCCAGGCGTTATAACCGGCATGCCGATAGAAATCATCACCAATGCGATCGGCATACTGCAAACAACCGTGCAGCGCGATATGCAAACGACAAGATGCCTGCTCACAAGCGGCGGGCACGTAGGCATACCCGGTCTCAGCCATAGAAGATAAAGAAACGTCATACGATGACAGGTATTCATATTGAGAAAACTCAATAATACGACCACTTAACCCTTCATCATCAGCAGAGCTCTCAACCGGCTTTGGATTCAAAGTGCCATAAATATGCTGGAGTAACAGCCCGGCCCCATCAAGATCACAGTCATTGATAAAATCCCCGCCAGTGACCGCACATTCCTGACCGAAATGCTGAGTAATTTGAGCATGCCCGGCATCTTGATTATCTTTGTAATAGACATGCCCAGGGGCCACCAAGCGACGGTAATAAGTATCCAGGGCATCCATCGTCCCCTGCTTGACAACCCCATCATTGTATCCCGAATAGAGCCAAACACGATCATCACGCATCTCAGCCGGATCAGCGATATCTCCCTTCTGAGCCGCCTGCATAAGGGCCTGATAAGACTGATCGGCATTGGCGTGACCAGCCATGCACACATTCAAGGCCTGATAGACCCCGCCCTTCGCACACTGATAAGGGCCACCCGCAAACACACCGATCCCCACCACCGAATCAGCATAAGCGGCATGCCACTGAACCGCCATAAAGGCCCCAGAAGAAATGCCTGAAATTGAAGTATTTTCTAGATCGACATTCAGGGCAGGCAAAGGGTTAGCAAACGCAAAGCCGGGCAAAAGCCCCGTGAATAAGAAAGCCCCGATCAAGGCGCGCCCTCGACCGCTCACAGGTCTATAACCCACACGTCGACCGAACGCTCGCCGAAGAGCCCCTCTTCGAAAAGCACTAATGTGCTGGTGAATAGTATGACGAGTAAACATCATGGCCTAACTCCATTTGAACATGAATGAATGATCAATGTAGGCCATGCAGAGGAAGGAAAGGATTGGAATCCTTAATCAAGCATTCGGGATTTATCAACTTTCATGCTGCAATGCAGCGATCAGACCATCAACTCAGACCATCAACACATCCTGTCATCACACCCCGTCATCACACTGTTGAACGCACGTAACTCTCCGCTTCCATTTCACAGATTTCAACTGAGATCGCGGTATGACTCAGACCCAACTGCTTCAATTGCTCTAAGACCCGAGCGGTCAGTTGCTGCTTGATCTCAGGGGTACGGCCCGGTAACAGCCTTAAACTCACATGGAGAAAATCGTCGGCAGGCTCACCGATGCGATAATGATCATAGCCGATGCCGCGCACCTTAATGGCCGCAGCGGGCGCAATACCGGAATCCAACACACTTTGAAATACAGTATCAACCCATACCGCAGGCTCGCCCTGCTGCTCAAGTGAGCGAGAATATTCAATAATACAATGGGGCATTGAAGTGTCCTGAATTAGGTTTAATCAGTGAACTGAGTGCAATGGCCGGACACTTTCAATCACCACTCAAACAATCACCACTCAAAGGCATATCGGCTGCTTGAGGGCCAAGCTTATGTCCGGCTCAAATTAGGCGTTAAAAATAACACGAGTTATAGCGTATTCGACACCTCGATCAGGTTGCCATCCGGGTCTCGTACATAAAGTGAAATCAAAGGCGCTGTCGCCCCGGTTCGTTTCACCGGCCCATCTTCAACGATGACCCCCAACTTATCGAAGTGCATCATCACCGTTTCAAGCGGGGTCGCCGCAATGAAACATAAATCAGCACTCCCTGGCTGCACGTGAGTGGCTTTCGGCTCGAATTCCTCACCGGCTTGATGCAGGTTAATCTTCTGCTGACCGAACACCAAGGCTGTACGTCCTTCACCAAACGTAATGGCCGTCATGCCCAATACATCCTGGTAAAAACGCACGGTGGCAGGAATATCCTTGACTGTTAACACCAAGTGATCCAGGTGGCTTATATCCATCATTATGTCTTCCAACATCAAAACAAGTCACAAGCGGCTTGTTTAAGCTAAATGCACGATGCTAATAAGGCTCAATAGCCCACTCTATCCCGAAATCAACACTCAGTGATAAAGTAATTGAGCCGCGATTCTCCTCATCAGCGCCCCGAGGGAGGTCAGCACTTCCGGCTTGGCCTCAGCTTCTGTCATTGAGACCGCGATACCCGCTGCGGGCTGTCCCTGAACATCAAAAACAGGGACGCCAAGGCACACCATGCCATCACGGACTTCCCCCTCATCCAGAGCATACCCCCGATCACGGGCGGTCTGCGCCTGTTGCTCAAAAGCTTCAATGCTGGTGACCCCTTGCGCAGTCAGTGGCGGTAACCAATATTGAGTCAGAATCTGATGACGCCGCTCAGCCGACATAAAGGCCAGCATCGCTTTGCCCGTTGCCGTATAGATCGCCGGTAAACGCATCCCCCGTTGCGGTGAAAACCCCAGCGGCTTGAGTGAGTGTCGATAAGCGAGATACATCACCTCACCTTCAAGCAAGGTGGATAAGGTCACCGTGTAATCCTGTAGCGCCACCTCTTGATTCAATAACCTTTCAAACTCATGCACTAGGTCAGAGCGTTTCAAATAAGCTGAACTCCAACGCAACGACGCAGGCCCCAACTCGAACCCATCGCCCGTGAGCCTGAGCAACCCTAAATCACATAGAGTGTCACATAACCCATGGGCCGTACTTTTCGGTAATTGCAAAGCACGCGCCAAATCAGAAAGCCCTGTGGCCCGCGGTGCTGTCGCAATAAAATCCAAGATCGCCACAGTTCGCTCAACGGCAGGGACACGCCGCTTCGACTTGCTTTCACTCATAATCAGCTCCTTGATCTACAACTTTGGTCATAAAGGCAGACGTCAATGCACCCGCGTGTATTGACACAAGCGGCCTCGTCACCTAATTTTATCCCATATTTAGAACAGCGTTCACAATAGTGAACAAGCATTTTCGGTTAACTTAATATTGGAGCCTATGATGGCGACACTGAAAACCCCTTCGCTCTTAAAAGACCGCTGCTTTGTTAACGGACAGTGGGTCGCAGCAGCCTCTGGTAACAGCATTGAAGTCCGCAATCCGGCCGATGATAGCCTGGTCGGCACCGTGCCCAAAATGTCGCCCGATGAGATTCCAGCAGTGATTGAGGCCTCCCAAAAGGCCCAAGCAGAATGGGCTCAGTGGCCCGCCAAAGAAAGAGCCGCAGTGTTACGTCGCTGGTTTGAGTTAATGCTTGAACACGCTGATGATCTCGCGCTGATCATGACCCAAGAGCAAGGTAAACCGCTGGCCGAAGCCAAAGGCGAAATTGGCTATGCCGCCTCTTTTATTGAATGGTTCGCAGAAGAAGCCAAACGTATTTATGGCGAAACCATCCCCGCGCCCAAAGCCAATCAGCGCCTGACCGTACTGCGCCAACCGATTGGGGTCACCGCCGCCATCACGCCTTGGAACTTCCCCTCCGCCATGATCACGCGCAAAGCGGCACCGGCACTCGCCGCAGGCTGCTCCATGATCGTCCGCCCGGCTGACCTCACACCTTTATCGGCCCTGGCGCTGGCGGATCTGGCCGCACAAGCGGGCATCCCCGCAGGCGTCTTCCAAGTGGTGACAGGCTCCGCCAGCCAAATCGGTAAAGTGCTGACCGATAGCGACGTGGTCCGCAAACTGTCCTTCACCGGCTCCACCGAAGTCGGCCGCCTGCTGATGGCGCAATGTGCCCCGACCATCAAAAAACTGTCGTTAGAATTAGGCGGCAACGCACCCTTTATCGTGTTTGATGATGCCGATCTTGATCAGGCCGTTGAAGGGGCCATGGCCTCCAAATACCGTAACGCCGGGCAAACCTGCGTCTGTGCCAACCGCATCCTGGTACAACGCGGCGTTTATGATGCCTTCGCTGCCAAATTGGCCGAAAAAGTCAAAGCCCTGAAAGTCGGTAACGGCCTCGAAGCGGGCACCGAAATTGGCCCGATGATCGAAGCCAAAGCCCTCGATAAAGTGGAAGACCACATTCAAGATGCGGTCAGCCAGGGCGCCACCCTGATCCAAGGCGGTCAACGCTTGGGCGGCCTGTTCTTTGAACCCGCCATCCTGACCGGCGTCACCCCGCAGATGAAAGTCGCTCAAGAAGAAACCTTCGGCCCACTGGCACCGCTGTTCCCCTTCGATACCGAAGAAGAAGCCATCGCCATGGCCAATGACACCATCTTCGGCCTCGCCGCCTACTTCTTCACCAACGACTATGGCCGCATGGTGCGCGTCTCCGAGCAACTTGAATACGGCATGGTCGGCCATAACACAGGCCTGATCTCCAATGAAGTCGCGCCCTTTGGCGGTGTGAAGCAATCCGGTTTAGGCCGCGAAGGCTCACAGCACGGTATTGAAGAATACCTCGAACTCAAATATATCTGCAGCGCCGTATAACGCCTGCAGCACCCTCTCACGATCGATTCCAGATCAACAGATAAATCAACGATAAGCGACAGAGCGTCCCTGGTCGCAGGGGCGCTCATTTCATCCTTCCTGACCCCAGGTAATGAGGAGTTGTCCCATGTCCACCTCCGGCCATTCAATGCCGACATTCAGTTTTCACGCCCCCGGTGCCATGCACCTGGAATGGGGCGGTACCCGCCGTCTCGGTGAACTGATGTCACAATGGTTTGAACAACGCAACCTGCTGATTGTGACGGATAAATTCCTTCATGAAGCGGGCCTGCTGGAACCGGCCAAAGATTCACTCAAGGCCGCCGGCTTCCACATCTCGGTATTCGATGACGTCGTCGCCGACCCGCCCGAATCCGTGCTGATGAGCTGTGTCGAACAAGGCCAACAAGCCAAAGCCGATCTCGTCATTGGCCTGGGCGGCGGCTCCTCCATGGACATCGCCAAACTGGTCGCCGTCATGCTGGTGGCGCAACAACCCTTATCTGAGCTGTATGGTATCGACAAAATCAAAGGCCATCGCGTGCCTTTAGTGCAGATTCCGACGACCGCCGGTACCGGCTCTGAAGCCACCAACATCACCATCTTAACCACCGGTGAAACCACCAAAATGGGCGTTGTCGCGCAGCAACTCTACGCTGATCGCGTCCTACTGGATGCCGAACTCACCGTCGGCCTGCCCCCGCTGCCCACCGCAGCCACCGGCATTGATGCCATGGTGCATGCGATTGAGGCCTATACCTCAGCGCTGAAAAAGAACCCCTTATCGGATGCCTTCGCCCGCGAAGCCCTCAAATTACTGACTCAGCACCTCGTGACCGCCTGCACCGATGGCCAAAATCGTGAAGCGCGCGAAGCCATGCTGCTCGGCGCCAACCTAGCCGGACAAGCCTTCGCCAATAGCCCGGTCGCCGCCGTGCATGCTTTAGCCTACCCCCTAGGCGGCCATTACCACCTGCCCCACGGCTTGACCAACGCTCTCATGCTGGGCCCAGTATTGCGCTACAACATGGCGAAAGCCGCCCCTTTATATGCTGAACTGGCTGACGTCGTGCTCGGTGCCAGTGACGACAGCGTAGAAGTGCGCAGTCAGCGCTTTGTCGATTACATGCAGGATCTAATGAATCGCTCAGGCGCGCCCCAACGCCTACGTGATGTCAAAGTCACCGAAGACAGCCTGCCGACCTTAGCCAAAGACGCCATGCTGCAAACGCGCCTGCTGATGAACAACCCCGTAGAAGTGACCGAAGCAGACGCACTGGCGTTATATCAAGAGGCTTTCTAACGCCTCAGCAACACTAATCATCCCGATCCACTTTGTGCCCATGAGTGGATGGCTTCAATAAAGTCATCCAGATGCACAAAGTGGGTATTGTCATTCCTAAAACATAATAAAGAGAGAACGCCATGCGCTATACGCGAGTGGATGGTCAAGAAACCCCTTATTGGCCAGCGGGCCCGTTTAAAATCCGCTTACCTTTTATTCATTATCGAATAGAATGGCCGGATTACTTTCAAGGCTTATTAATGTGTGCGGTCGATCTTGCGGCCATTCCATTAATGACCGAACTGCTGGGTATGCCCTTTGAAGTGGCCTTGGCTGTGGCCATGCTCAACGGTTTATTCTATTTAACCCACCACCTACTCGGTGACCCGGTTGTGCCCGGCTGGATTACCCCAGCGATTCCCCTCTTAATGACCTACTGTGCCTCATTTCCGGAAGGGCCTGAACGCGTGCATGCGCTTGTCGCCTTCCAGTTAATGCTCGGGATATTCTCCATCGGCATTGGCGCCTCGGGATTAGCCCATAAAGTGGTGGCACTGATCCCCCAAGCGATCAAATCTGGCGTCATCATCGGCGCGGGCATTGCCGCCGTCATTACCGTATTCAAACAGGGCGGGCGTTTTGACACCTTCCCCATCACCATCTCTGTCACCGTCGGCATCGCTTTCTATGTGATCTTCTCACGCCACTTCGCCCACCTAAAAGCCAACTACAAAGCTTTCAACATGCTGGGCAAACTGGGCATCTTCCCGATTGTCGCCTTGGCCATCATCGTCGGCCCCCTGGCCGGAGAAACCCCCTGGCCGGATATTCAATGGCGCATCACCAGCCCTGATTTCATGACATTATGGAAAGAGTACACCGTATTTGGCCTGGGCTTCCCGCCGATTGAAATGATCCTCAGCGCCATTCCGACCGTTTTAGCCGCCTACATCGTCCTCTTTGGGGATGTCTTACAAAGCCGAGCCATTCTGGAAGAAGCCGACCACGAACGCCCCGATGAAGTGGTTGAATACAACCCAGACCGTGCCCACATGATCTTCGGTGGTCGTAACGCCATCATGTCCATCATCGGGCCGGACGTCACCATGTGTGGCCCTCTCTGGGCGGCCATGCACGTCGTCATCGTTGAACGCTTCGCCCAAGGCAAAAAAACCATGTACTCCCTGTTCGGTGGCGCAGGCTCCTTCCGCTGGGGCACCAACACCGGGCTCTTACTCATGCCCATCGTCACCCTGGTTCAACCGATTCTCGGCATCGCCCTGGCCCTGACCTTACTGATCCAAGGCTACGTCTCAGTGCGCATCGGCATCATGGAAGCCCGCTCACAACGTGACCTCGGCATCGCCGGCATCGTTGGCGCCGTACTCGCCACCCGAGGCGCCACCTGGGCCTTCGCCGTCGGCGTCGTCCTCTGCCTCCTGGTTTACGGCCGAGACTTCTTCCGTGGCGAAAAAGACAACACCTTCGTCAAAGACCAAAACGACACCTCAGCGCACTAACCCACCCGGCCCCATCCCCATGGGGCCAACCTTTCCCCTCTCACGCTCTCCGTCACCCGCGACGCAGTTAGAACTGCAAATATATACAGTAACTAAAGTACAACCACTCAAATCAATAAATCCCTACTTTCCAGTGGCATAAACGCAAAACCTACATCTATTCTATATCGCATAACTCAGAAACGACGGATGGCGGGGTAGCTGCACAACCTCCGTATGCATGCGGGCTTTGGCAAGAGATAAGCACGCATGCGCAGTACTAAAAATGTTGTGCTTAAGGAGGGGGGAGATGAGAGGTCAACTAATACTTAGTATAGGAGTCTTCTTCGTTGCTCTCGCGCTCGGATATATGATCGGTGGATCGGGTACGCCCGTTGTGGGGGCAGTAGCGCCAGCCATATTCGGTTTGGTCGCAGCTGCGCTGAGTCTGGTAGCTTCCGGTCGCATTCCACACTTGGACCCGAGATCCGTCGACGCTAGCCAGCAAACTAATGCCAGTGCACCTGTACGGGTTGGGATAGTGCTGACCACCTTCGCGGTAGCATTCATCTTCGGTTCAGTTGTTGGGACGATGGCGCGGACGCAGCATTGGTTCGCTCCGGAACCTTCGGCTCCTCCTGCGTTTCCTTGGGCAACTCACGAATTGGATCCACCTACGATCAAAAGCGCACTTCAGTGGATTGGGCTCCAGAAAGCACTCCTAGAACGCGGATACACGACCAATGAGATCAATGATCTGTACGACATTCAGTCAGCGGAGTGGCAGAGATTAGCTGACCAACGCAAGGATCAAGCCATACAGCAGGATTTCTTGCCGCCTATTGATATAGATTTGACGAAGATTTTAGGGGCTGGGAATGAACATGACGGAAATGACGGATTCAGCCCATATTCACAGGAAGTTCCGTATTTTATCCGGGAGCAAAACCAGCAGCCCAAGGGCCCATAACGAGTAGTAGTTTTGATTATGTGGAATCAATTATCTCTATCGAGTTCCAGATGTGTCAAATGACTCCAGACAGTGGGTTGTCAGGATGCAATGAGCAGCGGGCCATAAAGTACAATCGGTAGCCGAGGGTGCCTAGCCATCAGCCCCACAACACCTTGCATGCGGGTCCGCACAGGGCGTTTCACTCAGGATAGTGAAGCTTAATCCAATCCTCTCGTAGCAAGTAAAGACCCTCAGATCTCAGGTAGTCCAGGGACAGTGCCTGATTGATTCCCGGGGTTTTAGCGCTACGCCACGGCCCTTTGCTGGCAATGCAGCACGCCACTAGCTTGAACATGAACACCAAGCCGTCAGCACGCCCACCCCTTGACTCCCCCCCTACCCTAGGACATTATTCGCGAGCCGCTGCAAAATCAGTGGCCGGGTTTGGTCGCCCGATTCACAAAGGCGCACAGTAGCGCCATCGGTGCTTTTTTGTGCCTGCCAGTTATGGCGGGCCGTGCGCGGGAGCCTTCGGGCTGCCGGGTTTCTTTGTGACCGGTCGACCAACCTGCGTACGGTTCGCCTCCAATCCATTTGGTCGTGGAGAGGCGGACTCTAATCACAAAAGAGTTTTTCGTCATGACGACAGCCGCCCCAACTCAGGCTCATTGTGTCCGCAAGTCTCCCGCGAGTCCGCTCAGGTTTCACCACCGAAAGCCGTATCCCCTTCATCAGCTGCCCTTTATCGATAACGTGCCGGGCAAGCGTGGCCTGTCTTTCTGGGCCGTGCCGAAAACCGGGGGTTACTCTGGCGGTTGTAAGACCGGCGAATCATTGGCACGGATCTACCTAAAACAGCTCAAAACACACCACACAGATTTCAACGAAGGCCGCCTTCAGAGCATCGTGCTCGATATGTGCGAGGTTGAGCGCGGTGGTGACCCTGAACAGGGCGCTTTGTGCGGTCAGGTAGTGGGTTTCTTTAGCGAGTTGGAATGCTGGCTGATT
>NZ_MDTQ01000001.1:1824104-1832558 GCF_001709345.1 Terasakiispira papahanaumokuakeensis
AAGATCAGATTGCCGCTGTTCGACACCTCGACGGCGGACTCGATCAGGATGAGAATAAAACCCTGCTCAAAGCCGCCAACGCGGGCCTGAACTTCGCCAATACGACGGACACAAGCACCTCGATTAATGAAGACAAAGAAGCATGAGCTAGCATTTTTTCGCTTGCAAGCAAGCTCCCACACCCCTTCGATGAACCACTGAATCTTATGTAGCAAGCTCCCACAACCCTTCGATGAACCTCTGAATTTTCTGTGGGAGCCTGCTTGCAGGCGATTGTGTGCAGCACTGCAATCAAACCAGCGATAGCCCATCAATCCATGTCAATCAATGCGCATCTTTGACTGGCATCGTCACACAAAATATTTCAATATCAAGCCATTAGGGATGTGCTGTTGCAGCATCGCGAGCACAGAGTTGGATACAAATACGCATGCGCACTTTTCACAAGAGACAATGGTTAGGGATATGTAAAAAATCTCATAACTCAATAGGTTGTCGATTTTTTGGATCATTATCGCTTTTAGAAAAAGACGCATGCGCGAAATTAAAAATGTTACATGCTTACGGCGCAAAGGAGAATGATTTGAAAGTCGAATATTTAGTGATAATCGACTCAGAGAGCACTTTCTGCAGAAATGCTCAATCATTTAAGAGCTTCCTGCAATCAGACTCTGAAATCAATATAAGCGGAACTAAAATTAAGTTCCGAGGCATCTCTGTAGATTACGAGCTGCAAGAGGGAGAAAATACCAACAAAAATCACAAGTTCTTTCATATAAAGTTGGTTTGCGACGAAAAGGATCTAGCTGATTTCTCAGATCTTTGCAGGTCGATAAAGAAACTGCTACACATGAATAGTAAAAATAGTGTTCAGACGCTGTGGGATGACATTAGTTTCTACTATTCCTCTCGTAGTTATCCAATGATCTACGAAATAGAGAACCTAATGCGTAAGTTAATAACGAAATTTATGCTTACCACCGTAGGTCTCGGTTGGACAAAAGAAACCGTTCCGGAAGAACTGAAAAGATCGTCACGCACTGAAAATATAGATACAAACATTAACTATCTATATGAAACAGATTTCATTCAACTATCAAATTTTCTTTTCGACGAATACAGGACACTTGATATAGCAGCTCTCATTAAAAAAATATCTGAGATTGAGACTGATTCAGTTCGCGTGGATGAAATTCATGATTTCATTCCTAGATCAAATTGGGAACGATACTTTCGATCTAATGTCGATTGTGAAGGCTCATATTTGAAGGTTAGGTGGGAGAAACTATACAAACTAAGATGTAAGATTGCCCACAACAATACATTCACAAAACCAGACTATGAGCAAACAGAAAAGCTTGTAGAAGAAGTTAGATCTAAACTTATAACCGCGATCCAATCTTTGGATAAGATAACTATCAGTGATGATGAAAAAGAAGATCTCGCTGAAATTGTGGCAAGTAACGCAAGTGTCGTATTTGGCAGCTTTATACAGAAATGGAAAATGCTCGAATCTTTAATAGTTGAGCTATTGGTCGCGCAGAAAATACTTCCCGCTGAATTGTCGAAGCGTGAAAAGCTAATGCTGTACAAGAATCAAGAGGCATTAATTAAAAATGGTCTAATCGATTCTAAAATGTACAAAGAAATCAAAACTCTCAACAAAGTAAGAAACATCATGGTTCATGAGACTGAACAATATTTTTCGGATTCAGAGATCATGGTTTTTTCAAGGGATATTGATAGAGTTATTGAGTTCTTTGTAGAACGGTTAGGCATGTAACAATTTGCTGTACTCGGACCCAACTACGCGCCGCAAGCTTGTGGTTTGCTGCGCAAACTTTACCACAAGCTTGCTCTGCTCCGTTTGGCCGGTAAGCAAAGCGTTAGGCATCTATGTTTAGTGCAATGAATCAGCATAAGTATCTCGACATGATTGGAGGGTGTTCATATTTCTGTGTCACCCGGTGCTTAGAGATCCACGGAGGGTGTTCATATTTCTGTGTCGTTCGATGTTTAAATAGCCATGTAGCCGCCAACATTCTCACCCCTTGACTCCACCCCTACCCTAAGACATTATTCGCGAGCCGCTGCAAAATCAGTGGCCGGGATTGGCGTCCCGGAATAGCTCAGGTGGACATACCGCCATTAGCGCGGTTTTTTTGTGTCCACAGCATGGCTGCGCCTGTTATGGGCGGGCTGTGTGGTGGCCCTTCGGGGCGCCGGTCCCTGAGCCCGGTACGCCAACGCCGCACGGTCCGCTCTCCAGATTGGCGTCTGGAAGCGGTTCATCAGGATTGCTCAGGAGTTTTTTGTCATGAAGACACCCACCCCAGTTCAGTCTCATTGTGTCCGCAAGTCTCCCGCGAGTCCGCTCAGGTTTCACCATCGAAAGCCGTACCCCCTTCACCGTCTGCCCTTTATCGATAACGTGCCGGGCAAGCGTGGCCTGTCTTTCTGGGCCGTGCCGAAAACCGGGGGTTACTCCGGCGGTTGTAAGACCGGTGAATCATTGGCACGAATCTACCTTAAACATCTCAAAACACACCACACAGATTTCAACGAAGGCCGTCTTCAAAGCATCGTGCTCGATATGTGCGAGGTTGAGCGCGGTGGCGACCCTGAACAAGGCGCTTTGTGCGGTCAGGTAGTGGGTTTCTTTAGCGAGTTGGAATGCTGGCTGATTGCCGCTGTTCGACACCTAGACGGCGGACTCGATCAGGATGAGAACAAAACCCTGCTCAAAACCGCCAACGCGGGCTTGAACTTCGACAATGCGGCGGAGACAAGCACCTCGATTGATGAAGACAAAGAGACATGAGTTAGCATTTTTTCGCTTGCAAGCCAACTCCCACAACCCTTCGATGAACCTCGGAATTTTCTGTAGGAGCCTGCTTGCAGGCGATTGTGTGATACGCCACGACTTTCCACTTGACTTTTCTTTGTCTGCGGGCCAGCTGTACTATGGAGTCATTTCCCAGGAACCCTGATCCAGCATGCAAAAAGAGGATGTCCGCCGATGACCATTGGTGGTCCTGCCCGATAGGAGTGAACACCTGCCCGGTTCAGTAGCCGCTCCACCCCTAGCGGCGATACAGTGATAAGACGCCGTACGCCCCTATGCTTGGCCTGAGAAAGTACTTCGTGTAACAGAGCTAACGTAATTGGCCAGGAAAACTGATGAGTAGATCCAGTATTTGCAGATTCAAGATCTACTGATGCAAAGCGAGATAGCTCCCATATGAGTGGTGAGTTCGGTGCTGGTAGAGCCCCCATAAGTTCTGGAAATATTTCACCTAACAAGTAGGGCTGTGTGGTTGGTAAAAGTCGTGCCGTTCCCACCAAATCGCCATCACTTCGGAGAGCGGCAAGATATAATGTGTCGTGACGATCAAACTGATCCAACTCGATCCCTTGCTCACAGGCTAGTTCCCACCCAAGCCTTTCCACGAATACTCTGTGCCGGTAATGCGCAAGTTCACCCATCAATTCCTGTGACAAAGTATCAGATGTACCAACAACAATTTTCATGGACACTCTCCTTGTGTAAAGAATGTATTGCACAAGGAGAAAATTAAATGTGTAACTACCCTTAAGCATAGGTTATTGCCATTCAGTATACAAAGCTTCAGCTCAAGAGCCCCAAAATTGCTGCACGAGCAACCGCGGCTGTTTTATTTGCAGCCCCGAGTTTGGCGACAGCATTTTTCGTATGAAACTTCACTGTGTCCACAGAAATTGTTAATATTTGTGAGATTTCTCCGGCCGTCTTACCATCGGCAGACCATTTAAGTATCTCGGTTTCTCTTAGGGTCAGCGGAGAAGGGGGAACCATGCTAAGTTTTGGGGTAAGTAGACGAGTAAATGCCACGTGAGCGATATCGACCAGCCACCTCATTTGTAGCTCTTTGGTATTGAGCTCAGAAGTTGTCAAAGGCTCTGTAGCACGAGCTAGCGTAAGCATACTGACCGCAAAGCTGGCGTCTTGGCTAGATTTCGCCCAACCTACACGTAAACCTTCAGCTTGAGCTTCATCCCAAAACTCGGGAGTATCCTGGAAAACTTGATCGCTCCACACCAATGGCAACTGTGTTTTCTTGGCGTGGGTTACTGTCGGATCTATCTGCAAATACCCTGCTTCTTCGTAACGACACTTCCAAGCAGATGAATAGTTATTGAATATAACGACTTTAGGTCTAGTAACGGGAAGCGGCATATACATACCATAGGCGCATCTATCGAACCCTAACACAGTCGCGGTCTCGGCGATGCGAGAAAATAGCTCCTGAGGGGATTCAGCCTGCTCTACCGTTTGCAGTAGCTTTTCTGTCCAAATCTTCAAATCGACCTCCTTGGTTCACGCGAAGAGAACTCTTAAGATGCCAAGGATCCCCACTGGAACCTTACCAACAGCTCAAATAGATGCTGAGCAGTTAGCCTTTTGGCTATATAGCTAGCTTGGCGCCCATGGAGTCTAGAGCGGCCATGTTAATTATCCTTTTCTACCGTAGAACTGGAAATCTGAATCTGGAACGACGCATTAGCGATGAGAAGCGCTTACCCCTCTTCAAGATGACTGTCAGCCACTCCTCTTGTGGCGGTTGTAAGCAAATATGCTAACAGCCACATTCCGATGCACCTGTAGATTATCTGCTAACTTCAGCGGAGAGATTGGCACTACCCACTGTCGAAAGCGTTACATCTAAGGTGTACTCCATACTTCTCACCATTTCTTTCTAGCTTTAACGCTTGTTCTCGTGCCTGGCTCAGGCTCGCTTCATTTTGTTCCTGAAAGCAGAGTTCATAAACTCTGATTTTAACTTGGATGATCAAATAAAATCCGGATGTCATATCTATCTGCTTAAGAGTCTGAGCTATCATCAAAGAGAATTATGAAATTTCATCTTGGTGACTAATTATCATTCAGATAAACGTCACTCAGAGATATCATTCTTTCGTCTATCAATAAAATATCCGTAGCGACGTGAAGTGGTTGAAGGTTAGTTTTCTGACAGAATTTTCCAATACGTAATCCAGCCTTGATGAAAGCGTTATCTGACTCAGGAGAGGTGACCTCAACGGTTAGCCTGGGGCCAGACTTTCCCATTCGCCCCATTAACACGATGTGAAGCCTTATAAAGGTCGGAAAGACTAGTTTTCGTCGGCTATAATCAGGCCGTCACTAGGCACTAGTTCTATTCATTTTAGGTAAAAACTAAGCAAGCAAGGCCACCGCCTATGACGACCGGCTTGACTGTTGTAGAAAAGGCTCCAGAAATACACCAGGATGATAAACAAACTGTCGCTACCTTCTGGGATACGACCTCAGGCAAGGCAATAGACGTGTAGATACTCCGCATTCCATTGTGGCTTTTGGCGCAGCTGAAGCTATTTACACGATGAGACGGCGGGCGACATTGGGGGTGAGGTTTGCCAGTTAGGTGCTCCGAGCACCATAACAGACATATGCCGCAACAGATCTTACTTATCATTGGTAAAACCCAATGTCGCCTAGATACCGGTTTACTTTATTTCCTGGGCAATATCACATGACCAAGTGAACCTTTAGATGGGGTTAATTAATAGCCGTATTGGGACAAATGAAACTCATCACTCATAGAGCTGTTTGCAGACTCGTAGCGAGGCGGATGCCGCCCGAACGAATGCCCGCAGAGACCTCATTAGCCGTTTGTAAGCCCAATAACTGTTAGAGAAAGAGAGCTCTAGGCCTTTTCATATGCGCTGGATTAGCTGAGGCACCGACGAAGCAAGTAATGCTACACCCGAACAAATCAAAAGGCTCAATACCAACTTTTTGAAAGCCACTTCCGAGATGCCAAGATACATTCGCCCACCCAATAGCGTTGGAACAAGCATAGCGGGCGCGACGATGGCAAACATGGGCACCATCTCAACGGTGACAATATTCTTTGCAATGTAAATACCCATGGTGACAACGAGCGCTGCTAAATTGAAGTTCTGAATTATGGAACGCTGCTCGTCCTTGTCGAACCCCCTTAACGTGCACCATAAGGTTGGAACGGTACCCGTAAACCCTCCGATGCCGCCCATGATCCCGCCGATGCCACCGATGAGGCAATCCGCGACTTTTCCACCAACTTTTATTCGAGGCATGCTTTTGGCTGCCAGCATAAGAGGGCACCAAAGAACAAGGAATCCGCCTAGAATTGCTTTGAACAATTCGATATCTAGAGCAGGTAATACCGCAACGCCAAGTGGAATCCCGACCAAGCCTCCGAATAAGAAAGGAGCCAACCGACTAATATTGAAGCCGCGACGCATGGTAACAGCTGCAATAATTTGTCCCGTCAAGGCTCCGAACACAGCTAAAGCTGCCGCCAGTTTAGGGTCTAGCACCCAAACCCAAAAGGACATAGCGGTCAACCCGAAGGCGAATCCGGATAGACCTTGTACGAAGCCAGCCACAATGGCGCCGAGAACCACAATAAAAATCACCGAATCCATGCTAACTATCCTTCCTGGATGACTAAAATTTGTAAATGCCCATACCTGAGATATCTAAACCTCAGCTCCGTGCGCCTACGTATAGTGGATTATGTACGCTCCTTGCAGGGCATTGCGATTTCACAATGTGCTCAGCCACTCTCTCTGCGTGAATAACCAATCGCTCCATTGCTGATACGTAGAACAGAGAGCCTTGAGTAAGGGGGCCTATTGCATAGGCTCCAGGCTGTTCAAAGAGTTGGTGGGTCTCCGGGTCAATAGCAACGCCACCAAATTCATATTGGCTCAACATTCCGCTATCGATCAAGTTCTCAACCAGTACAGAATCTAGCTTGGCCAGGTTTCCGGAAACACCAGTTGCATCGATTACATAATCCAACTCTAATAGGCTATCTGAAACATCTACCTCGAAGTGCTCGTTTGCTTTCAAGCGCATTGATTTGTAGCCAGCGTGTACCGAAAGCTCTCCCGCACGCAGCATGCTTCTGATCTTCAAAGCATTGGCTAATGGCATGGGATGTCGGTAGCTCATCCAAAGCCCTTGATACTTACGATAAAATCGACGTTTTTCTTTGGTACTCATTCTGAGCCAGTAATCATCTATCCAGCCTTTGGATCCATCGAGCCAGAGCTGCCAATCTCTTACATGTGCTGCAGCTTCAATTTCATGTTCAAGCCGAACGGATACGTCGCGCATCGTAATGAATCCGACATATTCAGGTGCGTAAGTTTTCTCTCTCCTAAACCACCTGAAGAAGTCCAATATACTTTTTCCTGGACACTTCTCAAAGGCAACATCTTCGCAACTTGTTGGGATTAGCCCTCGTACAAGAGGCAACTGTCCAGAATTTGAAAACATGTGCACATGAGCCACACCGATACGGCGTAGAAGCAAAGCCATATCAACGGCTGTTAACTTGGTACCGAGCACGCCCACTTTGGAGCCAGCAGGAATTTTCTTGATTCGGGAAAGATCGTGATAAGGATTTGAAAAATACTGCTCGATGTCCGGAAAAGCCGATCTTTTTCGCAAATGCCCTACAGCTAAAACAATATAGTCAACTAAGCGGACACCATTCGCAGTATGAACTTCAAAGCCAGCACTTGTCCGTCTGACATTTCTTACTGAAGCATTGACCCGCGCAAACTGAATGCCTGAGTGGTTAAATTTCTGAGCGATGTCAGACACTACTTCCTGAAGATACTGTCCCATCAATATCCGAGGAGCATATTCTTGCATTAAACCTTCTACTTGGGGGGAACTATCTTTAAGCCAATGAGCAAAATCACCAGCCGTGCAAGAATCAACTCCCAGAAGCGACGACTTCATATTCAGTAGGAATCCTTCATCGTTCGTGTCCTGGCCATAAGGTAGTCCAGGCCCGAAAGTTGAACTTTTATCGAACAGTAATACTTCTGAGATAGACCGCTGCGACACCCTAGAAGCCAATGCCCGACTAACCAACGTTCCACTGCATCCGGCACCTATAATTGCTATTGAAGCCATGTAACCCCCTGTTGTAGCATCACGCGCTCAGGTATGGCGCTGTATATATTAAATTTGACGCTTAAGGCAATCGGAAGGCTGAAGCTCAAAGCGCACTAGATTTCAAAATCGTGCTGCAATGTTTCTATCAGCTCAGTCAGGGAAATTTGCGAAATACTGTCGCAGCAAAATATCCATTCGAACTGTTTGCGGTGCATGATGGATAATCGAGAAAAGCTCTTTGACGAATGAGGGGGTTCCTTCCAAGTACCGCCGAATAGAATGGCCATCATGCTGGCGCAATGGATCTTCCTGTAGGTACACATTGACGAGGCGCAGCAATACCTTTTTCTTAACACCCTTTCTTAGTATCCACTTTGAATGAGAGTACTGGTAATCAGTGTTTATCTTTGCTGATCGCTGATGCCGCATAATTACCCGCTGGTCTTCCGCTGTAGATAACAAATAATCATCGTGATCTT